>QQVE01000050.1 GCA_003389325.1 Planctomycetota bacterium
CGGCTGCTCTACCAACTGAGCTAGAGGGGATCAGAACGACTTATCCTAGTTTCTCCCGCCCCGGTCGGCAAGCGGGGCTCGGGCCCCCGGTGGCGTCCCTCGCTGCTCACGCGCGGTGCGTGTTGGGAGGGTTGTGGCGGTCGTGTGTCGCGGGTGCCAGAACCCGCAGTCGGAGAAGTCGCCGCATCTCCCGCAAAACGTGGCTGGTGTGTTACGCTTTACTCGAAGATTTCGGGTTGAACCAAGTTTCCCGCCGCCCCCCGGCGCAGGCACACCGCCCCGTGCGGCTCTCGCCACATGCCTGCCCGTTGGGCCACCCGCACGCCAAGGATGCAACACATGGATAGCGCCACCCCTGCGGCAGGCGACGGCCGCCGCCGAGTGATCATCGAAAACGTCCAGCCCTCGGTCGACTGCGGCCGCTTTGCCGTCAAACGCTCGGTGGGCGAGAAGGTACTCGTTACGTGCGACGCTTTTGCCGACGGCCACGACAGCGTGCGGGCCGTCGTGCTCAGTCGCAAGCTGGGTGCCGACGCTTGGCAGGTCAGCCCGATGACGGCCCTAGGCAACGACCGCTGGCGAGGCGAGTTCGTCGTCGAGGAAATGGGACGCTACGAGTTTCGCGTGCGGGCCTGGGTTGATGCCTACGAGACCTGGCAGCACGACCTGCAGAAGCGGATCGCCGCCAACCAGGACATCACGGTCGATTTGCAGATCGGCGCCGCGCTGCTGGGCGCCGCGGCCGAGCGGGCCGGCGGAGCCGACGGCGGGCGGCTGCACCACTGGCAGCAGGTGTTCAACGGCGGAGGCGGGCCTTCGGCGTTCTTTGCCGCCTCGGCCGAGCTCGACGACCTGATGCGGCGCTATCCCGACCTGCGGTTCGCCAGCGAGTCGAATCCGCCGTCGATCGTGGTCGTCGACTGCGAGCGGGCCCGGTTCAGCACGTGGTACGAGCTGTTTCCCCGCTCGACCAGCGGCGACGTGAACCGGCACGGGACGTTTCGCGACTGCATCAACTGGCTGCCGCGGCTGGCCGACATGGGCTTCGACGTGCTGTACCTGCCACCTATCCACCCGATTGGCTCGACTTTCCGCAAGGGCAAGAACAACAGCACCGAATGCCAGAGCGACGACGTCGGCTCGCCGTGGGCAATCGGTTCGCCCGAGGGTGGCCACAAGGCGATCCATCCGGAGTTGGGCACGCTCGACGACCTGCACGCGTTGATCGCGGCGGCCAAGGAACGGGGCATCGACGTGGCACTGGACATCGCCTTCCAGTGCTCGCCCGATCATCCCTACGTGAAGGAACACCCTGAGTGGTTCCGAGCCCGGCCCGACGGCACGATCCAGTATGCCGAGAATCCACCCAAGAAATACCAGGACATCTACCCCTTCGACTTCGAGTCGACCGACTGGCAGGGCATGTGGCGCGAGCTGACCGACGTGTTCCTGTACTGGTGCGACCAGGGGATTCGCATCTTTCGGGTGGACAACCCGCACACCAAGGCCTTCGGCTTCTGGGAGGCGTGCATTGCGGAGGTGAAGGAGAAGCACCCCGAGACGATCTTCCTGTCCGAGGCGTTCACGCGGCCGCGGGTGATGTACCGGCTGGCGAAGCTGGGATTCACCCAGTCGTACACGTATTTCACCTGGCGCAACAGCAAGGCCGAGCTGACCGAGTATCTCGACGAGCTGACCAAGACCGAAGTGCGGGAGTTCTTCCGCCCCAACTTGTGGCCCAACACGCCCGATATCCTGCCGGAGCACTTGCAGGTCGGGGGCCGGGCGGCCTTTGTCACCCGGCTGGTGCTGGCCGGCACGCTCTCGTCGAACTACGGCATCTACGGTCCGGCTTTCGAGACCCTACAGCACTTGCCTCGCGAGGCCGGAAGTGAAGAATACCTGAACTCGGAAAAGTATCAGACGCGGGCCTGGGACTTCAGCGGGCCGGAGAATCTCGGCGGCGTCATTGCCACGCCCAATCGGGCCCGCCGGGCCAATCCGGCCTTGCAGTCGACCAACAACCTGCGGTTTCACGCTACCGACAACGATCGCCTGATTTGCTATAGCAAGCGGTCCGAAGACGGCAGTAACCTGATGCTGATGGTCGTCAACCTGAACTACTACAACGTCGAACAAGGATTCGTCTACCTGCCGCTCGAGGACCTGGGCCTTTCGCCGGAGAAGCCCTATCAACTCCACGACCTGCTCGGCGGCGAGACGTTCACCTGGCATGGGGCACGGAATTTCGTCAGACTCGACCCGTACCACCTGTCGGCGCACATCCTGCGGATCGCCCAGGCGTAGCCTTCGCCGGGCGGTCCTCGACTGATCGAGGGAAGCTACCATGGACGACAAGGCTTCGCGGGCCGCACTGCCCACGCTGACGATTGCAGGCTCCTGGAACTGGCGTTCGATTCTGGAGGGCGAGTCCCGCCCGCTGTTGGCCTCGGCCATGGCCGAGGCGATTCTCAAGCGGCGGTGGTTCGGGGCCAAGACGCGCACGATCAAGTCGCTGGAGATCGTCGACGCGGTCGGGATGACGCCGTCGGTGTGGCTGCTCGTGGCCAAGCTGGAATTCACCTCCGGCCAGCACGAGGTCTACCACGTGCCGCTGGCATTCGCCCCGGCCGACGGCGCCGCTCCGACAACGCCCTGGATCACCGTCGTCGACAACGATGCCCAGCCGGTGGGAACGCTGTGCGACGCGATGGACGACGTCGGCTACTGCCGCCGGCTGCTGGAGCTGTTCGACGAGCCGCAGGCCTTGTCTGGCAAGCACGGCCAGCTCCTCATCTCGCAGACGTCCGCGTACGGGCAACTCCGCGGAGGCGCCAGCGAAGTGCTCGAGCCCAAGCCGGTGCGGGCCGAACAGAGCAACAGCTCCGTGATTTACGGCCAGCGGTTGATTCTGAAGGCGTTTCGCCGGGTCGAGATGGGCATGAACCCCGACTTCGAGATCAGCGAGTTTCTCACCCGGTGCCGCTTTCCGCACTCGCCCCTGCTGGCAGGCGCGTTGACCTATCAACAAGAAGGCCAGGAGCCTTGGGCATTGGCCATGCTGCAAGCCTTCGTGCCCAACCAGGGCGATGCCTGGAGCTTCACGCTGGACTGGCTCGCGGGAGCCTTGCGCGGGGCCGATCGAGATGCCCCGCCGGCCCCCCTGCCCAGCGAGGGTATCTTGCGCGCGAGCGAGAGCTCGATTCCTGCGATAGCGCGAAGCACGTATGAGGGATTCCTCGGCAGCGCCGCCCTGCTGGGCAAGCGCACAGCCGAGATGCACCTGGCCCTGGCCAGTGATACAGGCGACCCCGATTTCGCTCCCGAGCCCTTTGGCGACGAGGACCGCCGCGACGCAGCGGCGCGGATGAGCCAGGAGGCTCGTGCGACGTTCGAATTGTTGCGGCAGCACGCGCCGCGACTGGAGGGCGACGTGCGCGCTTCGGCAGAACGACTGCTGGGCCGCGAGGCGGCGGCTCTCGAGCGTTTCGGGCACTTTGACGCTGCGGAGTTGAAGGTCGACAAGATTCGCTGCCACGGCGACTATCACCTGGGCCAGGTATTGGCCTCCGACGGCGACTTCGTGATCATCGACTACGAAGGCGAGCCGGTCCGCAGCATCAGCGAGCGCCGCAAGAAGCAGCTTGCCGCGCGCGACGTGGCCGGCATGGTCCGCTCGCTGCACTACGCAAGCTGTTCGGCATCGTCGGTCGTGCCGGCCGACCAGGTCGCCCTGACTCCCGCACAACTCGACGCTTGGACGCGGGCCTGGTACGCCTGGAGCGCAGTGTCGTTTCTGTCGGCCTATCACGACACGGTCGGCAAGGCCAGCTTTTTGCCGGACTCGATGGACGCCTTCGAGCGCGCCGTGGGGGTGTGCCTGCTGGAGAAAGCGCTCTACGAGCTGCGTTACGAGCTCAACAACCGGCCGGACTGGGTCTATTTGCCGCTGGCGGCCCTGATCGACCTGCTGGGCAACGACGCCTGAGTGGCAGGCCTGGCCTCTCCCAGTGGCGGCCTTATTCGAGCTTCAACAACAAGTCGCCCGTGTCGACCTGCGACCCGGAGGCGACGTGCATTTCGGTGACCTTGCCGTCGCGCTCGGCGTGAACGGTGGTCTCCATCTTCATCGCTTCAAGCGTGAGCATCTTCTGGCCGGCCTTAACGGTGTCGCCCGTCTTCACCTCGACGGCGACGACGAGGCCCGGCATGGGAGCCCCGATCTGCGTGGTGTCGGACTTGTCGGCCTTGGGACGGCTGTCCACTTCGCTCTCGAGCGACAGATCGCGCACCGCCGTGCTGCGTGGCTGCCCGTTGAGGTCGAAGAACACCGTGCGACGACCATCGGCATGCGGATCGCCGATCGTGAGCAGCTTGATGATCAGCGTCTTGCCCCGCTCGATCTCTACGGACACTTCCTGGCCCGGCTCGAGTCCGTATAGAAAGATGTTGGTGGGCAGCACGCTGACATCGGAATACTTCGTCTGATGGTCGACGAAGTCGGTGAACACCTTGGGGTAGATCAGGTACGACAGGACTTCGTGCTTCGTGGGCTCGCGCCCCAAGGGTTCGGCAAGCTCCTGGGCGACGGCCTGAAAATCGGCCGGCGGAAGGTGCGCCCCGGGCCGGTCCTCGAGCCCCGGCTGGCCGCGCAGGACGCGATCGCGAATCTTGGGCCGAAAGCCTCCCGGCGGTTGGCCCATGCGGCCGGCCATCAGGTCCACCACCGACTCGGGAAACGACAACTCGCGGCTGCTATCCAGCGCGTCGTCGACGGTAAGGTTATTCGTGATCAGGAACAGGGCCATGTCGCCCACGGCCTTGGACGAGGGAGTCACCTTGACGATGTCGCCGAACAACTCGTTGACGTCGGCGTACATGCGGCAGATGTCGTCCCACCGTGAACCGAGCCCCAGGGCATGGGCCTGCTGATACAGGTTCGTATACTGCCCGCCGGGCATCTCGTTGAGGTACACGTCGGCCGTGCTGGCCATCATGCCCGTCTCGAACGGCGAGTAGAACTCGCGCACCGCTTCCCAGTAGCGGGACAGCGCGTGCAGATGATCGAAAGACAGCCCGGTGTCGCGCGGCGTGAACCGCAGGGCTTCGACCACCGAGTTGAGATTCGGCTGCGAGGTGAGCCCCGACATCGAGGACATGGCCGTGTCGGCAATGTCGACGCCGCCGTCGGCCGCCTTGACGATTGAAGCCGCCTGCACGCCGCTGGTGTCGTGCGTATGAAAGTGAACCGGGATGTCGATTTCCTGCTTGAGCGCCTCGACGAGCTTTTGGGCCGCGTACGGCTTGCACAGGCCGGCCATGTCTTTGATGGCCAGAATGTGGGCGCCCATCTTTTCCAGCTCGCGGGCCATGTCGACGTAGTACTTCAGGTCGTACTTCGTGCGGCTGCCGTCGAGAATATCGCCCGTGTAGCAAATGGCCGCTTCGCAAAGGGCGCCGGTTTCGAGCACGGATTCCATGGCCACCTTCATGTTGGGCAGCCAGTTGAGCGAGTCGAAGATGCGGAACAGGTCGATGCCCGCGGCGGCCGCTTCCTTGACGAAGGTCTGAACGACGTTGTCGGGGTAGTTCGAGTAGCCCAGTGCGTTGGACGCCCGCAAGAGCATCTGGAACAGGATGTTGGGGATCTTCTCGCGCAGGTCGGCCAGCCGCTGCCAGGGGTCTTCCTTGAGGAATCGCATGGCCGTGTCAAAGGTCGCCCCGCCCCACATTTCGATCGAAAACAGCTCGGGACAAAGCCGCGCGTAGGCGTCGGCCACGGCCAGCATGTCGTAGGTACGCAGTCGCGTGGCCAACAGCGACTGGTGCGCGTCGCGGAACGTCGTGTCGGTAATCAGCAGCTTGTCCTGGGCAAGCACCCAGCGGCAAAACTCTTCCGCCCCTATTTCCAATAGCTTGTTGCGATAGCCGGGCGGGGGCGGCTCGCGATGGTCGAGCGCGGGCAACGGCGCCGGCTGGCTGCGTACCACGGCCGGGCGCTGCTTGACCAGCGGATGGCCGTTGACAGCCACCTCGGCCAGGTAGCTGAGCAGCCGGGTCGCCCGGTCCTGTCGCGGCACCAGCTCGAGCAGTTCGGGCGTCTCGTCGATGAACTTGGTCGTCAGTCCGCCGGCGATGAACTTGGAATGCGTGACCAGGTTGATCAAAAACGGAATGTTGGTCTTCACGCCGCGGATACGGAACTCGGACAACCCGCGCTCCATGCGGCGGGTGGCGTCTTTGAAGGTGGGGCCCCAAGCGGTCACTTTCACCAGCAGCGAGTCGTAGAACGGCGTGACCTGGGCACCCGAGAAGGCGGTGCCCGCGTCGAGCCGCAGCCCCATGCCGCCGGCCGAGCGGTAGTGCATGATCCGGCCGTAGTCGGGCAAGAAGCGATTCTCGGGGTCTTCGGTCGTCACGCGTCCCTGCAGCGCGTAGCCGTAGGTGCGGATCTTGTCCTGGGATCCCAGGCCGATTTCCTCGTCGTCCAGGCGCCGCCCCTCGGCCACGAGAATCTGGCTGCGCACGATGTCGACGCCGGTCACTGCCTCGGTGACCGTATGTTCGACCTGAATCCGCGGGTTGACCTCGATGAAGTAGAACTTGTCGGTGTCTGCGTCGACCAGGAACTCGACCGTGCCGGCGTTCTGGTAGTTGGCCTCGCGCCCGATGCGCAGAGCCGCCTCGCAGATCTCGTCGCGCAGGGTCTGGTCGAGATTGATGGCGGGGGCGATTTCGACCACTTTCTGGTACCGTCGCTGCACAGAGCAATCGCGCTCGAACAGGTGCACCAGGTTGCCGTGCTTGTCGCCCATCAATTGCACTTCGATGTGGCGCGGCCGCTCGATGAATTTCTCGAGAAAGACGTCGGGGCTGCCGAAGGCGGCCAGCGACTCGCGCTGGGCTTGTTCCAGGGCGCCGGCCAATTCGTTCGGCGTGCGAACCACGCGCATGCCGCGTCCACCGCCGCCCTTGGCCGCTTTGAGCAGCACGGGAAAGCCCAGCTTCTCGGCCAGCTTCAGGGCACGTTCCGGTGTGGTCAAAGGCTCGGTGCTGCCCGAGAGGATCGGCACCTTGGCCTGCGCCGCCAAAGCCCGGGCCGCAATCTTGTCACCCAGCATCTCGAGAATCTCGGGCGGCGGACCGCAAAAGATCACCCCGGCGTCGCGGCAACCGCGCGAAAGGGCCGGATTCTCCGACAGAAAGCCGTAGCCCGGGTGGATGGCGTCGACTTCGTAGTGCTTGGCCACGTCGAGGATGCTGTCGACGTCGAGGTACGAGCGAATGGGCTCGCCCCCGCGGCCGATTTCGTACGCCTCGTCGGCCTTGAAGCGGTGCAGCGCATAGCGGTCCTCGTGGGAGTAGACCGCCACGGTGCGGATGCCAAGTTCGTGGGCAGTGCGAAATACGCGGATGGCGATTTCGCTGCGGTTGGCCACCAGCAGCTTGCGGATCGTGTTCGCCATAAGATTCGAGAACGCGGGTTTTACGGTCCAGATTCGTGTGCCGAAACAACTTGAGTTCAGAATGTACCAGCGCCGCGGGTTGGACGCCTAGGGCCCGCCCCAGGAAGGGGCCACTCGACACACGAGGCTGCCGATCATATGGTAGAGTTGCCAGAACCCCGCTGGGGCGGCCGCAGGGCCTGGCCCACGACAACACCATCCCGATCGGTCCCTCATCTGCCGGCCCATCGCCGGATTCCGCCATGAAATCTCTCCGTCTGCTGCGGCTTCTGGCCCTGGGCGCCGGGAGCCTCGTTCTCTCACCGCAAACGCTGCCGGCCATCGAGGCCGAGGCACGAAACGCTGCCGCCGCGGCGATCACCGAGAGCGACGTGAAACACCACGTCGACGTGTTGGCCGACGACACGTTCGAAGGCCGCGAGGCCGGGACGCGCGGCAATCGCGCCGCCGGGATCTACCTGGTCAAACGCTTCGAAGAACTCGGCATTTCGCCCGGCGGACCCGAGGGCAGCTACTATCAGCAAGGAAACGGCATCAGCAACATTCTGGCGCTCGTTCCCGGCGGCGATCCCGATCTCCGAGACGAGGTGATCGTCATCGGAGCCCACTACGACCACGTGGGGTACGGCACGCGCCGTAACAGCTACGGGCCGGTGGGCTACATCCACAACGGGGCCGACGACAATGCCAGCGGCGTGGCGGCCCTGATGGAGATCGCCGATGCCGTGAGCCACTTGCCCGAGAAGCCGCGGCGGTCGATCCTGTTCGCCCTCTGGGACGGCGAGGAGAAGGGCCTGCTAGGCTCGAAGTACTGGGTGAACCATCCCACCGTGCCGCTCAAGAACGTGCGCGTGGCCATTAACGTCGACATGATCGGGCGGCTCCGCAAATCGAAGCTTCAAGTGTACGGCATCCGCACATTGCCCGGCTCGCGGCAACTCGTGAGCCGCCAAAACGTCGACGGCCTGCTGCTCGACTTCAATTGGGACATGCGAGGCGACAGCGATCACTACTCGTTCTACTCCCGCGGCATCCCGGTGCTGATGCTGCATACCGGACTGCACGACGATTACCACCGGCCCAGCGACGACGTCGAGCGGATCAACAGCGAGGGGCTCAAGGACATCTCGCGGCTGATGTTCGCCGTCCTGATCGAGTTGGCCGACGCTCCCAACCTGAGCCGCTTTCGCAGCCAGTCGCGGCTCGAATCCGAGTCGATCAAGCGCCGGATCGAGGTGTCGTTGCCGCCGCCGCCGGGACGCCTGGGCATTCGGTGGCAGGAGCAGGCCGCCCAAGACGGCAAGATCGTGGTTGAGCAAGTCACCTCGGGCTCCGCGGCCGACAAGGGCGGTCTGGAGTCGGGAGATCGCATCGTGACGTTTGACGGTCTCGAAGTGAGCGACCCCGACGCCTTTCGGCTTGCCGTGCTCGGGGCGGAAAACCCCGTGCCGGTGACGGTCGAACGGCCGGGCGAAGACGATCCGGTCGAGTTGGAGCTCGAGCTGAGGGGCGACCCCGTGCGATTGGGCATCTCCTGGCGGGTCGATAGCGCCGAACCGGGGGCGGTGATCGTCAATCGCTTGATCCCCGGGTCGCCTGCCGCGATGGCCGGGCTGCGGGCGGGCGACCGCGTCATTGGCATCGGCGGCCGGCAGTTCTCAGACGGCGACGAATTCCACGAGTTGGCCCACTCGCTGCCCGACCCCGTCGTGTTGGAAGTGGAGACCGACGGCCGCGTGCGGCTGGTCGATATCCCGCCGCTCCCCAAGCGCGACGAAAAATAGCCCCGCCAGCGATGAAAAAACCCGACGCACTCTCGCGCGTCGGGCTCGTGTCTTGTCGCTCGCGATTGCCTGAGCTAACGCACCGGTTGCTGTTGGCGCTGCACCGGTTGACGCGATGCGCCGGCCGGCGGCTTGGCGATCTCCAGCAGTTCCAGCTCGAAGACCAGCGCCGTGTTGGGGCCGATCGCCGGCGGCGACCCTTCGGCGCCGTAGGCCAACTCCGGCGGCACGAACAGCAGGTACTTCGACCCGACCGGCATCATCTGCAATGCTTCCTGCCAGCCGGTGATCACGGCATCGACCGGCGTGGTGAAGGGCTTTTCGCCGCTCCGCTCAAACTCGGTGCCGTTGATGAACGCCGCCTTGTAGTTCACGCGCACCACGTCGTTGGCCTTGGGGCGGGGGCCCTGCCCTTGCTGGATGACTTTGTACTGCAAGCCGCTCTTGGTCGTCTTGACGCCGGGCCGCCGCTGGTTGTCGGCCAGAAACCGTTGGCTCTTGGCGGCTTCCTTGGCGATCATTTCCTTTTCGAAGGCCTGCATCGCGGCCATCGCGTCTTCCTGGCTGAGCATCGACTTGCCGGCCGCGGCATCGCGGATGCCCTGGATCATCAGGTCGACGTCGATCTCCACGCCCTGCTTGCGGAGCGTGTCGCCCATCGTCATCCCGAAGCTGTAGCTGGCCTTGTCGCGCAGGGTGGTAAGAGGCTTGCGGCCGGCCTGTTGCGCCATCAATGGCGAAGCCGCGAGCATGACCATAACGGCAACGAGCAAACGAAGTTTCATGCTATGTCCTTTCCACGGGCGGGTGTGCTGGGGGCGGCCGAGTACCTCGACGCCGACGCCGGACGCTTTGGCAAGCGGGGCGGAATCATAGCGAAAGCTCATAATCGGGCCTAGAGCGATTGCCGCCACCGCGCGCGATGCCAGCACCGGGCCCGATGCGTGCTCCTCCATCGACGCCATCGGGTGAAGGTGCATGGTAGCCGAGCGGCGTCAAACGACCGCGACAGCCCTGCAAAACCGGCCGCTACCACGGCAGCCACTCGATGCCCTCGGGACTTGCCCGCAGCCGCTTGGCCCGAATGCTCGAACCCTCGCCTTCCTCGTAGTAGACGATGAGGACCGAGCCGTCCTTGAGATTCACCATCGAAGGGTAGGCCCCGCGGACCGAGTCGACCGGCACGTTGTCGCTCCAGGTCTTGCCCTCGTCGAGGCTGTAGTGCAGCGAGGTGTTCGGCTGGCGATGGCCGAGCAGGATGATGCCGTCGTCCGTGCGGAGGAAGTAAGGGCAGTGGCCCAAGAAGCCCGAGGGCTCGGCCGTGGTCCAGGTATGTCCGCCGTCGGTCGACGTGCTGAAGCACATCTGCTGCTTGCCGTCCCCGCGCAGGGCGGCCAACAAGCTGCCGTCGCTGCGCTCGATGACGTCGGTCTCGGCCGCCAGGCGCTGGCCGCCGTTGTCGATCACGATCGGCTCGCTCCAGCTTTCGCCGTCGTCGGTGCTGATCGTTACGGCGCCGCTAGCCTCGTCGTCGCGCTGGAAGTACAGGCCGAGCATCAAGCGCCCGTCGGACAGTTCGCGCACCGGGGCCGAGCAGGGAAACCACGCCTCGACAATCCGCCGCGGCTCGGTCCAGGTCTGGCCGCCGTCATTGGAGGTGATGTAGAAGCTTCCCACGCCCTCCCAGCGCTTGCCGGGCTTGTCGGTCTTGGCCAGCGAGAAGAAGTTGCAGATCAACCGCCCGCTGGTAAGCTGCGCGATCGACGGATCGCGATCGTCGTGGGGCCCGTCGTAAAGCGTCTGGGCAGGCGACCAGGTGCGGCCCTCGTCGCTGCTGATCGCGTAGCAAATACGTCCGCCCTTGGGCAGTTCCTCGCTGGGCAGTGCCACGTGACCGTAGCCGGCATAGAACACGCACATCAGGCGACCGTCCTTCAGGCGGCACACGTCGGGGAACGCTTCGTAGGCTCCGGCTCCTGCGTCCTGGCAGACGTAGACGAAATCGGCGGACTCCTCGGCGAGAGCGGCACCTGGAACGACGATGGCGACGAGCAGAGCGAGCAAGACAAACAGGCGGGACATGGCGGTCTCCTGGTGGAAGGCGGGTGAATGCCATTGTTTCCACCGTCGGTGCCGCTTTCAAGCCATGCGGCCGACAAGCAGCCAAACACCAGGCTAGTAGCGGAACGAAAGGCCCGCACCGGTGAAGAAGTCGTCGGCATTGGCGTTGAGACCGAAGCCGGCTCGCCAGTCGAACTGAATGTTGTTGCGCGGCCGCCAGAGCACGCCGCCGTCCATATAGGGCGAGGCCCGCATGTCGTCGGTGAAGTAGTTGAACAGGGAGTACGCTTCGTAGTACACACTCCAATGCACGGAGTAGTCGCGCTGCAGCACGAGCGACTGGAACACCTCTCCGATGAACCTGCCGCGGCGGCCGTCGAGCGTGGCGCCCGTGCTGCCTACTAGCGACCATCCCGGGCCCCACGACCAGCCGTAAATGTAGTCGAACAGCGGCACGACGTTGCGGCTGAAGCTGGAGCTCTTGTCGTTGGTTGTCGTGGGGAAGCCTTCGCCCGTGGGAAGAAACAACGTGGTGATGACGACCGACTGCGGTACCCAGCCGTCCTGGCGCGTGGTGACGAGTTTGAACCCGGCCTGCATGTTGGCACTGTCACGCAACTCGAGGTCGAGTCCGGGCCCCGTGCGGTCGACGTTCGAGACGCCGTTCCACAGGATGCGCATCTCGGCCCAGTCGTTGAGTCCCACGCGCAGATTCAGTTCTGGCGCGTTGTTGGTGCGCGACGTGATCCCGCCGTTGCGGTCGTACGTGTACTGGTAGCCGCTCTCGAGCTGCACCCAGCCGGCGGGCACTGTCGTGTTGGCTTCGGTAAAGCTGGGCCGGTCGGTCTGGATAAATCCGTCGACCTCGGCCGCCCGGGCCGGATGCGAGGCAAGCCACCAGCGAAACGGCCCCAGGTTGCAGCACACGTCGTCGAGCGTTGAGACGGCGATCACCGAATCCGGCGAGGCAAAATACGGTGAGTCGGCCGCGTGCGTGGGCAAGCATCGCATCCCCAGCAACGTCGCGGCCAAGACACAGACGATTGCCGGGCGGGCACGCATCGAATGAGGGGCTATTGGGGCTGAAGCAAGCGGGCGATCGGGTAAGCGGGCCCGGCTCGCGGACCGTCGTGCTAGCTGCACGCACAGCAGAAACCGCTCGGGCCTCTCAATCTCATCGGCTGCCCAACGCTGTCGCGCGAGCAAATCGCCCGCGGCGGCCTTATTCTTGTGCGTCCGCCGATCGAACCTCAACGGATCGAAGTTGAACCTGTAGGTTGGCGTTCTTCCGCTATTGGAAAACGTGCTGGCAGTGACATCGCGTTGCCGCGTTATTTTTCCAGGCCAAACACGCGCCGGGCGTTGCCAGCCAGGAACTTCTCCTTCGCCTCCGGCTTAAGCTCGAGTGCCAGCGCCTGGCTGGCGCACTTGTCCAAGGCGAGCATGGGGAAGTTGGTGCCGAACAGCACCTTGTCCTGGCCGTAGCTGTTCATGAAGTGCAACAACTGAGGCGGGTAGTAGCGCGGTAGATACGCGCTGGTGTCGATGTAGACGTGCTCGTGCTTCCAGGCCAGCGCGATCATCTCGTCGGTCCAGGGATAGCCGATGTGCCCGCCGACGATCTTCAACTCGGGAAACGTAAGGGCCACATCGTCGATGTACGGAATCGGGCGGCCGGTCTCTGAAGGCATCAACGGACCGGTATGGCCCACCTGCGTGCAAAAGGGAACGCCCAACTCGATGCACTTGACGTACAGCGGATAGTACAACCGGTCGTTGGGCGGCAACCTCCACAGCCAGGAGATGACGCGCAAGGCGTTAAAGCCGTAGTCGCGCACCGCACGATCGAGTTGCCGCACAGCCTCGACCGGCCGCTCGAGATCGACCCCCGCGATGCCGACCAGGCGATCGGGATGGTCGCGGACGAACTCGGCTACCTGCTCGTTCGAAAAAAGCGCCTTGCCCGGCCGGGTCCAGGCCGTGAGCAGCAGCTTGTCGATGCCCGCGGCATCCATCGCGGCCACCAGATCGGCCGGCGCCAAGTCGCGCGGCTTGTCACCTGCCGTGCCCGACTGCTGAAACAGACGCTTGACCTCGGGCAGGTCGGCCGACATGTCGACCGGCGGATTGGCCCAGGCATCGATAATCGGTACGCGTTCAGCCACGGTCGTCGTCCTCCCCAACTCAGGCCAGCAGTTCGTGCCGCACGCGCGGCTCTTCGGTGGGCCCGATCAGGCGTTGATCGAGTCCCTGGTACTTGTAGCTCAACTCGTGCGGGTGCAGTCCCAGCAAGTGCAGGATCGTAGCCTGCAAGTCGAACACCGGCACCTTGTCCCTAGTGATGAAGTAGCCGAAGTCGTCGGTCTGACCGTACACGATGCCCGGCTTCACGCCGCCGCCGGCCATCCAAATGGTGAAACAGTGCGGATGGTGGTCGCGCCCCAGGAACTTCGAGCCGGCCCGCTCCTCGTTCATCGGCGTGCGGCCAAACTCGCCGCCCCAGATGACGAGCGTCTCGTCGAGCAGCCCGCGAGCCTTGAGATCCTGGACGAGCGCGGCCACGGGACGATCCATCTGCTGGCATTTCTTGGGAAGTTGCGTGACGATGTCGTCGCCCTTGCCGGTGCCGTGAATGTCCCAGCCCCAGTCGAACAGTTGCACGTAGCGCACGCCACGTTCCACCAGCCGCCGGGCTTGCAGGCAGTTGTTTGCCAGTGAAGCCGCGCCGGGCTCGGCACCGTAGGCCTCGATAATGTGCCTCGGCTCGCGAGAGATGTCCATCACGTCGGGCACCGAAATCTGCATGCGGTAGGCCAACTCGTATTGAGCGATGCGGGTGAGCGTTTCGGGGTCGCCAAACTGCTCGAGTTCCAGCTCGTTGAGCCGCGCCAGCGCGTCGAGACTGCGGCGGCGCACGTCGCGCGACATGCCGCGCGGATTCGACACGTACAGGATCGGTTCGCCCTCGTTGCGGCACTGCACGCCCTGGTACACGCTGGGCAGAAATCCGCTGCCCCACAGGCTCTTGCCGCCGGTCGGATCGGTGCCACCGGAAAGCAGTACGACGAAACCGGGCAGGTCCTGATTCTCGGAGCCCAAGCCGTAGGTGGCCCAGGAGCCCATCGACGCCCCTCCGGCCCGGGCCTGTCCGGTATGTAGAAACAGCTCGGCCGGAGCGTGATTGAACTCCGGGGTGTGCATCGAGTGAATGATCGCGATGTCGCCGGTGATCGCCGCGATGTTCGGCAGCAACTCCGAAACCCACGCGCCGCTGGGGCCGTGCTGGGCAAACTTGTACGGCGTGCCCAACAGCTTCGGATGGCCCTTGATGAAGGCGAACTTCTGGTTCTTGAGCAGTTCGTCGGGACACGGCTGCATGTTCAGCTCGACCAGCTTCGGCTTCCAATCGAACAGCTCCTGCTGCGGCGGCGAGCCGGACATGTGCAGATAGATGACCGACTTGGCCTTCGCCGCAAATTGCGGCGGCTTGGGCGCCATGGGGCTGTCCGGCGCGGGGGGCCCTCCGGCCCGGCTGTCGCGGGCCAACAGCGACCCCAGCGCCATCGAGCCGATGCCCATCTGGCAGCGCTTCAGAAAATGACGCCGTGTCAGCGCCCGGGCGCGCTCCAGATGCAATTCACGTTGTAGGTCTCTCTCGCGGCTCATCGTTTCGTCAGCACTCCGTCGAGATTCAAGACGACATTGGCCACCACGGTCCAAGCCGCGAGCTCGGCGGCATCCGCACCCTCGGGCAGCGGACCCAGCGGATCGGTGGCAATCTCCACGGCCGCCGCGGTATCCTGGCGGTAGTGCGTTAACTCGCTCTGAAACAGTTCCGCCAGCACAGCCATCTGTTCGCGGCTGGGCGGTCGTAGCAGCGCGGACTGAAGCGCAAACGAGCATCGCGATTCGACCGTCGCTCCCCCTTCGCGCTCGATCCGCCGGGCGAAGGCCTGGGCCGACTCGACGAACACCGGATCGTTGAGCGTTACGAAGGCTTGCAGCGGCGTGTTCGTGGGCACGCGGCGCAGCGTGCAGATCTCGCGGCTGGGGGCGTCGAACGTGGCCATCGACGGATAGGGCACCGTGCGGCGCCAGTAGGTATACAGTCCGCGGCGGTAGCGATCTTCGCCGGTGCTGGTGTCCCAGTTGCGCTGGCCGTTGAAGGCCGCCCGCCACAAACCCGGCGGCTGCGGAGGATAGACGCTCGGCCCGCCCTGCTTGCGGGAAAGCAGTCCGGCAATGGCCAGCGCCTGGTCGCGAACCATCTCGGCCTCCAGGCGAAAGCGCGGGCCGGCGGCCAAGAGCTCGTTGTTCGGATCCTGAGCCAAGACCTCGGGCGAGGGCGTCGACGATTGCCGATACGTGGCGGTGCAAACGATCTGACGCAGCAAATCCTTGACGTCCCAGCCGTTCTTCATGAACTCGACCGCCAGCCAGTCGAGCAACTCTGGATGCGTCGGCGGCAGGCCTTGCGTGCCAAAGTCTTCTTCGGTGGAGACCAGTCCCCTGCCGAAGAGTCGCGACCAGAAACGGTTGACGGTCACCCGGGCAGCGAGCGGATTGTTCGCGTCCACCAGCCACCGCGCCAGGCCAAGCCGGTCGGGCGAAGCTCAGTCGGAAAGCGGATGAAACGCGGCGGGCAAGGCCGGATCGACCTTGTCGCCTTGAAGCTGGAAGTTTCCTTTGACCATCGTGTGCGTCTCTCGACGCTGGTCGGCAGGCAAGGCACGCATGACCGGAATCGCCGCGACCTGGTTCTCGAGGTCCTCGACCTGCTTGCGAAACTCAATCGCCAGCATCTCAAGCCCCGCGCCCGCCGCACCGGTGCCGCCGGGTTGATCGACGGCAGACAACAACCGTTTCTGTCGAGCGATGCGCTCCTGCTCCTCCCGCGTGGGAAACTTCATCGTCGGCGACTCGTCACCGCGGTCGGCGTCGGCAGTCTGGTTGAAGATCGCGTAGCCTTGGTAGTACTCGCGCTGCGTGATCGGGTCGAACTTGTGGCTGTGGCACTTCGCGCACCCAAACGACAGGCCCATCCAAACCTGCATCGTGGTTTCGATGCGATCCTTCACCGCGGCGACGCGAAACTCCTCATCGTCGGTACCGCCCTCGTCGTTGGCCATCGTGTTGCGATGAAACGCCGTGGCCAGCAACTGGTCGGTGGTGGGCTGCGGAAGCAAGTCGCCGGCTAGCTGCTCGATCGTGAACTGATCGAACGGCAGATTGCGGTTAAATGCTTGAATGACCCAGTCGCGATAGCGCCAGATCGTACGCAGCGGATCGGAGCCGTAGCCCTTCGAGTCGGCGTAGCGCGCCAGGTCGAGCCACACGCGGGCCCAGCGCTCGCCGAAGCCGGGGTCCGCCAGCGCCTCGTCGACAAAGCGCTCGTAGGCGTCCGCGCGCCGATCGCTTACGAAGCGGGCTACCTGCTCGGCCGATGGCGGCAGTCCCACCAGGTCGAGATACACCCGGCGCGCCAGCGTGTAGCGATCTGCCTCGGGCGACGGAGTCAGACCTTCGGCTTCCAATCGTGCGACCACGAAGAAGTCGATCGGGTGCCGCGGCCAGGTGCTACTTTCGACTACCGGCAGCGCGGCTCTTTGCGGCGGCTGCCACGCCCAGTGCGTGGACTCTTCGGTTGCGACGTCGGCTTCGGCGGGCCAAGGAGCCCCGGCGGTGATCCAACGCGTGATGCGGTCGATCTGTTCGGCCGAGAGCGCTTCGCCCTCGGGCGGCATCTGCAAGTCGACATCGCTGCCGTCGATGACCGCCAAGAGCCGGCTCGCCTTCGGATTGCCGGGCACGATGGCCTTTTGGCCCGAATCGCCGCCGGCGGTGGCCGCCGCACGCTGATGCAGCCGCAAGCCGCCCTCCTGCGCGTCGGGGCCGTGACAGTCGTAGCAGTACTGCGCGAAGATCGGCCGAATATCGCGGGCAAAATCGATTGCTGGTTTGACCTCCGCGCTCTCGGCCGGCTCATCGGCAGCGGCCATGCACGACGCCGCCCAAAGCACGAAGAGGAACAGGATAGCGCGAATCGGCAATCGCATGAGCCGAGGTTCTCCGGAGGCACGTGCGTCGCGGCCGCTGGGGTGAAGGCTGGGCAGACTCTCAATTTAGCCGGGATCGCCCATCAGGGCAAAGCGGGCAAGCCAAAAGCAGTCTTCACCTTGCGCCAATTTCATTTGCGTTCCTGAGACTCACACCTACAATAAGAACCGACATCAGCGTATGCCTTTGCGACGTGCCCCGACCCGGAAGTCTGCCGCCCCATCTACCCCCTGGGGACATCGGGCAGGCCCCTTGCCAAAAAAATCTTCGGAATTCTCGGCCCGCGGTGAACCAAACTCCAGACGTGCACGTACAACACACCGGAATACGCGTTTCCAGATGGGTACCTACCGAGTTGACTCCCCTTTTTGTTACGGAGGAATTTGCACGATGAAAGCTTTCACTCTGGGTTTGGCGATCGCCTTGACCGCCGTCGGAACGTTGCGGGCTGCCGAATTGGAAAGCGGCTTGCAGCCGGGCGACTTGGTCGGCGCGTTCAACGTGGAGAAGTGCGGCGGCGCCGTCAACGACGGACGCGAAGTGGGCGCCAACTTCTGCTACCGCTGCATGTTGGGCAACAAGCCCGTGGTAATGGTCTTTTCCCGCACCTCGGATGAGAAACTGGCCAATCTGGCCAAGGAGCTCGACAAGCACCTCGCCAAGAACTCCGACCAGAAGCTGTCGTCCTTTATCAACCTGATCGGCGACAACGAGGACGAGCTGAAAGCCAACGCCAAGAGCTTCGCTTCGAAGAACAAGCTGGAAAACGTGGCCCTCGTCGTGCCGAACGACCACCAGAACGGCCCCGAAGAGTTCCAGATCAATCCCGACGCTGACGTCACCGTGACGATCTACCGCGGCGGCAAGGTCGAAGCCAGCCACGCACTCAAGAAGGGCGAGCTGACCGACAAGCAGGTCAAGGCCATCATCGCCGACACGGCCAAGATCCTGAACTAAGCGTTTCGATGCCGACAGAATAGCGTTCTCCGGGGACGCGATCCGACATGAGCCGGGTCGCGTCCCTTTTTCTTTGGCTCCGATGCGCGGTTTCCCTCTCCGGCGCGTCGGGGTAATATTGGGCCGACCCGCAATTCGATTCCGCTGCGATGGCTGTGCTGCTGCAAATCAAGGACGCTCACAAACACTACGGCGACCAGGTGCTGCTGGACGGCGCCGAGGTCACGCTCACCGACGAGCACAAGACCGGCTTCATCGGACGCAACGGGGCGGGCAAGAGTACGCTGTGCCGTGTGATTCTCGGCGAGGAGGAGCTCGACGCCGGCCAGGTCATTCGCCACCCCAAGCTGCGGCTGGGCTACCTGCGACAGCACGACCCGTTTCTGCCCGGCGAGACGGTGATCGACTTCTTGATGCGCGACAGCGGCCAGCCCGACTGGCGGTGCGGCGAGGTGGCGGGCCAGTTCGAGATCAAAGGGGCCTATCTCGAGGGGCCCGTCGCTCAACTTTCCGGCGGCTGGCAGACGCGCGTCAAGCTGGCGGCCTTGTTGCTGCACGATCCGAATCTGCTGGTGCTCGATGAGCCGACCAACTTTCTCGACCTGCGCACGCAGATCCTGCTGGAGCACTTTCTGCGTGAGTTTCGCGAGGCCTGCCTGATCGTCTCGCACGATCGGGCGTTTCTCGGCGCGACCTGCACACAGACGCTCGAGATCTCGCGCGGAAAGCTCACGCTCTTCCCAGGCAAGGTCGACGCCTTCCTCGAAAACCAGCGGGAACGACGCGAGCACGACCAGCGGGTGAATGCCGCCCTGGCGGCCAAGAAGAAGCAACTCGAAACGTTCATCGACAAGAACCGCGCTCGCGCCAGCACCGCATCGCGGGCCAAGAGCAAGGGCAAGCAGCTCGAGCGGATTGAGTTCATCGACGTCGCCGGCGACGAGCCGACCGCCGCCATTCGCGCGCCTGAAATTGAACCCCGTAAGGGCCCCGCCGTACGCTGCCGCGACTTGGCGATCGGCTACCCCGATTGCGAAGTGGCCCGCGGCATCGGCGTCGAGATCGAGCACGGGACGCGGGCTGCCATCGTGGGCGACAACGGACAGGGCAAGACGACGTTCTTGCGTACCTTGGTCTCGTCGCTCGAGCCGCTGGCCGGCGAAGTACGCTGGGGCTATGGCTGCGAGATCGGCACCTACGCCCAGCACGTCTATACAAGCCTGCCGCAGAAGGACACGGTGCTCGACTACCTGGAATACGTCGCCGCCGAAGGCACCAAGAACCAGACAATTCTCGACGTGGCCGGAGCGTTTCTATTTCGCGGCGATCACGTCAACAAGCGAATCGCCGTTCTTAGCGGCGGCGAGCGGGCTCGTGTCTGCCTGGCGGGGCTGCTGCTGGGCCCCTACAACGTGCTGGTGCTCGACGAGCCCGGCAACCATCTCGACGTCGAAACCGTTGAGGCCCTGGCCGAAGCGCTCACGAACTACAAGGGCACGGTCGTCTTTACGAGTCACGATCGCTACTTCGTCGGGCGGATGGCCACGGCCGTGGTCGAAGTGCGGGACGGCCGCGTTGTGAACTACCCGGGCAGCTACGAAGCGTACGTGTACGCTGTGAACAAAGAAATCGACGAGGGTGAGCGTGAACTTGCGGCCAAGAGCTCGCCGGGCAAGGCCAAGCCATCCCGCGGCGGTGGCAAGAAGAAGCCCCAGGCAGAACAACGCGAGCTGCGCAAGCGAATCGCTTCGCTGGAACGGACGATTGCTCGGCTCGACGAGCGCAAGCGCGAAGTCAACCAGCAACTCCTGCAGACCACCGACGCCGACGAGGCCATGCGACTGCACGAGGAGTTGACCACGATCACTTCCGAGCTCGAGCAGCACGAAGTGCAATGGTGCGAGCTGCAAGAGGCCGCGGAAGCCGAGTGACTAGGTCTCTCGAACGGCCCATTACGCCGACGCGCTCCCGCCAGCGGAGTTGGTGGACTCGAGGTAATCGTGCCACATCCGCCGGTAGGCTGTTTCGAGGTTGCGCGTGAACGTGGCAAAGTCCAACAGTGGCGAGGTGGCCATCCTCGGCCGCAGGTCGGCTCGCAACTTCGCAAGGCGGTCCCAATCGCTGGCCAGGTCGACGGCGATTTGCCGGTACTCGTCACGCGAGGTGGCGATCAAATCGTCGAGGCCGAGCGTCTTGAGGCCGCTCGACCCGAAGCGCGAGACGTAGGTCCGGCCCAGGAGCGTCACCACGGGCACACCCTGCCACAGGCAGTCGCAGGTGGTCGTGTGTCCCTGGAACGGGAACGGATCCAACGCCACGTCGATGCCGGCGATCAGCTTGAGATACTCCGGACGCGGCAATCGGTTGATCAGTTCCAGCCGATCTTCCGTCACTCCATGTTCGGCAAACGTCGCGCACAGGTAACGCACGAGTAAAGCCTGCATGTCGGCTAGCACGACCAATCGCGATTCAGGCACGCGCTTGAGGATCTCGGCCCAGGTGGCCAGCACCTCGGCTGTCACCTTGGCGAAGTTGTTAAACGACCCGAACGTGACATATCCGCGTTCGCGTGCCGGCAACGGCCCGACCGGCGGCGCGTCGGTATTGGGCTGGTAGCAGAAGAACGTCTGGGGCAACCGCTCCAGCCGCTCGCTGTGCAGATGGTCGGTCTGGCCGGGCGGATCGGCATAGGCGTCGGTCAGCCGATAGTCCATGGCCTGCATGCCCGTGGTGTTCTGATAGCCGATGTACGTGACCTGAATCGGGGCCGGCCTGCGGGCAAACACCGGCAGGCGGTTCTCGCCGATGTGACCGGTGAGGTCGACCAGAATGTCGATTCGGTCATCACGGATCCGGCGGGCGACTTGTTCGTGGGCCTGGCCGCGAATGCCGCGCCAGTGGTCAGCATTGCCTTGCAAGCGCCGCGTGACCTCGTCTTCGCTCGACACGTCGCTGTAGCAGAACACCTCGAACGCCTGATGGTCGTGCGAGGCCAGGATCGGCTCGGAGAAGAAGTTCACGGCGTGATCGCGAAAGTAGGGAGAGACGTAGCCCACCCGCAGGCGTCGATCCGGCGAACGATCGAGCGTGTGCGGCGGACTGGCGGCGGTGAGCGGATCGGCGTGCTTGGCCGCCCAGGCGCGATGCTCGTCGAATTGCATTTGCGGATCACAGGCGGGATTAAAGTTCAGGCAGTACAGATAGTTGCTGTGGTAGAGCGACGAGTCGGGGTTGATCTCCATTTCGCGGCGGTGGTGCTCAAGCGCCTCGTCGATGTGGCCTTGCAGGTGCAGGGCGATCGCCAGGTTGCCGTGAGCGCCCGGTGTGTTGGGGGCCAATTCGATGGCACGGCGGCAATCGGCAATCGCCTCGTCGCGGCGCCCCTGCTCGTTGAGCATGCGAGCCTTGTTCAGATAGGCCTGAGCGTTGTTGGGGTCGATCTCGATCGCTTGATGGCAGGCGGCCAGGGCATCTTGAAGATTGCCCCGGGCGTAGTGCACGCCGGCGATGCCGAACTTAGCCGGCAGAAAGCGTGGGTTGGCCGCCGCAGCCCGTTCGAACAGCGCCGCCGCTTCGTCCAGACCGCCCAGCTTCAGGAGCATAGCGCCAAGGTTGTTGCAGGCGACTGCGTCGTGTGGGGCGATCCGTACGGCTTCGCGATACGCGGCCAGCGCTTCGTCCGTGCGGCCCTGTAGCTCGAATGCCGATCCGAGGTTCGTCAGCGCGGCCGAGTTGGCCGGATCGGTTTGCAGGGCGGCGCGGAAATGATTGACGGCCTCGTCCAGCGCCTGGCGATGTTTGCAGATCGAGCCGAAGTTCGTATGCGCGGGCACGTGGTCCGGGTTCCTCGCCAACGCCCGCTCATAGCAGCCGGCCGCCTGGTCGATGTCGCCCAGGGCATGCCATACGCTTCCCACGTCGAAATGCGCATCGGCCGAATCGGGCTGGGCTTGGGCGACGCGACCGTAGGCTTCGGCGGCCTCGGGCAGCCTCCCCTGCTCTTGCAGCAGGTTGCCGAGCATCGTGTACACCTGCGTCAGCTTAGGGTCGAGCTCAACCGCCTTGCGAAACGACTGCTCCGCTTCGGCCGGACGGCGGAGCTGCCGATAGCAGGCGCCGAGGTTCGCGTGATACGCCGCCTGACGCGGGTCGGTGCTGGCCGCTGCGGACAGTAGCTCGAGTGCCACATCGAAGCGGCCCACGTCCATCGCCAACGCGCCCATCTGATGCAGCGCGAACGCATTGCGAGGTTCGAGGGCCAACACGCGCCGGTAGCCTTGCTCGGCTTCGGCCAGCCGCCCCGCTGAATAGTGGGCCGTGGCCGCGTTCAGCATCTCGCGAATCGTGCTCATGGCGCATCAGCGTTGGTAGCTGGAGATTGCTGCTGGAGCCAGTCCTCCCACATGCCGCGATAGGTCTCCTCCAGGTTGGCCGTGAATCCGCGAAAATCGCACAGCGGCGAAGCGGCCATCCGGTCGCGCAGCGTGGCCCGATATTCCGCCAACCGCGGCAGGTCGCCCGCCAGCGTCGCGGCGCACTCGCGGTATTCGTCCGCAGAATGCGTGATCAGTTCGTCGAGCCCGAGAGTCTTGAGCCCACTGCCGCCGAACCGCGAGACATACGTTTCGCCCGACAGCGTCACGACCGGAACTCCCTGCCACAGACAATCGCAGGTGGTCGTGTGCCCGTTGAAGGGAATCGGGTCCAGGGCGAGATCCATCCGCTTGATCAGCTCGAGGTACTCCGGCCGCGGCAGGCGATTCACCAGTTCGATTCGCTCCGGCGCGATGTCGCGGGCGGAAAAAGTCTGGTTGAGGCGCGCCCGCAACGATTCGGTCATGTCGCCGCGAACGATCAAACGCGACTGGGGAACGCGCAGCAGGATGTCGGCCCAAACTTCGAGCACTTGCGGCGTGATCTTGGTGAACGCGTTGACCGAACCGAACGTCACGTGGCCGTTGGCCGCGGCCGGCAGCGGGCCCACCTCGGGGGCGTACGACGACGGCTGGTAGCAGAAGAACGTCGTTGGCAGCCGCGCGAGCTTCTCGGTGTGCAATGCGTCGGTTTGGCCGGGCGGGTCGGCGTAGGCGTCGGTCAGACGGTAGTCCATCGCCGCCATGCCCGTGGTGTTCTGATAGCCGATGTAGGTCACCTGCACCGGCGCCGGCTTGCGGGCGAACACCAGCATTCGCTTGCCGCCGCTGATGTGGCCGGTCAGGTCGACGAGGATGTCGATCGCGTCGGATTGGATTTGCTCGCAGACCTCGACATCACTGTGTCCCAAAATCGGACGCCAGTGGTCGGCGTAGCCGCGCAGCCGGGCGCTGGTCTCGTCCTCGGGGTCGGTGTCGGAGTAGCAGAAGACTTCAAAGGCCGCGTGATCGTGCGAGGCAAGAATCGGCTCGGTGAAGAAGTTGACCGCGTGATCGCGAAAGTGCGGCGACACGTAGCCGATACGAAGCCGCCGTCCCGGCGTGCGATCGTTGGTATGGGGAGCGGACTGAGCCGTGAGCGGATCGGCGTGTCGGCGTCCCCAGGCCAGGTGCTCGTCGAAGACGGCCTGCGGCGCGTAGCCGGGATGGTAGTTGAGGATGTAGAGCAAATTGCTGTGCGGACCCGATTCGTCGGGCGCGATCTGAACGGCACGGCGGTGGTATTCGATCGCCTCGTCCAACAAGCCGATCGATTGCGTGGACACTGCCAGGTTGCTGTAGGCGACGGCAAAGTCGGGCCGCAACTCGATCGCCTTGCGGCAGGCGGCAATCGCCTCGTCGTGCCGGCCTTCACCGGTCCAGGCCACGCACAGGTTGTTGTAGGCCTCGGGGCTGCGGGGATTGAGCCGAATCGCTTCCTGACAGCAACGGATGGCCTCCGTAGCGCGCCCCTGCGTTTGCAGCAGATACCCCAGGCTCAAGTGTGACTCGGCATGCGTGGGATCCAGCCGAATGGCGTCCTGGTAGCAGGCCATCGCATCAGCGATTTGCCCGAGCTTCTGTAGCGACATGCCCAGGCCGTAACGTGCCAGGACCGCGTTCGCATCGATCTCAAGCGCTGCTCGAAAGTGATCCGCCGCCTCCGCGTATCGTTTTCCGATCTCGGCCACCCAGCCCAGGTTGACGTGAGCCGCCAGAAAACGCGGATTGCGGCGGATTGCCTCGCGGTAGTGGCGTCCCGCCTCCTCCAGATGGCCCTGCGCCTTGAGCACCGTACCGAGGTTGTTGTGCGATTCGACGTGATTCGGATCCTGGGCCAGCGCCGCCCGATAGCCGGCTGCCGCCTCGTCGAACCTCTCCTGACTTTGCAGTGTGCTGGCCAGATTGAACTGGGCCTCGGTCGTGTTTTCGCTGTGCAGCACGCGACGGAAGCACGTCTCGGCCTCGGCGAACTTGTTCTGCTCGTCGAGCACGTGCCCCAGCCTGGCACGGGTGCGAGTATCCTCGGGCTGAAGGCGCAGCGCTTCGCGCAGAGCGGCGGCCGCTTCGTCGAGCTTGCCTTCTTCGTGTCGCAGGATGCCGAGCACAGCGTGTACCTGGGCAAGCTTCGGCTGCAGCTTAAGCGCTTTTTGGTAGCACTCGGCGGCTTCGGCGCGACGTCCCGAATGGCGATAGGCTTCTCCGAGGTTGGCGTGGAAGGCCGGCTGCATGCGGTCGCTGCGGATGGCCCGGGATATAAGATCTACTGCCGTATCGAACTGCCGGGCCTGCATGGCCAGCATGCCCAACTGGTGCAGTGCCTGGGCATGTCCGGGGTCGGCGGCGAGCACGCGGCGATAGACCTGCTCGGCTTCGGCCAGTCGGCCGGCCTGGTGCAGGCGCGTGCCCTGGATCATGGCTTCGTCAAGAGTGCTCATCGTTTCATTCTCGCCACTGAATAGCAACGTGGCAACTCGCGCGAACTCACGGCCCGGCCGCCGCGCCGGTGCATGCGCTCAGTCCGACGACGAGGAACACCACGCTTGCCACATTTCGCGGTAGGCCGCCTCCAGATTGCGCGTGAAGCCGCCGGCATCCAGGATCGGCGAGGCGGCCATTCGCTCTCGCAAGCCGGCGCGCAACTCGGCCAACCGCGATAGGTCGCTTGCCAGGTGCGCGGCCGTCTCGACGTACTGCTGGGGCGTCGTGGCGATCCATTCCTGTAGGTCGAGGTTCACTAGCGCCGACGAGCCAAATCGTGATACGTACGTCTTGCCGGCTAGCATCACGACCGGCACGCCCTGCCACAGGCAGTCGCAAGTCGTCGTATGCCCGTTGAACGGAAAGGCATCGAGCGCCACGTCGACGGTGGAAATCAACGCCAGGTATTCGGCATGCGGCCTGCGCGACGCAAGCTCGACGCGGTCGGCAGCGATGCCATGCCGCGCCAACGCGTCGCGCACGTGGGCCGCAAGCCACGGCGTCGCGTGGGCCAGGAACACCAGCCGCGACCCGGGCACGGCTCGCAATAGTTCCGCCCAAGTGGCCAGGACCTCCGGCGTGATCTTCGAAACGTGATTGAACGAACCGAACGTGATGTGTCCGCGGCTGGCGGCCGGCAGCGAACTCACCGGTGGCGCTTCTGCGTCGGGCTGATAGCAGAAGAAAGACCGCGGCAGCCGCACGAGTCGTTCGGTGTAGTAGCGGTCGGTCGTGCCGGGCGGGTCGCTCCAGGCGTCGGTCAACCGATAGTCCATGGCCACCATGCCCGTGGTGTTTTGATAGCCGATGTAGGTCACTTGCACCGGCGCGGGCTTGCGAGCAAATACCAGCAGCCGGTTTCCGCGAATATGACCGGCCAGGTCGACCAGCACGTCGATCCTATCGTCGACGATCTGCTTGCAAGCCTGCTGGTCGTCAAGCCCGAGGAGGTCGCGCCAGTGATCTGCGCATGCTTGAAACCGCCTGGTGGTCTCGTCGGCCACTTCCACCCCGGAATAGCAGAATACTTCGCACACCTCGTGGTCGTGTGCGGCCAGCATCGGCTCGACGAACGCCGCCACGGCATGGCTGCGAAAGTGGCCTGAGACGTAACCCACCCGAAGCCGCCGATCGGGCGTGCGATCGTTCGGGTGCGCTGGCGGTTTCGCCGTCAGCGGATCGGCATGCCGGCGCCCCCAGGCGCGATGCTCGTTGAAGATCGCCTCGGCGTCGTAGCCTGGATGATAGTTGAGCGCATACACCAGGTTGCTGTGTTGCCGATAGTCGTCGGGAGCGACCTGCAGTCCCGTACGGTAGGCCTCGATGGCCTCATCGAGTTGGCCGCGTGACTGCAAGCACATACCCAGATTACAGTAAGCCTGCGGCAACTGAGCGTTGAGGCCGATGGCCCGCTGGGCAACTTCGATTGCCTCGTCGACCTCACCCATGGTCTCGAGCGAGCCGGCCAGATTGCTGTAGGCTTCGGCGACTTGGGGGGCCCGCTTAATCACCTCGCGATACGCGGCCACGGCCTCGCGATGGCGATTCAAGTCGGAGAGCACAACGGCCAGGTTGTTGTACGCCGAGACCGAGGCCGGATCGATCTCGATCGCCCGGCGGTAGTGCGATTCCGCCTGGTTCAGGCGGTTCAGGGCGCGCAGCACGATTCCGAGGTTGTTGTGCGCCTGCGCGTTGTTTGGATCGTGCGCGAGCGCCTGCTCGAAGGCCGCGCGGGCCTCTTCGAAGTGGCCCGCCGATTGAAGCACGGTGCCGAGGTTGAATTGCGCGCTAGGGTCGTTCGGGGCTAGGCGTGCCGCCTGCCGAAATTGATCCAGGGCCTCGGTCTGCTTTCCCTGGTCAAACAGGGCACGCCCCAGGTTGGCCCGTGCCTGAGTGTCCTGTGGAGAAAGTCGCACGACCTGCGAGAAGCACTGCTCGGCATCGGTCAACCGGCCTTGTCCGTAGCGCATGATGCCCATGTGCGTGTGTGCAGCCGCCAAGCTGGGGTCCAGAGCAATCGCTTGCGAAAACGCGGCAGCCGCCTCCTCGGGCTTGCCCCAGCGGGCATAGGCCTCGCCCAGGCTCAACTGCCAGGGGGCCTGCGTTGGATGGAGTGCCACCGCGCGAGTGAGCAGCGCCACGGCCGCTTCGTATTGCCCGGCCTGCGCGCCCAGCCGGCCCAGAAGGTACAGCGCTTGCGCGTTGTCGGGCTCGACCTGGAGGACCTTACGATAAATCGCCTCGGCCTCGGAGAACTTTCCGGCTTGATGCCGCTCAAGGCCCATGGCCAAGGCTTCCGCAACGCTTACCACGGAAAGATATCCTCCAGACGGTTCCAGTTCACGGGTTGTGCGAACACCACGTGCGCCACATTCGGCGGTAGGCCGTTTCCACGTGCCGCGCGAATCCCGGCGCATCGAGAAGCGGCGAGTCGGTCATCCGCTCGCGCATTCGTGCACGCAGGCCCGCCAAACGCTGCAGGTCGCCGGCGCAGCGTTGGGCGATATCGAGATACTGCTGCCGATTGTGTGCGATCCACTCGTCGAGCCCGAGGTTCACCAGCGCGCTGCCGCCAAAACGTGAAGCATACGCGCTCCCCGCGAGCATCACCACCGGAACGCCCATCCACAGAGCATCGCAAGTCGTCGTGTGGCCGTTGAACGGAAAGGTATCCAGCGCAATGTCGACGCGCTGGATCAAGCGCAGGTAGTCGAGGTACGGCCGGCGCGAGGCAACTTCCACGCGCTCGGGCTGGACGCCCCGTTTGGCGAAAGCCGCATAGGCCCGCTCTGCCAGCGGCTCGGACGTGGGTGCCAGCAGGACGAGTCGCGCTTGCGGAATACGAGCCAGCAGTTCCGCCCAGGTATCGAGGACCTCGGGCGTGACCTTGGCGTAGTTGTTGAACGAGCCAAAGGTGACATACTCGTTCGACTCCGCCGGCAACGGACCTACCGGCGGGGCGTCGTCGGCCGGCTGGTAGCAGAAGAATGCTCGCGGCAGACGCACCAGCTCCTCGGTGTAAAAACGATCCGTCGTTCCGGGCTTGTCACTCCACGCGTCGGTCAGCCGGTAGTCCATGGCCTGCATGCCGGTGGTGTTTTGGTAGCCTAGATACGTCACCTGCACCGGCGCCGGCCTGCGGGCGAACGCCAAAAGCCGATTCTCGCCAATATGGCCAGATAGATCGACCAGGATGTCGATCTGGTCCTCGCGCACCAGCGCGCTAACGGCCGCATCGGGCAAGTGCACGGTCTCGCGCCAGTGATCGGCAGATCCTTTCAGACGCTCGGTGGCTTCGTCTCGCAGGGCAGCGGCGACGTCGCTGTAGCAGAACACCTCGCACGCGGCGTGATCATGTGCGGCTAACAAAGGCTCTGCGAACGCGTTGACGGCGTGCGAGCGAAAATATGGCGAGACGTAGCCCACGCGCAACCGCCGCTCGGGACTGCGGTCGTTGGAATGCGGTGCGGCCTGTGCGGTGAGCGGATCGGCGTGCCGAGCCGCCCAAGCGCGGTGTTCGGCCGAGATCGTTTCGGCGTCGTATCCCGGGTGGAAGTTGAGAGCGTAAAGTAGATTGCCGTGCCAGGCCGCCTCGCCCGGCGACAACTCGACCGCACGGCGAAAGTTCCCGATCGCCTCGTCCAACTGCCCCAGCGACTGCTCGACCAGACCCAGGTTGCAATAGGCGGCCCCTAGCCGCGGGTCGAGCTCGATCGCTCGCCGGCTGGCCGCGGCCGAGTGTTCGAACCTGCGCAGTTGACTCCACAGATAGCCAAGGTTGGCCTGCACCTGGGCCCTCCCGGGCGCGAGCTGCTCGACCTGCTGCAGCTCGCTTAGCGCCTCCTGGTAGTGGCCGCACTGCTGCAGGCATACGCTGAGGTTGAAATGTGCCCCCGCGTCCTGAGGATTCAAAGCCAGCGCGCGGCGATAGCCTTCGATCGCCTCGTCGAATCGACTCTGACGGCGGAACGTATGCGCCAGGTTGTTTGTGGCCAGAAATGAGCTCGGCTGCAACTGAAGCGCCTGGGTGAAGCACGCTCGGGCGGCCTCGAGTTGCCCCTGTTCGTCAAGCGCTGCACCCAAGTTGTTCAACACGTTGAAAGCCATGTCGCCCGCCTCGGCAGGCAAGGCCTGGAGTATCTGCCGGTAGATCGGCACGGCTTCGGCGGGACGGCCGGCCTGCTGGTGATCCACCGCGATGCGGAAAGCTTCGGAAACGGAAATCTCGGCCATCGGCAAGCGGCAGGTTCGCGTTAGATGTGGATGTAGCCGACCCGGAGATACAGGGGCCAGGTGACTTTTCGCTGGGCGGCGCTGCCCCAGGCAGCGACCAGGTCGTCGTGCACCAGTGCCAGGGGGTTGCTGCCCTGCTGCTCGATGTACGATTGCACGCTGGACCAGGTGCCGAGATAGCCAGTCAGGTCGTCCAGACTCCAGGACGCGGTCATGACGAAATGGGGCGCATCGATCTCGGCGAAGGGGAATGGGATCTTGCGATAGCCCTGCTCGATGTAGTGCCGCTCGGGCGGCCAATACGTGCCCAGCAGGTCGCCGTAGAGGTGCATTACGACCCGGTCGACATCGGGAGTGAGCCGCCCCAGCCCGTAGGCCCAGGCCGCAACGACGCCGCCGTTTCGCCCCACGCGGCGTACCTCGGCGAAGAAGCTTTCGTGATCGAACCAGTGCAGTGCCTGGGCCACCGCGACCAGATCGACCGAAGCGGCCTTGAGCGGGCAGGACTCGGCGGGCGCCACGTGATACTCGATCTTGGCATGCGGCGCGGCATGCTCGATCTGCCGGGCGCTGGGGTCGGTAGCCACGACGGCATCGAAGAACTCGGCCAGCGCCTCGGCCGCCTGTCCGTTGCCCGTGCCGCAGTCCCAGGCCCGACGGCGCGCGGCCGGCAGCGCTGCCAAGAACGCGAACAGTTCGCGCGGATAGCGTGGCCGGAAACGCGTATAAGAGTCGGCCTGCCGGGAAAAGTGGTCCTTGAACGTCATGCGGACGAGACTCCGTGCAGCGGACGTGGCGGCAGTACTAGTGTACTACAATTCGGGCTAGAACTTCTGCACCCAGGTCCGAATCCCCTGCATGATCATGTCCACCGAAACCGTACCGGCGTACAGGGCCAAAACGCGGCCGGCGATCTCAAGATATCCGTGGACGAGCTGGGCGTTGCGTGGCCGGACGAAATCGTGGATCCACTTTAATGCCAACATTGTCGCCGTGGCCGTCATCATGACAGCCACAACCACGATGCACGCTGTCAGCGGGTCGAGTCGCTTGCCAATAACGACGCTGGCACTCACGGTGCCCGGGCCGATCAGGACCGGCATGGCAATTGCGCCGACAAGGTGCTCCGAATCGCCGCGCAGAACCTCAATGGCGTTTTGTCCGCGAAAGACGAACTGCAACCCCACGATAAGAAACACGATGCCGCCGAAGATCTGAAAAGATGCAAATTCGGCCTGCAACACACTGGAGAAGATCACGTCGCCCAGCACGGCGAAGAAGCAGAAAACCGCCGCCGCCACGAGCGAGGCTCGAAGCACGACGCGAAGGAAGCGCGGCCACTCGAGCCTTTGAATTACATCGGCCAGGTAAATGATTGTCAGGAACGGGTTCAGCAAAACGAACAGCAGTGCCGCGGAACGCAAGTAGTCTGGCATGTCGGAGATGGTTGCAGAAGGATTTCAGGCGGGTCGCTCGTGAGCGCCTGGTAGGTCGGGGAAGGCTGCTAGTGAAGTCGATCGTAAAAAAGATCCGCCCGAAACGACACCCCGTTGATTCGTCAGGCATTTTCCGCCGCGCCCGATATTGCCGCCGACCCCGCCTGGCGGCCCTTTGCCAGACGCGTCTCGCGTGCAAAGCAGAGCACTGTGGCCGGCAGTGCCACGAGATCACCCACTAGCGCCGCCACGATCGTGACGCAGGTCAGCTCCGAGAAGAGCGAAATGGCCGGCATGTCGCTGGCCAACATGCTGGCGAACCCACCGGTCAGAATCACGGTCGAGGCCACCATGGCCGGGCCCACGCCGTCGAGACTGGCACGTACGGCCGACCTCAGCGGCTGGCTGTCGTCCTGTTCCTGCTTGAGCCGAAACAGAAAATGCACGGTGTCGTTCACCGCCAGCCCCAGGCAGAGGCTGAAGGTCAACACGCTGGTGATTTGTAGCGGCCGGCCGGAAACGACCAGGTAGGCGGCCGTGACCAGCAGCGGAAACGCGTTGGGCAGCACTCCGATGGCCGCCAAACGCAAGGAGCCGAACCCGATCCACAGCACGCCGAGAATCACGATCGCCGAAGTGGCAATGCTACGCGTCAAGTCGGAAATGACGAACCGCATGTTTCGAGCCGCGACGACAACGGTGCCGGTCAATTGCAGTTGGTAGCCCGCGTGGTCGCGAGCGATTCCCTCAAGCTTCCGCTCCAGGCGATCGAACGCCGGCTCTAGCGCCGCCGCACCGCGATCGGGCACGTGCGCCGAAATGAGCAGTCGCCGCAAATCGGGGCGAACCACTCGCTTGCGCAAGTGTTCGGGCACCCGGCTCAATTGTTCCGGCCGAAGGCGATCGCCGCGCGAAAGCGACTCGAGCAGGTTTCGCACCGACGTCGGGCTTGCCAGCAGCGGCTCGCCGTTGAGTGCGGCATGCACTTCATCGACCACATCGTACAGCTCGGGCGAGCCTAGATCCGCGTCCTGCGGCCAGGAGACGACGACGTAGGCCAACAGCGCCCCGCCGAAGGCCTCGTCGCACTTTCGCATGGCCTGCGACGTTTCGCTGTCGTAGGGAATCGCCTCGGTCCAGTGGATATCGGATCGCAGCTGCAAAGCGGTGGCAAGCAGCACCGTCGCCACGGCGACCGATGCCGCCCAGGTGATCTTAGGGTATCGCTGGGCCTGCACGACCAGCGGGAAGCCCGAAACGTGGTAGATGGGCCACACGTGTTCGGAGCGGGGCACGACCTGCTCGCCCAGCCGCGTGACGCCCAGCAGCGGCAGGACGCTGATCGTGGCACCGAACGACAGCAGCGATCCGATCCCGCACAGCAGCCCGAACCGCTGCACGCTCTCGGCCTGCGCGACCATCAGCGATCCCAGGCCGCAGGCTGTGGTCAACGCGCACAACAGGCAGGCGGTGCCCAAGCGCTCGAGCCCCGAAACCACGGCCTGCAATCGGTCGCGGCCCTCGCGCCGTGCCCGCTGGATGTGCATCATCAGGTGCATGGCGTCGGCGAACCCAATCACGAACACGAGGCTCGGCAGCACCATGTTCAACCCGTTGATGCGCTCGCCCAGGAAGCCCATCAAGCCGACCGTCCACAGCACGCCGATCCCCGAGGAGGCCACGACGATGAACATCGCGGCGACACGACGCAACATGACCACTCCGAGTACCATGGCCACGGCGCCGCTGAGCATCGTGAACTTGAGCAGTTCTGCCTGCAGCGTGGCCAGGCTGTCGACGCGCACTGCTGCGTGACCCGCCATGCGGGCGACCAGCGGCGTGCCCTCGAAAGCCGCGTCGATGGCTTCACGCATGTCTCGGCGTACGCGGGCCAAGTAGCTTACCGGCGGCGATGGGCCCTCGAGATGGACGATGACCAGCGTCGTGCGTGCGTCGGGCGAGAGCAGTTGTCCGCCCACCAGCGGATGCGCCAGCGCCCGGCCTCGGGCCTGTTCGTAGCGCGAAGCCTCGGCGTCGGTCAGGGGCACTAACGGCAGCACGCGCGTGCCTTCGCGCTTGATGTTAAGAATGCTGTAGGTCGAGTCGACGCCCGGTATGGCGGAAAATCGCTCGGTCAGGTCTCGCAGGGCGGCGATCGACTCCCGGCTGATGATGTCGGCACCCGAGACGACGACGATGACGTCGTTTTCGTCGGTGTCGAACTGGCCGTTGACTTCTTCGAGCAGGGCGAAGTCGCCGCTGTCGGTCTTGAAGATCGTGACGGGATTCTCATCGAAGCTGACACGGGACAGCCCGACGGCGGCCACCAGGAGCAATGCCGCGACGGCGCCGCCGATGACGGCCGGCTGTGCGGTGACGAGCCGCGTCCACAGCGACCAGGCCCGACCCATCACGCCCGCCACCCCGCTTCGCTGAACCACGGCAATCGCGCCAGCTTCCTATCGGCGGCATCCACAGGGCGGCGGTCCACGATCATTTCGTCACTCTTAGCGCACTCGGGTGAGACTGCGGGGCAGGCGGGCCAGTTCTCCCACTTCGGAAGAACCGGCGACGGCTCTTAAACAAGATAGTTTCCATGCGACGCAAGCCGCCTCCCCCGTTCGAGCCGGGGGAACGGCCGAATCCGTCCATCCGGAAGACCCGTGCCGCTGCCACCAATTTAGCGGCAAATTCGCCCGGCGTCCCGGGGTCCCTTTCAGCAAGACGCCTGTTGCTGTCGAGGCAGTCGTCGCCTGTTGTGGCTCAAAGCAACCCAAAGCGATCGTCCGAGCGACATCGCGCGTGTGCGATCACCGCTCGTCAGCGCAAAATGAGGGAAACCTGGCGAAGCAAGGGCGAATTTCGGGGGCGGTCGTCCTAGAATAAGAAGCCATTCGCATGCCCCCTAGTGGTTCCTGCCTCGTGAGGATCTTGCATGATCAGAACGCTGCTCTGCTCCGTCGTATACGTTCTGTCTACCGCGGCCCTGGCGTCCGCCGAAAACTGGCCGCATTGGCGCGGCGAGTCCGGCAACGGCAGTTCGAGCACCGCCCATCCGCCCACGGAATGGAGCGCCACGAAGAACGTGAAGTGGAAAGTGCCGATTCCCGGCCGCGGCACCGGCTCGCCCGTGATATGGGGCGATCGCGTATTCGTCGTGACGGCCACGCCCGTCGAAGGGGAAAAGGCGGAGCTGCAGGCCGACGGCCAGGCGCTCCCGAATTTGCAGTTCGAACTGCTTTGCTTCGATCGGGGCACCGGTGAGCTGCGTTGGAAAAATGTCTGCACGACGGCACGGCCCCACCAGGGAACGCATCCGACGCACGGCTTCGCCTCCGCGTCGCCCTGCACCGACGGCGAGCGTGTGTACGCTCATTTCGGCTCGCGCGGGCTGTATTGCTTCGCGATGGATGGCGCGCCAAGATGGTCGCGCGACGACTTTGGCCAAATGGAAACGCTGAACGGCTTCGGCGAGGGAAGCTCTCCGACTCTGGAAGGCGGCAAGATCCTCGTGCCCTGGGACCATCAGGGCCAGAGCTACTTGTACGCGCTGGATAAGGAAACCGGTGAGACGATCTGGCGCGTCGAGCGCGACGAACCCAGTTGCTGGGCCACGCCACTCGTGGTCACGCAAGGCGGCCGCAAGCAGATCATCATGAACGGTCAGAACTACGCGCGAGCCTACGACCTGGAAACCGGCGAAGAGCTCTGGCGATGTGCCGGTCAAACGACCCGGCCGGTCGCCTCGCCGGTGGCGACCGACGATCGCGTCTACGTGGGCAGCGGATTTCGCGGCGCGTTTCTGGGAGCGTTTCGCCTGGATGGGCGGGGAAACATTCAGGGCACTCCCAGCGTCGACTGGGTGATCGACCGCGACGCGCCCGACATCGCCTCGCCGCTGCTGTCGTCGGGGAGGATCTACTTCCACAAGGGCAAAACCGCCCTGCTCTCCTGCGTCGATGCCGCCACCGGCAAGCCGCACTACATGGCCAAGCGGATTCCGAACCTGCGTTCGACGTACGCTTCGCCGATTGCCGCCGGCGGCCACGTCTATTTGACCGGCCGAAGCGGCACCACCGTGGTCATCAAGGACGCCGATGCATTCGGGATCGTCGCGAGCAATTCGCTCGGCGAAGGGGTCGATGCCACGCCGGCACCTGTCGACAACGAGCTGTTCATTCGCGGCGAGAATCACTTGTTCTGCATCGCGGAGTAAGATCGCCGCGGCGCGTAAGAAAACGGGCGGTGAGCTGTGCTCACCGCCCGCAGTACATCCTACTAAACCGGAACTTGCTTGCGATTAGCGCGCGTCGTTATCCGACGGGTTGCGGCGGCCGGTACGCGTATTCTGCGACCCTCCGCTCATGCCGTGCTGCTTCATTACGCACTGCTGCAGTTCCTTGCGGCTGATGGAGCCGTCGCCGTTGTCGTCGATGTCATCGAACCGCGACGTCAAGAACGTGCCTTGCGCCTCCTGCTCGCTGACCTGGTTGTCGTCGTTGTCGTCGAGACGCTTGGTCACCATGCGAGCCCATTTGGCCAGGTTTGCCTTGCGGCAGGTTTTCACTTCCGAGCGCGTCAGCTCGCCGTCGCCGTTCTTGTCGATTTTTTGTAGCGTATCGTAGGCGCGCTGCACTTCATTCAGCGACAAATGGCCCAGATCCGCGTCGCTGACCCAGACGTAGATGAATTCGATCGGCTGCATCGGACGTCGTCTTTCGGCTCGGCGGCCGTGCTGCTGGAGCTCGCGTTTGGTCAGCTTGTCGTCGTCGTTGCGATTGAGCCGATCGAACTCGCTGCGCATGCGCGGCGGCAATTCCCTGCGGGCCAGGGCTCCGTCGCCGTCGTCGTCAAAGTCCTGGATGAACTGATCCGCCTGCAAACCCGACGAATCGGACTGTTGGTCCGCCGGAGAACGCGGTTTCGCCGGCGGCGACGAATCCGACTGCTGCTGTGCCATGGCCGTCGTCGTGCCCAGTGCGAGCAAGCCGATCAAACATAGGTGCGTGGTCAAGAAACGTTTCATCTTGAGAATCCTCCTTTGCTTATTAAATCCGAAAAGCTTTAGTTTCGGGCTCGGCCTGGCGTGCGCTAGGTGATGGCTCTGCCGACGACGAGCGCCGTCACGAGCAGCACCACAAACAACACCAGAAAGATGCCGAACAGAATCTTGGCGATTGTCGCCGCTCCAGCAGCGATGCCGCCGAAGCCCAAGGCCCCGGCAACGAGCGCCACGACCAGCGCGATCAGCGCCCAGTACAAGAGGTTCATCGCGTTGCTCCTTTTTGAGTCGATCCAGGCCACGACCGAATGGCTGCCACCGCAGGTTAAGCCAATGAGAAAGCAAGTGGCCGATTAGTCAATCGCGCGGCCGATGGCAGCGCCGATGCCCGCTCCGGTGCGGCCGCCGAGGGCGCTGCCGATGTTCGCGCCGAGGTTGCCACCGGGACCGTAGTAGTTGCCGCCAGGCCCGTAGCCGCGGCCGTAGTAACCCGGTCCGTAGTAGCCGTAGTTCCCCGGCCAACCTCGAAAGCGACCGTCACGATAGCGCCTGTCGAGAGGTCCGCGATAACCCGCCTGGTAGCGACGACGCCCGCGAAACGGCTCCCAGTCGTCGCCGTTCCACACGGACCAGGTCTCGTTGGGCTGCCAGTACCACCAGCGTCCGTTATGGCGCTTGTAGCGCCATGCGTCGGGGCCGCGGACGAAATCCGCGACGCGTCCTTCGTCTCGATCGAAGAGCCGCGGATCCCGATCGCGCTCCTGCGCCCAGGCGACTGGCGCCAGCAGCGCGATCGCCGACACAAATAGCAGGCTGCGCATAGACATCTCCTCTCAATAGTGCGGGTGACAGTGGCAGCCGAATATCTCAACCGCTGGCGTTGGCGTGCCTGCAAACTAATTCGCAACTCGCATGCCGGCAGAAGACTAGCCAACGAAATTCGCGACGTGTTCGGAAAAACGTATCCGTTGTCGCCCGAGGTGCGGAAAGGAGCGCGGCCGGCAAGTGTCCGCGATGCGCGGTCCAAGCTCGACTTGGTGTTCCGGAGGTCAGTACCAAACAGCCCTCCGCGGATCGAGCGACTACGCCTGGGCGAGCGCTATCCTATTCAATCAAACCAGTTCTCGAATCTCTGGTCGTGCCACCAGTCGTACCACTCGTCGTGCCAGTTGTCGTGGTACCATCCGGCGCCGCCGGGTTGCGGCCAGGTGCGAATTTCTTCCTCGGGACCAAACTCGTCGGCCGGCGGCAGATACATCTGGTCGTCCGCGTCGAGTCGCTCGGCAGTCCGCAGCCGCTCGACTTGCGGGGCGGTTCGGTCGACGTAGCCCGAATCATACCGGTCGTGAGCGGTACCACGGTAGCGTGGGTCGTCGGTGTCTGCGAAGCCGGGATCGTAGCGGTCGACGCGTCCCGGCTCGTACGGGTCATACGCGGGCTCGTAGTCGTCATACAACTCCGGATCTGGCCGGTCGACGTACGAATCGGGGTCGTACGCGTCAGGATCGTAGTAGTCCGGATCGTAGTAACGCGGGCTGGTGCGGTAGCGGTCGAAGGCCTCGACGTCGGGATCGGCGTCGTAGGCGTCGAAATCCGGATCGGGGTCGTACGCCTCGACTCCCAGGTGTCGCCGGAAGCCGCCGTAACCGGGATCCTCCTCCACGAACAGCGGCCAGTGCGGGTGCACCGGGTTGGCAGGGGTTCCCAACTCATCGCCGGGCACGTCGCCGTCGGTGCTGTCGACGTACATGCTGGGAGCATCGAGTTCCTCGAGCGCCGCTCCGGCCCTCTCGGCCGCCAACTCTTCGGCGATTTCGTTTTCCAGGCCGGCATCGAAGTTCCTCGGACCGAGGCGGTCCTGCCAGTAGGTGTCGCGCCACTGGCGGAGATCGTTGCGCCAGTAGTCGTTCCACTGCGCCGCGGCCAGTCGGGACGAGAGCAACAAGATCAACAGTGCCAGCGCGCCTAAAACGCAGACGTGGAGGATCTTGTGCTCCCTCGTCCACCGTCGCGGGTACCATCGTTCCATGGGGGTGATGTGCATGGCTTTAGCCTCCGGAAACGTGCCCGGCGGCTTCCATGCCGCCACGCCATTTCCTCCAATTCCCAACTTACGAATCCTTCGATTGCGGACCGCGCTTGATCTGCACGGTCTTGCCGTCGTGCTCGAGGGAGTGCGCCATCAGCATCCGCTTAGTCCTGATCTTCACGGGAACGCCGGTGAATGTGAGTTCATCACCTTTGGCAAGCTCCATGTCGAGCCTGTCGGCCGGACCAAAGTCGACGGCGACTTTCTTGCCTTCGTCGTTCTCGACCATGGCAATCAAGTGCTGCGTGCCGGCGATTTTGGCCTTGCGGGTTTCGACCACTTGGCCTTGCAGTTGTTTGCTGCTACGGTCGATCGTGGTCTGCTCGCCGTGGGCATTCAATTGCTGAGCCAAGACGACGTGTTTGTCGCCGACCTTCGATTGGATGCCTTTGACCGTGATCTCGTCGCCGGTCTTCAGCTTTTGGTTCTCCTCGGACAATCGGTCGATCGGCCCCAAGTCCGCGGCGATCGATTTGCCGTCCTGCTTGACCGAGACGACCAAGTGCTTCTTGCCACGGACGTCCACCTCCTTGGTGAAGCCGATTGGGCCGGTCAGTTCCGCAGCCTTGGCCGAAGTCGGGGCTTCCTGCTGGGCTTGCTGCTTGCTCTTGGAAGACTCCTCACTGTCGTCGGCAAACGAGTAGTATTCGTAGTCCTCGAAGAGGCCATCGGCGTCCCAGTCAGCCCATGCCGCGTAGGCGTCGTACGTGCCGTCACCGTCGAAGTCGTAGTAGCGGAACCCCGATCGATACGTTGGATCGTAAAGGCCGTAACCGTCCGATGCCCCGTAGTCGTAGTAGTCGTAGAACGAGCCATCGTCTCCGTCGTAGTAGCCGTACGAACGGTCGTTGTCTCGGTCGACCTCGTCGGCGTCGAACTGGTATCGCTCGTCGTCCCATTCGAGGATCTCTTCGTCCGTCGGGTTGTAGTCGTTCCCGTCAAACCACTCACTGATGTCGTACCAGGCGTCGTCCTCATAATACGGAGTGTATTCCTCCCACTCGGCGGCGGCCGCCAAGCCGGATATCCCAAAAGCTACCAGGAGTGCGAGAATAGATTGCGATAGTCTCATGCTTTCCTCCTCTGGACTTATTCGTCTTTGCATGCGTGATTACGCCGACGACGCATGCCAGAAACATGGTCGCCGAGCCTCGTCCGCTCCGACGCAGGCGAGTGAGCTCTCGCCCGTCGTTCGCCAATGGAAACGCGGGCGAACTCCCACAAGCAGAGTCGCCTGCCCAGTCGCGTCTCGGCTGGCACCTGTTCACACTTCGTGCGAACGGTCGTCGCGGAATTCGACCATGGCCACCGTCATGATTTCGACGCGAACCGCGCCCTGTGCCGCCCGACGTGCGTGCGTGCGCGGGGACCATTCCTTGCGAATCTTCGCCGTGAGTTCGCGAATGCGTTCCGGCGAGGGGTCAACCGTACGAGCGTCGGACACTTGGCGAATGGGCTTCCTTCGGCAGATCATCGTTCTCTCCCGCCTTGCGTAATGTTTCGTCGGCAACGCCTTGTCGTCGCGTCGCCGGCCGTTGCTTTCACGGGAGGTTTACTAGGCAATCCGCGTGCCGTCCTCTGCAAATTCGCTCAAAAGCGGTGTCTGCGTGCCATTGACGCAGGTGGCGGCGACTGGGCGGCAACCAATTCGGACTGGCGATGACCGCAGTGGTCTTCGGGACTTCTTCGCAACCCGGGGGGCTGCACAGGCACCGGCGGATCAAGGGCCGCCCCGGGGCGTGGTCGGCAAACAAGCCGCGTGAGTGTTTGGCGCGCGGAAGTTGGTCAGCCAGCGGTCTCTCCAACCCGAGGCGCGAGACGCCCCGCCAGACGCGGGTTGCGACGCCGCTATTACTCCAGGAATGGCAGCTTGTCGGTGTGGTGGCCGACCAGCTTCCAAACCCCGTGCTCCTTGCGGAAGACGTTGGTCGCCCGCAGCGAAACCTTCACCGGCTCGCCGTCGACCACATTCTGGCCGATCTCGCGGCACTCCATCACGGCCAACTCCGGGCCGACCTTCAGCATGATTTGCTCGTGGCGGATTTCGCCGCCCAGCTTCATCTTGGCCTGCCCGTTGAGATCCGCCAGCGTCTTCTCCCACCCCACTTCGACCGTACCGTCAGGGCCCATGTACGTGATGTCGTCGGCGTGCGACCACACCTCCTTCATGGGCTCGATGTCGCCCTCGAACATTGCGTTGATGGCCTTGTAGAAGCCGGCCGTGGCCTCCTGCACAGCGGCCTCGTTCGGCGACGCGGCACACGCGTCTTGGGCCGAGAACGTGGCCGCGAAAACCAATGCGATCGATGCCGCAACACGGATGAGAGACGTTTTCATTTTCCTGGTCCCCGCAAGAAGTGTGAGTGCAGCCTGGTATCACTGTATCGCGCTTGACCAAGGCGGTCTCGCTCAGGCATCAACGAAGCGGACGGCCTTCTCGTAGATCAACAGGGCCTTGCAGCCGTCCTTGCTGCCCGGCGAGTGCCGTGTGCCGGGAGGGTTGATCGTGAAGCTGCCAGCCGGGTACGAGCCCTCTTCGTCGAACTGATCGCCTTCCAGCACGAATAGATGCTCGTAGCCGACGTGTTCGTGCAGCGCAACCCGAGCGCCGGGCTCGTAGCACAGCAGCACGGCCGCCGGTCCGCCGTCGTGCTCCCGGTAGAGCCAGTGAGCTTTCACGCCAGGGCGGAACGGCTCCCAGTCGGCGTCGCCGAGCTTCTCGACCTGTTTCAGCAAATCGGCCAAGACAATGGCTTCGGATTGTGCAGGCATGTCGGAGCCTCGCTGTTAGAGTTTGCGGATGGCCACCCGTCGACAGGGCGGGCGCCGGCGGGGAGGCAAACCAATGGTCGTCGCAAGACGATGCCCCGGACGGCAGCGAGCCGCCCGGGGCATTCCCGATCTCCTCGATGCACGAGTCGAGCCGCGGCCTACGACACCGTCGCTTCCATGCCGGCACTCTGCAAATTGAAGTCCGGCGTGGCAGGGCTGCTGTACTCGCTCTCCAACAGATCCAACAGAGCCTGCGACTGGCAGGTCCATCCCACGATGCCGCCCTGGGCCGTCAGCGCCCGCAGCGTCACGTCCTTGAACTCGGGGAAGTAGCTGTCGGTGCCGTCTTCGACCAGCACGCAGTCATACCCGCGATCGTTGGCGACACGCATGGTCGTCTGCACGCAGACCTCGGTCGTGACGCCGGTGATTACCAGGCCGGAGATGAGGCGCGTCGTGAGATAGTCGCGCAGCTCCGTTGCGTAAAATGCGTCCTTGCCCGGCTTCGAGATAACCAACTCGCCTTCGATCGGTGCGTTCTCGGGCACAAAGTCCGAGCCCACCTCGCCGTCGATCAGGATGCGGCCCATGGGCCCCATGTCGCCGATCTTGATCTTCGGGTTGCCGCGATTGCGCTTGGCGCTCGGCAGATCGGAAAGGTCGGGCTTATGGCATTCCTTGGTGTGAATCACCGGCAGGCCGGCCTTGCGGAAGGCCGCTTGCAGCTTTGCGATCACGGGAATACACGCCTGGACGTTGCTGAGATCGTTGCCCAGCGACTCGGCAAATCCGCCCGGCAGGCAGAAGTCGCGCTGCATATCGATGCAGAGCAGTGCGATGTGATCGAAGTCAACGTGAAAGGGAAACGGCTTGGCGTTGATCGACGGCATGTCTTGATGCTCCTTTTCTACCTGCCGGGTGTGGCGCTCCGCGGACGTAAGTCCCGAGGGTTCCCCACAGGTCATCAGGAATGAGATATCTCAGAGGCTCGCAAGTGCAGTCGCTCTTCCGGGCGTCTGACGCCACAATGGCGACGGCGAAGACGCCGCTTGGAGCGCGACTTTGCCGGTGCTGAAATATAGGTCACGGTCCGCCGCAAGCGGGGGTTTTCCCGGCCGTTACGTCAGTGCCGGCCGAAAACCGCTGCCGGACGTGCATTTCAGCCGAATTCTCGATATCCTGCGTATCAGGTTCGATTCCAGGCCCCCCCGGCTCGCACGCTCGAGGTTCACGTACCCGCCTTCGCTTTCGGCCAGCACAGGAAGTGCCTTGGGCGGATCTGAAGGGGCCTACCGGGCTTGTCGGCCAGCCGGGAAGTGATAGACTTCTTCACGGCATCACCGCCGCTCCCAACGGGTTAGGTGGGTGTGCCCAGCCAAAAACACCTGGCGGCGTAGCTCAGTTGGTTAGAGCAGCGGAATCATAATCCGCGTGTCCGGGGTTCGAGTCCCTGCGCCGCTACTTTGGAAAAAGGGCAACACTTCTCGCACCGTGTTGTCCATATTTTCAACGTCCAAGACGTTGAAGCTCTCCACGAAGCCGAGACTCGGCTTCGTCCCTTCGCTACCGCGGGCATGCCGCGCGGTCCTAGCGACTTGGCACTCCGCCCGCAGACCGCTACCATGAACGGTGCTCTACACCCCACAATGAGGGCTTCTGATCTGAGGAGGTGAGCATGGCCGCCCTGTCGCGAACGAGTTGCTGTGGAATCCTGTTGGCGCTTGCGATTCTCGCTGCGCCCGGTGCGGGCAAGGATCTCGTAGACGTCGTGGCCGAGATCCAAGACTCGGTGGTTCAAGTGAACACGAACTCGGGTCTTGGCAGCGGCGTGGTCGTCGACGACAAGGGACTCGTGCTGACAAATTTCCATGTGATCGACGGAGCCCAAGTTGCGTCGATCAAGATTCGGCAGGGCACGACGCTGAAGGTGCACGGCTTCGTCAAGGTTCAGCCGGAGTACGATTTGGCGTTGCTGCGGACCGATCCGCTGCCGGCCCCCTGTGCCGTGAGGATCGCCAGCCAGATGCCAGCCGTGGGGTCGAGGGTGGGGGCATTCGGCAATCCCCAAGGGTTTTCGTTTTCGACCTCCGAGGGAATCGTTTCGTCGCTTCGCACCGGCAAGGAAGTTAGCGCCATGCTCCCCGAGTCGGAGTATCGCCTGCTGGGCTTCGCGCTAGACGCAACGTGGATTCAGACGACGGCCCCCATATCTGACGGCAACAGTGGCGGGCCGCTGATGAATATGGACGCGGAATTGATCGGGCTCAACACCTGGTCTCACCTTGATGGGCAGAACCTGAATTTCGCCATCGCCCTGCCCGACATCAGGCGGCTCTTGAAAAGTGTGCCCGAGCAAGCGCAGCCGCGTCCCCTGGCTGACCTGCCGGCGGTTCGTGCCCGCTTGATTGAACCCTCTCCAGACCGCCCGCGGACAGCGCAGGACGAGTTTGCGCTTCCCACGGGCCGCGTGTTCTCGCTGGATCTCTTCAGCGATAGCACGCGGGCCATCGCACGTGCATCGCGTGAGCGCGCCGACAACCAAGTTGTCATCGGGAATCCCGACGGAAAACCGATGGTCGTCGCCACGCACAAAGACGGTATCTTGCACGGGGTGACGTTGGCCAGGCACGCGAATGACGAGTTGATGCTATTGGGTATGTACGAGAAGGGACGCCGCCACGGCACGATCAAGTTGTGGGACACCGCGGGAGAGCCGCTGTTGTTTGGCCAGTATTTTCACGGGCGCCGGCACGGTTTCACCTGCCTGTTCAACAAGGGCCAGCTGGTCGCGATCGGCCAGTACGCCGGCGATCAACTCGAGTACTTGCAGCTCGTGGCCGAAGGCTTGCCGGCGGAAGGATTCCCAACCGAAGAGTCCGCGCGGAAGCATGCCCTGGGGCGCTCATCACTCGAGAAGCTCGACCAGACCGATACGTGGGTCAAGCGGTACGAGGCCCACTTCAAGCGATACGTTCGCAAGGCCGAGATGGCCGATCGTCGCGCTCGTGCCGCCGAACTGGGACCCGAAAAGCGAGCCCGCATCCAGGCCCGGGCCGACGCCCGCTCGCGGGCCAACGACGCCTTCATTCAGGAAATCTACCGCCGCGCCAACGGCAGGTAGCCGTCGGGCACTCGCAATTCAGCGCAGTTCGCCGTCTGTACGCTCTTGTCGCTATACTAGGCGCCCGACGAGCCGCCCAAACTCGACGGGATTCGACGCGATGAGAGATAGAGCCCGGCGTTCCTTGCTTCTGGCCGCACTCGCGCCGCTGTTGCTTCCTGCGGCGGCCTGGGCCCTTCGGCCGCCAAGCATTGTGATCATCACGGCCGACAACCTCGGTTATGGCGATCTGGGTTGCTACGGCAACGAGTCGATTCGCACGCCGCACCTGGACAAGCTGGCCATGCAAGGCGTGCGCTGCACCGACTTCTATACGGCGTCTCCGACGTGCACGGTCTCGCGGGCCTCGCTGTTGACCGGGCGCTATCCGCAGCGGCATAGGCTGACCAACCAGTTGCCAGGAGTGGAGGGCAACTACGGCATCGGGCTCAGGCACTCCGAACGCCTGATTCCCCAGTACCTCAAGCCACTGGGCTACGATACCGCCTGTTTTGGCAAGTGGAATATCGGCTTCGCGCCAGGGAGCCGCCCCACGGAGCGCGGGTTCGACGAGTTCCTGGGGCATGCCTCGGGCAACATCGACTACTACACGCACGTCTACAACGGCAAGCTCGATTTGCACCGCGGCACCCAGCCCGTACGCCTGGAAGGCTACAGCGTCGACTTGTTCGCGGATGCCGCCTGCCGGTTCATCGAGCAACACGCCGACCAGCCGTTCTTCGTTTACCTGCCGTTCAATTCGCCCCACTTCCCCAATCCCAAGAACAAGGCCTCGGGCGTGCCAGTCGAGTGGCAGGCCCCGGACTCAGCCTTCGCGGCCTACGGCTACGAGCCGGACACGACCGACGCCCGCCGTCGCTACCGGGCCGTTGTCACGGCGCTCGATACGGCGATCGGCAGGGTGCTTGAGCAAATCGACGCAGCGAAGCTCGCCGATGATACGTTGGTCGTGTTCTTCTCCGACAATGGGGCGTTCATGCTGCAGAACCGGGGACGGGAAGTCGCTTCCAACGGGCCGCTGCGCAACGGCGGGGTGACGCTGTGGGAAGGCGGGATTCGCGTCCCGTGCATCGTTCGCTGGCCCGGCAAGTTGCCGGCCGGTTCCGTGTGCCGAGAGCCACTGCTAAGTTGCGACTTTCTGCCGATGGCCGTACAGGCCGCCGGTGGCACTTTGCCCGACGATCGCCCACTGGACGGCCGCGACCCGACCGCGACGTTGGCCGACCGGGCCCCCTCACCCCACGAGGCTCTCTACTTCCAATTCCGCAAGTACAGTGCGATGCGCAAGGGGCGGCACAAGATCGTCCGCACCGACCCGCGCGAGCCGTTCCAGTTGTTCGACTTGGAGACTGATCTGGGTGAGACGAACGACCTCGCGGGCGAGCGACCCGAGTTGGTGCGCGCGCTGGCCGCAGAGCACGCGGCCTGGCTGGAGAGCGTGACGCGGGAATAATCATCGCCGGCTCTGCTGCTATTTCAAGTATCTGGCATCGATCTTCCGATAATCATCCCCAACATCCATTGAGGCTGAATCATGCTCGACGTTGCGATTCTATTGGGTTCGGTGCGCAGCGACCGCATCGGCATCAAACCGGCCAGGTACCTGCTCGACAAGTGCCGCGAGCGCGGATTTGAGACCACGTTGGTCGATCCGGTGGAGTTTGACCTGCCGCTGCTGGATCGCATGTACAAGGAGCATCCCCAGGGGCAGGCGCCGGAGCCGCTCGAGCGGCTGGCCGACATCATCCGCCGGGCCGACGCCTATTTGGTCGTCTCTGCCGAGTACAACCATTCGATCCCGCCGGCGCTGAGCAACCTGATCGATCACTTCCTGGAAGAGTACTTCTTCAAGGTGTCGGCCATCGCCTGCTACTCGGCCGGTGCGTTTGGCGGCGTGCGTGCCGCGATGCAGCTTCGTGCGATGCTCGGCGAGATCGGCACCGTGACCATTCCGTCGATCCTGCCCTTTCCCAAGGCCGGGCAGGCCTTCGACGACTCGGGACAACCGACCGAAGCCCGCACCGAAAAATCGACCGCGAAATTCCTCGACGAGCTCGCCTGGTATGCCGAAGCGCTGCAGGCGAAGCGTGCCACGGGCACGCCATACTGATCCAAGCACGGTCAGGCGCGCAGGTCGTGCGAGAACGAGTGGCGAGCGATTCAGTCGTTCCAGGCGGCCAGGTAGTCGCCCACCTGCTCGATTAACGATTCGAGCGCTCCGGGGGCCACCAAGGCGATCGATTCCTGGTAGATACCGCGGCCGTAGGTTTCGGCCGTGGGAACGTAGCCTGGCTGCCAACCGTCGGTCACCGTGGCCACCACCAAGGGTCGATAGGCAAAGCGCTGTCGCAACACGCGCTGCAGCAGGTGATAGTGCTCGCCGGGCAAGAGCAACCAGGATGCATCGCCCAGCCGCCACAAGTGAATCGGAACGCGCAGCGACGTGCCCTCGGTCAAGCCCGCCAGTCGCGCAAGCGTGCGAGCCGTTCGCTCGACCTGTGCCCGACAGTCGCGCGCAGCGTCTGCCTCGCCGCGAGCAAGCGCTTCGTGTTCTTCGCGCGCCCAGTGCTCCTGCTGCTTTCTGATCTCATCGGCGGTGGGCAAGCCGGGCCGCAGCGGCAACTCGACTTCCAGCGTCTCCGCGCGCCAGAGACGTCTCCTCTGCAAATCTTGGCCCGCGAGCGGTTGCTCGGCCCAGGTGCCAATCGTGGCGCCCGAGACGACCGGCCCCACATACTCGAACCGCATCCCCGCCGCCGGCAGCGACTCGATCGCCGCCAGAGCCGCATGGCCCAACTGCCGTCCGTTGCGATCGGCTGTCTCGACCTCGCCGACAAAGCCCTCGCGCGGCCCTAGGTCGCCAGACGCGCCTTGCAAGAACAAGCAGGGCGCGCCGCTCGCCGTCTCGACGATCTCGCGCATCGCACCGACGTAGTCCGGGCTGATCAGCGTGTTTTGCCAGGCCAGCGTCGTGGGATGGCAGGCGTAGTTGACGACCGTGCCCAGCGTTCGCCCCTCGGTGTTGCTGATGCGGGCCACGAGCACCGTGTCGTCCGCCGGCCCGTCGGGATTGAACCCGCAGACGTAGAGCTCGTTTTCGGCATCCCAGCAATCGCGATGGGTCGCCAGCGAGCAGCGTCCCGTGCCGTACATCATCCGAACCGGTCGCAGATCGTCGACTGCATGGCGAACGATGGCCCCCACGCGTTTGGCAAGCGTGTCGAGATAGGGGCCGATCAACTCGCCGCCGGGCAGTGCGGCTCGGCCTGGATCCATGAGTCCCGCCGCGTGCGTGTGCGACATCGAGACGTGCACTTGATCGGCGCCCAAGTTGCTCCCGCGCGCGACCGCCGCACGGAGTTGGTCCATCTGTTCGTTCCACAGCAGGCAATGGTCGACGCCGACGATCACCTGCAGTTGTCCGCGTTCGAAGTGCTCTGCCCCGTCGGCATCCGGCGCCAGTGCGAGCGCCGTGGCGGTGAGTGGCCGGTGCACGCCGGTCGAGCGATCGTGCGTGGCCGCGCCCCACATGCGGTGATAGATGCCCACCGGCGGCGTGATGTCGCAGCGGGCGAGGCCGCCCAAGCAATGGGACTGCGGAAAGTCGACGCCAGGCACTGCACCCTCCTACGCTGCCTTCACAAGCACGCTGCGACAAAAGAGCTTTCTACCGCCGCTAGCCCGACTCCGAAACCAAATGCCGCGTGACGAAGGCTTCGTCCAGCGTCACGCCGAGTCCCGGCCGGTCCGGCACGGTGATCCAGCCGCCCTCGGCTTGAACCTTCTCAATGGTCAATTCGTGGCGCAAGGGTGAATCTTCTACGCAGTCCTCGAACAGAAACGCGTCGCGGCACGTGCACAGCCAGTGCATGCTGGCCGCCACGGTTAAGGGGCTCGTGTAGCAGTGGTTGCACAGCCGGGCGCCGCACTCCTCGACCCGCGAGCGAATGTACGCCGCGTCGGTGAATCCACACCGCGAGAGATCGACCTGGTACACGTCGAGCGCCCGGCGGTCGATCCAAGGCCGAAACGCCTCGCGCCCGCACTCGCCTTCGCCTGAGGCGATGGGCACCGGCGAGCGGTCGCGGAGCCACACGTAGCCTTCCAGGTCGTCCTCGCGCAGCGGTTCTTCGAGCCATTCGATGTCGAACTCGGCGAAGGCGTGCGTCCGCCGCAAGGCCGTGCGGGCATCCCACACGCAGCCGGCATCGATCAGCAGCGTCCCTTCGCCCAGCCCCTCGCGCGCTCCTTGGACCAATTCGATGTCGAGCTTCTCGTTCTGGCCCATCGGCTCCCAGCCACATTTGACGGCCTGGTAGCCCGCCTCGCGCCAGCGTCGGGCGATGTCCGCTGTCTCCTGACCGTCGCGGCCGAATAGGATCGAAGCGTAGGCCTTGATCGTATCGTGCTGCTTGCCGCCCAGCAGGCGGTGGATCGGCTCGCCGTAGTGCTTGCCCTTCAAGTCCCACAGGGCCATATCCACCGCGGCCATGGCGGCGATGCCCACCGAGGTGCGGCCAAAGTACATCGTGCGGCGGTACATCTTCTGCCACAGCCGCTCGGTTTCCAGCGGGTTCTCGCCCAGCAGGATCTCGCGCAGCCCGCTGGCGATGTTGTGGCTGAACGGAGCGTCGACGATGGCCTTGATCACCTCGGGCGACGCGTCGGCCTCGCCCACGCCTTCGATGCCCGTGTCGGATCGCACGCGGACGATCACGGCGTCCTGGCTGCTGGCGGTCTTGGCCTGGACGTTGTCGATTCGGAGGATCTGGCAGACGATCTGGTCGATTTTCATGGCCGCAGAGACCCCGAACGCCCAAGGAATGAAAAAAGGGACCCACGGCCTGTATCACCGCGAGTCCCTTGTCGTTGCCGCCCCGCAGTGCCGAAGAGAGGACTTGAACCTCCACGCCCTTGCGGGCACTAGGTCCTGAACCTAGCGCGTCTGCCAATTCCGCCACTTCGGCAAAGTGTTGCAAACCTCCAGTTTCGGCATGATTGGGTCGCTCGTCAAGTGCCCGGTGAGCCCCACGCGCGGGATGCGATTCAAGACAGCGGAGCCGGCCGCGGTTTCACCGATATCCCTGGCGACACGGTCCCCCACGCGTAGAATGACTTATCCGCATCTCTTCCCCCAAGTCACGCGAGTCTCACCATGGCATCTGCCGACCAGCCGCATCCCGGTCCCGAGGAAACTGCTCCCGCTGACGCTGTCTCGAGCATCCGCTGGTGGCCCCTGCGAGCCATCATCGCCGTGGTCGTCGCGCTGGTGTCCTTGCTGCAGCTGGCACCGGGCGAAGCACTGCCGGAGCAGTTTCGTAATTTCGGATCGATCGTGCTTGTCGCCGCCGGCATTGTCGCGCTGTTTGTCTGGCTGGTGCTTTTCTCGCGAATTCCGGTGCGCGCGCGAGCCATCACGGCGGCGATCTACCTGGTTGTGCTGGCAATCCCTTTCGCCGTCGTGCGGCGTGTGGAGTTCACCGGCGACATCGTGCCGGACCCGGTGTTTCGCTGGGATCCCGAGCCGCTCGAGATCCTGCAGCAACATCGCCGACAGGTGCGCGAGGAGACCTCGCCCGAAACGTCGGGACCGGATCTCGCGGCCGACTTCCCCGCCTTTCGCGGCGAGGACCGGTTGGGCATCTACCGCGGCCCGGCCATCCGCACCAACTGGGAGTCTGAGCCGCCGAAGCTAGTCTGGCGGCAGCCGGTGGGCGAGGGCTATGCCCAGTTCGCGCTCTCGGGTAACACTGCCGTCACGATCGAACAGCGCGGGCCCGACGAGGCGATCGTCGCCTACGACGCCCGCGACGGGCGCGAACGCTGGGTGCACGCCTATCCGGCCCGCTTCAGCGAAGCCATGGGTGGCGACGGGCCGCGGGCCACGCCGACGATCGATGGCGACCGCGTCTACTCGCTCGGTGCCAAGGGGCATCTCAAGTGCCTCAAGCTCGCCTCGGGCGACGTCGTTTGGGAGACGAACATCCTGGCCGATCCCGAGGCCAATCTCGAGTGGGGCATGGCCGGCTCGCCGCTGGTGCTCGACGACGTCGTGATTGTCAATCCCGGCATGCCGCAGGCCGCCGCCAAGGGGTCGCTCGTCGCCTACGACAAGCAGACCGGCAAGGTGGAGTGGAAAGTCGGCGATGCCACTGCCGCGTATGCTTCGCCGCAGTACGCGGAATTGGCCGGCGTGCCGCAGATCCTCACGCTCGAAGGCGCCGCGGTGGTAAGCTACGCCGCCGACGGGTCGGCCGAGCTGTGGCGCTATCCCTGGTCGACCGCCAACGGCATTAATTGCAGCCAGCCTCTGCCCGTGGGCGACGATCGCGTGCTAATCACCGCCGGCTACGTGATGGGTTCCGCGCTGCTCGAGATCGCGCGCGACGACGAAAAGGGGTGGTCCGCCGAGCCGCTGTGGGAAGAGGCCTCGCTGCGCGGCAAGTTTGCCACGCCGATCGTGGTGGACGACGTGGTGTTCGGCCTCGACGAGGGCATCCTGGTCTGCGTCGACTTGGAGACCGGCAAGCGCCTTTGGAAGCGCGGACGCTACGGGCACGGCCAGATGCTGCTGGCCGGCGACGTGCTATTCATTCAATGCGAAAACGGCGACATGGCGCTGGTGGCGGCCGACCCGAAAAAGTACCGCGAGCTGGCTCGGATTCCCGTGTTCGAAGAACGCACCTGGAACACCCCGGCGCTGGCGGCCGGGCGGGCGTTTATTCGCAATCACCGAGAGATGGCGTGCTTCGACTTGCGGGAGAGCCCGGAGGAGTAACATTCGTCGTACGCCTTTGCCCTTCCCGGCGGCGCCCGTGTAGACTGGACTATTCGGAACAGTGAATCCACGCTGCTGAGGTCCGGCCGGCAGGCCGGTCGGGGAGTTCTCTCATGCCGACGCGCACTTTTCGGTGCCCGCACTGCGCGGGGACGTTTCAGGTCGAATCGCAGCCCAAGGAGCAGCAGGTCAACTGCTCGCACTGCCGCGGGCTGGTGAAAATCCCCGCTCAGGCTCCGGTCGCTGCGGCGGCCGCGGCGCCGGGCGCGAAGGCCAAGGCCACGGTCGCGGCGCCGAACATTCGCGTGGCCGGCGCGCCCGCGCGGCCGAACAACGCGCAGCAGCCGTCGATTCTGGAGATGGAGCCCGATTCGCCGCTGCAGCCGGAGCGTCCCACGGCGGTTCCCACCATCCCGGTATTGCAGACGTCGCTCGACGAGCTCTCGATTCACGAAGTCTTGCGGCACGGCCGGGCCCACAAAGTGAGCGACATTCACGTGGCGGCCGGTTCGCCCGTCATGTTCCGCATCGCCCGGCGGCTGGTGCAGGCCACGCCCAAGGCGCTGACTTCGAAGCAGAGCGAGAGGCTGTCGCTCGAGCTGCTTAACGAGCACCAAGAGGCCCAGTTTCGCAAGGACCTCGACTTCGACTACATGGCGATCGATGACTACGGCCGCTACCGGGTGAACGTGGGCTACTTCGACGGCGACGTGGGCACTGTGATCCGCATTCTGGCCCAGCGGCCCAAAACGCTCGACGAGTTGAAGCTACCGCCGGTGGTCCGCGACTTGACCCAGGCTTCCAAGGGGCTCGTGCTGCTGACCGGCGCCGCCAGCCAGGGCAAGACGACTACGATGACTGCCATGATCGACGTCATCAATTCGACGCAGCCGCGGCACATCATTACGATCGAGGACCCCATCGAGTACCTGCACTCCAACAAGGTCGGCATCGTGCGGCAGCGGCAAATCGGCCGCGATACGAAAGACTTTCACAGCGGGCTGCGTGCCGCCCTGCGACAAAATCCCGACGTGATTTCGATCGGCGAGATGCGCGACTTCGAGACCATCAAGATCGCTCTGACCGCCGCCGAAACCGGCTGCCTCGTCGTCTCCACGCTGCACATCATGTCGATCGACAAGATCATCGAGCGCCTGTTGTCCTTCGTCCCGGTCGAGGAGGAGGGGCACATCCGTTACACCTTGGCCGACACGCTGGTGGGAATCATCCACCAGGAGCTGTTGCCGGCCCGCGACGGCGGCAAACGCGTGGCAGCCGAAATCCTGGTAGTGAACCAGGCCACCAAGCACATCATCCGCAACCGCGGCACGTACTTCCTGCGCAACGTGATCACCACGGGCAAGAAGCACGGCATGGTCGCGATGCAGACGTCGCTGCAGAACCTCGTCGACGAGGGAGCGATCTCGCAAGAGACGATGAACGACGTGATGGTGAACTACCGCTAGGCAGCGTCGGCGGCCAGGGAGCTATCAGGCCACGATGTCTCGCACGACGCGGCCTGCCACGTCGGTCAGGCGGAAGTCGCGGCCGTTGTAGCGGTAGGTGAGCTTTTCGTGGTCCATGCCCAGCAGGTGCAGCACCGTGGCGTGCAGGTCGTTGATGCTCACGCGGTCCACGACGGCTTTGTGGCCGATCTCGTCGGTCTCGCCGTAGTGCACGCCGCCTTTGACGCCGCCGCCGGCCATCCAAGTGGTAAAGGCATGCGGATTGTGATCACGGCCCGTGCCGCCCTTCTGCACGATTGGCAACCGGCCGAACTCGCCACACCAGATGATCAGCGTCTCGTCCAGCAGCCCGCGCTGCTTGAGGTCCGTGAGCAACGCGCCGATCGGTACGTCGGTCTCGCCAGCAAACTGGGTATGGTTGGCTTTGATATTCTGATGGCCATCCCAACTGCGCTCGTTTTCCATACCGCCGGAATAGATCTGCACGAACCGCACTCCGCGCTCCACCAACCGCCGCGCGGTGAGCACCTGCCGGGCGAAGTGCTTGCACTTGGGGTCGTCGATGCCGTACAGCTTGCGGATGTGGGCCGGCTCGTCGTCGATGTTCAAAGCGTCGGGCGCGGCCATCTGCATGCGGTAGGCCAGCTCAAAGCTTTCGATCCGCGCCGCCAGGTCGGCTTCGTCCGACGAGGGCTGATGCTTGTTGAGCCGCCGCAACAGATCGAGTTGAGCCCGCTGTTGCGCGTCGGACATGTCGTCGCGGCGATAAAGGTTGTCGATCGGCGCGCCCTGGGCGTTGAGCGCCGTGCCCTGGAAGACGCCCGGTAGGAAGCCCGCGCCCCAGTTCTGGGCGTGCCCCTTGGGGAGACCCCGGCCGAGCGTGTCGTACATCACGATGAAGCCGGGCAGGTTGCGATTCTCGCTTCCCAGGCCGTAGCTGACCCAGGCTCCCATGCACGGGAACCCCATGCGGCTGAAGCCGGTATTGATTTCGAACAGGGCCGGCGAATGATTGTTCGTCTTGGTGAAACACGAGTGGATAAACGCCATGTCATCCACATGCCTGGCCATCTCCGGAAAGATGTCGGCGACCCACGCACCCGACTGGCCGTGCTGGGCGAACTTGAACGGCGTCTTCATCAACGGGCCGACCTGCTCGGTGAAGAAGCCGGTATTCTTGTCGAACCCTTCGAGCTCCTGCCCGTCGCGCTTGCCCAACTCGGGCTTGTAATCCCAGGTGTCGACCTGGCTGGGTCCGCCGTTCATGAACAGCCAGATCACGCTCTTGGCCTTGGCCGGAAAGTGCGTGGCCCGGGGAGCCATCGGGTTGAGCCGCACCTCGGAGGGCGCCGCCTGAGCGGTGCTGAGCAGCCCCTGATCCTGCAACAACGCAGCCAGCCCCAACAGTCCCGCGCCCGAGCCCGCGGTGCGCAGAAAATCGCGACGCGAAGCGTACTGCCGCGGCGGCTTGGCAAACAGGTGCGGAAGCATCATCCTATCCTCTGGCTAATCGACGTAAATGAACTCGTTCAGGCCGAACAGCACCTGGCAAAAGTCGGCCACGGCCTGCTTGCGCGGTTCGTCGTGCTCGGCCATGCGGTACGACTCGAATGCCTGCTCGATAAAGTCGCAAGAATCGGCCAACTCCGCCTCGTCGGGGCGGCGGGCCAACGCGATCTCGTAGCCGCGTGTGACGAGTTCGTCCGTCGAGCCTTCCTCGCCTGACAGCAGCCGGTCGGCAAACGCCTCAGCATAGGACTGCACTTGCTGGCTATTGATCATCGACAGGGCCTGCGGAGCGATTATCGTGGTCGAACGCCGGCCCAAGCCGAGCAAAGCATCCGGGGCGTCGTAGAGCATCATACTGGGAATCAGTTTGCTGCGCTTGACGGTGAAGTAGATGCTGCGGCGTTTCTGCTCGGGATCGAGTGTGCCGGGCCCGAACATTCGCTCGTCGAGCAAGCCGCTGGCCGAAAGCATCGCGTCGCGAATGATCTCGGCCTCGAGCCGCTGCCGCTCTCGGTGCCACAGCAGGTGGTTCTCAGAATCGATCGCCGCGCGGGTTTCGTCGGTGTCGGCCGTTTGCATATAAACGGCGCTCGTCATGATCTGTTTGTGCAACCGCTTGAGCCGCCAGTCGCCGGCGATGAGCTCACCGGCCAGGTACTCGAGCAGTTGCGGATGCGTGGGCCGCTCGCCGGAAGCGCCGAAATCGCTCGGCGTACGAACAATGCCCTGCCCCAAGTGGTGCTGCCAAAGACGATTGACGATCACGCGGGCCAGCAACGGGCCGGCGCCCGCGTCGACGTCAGTGATCCAGTTGGCCAGCGAACGGCGGCGGTACGACGTGCGCCAGCCGTCGGGAGGCGTCTCCTGCCAGTAGCCCTCGTCCTGGGGCACGCGCATCAGCACTTGCAGGAAACTTTGATCCGCTTCGCCGACCTTTTGCTTGAGGTCGCCGCGCTTCAGGAAATAAGTCTTCTCGAAGAAATCAGCCCCCTGCGTGCGCAGCCGCACTGCCGGCAGTCCCTCGCTGGCGATCAGCACCTTGGTCAGCTCCGGCTTCGGCGCGGCGGCCTGGTGCTTGCGGACGGCTTCTTTGAGCTTCTGCCATTGGGGATCGCGAGGCCGATACCAAGCTAGCAGGGTCTCGCGCTGCTGGCCGGTGCGCTCGCCGGGAGGCGTCGACAGGGCGGCGTTCACCTTCTCGACTTCGGCCTCGGGGGCCGCCTCGTCCTTAGGGCTCGTGGCCTCGGTCAGCGTGCTGAGCGAGAACCGCAAACGTCCCAGGTTGTGTCCTGTGTTGTTCTGAAACTTGAGAATGAAGGTAAGCGTCGTCCCGTCGGGATTGTCGATCGGCGTCTCGAGCGCAAAGCTGGCGGCGTGGTTCTGCCCGATCTTTCCATCGACGGCCCAAGCGCTCTTCTTGTTGTCGTCGATCGTCGCCGTGATCGGCAGGCCCTCCTGCTCGTAGGTCACTTTCGGGTTGATGAGTTTGACGGGTGCCCCCGGACTGGCATTGCCGGTCGGCGCGGACCAGAGTTGGAAGTCCGAGAGAGCAAAGTTGCCGTTGTCGGCCCGGCCGGGTCCGTCGTGGGGTAGCGACTCGTGGGCAAGAGCTTCCAACCGCACCGCCTTGATTCCCGAGACTTTGGTGGGCACCACGAACGTGTAGGTGTCTTCAGAAGCGTTCTTGCCCGAGACCAGGATCGCGCCGTCTTCGTCCTTGGTGAATGTCGCGCCGCCCTCGCTCTTCATGCTGGCCACGTCGAGCACGAGCCATGTGGGCATCACGCGCTCGACGTCGGTGGCCAGCCAGGCCTCGAAGCGGCTAGCGAGCTCTTCGTTCTCGAAGTGCTCGAGAGCCTCGACCAGCGGGGCGTGCTCCGCCTCAAACTCGGCCTTCTTGCGCTGATAGATCTCGGGTTGAAAGTCCAGTTCGATTTCGCTGCGGACGGTGGTCGTGAATGTGGAGAGGAAGCGGTAGTAGTCGACCTGCGAGATGGGGTCGAACTTGTGGTCGTGGCAGCGGGCGCATCCAATCGTCAGGCCCAACATCGAAGTGCCGATCGTCGAGGCCATGTCATCCAACTCATCGTAGCGTTCCTTTTCGACCTGGTTGGCCGTGATCTGCGTGGCGTGCGTGCCCGCGGCCAGAAAGCCCGTGGCCATCAGGGCGCGATGATCGTCGGGTGCCAATTCGTCACCGGCGATCTGCCAGCGCACGAACTTATCGTACGGCATGTCGTCGTTGAGCGCCTGGATCACAAAGTCGCGGTAGTGGTAGGCCGTCGGCCGGTCGTCGTCCTGCTCGTAGCCGTGGCTCTCGGCAAAGCGGGCCAGATCGAGCCAGTGCCGCCCCCAACGCTCGCCGTAATGCGGGCTGTCGAGCAGGCGGTCGATCAGCCGACCGTAAGCGTCCGGTTCGGAATCCGCCACGAACGCCTCGACTTCCTCGGGCGTGGGCAACAATCCGACCAAATCGAGATAGGCCCGACGGATGAGCGTGCGGCGGTCGGCCGCAGGGTTGGGCTCGAGGCCTGCCGCTTCGAGCTTCGCAAGCACAAACCGGTCCAGCGGCGTGCGGCACCAAGCGTCATTCTCGACCGCCGGCACCTCAGGCGTTTCCAAGGGTAGGAACGACCAGAAATTGCGCTGCTCGGACGTGAGCGGCTTGGCGGCCATCGCGTCGGCCGGATCCACAAGCGGCCGATCGTAGGCCGCCCCGCCGGCGATCCAGGTGGCGATCTGTTCGATGGCCGCGTCCGACAGCTTGTCGGCGTCCTGCGGCATGTTGGGCTCGCCCTCATGCCGAATCAGCTTGAGCAGCAGGCTCTCGCTCGGATTGCGCGCGACGACCGCCGGGCCTAACTGGCCGCCCTTCAGCAGCCCGTCCCGGGTCGTGAGATCGAACTCGCCGTGCGTCTCCTTCCCGCCGTGGCAATCGACACAGTGTTGCAACAACAGCGCGCGCACTTCCTGCTTGAACAGGTCCATGCTGGCTTCCATCTGCTCGGCATGATCGGCAGGCACGTCATCGCCGAGCGCCGCGCAAGGAGACGGGGCCCAGGCCAGCGAAACGAGCGCCGCCAGCACGCAATCGGCCAACGATCGCCGCCAGGGGTGGCGAAAGAGCGAGGGAAGCGTCATTACACGCCTGTGGGGTAGGACGAAAGAGCGGGGATTGGCTGCAATCCATTTCCCCTGAAGCCGGCCCGGCTGTCAAGAGCCGCCGGCGGGGCTTCGCGGCATGACAGCGCCCCCCGCGTCGCCGTGCTAGAGGCCGTAGTCCTGGCGAAAGCGGTCAATGTCGTTCTGGTGCCCCATGGCGATCATCGTATCGCCCGCTTTGAAAACGACTTCGGCGCTGGGATTGAAGACCATCCCGCCCTGGGCCTCCTTGATCGCCACGATCAGCAGCCCGCTGCGCGTGCGCGTTTGCGCGTCGCGAATGGTCTTGTCGACGATCGAACTCTCGGGCTTGACGAAGATTTCGTCGATCTCTACGTCGAGCACGCTCTGGCCTGCCACGAGTTCCATCAGCTCGATCGTCGAGGGCCGCGTGATCATTGCCGCGATGCGCAGGGCGCCGATCGCCGCGGGCAGCACCACGCGATTGGCCCCGGCCTGCAAGAGCTTCTTCTCGGTGGTTTGATGTTCGCCGCGTGCGATGATCTGCAAGTCGCTGTTGAGATTGCGCGAAGTGAGCGTGATGAACACGTTGGCCGCGTCGCCGGGCAGCGCGGTGACCAGCGTGCGTGCCCGCTCGACTCCGGCGGCCTGAAGCGCAGGCTCTTCGGTGGCGTCTCCCAGCAACACCAGGTACGACAAGCCCTGCGCTTCGGAGATGGCCTCCGGACTGCTGTCGATCACGACGAACGGCTCGCGTTTGGCCGCAAGCTCCTTGGCCAGAATGTGCCCCATGCGACCGAAGCCACAAAGGATCGTATGGCCGGTGAGCTTCTCGATGGCCCGCGTCGTGCGGCCCATCTTGAGCGTGCGTTCGATTTCGCCTTCCATCGTCATCTGAATGAATCCCCCGAGCGTGAACACCGAGACGGAGATACCGAATACGATGACGATGATCGTCAGCAGTTGTTCCGGCATGCGCAGCGAACTGGCCTCGCCGTATCCCACGGTCGAGATCGTGATCACGACCATGTAGACCGCCTCGAGCCAACTGCGTCCCGCCAGGCGATAGCCGACGGTGGCGGCGATGAATAGAGCACACAGCACGATCGCGCCCGTGCGCACGCGCTGGAGCGAGATGTTCATGTGTGGTAGTCGGCGTTGAGCCGCACGTATTCTGCCGTCAGATCAGTCGTCCAGAAACGCACTTTGGCATTTCCGTCGGAAAAACGCAACACGATGTGCGTATCACGGTTTTCGCGGATCGACTGCGACACGGCAGCCTCGTCGAACTCGACGGGCACGCCCTGGCGATACAGCCAGTGATCGTTGATCGCCAGGTCCACGCCCGAGGGGTCGAACTCGACGCCGGCATAGCCCGCCGCCGAGACGATTCGCCCCCAGTTTGGATCGGCGCCGGCGACGGCCGTCTTCACCAGCGCGCTATTGGCCACGGTACGGGCGATCTGGCGCGCTGCCTGAACGTTTTCGCAGCCCTCGACGTCGAGCGTGATCAGGTGCGTGGCCCCTTCGCCATCGGCAGGAATGGCCCGGGCCAGCTCCGTGCAAGATTCCAACAGCGCCTGACGAAACGCTGCCAGGTCGTCGCCCGCCAGAGGGTCGCCGCCGGCAGCGCCGCTGGCCACCAATAGCACGGAGTCGTTGGTGCTCATGTGGCCGTCGACGCTGATGCAATTGAACGTCTCGTCCACAACTCCGGCCAGCGCCTGCTGCGCGTCGCCGGCAGCGAGCGGTGCATCGGTCATCACCAGGCAGAGCATGGTGGCCATGTTCGGGCCGATCATGGCGGCCCCCTTGGCGATGCCTGCCACTCGGATCGTGCGGCCCGAAAGCTCCAACTCGCGACCGGCCACCTTGTGTACCGAGTCGGTGGTGAGGATGCCGCGAGCCGCGTTTTCCAGCGAGGTCTCGTCGTCGCCGAGCACCTCGGCCGCCTGGCGGATACCGGCGGTAATCTTGTCCATCGGTAACAACTCGCCGATGATCCCGGTGCTCATCACCAGCGCTTGCGGCTCGGCGGCCCCGACGGCCTCGGCGGCCACGCGCCCCATCTCGGCGGCGTCGCGATCGCCCTGTTCGCCGGTGCATGCGTTTGCGTTACCCGAGTTGATCACCACGACGCGGATATTCTCCGAAGGCGTGCGGGCACGGTTGTGTTTCACCGACGCAGCCACGACGCGGTTCTGCGTGTAGACGCCGGCGGCCACGGCCGGCCGGTCGGAGACGACGAGCGACAGATCGAGCTTGGCCCGATTGCGTTTCACCCCGCTATGGACGCCGGCCAGACGAAAACCTCTGGGGACCGCGTGCGACATGAAAATGGAACTTTCGTGTGTGGTCTTGCTTGTCCGGCTGCAACAATCAACGCGAAGAGGCGTCTGCAGAAACCTCGAGCACCGCCGGTTCTAGAGCGCCATGGTTTCGGCAAAGCCGTGCATAAGATTGAAGTTCTGCACCGCAGCGCCGGACGCTCCTTTAATCAGGTTGTCCAGACAGCTGATCGTGATCAGGCGGCCGCGCACCACGCGGGCCGTGATGTCGCAGAAGTTCGTGCCGACGACGTCCTTTGTCGCCGGCAGATGATTCACGACGCGCACGAACGGCTCCTCGCGATAGAATTCGCGAATCGCGGTGATGGCGGATTCCTCGTCGATCTTTTCGAGCGGGCGCAAGTAGGCGGTCGACAGAATACCGCGGTCCATCGGCACCAAGTGCGGCGTGAACACGACCTGCACCTCGCGATCGCAGGCCGTGGAAAGCACCTGCTCGATTTCGGGCGTGTGGCGATGCCGGCCGACGTTGTAGGCCGAAATGCTCTCGTTGCACTCCGGGTAGTGTGTGGTCAGCTTGGGCGTCCGGCCCGCGCCCGACACCCCACTCTTTGAGTCGATGATGATGTCGTCTGTGGTAACCAGCCCGGACTGCAAGAGCGGCAATAGTGCCAAAATGGCCGAAGTCGGATAGCAACCGGGGTTAGCCACGAGCCGCGCCTCGCGTATCTGCTCGCGAAACGCCTCCGGCAGCCCGTAGGCGGTCTTGCCCAACCGCTCGGGGTCGGTGTGCTTCTGACCGTACCACTCGGCGTAGACTTCCGCGCTTTTGAGCCGGTAGTCGGCGCTCAGGTCGATCACGCGCAATCCGGCGTCGAGCAGCTTCGGCACGACCGCCGCGGTCACGCCATGGGGCAGGCAACCGAAGGCCACGTCGGCCCGCGCGGCGATTTCCGCAGGCCCCAGATCGGCCATCGACAGGTCGATGCGGCCGGCCAACTGCGGGTGGACGCTGGCCACGTGCGGATTGTCCTCGCTACGGCTGGTGAGCGTGGTAATTTCCACCTCCGGATGCCGCAGGAGGATCTTGATCAACTCAAGGGCCGTGTAGCCCGTGGCTCCGATGATCGCGACGCGCGTCATGGTCAACTTCGCTTGGCTTGTTTCTGTCAGGTGCGACAGTATATCTGAATCCCGTAGCGAGAGATACCGCTCGGGGCCGGCAGGTTCACTCGGCCGCGTGGCGGCGCCAGCCGGTGGCGTCAATACGGCGAAATTCGGCCCGCACGTCGCGCCCCTCGTAGAAGCTGAGCCAGCCGCGCAGGTGCACGGTTTCGCCGGGAGCGCAGTCGGGAAACTTCGGATCGGCATGCAAGCAGGGGCAGCGCTCGTTGCCCCAGGCGCGGTGGCTCGGCTCCCACGCCGTGATCACCGAGCGGCGGCCGTCTGCGGATCGGCAGGCCGCATAGGGCGCGGCGAACACTTTGTTATCATTCGTTTGCGCGGCGAAGCCGGCTGCACCCTTAAGCATCACGCAGTTTTGCACACGCAAGTCGCTCAGGGTCTGATCCGTGCCGTTGTGCAGCCACATCTCCATCCGCACCTCGTCAACCCGCGGCCTGACCCTCGTGCCAAAGCGGATCCCGTTGGGCAGCGTGCGCTCGCACGTAAGCGTGCCATCATCGCCGCGCTGCCATTCGAGCTGTTCAAGCTCGGCATCCTGCTGGCTCCAAACCGTTGGCACGTGCGTATGCGCCAGATACGTCAGTCCCAAGTTCGACCAGATCGCCTCGGGAATGTCGGCCACCACGTATCCGCCGTCGGGCCAGGGCGTGAACACGCTGATCTTCGTCTCGCGCTGCGGATCGACGGCGCCGTCGAGGAATCCGATCCGCGGATGACGCCCGCCGGGATAAGGCAGCACGAGCAGCGGCTCGCCCGACTTGCGCGCCGGACCAGAACCGGCCGTGATGCCGAATCGCTTCAACGCCGATTCAATCTCGGCCGGCGGCAGCCCCGTGGCTTGATGCACCTCGTCGACGCTGAAGCGATGATGGCCCACCATGTTCTCGAGCCACCGCCGCAAATCGTCATCGTCCACTGGACGGCGCGCGTTGACAGGCGCGGCGAACTGGGAGGCCCGCGCGTGTCCATCAATGCATACGAGCACGCCGGCAGCAAGCAATGTCAGCCACAGCCGCAACGCCGGCACGCCCACCCGGTCGCGGAGGCTCATAGCGAAAAGCAGTAGAGGGCCGCGTCGGTGCGCAGAAAGATACGGCCGTCTTCGGTAATGACGGGGGTGGCGAAAATCCGCTCGCCGAAATCGTGCGAGGAGAGAATCTCCAACTTCGGCCCGGCGCGGAACACGGTGACGGCGCCGCGACTGCTGCACACGAACACCTTGCCGTCACCCGCGACCGGCGAGGCGTAGTAGCTCCCCTGCCCTTTCGCGCGGGCCTGCTTGACCAGCTTGCCGTCGGCTGCTTCCAGCGCGGTGACGATCCCGCCGTCCTTGACCAGAAAGATCATATCGCGATAGACAAGCGGGCTGGCGACGTACGGCAAGCCGCGATTGTATTCCCATACCGTTTCCGGCTTGCCGCCGGCCGGATCGGCCTGCAGTGCGACGAGCGTATTCTGCGCAAGCTCAAACACCCTGGCGTACTTTTCCCATTCCGCTTGGTCGAGCTCCTGATTGCTGTTCAGATCGATGCGGAAGAAACGCGTCTGCACCGGACCGGCGGGCAGCTCCGCTTTCTGCAGCAGGCCGTCGTTGTCTCCATCCCACATCGAGAGGGCCGTGTCCCAGGGCTCCATGCCGATGCGTGCATCGGTGTCGCCGCCGGGCGACCACGTGGCCACGTAGAGCATGTCGCCAGCAACGACGGGCGTCGTGTTGACAATCCGCGCGAAACCGTCGACCGTCCACAGCGGATCGCCCGTGCCGGGGTCGTAACCCATCAGTTGCAGCGAGCCGGCCACGACGAGTTGCGTGCGATCGCCCACGTTCCAGAGCACGGGCGTGGCGTAGCTGCGGGTGAAGCCAGGCCGCGGCGTTTCCCAGACGGTCTTCCCGTCTCGCTGGTCGATGGAAATCACAAAGCTATCGAGGTCGTGATCCTCGCTCATGTAGACCTTGCCGTCGGCCAATACCGGCGAGCTGGCCGAACCGAACTCGTCGCGGAAGGGTCCCATTTCCTTCCGCCAGAGCGGCTGACCATCGCGGTCGTAGCACAATAGCCCGTAGCTGCCGAAGAAGGCGAACACGCGTTCCTCGTCGGCGGCGACCGACGCGGCGGCCGGGCTGCCTTCATTGTGCGTCTTTTCCAACTCTTCGACCGTGACGCCGTGCCGCCACAACTCGTCGCCCGTCTTGCGCGACAGGCAAATCGTCAGCAGCTCGTTGCCCTCGTGAGCTGTGAGATAGATCTGGTCGCCCACGATTGTCGGCGTCGAGTGCCCTGGCGGAAGCTCCTGGCGCCAGACCGCGGCCGACGGCTCGAGCTCCTCGGGAAGCGTCTGGCGATCGTCGGCCGCCAGGCCGTGATCGTGGCGAAAGTAAACCGGATCGTCGGCAAGCGCCCCCGTGGCCAGGAACGCGACAGACCAGAACGCAGCGAAACAAAATCGGCAGGCCAGTGGAATTCGCATGGCAGTGGGCGGAGTGTTCGAGCTAGTGCACTTGCAGGTCTTGCGAGGCGTTGATCGAGGAGCCGGGAATGGCCGGCAACCCCAGGAGCTTCAGTGCCAGGTTGCCGCCGTCGCCATTGCGAATCGGCTGCTGACCCCGCTCGACATAGTCGGGCCGGCCGTCCTGCGGGTCGACACGGGTCGACCGGTTCAAGGCGTACAGATCGCCGCCCTTGGCAACGCCGGCACCCCAGACGTAGAACGGGATCATGTAGTTGAGCGGATTGGTGTTGAAGCCGTGGTTGAAATTGACGCCGCCGTGATCGGCCGAAAGGATCAATGTCGTCTTGCCGCTCAGTCGCTCGTCGCTGTCGATGAACGCCAGCAGCTTGCCCAGGTACCCGTCGACGGTTTTCAGCGCCTCATTGTACTCGGGACTGCCCCATTTCTTGGAGTGGCCGGTCGAATCGGTATCGCGAAAGTGAACGAAGCTGTAGTGGATCGGGTCGGCTTTCATCTCTTCCACGAAGCGGTCGAACATCACGCCGCTGTTGCCGTTCTCGACGTAGACGTCGATCTTGTCACGGCCATTCTCCTCACCGGTTGTGTCCGGCGCCCCGGTGCGCTCGTCATACGACTGATCGTAGACGACGAACTTGCTCTTCGACGCGAATAGGCCCGTGCGCTTGCCGTGGTCGTGGGCCACATCGAAGGAACTGGCCACGTAGTCGTGCCGGTTGGTGTGCAGGTTGCGCGTGCCCGGATCAGTGTTGAACGTCCATTCGTGTCCGGCGATGGCTTCGGGCTTCGCCTCCTTGTCGCGCACCGGGCGGCCGGTCAGCATGCACGTATGGTTGGGCAGCGTGATCGTAAAGTCGTAGTCGGTGCGGGCGTTGTGGGTCCAGGAGCCCTCGGTTTGCAAACGTTTGAACGCGGGCAATTCGTCCTCGTCGAGCAGGGCTTCCAAAAAGCGCGGAGCCAGGCCGTCGACACTGATGTGAATCACATACTCGGCCGGTGCATCGGCCGCGGAACAGACGGAGGCGGCGAGCGGGCCGCCCAGAACCAACGCGACCATAAACAGACTGCGCATCGAAAACCCTCGACAAGAACGTACGACCCTGCACTCGCGGCGCGATCAGCGACCGCGCCTAAGTCCTCCATCATACCCGGCCGCACGCCCGGCTTACACCCCGCGGGGGACCGCCCAGTGGTCGCGATATTCACGCCGCACTAGGGCCGCGGCGTCCGCGCTGTTGGTGATCCGCTCCGTCGCGGGGTCGAACTCCAGCGCCGCACGCACGCGCGTGGCGATGTTGCCCAAATGGCAGAGCGTGGTGGTGAGATGGTTGATTTCGATGTCGGCGTGCGGGCGTCCGCCTTCGCGAATGCACTGGATGAAGTTGGCGTGATGTCCCGGAAGATTCGGGCCATCGTAGCTGACTTCCTCGATCAGCTTGTTGCGCGGGCCGAAGATTTTGTAGCCGCCCTTCTTGCCGAGGATCATCATGCCCTCGGTCCCATAGTAGGCGTCGCCGTTCTCCCAGCCTTCCTGCACGTAGGGGCTCCAGATGCGCTGCTCGAAGATCAACTGCTTTGTTTGCCCGTTTTTGCCTTGACCGGGATACTCGAACACGACGTACTGCGTGTCGGGAAACTGCTGGTCGTCGTCGAAGAAGTACTTGCCGCCCATCGCCACGATCGACGAGGGATGCCCTTCGACGCCCAATCCCCAGCGGGCGATATCGAGATCGTGCACGCCATCGTTGCCCATGTCGCCGGCGCCGAAGTTGTACCACCAGCGCCAAATGCTCGGCAGCAGGTTCTTCTGATACGGCACCATGGGAGCGGGCCCCACCCACAGATCGTAGTCGAGCGTCGACGGCGGATCGGTCGGCTCTTCGTGACCGATCGAGCTGCGGCGCTGGCTGTTCCAGGCCTTGGCCACGAGCACGTCGCCGATGACGCCGTCAGCCAGTTTCTGCATGCCCTCGCGCACTTCCGTCGTGCTACGCGTCTGCGTGCCGACCTGCACGACGCGCTTGTTGCGGCGAGCGGCCTCGATCATTAACCGGCCCTCGCGAATGTTGTGCGAGCAGGGCTTTTCGACGTAGACGTGCTTGCCGGCATCGCAGGCGAGAATCGTGGCCGGAGCGTGCCAGTGGTCCGGCGTGGCAATCCACACCGCGTCGACGCTCTTGTCGTCGAAGACCTGGCGCATGTCTTTGGTCTTTTGCGGCTTTCGCCCGCTGAGGGTTTCGGCCGTCTGGGCTGCCTTGTCCAGGCGGCCTTCGTCGACGTCGCAGACCCAGGCCAAATCCACCTCCCGGTTCGCTCCCAGCTGCCGCAAGTGGCTCGAACCCATGCCGCCGGGACCGACGAGCGCCACAGTCAGCTTTTCATTGGCCCCCGCCGCGCGGGCGGTTTTGGCCAAGGCGGTCGCTCCCGCGACGGCAGCACCGCCGGCGGTGTACTTCAGGAATTCACGGCGATCGGAACTCGACATGGCACGGATCCTCCTGGATGGGTCGGGGTGCGGGGGGGAGTGGACAGCGGGAAGCGGCGTCAACTGCCGGTGCCGTCGAGCAGGTATTTCTCGATATACAGGATCGTGGCATAAAACTGAAAATCGGCGTTCTGTTTCTTGCGGAAACCGTGGCCCTCGTCTTCGGCCATCAGGTACCACACGGGCGTGTCGTTGGTGCGCAACGTCTCGACGATCTGCTCCGATTCGCTCAGCGGCACGCGTGGATCGTTCTTGCCCTGCACCACGAACAGCGGCTTCTTGATCTCATCGGCATGGTTCAAGGGCGCGATGCGCTCCAGAAAGGCGCGCATCTTCGGGTCACGCTCGTCGCCGTATTCGACGCGGCGCAGGTCGCGGCGATAGTCCTGTGTCCGCTCGAGAAAGGTGACCAGGCTCGAAATGCCCACCACGTCGAGCGAGCAGCGGATTCGATCGTTGTAGCGCACGGCCACGGCCAGCGTCATGTGCCCGCCGTAGCTTCCACCAGTGACCATGATTCGATCCGAGTCGAGGCCGTCTTTCGTTTGCATCCAATCGAACAGAGCACCGATGTCTTTGTAGGTGCCCTCGCGCTTGAAACCATTGTCGAGCTGCAAGAACGACTTGCCGTAGCCGGCCGAACCACGGACGTTGGGCAGAATCAGCGCCACGCCCAACTCGTTGACGAAGTAGTTATAACTGCCCATGAAGCCGGGGCGCGACTGACCTTCCGGTCCGCCGTGAATGCGCACGATCACCGGACGCGGCCCCTTGAACTTCGCCGGCGGCATATACAGAAAGCCCGAGATCTCGCGGCCGTCGAACGACTTCCACTTGACGAGTTCCGGCTCGGCGAACGACTCGGCGTTGAGTCCGCCGGTCTCGCTGTAGGTCCACCGCTCGATCTTGCCGCTATCAGCATCGAGTGAATACACGTCCGAAGGCGAGCGGGCCGAACTGACGGTAAAGCCCAGGTCGCGGTTGTTCTTGTGCCATTCCAGCCCGCCGATCACACCGGTCGGCACGCCGTCGACGGCACTGCGCTGTCGGGTCTTCGTGTCGAACAGGTAGAGTTTGCTTACTCCGTTCTCGTTGGTCGCCAGCGCTATCCGCTGACCGTCGTCGGAGAGCACCGCATCGTCGACGTCCCAGGGAATGTCGCTCACCAGATACGCGTGCTTGCCTTTTGACAGGTCGATGTAGGCCAGGCGCATGAATTCGTTGTCGCGATCGGTGCGGCAGTACACACCCTTGCCGTCCTTCGAAAACGCCACCGGCCGGTAGGCGACTTTTTCGTCGCTGTTCTTGGGCGTCAGCGGCGTTTTCTTGCCGCTGGCCAGTTCCACGAGCCACAGATAGCTTTCGTTGATCGACACGTACTCCAGAACCAGCAGTTGCTTGTCATCGGGCGACCAGTCTGCGGCGTACCAGCCGCCTCCCTTGTTCTCGCACACCAGCTTCGTTGTCGTCGGGTCGGCGGGGTCCATGGTGTAGAAATCGACGTCCGCACCGGTGCGCTTGGTCGAGCCGAACGAAATCAGGTTACCGGAGTTCGACCACGTGGCGCCCGTGTTGCGCGACTGGCCGTCGGTCAACAGCGTGGTTTGGCCTGCGGCGAGGTCGTAGCGATAGAGCTGATAGAACTCACCGCCGCCGGTGTCCTTGGAGAGCACGAAGTAGTCCGCATCGGCGGGATGGTACGAGGCACCCAACACGCGGTCGACGTAGAAGGTGATTTGCCGGCGTTCGCCGCCGGGCATGGCCACGCGATGTACCTGCTGCGTATCGGCGAAACGCGTGCCGATCAGCATCTCGCGCTTGTTCGGATGCCAGCTATACAGCGACGCCTGCCGGAACTCGGTGTACTGGCGGGCCCGCTCGGCCAGTGACTCGGGAATCGGCGGGATGCCGTCGGTAACCAGATTGCTGCCGGGGGCGATGACGTCGTCTCTCTGCTGGGCTCGAACCGGCGCGGCCAAGGACGCCGCGACCCAAAGTGCTAGAAATGCCCCCAAGGCGATATGGCGCGACATGGCAGGTTTCCCCGTGCGGCGTGCTGCAAAGTGCGAATCAATGGCACGACTGAGCTTACGGCCGGCGCCGTTGCGAAGCAAGCATCGCGGCTCGTTTACAACCCGCCGACCGCCAACTATCTTAAACGAAACGCGGGGAATCGCTGAGCTTTCGTGCCCGCACACCGACCCACACCGCCGCGCTTCGCCAGCTTTAGGCGTGGCCGCTCTCCAACCTCCGAGGTAGGCGCACCATGAGGAAAGCAGTCCTCGTTCTGTTGTTTATCGCCCTCGCGCAGGGTGCTACCCTGGCCGACGATAGCGATTTTCAAGTCGGCTTCGCCAAGCGCGACATCACGCCCCAGGCGCCGACGCCCATGTGGGGCTACGGCGCGCGACACGAAGCCCTCTCGCAAGGCGTACTCGAGCCCTTGATGGCCAAGGCCATTGTGATCGAAGCCGGCGGCAAGCGGATGGCGATCGTGGGCACGGACATCGGCCGCGGTCCCACGCCGGACATGATGGAGCAGATCCGCGAAGCGGTGGACACCAAGTCGGACGTCGGCACCGTGATGATCGCTGGCAGCCATTCGCACCACGGACCCGTGATTGAGTTGACCGATGAGGAAGGATTTGGCCGCGGCACCTACGACGACGCCGTGGCCTATGCCCAGCGGTTGCCGAAGCTGCTCATCGAAGCGATCAACGAAGCGGCGACCAACCTGCAACCTGCCCGCCTAGGCGTGGCCCAGACCGAATTGCCGTTGAACCGCAACCGGCACACCAAGCGTTCGCCCAAGCCGACCGATCCCGACCTGATCGTGATGCGGTTCGACACGCTTGAGGGGAATCCTATCGCCGTGCTGGTCAACTATGCGGCCCATCCGGTGACCCTTCCCGGCGAGCTGCTCAAGTTCTCGCCCGACTACCCGGGCCACCTGCAACAGCGCGTGGAAGAAGCTCTCGGCACAAACTGCGTGTTCATGCAAGGCGCATCGGGCGACATGAGCCCTGACCGCGGCGGCCTCGACACGAAGGGATACGGGCAGAAGCTCGGCGACCACGCGGTGGATCTGGCCAAGGAACTGGAGACGACCGTGCCCAAGAAGCCTTCGCTGAAATCGAAAGTCGACAAGTTCGACTTTACAAGCCGGGTCGACTTCAACAATCGCCTGTTGGTCATCGCGTTTCAACGGGCCTTCTTCCCCGAGCTGGTGAACAACTTCGCCAGGGAATTCCGCGATGGCATCCGTCCGGAGATGACCACCGTGGTGCTCAACGGCGAGGTGGCGCTGGTGGGCGGATCGGGCGAGTTTTTCTGCAACCACGCCAATCGGCTCAAGGAGCGAGCGTACGTCCCGCACACCTTGTTCTTCGGCTACTGCAACGGCCACCACATGTACTTCCCCACCATCGAAGCGGCCTCCGAAGGTGGCTACGGCGGCGACGCCACGGTTTCGCCGGTCGAAATCGGCGCCGGCGAAGCGATGATGAACCAGGCGCTGAAGAACATCTACACTATGATCGCCAAGTTCCCGCCCGACACGATCAAGAAGGACGAGTAGGTCATGCACACCCGTGCGGCACGGAGTGTATGACCTACGAAGGTTGGCCGCGCAATGAGATTCTCGAGTCGCTTGTTCTTCGCCGCCGGCATCTATGGTCTGGTGGTGCTGGCGCCGATGTACTTTCTTGAGGGTCTGCTCGGGCGAGAGGATCCGCCACCGATCACACATCCAGAGTATTTTTACGGCTTTCTCGGCGTGGCAGTGGCCTGGCAGGTGGCCTTTCTGATCATTGCCACCGATCCCTCGCGGTATCGGGCGCTGATGGTGCCCAGCGTGCTCGAGAAGCTCGGATACGGAGTGGCGGTCCTCGTGCTGGCGGGGCTGGGGCGGGTGACTGCCGGCCCTGTGGCCACCGGCTGCATCGATCTCGTTTTCGCCGCGCTGTTCACCTATGCGTTCGTGCGCGTGGGCCGCGAGCGGATGTAGTGGTAGGTAGTGCGTTGAGCGCATAACCTACTTCAGCGGGACTTCAAAGATCCGCACGGCTTGCGAGTCGACGTCGGTTCCTTCCTGGTCGGGGTCGATCAGCAGCCGGTTGCCGAACAACTCGGCAGTGACGATCTCGCCGCCGGGCGCCGTCACCAGGAACTCGGCCGGATGGACGAATACGATATAGATGTCGTTCTCGCGCGACCGCGCCGACACGATGGAATCGTTCCTGGCTGGACCGAACATGCCGCCTGAGGGGCAAATGAGAAAGTCGGCTCCGCGCGAGCAGAAGCCCAGGACGATATCCGGCTCCGTGCGGTCAGCACAGATCATGATGCCCAACTTGCCGTAGGGCGTGTCGAACGTGCTCGACTCGCTTCCCGGCGTGTTTCGCACGAGCTCATGCCCCAGCTTCTGCTTGCGATACTTGCCGGCCAGTTCGCCGTCGGGGCTCAGCAGCACGGCCGTATTGTAGCGCTCGTCGCCGGCGGCCTCGAGCATGCCGGCAATCAGGTAAATGTCGAGCTCGTCGGCCAGGTGTGCCAGCTGAGTGAAGTATCGACCGCCGGGAATGGGTTCTCCCAGCGCGCGGTACGTCGCAAGCGGGATCGACTTATCAGCGATGGCATAGCCGTCTAGAAAGCACTCAGTGGTGCAGACGATCTGGGCTCCGTTGCCCGCGGCCTGCCGGATGAGCTTTTCCGCACGGCGCAGGTTGGCATCCTTGTCGCCGCGAATCCACTTGGCCACGATGCCGCCGACGCGCACGCTCGGTGGACTGACGTCCTCACACGCCGCGGGCGCTGCCATGAGGCAGCCGGCGGCCAGCACGCCAAGTCGAACGACGTCGCGGCGATTCATTCGTCATGCTCCCTCGTTCATGCTTGCGAAATGCCACGCGAATCGTACCCCGTCCCGCGTGCCTTTTGCAAACTTTCGGGGGCAAGCTATAAATAGTGTGCCCTCTCCCTCCACGGTGCTTCGTGGTTTCCACACCTCGTTCGACCAACCTCAAGAGGACTACGTCATGCAGAAAGTAGCGATCCGGTCGCTGTTAACTCTCACACTCGCCCTGTTGTCGGTCGTCGCCGCCCGGGCCGAGGAACTGCGCTGGAAGTTCAAGGACGGCGAAGCACTCAACTATGTCCTGAAGCGCGGCGTCGACGGCAAGATCACGCTCTCGGGCGCCGAGATTGCCTTCACGCTGGAGATGATTTTCGACACCACCTGGAAGGCCACGGCGGTGGCCGAGGACGGCGTGGCCGACGTCGATTTGACCGTGGACCGCATTCAAATCGTGATGGACTCGCCGCTGGCCGGCCGCATGGCCTACGACTCCAGCGCCGAGAAGGAGCCCGAGGGACCCGTGTGGGCTCAAATGGGACCCGTGATGAAGGGCATGCTGGGCCAGACGTTCAAGACCAAGATCTCGCCGCTAGGCAAGGTGAGTGACATCCAACTACCCGAGAAGCTCCAGGACGTGCTCGGCAAACAAGAAGTCGGCGAAAACCGTCGCCAGGGCCTGGGCATCGGCGGCAATAGCTTTAACGCCAAGGGCATCAAGGAATTGATCGAGCAGAGCGTCGTGCCGCTGCCTGAGGAAGCCACGGCCGAAGCCGAATGGTCGCGCAGCTTCGAGAACGCCATGCCGGGCATGGGCACGCAATTCTCCGAAACGTTCTTCTCCTACGAAGGACCGGAAAAAGTCGACGGCAAGGAGCTGGCCAAGATCAGTGGCGAAACCGAGATCCTCTTCGAGCCTGAAGAGAACCCCCGCGCCGATCTGGAAATCATGGCCCAGGAAAGCGGTGCCACGTTCCTGTTCGACGCCCAGGCCGGCCACCTCGTGAAGGCCGACGGATCGCAGCACCTGGAAATGGAAATCACCGGCCCGCAGGAAGTCAGCCAGGTGATCACCGAAAAGATGAGCATGCAACTCGGCAAGAGCCCCGAAAAGCCCGCCGCCGAAGCCGCCGAATCAAAGTAGCGTCGGCCAGATAGCTTAGCCCGGAGCCAACGGCGACGGCGCGTCTCACATCATCCGCGCCGTCCGCCGGCCGGGCGGGAACTATCAAGACTCGCCCAAGTTGTTTGGGTAGAAAAACGCGAGTGCCCCGCAAGCCGGTTAGGCTCACGGGGCACTCCACTTGCCCCCACCCCCCAGGTGGGTATCCACATGATCTCTATTTGGCCGCGACTTCCGTGGCCCCAGCAGCCATCAGGTGCGCGACCTGCTCCAGGAGCTTGACAGCCTCGGGCGGAAAGCCTTCGGCCTCGGCGCTCCAGAAGTTAACGGTCATCTTTTCTCCGGCGACTTCAACCGGCACGTGCATGCTGGATCGAATGTCCTTGCGCGACATGCCGACCATCACCGAACCTTTCGTGTCTTCCAGCGACTGGTTGACCACGGTCTGGTCACCCTGAATGTAGTCGCCCAGCGATTGGCCCTTGCTGCGCACCGCGGTCGACTTGCTGCGGAACGACGTCCGCAGGCCGAGACGCTCCTGGATGAACTTCAGCCGGATGCGGTCCCGCTTGTCGAGCCCGGTAACGCACACGCGGTCGAGCTGCGGCATGAACTCCAGCAACTGGTAACCGATCAACTCGAACGTCTTGTCGTCGGTCAGGGCCGCCTTGGCCATGGCCTTCGTTTGGTCGTCGAGCTCAAGTGTGTCGGCAATCTCCTTGAACTCTTTAACGCGCTCGCTGGCGGCCGTGGCGGGCTTGGTCAGGTCCTGGTTGGCCAGGGCCATCTCGAACCAGCCGAACATCATCTCTTCCCACGTCTGCTCGCCCCAGGTGACTTCTCGGGTCGGGTCGGGGTTGGCGTAGTTGTCCGAAGAATTGTCGAAGTGGGCCACACAGTGCAGCTTGGTACCGCGTGGCACTTCGCGCGGCTTGTCGAGCATGTACGTCGTCTGCCACCCAAAGTCATACTTCGGAACCCACAGTACGGTTTCACGCTCGCCGTCGGGGAACACCAAATCGTAGCGGAAGTCCTTGCCGCGCACGTGCATGTGCGGCGAAACGGAGATGAGCAGCGAATCCTTGCGGAAGGTGTACTCGGCCTCCACCTCGTGATTCGGGTCGTGCGGCGGAATCTTGAAGGTGAAGTTGCCGGCGTTCTGCACGGCTACTTCCTTCTTCACCTTCTCGGGATCGGCAAACACAAAGCCCACGTAGCTACGGTCCTTTTGGGCCGTGCCATTGGGTGTGTAGTGCATCTCAAAAAGCAGCTTCGAGCCCTTGGGCACAAAGCGGCCATACTCGTCGTCGAGCACCTGCGGACGCACGCCGGGAGCGAACGCGCCCAGCCAATTGGTGCGCAGCCGGCCCGCGCGGCCCGTGGGCTGCACGCCGGAAGGAACCAGGTAGACGATGATGTGGTGCACGACCGAGGCATTGCCCGGCTTGCACTCCATGGCCTTGATCCACTTGTCTTCTTCCCAGCCCGGGTCGATCACGAACCGCTGGTACTCGACTACGCCTGTGGCCGGCACGTCGTACGGCTCGTCGGCCATATAGTGCACTTCGTCCGGCTCGGGAATCTGCCAGCCTTCTGCAAACGTGGGCGGCTCGGGCAGGTCGGCCGGATCGCCCTCAGGCGCGCCGTTGTCGACCCACCTGTTGACCAGGGCGATTTCCTCTTCACTCAATCGAGCGTCGTTCGAGAAGTGCCCGTATTTCGGATCGGCGTGCCAGGGTGGCATCCGCTGGTCGTTGATCACCTCGCGGGCCATCTCGGCCCAGCCGACGGCTTCTTCGTAGTTGGTCAGCGGGAACGGCGCGATCTGGTTCTCGCGATGACAGTAGACGCAGTTGTTGTTGAAGATCGGGGCGATGTGCTTGCTGTAGGTTACTTCGCTACCCGGCACGGGCTGCTTCACGCGGCCGATATGGCAACCTTGGCTCTTGGCCACGGCCAGCGTCACCGGCTTGCCCGCGAGCACTTCCTCGATAGCCACGGCCAGGTCCCGACGTTCGGGCTGCTCGCGCTGATAGGCGATGCCGTCGGCGAAGAAACCATATTGGTCGTCGATACGGCCCCAGTAGCGGACCACGCGGTCGGCGTCGAGCAGGAAGACTTCCGGCGTACGCACGGCGCCCATCTGGTCGGCGATAACGTTGCCGGCGTCCTTCAGCAGCTGAAAGTCGACGCCGTGCACCTTGGCATAGTGTGCCAAGTCGGTGACCGAATCCTGCTGGTTGGCGTCAATACCAATGAACGCCACGCCCTGGTCGGCAAACTCGCCGGCCAGTTCCGTCAGTCGCGGAGCATACAACTTGGCCTGCGGGCACTCGGTGCCGAGGAAAGCGACGACCACCAGCTTGCTGTCGGCAAAGTTGGAGAGCGACACTTCCTTGCCGCGGAAGTCGCGAGCCGTGAAGTCTTCGACCTTCTTGCCGAGGGGAGTCGTCTCTTCCGCCACGGCCGCCAGGGCGCCGGTGCCAAGCGCAGCAGCTACCAACGCGGTCACGAAAAGCTTGCCCATCTGTCAACCTCCATTAATGCCCAATGGCGACGCCGCCGCAGTCGCGGCCTGGTGCCCAATTACCAGGCCTGCGGCGTTGCCACGCCCAAATAGCTCAAAAATGCCCGAGTCAGCTCCTCTGCCAACTGTTCGCGGGTCAGTGTAATCTTGGTCCGCTGGAAGTCCGCATACATCGTCTCGTGATCCAGCGTGTCGAAAATCATCCGCAGTCCGAAATCGATCGCCAGTTCCGGATGGGGATGTTTGATCTCTTCGTATCGGTCGGCCAACAGGTCGAGCAGCTTGGAGGCGATCTCGCGCCCCAAGCGACTACCGCGCTCGGCGAACGATGGGTCGCAACTGCAACGCGCGATAAACGCGCGAATCAGCCCGCGCTTGTGGTGATAGGTGTGTACCAGGAACGGCGTGGTGACTGCCAGGATATCGGCAATCGAGGCGCCGGCCCACCGCGTTGGCTCCAGCGCCATGTCGGCCGTGGCCAGTGCCTGTTCGCAGAACCGCTCGTGCAGACAAACCAGCAGCGAGTCCTTGTCGGCAAACCGGGCGTACATCGCGCCAACCGACGAGTTCGCGCGGCGCACGATCTCGGCCACGGTGGCGTTGTCGAAGCCGCGTTCCGAGACAATTTCCTCGGCCGCATCCAGCAGACGCTCGAGCGTCTCTTGGCTGCGCGCTTGCCGGGCCGGCTTGACCCATTCCACTCTGTTGAGTGTTCCTGCCACGAGTAGCGAGCCCTTGGAAGGGTTTGAAGTCGTACGAAAAGCAGAACGAACGTTCTATTACTGAGTCGACCAAAGCGGCCGTTTATTGAACCAGAATTCTGATTCTGTTTTGATTAAACCGAGATACGCCCCATTTGTCAAGCAAAAGAATGAGACATCCCAGCCACCTGCTGGCTACATTACCCGGCTAGCACGGGCATGAGGCCCAGATCAGGCCCCCCTCATTTCCGCGAGCGGCGCTGCCGGGCGTAGCGAACGCGGCACCCGATGGCGGGGGCTTCCGCCGTCTCGGGGGTGTCGCCTGCGAGGGCCGCTTCGACCGCCGGGACCAGATAGTTGTTCTCGACCATCTCCGAATTGCTGCTGTCGTCCATTCCCCCCATGTACACGACCTTGCGATCCTGGTCGAGCACGAAGAACTCGGGCGTGAACGCGGCTCCGTAGTCGCGGCCGATCTGTTGCGACTCGTCGTAGAGGTACGGGAAATCGAATCCCTTGGCCTCGGCTCGCTCTTTCATCTTCGGCAACCGATCCTCGGGAATCTGATTGACGTTGATGGCAACCAACCCCACTTTGCCGTCGGGTCCGGCAAATTTCTTGGAGAATTCCAGAATGCGGTCCTCGTAGTCGGCGGCCACCGGACAGCTATTGCAGGTGAATACAACGACGACAACCTCCTTCTCTTCCAGGTCGGACAGCGAATGGCGCTTGCCGTCGACGCCCTCCAGGTCCTTCCACGCCGGTGCCGGGTCGCCGATGTCGAGCACCGCGTTGTACTTGCCTGCGCCTGCGGAGGAAACAAGCAGGGCTG
>QQVE01000041.1 GCA_003389325.1 Planctomycetota bacterium
GCGCTCGTTTTAGCCCTGGGCAGCAAACGCTCGTCTCCGGATAGGGCAACCCTCCCCCACTTTCGAAAAACCCACAGGGGCTAGGCTCCCCAGCCGACGCTCGGATAGAGGAAGGGAACCACCGATGAACTCGTTGACAAACAATCACCCTTCATAGAGGGCTAAACGGGTGGCGGCAAGCTCCACTAAGGGCGGGGCGCCACGGCTTAGCTCGCGCCAAATTCGTCGGAGCCGGAAGAGCCGCGCACCAGCCACCAGGCGTGGCGAGGGTTCATCCGCAGACGCGACAGGGCGTGTGGCAGGTACGACTTGCCGAACGGCACGTGCACCGTCACGCTGAGGCCCAGCCGCTGGGCCTGCTCGAGCGAGCGCCGCATCGGCCAGCCGTAGAGCAACTCCAACTCGCACTCGGCGCCGGCCTTTTGCAGGCGGCGCGCTGCTTCGGCCACCAGGGGCACGTCGTGGCTGGCCACGTTGACGTGCGACGCCTTGCCGGCCAGGGCGTCGATGACGCGCAAGAATTCACCGCGCCGGTCGCCCTTCGGCTCGCCGGGGTCGGGCCAGGGTCCTTTCACCACGCGCACGGTCACCCCGTGCGCGGCCGCCCAGGCGGCGTCGTCCACGCTGCGTTGCCAGCAGGCCGGCAGCGTCAGCCCCAGCTTGACGCCGGAGTCGAGGAAGCTGGCCACCAGGTCGCGCGTCGGCCGGGCCGCCTCGCGCACCGTGGCGTCGAAGTGCAGGCCCACGTCGTGCCGCCGAGCCTCGTCGACCAACTCGGCCACCAGCTCGCGCGAAAAGTTCAGCGAGGGGGCCTTGATCGACAGCCAGCGGCCATGCCCCGGCACGGCCCGCAGGGCTTCGAGGTAGATGTCGGCAATCCGCCGCGGGGCTTCGTGCGGGGCGTCCCAATAGGCGATCGTGGCTTGCAGGTTGCTCTGTGCCAGCTTGTCGGCGGCGTGCAGGGCGTCTTTCAGCTTCGCGCCGGCCACGTACGAGCGGACCACGCGCTGGATGGGCCCAGCGCATCCGGCGGCCACCTTCTTTGCGCCGCTCCAGAGCTTCTTGGCGGTGCGTTCGACGCGCGGACGCTGTCCGCCGGCGGCATCGGACGCCAGCGCCGCGACGCCCCGGGTGCCGATGGGATAGGTCGTTAGCGACACGCAAGGCCGCTGCTCCACGGCCCAGCCTCGAGCCCAGGTGCTCGTGTTGCCCCAGAACTCGACCGACGAAAGTTCCGACTCGGCCGCGTGGCGGATGGACTCGCGCAGCAGCAACTGCCCTGGCCGGCAGGAAGCGAGCTCGGGATCCTCGCCGGAGCGCAGCAGCCACAGCGCATCGCCCGACTCGATGGCCAATTGCATGGCGGCCACGCGCGGACCGATTTTCAAGATGCAGATTCGCAGCGATCCGTTCTCGCAGGCTGTTTGGGCGAAGCTGCGATAAAACACGGCCCAATGCAGGTCCGCCGTCTTTCGTTGACCGCTGCTGGTGCGAAGTCCCGCCGCATCGACCGCCAGGGCCGCGTCCAGCTGCGCGGGCAGCTCGTTCAAGTCGGGCCAGTGAATCTCGGTCGACACGGGTCCCAGCCGCTCGGCACGCCGCCAGGCGCGCTCGAGTAGGTTGCGGCGGCGCTGGCTCAAGTGGTGATCGGGTTCAATCCAGCTTGGGTCGAGCGGCAGGTAGGCGTACGGGGTCGCGGCCCGCACACGCGTCACGGCGCGGCCGCGGCAGGCGGTGCGGATGGCTCCTATGGCCGGCGAAGCGGCCGGCATCCGCGCGAAGTGCAGCGGCATGCCGCTGGCCACGACGGCACGTGCCAGGTGGGCCAGCGATGTCGGGTCGGCGCAGGCCAGGTCGGAGGGCTCGCCGAGCGCTTCGCCGCCGGGCAGGCTGAGGCGACGGACGCCGCCTGCGGAGGTGGTGACCAGCGGCGCGGCGGCCACGAGCTGCTCGCCCCGCGCGACGGTAATCACGCGCGGCGGGGCATCGTCGGGAAAGGCCGCCAGCGCCGCGCGGATCCAGCCGAACTGCGCGGACGGGCAACCGGAGCGGACGTCGAGCGAACGCCAGCGGGGCCGGAGCGCCTCGACGGCTTCCTGCGAATCGGCCTCGATGATGGAGGGCGCGACGCTGCCGGGCGTTGCCCGGGCCGTGCGCCTCTTGCGCAATGCGGTTGCCATACACCAAGTTAGGCCACGGATGCGGCCGCGAGGCGAGATTTTCGCCCTGCTGGTGCTGGCGCTGCTGTCGCCGTTACGACCGGACTATCCGGCAGGGATTTCCGCCGATTCCTAACCGTCAGGGCCAGAAACGCTTTTGCAGCTATCCCAGATTGCCGATGAGTAGGGCACGGCGTGGTCTGCAACCGCGCGCTTCGCCCCCATTCGTCGAGCAGAGACACCATCCCACACCCCAGGTGACCCAAATGACCGTCATGCAAACCATCGAGCCCGATTGCACCCTGGCCACGCGCGTGTCGTCGGCCATTCAACAGCACCCGCACCTCTCGCGGCGGAATCTCAAGTTCGAGGCTCGCGACGGCCGCATCATCCTGCGGGGCACGGTGAGCACGTACTACCAGAAGCTGATGGCGCAGGAAGCGTTGCGGCGACTCGACGGGGTGGAAGAGATCGAGAATCACCTCGAGGTGAGTTGGCGGTAGGGCGCGGGCGCGCAGCAGAGCCGCGCGGCACGGGCGCGCGGCCGACGAGCGGTCGACGCCGTGAGGGCGCAGAGAGGCACGCGCCGTCGCCGATGGCTTCGGGCTAAACGGCGGGGGACGCGCGTGCAACGCTGCCCGCCGGGTTAGCGGGGGTGGCGCGGCAGGGTGCGGCCCATCACGGCGTCTTCGCGGTTGTCGTAGCGGGGAAAGTGTCCGCCCAAGCGGCACATCCGCAGCACTTCGTCGTCCTGATGCGACAAGCCGCAGATGCGCATGACGCCGTCGTGCGTGTGAATGCGCTTGTAGAGGCAGACCAACTGCCCGACCAGATCGCTGTCCATGCGATCAATGTCGTCCATTTCGAGAACGAGCCGGTTGGCAAATTGTTGTTCCAACAACGACCACACTTGCTCGGCAAACGAGGGCGCGCCTACCGGAGTCGAGCCGACGCGGCGGGGGCGAACAAAGAGCCAATCGGGACCTCGCTCTATTTCGAAGTCCCATCCACGATTCAATAGCAGTGCCTGGGCCATGAGGTGTCGCTCCATCAACTTGTAAGAGAAGTGCCGCCTGAACGAAGGAGGGCTCTCGCCGCGCTTCCAGAAGGTCCTCAGCGCAGCGAGAGAATTCATCTTACCGGGTTTGCACTCTCTGGCAATATCGTGGCAGCTTACGCACCAGTTAGGCACGTGGAGCGCCATGGCGCGCGCCGGACCCCAAACTGCGGGGCCCTTGATGGCGCGGCACAATCGCGCGATACTGGCGCGTTCTCAACCGAGGCCGATGCTAGCACCCCGAAAGGAACTCCCGATGTCACGTCCTGGAGCCATCACGTTCAAAGGCAACCCCATGACCCTGGCCGGCGACGCGGTGACCGTCGGCCAACAGGCCCCCGACTGCAAGCTGTTCGCCTTCGAAGGCGGGCTAGTGCCGGTCACGCCGGCCGACTGGAAAGGCAAGCCGACGTTCATCAGCGTCGTGCCGTCGCTCGATACGCCCGTGTGCGCGACCCAAACCAAGAAGTTCAACGATGAACTCTCGGCCTTGGGCGACAAGATCAACGCCGTGACGGTGAGCCTCGATTTGCCGTTTGCGATGAATCGCTTCTGCGGCGCCGAGGACATCAAGAACATGCGCCCCTTGAGCGACTACCAAGACCGCAGCTTCGGCCAGAACTGGGGCATGCTGATCGAGGAGCTCAAGATCCTGGCCCGCGGCACGTTCGTGCTCGACAAGGACGGCAAGGTGGTCCACGCCGAGCTGGTACCCGAAGTGGCCCAGGAGCCCGACTACGACAAGGCCCTGAAAGCCATCAAGGGCACGCTGTAGCCCCGGCGTTAGGCTGCCACAGTCGGAGGCGGCATGCCCTGCTGCACTCCTGATCACCAGCTCTCCTGATCTGAGCGTTCCCGGCTGGAGCGGTAAGATTAAGAGAGCAGGTGATCACAAGAGAGCTGCGCTCGCCCAGTCTCCATGGCCAGCTTCAGGACTTGCAGACCGGGGCATGCTCGGTCTACTCGCGCAACCGGGCGGCCGGGTGCCATGTGCACGCCTGCCTGAGCAAGCTGCCTGAAGAGAGCGGCAGGCCTACTTGTCCAGCAACGCCGCAATCTCGCGGCGGGCGGCTTCGAGGGCTTCGGCCAGTTTTTCGGGATGCTTGCCGCCGGCCTGGGCCATGTCGGGCTTGCCGCCGCCGCGCCCGCCGACGACGTCGGCCGGGGCCTTGATCCATTTGCCGGCGTGCAGCCCGCGCGACTCGAGTTCGCGGCTCACTCCGGCCACGAGCGTCACCTTGCCGTCGCCGGCCGAACCGAGCAGCACCGCCGCGGGGCTGGCCTTGCGGCGCACCTGGTCGATCAACTGCCGCATCTGCCCGGCGTCGGCGCCGCTTGCTTCGGCCACCACGACGTTAACGCCGTCGTGCTGCTTGGCCGCGGCCAACAGCGCTTCGGCCGTGACTCCGCCGGCCTGCGGGGCAGAGGAGAGCTCCTTCTTCAGATCGCGCACTTCTTTGAGCAGCGCCGCCACGCGGTTGGGCACTTCGCCCGGCGGCACGCGTAGAATGCCGGCCGCCTCCGAGAGCGCCGCCTCCTGCGTGCGCACGTGATCGAGCGCCGCCGGTCCGGTGAGCGCCACCACGCGCCGCGTGCCGGCCGAGACGCTTTCTTCGGCCGTGATCTTGAACAGCCCGACCTGGCCGCTGTTGTCCAGGTGCGTGCCGCCGCACAGTTCCTTGCTGAAGTCACCGATCGAGACCATCCGCACCACGTCGGGATACTTCTCGCCGAAGAGCATCATCGCGCCGGTTTCGCGGGCCTTGGCCAAGGGCAGCGTGCGCCAGCAGATCTCGGCGCCGCGGGAGACCAGTCCGTTGACCTCGGCCTCGATCGCGGCCAGCTCCTCGGGCGACACGGCTGCGGGGTTCGAAAAGTCGAATCGCAGCCAATCGCGGTCCACCTTCGAGCCCTGCTGCTGGGCGTGCTTGCCCAGGTGCTTTTGCAACGCGTAGTGCAGTAAGTGGGTGGCCGAGTGGGCGCGGCGGATGCCCTCGCGCCGCTCGGCATCGACCCGGGCCGTGACGGCGGCTCCGCTTTCGATGCGGCCTTCGCGCAGATGGCCCAGGTGCAGCGCGAACGCGCCGTCCTTGCGGGTATCCGTCACTTCGAAGCGAAAGCCCTTGCCCGAGATATCGCCGACATCGCCCACCTGGCCGCCGCTTTCGCCGTAGAAAGGCGTCTGGTCGAGCACGAGGCACACCGGCTTGGCGTGCCCGATCTCGTCGATTTGTTCCAGCAGCTCGTCCTGGGCGATGATGCCCACGACGCGGGCCTCGGCCTCGGTGGTTTCATAGCCCAGGAACTCGGTGCCGTGCATCGTTTTCTTGAGCGCATCGAGCGGGCCGGACTGAAACAGCTCGGTACGGCGACCGGCGCCCGACTCTTCGCCGTGCACGCGCATCTCCTGGTCGAAGCCGGCCCAATCGAAGCCCAGGTTGTGCTCCGCGGCGATCGTCTCGAACAGCTCGGGCGGAAAGCCGTGCGTGGTGTACATTTCGGCCGCTTCGCCGCCGGAGACCATTTCGCGGCCGTCGGACTTCATCTGCCCGAACAGCCGCTCGATGCGGTCGAGCCCGGCGTCGATCGTGCCGAAGAAATTGCTCTCTTCGGTTTCGATCACTTGGGCCACGCGGGTAACGGTGTCGGCAAGCTCGGGATAGGGCTTGCGCATCATCTCGGCCACCAGCGGCACCAGCTTGTGCAGGAACGGCTCCTTGACGCCCATCTGCCGGCCGTCGAGCACGGCCCGGCGGAGCAGCCGCTTGACGACGTACTTTTCCTTGTTGGGGCCGGGATAGACGTTCTCGTGGATGGCGAAGGTGCAGGCCCGGGTGTGGTCGGCGATGCGGCGCAGGCGGCGTCCATTTTCGCTCACGGCGTCGTACTTCAGCCCGCACACGTCGCCCGCGCCTTCGACCAACGGCAGCAGGATGTCGATGTGGAAGTTGCTGGGGACGTTCTGCAGCACCGAGGCGGTGCGCTCCAGCCCCATGCCCGTGTCGATGTTGCGGCTGGGGAGCGGACGCAGGTTGTCGGGCGGAGCGCCGACGCGATTGAACTGGGTGAACACCAGATTCCAGATCTCGACTTCGTTCTTGTCATCGACCTGGTAAAAGATCTCGCTGCACGGCCCGCACACGCCGTCGGGCCCCTGGCTGGGGGCGCTGGCGGGCCAGAAGTTGTCATCTTCGCCCATCCGCTTGATCTTCGCGGGCGGCAGCTTGATATCTTTCGCCCAGATGTCGGCCGCCTCGTCGTCGTCCGTATAGACCGAAACCCACAGCCGTGCCGAGTCGAGGCCGAGCCATTTCTTCTCGGTCAAGAACTCCCAGGCCCAGTTGATCGCCTCGCGCTTGAAATAGTCGCCGAAGCTGAAGTTGCCCAGCATCTCGAAAAACGTGTGGTGAAAGGCCGTGCGGCCCACGTTCTCGATGTCGCCGGTGCGGAGGCACTTCTGGCAGGTGGTGGCCCGCGTGAAGTCGAGCTTCACCTTGCCCAGGAAGTGGTCCTTGAACTGGTTCATGCCGGCCGGCGTGAACAACACCGAGGGGTCCCAGCGGGGCACGAGCACGTCGCTGGGGCGGCGGACGCAGCCTTTGGATTCGAAGAATTCGAGGTACTTTTCGCGAAGCTCGTCGGTTTTCATAGGGCAAGCTAGAGTGCGGAACGCGGGCCGGGGGTGGGCGACCATCATCCGTCTGGACACGCCCAGGGGAGAGAGGGTTCCCGCGAGCGGAATGCGGCCAAGCGCCTCATGATAGTCGTTTGGTCAGCAGGCGGCCAGAGACGAAGAAGCGGGTGGAAACCAGGCCGCGCGACGGCTGGAGAGATCGCGGCCTAGCTGGCTTCGGGGGCGATCACCCGGTCGGGTTCTTCGCCAGCCTGGGCGTGGAGCTTTAGCTTGACCGGACCTTGCTTGCCGCTGACCTGGTCGAAGAACTGACCCGGTGTGGCAACGCGGTTGCCGGCCACGTGGCTGATCATCATGCCGGGACGCAGCCCTTGCTGCCAGGCGGGGCTGCCCTCTTCGACTTCGGTGACCCACACCGAACCTTGCGTGTCGATCCGACCATGCGTGATCAAATCGCCAAAGTCGGGCGAGGCCGTCACGTGGTCGACGCGCATGCCGCGCCAGGCCGGCTCGGGCGTGGTCACGACCTTGTAGCCCTTGACGCAGTACTTGGCCAACTCGTCCACCACGATCACCAGCGGGCGGCCGGCACGCTCGATGCGGAGAATGGCGCTCGATTCGGCCGGCAGTTTGCCGACGGCGAGCATGAAGCGATCCTGATCGAAGATTTCGTCGCCGTTGACGTGCGTGATCACGTCCCCGTCCATCAGGCCGCTACGGCGGGCGGGCGTGCCGGCGGCCACCGACATGATCACCACCCCGCGGCGGCCTTGATCGTTGGCGGCGATGCCTTGGACGCCCACGCCCAGGAAGCCGTAATTGACTTCCCGGCCTTGTTTCAACCGCTCGAGGGCGTGCTGAAACGTCTCGTCGACCGGTATGGCAAAGCCGGCCGACTGCTCGTAGCCGGCCGCCGCGGCCAGCGAGACCGTGAGGCCGACCATCTCGCCCTGCAGGTTTAGCAATGCTCCGCCGCTGGTGCCGAGATTCAACTTAGCGTCGGTCTGGATCAGCGTGCCCGACTGGTGCAGGGCGGGCTTCGAGTCGACGCGCGACGCGTCGGGCACCGGTCCGTCCTTTCGCATCAGGTTGGAAACGATGCCCCAACTGGCGCTGGCCTGGCCATCGCGAGCGATGGCGTAGGGGTTGCCCAGCGCAATGACGATCTGCCCCTTCTTCAGCTTCGTGGCGTCGCCGAACGTAATGGGCTTCAGGTCCGTGGCGTCGATCTGCAACACGGCCAGGTCGCTGCGCGGGTCGGCCGCCTTGATGCGGGCCTTGCGGATGCTGCGGTCGGGCAGCGTGACCCAGTATTCGCAGTCGCGCTGCAGGACGTGCTGGGCGGTAAGGATCAAACCGTCGGATCCGACGACGACGCCGGTGGCGAACTCGTTGGGAATGTGCTCGGGCGAACTGGGCGACGGCCGCGCGGGAAGCTGCAGCCGGCCGAACTGGTTGACGCTGAAGTCGAGCGGCTCATCGTCGTCGCGCCGCACGCGAGCGATGGCCACGACCGATTGCTCGGCGCCGGCGATCGCCTGGACCATGGCCTCTTCCATGGCCACGGCCGCCTGGAAGCCGGAAAGCTCCTCGGCCCCCGCCGTGCTGGCCAGGCCCCCGAGGCACAACGACACCAGCGCCAGCCGCAGCGATTGGAAGCGATACATCCAACACCTCTCGTCAAATCATACGGAGACAGCTTGCGAGGAGGTGCCGGCAGTTGCGCCGCCTTTGCGGCCGCCGGAGGCTAAGCCTCCTCGCCGTCGGCGGCCACCGCTTCCGGCTGGCCGCTGCCCAGGATCTTGGCCTGGAGTTCGGCGACCAGCTCGGGATTCTCCTGCAAGTAGGCCCGCGTCTTCTCGCGGCCCTGCCCTAATTGTACATCACCGTAGCGGAACCAGGCCCCGGAGCGGACGACGAGTTTTCGGGCGATGGCCAGGTCCAGCACGTCGGCTTCGTAGCTGATCCCGCCGGCATGCATCATATCAAATTCGGCGACTCGGAAGGGGGGAGCGACCTTGTTCTTGACCACCTTGGCCCGCACCCGCTGACCGACCACGTCCTCGCCCTCCTTGAGCTGGCCGATACGCCGGACGTCGATCCGGCACGAACTGTAGAACTTCAGGGCCCGGCCGCCGGGGGTGGTCTCCGGGCTGCCGAACATGACGCCGATCTTCTCGCGGATCTGGTTGATGAAAATGACCGACGTCTTGCTCTTGGAGATGGTGCCGGTGAGCTTCCGCATCGACTGGCTCATCAGCCGGGCTTGCAGGCCGACGTGCGAGTCGCCGATTTCGCCTTCCAGCTCCTTGCGGGGGACCAGGGCGGCGACCGAGTCGACCACGATCACGTCGACGGCGTTGGAGCGGATCAGCATCTCGGTAATGTGCATCGCCTCTTCGCCGCTGCCCGGCTGGCTGACCAGCAGGGTCTCGAGATCCACGCCCAGCTTCTTGGCCCAACTCGGGTCCAGCGCGTGCTCGGCATCGATAAAGGCCGCGATGCCACCGCCCTGTTGGGCCCGGGCCACGACGTGCAGGGCCAGCGTGGTCTTGCCGCTGGACTCGGGCCCGAACACTTCGACGATGCGCCCCTTGGGAATGCCGTTGCCGCCCAGGGCCAGATCGAGCGAGAGGCTGCCGGTTGGAATGCCCGCGATCTGCACATTGGCATTGGCGCCCAGAGGCATGATGGCCCCCTCGCCGAACTGCTTCTCGATCTGGGCTAACGTGTTCTTGAGGTCCGCGTTGGCTTCCAACCCGGTGGCGGGCTCCTTGGTCTTCTTGGCGGATTTGGTGCTGTCTTTGGCCATGCGATTGTTCGACTTGGTGGCGGTGACCATCGGAATTGCTTCCTTGTGCTCGAGGAACGCGTCAGCGGCGTGGCCGCGGGCCCGAAAGCGTGGGATGCCCGCCGAACGTACCCGCCGCGTTCGGTAGTGAACGCATGTACATATTATCGGCATCCACCGCGTTCCGCAAGAGCTCCGAGGTGAGAAAAATGGCGATACGTCCCTGCTGTCCCCGGTGCTGGCGTCATCTTACCAAAGCGGTACGGGGAGTGACGAGCAGGATTGGGGACCGGGAGTGGGTGAGGACGCGAATGGGGTGCTTGGGCTAAGCCGCAAGCCCGCTGGTCGCCGGGGCGCGGGCGAGCGGTGGTCGGGCGAGGGCCCAGAATTTAGTGGCCTTTGAGTTCGACGTGGCAGAGGGGGTCGTAGGTGGGGCCGTCGCGGCCCAAGACGCTAGAGAAGACAACCACCTCGTCGACCAGGCTCACGCCGCCCTCGAAGTCCGCATGCTCCTGAATCAATCGCCCCAGCTCGGGAATGCCCGCGGGGCTCTGCCGCACCCGGCCGATGGTGAGGTGGGGACGAAAGCGGCGGTTCTCGCTGCGGTAGCCCAGCTTCGCGAGCTCAAACTCGACGGCGTCGTGCAGTTCGACCATTTTTTCAGATCCCTCGCCCATGCCCACCCACACGGTGCGCGGGCGGCGCGGGTCGGGAAAGGCGCCGGCCCCCTTGGCCTCGACGTCGAAGCAGGCCAACGGCTCGACGGCTTCCTTCACCGCGTCGCACACGGCCGGGATCTCGAGCATGTCGATGTTGCCGAGGAACTTGAGCGTCCAGTGCATGTGCGCAGGCTCGACCCACTTCACCTTGGCCGGCGCGGCGCGAAGCTCGCCGATCATGCGGGCAGCCCGTTGCTTGATTTCGCCCGGGATTTCGACGGCGATGAACGTGCGGACGACGTTGGACATGGCGTGCTTCGTTATAGCAAAGCGGTGGGGTTTTGCCGACCGCTCGTGAGTGCGTGTGCGGGGCGCGGCATCAAACGGGGTGCTGCTAGCGGCTCACGGAGTGAGCCGGCTACTTTGGGCTACTTTGGTGCCAATCATCCCAGGAGACGACGCCGAGTTCGGGACGCGGTGGACCGGGCAGCATGGCGATCAGCTCGAGCTCGTGGCCGTCGGGGTCGTCGAAGTAGATGGCCACGGCCGGCATCCAGGCGAAGACCATCGGACGGCGCGTGCCGTCGTCGAGGAAGTTGCGGGCCTTGAGCCCCCGCTCGGTTAGCCACGCGACGCTCCTTTCGTGAACGTCGTCGATCGACGCGCGAAAGGCGAAGTGCTGGGGAACGACTTCCGCGGCGGGCTTCTCCCATAGCCCGAGCATCGCCTCGCCGCGGCGGCCCATCCACAGAAACGCCACGCGACGTTCATGCTCGATCCGGCCGACTTCGAGCCCCAGCGTGTCGCGGTAGAAGGCGATCGAGCGCTCGAGGTTGCTGACGTTGATGTGCGTTTCGAACAACCCGGTGATCATGGCGGATGCAGGCGCTGCTTGGGCTCACGGAGTGAGCCGGCTCCTAAGAAGGCTACGATCAGAACGAGAGCATCTGGCGATAGTCCTTGAGCCGGGCTTCGAGGTCGTCGCGGCCGATGGCCCGCATGCGGTCGAGGCTGAAGTCCTCGACGTTGTAGCTGGCCACCACGGTGCCGTAGGCCAGGGCCTGCTTGAGCGTAGCGGGGCTGTGGTCGCGCTGCTCGGTGAGGTAGCCCATCATGCCGCCGGCGAAGCTGTCGCCAGCGCCGGTGGGGTCAACCACGTCGGGTGTGGGATAGGCGGGCATGACGTACGTTTCGTCCTGGCTGAAGAACATGGCGCCGTGTTCGCCCTTCTTGATGACCACGAACTTGGGACCCATCTCGCGCACCTTGTGCCCGGCGCGCACCAAGTTCTCGTCGCCGGTGAGCAGCTTGGCCTCGGCGTCGTTGAGCACCAGCCCGTCGATGCGCTTGAGCATAGCGCAGAGCTCGTCGCGCTGCATGTTGATCCACAGGTCCATCGTGTCGGCCACCTTGAGCTTGGCCTGGGGGACCTGGTCGAGCACCTTCATCTGGATCACCGGCGAGCCGTTGGCCAGAAACACGTACTGGCAATCCTGGTACGAGTCGGGAATGACCGGGTCGAACGTCTCGAACACGTTGAGATGGATCTCGAGCGTCTCGCGGTCGTTCATGTTCGGTTCGTACTTGCCCCGCCAGCGAAACGTCTTGGCCCCGGGCACGACTTGCAGACCTGAGGTGTCGATACCCTGATCGGAGAGCAACTTGGTGTGCTCGCTGGGCCAGTCCTCGCCCACCACGCCCACCAGGCGCACACTGGTGAAGTAGCTGGCCGCGTAGGAGAAGAACGTGGCCGATCCGCCCAGCACGTTATCGCGCGTGGCCGTGGGGGTTTCGACACTGTCAAAGGCAACCGATCCAACGACCAACAACGACATCAGGCACATTCCTCGCGCGTTAAAGTGGGTAAGCAGTTGGTTGGCAAAGGCCGCATTATCCCCGTCGGGACCAACGACAACAAGGAGCCCACCACGCGCCCTGGTGTGCGGTCCCGTGCGCGCTCGCGCCCGGCACCGCGCGCCGTTGCGAGAACGCGCCTTGCCAGTTGCGGACTTACAACGCTGGTATGCGAATTGCATCACGCTGCCGGCCACACGCGCCGGTCGGCGCCCGGCCGGTCACTTGCTTGGACTGCACCAACTCGGGCGCAGCAGCCTCTTGGGCAAAGGAGGATCGTCAGATGGGCAAACGGGTTCTCGGGTTTTCGTTGTTGTTGGGCCTCGCTTTTTCCGCACACACGCTAACCGCTACCGCCGGCGAGGATTTGCCAGCCGGCAAGGCAGACTCGCCGATCGGCAAGAAGATCGAGGCCTTCGAGGCCCGCGACACCGACGGCAAGCTCTACAAGCTGTCCGATTTCGCCGACAGCAAGCTCGTGGTCGTGGCCTTCATGGGCACCGAGTGTCCGCTGGCCAAGCTCTACGGGCCGCGGCTGGCCGACCTGGCCGATGAGTTCAAGGATCGGGGCGTGGCGATGATCGCCGTCGACTCGAACCAGCAGGACTCGATCGCCGAGATCGCCCACTACGCCCGCCGGCACAAGATGCACTTTCCGGTGCTCAAGGACGTGAACAACGTCATCGCCGACCAGTTTGAAGCGATTCGCACGCCCGAGATGTTCGTGCTCGACGCCGACCGCGTGATCCAGTACTGGGGACGCGTCGACGATCAGTTCGGCTTCATGGGCAATGGCATCGCCTATCAGCGCACCGAACCCAAGCGGCGCGACCTGGCCGTGGCGCTCGAAGAGCTGCTGGCCGGCAAGCCCGTAACCGAGGCCGTGACGCTGGCCCAAGGCTGCCACATCGGCCGCGTGAAGGAGCCGGTGGCCGACAGCGAAGTGACCTACAGCTCGCACATCGCCAAGGTGTTTAACAACAATTGCGTCTCCTGCCACCGCGAAGGCCAGATCGGTCCCTTCCCGATGACGACCTACGAGCAGTGCGTCGGCTGGGCCGAGATGATTCGCGAAGTGACCACCCAGCGCCGCATGCCGCCCTGGCACGCCGACCCCGACATCGGGCATTTTGCCAACGATGCCCGGCTGAGCGACGAGGAGATGGAGCTGATCAACCAGTGGGTCGACAACGGCGCGCCCGAGGGCGATCCGGCCAATCTGCCCGAGCCGCCGGTGTTCCCAGAAGGCTGGCAGATTCCCGAGCCGGACGAAGTGGTCTACATGGCCGACGAGTCGTTCGAAGTGCCGGCCAGCGGCACGATCGAGTATCAGCGGTTCGTGGTCGACCCCGGCTGGGATGAAGACAAGTGGGTGCAGGCCATCGAGTGCGTGCCGGGCAACCCGGCCGTGGTGCACCACATTATCGTGTACCTGGTGCCCCCGGGCGTCACACCGACCGGCCAGGCCGGCCGGCTGCGTTCCAACTGGCTGGGGGCGTATGCTCCGGGTCTGCGGACCAAGCCGCTCGATTTGGGCTACGCCCGCTACGTGCAGAAGGGCTCGAAGCTGCTGTTCGAGATGCACTACACGGCCAACGGCTCGGTGCAGGAAGATCGCAGCTACGCGGGCGTGGTGTTTGCCGATCCCAAGACGGTGAAGAAGGAAGTGGCCGTGCAGAACGCCGCCAACTTCACGTTCAAGATCCCGCCGCACGCTGCTAACCACAAGGTCGAAGCCGACTACCTCTTCCGTCACGACAGCCTGCTCTTGTCTGTTTCGCCGCACCTGCATCTGCGCGGCAAGGACTTCCGCTACGACCTGGTGTATCCCGACGGCACGACCGAAACGGTGCTGTGGATCCCCGGTTACGACTTCGGCTGGCAAACCACCTATGAACTGGCCGAGCCGAAGCGGGTGCCCAAGGGAACGCGGATGCACTGCATCGCCCACTTCGACAACTCGGAGGACAACCTCGCCAACCCCGATCCCGACGCCGAGGTGACCTGGGGCGAGCAGACCTGGGACGAGATGATGTTCGGCTGGTTCGAAATGGCCCTGGCCGATCAGGATCTCACCAAGCCGGCCACGGCCAACTCGCAGCGCCTGCAGGAGTTCCTCACCTCGGGCGAGTCGATCGAGCTGGACGATCAGCTCAAGGCAATGGCCCACGAGGCGCTTGCTTCGGAGAAGTCGTTCGAGCGGTTCACTTGGCAGTTGATGGAGTTGGTGCCGCAGTTGGATCGGGTGTGCGTCACGGGCATCGAGCGGAATCGGCTGCGGCTCAAGCTGCTCAACCAGCGGTTGGGCGTGCGGGCTTCGCTGAACAGCCGCTCGACCGTCGTGCGCACCAAGGGCCAGTCGCTGGCCGCCTATGCCCAGGGGCACGACACGGTCGTGAACCAGGACATGACCGACACCGAGGGCTCGATCATGGCCGGCATGTCGCGCAAGGACATCCGCTCGAGCATGCACGTGCCGGTGGTGATCGACGGCCAGCAATGCACGGTGAACTTCTGGAGTGCCGAGGCGGGGGCCTTCCCGCCGGCAGCCGCCAAGCTGTTGGAAGAAGTCGCCCGACTGATGACCGACGGCACCGAGGTCGCTCAAAAGTAGACGTCAACGCGGATTGCCCATCTGCGCTGTTTATGCCCCGCGCGTTCGCCCAAGACGCGCGGGGCACTTTTTTGCGCAATGGCTAATCAGGCCCGTTTTCAGTTCGTTTTCCGGCCCCTTTCGTGGCTGCCGGGGCGCTGTTACTATTTGGGTTTCGCGCTTGCCGGAAACCCCTCGTATGTCCAAAGCCCGCAACATGATCGTCGCCCAGAGCGGCGGTCCCAGCCCGGTCATCAATAACAGCCTGCGGGGCATCGTCGAGGCTGCGCGCGAGTTGGACGCGGTGGGCACGGTGTACGGAGCCCGGCACGGCATCGAGGGGGTGCTCAAGGAGGAGTTGATCGATCTGTCGGCCCAGCCGGCGGAGGAGATTTCGCTGCTGCGGTTCACGCCCGCGGCCGGCTCGATCGGCACTTGCCGTTACAAGCTCAAGCCGGCCCAGACCGAAGATTTCGAGCGGGCCATCGAGGTGTTCAAGGCTCACGACGTGGGCTACTTCCTGTACATCGGCGGCAACGACTCGATGGACACCGCCAACAAGGTGGCGGAGCTGGCCCAAAAAAGCGGGCTCGACCTGGTCGGCATCGGCGTGCCCAAGACGATCGACAACGACGTGGGCGACAGCGAGTTCAAGCTGATCGACCACACGCCGGGCTACGGCTCGGTGGCCAAGTACTGGATGCACATGGTGCAGGCCGCGAACGAAGAGAACGCCGGCTCGTCGCCCGCCGATCCGGTGCTGGTGATGCAGGCCATGGGCCGCAAGATCGGCTACATCCCCGCCGCGGCTCGCCTGGCCGATCCGGCCCGCGAGATGCCGCTGCAGATCTACCTGGCCGAGAGCCCCTGCACTCTGGAGCAGATGGCCGACCAGGTCAACGACCAGCTCCGCAAAGACGGCCGCTGCATCGTGGTGGTGAGCGAAGGGTTCGACGTGGGCTCGATCGGAGAGACGCGCGATTCGTTCGGCCACGTGATGTTCAGCGCCAGCCAGACGACCGTGGCCCAGTCGGTGATCAACTACCTGAACAAAGTGGGCCTGGCCACCAAGGGCGCGGCCCGGGCCAACGTGCCCGGCACCGATCAGCGGCACGCCATCGCGCTGGCGTCGACCGTGGACCTGGAAGAAGCCTACCGCAGCGGGCAGTTGGCCGCGTTGTTGGCGGCCCGGGGCGAAAGCGGCTACATGTCGACCATCCTGCGGAACGATCCGCCGATCTACAGCGTCCGCTACGACAAGGTGCCGCTGGCCGAGGTGGCGGGCAGCGAGCGGACGTTCCCGGCCGACTGGATCACCAAGAACGGCTTCGACGTGACCGACGACTTTGTGCGCTATGCCAAGCCGCTGGTGGGCGAGGAGATGCTCTCCATGCCCATCGTCGACGGGCGCTATCGGCTGGCCCGGCTGCAGCCGCTTCACGCCGAGCAGAAACTACCGTCCTACGTGCCGCAGGCCGATCGCCCCAAGTAGCGTTTCGGCACGCGCGCCTTCGTTCCCGACAATTCGACCTCTCACCATGTACGAGATCACCCCCGAACACGACTTTCTGGTCGGCATCGACTCCGACGGCTGCGCCTTTGACACGATGGAGGTGAAGCACAAGGAGTGCTTCATCCCCAACATCGTCGAGCATTACAAGCTGGCCGGCGTCAGCAAGTATCTGCGCGAGGCAGCCGAGTTCGTGAACCTGTATTCCAAGAGCCGGGGCATCAACCGCTTTCCGGCCTTGATCGAGGCGCTCGAGTGGCTCAAGGAGCGCCCCGAGGTGATCGCCCGCAAGGTGGAGATCACGATTCCCCAGGGCGTGGTCGAGTGGATGAAGCGCGAGACCAAGCTGGGCAACCCGGCGCTCGAGAAGGAAGTCGAGGCCACGGGCGACCCCGATCTGAAGCAGGCCTTGGCCTGGTCGAAGGCCGTGAATGACACGGTGGGCGACATCGTCAGCGAAGTGCCCCCCTTCCCTTTCGTGCGCGAGAGTCTGGAAAAACTGCAGGCCAGCGCCGACCTGTTCGTCGTGTCGGCCACGCCCAACGAGGCGCTTGAGCGCGAGTGGCAGGAGCACGACTTGGCCAAGTACGTGAAGGCCATCTGCGGCCAGGAAACCGGCTCGAAGAAGGAATCGCTGGCCAACGCCAAGAAGTATCCGGCCAACCACACGCTGATGATCGGCGACGCGCCGGGCGACTACAAAGCGGCGGTGGCCAACGACGCCCTGTTCTATCCGATCAACCCCGGACACGAAGAAGCAAGCTGGAAGCGGCTCTACGAAGAGGGCATCGACCGCTTCCTGACGGGCACGTTCGCCGGCGAGTATCAAGACAAACTGTTGGCGGAGTTCGACGGCTATTTGCCCGAGCTGCCGCCTTGGAAACAAACCGCGTGACAACCGGGCCAACCGTGCCCGAGGCTTTGAGCAATGGCAGCAGACTGCGATATCGGACTGATCGGACTGGCCGTGATGGGCGAGAACCTGGCGCTCAACATCGAGAGCCGGGGTTACCGCGTGGCCGTCTTCAACCGCACCACCAGCGTGGTCGATAACTTCATCGAAGGCCGCGCGAAGGGCAAGAACTTCGTCGGCTGCCACTCGGTCGAAGAGCTCGTCGAAAACCTGGCCGCGCCGCGCAAGGTGATGCTGATGGTCAAGGCCGGCAAGCCGGTCGACGCGGTGATCGAGCAAGTGTTGCCGCTGCTCTCCAAAGGCGACGTGATCATCGACGGCGGCAACAGCTACTACGTCGATACCGAACGGCGCACCAAGGAGGTGGAAGCCAAGGGGCTGCTCTACGTCGGCACCGGTGTTTCCGGCGGCGAAGAGGGCGCCCTGCTGGGCCCCAGCATGATGCCTGGCGGCTCGCCCGATGCCTGGCCGCTGGTCAAGCCGATCTTTCAAGCCATTGCGGCCAAAGTGGGGCCGAACAATGACATCCCCTGTGCCGAATGGGTCGGCCCCCGCGGCGCGGGCCACTACGTCAAGATGGTGCACAACGGCATCGAGTATGGCGACATGCAGCTCATCTGCGAAGCGTACTTCGTGATGAAGCACGTGCTGGGCCTGTCGAACGAGGAATTGTACGAGGTGTTCGACGAGTGGGACCGCGGCGATCTGGACAGCTACCTGATCGAGATCACCCGCGACATCTTCAGCGTCAAGGATCCCGACACCGGCGGCTACCTGGTCGACGTGGTGCTCGACAAGGCCGGCGCCAAGGGCACCGGCAAGTGGATGAGCCAGTTGGCGCTCGATCTGGGCGTGCCCAGCACTCTGGTGACCGAAGCCGTCTACGCCCGGGCCCTCTCGGCGATGAAGGAATCTCGCGAGCGAGCCAGCAAGGTGCTCACCGGACCCAAACCGAAGTTCGACGGCGACCGCAAGGCGTTTATCGACGAGACGCGGCAGGCGCTGTACGCCTCGAAGATTTGCAGCTATGCCCAGGGCTTCGTGCAGATGGCCGCCGCGGCCGAGGAGCACGACTGGCCGCTGAACTTCGGCGACATCGCCCTGCTGTGGCGGGGCGGCTGCATCATTCGAGCCCGCTTTCTCGACCGCATCAAGGAAGCTTTCGACGCCGAGCCGCAGTTGGAAAACCTGCTGTTGGCCCCCTACTTTCACGAGGCGGTCGACAAGGCCCAGCCGGCCTGGCGCCGGGTGGTGTGCGCGGCGATCGAGTCGGGCATTCCGGTGCCGGCCTTTGCCGCGGCCCTGTCCTATTACGACGGCTACCGCCAGGCGCGGCTGCCCGCCAATTTGTTGCAGGCCCAGCGCGACTACTTCGGCGCTCACACCTACGAGCGGACCGACAAACCCGGCACGTTCCACAGCGACTGGCTGCGGATGCGAAAGGAACCCAAGTAAGGCCTGATGGCGAATTCCTACCTCGAAGACTTGTTCGGGCTCCAGGGCCAGGTGGCCGTCGTCATCGGCGGCACGGGCGTGCTGGGCGGAGCGCTGGCCGAGGGCCTCGGTGGCGCCGGGGCGAAAGTCGTCGTGGCCGGCGGCAACCAGCAGCGCGGCAAGGCCTGCGTCAAGCGCATCGTCGACGCCGGCGGCCAGGCGTTGTTTCTGTCGGTCGACGTCAGCCAGCGCCAGAGCATCGAAGAGCTGTTGGCCGCCGCGCTCAAACAGTGCGGCCAGGTCGACATGCTCGTCAATTGTGCCGGAGTGAATTCGGCCAGCAGCTACGTCGACGCCAGCGACGCGGACTGGCAGCGGGTGATCGACATCAACCTGACCGGCACGCACTGGGGCTGCCAGATCTTCGGGGCCCACATGGCCGCACACGGCGGCGGGTCGATCCTGAACATCGGCAGCGTCACCTCGCACCTGCCGCTCTCGCGGGTGTTCGCCTACAGCGCCTCGAAGGCGGCCGTAGTGAGCCTCACCCAGAACGTGGCCCGGGAGTTCGCGCCCGACGGCGTGCGAGTCAACGCCCTGTGTCCCGGCTTCTTCCCCGCCGAGCAGAATCGCGCCATCCTCGACGAAACGCGCACCGCCAGCATCATGTCGCAAACGCCGATGGCCCGATTCGGCGAGCCGGAAGAACTGATCGGCGCCACCCTGTTGCTGCTCTCGAAGAAAGCCGGCAGCTTCATCACCGGCGCGGCCTACTACGTCGACGGCGGGTTCACGGCGATGCGGTTTTAGGCTTTCGACGAGGAAGGAAACGCAAAGACGCAGAGGCGCCAAGACGCAAGGAAAAGCGCAGAAGAACACAAGGACGAACGGTTTCGGCCCTCTACCGTGTCACGCCGGCTTCACGCTATCGCGCAAGAGTAAATGAATGCACTTCGCGTCTTTGCGCCTTCGCGTCTTTGCGTTTCCTTCCTCGTCATCCGCAAGGCAGATTTCGCCAGGACGGCTACTTGCCCTCTGTAATCTAGCCAGCGTCGGTTCTCCGCCGCGGCGAAGTCGAGAGCGTAGTCCGCCTTCACGCGGCGGCTCTAAAGATCGCTCAACAGGTAGGACGCCGCAAGCGCTTTGTCGTTACGAGCCAGCATCCGCTGAACTTCACCATGCTCGCGAGGAGGTTGTAATCCCGCTGCGATGAGAAAGTTCACTGCTGTGTGATACGCACCGTAGTAGGCACGACTGGTCGCCGAACGGCGCTCCGCGGCGCTGGCATCGACTCCCGCCGCGAGGCGGCCGGCCAGCACGATGAATTCATTCGGCTTCATCGCAGTGGACGTCAAGCCGAAAGTAGTTGGACGGATTCGGGCAGAGTTCAGCTACTCGGCGATGCCATTGGATGACCTTGTCACGAACACCCTTCCACGGCCCGGCGGCCGAGACGGTGAACACGACATAGTGGTTGGCGGGCTCGGAAGGATCGTGCTCCTCGGCAAAACTGACCGGGCCGGGGAAGAATTCACCGGTCAGCTTCTTGATTCTTTCGAGAACGCCCGCCGGTAGAGAATGCTGTGTGTCCGGCGGAGAGAACGAAGGAAGATTTCCCGTTTGTGACATGCGGCCCACGCCTCATGTTCGAGATTGTACAGAAGCGCCCACTACTCTCAGTTTGTCACACCGCTACATGCGAGGCAACTGCGGCTCCGCAACCAACAACCACGAATTCGAGAAGAAAACCTACAGACCGCCCATGTGAATCAAAATTCACTTCGCGGCTTTGCGTCTTTGCGTTTCCTTCCTCGTCAGAAAGCAAGACATCGCCGCTACACCGGTGCGACGATCTCGAGCAATTCCACGGCGGGCTCGCCGTCGAAGTGGATGATAGCGGTGCGGCCGTAGGTGGTCTGGCCGGGCTCGATGCCGAACATTTTTTCGAGGTCCGGGCCCGGGGTGACCTTGTAGAGACGCGTGAGGTGCACTTCGCGCAGCACGTTGTTCTCGATGAGGATCCGGCCCAGCGGCGTTTGCTGGCTCTCGATCTCGCGGCGGACCTTGGGAGTCACGCAGGAAACGTCGAGACGCATGATGCCGAACTGCACCACCTGGCCGTCGCTTTGCCGTGTGAGCAGGATCTTGCGGGCGTAGTGGGTGTCGGTGATGTTCGTCTCGAGCACGCGAACGTCGACCGGCCCGTTGTGAAACCGCTCGACGGTCACGGTCATGTGACTGTCGTGCGCGAGCAGCATGCGGTAGTCGCGGGCCAGATCGTGGGAATCGACTTCGTCGAAGTGTCCCAGCTCGGCCCCTTGCGGGTAGAACAGAGCAACAAGCGTGTCGAGATCGGGCGTCAAAGCGCGGGCTTCACTCATCATACGGGTATTTCCCCCGGCTCCGCCCTGGGGCCATCGAGTCACGTCGCGCCGAGATATCGAAAATTCTACGCACCGGCCCCGCGGGGTCGAGTGCGGATTACGAGGGTGCAACAATCGGCAGGGGCTGCGGGGCGGCCAACGCCACCACGGGCGGGTCGGAGGCGGCCGGCCGGTGCAGCACCGTGTCGACCAGGTAATACAACAAACGTCTCAGTTCGTCGGGTTCGATCTCGTCGGCTACGGCTTCGGCCCGCTGCTGGTACTTGTCGACCAGGCGGTGTGCCTTCTCGAAGACGCCGGCCTTGCTGTACAGCTCGCGGATGCGCGACAGCACCCGTTCGTCGGACTCGCCGGCGATCAGCGTTTCCAACTCGACGCGATCTTTCGGGTCGAGGGCCTCCAGGGCCAGGGCCCACAGCACCGTGGGCCGTCCGCCCAGCACGTCGCCGCCGGCGGCCAACTTGTTGTGCGAATCGAGCTCCCAGTCGTCAAGGTCGTTGATAATCTGGAAAGCGACGCCCAGGTGACGGGCGAATTGCGACAGGGGCTCGGCATACGCCGCGGCATCGCCGGCCAGACGCGCTCCGGCGAACAGCGCGGCTCCGAAAGCCGGTGCGGTCTTCAGCGCGTAGATCTTCAAGGCGTCGAGTGCCGAAAGTCGCTTGTCGCGGGCATCACGCCACAGCAGCTCGGCCCCCTGCCCTTCGCAGAGCCGCATGTGGGCTTCGGCCAGGTGGTCGAGGATGTCGGCCGAGGCGTCGGCGCCGATGGCACTTCGCTCGCGGCTCACCAGGCGATAGCCCAGGCCAATCAGGTAGTCGCCCACGTTGATCGCCGTGGGCACGCCGCAGCGACGATGCACGGTCTCGTCGCCGTAGCGAAAGCCGTCGTCGTCCTCGATGTCGTCGTGCACCAGCGATGCTTTGTGAAACGTTTCGATCGACAGCGCGGCTCGCTTCACCGAGTCGGAAAACGCGGCCACGTGCTGGGCGCCGCCGGCCAGCGTGCCTTCGCCGCCGGTCAGCGCGTCGTACACGGCCAGGGTGATAAAAGGGCGCGAGTGCTTGCCACCCTTGGCCAGAAAGTCGTAGGCGATCGCTTCGGTGCCGGCCACCGGATCGAGGCCCGCGATGCCTTCGCCGTTCAGTTCCGCCAGCGACTTGCCGCCGCGTGCGCGGGGGGCGAGCCGCGCGAGTTCGGTCGGATCGAACATGCCCTCGGCGGCCCGCATCAAGTGGACGTACGAGCGCGTCTGCACCTGCGGGGTGCGATGCTCGATCTTGATCATCTCGCTGACCCAGTCCTCGTCGACCGAGGTGTTGCGGCAGTCGCTCGAGAGCAGCGGCACGGCCATGCAGGGGATGCCGGCCAGCAAGATCTTGTCGATGGCTTTTTCGAGCACATTGAGGCAGGCCACGCCCACGATCGCGTCGACGTAGCCCGAGACGATGATCTTCAGCACGATGGGCGAGCCTTCGGCGACCAGCACCTTGTAGCCCATCTCTTCGGCCATGGTGCGGAAGTCGGCGATCGAGCACGCGCCGCACTGTTTGCACTCCAGGCCGAAGTCGTCGTAGTCGGCCGGGCAACCTTCGGCGTGCTTGAGGCAATGCGGCAACAGGAACAGCCGGCGGCTGGGCGGCACGGCCGCCACCTGGTCGCGCCAAAAGGCCGAAGCCAGCACGACCATCGTCCAGCCCAGGTAACCCTCGGGCAGACCCATGTCCGCCAACAGCGCGCGGGCCACCGCTTCCATCTCGTCCTTGGACTGTGGCCGCGACTTGTCGAGCTTGTCGGCGACTTCGGCAGCGCGGGCGCGGAGCTTTTCGCGCAACTCGAGCGACTCGGGCACCAGCTTCAGGTGGCTGGTCTTGCGGCGGCGCGACTTCTTCGGGGCGGGCTGGGAGTCGGCGCCCTCAGGCTGCCGGCCGACGGGTGCAATCGCCAACGGAGCTTCTCACTTACTGCTTGCCGGAGTGAACGACCGTGCGTGGCACGCTGGGGGGTAAGTGTCTCCGCGCGGCGTGTCCCAGGGCCGAGACCGTGCTGACCAGCGGATACAGCCTCTCATAATACCACAGCTTGGCGAAGTAGAAACCAATTGGCGAACTTTCGCCGTGACGATTGGCTTCGACCGCGTCGACGAGCCACGTAAGCCCTTTCAGCCCGGCTGCTTCGTGCGCCTGCGCACCTCCGCAACTGGTGAGTGCCTCGACGGCCAGTGCCGTCTCCTCCACGCTGGCCTGCCCTTTGCGAGTGTGTGGATCGCGCGGGCCGCCGAAGCCGCCGCCGGCCAGTTGGGCCGAGACCAGCCAGTCGAGACCGCGCCGCACGGGCACGACGTCCAGACAGTCGAGATCTCGAAACGCCATCAGGACCTTGGCGGTACCGTAGACAGGATTGCGTTCGCCCTCGCGATGCTGGTTGCCGAACCACAGCGGCTCCCAGTAGCCGGAGGCGTGCTGACTGGCCACCAGGTAGCGCAAGCCGATATCAAGTGCCCGGCCGATGCGAATGTCGCGATCGATGCGCTCTTGCGAGGGCACGGCGTCTTGCTCGGCCAGGATCGGCCGCCAGGCACACAGCGCCCGCAGAGCGTGAGCGGTCAGGTCGCTGCCGCTGCGATCAAAGGGCATCGTGCCCCAGCCGCGACAGAACGTGGGCCAGCCGCCGTCGGAGTTTTGCAGGTCGAGCAGCCAGTGCGCGCCGGCGGCCGCGGCCGGCACGACGCGGTCGCCCACCGACTCGTCGCCCTGCAGCCAGGCGGACAGCGCCAACAGCGCACCGGAGGTGTCGTCGACGTCGGGCACTCCGCCGGAAAGGTCGGTCCAGGCCCAGCCGCCCGGCTCGGCGCCGGTGTAGGGATGCACGCGGCGATGCTGGCACTCCAGCAGCCAGTCGAGCGAGCGTGTCTCGCGCAGGTCTTCGCCCCCGGCGGCCAAGGCATTGAGCGACAGCGTCGTGTTCCACGTGGCCAGGTTGGTGTCGATCGGCCAACTGCCGTCGGCGCGCACCGAAGCCAACAGAAACTCGACGCCCTTCTGCACGATCGGATGATCGGCACGGCCGCTGCTGGCCAGGCTCATCACGACGAAACTCGTCAGCGGCGCGGCTTCGAGGAAACCGCCGCTCTCGGGCTGCATCGTTTCGACCACGGCCAGGCTCTTGTCGACGGTCAGCTTGCGCAGCAGCCGGGCAAGCGGATTGCGCGGCTTGCGATGAAAGTATTTCGTTTGGCCGATGGCCACCAACGCCGGAATGGCGTAGCTGACCACGGGCAGCCGCAGGAACTTCCAGGCCTTCTGCGGGAAGCAAGCCAACTCAAACGGCAGCGACGGCACGTGGCTCCAATCGACCAGGCCGGCCAGCGCGCAGTTGGTGAGAATCGGCACGGCAAACGTCTTGTCTTTGCCGTAGCGGCGCTTCAAGCCCTTGGCGCCGCCGTGCGCGGCGATGTAGGCATCGGCTCGTTCGAGCATGCCCTGGTTTTTGGCCGGCACGCAGGTCAGGGCAAACGCGGCCCGCACCAACATGGTGGTGGCGATGTTCGATTCGCTCTTGTCGGTATCGCCCCAGCCGCCGTCGGGGTTCTGATTGCGGGCCAACCAGCGAAGGCTGGTCATGATCAACTCGGACAGCGCGCACTCGCGCTGCTCGTCGACGATGCGCCCCGCGACGGTGGGCGCATGGCGTTCGACGATTGCCAGGGCGCTGATCGCGGTGGCCGTCGAGAGAGCAGAACTGGACAACTGGCCGATCCAGTGTCCATCGGCAGTGCTTTCCGCCAGCAGATCGCAGCGGGCCGTTTCGTAGGCAGCCAAGAGTCGGTCGGAGTCGACCATTGGAATTCAGATTGCCCTCGCAAAAACACAAACTGGCTCGGACGTCGAAGGCCCACAGCGCGGCCGCGATTGAGCGCGGCCGAATCGCCCTCGATTCGAGCCATAAGGGTCAAAGTGTAGATACGCCCCCTTGGCCTGTCGATAGTCTGCGGCGGCCGCCTGGCGGGGCGACCGTCCAGGGGTCACCGGGGTGCAAGATACGTACCAAACGGCTCCGCGACGCAAGTCGTTGGTCGCTATCGGATTCGCTGTCGTGCCCGTGGGGGCGTTGGTATAATCAGACGAAATTGATGGGAAAATTGTCGCACAAATTCCGGCCGCTCGAGGCGAGCCCGGCCCCCAAAAAGGACCCCGCGACGCTCGTTTACCGGCGAGGCCTCGATGTATCTGAAAATGGCCAAGCGCGCCTTGTTGGAAACCGACAAGCGATTGCTTTGGAAGCTCGCCTACAACATGGGCTTCAAAGGCATGCGCGCCATTCAGAAGCACAAGGCGCGGCTCAAGCGCGGTGAGTTCTTTCCGCCGTTTCTGTACATCTCGATCATCAACAGTTGCAACCTGCGCTGTCAGGGCTGCTGGGTCGACGTGGCCGCCAAGCAACAAACGATCGACGTGCCGGCCATGAACCGTATGATCGAACAGGCCAAGGCGGTCGGCAACAGCTTCTTCGGCATCCTCGGCGGCGAGCCGTTCATGCACCCGCAGTTGTTGGAGATCCTGGCGGCGCATCCCGACTGCTACTTCCAAGTGTTCACCAACGGCCAGTTCATCACCGATGACGTGGCCCGCGAACTGCGTCGGCTGGGCAACGTCACGCCCTTGATCAGTATCGAGGGGAGCGAGATCGTCAGCGACGAGCGGCGCGGCCGGCCGCAAGTGTTCAGCCGGTCGATGGACGGCCTGCACAACTGCTTGAAACACAAAGTGCTCACCGGCGTCTGTACAAGCCTCTGTCAGACGAACATCGACGATCTGCTGACCGAGGCCTGGGTCGATCGGCTGATCGAGTTGGGCGTGATGTACATGTGGTATCACACCTATCGCCCGGTCGGCCCCGACGCCAAACCGGAGCTGGCACTCACGCCCGATCAACAGCGCCGCGTGCGGCAGTTCGTCGTCGACACGCGGGCCACGAAGCCGATCTGCGTGGTCGATGCGTACTACGACCATCAAGGTCAGGCGCTGTGCCCCGCGGCCACGGGCTTCACGCACCACATCAGTCCCTGGGGCGACATCGAGCCCTGCCCGATCGTGCAGTTTGCGACCGAGTCGATTCACGACGAGCGTCCGCTGGCCGAGACATTCAACAACTCGGAGTTCTTGCGCGATTTTCGCCACGCCGCCGCCAGCTCGACGCGCGGCTGCATCGTGCTCGAGCGTCCCGACCTGCTCAAGGCCCTGGTCGATAAGCACGGCGCCCGCGACACCACGGCCCGGCACGCGGCAATGGCGGAGTTGGAAGCCATGCACGCCCGCGGCAGCCAGTTCGACCCCCAGCACGAGATCCCCGAGCGGAGCTTCGTCTACCGCTTCGTGAAGAAGCACTTCTTCAACGACTTCGGGGCGTACGCCAACCCGGTGATGCCCGAGGGGTTGGAGCCCAGCGAGCCGGGGCTGCCGATCGTGACGCGGTAGCTGTGCAATCGGCCGTCACGAGAACTATTCACGCCCACGCCTGTTGAGAACGAACTCGATGTGCTCCTGGCACTCGATGGGGTTGGCCTGGAAGAGCCGTTCCAGGTGTTCTTGGTCTTCCGGCGAGAGACGAATGAGGTCGGGCGTCACTGCGCTTCCCGCCTCACTAAGCTGGAAGAATCTCTGCGACCTGATCCGAAAATACCGTAGATACGCCGAGTGATTGTATCGCCATGTGTGCTCGCACGGTCCGTAGTGTGCGGCGTGCCAGGCAGACAGACTCGTGATATGGGATTCCTCTTCATAGGAGAGAACTTGCGGTGGATCCGTCACCGTATTGGTACTGCTTAGGTGGCGTTGAATGCCGCAACGCTTGCAATAGTGCGACTTGGACCAGAACTCCTCATTGGGGGGAATCGCTGGCGCAAGTAGTGCTGCTAAGAACAACAGCACCCCAATAACGCCGGAACCGTAGAGCAGCCTTCTTTTTCGCAGTTGAGTTGCCACCGCGCGCCCCCAATGCCGCAGATGTTTCCGGCAATCCTCATTCTAACGCTGTTCGCTCAACTCCGCCGCAGTTCTTCAGCTTCCAGACGCCGCATCTCGGCTTGCCGGTACTGGGCGTTGATGACGGGAAGCAGGCCGCCGAAGACGAAGGTCAGCACGAGACCGGGAATCGCCAGGGCGTACCAGACGTGATACGGTTGCCCCGCAACGACCGCCACGGCACACACGAGCAGGAAAGCGATCCCCAGCACGGTGCCGAAGCCCAGGAGCGAAAGCACGAGGCGCCGGCACTGCCCGCGGGGCACGCAAATGCCGCCCAAAATTCCGACCGCGGTGCCCAGAAACCCCGCGCCCATTCCCGAAACCGCGCCAATCATGCCAGCCTGTTGTGACGTCCACCAAGGGTCCATAAGGCACCTCGCGAATTGAAGCTGTGGAGAGTTGACTACGCTTCGCTGCCGCTTGCCTTCTCTCGTTGTCGCACCAGATCGCGCACCGCCCGAGCACCCGACATCGACATTTCGCCGCGCTCGACCAGCCGAGCCAACAACTCGCTGAGCGGATCGGGCTTCTGGCCCTCGACGGCCGCCTGCAGCCGCTCGATCAGCCGATTGAGACGCAAGCGAATGGTCGGGTAGCTCACCCCATAAGACGCGGCCAGATCCTTGAGCGACCCGCTCCGCAGAACCAGCTCGACCACGAGGTCCAGATCCTCGCGTTCCAGGGCCGCCAGCGGATGGTCGGCCAGGGCGGTGTTTTCGATTGTTGAAGTCATAGTGAATAATATTAAAGCACACTTTCACATATGTCAAGCATGCTTTAGAAAAACGAAAACGCCGCACATTGGATCGCGGGCCGATTCGCGAGGGCGGCTGTCAGGCACGGAGTGCCTGACCTACAAAGCAAGAGAACGCCGGAGATTAGAGATCCAGGTCGTCGAGCTGGTCGATCAGGTCGTCGAGCTCGTCTTTGGGCTCGTCGGGCTTGTTGGCCTGGCGCTTGGGAACGCCGACGGCGAGGCCCACGGCGTCGCGGCCTGCGGCCACCAGCTCGGTGTCGCGCTCCTGGGCCGCGATCTCGATGGCACTGGGGGCGCCGAAGAGTTGCGAGAGATCGATCTTCAAGCCGCCAGCGCTCTCGACCGCGCTACCCGCGATGGCCGGCGTCTTGTGCTGGGGGAAGATGATGGCGTTTTCGGGGCAGACGCGGCTGCACGCCGGGCACCCCTTGCGGCAGTTGTCGGGCTGCTCGACCAGGATCGTCTCCGCCGCGTCCACGCCGTACACGCCGAACAGACAAAAGTCGATGCACTCCATGCAATTCGTGCAGCGGCTGAAATCGATCACCGGGTACCACCGCCGGGCCGGCGTCTCGTCGATGCGAATCGGCTCGATCGCGCCGGTGGTTGCGTTGTCCGGTGACGACCCGTTGGTGGGCGCGGGCGACTCCGCGGGCCCCGGCCTGGCCTGGCCGTTCGTCTTGCCGGGGTCGAGATACCGCGCCAGGCTGTCCGGCTTGGGCGATCCGCCGATCCAGCCCATCAAGCCGACCGTCTGCACGCTCGCTTCGGAGAGAATCCGCTTGATCTCGGCGATGAACGGCTCGGGCCCCTTCTGTGCCGCCAGGTGCAAGTGGTAGATCGCGCGGTTGGGCAGATCGCGCCCGCCCACGCGCGGCTTGTCGTCGGCTTCGTCCTCGGCCTCGGCAGCCTCGTCGTCTTCGTCTTCATCTTCCGATTCGAGCAGCGTCTGGCCGAAGTGACCCTTGATGCCGCCGCGATCGAGCGTCCAATGGGCCGCGCGGGGAAAGAGCCAACTGGCCACGATCATGTCGCCTGTGATTCCTTCAAGGCAGAGCATGCCCGTGCTACCCGGGGCCAGGTCGTACAGGTGCGGGATGACCGTCACTTCGACGTTATGGTCCATCAGCAGCGCGCCGACGAGCGCCTCTTCCAACCCGCGCTTTTCCGGGTTGGCGCTTTGCCCCTGCGAGATGACGACGGTGACTTTTCTAGCCATCGGTGCTGCTTGCCGCGGTTGCGTTCACTCGTTGAATTGGCCCTTGAGGGTGCGCTCGGCGACTTCCCAGGCCGCTTCCAAGTGTAGCAGGTAGGCCTCGGGCGACAACAATTCGCCCCCCTCGCCTTCGATCTCGAAGAGCCACCCACGGCCGTATAGATCGACGTTAATCGTGGAAGGGTCGGCCAGCAAGTCATCGTTGAACCGCGTCAGCCGGCCGGCGATCGGCGCGTACAGGGCGCTCTCGGCCTTGGAGCTCTCGATCGCCCCGATTTCCTGCTTTTCGCGCAGCGGCGTGTCGGGGTCGATCGACCACTCCAGGAAGTACACGTCCTGCAGCAGCCGCACGGCATAGGCCGAAAACCCGAAGCGGTAGCCGCCGCCCTCGACGGGCGCTGCCCACATGTGGTTCTTGGCGTAGCGGCGATCGGTGGGAAAGCGGGCCTCGAACTTTCCCATCCAGAAGACGAGCTCGCCGCCGCTCATGTGTAGCGGACTCCGCGGTGCTCCGGCTCGAAGAAGGCCGGCAACAGTGCGTCGGCCCGCAGCAGCCCCTTGCGGGTGAGCGACACCTGCTGGTCGTCGAAGGTGAGCAACTCGTCGTCGGCATGTTGCTGCCACTCGGCGCGCCAATGATCGATGACGTCGACGCCGAACTTATCGCGAAAGTAGCCGACGTCGAGTTGGCCGGTCTTGAGCTGCAGGATCATTTCGCGCACCAGCAGTTGATGCGGCGTAGGCTTCAGGCCGCGGTTGAGCGGCAGCTCGCCCTGTTCGAGCCGGCTGACGTAGCCCGGCCAGTCGGGCTCGTTCTGGTAGTGAACGCCCGAGGCGTGCCCGAAGCTGGCCACGCCGGTGGCCAACAGATCGGAACCGTGCCACAGATTGTCGCGATAAGAGAAGTTGACGCGCGACTTGTCTTTGACCAGCGTGTAGGCGCTCGACACCGCGTAGCCGGCGGACAGCATTTCGTCGTAGGCGTAACTCACCCAGGCCCGCTTGGTGGGCCAATCGGCCACGGGCGTCTCGATCTCGTTGCCCAGGATGTCGCGCGAGTAGACCGTGTTGAACGGCAGCTCCATCTGGTAGATGGTCACGCTATCGGGCGCCAGTTCGATCGTGCGTCGGATGCAGTCCTTCCAATTGTCCCACGTCTCGCCGACCATGCCGGAGATGAGGTCGATGTTGACGTTGTAGAAGTCGGCCTTCGTGATCCAGTCCCAGGCTTTGTAGACCTCGCCGGAGAGATGCGCCCGGCCGTTCTCTTCGAGCACCGCGTCGCTGAAGTTTTCCACGCCGAGGCTCAATCGCGTAACGCCCAGCTCGCGCAGCGTGTGCACCTTGGGCTCCGAGAGCGTGCCGGGCTCGCACTCGAAGGTGACTTCCTCGGCCTCGTCCCAATTGATGTTGGCCCGCAGCCGATCGACCAGGCTGGTGAGCTGCTTGGCGCTTAGAAACGAAGGCGTGCCGCCGCCGAAGTAGACGAAGCGGAAGGGCCGGCCGCCCATGATCGGCAGCTTGCTGACCAGCTCGATCTCGCGCGACAGGGCCGAAACGTAGGTCTCCACATCGCCGGCGTTCTTGTCGGTGTAGACGCGAAAGTAGCAGAATTTGCAGCGCTTGCGGCAGAACGGAATGTGCAGGTACAGGCCCAAGGGTGCCGGCTCGCTCGAACCGGGAGCCACGACCGGCGGTGCATGGAGCGCGGCTAGCACGTCCGGCAAAGCTTCGGCCGACCACTGCGAATAGGGCGGGTAGTTGGAGATGAAGTAACTACCAACTTCAGTCTTGGTCGTTTCCGTGGCCATGCGTCACTCCCACGCCGCCTGCGCCAAAAGCGTGGCGGCAGTTGTCCGATATTCGGCTTCCGGGGTGCCATGCTCATGTCGCCGTCAGGCAGCATGAGCATGCTCACGCGAGCGTGAGCATGGCACCCATCGTGATTCTCTAAAACTTGTATGTCGATGCCGCCTACTTTGCATCTGCGCCGAAGCAGTACAATGTGCCGTCGGTGTTGCCGATCACCAGGCGGCCCTCGGCGACTGCGGGCGAAGCGATGAAATCGCCGCCCGCTTCGTATTCCCAGACCTTCTCGCCCGTCTTGCGATCCAGCGCGTACAGCCGCCCGTCGGACGCGCCGACGTAAACGCGGTCTTCGACGATTACGGGCGACGAGTCGACGCGCGAGCGCGTCCGAAACGGCTTCCAGAGCTCCTTACCCGTCTTCGGGTCGAGCGCGTAGATCGCCTTGTCGCGTCCGCCGAAGATCACGGCCTCGGGCAGCAGAGCCGCCGAGGAACGAAACGGCATGTTGCGCGGCGAGCGGGCCATCCACTCGACCTTGGCCTCGCGCCAGTTGATGCAGAAGAAGCTCGAATTCTCGGTGCCGAAGTAGACGCAATTGTCGTCGGCCGCCGGGGTCGAGCCCGTGGGTCCGTCGATTTCCACCGTGGCGAGCGCTTCGCCCTTCTCGAGGTCGACGATGTGCAGCTTGGCATCGCATCCGGCCAGAAACGCGCGGCCCTCGACCACCGTGGGCGAGCAGCGAATCTGATCGCCGATCGTATAGGTCCACACCTCGTCGCCCGTGGCCGCGTTCAAGCAGTAGAGCGTGGCGTCCTGCGAGCCGAACAGCACGTTGTCCTTGTAGAAGTTGGGGCCGGAATTGATCTCGGCCGAGGCCTCGAAGCCCCACTGTGGTTTGCCCGTGGCGGCGTCGAAGCAGTAGAACCGGCCATCGCTGTCGCCGGCGAACACGCGACCGTCCTTCACGGCGGCCGGCGCCGTAAAGCCCAACTCGGTGTGATAGCGCCACAACTCCTTGCCGTCTTCGAGCGACAAGACGTACAGCTCGCCGTCGAGACAGCCGGCAAACACCCGGCCGTCGGCGATGGCCACGGTGGCCTCGAAGCCGTGTTCCTTGGAATTGAACTTCCACAGCACCTTAGGGTCGTCGGGCAGCTTGCTGCCGGCCACGCCGTTGGCGAGCGGATCGCCGCGAAACACGGGCCAGGCATCCTTAGGGGCATCGGGCGTCGTCGTGTTGCGGGCTACTTTGGCATCGGCGCCGGCAGCGGGCTTCGCCGCGGCGGTCGCATCGGGCGAGGCGGCCTCGGTAGCCCGCTGGCAGCCGGCAAGCAGCAGGCAGACCATTGCCATGCCGGCTACGGTGAGCCAGACCGCCGGCCGTGCCTTGAGGCGCGTCGAACGGGGATTGCAGTCCATCGGCTTGCTCCCTCCCCCTAATAGGCGGCTTCGTAGAGTAACAGCAACTCGACTTCCCCTACCCTACGCGGATTGAAGGTGCCGGTCCACTGCTTCGCCGCTTCGGCGGCCATCTCCGAGAGTTTGGCCCGTTCGACACCGCAGTCCGACAGCCGCTCGGGCAATCCGGCATTGCGTGCCAAAGCGGCCACGAAGTCGGCCAGGGCCTCGAAGCCCCCCGAGGCCACGCCGTTGCTGCCGCCGGTGCCCTCGAGCAGGTCGTCGTACCAATGGCCGAACTCGGCGCCGTTAAAGCGAATCACGTGCGGCAGCATCAAGCCGATCGCCCGGCCGTGCACGATGCCGTAGCGTGCGGTCAGCGGATTGGCCAGTGCGTGGGTGGCGCCGAGCATCGAGTTCTCGATCGCCAGCCCGGCAAAGCACGCGCCCAATTGCATCGCGCCGCGGGCCTCGAGATCGTCGGGGGATTGCAAGACGCGGCCGAAGTTCTCGCTCAAGAGCAGCCAGGCCTCGCGGCTGAAGGCCAGCGACACGGGATTGCGCACCCGGGTGACATAGGTCTCCAAGGCATGAGCCACGGCGTCGATGCCCGTCAACGCGGTCACGCTCGGCGGCTGCGACACGGTCAGCACGGGGTCGAGGATCGCGACGCGAAACGACGCCTTGGGGTCGCCACAGGCCATCTTGACGTGCGTTTTGGCGTCGGAGATCAGCGCGAACGATTGCGTTTCGCTGCCGGTGCCAGCCGTGGTGGGGACGGCGATCATGGGGAGCATCTCGCGGGTCGCTTTCCCGCGGCCCCAGTAGTCCTGCATTTTGCCGCCGCCGGTGTAGATGAAGTTGATCCCCTTGGCGCAGTCCATCGAGCTGCCGCCGCCGAGCCCCACGATCAACTCCGGTTGATGGCGTTTGGCCAAGGCCATCCCGGCGTCGACGTTGTCGGTGGTGGGATTCTCCTGCACGCCGTCGAACAGGTGTGCTTCGATGCCGGCCTTGCGCAGCGAGGCAAGTCCGCGCTCGGTATGGCCCGCGGCGACAATACCCGGATCGCTTACCACGATGGCGCGACGCGCGCCGAGCTCTCCCGCCAGATCGCCGAGCGCTTCGATCTTGTCGGGACCGAAAACGATCCGCGTGCGGGGTTGGTAGTCGAATGGAATCATGCACGCTACTCGGCGGGACCGTGGGGCGCGGAAGGAAGCGGCCTCGCGCAAGCCCCAGCCCGCGCGATGCCCCTGCTGCCTATTCTAGCGAGCCAGGGCAAGGCGTTCCTGCGGCAGTTGGTAGGCCCGGGCGCGGAACAGGAATTCGACGATATTTCCCTCGTGCGGCTGCAGCCAGTCGAGCTTGATCGTCGGAATTGGACCGATATTGAGCCGATCGATGTGCACCGCGTCGGTCAACTGTGCCTGAAAGGTTTCGTCTTCGGTGATCGCCGAGCAGACCAGCGTGGGACCGATCGATTCGAGCATTTTGTCCTGCGGACACTCGACCACGCTGGCGTACGGGAACATGTACTCGGCCTTCGCTAGCGCCGGCTCGGGCGACTGGCTGTGGATGATGACCGGACGCAAGTAGGCACAGCGTTCCTTTTCTTCCAGCCGCGGACCGTACTGCGAAGTCATGTCGGTGACGCCGTCTTCCTTGAGCCCGCCTTCGATCTGGGCCCACACGGCCTTGGCCACGCCCGGCACGGTGAAGGCGGCCAGCCCGGCGTTGGGATCGTCCGGCGGCAAGGCGGGCACGGGGCCCAAGCGCTCGGCCAGGGCTTGGGCGATTTCCTTGGTGTGACGCGAGGCCCAAATGCTCGAGCAGTTGATGCAGCCGCGGCCGCTGTTGAGATAGATACTGTCGGCCATCAGGTCGATGTACTGTTCCCAATCGTCGACCACGTCGTCGCCCAGCAGGATCTTGCTGAAGCCGGGTCCGTGCGCCTGCACGGCCGGGTTGCCGCGATAGCGTTCCACGGTGGGCGTGCCGCCGAAGATCATGCTGCGCTGGCAACTGGCCAGCACGGCGGCGCCCACGTCGGCGCCACCGGGGTAGATCGAAATGGACTCGGGCGGAATGCCCGCCTCGGTGAATGCGGCCGTCATGCGGTACGGCGTCCACGGCTCTTGGGGGCCCGGCTTGAGCACCAGACCGATCTGCATCGGGATTACCGGCAGCCACAGCGTGTGCACGCCGGGCGAGTTCGACGGCAGCACCAGCCCCACGGCCGGAGCCTGTGCCTGGTAGCTGACTACCACCCCGCGGCCTTCGACACCGTAGCCGCGGCTCAAGATGTTCAGGTCCAGCCCGCGCGTCAGCGCGTCGAGCATCTGGTCCATGTGCGAGAGCACGAAGAAATTCTTCTGCATGTTCGCCTTGCACATGTGCTCGGGCAGGCCCGTGGAGGCACTCTGCATGTGGACGAACTCGTCGGGCGATTGCGTGCCGTCGCCCAGGGGAAGCGTTTCCTTCAAGTACAACTCGCCGGCCTTCTTGACCCGCTCGATCAGCTCGTCGCAGGGAATGTCTTTCAGCGCCGCGCGGGCTTGCGAGGCCTTGCGCATGTCGCGCTGCAGCAGCCCGCCGTTGGCCTGGCCGACCTTGGCGATCGGCTCGCCGGTGATGAAGTGGACGACCTCGTCGACTTCGAGCGACTCGTAGGGCTTGCCCCAACGCAGGATCGGTATGTTGAGCACGGAGGGGGTCCTCGGTGGTGGGTGCCGGAGCGGCTTGCGGCGACGCGGTTCAACGAGGAAATCAACGCGCCGTCGCCGGTGGCTCCGGGCTAAACGAATTGTGGATTAGTACACGCCGACGGTGGTGGCCTCGGCGGTTTGGTGGAAGGGACGCACGCCGCTGACGCCGTCCCAGGGATACTTGATGTAGGGTTGCTCGCGCTCGCCCTCGTCGCGCTCGAGGAAGCCGGGCACGAAGAACTCCTTGGTGAGCGTGGTGAGCTTGACGCGCCCCGTCTTGCCGTAGCCGACGACCGACTGCGGATCGTCGAAGTCGACGATCTCGAGCACCGCCCGCGGCTGCGGGGCGTAATAGGTGATCTTGTAGTTGTCCTCGGGCGTAACCGGCTTGCTGCAGGCCAGGCCCATCAGCGTGTTGCCGTAAGTAGGCGTCATGTACACGCCGTCGAGAAACTCTTCGGTGGCAAAGCGGGTCCACTGCGGCGTGAACTCGGTGCCGCCGGAGAAGATGCCCGTGATGCCCGCGTCGCGGATCGAGCTGCCGCGCTTCTCGAGTTCCAGCGCCAGCGACTCGAGGAGCTTGGGCGTGGTGAACATGCAGCGGATGTCGTGCCCCGCGCCCAGGATGGTGATGGCCTGGTCGATGCAATGCTGCTTGTAGGCTTCGAGGTGCTCCATCCAGCCCTTCTTGATGAGCTTGATCACCCAGCGGGGATCCAGGTCGATGCAGAAGCAGATGCCGCCGCGGTGCTGGGCCAGATGTTCCACGGCCAACCGCAACCGCCGGGGGCCGGAAGGACCGAGCATCAGCCAGTTCGACCCGGGCGGAAAGTACTCGTCGGGCAGCGTGCTGCTGAACAGCGAATAGTCGACGCGAAAGTCCTCGATGGCAATGCGACTCTTGGGCACGCCGGTCGTGCCGCCGGTTTCGAACACGTAGACCGGCTTATCGGCATAGGCCTTGGGCACCCACCGCCGTACCGGCCCGCCGCGGAGCCACTCGTCCTGAAACAGGTCGAACTTCTTCAAGTCATCGAACTCGCGCACCTCCTTCAGCGGGTCGAACGACAGCGACTCGGCCTTCTCCAACCAGAACGGGCAACCGGTCGACGGGTGGAAGTGCCACTGCACGGTCTCGTACGCGTGGGCATTGAGCTGATCGCGGGCTCGCTTGACGGCCGCTTCCAATTCGCCGGTCGAAGCCTGGTCAAGTGTGCTCATGAAGAATCCTCGGGCAGCGGAAGGAGGCAAAAAAAGCCCACGACGAAGCCGTGGGAAACAGGCGGGTACGGTCCAGCCGAACACCTCAAAAAATACCCGACCGCAGGCCGGAAAACAACTGTTGGGCACGTTTCGCCGCGGCTGCCCAACCGCCCCGGCCGGGGCACCTCCGCCCCCTGCGACTGCCGAACATGCCATCTACTGGGCGCGGCGGAGCCACTTGTCGATGACCGCGGCCAGCGAATCGTGACAGCCGGTATAGTTGTGGTCCGCGCCGGCAATCACGGCAACCTGCAACGAGTTTTCCGGTGTGGCCAGCGGCGGCAGTTCCTCGGGCATTCCGCAAAACGCTTCGTGGGCCTGCACCTCGGAGGAACCGAACGTGGCCAGCGTGGGACACTTCACGCGCGACACGAGCCGCAGCACGTTGTAGCGCTCCTCCGGTCCATAGCGATCCAGAAAGCCGGCGGCCGTGATGTAGTAGGCCAACGGGAACTTGACGAAGATCAACTCGTCGCCGCGCCCGTCGCTTACCATCTGTTCGCACTGAGCCAACGTCTGGCGGAACCCCTCGCCTTGCGACGATTGGTTGAACCGCTCGTGCGACAACCGCGGCGGCGAGGCGGCCACGAGCGCTTCGACTGCCGGAGCGTCGTCTCCGGCCAGTGTGAGAATGGCCTTGATCGCACCCATGCTGTGCCCCAGCAGGCCGATGCGCTGGTAGCCGCGCTCGCGCAACAGCGCGATCCAGGCGGTCAGATCGAGCGGCGCTTCGTCGACGCGCTCGAACGCCGCGCCTTGCAGCCACCGCCCGCCAGCCGAAGGGCCGGTGGAGACGATGTCGTGCCCGCGCGTGTTGGCCCGCAACACGGCGGCTCCCTGCGCGAGCAGTTTGGGCGCCAGCCCGGCCAGGGTCGAGCCCGCGTAGAAGTTGCTCCCCGTTCCGTGAATGCACAGCCAGGCATCGAGCGGCGCGTCGGGTTTCTCGCTCGGCGATTCGAGCGCCCCGTGCAGCCGCACACCGTCGCTAGCCGTCACTTGAACCAGGTCGACAAGCATGAAAGTAGCAGGCTCACTCCGTGAGCCGTCGCAGAAGTACCGTGAGGGAACCCAACGCATCGCGGGCGCGGATCGTATCCAGCGCGATCGGTGCGCCCAAGTATAAGGGCAATCCGCGCGGCGTGCAGCAAGACCGCGCGGGTCGTATGTGCGCACGACAGGTCAACACGCGAAGGGGCGCTGCGACGGCTCACGGAGTGAGCCTGCTACATTGCGGCCGCGGAGACGGGCGACCTCAGCCAGCGGGCGAAGGCGGCGCCGGAGGGGTTTGGCTGCCCAGTTGGGCCAGCACTTGCAGCACGCCGTTGAGGTGCGCTAGCCGGGGACCGAAGCGGTCGACGAATTCGTTGAGCATGAACTCGCCTTCCAGCAGGGCGTCGGCGCTTTCGCTGATTTCTTCGGTGATGCTCTTGAGAAACTCGACCTGCACCTGGCTGAGCGTCTCGGCGGCGATACGGCAATGCCGGGCCAGCTCCGGATTCGCCTGCTTCCACTGACCCAGTTCCTGGTTGCGCTGCCGTTGGGCGGCACTGAGCTGGCTGACCAGTTCTTCCAGCAACTCGTTCTGCCGGTCCTGGGCCGCCAGCATACTGCGCATCAGGGAAACCTGTTCGTTCGCTGCGCCCGTGGCGTTCGGGTCGACCTGGGATCCGGCCGTGATGTCGACCTGGGTGAACAAGTCATGCGTGGGACGGGAATCCTGACTCATAAATGCCGCTCCTAGAGTGCTCTTCTGCTGAAACCTTGAGTGTAGTCGAACCGCGCGTGGGATTCCAACCGACGAAGCTCACACACCGCGAAAACTGGGCGAATTGTGGATGTTTTGCGGCCCAGGCGGCCTTTCCGGCCACGCGATGGCGACGGTGCGCCAAGTTGGCGAACGCGCGACGCCTTTGGCGGTTCGGCGGTTGGGCGGTTTCGTGCCCGCCGCGTCCGTGCTGGCACCGAGCGGTCTAAAGTCACTCATCACCGCAGCCCGATGCAACATGGCAAGCCGACCGCTTCACCTCCCGCCGGCGTGCACAAACCACACCTGTGCCCTTCCCTCCTCGCTAGCAGACTGCCGCATGACGCGTGATGACCCCGCCAGCCTTGGATTCCTGACCGTGCTGGAGCATGAGCAGCTCGGCCTGGTCGGTGGCTACCTGATCCTGAACACCGCCGGCCGACCGCTCGAGTTTCACTGCACGGCTCCGGTAAAACCCAACCGCGCCCAGGAGATCCTGTTCGGGCCCACGCTCGAGTCGTATCTCTACGGCGAGCAAATCGGGCAGGCACTCATTACCAAGAGCGACCTGCTACCGCTGGCGGTGTGCACGGACATCGAGCGCGTGTTGAGCGTGCGGCCCTACGTTTCGCTGCCGGTTGCGCTGGTGGTGCGCGACGTAGAGGTCTCCCCGAGTGAAGCCGTAGCGACCGGCGCGGCGTCGGTGCCCGGCACGTACTGGCGAATCGACGCGGCTCATCGGGCCTCGGACCACCTCACGCAGTTCGCGCTGGGCACGAATCGGCTGGCCGTTTCGGCGGGGCATATCGCCGACCGCGACACGATTACGGCCAGCCTCACGGAGGTGGCCACCTTCGACCTCGGCGAACCGTTTGAGCGCATCCGCGAAGCCGTCGAGGAAGCGCACAAGACCAACCACGTTTAGGTCGGCAGCCCAACGATTCGCTTATGGACAAGCCCTCGGTCGAAAGCTGGCAGCCGGACTTCAGCCTCTCGACCACCACCGTCGCCCTGCCGTCGCTCGTGCAACCTGCGCTCGAAACGCCTTGGCCGGCGGACGTGTTGCGCTCGCAGCCCTCGGTGTACAGTCTGCCGCTGGGCAGCAACCTGGCTGCGGCGGTGAGCCTGAAGATTGCGCCGCCCAAGCTGAAGATCGAGAGCTATCGCTTCGGCATGCCGAGCGCCTGGCGTGCGCCCGCCCAAGCGACTCCGGCGGAAGTCGCGGCATCTCCCTGCCCGCCGAAAACGCGAACCCGGATCGAGCCGCCGTCCGACGTGGTGAAGCTCGAGGACCGGCTGTTCTATCTGTTGCAGCCGTCGCTCGAAGCGCTGATCGGCGATTGCTCGCTGTCGTTTCCTGCGCATCCGTTCGGCTACCAGTTCGAGGGCATCGCGTTTCTGTACCCGCGCTATGCGGCGGTGCTGGCCGACGAGATGGGGCTGGGCAAGACGATGCAGGCGATCACCGCGGTGCGGCTGCTGCTGCACGCCGGCGAGTTGAGCACGGTGCTGCTGGTTTGCCCGAAGCCGCTAGTAACCAACTGGCAGCGCGAGTTTGCCCACTGGGCGGCCGAGGTGCCGACCGTGGCCATCGAGGGCGATCGCACGCGGCGCCGCTGGCAATGGGAACAAGACGACGTGCCGGTGAAGATTGCCAACTACGAGCTGTTGCAGCGCGACCGCAAGGTGATTGCCGAGCTTGGCCTGCACTTCGACCTGGTCGTGCTCGACGAGGCCCAGCGGATCAAGAATCGTTCGAGCGCCACCAGCCAATGCGTGCGATCGATTCCGCGCCGCCGAGGCTGGGCCCTGACCGGCACGCCCGTGGAAAACAGCCCGCGCGATCTGGTGGGCATTTTCGAGTTTCTTTCGCCCGGCTACCTGCACGATGAGATGAAGCCCCGCAAGATGGGCAAGGCCGCGGCCGACTTCATTTGCCGCCGCACCAAGGACAAGGTGCTGACCGAGTTGCCGCCCAAGATGTTCCGCGACGCCGAGGTGGAATTGACCTCAAGCCAGCGGGCCAGCTACGAGTTGGCCGAGAAAGAGGGCGTCGTGCGGCTTACCGAGATGGGCGACGAGGCCACGATCCAGCACGTGTTCGAGCTGGTGCTGCGGCTGAAGCAGATCTGCAACTTCGACCCGGCTTCGGGCGAGAGCTCGAAGTTCGAACGGCTGGCCGCCGACATCAACGAGGTGGCCGCCAGCGGCCGCAAGGCACTGGTGTTCAGCCAATGGGTGGCCACGCTCGAAACGCTGGCCGCGCGGCTCAAGCGGGCCCGCCCCCTGCTCTACCACGGCAAGATTCCGCCGGCCAAGCGCGACGGCATCCTGGACGAGTTCCGCAACGATCCCAAGCGGCACGTGATGCTGCTCAGCTACGGCGCCGGCGGCACGGGCCTCAACCTGCAGTGCTCCGAATACGTGTTCCTCTACGACCGCTGGTGGAATCCGGCCGTCGAAGACCAGGCGATCAACCGGGCCCACCGCATCGGCGCCGCCGGCCCCGTGACGGTGACGCGGTTTCTGGCCCTGGAAACGATCGAGCAGCGCATCGATCAAATCCTGCGCGAGAAACGCGAAATCTTCGACACCATCTTCACTGACGCAGAACCCACCCAGCACACCGGCCTGACACAAAAGGAAGTCTTCGGCCTGTTCCAGCTCCGCTGCCCCAACGGCCCCATCGACGTGGCGGCGTGAAAGTAGCGGCGTGAAAGTAGCAGGCTCACTCCGTGAGCCGTCGCAGCACGCCATCGTGCCCTCCACCCGCCAACGAGGAGCAGCTTTACAGCTCACCGTGCGCGACCTGCTGATGGCATCATCCCTCGCAGCCTAAGAACCGCGGTCGCGTACCATCCTCTGCGGTGTGCTGCTTAACGGCTCACGGAGTGAGCCTGCTACATTGTCTGCCAATCCTTGATGGACTCGATCGGCCAGATGAGCATCAGGACGTTGAGGGTCAGGTTGTCGCGGGCGATGAGCAGGGCCAGCAGCTCGAGGCCGGCGAACATCGCCAGGGCGGTTTTCCAGCCGGTGCGGCTGGCGATGGCGAAGCCGGCCACGGCGGCGGCGACGTCGCTCAGGGAGTTGAGGATGCTGTCGCCGGTGTAGTCGAGACTGGCGGTGGTTTGCCGGTAGCGCTCGATGATCGGAGGGGAGTTCTCGAGCAGCTCCCAAGCGACTTCAATCGTCATGGCCGCGATCAACCGCCAGGCCAGCGGCCAGTTGGGCGCGAGCCACCGCAGCAGCCAGTAGAAGATCACGCCGTGTAGCAGGTGCGAGAACGTGTACGGGTCGAACAAGTTCTGCGAAGTGCAGCGGCTCCAGGCCGGGCTCCAAAGGCTGAAGCCGTACTTGCACCACCCGATCCGCCCCTCGAAGTAAAGCACCATGCCGCACAGCGCCACCAGGGCAAGTGCGACGGGCGCAGTGCGTCGGGTGAAAAGCTGCATCGTTCGGGACCCGAAAGACGGTGCGAGGGAAGGAACCGGTCTGGCACCTATCCTGAGGTCTCGAGCCCCGCGCCTCAAGCCTATCTCAGCAGCTTCTGCGTTTCCTGCTGGAGCCGGCCGGTGATGCGGTCGGCCAGGGCGGCCAACAGCTCGGGCAGGTCGACCTCGAGCCGCACGCTCTCGGGCAGGATGTCGATGCGGCCGCGGATGGTTTGGGCGAGGCCGGCGCCGGTGAAATTGAGGCGGTCGCCGTCCCAATGCTGCTCGAACGACACGAGCCCCAGCATGCCGCCGGCCATTTGCGACTGAAGCTTGCCAAAACCCTCGTCGATCCGCCGCCGCGCCTCGTCCTTGCCGAGATCGTGCGGAATCGTGACAGCAATCGGGCGCGCCATGGGAACTTGAGCCAATAGAGATGGGAGACCAACGCCGGCAGGAAATTATACGTCGCGGTCGACGACGTCCAGCGTCTGCAAAGTAGCAGGCTCACTCCGTGAGCCGTCAAGCAGAACCCTCGAGAGCCAGCATGTCCTCTCCGATGATGACGTAGAACGTTTGCGGCTGCTGCTACGGCTCACGGAGTGAGCCTGCTACTTTGCCCCATAAAAGGAATGGGCCGCGCTGTGGCCTTAGAAACCACAGCGCGGCTCAAGAAGGGCAACTCCCCAGAAGCCCTCTTCCATCCCCTTGGTATCGCTAGCGAGCAAACGGGACAGCCGGCCTAAGAGGCCACCGGCTGCGCTTCGAACTGCGCCTCCTCGGTCGATCCGCACAGAGCCGTGGTGGACGAAGCGCCGCAGGCGATGGCCTGGGCCACTTCGTCGAAGTATCCGGTGCCGACAAAACGCTGGTGCTTCGTGGCCCGATAGCCGGCGTCGGCCTCGCGGGCAAACTCGCGTTCCTGCAGGGCGGCGTAGGCCGTCATGCCGGTGTCGCGGTAACCGCGCGCTAGCTCGAAGATCGACAGGTTCAGGGCGTGGAAGCCGGCCAGCGTGATGAACTGGAATTTGTAGCCCATGGCGCCCAACTCGCGCTGGAAGCGGGCGATCGTGACATCGTCGAGTTTCTTTTTCCAGTTGAACGATGGCGAGCAGTTGTAGGCCAGCGGCTTGCCGGGGAAGCGGGCATGAATCGCTTCGGCGAATCGCCGGGCCTCGTCGAGATCGGGCGTCGAGGTCTCGCACCACAGCAGATCGGCATACGGGGCGTAGGACAGGCCGCGGTCGATGGCCACCTCGATGCCGCCGGTGATGCGAAAGAAGCCTTCGGGCGTACGCTCGCCGGTAAGAAAACGCCGGTCGCGCGGATCGATGTCGCTGGTCAAGAGTTGGGCGCTGTTGGCGTCGGTACGAGCGATGAGCACCGTCGGCGTGTCCATCACGTCCGCCGCCAATCGCGCGGCGGTGAGAGTGCGGATGAACTGGCTCGTCGGCACCAGCACTTTGCCGCCCATGTGGCCGCACTTCTTTTCGCTGGCCAACTGGTCTTCGAAGTGCACGCCCGAGGCCCCGTTCTCGATCATTCCCTTCATCAACTCAAAAGCGTTCAGCGGCCCGCCGAAGCCGGCCTCGGCATCGGCCACGATGGGCAGGAAATAATCGTGATCGTTGCGCCCTTCGGCATGCTGCACCTGATCGGCGCGACAGAGGGCGTTGTTGAGCTTGCGGACCAAGGTAGGGACGCTGTCAGCCGGGTAGAGACTCTGATCCGGATACATCTGGCCGGCATTATTCGCGTCGGCTGCGACCTGCCAACCACTCATGTAGATGGCTTTGAGCCCCGCCTCGGCCATCTGCACCGCCTGGTTGCCGGTCAGCGCACCCAAGGCGTTCACGTACGGCTCGAACGAGATCAACTTCCAAAGTTTTTCGGCGCCCGAACGGGCCAGCGTGTGCTCGATGTGCATGCTGCCGCGCAGCCGTACCACGTCGGCCGGCAGAAAATCCCGGCGAATTCCCTCCCAGCGCGGATGGTCGGCCCAGTCGGCTTCCAAGTCGGCAGCATTACGTAGATGGGACATGATCAGAGCCTTTCACGTAATCATGGAATGGATGGTGATGGGGTTTTTCATGGCAAGTGGTCGTAGGCCGGCAGCGTCAAGAACTCGACGAACTCGCGCGCCGTGCTAGTTTGCGCAAAAAGTTCTCCGGCCTCGTCGAAGCGCGACATTTGGTAGGCCTCGTCGCCCAACTCGGTGCGCAGCGAGGCCAGCTCTTCTTCGAGCACGCGCTCGACGAGTTGGGCGGTGATCTTCGTACCGTCGGCAAACCGGCCGCCAGGGTGCCGGATCCATTGCCAGATCTGGGCCCGGGAGATCTCGGCCGTGGCGGCGTCTTCCATCAGGTTGAAGATCGGGACGCAGCCTTGTCCGCGGAGCCAGCTTTCGAGATAGCGCAGGCCGACGGCGACGTTGGTGCGCAAGCCCTCGGGCGTGATCTCTCCCTGCGGCACGGCCAGCAGGTCTGCGGCCGAGATGTGCAGTTCGGGATCGCGGCGGCTGATTTGATTCGGGCCGAACATGTGGGCATCGAACACCTCCATGGCTACGCCAACCAAACCGGGATGCGCGACCCAGGTACCGTCGTGGCCGTCGCCGGCCTCGCGCTCCTTGTCGGCGCGCACTTTGGCCAGGGCCTCGGTATTGGCCACCGGGTCGTCTTTGATCGGGATCTGCGCGGCCATGCCGCCCATGGCGTGCGCGCCGCGGCGGTGGCACGTTTCGATCAGCAGCCGCGAGTACGACCGCAGAAAGTGGGTCGTCATCGTCACCTGCGCTCGATCGGGCAGCACGAACTCGGGCCGATTGCGGAACTTCTTGATGAAGCTGAAGATGTAGTCCCAGCGTCCGCAGTTCAGCCCGGCGGCGTGATTGCGCAGTTCGTAGAGGATCTCGTCCATCTCGAACGCGGCCAGGATCGTCTCGATCAGCACCGTGGCCTTGATCGTTCCCTGCGGCACGCCCAGGGCCATCTGCGCCAGGCGAAACACCTCGTTCCACAGCCGGGCTTCCAGGTGGCTTTCGAGCTTGGGCAGGTAGAAGTACGGGCCGGTTCCCTTTTCGATCAGCGTCTGGGCGTTGTGAAAAAAGAACAGGCCGAAATCGAACACGCCGCCCGAGATGGGTTCGCCGTCGACGTGGACGTGTTTTTCGTCGAGGTGCCAGCCGCGGGGGCGGACCAGCAGCGTGGCGGTGTCTGCGTCGAGCGTGTAGTGCTTGCCCTGGGGGCTGGTGTACTCGATCGTGCCGTTGACCGCGTCGCGCAGGTTGACCTGGCCGGCCAGCGTCGCTTCCCAGGTGGGCGAGTGCGAGTCCTCGAAGTCGGCCATGTAAATCTTGGCGCCCGAGTTGAGGGCGTTGATCACCATCTTGCGGTCGACCGGGCCGGTGATTTCGACGCGGCGATCCTGCAAGTCAGCCGGCACCGGAGCGACCCGCCAGTCGCCTGTGCGAATCTCGGCCGTCTCGGGCAGAAAGTCGGGCAGCTCGCCGGCGTCGAGCCGGGCCTGCCGCTCGACGCGAGCCCGCAGCAACTTGCGCCGGGTGGCTCGGGTCAAACGTTCCAAATCGGCGACAAACGTCAGGGCCTCGGGCGAGAGAATCGCCTCGGCCTCGGACGGCACGGGGGCCAGGAGCTCGACGCCCTGGACTTGGGTTTGGGTGGCGACCATGGGGAGTTTCCTTACTTGGACTTACGTGGACTCGCGTGGAAGACGGGAGCCGGGAGGCGTGCGATAGGTTCACCGCGCCGCCGCGGTCGGTTGCATGGAGGTACTGTAGTCGCGTGCCGAAGAATTGAACACGACAATCCTTTCAATACCGAGCATTGTTTTTATCAATCAAATAGACTATATTGAGTGGCGCTATACATCAGGTCTCGCCCTGGAACAGCAACGAGGAATCGCCGCCATGGCCACGGCATCCAGCTCGCAGTACTACAAGCAAAACCGCCTGCAACAGCTACGCGGCTTCTGCTACGCCGCCCAGGCCGGCAGCATCTCGAAGGCGGCCGAAAAGCTGTTCTTGAGCCAACCCAGCGTGTCGCTGCAGATCCAGGCCCTGGAGCGCGAGTTCAAGACGACGCTGTTCGAGCGCCGGGGGCCGAAGATCAATCTCACGCCCGACGGCAAGACGCTCTACGAAATGGCCGCTCCGCTGGTCGAGGAGATCGACACCCTGGGCGACGTGTTTGCCGCTCGCCGCGGAGGCCTGGAAACCGGCCGGCTCGACATCGCGGCCGGCGAATCGACCACGCTGTATCTGCTGCCCCACTTCGTGCAGCAGTTCGCCGAAAAGTACCCGGGCATCGAGCTCAAGCTGCACAACGTCACCGGGCGCGACGGGCTGGCGATGGTCCGCGCCGACGAGGCCGACTTCGCCGTGGGATCGATGCTGGAAGTGCGCGAGGATATCGAGTACCAGCCGATGTTCACCTACGACCCGATGCTGATCGTGCCGCCCGACCACCCGCTGGCCAGGCGGAAACGGATCACGCTGAAGGACGTGGCGCCGCACCCGCTGATTCTGCCGCCCAGCCACCTGACGACCTGGGGCGTGGTCGACTACGCCTTTGCCAAGCACAAGCTGAAGTACGAAGTGAAGATGGAGGCCGGCGGCTGGGAGGTGATCAAGAAGTACGTGTCGCTGGGGCTGGGCATCTCGATCGTCACCAGCATTTGCCTAAGCGGCGAGGAGGACCTGGTGGCGATTCCGCTCTCGCGCTACTTTCCCAAGCGCACTTACGGCCTGGTGATTCGCAAGGGCAAGTTCCTTTCGCCGGCCGCCGAGCGATTCGTGAAGCTGATGCGCGAAAGCGTCAAAGGCAAACGCCCCGTGGCGATGACGCCCGGCACGAACCAGCTCTTCGGCTTTTACGGCCCCATCGACGGCCGCGCCGACGGCGGCCCCCACGGCCGCTCAGCCAAGCGGTAGCGGAGCCGGCGCTCATGCCCACTTCTTGCGAAAGCGCTCGCTGGCGCCGCTGGTGATCGGCTTGCCGTGGCCGAAGACGGCGACTTCGAAGGTTTCGCGGGCGATGCGGGCCAGGTCGCGGCGGCCTTGCTCGAGGTCCTCGTAGGCGGGGCTCATCGCCAGGCCGAAAAAGCTCGCGCAACTGTCAGCCGCCAGCAGCACCCCGCCTTGCTCCGGCCAGTACAGCACGATCTGCCCCGCACAGTGCCCCGGGGCGTGGATCGCCCGCAAGCCGCCGGGCAGCGACTCGCCGTCGGTTACGTCGCGCTCGATTTCCACCGGTTCCATCTCGCTGCGGGCGTTGCGGATGATCATGCGGTAGACCATTTTGTTCACCAGTCCTGGCCCCGGTGAGAGCGGACGTAGCGTCTCGCCCTGGCGAATCATCGCCGCATCGGTGGCGTGCATGATCACCGAAGCGCCCGTCAATTGCTTCACCTCGGCCAAGCTGCCGCTATGGTCCCAGTGGCAGTGCGTCACCACGATGTGACGAATATCCGCTGGGCTACGGTCGATCGATTGCAAGGCCGCTTCGATCGCCGGCCCGTTGCCGGGCATGCCGGTATCGATCAGGATCAGCCCATCGCGAGTCTCGAGCAGGTGGACGTTGACCTGGCCGAGGGGAAGTTCGTAGAGGCCGGGGACGACGGAGTTCATAGGAGGCTCGAGGCTTCGAGTTCGTGTGACACCCCGACGAGCAAGGGGCGTTCACGGCTTGTCCGGTGGGCGAATTCGGATCCTTCCGGGTTCCACAGTGATGATCGCCCCCGCCAGCAGCTCGTCACCATGATGGCCCAAGACATGCAAGCAAACTGCTGCCTGCCGTCGAGCGGCGATCCCGGCCAACCGCAATATTCCATGGTGCGGCGAGCGACGCAGAATCGCAAGCTCGCCGAAATCTTTGTCTAGCGTAACAAAGATGCGATTGTCAGCATGCGCTTGCCGAGGAAGCTCTTCTTCTCCCGGATCGGTTGGCCAGTCGCCAGACCAAACCACGTCGCGCTGAGCATGCCGCAGTTCGTCCGCCGCTCCGCCCCATACACATGTAACCAGGAGAATCCTCATAAGTCAGCGTCACCGGCAACCTCCAGCGGTCCGACGCGCTCGTGGCCGACGATGCGGCGCGCAAACGCCAGGCATGCTTGCACGTCCTCCTTTTCCAGCCACGGATAGCCTTCGAGGAGCGTTTCGGGCGTGTCCCCGGCGGCCAACATGCCCAGCACGTGTTCGACCGCCAGCCGTCTGCCTCGAATGATCGGCTTGCCGCCGAAAATCTTTGGGTTCGTGGTGATTCGCTGCAGCAGTTGATCTTCGTCCATTTGTCGCTCCCGCAAAGTTCGCTTCGTTCTCTGCAATTCTCGCATGGAAACCACCTCCTTGCCAGAACGCAGCGGATAGGGTCGTCGTATGGCCGTGGCTCTGGGGCTGTGCTGTACCCGCTGATATCATGCGCATATGACCGTTTCGCAGTACGAATTCGATGTGCTGGTCATCGGCGCCGGGCATGCCGGCACCGAGGCGGCGCTGGCGGCTGCGCGGATGGGGGCCAAGACGACGCTACTGACCACCAACTGCGATACGGTCGGGCAGATGAGCTGCAATCCGGCCATCGGCGGCGTGGCCAAGGGGCACATCGTCCGCGAGATCGACGCGCTGGGCGGGGCCATCGGGCGGGCCATCGACGCCACGGGCATTCAGTTCCGCATGCTCAACAAGCGTAAGGGGCCGGCCATGCACAGCCCCCGGGCCCAGGCCGACAAGAAGGCCTACCAGTTCGAGATCAAGCGCATCGTCGAAGAGCAGCAGAACCTCTCGCTGCGGCAGGAAACCGTCGAAGACATCCTCACCGAAACCCACGGCGAGTCGGCACGCGTCGTCGGCGTGCGCGTGCGCGGCGATGCCATCTATCGCGCGCCGACCGTCATCCTCACCACGGGCACCTTTCTGCAAGCCTTGATGCACACCGGCGAAGCCAAGACGCCCGGCGGCCGCGCCGGTGAAGGCACGACCGCCGGCATCAGCGGTGCCCTCGGTCGACTCGGTTTCGAGCTGGCACGTTTCAAGACGGGCACGCCGCCGCGATTGAATGGACGCACGATCGACTACACCAAGACCGAACGACAACCGGGCGACGACGAACCCCGGCCGTTCTCGTTCCTGACCGAAGCCATCGCGGCCGAGCAGATTCCCTGTTGGATCACGTATACCAATGCCGAGGCCCACGCGTTGATTCGGGCCAACCTGCACCGCGCGCCCATGTATAGCGGGCAGATCACCTCGAGCGGCCCGCGCTATTGCCCGTCGATCGAAGACAAGGTCGTTCGTTTCGCCGACAAGGAGCAGCATCAACTGTTTCTCGAGCCCGAGGGACGCAACACGCAGGAGGTGTACGTCAACGGCATCTCGACCAGCCTGCCGCGCGACGTGCAGGACGCCGTGCTCCGTCTCGTGCCGGGATTGGAGAACGCCGAGATCATGCGCTACGGCTACGCCGTCGAGTACGACTACGCGCCGCCGGAGCAGTTGCAGCCGTCGTTGGAAACGAAGCGCGTGGCGGGCCTGTACTTCGCCGGGCAGATCAACGGCACGACCGGCTACGAAGAGGCGGCGGCCCAGGGCCTGTTGGCGGGCGTCAACGCTGCGCTGGCCGGTCGCGGCGACGAGCCGCTGGTGCTATCGCGCGACCAGGCCTATATCGGCGTGCTGATCGACGATCTGGTGACCCGCGGCGTCGACGAACCGTATCGCATGTTCACCAGCCGGGCCGAGCATCGCCTGCTGCTGCGGCACGACAACGCCGACCGGCGGCTGACCCCGATCGGACGGCAAATCGGCCTGGTCGATGCGGAACGCTGGCAACGTCTCAGCACGAAGCTCGCCGACATCGAGGCCGCCAAAGCGCTGCTCGACACCCACCACGAAGGCGCGACTCTGGGCAAGCTGCTCAAGCGACCGGAGATAGCCTGGACGCACCTGTGCACGTATGAGCCACGTTTGACGAGCTACTCGGCGGAGGTGGCCGAACAGGTGACGCACGACGTGAAGTACGCCGGCTACATCGCGCGCGAGGAAGCCGAGATCGCCCGGTGGCGGAAGCTAGCCGAGCGGCGGTTCCCGCCGGCGTTCGATTTCGCAGGTGTCCGGCATCTGCGGGCCGAAGCGCGGGAAAAGCTGACGCGTGTGCGGCCGACCAACCTGGCCCAGGCCAGCCGCATCAGCGGCATCACGCCGGCCGACATGGCGCTTTTGGCGATTCACCTCGAGGGGCGGTGAGTCGGCGCGGGCCGAGAAACAACGGATTTTGCCCGCCAGGGCATAGGCAAGCCACGTGAACGTGAACTGTGGCGCGGTCTAGGAGACTTGCCCGGCCCGTTGTCAAGCGTTTTTCGCACAAAAGAGAATGTGCCCTTAAGTCGTTTGTTGGCTTGCGATTGAGCGCGCAAGATCGATATTGACTCGCCTATGGGCCGGGCTATAATAGGGCCCGATGGCAAATTCGGTAATCTTGGCAGGAACCGTACATACGCATTGCTGACTTAAGCGTAGCCAACTGGTCAAGTGTTAGGGACGCAGCAAGCTAAAGGCTAGGTTCCGTCTAGCGTGACATGGAGGATTAGGAACTTCCGGTCGATTTCTTGTCGTCGAGGAATCCACGCGGAGGTCCCGCTTAGACTAGCCTAATACCATCGGCTAGGGAGAGGGGTGGTTAGCAACCATGAAAACTGTGTTCACCACAGGCGAAGCGGCGAAGATCTGCAAAGTCAGTCAGCAGACGATCATTCGTTGTTTCGATTCGGGACAACTCAAAGGATTTCGAGTTCCCGGTAGCCGGTTCCGCCGCATCCCGCGCGAACAGCTCTACGCGTTCATGCGCGACAACGGCATTCCGACCGATGCCCTGGAAAGCGGAAAACGCAAGGTGCTCATCGTCGACGACGACCAGGAACTGGTCGAGTTGATCGTCGACGTGCTCGATAAAGACGGGCGCTTCGAAGTCCGCACCGTCAACAACGGCTTCGACGCCGGCATGATGGTCAAGGACTATCATCCCGACCTGATCGTGCTCGACGTCATGCTGCCGGACATCAACGGCAAGGAAGTCTGCCAGCGGGTCCGCAGCGATAAGACGATGGACGACGTGCGTATCATCTGCATCTCGGGCATGGTCGAGGAAGACAAGATCGAGGACCTCAAGAGCGCCGGGGCCAACGACTTTTTGCACAAGCCGTTCGAGGTCGAAACCCTCATCGAACGCATGTGCACGCTGTTGGACATCGAAACGGTCACCTCGCGCTAGTTGTCCTCGCAGGCGGGTGCGCTTGGCGGCGTGAACTCCACCGGGCCTGGTGCGTCACGAGCGCCCTCGTGCCGGAACCGCCATTATGCACACGCTGCCCAGCCTCGTCACTCCGCGCGGCTCGCGCCGTTTGCCGCTCGCCGAACCCACGGCCGAGCGCCTCGCGCTGGGCCTGCTAGCGAACGGTGCTGGGCGAAACGTGCACTTCGAGGCCGCCTTGGCCGGCGATCCCGCCCTGGCGGTGTGGACGCTGGCAAGAGCGTACGCCGCGGGCGAAGACGCGCTGCGCTCGATCGCCGAGCTGGCCTCCTGGTTGGCCAATCAACCGGCGAGTTTCTTCACAGGCGGCCAAACGCCGGAGCCCGCTGCCGCTGAGGATCTTCGACGTCGCTCGAGCACCCTGTCCGGCCGCTCGCTGGCCGCGGCTGCATTGGCTGAGCAGTTTGCCCGCGACGGTGCGGCCGATGCTCAGCCGTCTCGCTTTCTGGCGCTCGTGCACGGCGCTGCCGAGTGGGTGGCGATCGACGGCGAAGCGCCGGACGCGTCGGCGCTTTTCCCGCCGTGGCTGCACAGCACCCTGGAGGAACTGCGGCGGCCGGCCGAGCACCAGTCGCCCGAGGTTGCTTGCGCGGCGCGAGCGCTGCGCGCCGTCGCCGCGCAGGACGAAGATACCCCCACCAAACTCGGCGAAGCCTGGGCGCGGCAAGGTCCCTGGGGAGCGAGTTTCAATGAACTCGTCGAGCGGTTGCGCGTGCTCGCGCAACTCCAGCATGATTTCGCCGGGGCCCTGGAAACGGCAAAGCTCGAAGCCCTGAAAAATCTGGCCTATGGCGCGGGCCACGAAATCAACAATCCGCTGGCCAACATCTCGGCCCGGGCGCAAACCATGTTGGCCGAAGAGCAGGACCCGGAGCGGCGGCGGATGTTGGGGGCGATCAATGCCCAGGCGTTTCGAGCGCATGAGATGATCGCCGACATGATGCTCTTCGCCCGCCCACCGGCACCGCAGCCCGAGCCGGCAGACCTGGTGCCCTTGCTCGCCGGAGTCGCCGACGAGTTGGCCCCACAGGCCGAGGAACAGGGGTCTGAAATCCGCGCGGACTTGCCCCAGGGTCCCCTGGTGGTGGCGATCGACGCCACGCAAATCGCCGTCGCGGTGCGCTCGCTGTGCGTCAACGCGCTCGAAGCCCTGGTGACCGGAGGCACCGTACAGATCGAGCTCCTGCCGCCGGCGAAGCCGCACGAGGCCGTGCGAATCGCCGTCCGCGACGACGGCCCCGGCATTGCCGCGGAAGTGCGTCCGCATGTTTTCGACCCCTTCTATTCGGGGCGCGAGGCGGGCCGCGGGCTCGGCCTGGGCCTGTCGAAGTGCTGGCGCATCGTCACCGGCCACGGTGGGCGAATCGATGTGGAAAGCGGGCCCGGCCAGGGCGCGGTCTTCACCATCACGTTGCCGCCGGGCAACACCCGTTGAATTCGGGCAACACTGAAACGTGGCCGCTTCTCAACACCTTGGGCGGTTCCTTCCCTGGGCTTTTCTTCGGCGGCGATGCCCCGCTCGGCGAGGCCCCTTCCGCGAATTCTGCAAGCTACGCTTGAACGTCGAATCGGTCGACGCGCATGAAATCACCTTGGAGTTTGCACCATGAAATTCGTTGCCGCAGTCGCTGCTTTGGGGCTAGTGGCGTTGGCCGCGCCGGCCAGTGCTCAAGTGGTCGTCGAAAGCCCCGTCGTGACCTACTACGCCCCCAGCATGCCGGTCACGACGTACTATGAGCCCAGCGTGCCCGTGACGACCTATTACGAGCCGCTGCCCGTCACGTCGTATTACTATCCCACGTACACGTCGTACTACGCTCCCAGCGTGGCCTACTATCCGAGCACGTATTACTACGTGCCGCGACGCGTCGCCCGGCGCTGGTATCGAGCCGGTTATTGGGGCTGGTAAGAGTCGGACACTCACAGCCGAACGGCCTCCTAGCGGGAACGCCGTGCGCTGGTGCGAGCCGCGCGCGGCGGTTCCCGCTTTTTTGGTAGACCTCCTGCACCGCGCTGTTTTCGCCGGCGCGCGGGGGTCTGCGAAGTTCGGGCAGACTATTCCGCCGGGCTGGCGCTGGCTGCATTGCCAGCAGCTTCGACGCGCGCAGCCTTCGTCCCGCCCTAAGCCGCGCGCAAATAGTTGCAACCGCCACGGCCCTATTTTAGGATTGGGCTTAGAGGAGGACCTAGATATGCGCACTTTGATTGCTTTGACCTTGGCGGTCGTACTGTTTGGTGCCAGCCGGGCCGATGCCCAAGCCGTCGTGACGTACTATCCGTCGAGCACGCCGGTCACAACGTATTACGCACCCACGACGACCTACTATGCTCCCAGTACGGCCACGACCACGTACTACGCCCCCAGCACCACGACGACGTATTACGCTCCGACCACGACGTACTACGCCCCCAGCACGACGACGACGTATTACGCGCCGAGCACCAGCACCACGACGACGTACTACGCCCCCAGCGTCTCGACGCCGGTGACGACCTACTACGCTCCGAGCACGCCGGTCACGACGTACTACACGCCGGCGACGACCTATTGGGTCAATCCCAAGGTCTACGTCGCCGGGCAGCCCGTCCGCAACGTGCTGCGGGCCATTACGCCGTAGCGGAACGCTACCAGAGATAGCCCAAGCCACGCCGTTCCCGCGAAATTCGCGCGAGCCGGGCGTGGCTTTTTCTATTTCTAGAGAGGGAATTGTGGCGATTGCCCCAGCGGGCAAATAAATTTGCGCTTCAGGGCGGTCATTACCTGTAGACCGAAACCTGGGGACTGGCGATGGCCGAATTAGCCGACCGGCTGGCGCGTGGCGATCCGGCGGCGTTCGCCGAGTTGTACGATGCCTGCGCCGCCGCACTGCACCACTGGCTGCTCCTGCAATTGCGGTCGGCGAACGACGCCGACGACGTCGTGCAGGAGACGTTCGTGCGATTGGCCCGGTCGCGCAAGAAACTACGCCGCGTGGAGAACCCCGTGGCCTATGCCTTCACGGTGGCCCGCAACGAGGCGGCGCGGTTGCAGAGGCGCCGCGTCCGCAAGCCGCGCGGCGAAGCCGAGCTGCCGGCCCTGGCGTCGGTCGACGACGCATCGGCCGAGCGCGAAGCGGTCGACGCGGTGCGTGCGGCGCTCGAGCGGTTGCCCAAGGAGCAACGTGAGATCGTGGAACTGAAAGCCTACGCAGGACTGACGCTGAGGGAGATTGCCGAGGTGACGTCATTGCCGCCGGGCACGGTCGCCACCCGATACCGCGCGGCGCTGGGGCGGTTGCGCCAGTGGCTCATAAAGAGTGAATGCCATGAATGATGAGTTGCCCGAGTTTTTCGAGCGCGCGAAGCCGCCGGCCGCACCCGCGGCATTGCGGGCGCGGGTCCTGTCGGCCGTGGAGCGGGAACTTGCCCCGCGCCGCAAGCCGGCCTGGGAGCGCGCGCTCGAGTGGGGCGTGGCGGCCAGCTTGACGCTTGGCATCGGCATGAACATTTGGCAGTGGCAGCGCCCGGGGCCGCTGGCTTCGCATTCGAAGCCTGCCCCCAACGCGCAGTGGACCCCACGTTCTCCCTTGGCCGACGAGCAACTAACCGACTTCGTCAACAAGCGGCTGGCCGCTCAACCGCCGCGCGACACGCAGGCAGCATTCGGGAAACACTACGAGGAAGTGTTGCGGGAAATCAGCGAACATCCAGCGGGGTAAGCACCGATGAAACGCTCAGTACGCGCACGCCTGGGATTACTAGGTGCATTCGTGGCACTCATCGTTGTGGCAGCGGTTGTCGTCACGCGAGCCGACGCCAGCGCCCAAGCCGAGTTGGACGAGCGGCTAGAGGAACTGCGCCGCCAGGGCGCCCCGTTGTCGCTTGAAGATCTAGCCCGCAAGCCGCCCCGTCCGGAAGACAATGCCGCGACGTACATCCGCCGGGCCAAGGAATCGGTCGACTCGATCAGCAAAGAGGTCGACGCGGCGTACGAGAACGAACCGGAACGCGATCAACGGGCGATCGACTTCGGCCGGCCCACCGAGGCCTACCTACGGGCAGTCCGCTCCGCATTCGAGGCGTATCCGGCCACGCTGCCGCTGCTCGAGCAAGCGGCGAATTGCCAGGCCTATGACGCTCAATACGACTACCGCGCTAGCACCTCCGACTTCCTTGATGAGTTGCTCAAGCAAAGCCAGTTGAATCGCGCGGCGATACGCGTGCTGGGATATCGGGCCGCGCAGCAAACCGCCGATGGCCAGCACGACGATGCTTTGGAAACGGGCATTGTCATGCTGAAACTTTGCCACCTGCTGGACAACGAGCCGACGCTGGTGGGATCGCTGGTGGCCTTCGCCTGCCGTGCCGTGGCGCTCTACACGATTGACCTGACCTTGCGTAGCGGCGATGTGTCCGAGAAGTTGCGCGATGCTTTGGACAAAGAACTTGCGCGTTCCCAGGTGGAGCAAACCTTTCTCAACAGCCTGGAGAGTGACCGGGCCTTTGGTCTGACGGTGTTGCAGGAAGTGGCCGCCGGCAAGCATCGCCCCACCGACAGCTTCAACGTTTTTTGGAGAACGGCGAGCGATTTCCAGAAGGACCAGAGCCGTTATCTCGACTACGTGGCGCTGTGCAGCTCCCTCACCAACAAGCCCTATGCGGACATCAAACACAACGACGCGTTGGTGAAGGCAAGCGAGCCTCTGGCCGAAGAGATCGCCGACGCCCCGCAGGGGGCACAAGTCTCCCGCTGCCGAGCGCAGGTTTACGAGCGGGCCATTCGCATCCTCAACGCGATTCAGCGCTACGAAAAGACACACCCGGGGCAGGTACCAACCGTGGCCGAATTGGGCCTTCACAAGGAAGTGACTACCGATCCGTTTAACGCCCAGCCATTGCACATTGAAAAGAAGCCCGGCGGCTGGTTGATCTACAGTGTGGACATGAACCTGAAAGACGATGGCGGCCCGACGACGTGGAGCGATATCGGCTTTGGCCCCCTGCCGCGCACCCGCGAGGATTGAGTTCGGTTCAATTGTCTGAGAGGCACGACACAAATGAGACGGTACCTTCGTCCTATCAAGTTGATCGCGCTGGCCGCGCTGGGCATCGTGGGCGTTTCGCTCATCTGGCTGGCCATGGCCGATGCGGCCGCGGACACGAAGCTGGAACAAGCCATCGCGAAGCTGAAGGAACAGGGGCAACCGACGTCGCTGGCCGACCTGGCCCGCAAGCCGGTGCCGCCGGACGAGAACGCGGCCACGTATCTGCGGCGGGCGGCTGCGGAGCTGGCGGCGATTGAGACGATCGTCGAAGCCGCCATCGACGAGCTCGACGAGTCGCAACGCACCGTCTACTACGCCACGATGGAGGCGCCCGAGAGCCTGCAGCAGGTGTTGCAGCGGGTGTTCGTGGAGCATGACGACGCGATCGAGTTGCTCGACGAGGCGGCCGCCCAGGATGCGTTCGACCCGCAACTCGACTACGACCAGTCGCCAACGGCATTTCTCGAAGACTATCTGCCGACGATGCAGCAAGTGCGGCGGCCCCTCCGGGTGTTGAACTATCGCGTGGCGATGCTGCTGACCGACGGCAAGCGCGAAGAGGCGCTCGATACATGCCTGACCATGTTCAAGCTCTGCCGGCATTTCGACGAGCGGCCGCTGATGGTCGCCCATCTGGTGAGCATTGCCGTGCGGGGGGTGGCCGTGGCGGCCACGAACCAGGTGCTGCGCTCCGGGCCGCTGCCGGCTGCGGCCCACGATCGGCTCGAGACTGAGCTGGCACGGCAGGATCTCGATGCAGCCTACATGCATACCCTCAGCACGGAACGCGCGTACGGCATCGACACGTTCGGGGACCTGGACGCGCAGGTTCGCTTCCTGGGCGTGGCCGCCAACAAGGCCGATCTACAGGACTACATCAACCTTTTCAAAGGACTGATCGCCCGCGCCGACCAACCCAACCCTGAGGTGATCGAATGGATCGACTCGCAGCAGACGGGAGCATTGACCGGTCTGCTGCTGCCTGCGACCAAAGCCCTGCTATCGGCCAAAGCCCGAATGACCGCAAAACTCGGCAGCCTGCGAATCCTGAACGCGATCGCTCGCCGCAACCTGATGCCGGGCGACGAGACTCCCGCGCTGTCTGAGTTGGGGCTTCCGGTCGAGGTGCTGGTCGATCCTTACAACGGCAAGGAGATGCTCGTGCGTGGCGACGTGGTCGACGCGACCGTGTATGCCGTGGGCAGCAACCTCAAGGACGACGGCGGCCGGGTCAATGAGATGGACGATGGCGAATTCCTCGACGTTGGACTGGGCCCGAGGAACGATTGATCGCGCGGAGATGGCTGGGCGTTTCCTATTACGCCAGCCCGCGCTGCCGCAATTCGGCCAGCACGCCCTCGACGATGCGGCCCACCTGGCCGGGATCGACCTTCTGCGCTCCCACCGGGCAGCCGCCGACAGGCTCGTCGGCAAAACCTTCCTCGGCCAGAAGACACGCCAGGGCGTTGCTGAGCGTTTCCAACTGCAGGTGCTGCAAGTCGCTATACGGCTGTCGGCCGGTGCCCGTGTCGATGCCCCGCAGCTTCAACGCGGCGCGGAATCCTTCCGGGAAGTCGGCCGAAAGCAGCATCATGTCGAACAACGTCACGACCTTGTACTGCAGCTCACGGGCCTCGTCGATCTTTCGCGCGAGCGTCAAGTCGTAGAGCTTGCGCGTGACTTCGGGCACCACGCCGCTGGTGGCATTGGTGCCGCCGTCGCAGCCGATCAACAGCATCGGCATCAGCGCCGCATCCCAGCCGGTGAGGAAGGTGAACTCGGGCCGGTTAGGGCGCACGGCCTGGATCATGCGAATCATGTGCGGCAGGTCGCCCGAGGAATCCTTGATCGCCACGATCCGTTCGCACGCTTCGCTCAATCGTTGCACGGTGGGCACGTCGATCGGCGAGGCGAACATCGGAATGTTGTACAGCGTCACGTCGATCGGCGTGTTGTCGCCAATCTCTTTGAAATACGCGTACACCGACTCGGGGCTGAGCTTGTAGTAGAACGGCGAGACGATGGCAACGGCCCGCACGCCGAGCGAATGATAGTACTCGCAGGCCGCGATGGTTTCGCGCGTGTTGGCCTCGGCCGCTCCGGCCAGAATCGGCACCCGGCCGCGTGCCTGGTCGGCCATGATGGCGATGATCCGCCGACGTTCTTCCGGCGTAAACCGCGTGAACTCGCCGGTCGAGCCGTTGGGATAGAGCCCGTGCACGCCGCGATCGATGAGCCAATCGGTATAGCGCCGCAACTCCGGTTCGTTGATCTCGCCGCGCGAGTCGAGCGGGACGAGATTGGGCGTAAAGATTCCCTGTAGTTTTCCGGAAGCCATGAAAGCGCGAGGGATTGAGGTTGGCGGGGGAGCCGCCCGGCGGAATGATAGAATAGACTCGCCGGGCAGTCTCGCTAGTCTAGCTACCCAAGGTTAGCTTGGAAACCATGCGGCGGCCGAAGCGGAAATCGGCCCTGCGCTCGGGAAATACCGCCTTTCTTCCGTCACGATCGTGCGCACCAAAGCCTCCCCGGACAACACGACCGACGCCGCCGGCCCGGCTCGACATCCTGGCGATGGGATGCTCACGCTGGCTTGCGTGGGACTGCTGGGTTACGTCGCCGTGTTCTTCTACGCGCCGCTGGCCAGCTCGGGAAAGGCCGAGCGGGGGGAATTCCTGTGGACCTCGATTCTCAGGCCCGATGACTTGGTGCGCGCATGGATCGCGGGCGCCACATGGCAGGGCATCGTTGATCGCGCGGTGATCGCGGCGGTTGCCGCTGGCATCTTTGCCGTGGTGATGGCCGCCGGTTGGACGTGCTTGCGGCTGCTGCGCGTCGATCGCGTGGTGACGCGTGCGGAAATGTTCGTCTTCTCGGCCGGCGTGGGCATGAACCTGGTATCGCTGGCGACGCTGTTGCTGGGACTGGCCGGTTGGCTGAACCGCGGCGCGTTTCTTGCCGTCGGCATCGTTCCCTGCATCGTGGCCGGTGCGATCTACTTCCGCCGGGGCTGCAAGTCAGGCACCTGCCAGATCGCCATCGAGCAGAAGCGTACCGAGGGTCCCTGGGCGTGGCGGCCGCGTTGGCTCTGGCTGATCGCGCCGTTCTCTGCGGCGATCCTGCTTTCCAGCATGTTGCCCCCGCTCGACTTCGACGTGCTGGAGTACCACCTGCAAGCCCCCAAAGAGTTCTTTCAGGCGGGTCATATCACGTTTCTGCCGCACAACGTGTACGCGAACATGCCGCTGGGGAGCGAAATGCTGGCGCTCACGGCGATGGTCACGCTGGACGACTGGTGGTTCGGAGCCCTGGTCGGCAAGCTGCTGATCGGCCTGTTCGCGCCGCTGACGGCGATTGCGCTTTACTCGGCCGGATCGCGCTTTGCCTCTCCCGCCGCCGGCGTGATTGCGGCGCTGGTCTATATCTCCATCCCCTGGGTCACGCTGGTATCGGCTTCAGGTCTGATTGACGGCACGCTGGCGTTCTACCTGTTCGCGGCGTTTCTGGCCGTGCTCATCTGGCAGTCCAATAACACGGCGGGGGCCGCGCCGGCAGAAGACGTCGTCGGCACGCGGGGACTGCTGGCCGTGTCAGGCTTTCTGGCCGGAGCATCGCTGGCGACCAAGTACCCGGGCCTAGTCTATTGCGTGTTGCCGCTGGCGGCCTATGTGGTCTTCGCGTCATGGAAGCTCAACCATCCTCCAAAGGATGCCTTCCGCCGACTCATTGCTCCCTTGGGCGTGTTTCTGCTGGCCGCCGCGCTGGCGTGCGGGCCGTGGTTGCTTAAGAATGCCGTGCTGAGTGGCAACCCGACCTATCCCCTGCTCTACAGCGTGTTCGACGGCGCGACGCGTACCGACGCCAAGGACGCTCAATGGCGGCAGGCCCACCGGCCGCCGAACTATGCCGCGGGCGATCTAGCGCGTCGGGTGTGGGATACGACCGTCGCCGGTGCCTGGCTGAGTCCGCTGGTCGTGCCGCTGGCGGCGCTGGCGTTCGTGGGGCCGCGCACGCGGCGGCTGGCCCTGCTCGTCGGCGGCTATGTCGTCTTCGTGTTTGCGGCCTGGTGGCTGTTGACGCACCGCATCGATCGCTTTCTGGTTCCGTTGTGGCCGCTGGCGGCGCTCTTGGCCGGAATAGGAGCCACGTGGACCACGCATCGCGTCTGGCGCCGATCGCTGTTGGCGCTGTTGACCCTGGGCCTGGTGTACGACTTCGCCCTGATCTCAGGCGGGCCGGTGGCCGACCACCACTACTTGACCGATCTTCGCGCCACACGCACGGATCCGTCGCGCATCGTCGATCCCTGGCACCTGTACTTCAACGCCCATCGCGACGAAGTGGGGCATCTTTTGCTGGTGGGCGATGCCGAGCCGTTCAATCTCGCGATGCCGACGACGTACAACACCGTGTTCGACACGAACATCTTCGAACAGTTGGCCCGCGACAAGTCGCCCGAGCAAGTGCGCCAGGCGCTCGAGGATCGCGGCATCACGCACATCTACGTCGACTGGCCCGAGATCGAGCGCTATCGCCAGCCGGGCAACTACGGCATTACCGACTTCTTGCAGAGGGACTTATTCGACGCGCTAGTCAAGGCAGGCGTCCTGGAGCGTCTACCAGACCTGGGAAAGCACCCGGGCAAGGGCTTCCGCGTCGTCGACGAGCCATCGTCCTAGCGGGTGCCCCGCTCACCTTCCGGTGTGTGCTAGCACCGCTGACCGATCTTGCTCGCGCAGCGAGCATGGCTTAGATTGTTGCTCCCGGCGGATTTGCCGGACCTGGCGAGTCAGGGAAGATTCGCAGCACGGAGGCATCTACACAAAATGAGTATCAACCCGCACGCGCGCGTTGCCTCTTCTCAAAACGGGCATGCCGGAGGGCATCTCTCCAACGGTTCCTACGAGCAGCTATCTGCCCGGACCAAGCGGGCGGTCGAGCGCACCTGTGCCTGGTTTCTCGACCAGCAGCAGCCCGACGGTCACTGGGTGGCCGAGCTCGAGGGCGACACCATCCTGGAGAGCGAATACATTCTGTTGCTGGCGTTCCTGGGCCGTCACGACGAGCCGGTTTCGCACAAGGCCGCGCGGTACATCCTCGATAGCCAACTCGAGGACGGCGGCTGGAACTGCTATCCCGGCGGTCCGATCGACATCAGCGTCAGCGTCAAAGCCTATTTCGCGCTGAAGCTCACCGGTCACGACCCCAGCAGCGAGCCCCTGCAGCGGGCCCGGGGGGCGATTCTGGCTCACGGCGGCGCCGACGCGGTGAATAGCTTCACCCGGTTTTATCTGGCGCTGTTGGGCCAAATCTCCTACGACCAGTGCCCGGCCGTGCCGCCCGAGGCGATGCTGCTGCCCGGCTGGTTTCCGGTGAACCTCTACCGCATTAGCGCCTGGTCGCGCACGATCGTAGTGCCGCTGTCGATCATTTCGGCCTGCCGCCCGGTGGCGAAGCTCGAACCGCGCCAGGGCATCTCGGAGCTGTTCATTCGCGCGCCGGAAGACTGGCCGCCGCTGCGCTGCCCGGGCCAGAAAGGCGGTACCGGACTGCTGAGTTGGGACCGCTTCTTTCGCACCGTGGATCGCTGCGTGAAGTGGTTCGAGCGGCGCGGCTGGACGCCTCTACGAAGAAAGGCGCTGGCACGGGCCGAGCGCTGGGTCATCGATCGCTTTGCCGGCAGCGAGGGATTGGGGGCGATCTTTCCGCCGATAGTCTGGAGCATCGTCGCCCTGCGCTGCCTGGGCTACAGCGACGACAGCGTCGAAATGCAGTATTGCCTGGCCCATCTCGACGGCCTGGTGATCGAGGAGAACGACTCGGTACGACTGCAGCCGTGCAAGTCGCCGGTGTGGGACACGGCAATCACGCTGCGGGCGCTGGCGTCCGGCGGCATCAAGCCCGACCATGCCGCCTCGCGGCGGGCCATCGATTGGCTGCTCGAGCGCGAAGTGGCGCGCCGCGGCGACTGGTCGGCCACCGTGCCGGCGGAGCCGGGCGGCTGGTGCTTCGAGTATGCCAACGAGTACTATCCCGACGTCGACGACACCTCCATGGTACTGATGGCGCTGGCCGATCAGTCGGCCCCCAAGTCGCAGCACGGTTCCGACTGGCACGTGGTCGAGCAGGCCACGTTCTCGAGCCTGGAAGACGCGCGGCGGCATATCGCCACGACCGATCGATTGGCCTCGGCCAGCAAGCGGGCGCTCGACTGGGTGATTGCGATGCAGAATCGCGACGGCGGTTGGGGAGCCTTTGACCGCAACAACGATCACGAGTTTCTGTGCCACGTGCCGTTTGCCGACCACAATGCGATGATCGATCCCAGCACGCCCGACTTGACCGGCCGCGTGCTGGAAATGCTGGGCAAGCTGGGACGCCGGCAGGGCGATCCCGTGGTGACGCGGGCGCTAGCCTACATGCGGCAGACGCAGGAGGCCGAAGGAAGCTGGTTCGGCCGCTGGGGCGTCAACTACATCTACGGCACCTGGCAGGCGCTGGTCGGACTGCAAGCGATCGGCTTGCCCAGCGATGACCCGGCCATGGTGCGCGGTGCCAATTGGCTGTTCAGCCACCAGCAGCCCAGCGGCGGCTGGGGCGAATCGCCCGATAGCTATGCCCAGCCCGAGCTTCGCGGCCAGGGCTCGACGACGGCCTCGCAAACGGCCTGGGCCATTCTGGGGCTCGTGGCCGCCGGCCATGCCGGCAGCAAGGCGGTGACGCGCGGCATCGAGTACCTGCTCAAGCGTCAACGGGCCGACGGCACCTGGCACGAGCCGGAGTTTACCGGCACGGGCTTTCCGCGGGTGTTCTACCTGCGCTACCACTACTATCCGATGTACTTCCCGCTGTTGGCCCTATCGCAATGGGCCGCGGCGGCCGATCCCCGGCGCACCGAGGAGGCGGCGCGGCAAGCCGCTTTCGGCCGCTGGGACATGGGCTTCGATTCGTAAACCGGCGCACGCCGCCCTAGAACCAACCGGGAGAGCGTCGATGCGGTTTCCGTTTTCGCTCACGCGTACGATGGCCACGTACCTGCTCAAGAAGAAGCTCTCCGGCGAGAAGCGCTTTCCGCTGGTGCTGATGCTCGAGCCTCTGCACGCCTGCAATCTCACCTGCACCGGCTGCGGGCGGATTCGCGAGTATGCCACGTCGATCAAGAGCCGCCTGAGCGTCGAGGAGTGCCTCGAGGCGGTCGACGAATGCGGCGCCCCGTGCGTGAGCATTTGCGGCGGCGAGCCGATGATCTATCCCGGCATCGAAGAGCTGGTGGCCAAGATCCTCGAGCGCAAGAAGCACATCTATCTATGCACCAACGGCATGTTCACTCGCAAGAAGCTCGACGGCTTTCGGCCGACCGATCGCTTCTTCTGGAACGTGCACTTGGACGGCATGGAAGCCACGCACGACATGGCCGTGGAGCGCGAGGGAGTGTTTGCCGAGGCCATCGAGGGCATCAAGGCCGCCAAGGCCGCGGGCTTTCTGGTTTGCACGAACACTACGATCTACAAAGAGACCGACATGCACGAGATCGCCGTGCTGTTGTCGTATCTCACCGAGCTGGGCGTCGACGGGTTCATGATGTCGCCGGCCTATAGCTACGACGCCGTGCAGTCGACCAACCCACTGGGCGCGCAGCAGATCTTTCTCACGCGCGACGACATTCACCAGAAGTTTCGCGAAGCCAAGAAGCTGCTGGCCGGCTTCAAGCTCAACACCTCGCCGGTGTATCTGGAGTTCCTGCGCGGCGAGCGCGACTTGCGATGCGCGGCTTGGGCCAACCCGACGCGCAACGTTGCCGGCTGGAAAGGCCCCTGCTACCTGATCACCGACAAGCATCACGAGTCGTTCGACGATCTGGTCGAGAAGACCGATTGGGACAAGCTCGGCCGCGGCAACGATCCCCGCTGCGAGCACTGCATGGTCCACTGCGGCTTCGAGCCGGCTGCCGTGCTGGGCGTCAACCGCCGCCTCGGCGACACGCTCAAGATGGCCCTCTGGCAGTTGGCCTGATCTGCGATTCGCTCCGAAGCAAACACCAGCCCGAAGCGCCAGCGAGGGTTTCTCGCTTTCTTGATCGACCGTGAAACGACCCTCGCTTGCGCTTCGGGCTGGTGGGTAGAATGGATGCGTGCGCGTTGTTCATTCCCACTCGGTCTCCCATGTGGCAACCCCTGCTACGCAACTGGCTGCTCGGACAAGCGCAGCAGCGCATGCGCGAAGCGGCGGCGCAGGCCGCGAACCAGGCCGCCGATGATGCGAAATCGGCCGAAGAGCAAGGCCCGGGGGAGGACGCTCCGCGGCCGGTGTGCCACGTGGGGCTGGTGTTTGCTCTGAGCATTGAGGCTGGTGCGCTGGTCGACAAGTTGTCCGGCGCGATTGGTACTCACGGTGCGGACTTCGTGGCCCGCGAGGGCGGGCTCGGCGGGCGGCGTTTGGTGCTGGTCGAGAGCGGCGTGGGACGCGAACGGGCCGCGCGAGCGACTGAAGCCCTGATCGCCGGACACCAGCCGCGGTGGGTCATTTCGGCGGGGTTCGCCGGCGGGCTCGACAATCGGCTCAAGCAGGGCGACATGCTGCTGGCCGACACGATCGTCGATACGCAGAATCGCGAGTTGAGCCTCGACCTGGGTCTTGGTGAGCCGGGGCCGCGCGTGCACGTGGGGCGGCTGCTCACCGTCGATAAGGTGATTCGCGATCCAGAGCAGAAGCGCGCGTTGGGCCAGCGGCACAACGCCTTGGCGGTGGACATGGAGACGATGGGCGTGGCCGAGGCGTGCCAGCGCGAAAAGGTGCGTTTCCTCTCGGTCCGCGTGATCATCGACGAAGTCGACCGCACCCTGCGCCGCGACAGCGACGTGCTGGTGAACAAAGAGAGCACCGCCGGGCGGCTCGGTGCCGCTGCCGGCGCGATCTTTCGCCGACCCTCGAGCGTCAAAGACATGTGGCAACTCAAGGAAGACGCCCTGGTGGCCTCCGACCGCCTGGCCAAGTTCCTTGCCGGCGTGGTGGGCCAATTGCCCAAGGTGTAGAACGGGCAAGTGCCGTGTGCTATCGACACCAGCCCGAAGCGCGAGCGAGGGTTCTTCGTCAGGTGCTAAACGGCGCACTCCCTCGCTGGCGCTTCGGGCTGGTATCTTCTAGAGAGCTTCCTCGGAACGGGCAAACAGCCCTTGCCTTTTCATCTCGCATCCCCCAAGCTTGGAACCCATGGTTCGCACACGATTCGCTCCCAGCCCGACCGGTTATTTGCACATCGGCGGCGTGCGCACGGCGCTGTTCAACTGGCTGTTCGCCCGACGGCACGGCGGCAAGTTTCTGCTGCGCATCGACGATACCGACGCCCAGCGGAATGTCGAAGCGGCGCTCGAGCCGATTCTGCACGGCTTTCGCTGGCTGGGCATCGACTGGGACGAGGGACCCGACATCGGCGGACCGTATGGACCGTATTACCAGTCGCAACGCCTCGAGCGCTACCAGGCCGCGGCCGAAAAACTGCTGGCCGACGGGCTGGCTTACCGCGACTATGCCACGACCGACGAGATTCAGGCCGAGCGCCAGGCGGCCCAGGCTGAGAAGCGACCGTTTCTCTATAGCCGCCGCTGGATGGCCGAAACGCCGGCCGACGACGAGCGCTTTGCCGCCGAGGGACGCCAGGCCGTCGTGCGGTTGAAGATGACGCGCGAGGGAACGCTCGTGATCGACGACCTGGTGCGCGGCCGTGTCGAATTCGAATGGGCCCGTGAGCAGGACCATGTCATTCAACGGACCGACGGTACGTGCTTGTATCACCTGGCCAGCGTGGTCGACGACCGCGACTTCGAGATCTCGCACGTCATCCGGGCCGAGGAGCATCTCTCGAACACGCCGCGGCAGGTCTTCATCGCCCAGTCGCTCGGCTACGAGTTGCCGCGCTACGCCCATCTGCCCTACGTGGCCGAGCCGGGCAGCAAGAACAAGCTCAGCAAGCGCAAGCTCGACAAGTATCTGAAGAACCGCGACTTTGCCCAAGTCAACGAGCACGGCCTGGCGATCGCCCAAGCACTTGGGCTGGAAACGTCGGCCGATACGTTCAACCCCGTGATCGTCGACTTCTACGAGCAGGTGGGCTACCTGCCCGAGGCGATCATCAACTACCTGGTGCTGTTGGGCTGGTCGTTGGACGACAGGACCGAGTTCATGGGCCGGCAGATGCTGATCGACAACTTTTCGCTCGAGCGCGTCACCAAGGCCCCGGCCAGCTTCGATCCGAAGAAGCTCTGGGCCTTTGAAGATCACTACATGCAGGAGTTGCCGCTCAAGCAGAAGGTGGCCACGATGCTCACCTATCTGCAGCGCGCAGGGCTGGTGCCCACGCCCACGCCCTGCGACGTCGGCCCCAAGCTCACGCGGATCGTCGAAGCGGCCGGCGACCGGCTGAAGGTTTTCGGCGACATCCTGGCCTACGCCGACTTCTTCTTTCAGGACGAACTCACTTACGACGAGAAGGCGTTCGAGAAGAACCTCGGCAAGCCTGGGGCTCCGGAGCTGTTGACCAAGTTCCGCGAAGTGCTCGCGGGCGTCGAGCCGTTCGAAGCCGCCGAACTAGAAATCGCCCTGCAAGAGTTCGTCGCGGCCCAGGACATCAAGGCTGGCGCGATCGTCCACCCGGTGCGCGTGGCCACGACCGGCAAAGCCGTCGGCCCGGGCCTCTACGATTGCCTGGCGATCCTGGGCAAGGACGTGACGCTTGCGCGCATCGACCGGGCGCTTAAGCGCGTGCAAACCTGATGGCTCAGGCGCGCAAGTCGTCCGTTCCGATCCATTCGTGATCAATCTCGCGGGCCAACAGCGCGTGGTCGAAGGCAACGCTACCCGGCGGAAAGACGGCGGGATCCGAAAAGTAGCTGGACTTCACGTCGTGCATGCGCAGGGGAGTGACGTGCCACCGGTGCGTGTTGAGCACGAGGCCGTCGAAGCGTCCCGGATCGCAGGTGGCCGAGTATCCCAACGAGCCGCGCTCGTAGAAAGCGGACGCCGTGGCGAGGGAGCCGAAGACGGACGTTGTCGGCCAGGCGTCGTGCGTTTCGCCCGACAACTGCACGGCCACGGCACCATCATCCGAGCGCATGGCGATCTCGATCGCGTTTCCCCGGTCCGCCACATCGAATGCGGCCAGATGATGCTCTCCCGGGAACAAGCGGCCGCCGGCCAAATGATTCAAGCGCGAGTCCGTATCGCGACGATTGACGTAGACCCCTTGGCAGGTTTGCCCCGCCGCGTCGTTCCACTCGACGGCAAAGCGGTGCGCCGCGTTCTCGCTGGCCAGACCGATCAGCGCCGGCAGACCGCGGGGTCGAACGTGCTCCAGTCGAATCAAACACACGCCCACCAACGCGTGTCCCTGGACGAGTTGAGGACTAAACGGCACCGGCAGCAGGCGCCGGACGACGGCCGGATCGGCCCGATAGTTGACCAACACGCGGCGGCGAATGAGACCGCGGATCACGGGAATGCGCATCGGCTACTTACCTCCTGGGCAGTAACCGTCGCCCGGGTCCGAGCATCACAGCAGCTACGTGCGATTCGCCGAAGCCGGCTAAAACGTCCACGAATCGAAGTAGTACTTGTCGGGCTTGCCGATCTTGATCTCTTCGACTTGGATCGTGTGGCGACGCTGGACCTGGTTCCCCTCGAGCGTTTCGCTTTCGATGGACGACACGAGCGGCACGCCGTCCTGCGTGCCGGAATAGCCGATGGCGGCCCGGTGGATGATCTGGTCCGACCCGCGTCCCAGCGAGAGGATGAAGGCCCGCAAGCCCCAGCCTTCGCTGGGCGAGAGGACGAGGCGGCCGTTCCACAGGCCCGAGCGACCGACGTGCTCGCCGTTCTGCCGGTAGACGATTTCGATGAGTTGCTCGCCGCGCCGTTCGACCTTATCGGCCGACACGATGTCGACTCCGGGGCTGAGGAGCATGTCGAGGACCGTCGTGCCGGGGGTGATCGAGTAGGGATAGTTCATCAGGCTGCCCTGGTCGATCTCGGCGACCGTCTTGTCATAAGGGAGCTGTACGGCGTCGTCGAAGAACTTGTGTCCCGGTTCGGTTCGCGTGACCAGCGAGCCCCAGGTCGTGGCCATCCGCATTTCCTTGCCGCCGATCGGCAAGCCCATGCGATGCTGGCGTACGGTTTCCAGATCGAGCCGGCGCAGCTTGCCGTCGGCGCGCATGATGAACCGCTGTGTCCGCGACTTGTCTTCTTGCGGCAGGCTGACCGAAGTGACGCCTTCAACGGTAAGGCCCGTGTAGGCTTGCTCGATGCGCTCGACCGCCGGTCGGTAGCGGCTGACGATTTCCTGCGGCAACTGGCCGCCCAACGCCGAACTGACGGGAAGCGTACAAGAGACCGCTAGCACGGCCGCCTGGCAGATCTGTCGCATTTGGCTTCTCCTCCGGTTGCCCCGCTACGAGCGCGCACGTGTACCCTTACAACTCTAGATCGGAAAACGCGGCACTCCGGCTCGATCCGGAACGGCGAGAAACCGGTCCCGGGTTAATCAATCGGGGCTCGACGGCGAATCGTCCTAACCCCTACTCCCCGACCCCGAACCCCTGCGTCAGAACTTCACGGTAGGGGCTTCGCGTACGGCCGGATCGTCGATCTCGAAGTACTCGGCACCGCGGAAACCGAACATCTGGGCCACGATGTTCGAGGGGAACACTTCCAGGCGGTTGTTCAGGTCGCGGACGTTGGCGTTGTAGAACCGCCGCGAGCGCTGCAAGCGGTCTTCCGTGTTCGCCAGTTCGCCCTGCAACTGCATGAAGTTTTGGTTGGCCTTGAGGTCGGGATAGCTCTCGGCCAGGGCGAACAACTGCCGCAGCCCACCGACCAGCGCGTTCTCGTCGGCGGCCTGCGAAGCGACCGAGCCGTGGTTGGCCGCGGCCTGGTTGCGGGCCTGGATCACGCGCTCGAGCACTTCCTTCTCGTGCGTGGCGTAGCCCTTGACCGTTTCGATCAGATTGGGAATCAGGTCGTAGCGGCGGCGCAGCTCGGTGTCGATGTCGGCCCACGACTCGTCGACGGTGTTCTTGGCACGGATCAGACCGTTGTATAACCCGGCCACCCAGAGCACGACGAGTAGCACGATTACGCCGATTACGATCAGAGGAATCAACTCAGTCATCGCACAGCTCCTTTCCATTCGCGCAGCAAGTAATTTGGCAGGCGGTCAAGCACGCCGCAGGCAACCTGCAAAGCCACCTCGAACTCTTCGGGATTGAGACGCTTGCCGCGCCGCGCGGCGACCCGAGGACCGGCAAACTCGAGCGTGAATCGCGGGGCGGCCAGCAGGTATTCCATGGTGGCCTGGTGAATCACGTCGAACGCCCACCGCCGGTCGGGACTGGTCACGTGAAACTCGCGACTGAACTGCGCGGACTCGAAGTCGATGTCGTCGAGCCCGAAGAACTCGCCAATCTTATCGAAGAACCCCTCGGGCCGAATCACCAACGGCTTGAGCGGCAGGTTCGTGTCGAGCACCACCGCCGAGAAGTAGTGGTGGTGCGTCTGCCGGCGTCCCTTGGAATCGGTGGAGTAGGTTTCGTAGTGATAGTCGAAGGCGCAGATCGGGCGGTCGTCGTGCGATCCCTGCAGAATGTTGAAGGCGTAGCGGTTCGAACCCTTCTGGAAGCAACTGAACGCGGCATACCGCGCGTCCATGCCCCAGTCCTTCGCGGCACGGAAATGCCACCCGTTGCGGAGCGCCAATTCCCTCAAGGCCTTCTTGCGCTGCTCGTTGCGGTAGTACTGGTAGATTGCCAGCGCCGCGACGATCGCGATGACCAAGATGATGAACAGGATCTGCACAGGTGCTACTCTTCTCCTGGACCACGTTCCCGATGTGCTCGGGAGTCAATTCTAGCTCGTTTTCGCAAGCCGCTGAAGACGAGCCGCAGTATGTATTCGCCCACGGCGAGCCGTTCTTGGCTCGCAAAACGCCTGACGTCAGAGCTTCACCGGGCGCGGGCGGCGCAGCATGGCCCACACCGGAATCGGATGGCCCGGCACCTCGGCGCGGCGCAGCATGTCGAAACCGTGGCGCTCGTAGAGCCGCACGTTGCCTTCGCGCTGCGTCTCGAGATAGCAGGCGAATCCGTCGGCATCGGCGCGGCGCAGAATCGGCTGCATCAACTCGCTGCCGATGCCCTCTCCCTGATGTTGCGGCTCGACGCCGATGCTGGCCAGGTACCAGTGCGGCATGGGAGCGTAGTCGTGATGGAGTTGCCGCGCGACGTTGTCGTAGGCCACGAGCCGCCGAAAACCGGCGTGGCCGAACCGCATCGGCAGCTTCAACATGCCACAGCGAATTTGCCGCCACAGCCCCGGCGGCGTTCGACCCGGCGGCAACCAGCACGCCACGCCGGCGCAGTCCCGCGCCGCGTGCACCTCGCCCCACCGCAGGCAATCGAACAAGATCGCCCCGTACAGCAAACGCACCGCCGCCAGGCGGCGCCGGGCATCGGGCATCGCGTAGATCATCAGATCGTATTCACAGAACGCCTGGGCCAACGCTTCGCGCGCCTCGCGATACTGGTCCCGCGTGAGTCGTTGAATCTCGCTGGTGAGCATTCGGCGGTTTCCTGTGCGGCAGGCGATTCCCCCAAAAGCGCGCGTGCCGTGCCGCATTATCGCCGCTGGGCGGCGCGGAGCAAGCCGATGGCACGGCACAGCAACGCGAAGGACCGCCGTTTAGCGTGTAGCGGCCAGGGCGGCGATTTCGGCAGCCGAAAGTGCACGCCCGTAGAGACGCACATCCGACAGGCGGCCGAGAAAATGGTCGTTGGCGCCGGCGCCGATCCGGAGCGGCGCTTCGCTCGTCAGATTGTATGGGCCGGGTTCGAGCTGCGCGCTTTCGGCGACGAGGTGTCCGTCGACATACAGCCGCAGGGCGTCGCTGCGGACCGCGGCCACATGGTGCCACCCCGCGGGAAACGCCCCCGCAGCCATGGCGGAAGTGCCGGCCTGCGTGGAATAGATGCGGCCCGAAGGCAAGGTGCTGCAGAACACGCGTCCGTCGTGCTCGGCCATCGTCCAGGCGCGGCGATAGCGCACCTCGGGCGTGTGATCCAGTTGCGTCAGGCGCTGCCATTGGGACTCGCCCTGGTAGGCATAGACTTCGGCCAGCGGCAGCGTGCCGGCCAGCAGGCGGCCATTGTGCACGAGCATGCCCATGACTTCGAGTTCTTCGCCCAGGCGGCCCACGTCGGTCCAACGATCGAGGTCCTCGAAGTGGTAGACGCGGCCGCTACGCCAGGTGCCGACGAACAGGCGTCCTCGGTGAACGGCGAACGAATACGTTTGCGTGTTCTCTTCGGCGGCCCCCAGTTGACCGCAGTCGGTCCACGCGCTCCCGTCGAAACGATAGACGTGTCCGCCGTCGTAGCTCGTGGCGTAAAGATAGCCGTTGTAGACGCCCAACGCTTCGACCCGGGCTCCCGGTGTGGGCAGCGCCGTCCACTTCGAGCCGCCGTCGTAGCGAAAAAAGCCTGCCGGTCGATACAGGCTCGCGGCGTACAGTCGCCCGTCGTAGACCACCATGCCGCCGATCGCCTCGACGCCATCGAGCTGGCCGCAATCGATCCAGCGGCCGTCGGCATCGTAGCGAAACACCTGGCCGCCGCGATGCGTGTTGTCGGACTCCGCCAGCGCCGAACCCGCCAGGCGGTATTTTCCCGTTCCGGCGTAGAGCTTTCCCTCGAATTCCGCGAGTGCGGTCACGGCGTTGCACGGCGCTGGTGATCCGCAGTCGGTCCACCGCGTGCCGCCGGCGTAGCGGTAGACGTGGCCTGCCTGGTCGCGCCCCGGCTCGCACGTGCCGGCGAACAGCTCGCCGTTATAGGCCGTCAGTGCGAAGGCCAGCACGCCGCCGGGCTGGCCGCAATCGCCCCACGGCTGGAGCCGGTCGTCGTCGATGCCGAACTGCAACTGACGAAAGTTGGCCTGCGTCGTGGTAACGCCGGCATTGGTTTTCAGCGTGAGGTGAAACCCGCGGCGCTTCGCCGGGTCGTATTGACTGATGATGTCGCCCGGAACGTCCTTCATCGCGGCATCGGTATCGACCCAGACCGAAAGCGAGAAGGCACCGCGGCCCAGGTCGGGGACATCGCCTGAAGCGATTTCGAGTGCGGTGTCGCGGCCGTCGAAGCGTGCCGCCTTGCCGCGTTGGGGGCCGGGCGCATCCCAAGCGACGGCGCCCTGCGCCTTGACGGGCCGCTGCGCCGGCGACGCGTCGCTCGCGTCGCCCTGCAGCGGAAG
>QQVE01000004.1 GCA_003389325.1 Planctomycetota bacterium
ACTCACCTACCAGCCTGGATCCGCACGCACCGCCGCGTTCGCCTTTGGGTACAAGCCAAACTCGCCCTAACCGCCCTCCGCCGAGCAATCAAAACAACACCTTACGTCAACTGACGGGAAAAGCTGTGGCGCTTCGGGCTGGTGTGGAGACATGCAATGTAGCAGGCTCACTCCGTGAGCCGTCGCAGCGTCTCAAAAAAATTTTTTTCGAACGATGGGGCTGTAGACGCTCTCCGCGCGCTCTGCTTGACGGCTCACGGAGTGAGCCTGCAACATTAGCCTTCGCGGTACGGGCGCGAGGCTTCGTAGAGCTTGATGTGCGACTTGACGTCTTCGACCAGGGAGGGGCGGTCGGAGGCGGCGTCGAGCAGGCGCTCGGAAACGTCGATCGCCTTGTCGAACTGGCCGTTCTCGGCCAGCGCGATCGCCAGGGTGTCCATCACTTCCAGATCGGTCTCGCCGGCGACCTGGCAGGCCAGTTCGGCCCAGCGCACGGCCTCCTCTCCGTCGCGGTTGTCCGCTTCGGGGCTGGTCGCCAGCAGCCAGGCCAGGTTGTTGGCCCAGGTGTAGGTGCGCGTGTCGACGGCCAACTCGGGCTCGAGCCGCAGCGCTTCGCGATAGTGTTGAATGGCCTCGGCCCGCTGTTTCTTGAGCTGTAGCAGGCCCGCCAACTCGGCGTGGACCACGGCGTCGTGCGGATTGAGCTCCAACAGCGCCCGCAGCGTTTTCTCGTCGCCGCGCGGTTTTTGGGCCTGGCGCAGGCGCACGCCTTCGAGTCCGCGCTGGGCCAGCGTGTGGTCCGGATCGAGCTCGAGGGCCTGAGCATAACAGCGCCGCGCTTTGTCGAGATAGAACGGGCTGGGCAGCAGCGTCGCACTCTTGAAGTTCACGGCCTGCCGCAGGGCGTGGTCGCCGAGCGTGACGTAGAACTCGGGCGTGTCGGGTTGCAGGCCGAGCGACCGGGCCAGCGACCTGGTCCATGCGCTGCGCGGGTCGCGGCGGAGGATCGAGCTGGCCATCTCGTCGGGCTTCATGTCGCGAAACAGGTGCAGCGGGGCGTCGAATTCGAGCTTGAGATCCAGGTCGGTATTGAGCTCGCCCGAGCCGTCCGCCTCGAGCAGGCGATCGAGCTGATCTTTGCCGAGGGCGTAGTTCGAGAGCAGCAGCCACCGCAGGTCGGACCCGCCGAACCACGACTCGAGGTCGGCCTTCACGGTTGGCGTGTTGTCGACGGTCTCTTGCAGCTTGGCCAGGGCCTCGCGGTCGGGCACCAGCGGCTCGGTCGAGGCCAGCAGCATGGTGTCGCCACCGCCGGCCAACTCGATCACGCCGTAGTAGGGAAACTCCGACTTCATCGTCCGCACGATCATCATGTAGTCGCGCTTCATGAAGTCGTGGGCCTGAATCCACTGGGCCAGCACGCCGCCTTCGGTCAGGTGCTCGCGGGCCGAGCGAAAGTACTCGCGCGTCAGCAGGTTCGAGCAGCCGGCCATCCAGGGATTCGACGGGATCGAGATAATCAGATCATACTTCTGGCTGCTGCCCTGCACCGCGGTGCGGCCGTCGCCAAAAACGATCTGGAAGCGGGCCTGCTCGTCGATCTCCGCGGGCGTAAGACGCTCGTCGGCGGGTAGCTCGGCGTTGCGTGCGAGAAGCGCGGCCTTGGTCTGATCCTGCGGACGGCTGTTGACGTGAGAGAAGTAATCGGCCGCGGCGTACACAGCCGGCTCGAGCTCCCAGCAGGTGACGCGTGTGTCGGGAAACTCGAGTGCTCGCCCCGGGGTGCAGCCGCTGCCGAAGCCGATCACGAGGACTTCCTTGGCGTCGGGCTTGAACATCCGCGGAAAGTAGGCGCTGCCGGCCTGCGTGGCGACGCCCACGCCGTCGGTGGCGTCGGTCTTGCCGTTGACGCGCAGCTCGAGCCGGTTGGGAAAGCGGCGATCGACGAACACGCTGCACGAGGCGCCCTCCTCGAACATCAGCGGTTGGATCAGCGCCAGGGCCTCGTCGGGCGACTCGCGATACTTTTCGGCGCCGCCGTAGATGTAGAGGCCCATGTTCGTCAGCCGCGGATCGATGGGCCGGGCGACCACGGCCACGGCGGCGGCGCCTGCAGCGGCGGCCACGGCGACCCGGCCCAGGTTGCCCGCGCCACGCCAGGGAATGACGGCCAGCAGCGCCACGACGTACATCGCGCAGGCCAGCGCCGCGGTGCCGGAGGTGCCCAACAGCGGGAACAGCAGCACGGCGGTCAGGCCGGCGCCGATGATCGAGCCCAGCGTGTTCCAGGCGTAGATATTGCCCACGGCCGAGCCCACGTTTGCGGCGCTGGCGTGGGTCAGGTGCACGAACAACGGAAACAGAATTCCCATGCCGATCGCGGGCAGCAGTTCCATGGCGGCGCTGGTGAGCACGCACACCATACCGTTGCCGAGCTGACCGGCGCGCATGTCGCGCACGTCTTCGGGAGCGACCGACAGCGTGAGCGTGGGCAAGAGCAGCATGCCGGCCAGCGTGCCGAACACCACCAGGCCCACCACGGCCATGGGCAATGCCGGCCGCGAGGCCACGCCGCGCAGATAGGCGTGAAAGATGAGGCTGCCCGAGGCGATGCCCAACAGCACGACGAACAGCGTAGCGGAATAAGCGTAGGTCGACCCGCCCAGCACGACGGCCAGTTGCCGGGTCCAGGTCATTTCCAGAATCAGCGCGCCGCAGCCGGCCAGTGCCGTGGCCAGATACAGCGCGGCCAGCTTGGGGCTCCACACGGCCAGCGGCTGGCGCTCGGCGGGGGTTTCTTTCTTCTGAGCGCGGCCGACGGTGAGCCGCTCGGCCGAGTTGGCCGCCATGAGCGAAATGCCGCCGATGGCGATGTTGATCATCGCCGCCAGGTTGTTTGTCCACAGCAAGCCCAAGGACGGCAGCAGGTGAAAGCCGGCCAGGTAACAGCCCGCCGCGGCGCCGAACGTGTTGATCGCATACAGCCAGCCGGTAGCCTGATCGAGCGAGCCGTCGCGGGCGGTGAGTTGCCGGATCAACAGCGGCAGCGTTCCGCCCATCAAGATGCAGGGCGGGCCGACGACCAGCAGCGTGATGGCGAACTGCATCAGGTAGCGCAAAAATGGCTGCTCGGGCAGGGCCGCGAACAGGCTGACCGAGGCATCGACCAGCGCCGCGATCTGAAAGGGGATGATCAGGGCGATCACGCCGATCAACAATTCGCACACGCCGTACCAGCGCAGCGGCATGGCGGCCCGATCGGCGCGGCGTCCCAGCAGATAGGCTCCCAGCCCCAGACCGAACAGAAACGATCCGCCCACGGCGGCGAACGCCAGGCTGGAGCTGCCCCACACGTGGCTGAAGCGCTTGAACCACACGACCTGGTACGCCAGTCCCGTGCCGCCGGAGGTGAAGAACAGCAGCGAGGCCAGCCAAAACAGCCGCGACTGCAAGGCGCTGGTCGACTTCTTGGCCATGGACGATTCCTCGAGTTCCGACGGCGAGCCGTGCGCCAGGCAGCAGCACGCGACGGCCCAGGCCGGGCCGCGTGGCCGGATGTTCGTTTGAAACCCCTGGATGGTGCGCCGGTGGGGCCGGACGTGTTTGCAGCCTGCACGGTCGAAAAACGCCCATGCGGCGGCTAAACCTTTATCGTATTTACCGGACCGCGGCCTGTCGACTGGCTCGCTGGCGTACCGGCGGCGGCCAGGCCGGATTTCAGGGTGAATGCCGTGGTCGCCGGCAAGTTCGGCGAAGCGTCGAGTCGGTGCGCGAGGCTCTCAAGACCCATCGCGCCGGCCGTCCGTTTCGCGATCTCGGCGACGCCGACTCGCTGCGGATGATCCTTCCAGCATAGCGTAGCTCGCTCCGACTAGCCGAAGCGCCAGCGAGGTCCGGGACGTTCGGCACTTTCAACGTGGGTTGGGGAGTTGAAGCACTCTCGCGGATCCAAGAACCCTCGCTCGCGCTTCGGGCTGGTGTATTCGTGATCGGGGGTCGATTAAATGCGAGGGGCTTGCGCATCGAACGAACCGCCACGCATGCTAGCACGGCGCGGTCGCTGTCGAGCGCTGGGGGCTTCTGTGGTATGGTTCCGACGCTTCGGCTGGCAGCGGACGTCGCGGGGGCACCGACAATCGCGCAAAAAGAGCAGCGAACCATGCGTCGCGGGTTGCATCTCAGATTTCTGGTCCTGCTTGCGTTGGCTGCCCTGCCGCCGGCGATCGCGCACGCCCAGGAGTCGCTTTGGATGTTGAGCACGCGGCGGCTGCCGTCGGCGGGCGAGGGCCGACCCCCGGTGTTTGCTCCGGCGGTTTGGCGTTTCGACGCCGGGCGGGGATGGGTCGCTTCGTCGCTCGACGAGCTGCTGCGAGCGGGATGCCAGGCGTCGGCCACGAACGTCTTCATTCACGGCAACGACACCAGTGCCCAAGACGCCGCCGAGATGGGCTTGGCGCTCTACCGTCAACTCCAGCCACACGCTCACCGGGCCGCGCCGCGGCAGTTCGTCATCTGGTCCTGGCCGACCGCCGACTTGGGAGCCCGCGTCCGCAAGAGCGCCCAGGTCAACGAGCTGCGCACGAATACCGAGGGCTACTACCTGGCGTGCTATCTGAGCCGTGCTTCGCCCGAGGTGCCGATGCACATCACCGGCTACTGCACCGGAGCCCGCATCACGACCGGAGGTCTGCACCTGCTGGGAGGCGGCACGTTGGCGGGCATGCAGATCGCGCAGCAAGACCCCGCGCCACGCCGCCAGATTCACGCGGTGCTGCTGGCCGCCTGCATTCCGAACGACTGGTTGCTGCCCGGGCAACCGCACGGCCGGGCGATCTCCCAGGTGGATCGTCTCGCGATTACCGTGAACACCGTCGATCCGGTCCTGCGCTGGCATCCTTTGATTTGGGGGCGCGGCGGACACGAGGCGCTGGGAATGACGGGACTGCCGGAGTCGTGGAGGTTGGGTCCGGAGCAAGGCAAGGTCGTGTGGCTCGATCTGACGCTCGTGCTCGAGCGTCGACACGGCTGGAAATACTACAAGAGCTCGCCGCAAGTGATCACGCTGTTGCAGAGCGAGCAGCAACGAGCCAGCGTGGCGCGAGCAGAGAGCGAACGGACACGTCGCTAGGCGAGAAAAGCGGACGCTCGGCGTATCGTCCTGTGGTTTTCGACGCGTCAGTCGATCAGCCGGTGGTAGCGGCCCATCCAGTACGGGAGCAGGATGGCGGCGCCGTCGTCGCGGCTGCGGCCGCCGCGTCCGCCGTCGACCTCGTAGGGGTCGCCGTTCCAGCGCATCACGCGGCGCTCCGAAACCGGCAGCACGATCTTGCTGGTGAGGTCGCCAAAGCGGTTGGTCGCCAGCCCGCCCAGGTCGTTGCGGCCGCTGTTGCGGATGGTCCACTCGAACGTGTCGGCCGGCACGTCGCGAAACCACTGCAGGCATACGTCGCGATCGTAGCGCTCCGGCTCCACGAGCGCCGCCTCGGGTCGCGCCGTGGGATCGGTCCACTCGCTGGCTTGCAGGGCGGTGCCGTAGATCAAGTTGAACAGCGGGCTGCGCTCCGGCTGCTCGGCCCGCCACGTGCGGCGAATGCTCGCCAGGTAGAAGCGGCGCAACTCGGGATCGCGCTCGTGCACCAGCAACGGGTAGTAGGCCAGGAAGGCCAGCTCGTCGTCGCTGTGGTTGACCCATTCGGTCGGCCAGGCATGTTTCTGGAACAGCGTGTTGGCGGCGTAGGCGTGCTGTTCGATCAGCTCGCGCTGGGCCTCCACGTAGCGCGGGTTGCCGCAGATGTGCTCGGCCACCTTGAGAAACGACAGGATCTCGAGCGAGTTGAGCCCGCGATCGCCCTGGCGGCGAAGATCGTGATTTAATTTGTCGGGCGCCCAGACGCCCCAGGTGGTCGGCTTGCCCGGCGGGCCGACGTAGTTGTAGCCGTGCTCGATAATATGGTCGGTGATCCGGGCCACGTACCGGGCGATCTCTTTCTTCTCTTCCTCGTCGGCGGCGACGTTGTAGTAGATCGAATAGGCGAAGTAGTGGCCGTCGATCTCGTCGCTCGAGGTGTCGCCCTTCCACCACCACTTGCCGTCGTCGGCACGATGCCATTCGCCGTGCTGGGGCTTGGGCTCGGTGATCGGCCAGATGCTGCGGGCGGCGAAGCCCGGGATGCCGGTCACCTCTTCCAGGAACATGAGGGCCTCGAGCGAACGCCGGGCGTTGCGCTTGGCCTCCTCTTCGCCGGTAACGCCGTAGCGGAAGGCCTCGGCCGCGATGTAGATACAGGTCCAGAGGCCGTCGTTGTCGTTGTGCGGTTGATGGTAGCCGGAGCCGAGATCGCCCGGCTCGTTGACGCGAATCGACCCGACCAGGCCCTCGCGCCGATGGTGGGCGACGAGCGTGTCGTCGATCTGGTGCATCTTCTTTTCGAGGGTCGTCGGCTTGAGCGCGAGCTTGCCGAGGCCGGCGGCGGTTTGCACGACGACGTCGCCCGATGCGAGCAACGCCAGATTCTCGACATCGTCGTCGGGGAGCCAACGCCGCGAATGGAACACCCGCCACCGCGAGGCTCCCGGCTCCAGGCACATCAGCCCGCGGCGCGAGCCGACCCAGGTTGCACCGTCGTCGGCGCGGACGCCGCAGGTGACGTCGCCAAACGGCAGCGTCGGCCCGGTATTGGCCAGATCGGCCAGTTCCGACTCGCGGAGCCGACGGCCGGTCGTTTCGGGCAGGGTGGATACGCTGGCCGGCGCGGGAGTCCAGGCCAGAAATTCGTCGTCGGCGCCGAGGGCGGCCGCGCAGCAAAGCAGTACAGAGAGCATGACCATTCAGGCGGGGCAGGGAGGTAGGCGCCGTACGGGAAGGTTCTCCATAAGCTAATCACGCCGCCACGGGCCTGCAACCCAAAGGCTCTCGTGCGCCTCGCGGGCACGCCCAAGCAACGAGAGCGACCTCACACGTGGTCGACTTCGCAGAAATGACCGGCCGAGGCGATCACTTCGTCGGGGATCCCAATCGCGGCCAGTGGCTTGATCATCGTGATTTCGGTCTGGCGCGGCGCGAGGTCGAACAGCTTGCGCGCGGCGGGCGTGTCGGGCAGCCAGCCGCCAAAGCGCTCGGCGCCTTCGACGCGGGCCAGGTGAAGGGACGCCGAGTAGAGCTGCTCGGCCAGGGTCGGGGAGTGGTCGGCCAAGGCGTAGTCGGTGATCCGCCAGGTGGCGTCTTTGCGCGCGAGCCGCACGTAGCCCTGCCAGGGGCCGGCGCTTGTGTCCAGCCTGAAGAACCGATCGTCGGGCATGCGCGCGAGCAACGCCTGCCAGTAGTCGGCGTCGCGGGCGATCGAGAGCGGCAACGCGCCGTGGTAGGCGTCGTAGAGCTTTGACAGCTCTTGCACGTGCTCCGCGGCCGAGAACTCGACGAGTCGAGCATCGGTCACGGCGGGCTCATCGCCGGCAAGCTCGCGACGGCCTTCCAGCGAGGGGCAGAGGACGTAACCCTGTCGTGCGTAGTACTCGGGCTTGATGTCGGAGTACAACAGGCTCAAGGCCGCGCCCTGCTGCCACTGGCGGCGCTCGACCCAGGAAATCAATTGGGGGGCGTAGCCGCGGCCGCGAAAGTCGCCGATGGTGTAGACCGAGCCGATGGCAAAACCGGGCAAGCGTTGGCCCTGCAACTGGAACTGCAGCGGATAAGCGCCGAGCGAGACGACCACGCGGCAGTCGACGCAGCCGACGTACCAGGTGGCCAGGCGGTGCTTGGGCGAGTCGAGCCGGTAGGCGACGTGGTCGTCGAGCGAACGGCCCAGGCTCCAGATGTCGAACACGTTGCGGTGCGCGGCGGCCTGCTCTTCGCGCGAGGCCACGTGCATGTCGAGCGCTTCGGACATGGCGGCGCCCGCTACGAGAACGTCACGTTGCGATACTTGAGCCGCAGCTTTACCTTCGAAGCCCAGCCGATGCCGGTATCGCCGAGCTCGACCTGCTCGATCTGCGGGAGCGAACCGAGCACGACTTCCAGGGCGTCCTGGTCCACTTTGGTCCCGGTGAGGTCGAGGCGCCGGATCGTCTCGAACACGCGGACCTTGAGCAAACCGGCGGCCGAGACGGTGGTTTCGAGCAGGGCCAGCTTGCGCAGTCCGGCCAGCATGCGGCGATCGGCGATCAGTTGATCGATCACGGCATCGTCGATCTGCTTCCCCCTGAGCGTGATGCTGGTCACCTTGTCGAGCACCACCGCGAAGTCAGCGCCGATCGAGCGGGTCAACGGATCGGACGACTTGACTTCCGCCTCGCCGCCGAGGGCCTTGATCCGCTCAATGACTTTTTCCTGCTCGGCATACTGCTCGACCCAGCGGCTGAGCCACTGCATGCGGCTGGCCTTGAAGCGGGCATATTCGGTGGCCTGCTCGTAGGCTTCCTGCAAGCGCTTGAACCCGGCCACGTCGCCGCCGGCGTCGGGGTGGGCCGTGCGGGCCTTGACCAGGTAGGCCTGCTTGACGTCTTCCTCGGTCACGGGCGGGGCCAGGCCGAGAACGGTCAAAAACTCCAGCTTGTCGGGCCGGAATTCCGTGGAGCTTGGTTCGGACATAAGCGGCGTTTCCCCTCGGGCGCGGAGGCGGCACTCTGGTTAATCGTACCATCGCCGTGGGGATTTGCATCCCGAATTTGCCCTGCCAGGCCGGCAGCACAAGCACGCTACGGGGCGGCCCGCAACGGGTTGGGCACCGCAAAGGTCATGGTGTAGTTGCGGTGGACATATTGGTCGTTGGTGATGCCGCGGAAAATCTGGCAGAACGTGACGCCCATCGGGTTGGGGTCTTTGACCTTGGCCCCCGGCTTGGCCACCACGAGGATCGCGTTTTTCTGCCATTGCTCGATGAACTCGCAGATCTCGACGCGAATGTTGCCCCGGATGGGGTCGGCCAGGTAGACGTAGTAGCCGTCGGTGCCGCGGAACACGGCAAAGTGGTCGTGCTCGCGCACGGTGATGCCGACGATCACCGGCACCTTGGCCTCGGCCAGTTCGGTGAATTCGACCTTGCCCATCGACGATTGGTAGCCGGCCAGGTTGGCCATGTCGCGCAGGTCGGTGAGCGTGAGGCCGTTTTCGATGCGGTCTTCGATCTCCTCCTTGGTGAGCTTCAGCTTGGGGATGATCCGTAGGAACGTTTCTTCGTTGACGTCGGCGCCCCAGTAATAGCGAAAGATCGTGGCCAGCGACGCGGCCCCGCACGAGTAGTCGAGCTGCTGCATCACGATGCCCTGCTGCTGCAGCTCCTTGTAGCTCCAGGCGTAGTCGCGAATCAGCCGGTCGGGCGTTCGCACCGGAGCCCGCTCGTAGATGTTGAAGTACTGCCCGTGCGCTTCGGCTGCGGTGCCGATCGCGAGCGCGAGAAGCAGCCACTTGCAGCCCGCGATCACTTTGCGAGTGGGCGAGCGGTCAACGTGTGAAAGACGGGTCGGTTCCATGATGATCCACCTCATGCGATGCGGGTCGCAAGCGCGGGAGTCGCGATTAATTCTGTTTCACAAGTCGGCGTGCTTTTGACACTAGCCCGAAGCGCAAGCGAGGGTTGTTGAATCGCGGTTCTCGCATCCCTTGCACCGAAACGCCTGTCGGGAATCGTGTCGACTTTCCTCGCTTGCGCTTCGGGCTCGTATCGGGTTGGTGCCGAGCCAAACGACTTGTGAGACACAACTAGTAGTACGTGACGATGATGCCGACGTTGGCGTTGGGGGCCGAGTCGGTCAGGCCGATCTGGCAGAACGGTTCGAGGATGCGGCAGTTGCGCACGACCGTCAGGGCGAACCGCAGGCTGAGCGGCTCGAGGTTCGAGCCCCGCACGTTCTCGTTGTTGATGTAGGTGTTCGTGATATAGAAGCCCTGGAACGTCGAGCTGAACGTGATGCGATCGTTGATGGCGAAGCCGGCCCCGAACAAGTAGTTGGCCTGCTCGCCAGGCGCGAACAGCACGCCGTCGAAGGGTCGCTCCCACAGGTGGCGGTAGCCGCCGCCGTAGAAGACGATCACCGGGTCGTAGCGGTTGATGCACAGCAGGTTGACGTTGTAGGCCCAGAACCCTTGGCCCAGGTTCGAGCCCGGCACCAGGCCGAACAGCGGCGTGTCGAACTTACCCGTCGGGGCGGTGAAGCCCACGGTGCCGATCACGTCGGGAAACTCGTGCTCGCCCTTGATCAGGTGAATGCTCGCCCCGAACGTGCCGTCGCCCAAGCCGCTGACGTTGCGCGTTTCGCTCAGGCCGATGGCCGAGAGTTGCGTATTGGAGAAACCGGCCGGCAGGGTGGCGAACAACTGGATGTTCTTCGTCAGGCCGTACCGCACGGCCAGCGGCGTGAACAACAGCCGCCGGCGGACCTGCGCCTCGGCGACGTCGGTGACCGTGCCCATGGGGTCGATCACCGGCAGCGGGAAGTCGTTGGAAAAGTGCGTGTAGATAAAGCCCGTGTCGGCCTGCCAGGCGCCGGGTTTGAGCAGCACGTCGACTTGCCGCAGGAACTGCAGGTTGTTGTTGGGTGGTGCCTGGCCAAAGGTCTGTTCCTCTTCGCCGCCGCCCTGGCCGGCTTCGGCCTCGGCTTCGGATTCGCCGTCGGGAGGTCCGTCGCCTTCGACTTCGATCAACCCGGGCCCCGAGGCGGCCGGTTCCTGTGTCTGGATGCCGGCAAAGTTCATCAACGAGCGATTGTTGGCGACCAGCGTCACGGGACCGGAGCCCGCGATCGGCTGGCCGTCAGGTCCCACGACGACATAGTTGACCTGCTGGCCGGCGTACGCGGCTTCGGTGCCGGGCCCCGCCTGGCCAAACAGAATCGAGGGCTCCTGGGTCGGAGCCGTCACCGGCGGAAGCCGTTCGCTGCCGGGCGACGTCGCGAGCGGGTTGCTGTGCGAGGGCGGAGCGAGCAGCCCCGGCGCAGCGGGTTGCTGGCCGCGAGCCGTCGCGGGCGCTACGGCGCAGACCGCGGCCGCACTCCACAACAGGAGTCGCCGCGCAAGTCGGTTCGAGCGCGTCACGCTCGAGGCACCGTGCGGATCGTCCATAGTCCGTCCTTCAAACCCGCGTCTGCGGTGGGCCCCATCCAGCGATTCTTTACGCAATGGAAACATGGTGCCCAACTCAAAAGGTCGCCTGATTCGATAGTCTCTCTCCGCGAGGGAACGCTCCCGCCGGCGGTGCGACCGTCAAATCCCGTTCTTCTGGATCGACCGACATATCCCGTACAATGAGATCAGTCGTGCGAGGCGCCAAAGTTTTCCCAAATTCGACATCTTGACAAGCGCCGGCCGTTCGCACGTTTCTTCTTTGCCAGGCAGGACTTCGGTCGCCTGCGGGCCCTCTCGACGCCGTTTCTCGTGCTAGCAGGCGACGTCGCGCCGCGTGAAGCTTTGACGGTTGCGGCGAGTCTGCCGCATGTGCCGGGCGTGCCGGTTGTAAGCGTTGAAACGGCAACGACATGACGTATCAATTCGTCCGATGGTGCGGACGATGATACGTGCAACGAAAAGTGCGACGGCGCCTAGCCGCTCGCGCAGCGGCAACTGTAAATCGCGAGGTTTCCTTTCAGTCCGAACGGCGGGGCAAAGGCCGCGGGCAGAAAGGTCTCCCAAGAGGAAAGCGAGACGCAGGGCCGCGAACGGTTTTGAAAACGAATCGAGAGAGTCAACACGTTCCTATTGAAGTGGACTGTTGCAGCCCACGTGCTGCCAGCTCTCCCAGGAGGGGTTGAGGAGATGAAGACAACTTATAGATGGTGTTGCGCGCTGGTCGCCATGTTCGCATGGGCCGCGGGCACACAAGCGTTCGGTGAGGACATTCTGGACGACTCGAGCGGGCCGGTGTTTCGCCCGCCGCTGATCAAGCAAGTCGCCGCCGAAGAGACCGTGCCTGCGGTGCCGCCCTCGGTTCCCACGAGTCGTTGGGATGCCCAGGAGCCGGTACAGACGCCCGAGGGCCAACCGATTACCGACATGGGGACGGCCTGCGACGCGGGCTGTGTCTCGTGCGAGTATCCGGGCTTGCAGTGGGTGGTCGGCATTGAGCAAACGTTCTTGTGGCCTCAATTGAGCCGCACGTTTCTCGAGACCGGCTTTACCAACTCGCTGGGCAGCATCGACTACATTAACGACTCGGCGCTGGGTTCGGTCGATGGAGCGTATTTGACGGCTCCCCGCTTCACGCTCGGCGTGCGGGGCGAGTGCTGGGGCCTGGTGGGCCGCTATTGGGACGCCAGCGCCTGGGCCAACACGTTCATCCCGGCGATTCCCGACAGCACGCAGAGCGGCACGATCCTGTTCGACACGTTCCGCGCCTACACGATCGACCTCGAAGTGCAACGCCGCTTCTGCTGGCGAAACTGGAACATGCTTGGCTATCTGGGCGTTCGCCACGCGTCGGCCAGCAACGACCGCAACATGTGGTTCCAAAACACCTTCGGCAGCGACTTCCTCGAAAACCAGGCCTTCGCCGGTCAGCAGTACAACGGCACGGGCCTCACGTTCGGCGTGTTCGGCATGCGGCCGCTGTTCTGCGACGACGGGGCCTTGAAGGTCTACTTCCGCAACCGCTACTCGGTCGTGTGGGGCAACGGCCAGGCCGTCGCGCAGACCGAAGCCACGGCACAGAACGCCGTAGCCTTTGCCACCTCGACCGACGGTGCCCTGGCGATCGGCGACGGCGGCATGTTCATCGCCGAAGTCGGCTGGGGTCTGCAGTGGGATACGTGCCTGCGGTGCTTCCCCGCCCGGGCGTTCTTCCGCACCGGTATGGAATGGCAGTACTGGGACGCCAACGCGGGCGTAGCCGTGGGTTCGACCTCGGCGGCCGACGTCGTCACTGCCTCGAGCTATGCCACGACCAGCGCGGCGGACCTGATGTTCGACATGGTGGGCTTTACCATCGGAGCCGGCATTACCTACTAACCCCTCGGGTAACTGCTGGCAGAAAAAAACGGGCCCTGCTTGAGGAATGCCTCAGCAGGGCCCGTTTGCTATTGCGCGAAAGAGGGTCGAAGCGTTTACCAGGCGTAGGCCCCGGCGACGCCGCCGGCGAATCCGCCCCACACGCCAACCGACAACGCCGAGCCGGTCGGATCCTGCACGAAGCTGATCGAGGTCTTGCCGGCAAAGCTCAGACTGCCGCCGACGGCACCCGAGTCCTTGCCGATCCACGAAGCGCCCGAGGCGTACTGGTTGACGGAGCTTTGTCCGCCCCACCAGTTAGCCTGGCTGCCGCCCCACACGCCGGCCCAGGTGCCCTTGCCGCGCACCGCGGCGCCCTCGTCATCCGACATGCTCTGCATGCCGCCCAGTCCCATGCTGCCGAGCATGTCGGATGACGAGGCCAATTCACCGCCCGAAGCCGTCGCGGCAAGAAACATCAAGGTAGCACAAGCAATCGCAACGTTCTTCATTTCAGCATCCTCCGCAAGGTGAAGAAACAGTTCATCACGATGCACGCTCATGCGAAGCGTGCACGGATCCAAACGACTTGCCCCGCGCCACCAAATCCCTGCCAATCCACGCGGGCATCAGGCGGCGTCATTTGTCGACTTTGGTTGCTGCGGCGCCGGGGTCGGTACGTGTCTTGCGATCACCGGGCACAGCGAACCGTGCCCGAGCGTGCCAATCCCTGGGCTGGCCCTCAGCCCCCGAGGCACGCCGGTCGCAAAGGCCCTCATTATCCTGACCTTGCAGCTTTCAGCAAGTACTCTAGCCGGCAAAGATTGTCAGCCGCAGGGGGAGGGGCGGCGGGCGCGCAGAGAGCAGGAGAGCGCCCCACGCCCAAAAAAACACTTCGGCCTTGGTGCTGGCCGTCGAAGCGCGCCCCCGACTAGGTGGGCAGCGATGCTTCGGTCGAGTTTAAACGCGAACGGCGAACACGCTTGACGACATCTGACCGGCATAGTCGATGGCCGCGGCGGCAGCCCAAAAAATCGCTGACGCGGTCGCACCGCCGCCGCCGTCGTGCTGGTCGCCGTGCAACCCGTTGTTTCACCCCCCCGTGCCGCGCGGACCGATCAACGCCGGGTGCATGGAGAGCACGTCGCAGAGCAGATACGATCCGAAGACGGCCGACTCATGGCGACCGGTGCGGAGATCTCCGACAGCGGACCGCGCTTGGCGGCCGCGCGACCCCCGTTCGAACGGAGGGTTTACTCGAGCTGGCAGGGTACCCCGTTTCAGAGCCGGGTCGGCGCGCGCATCGCCCGCAACGAGGACACGCCCGGAGCATGCCGGAAAGCCGCCGCGCCGTTAACGGAGGCTAAACCCGGACCAGCCGGAAAAGCTGAGGCTGCCGCCAAACGAGCCCGAAGGCTTGCCCAGCCAATTCGAACCGGCGGAGTAGCTGTTGGTCGAGGTCTGGCCGCCGAACCAGTTAGCGGTGCTGGTGCCCCACACGCCGGCAAAGGTGCCCTTGCCGCGGACGGCTTGCGCATCGTCGTCGGAAAGCTGCTGCATGGATCCCAGGCCCATTTCGTGCAAGGTCGTGTTCTTGACGTCCAGCTCGCCGGCGGTCGCCGTGGCACCTAGCATCGCGAGCGCCGCAAAGGCCATCGTGAAGGTTTTCATTTGTGGTGTTCTCGCAGGTTGGAGCAGTCGCGGCACGGGTTCACTTGATAACAATCGAGAAATGAAGCACAGGCCCTGCGGCCGAGTTCGGCGACAGGGCCCGTGCTATGAACGAACCACGGAGGCGGTTAGCCCACGCGTGGTATCAGATCACCAGGCGTAGGCCCCGGCCACACCACCGGCGAACCCGCCGACGACGTAGACCGACAACTGCGAACCGGTCGGATCCGACAGGAACTGGATCTCGGTCTTGCCGGCGAAGCTCAGGCTGCCACCGATGGCGCCGGAGCTCTTGCCGACCCACTGGGCGCCAGCTTCGTAGTTGTTGACCGACGACTGACCGAACCAGTTGGCCTGGCTGCCGCCCCACACGCCAGCGAAGGTGCCCTTACCGCGAACGGCCTGGCCCTCGGTGTCCGACATGCTCTGCATGCTGCTCAGACCCATGCTGCCGAGGGTCGACTCCGAGACCGCCAGATCCCCGGCCTTGGCCGTGGCGGCAAACAACATCAGTGCAGCACACGCAATAGCGACGTTCTTCATTACAGTGTCCTCGTGAATGCAAAAAACCCCAGATGCATGACACCCCCACACCCGGCGTGCGATGTCACACCCCCGGCCCATGGGGACCATTTGCAGACCCAGAAAGCGGGACCTTCCGGGTGGAAAGAATTGATGCTGCGCAGCAATCAGTTCATTCAGCGAGGATAGCGTAATTGCACGGTATCCAACTGTCAACACGATTGGGGTGTTTTTCACGTATGGGGTGGTTAGTGGAATTGCGATGATTTTATGGAAAAGTACGGTATCGAGCCCTTGGGGGCACAGCGCAAGAAAGAGGCCCTGTCGCCAGGGGCGGCAACAGGGCCCGAAAAGAACCAGTATCACGAGGACTGGTAAAGATTTAGTACGACTTGGCCCAAGCGCTTCCGCCGGCCACGCCGCCGAGGATCTGCACGTTCAAGGCCGAGCCCGTGGGGTCCTGAAGGTACGTGGCTTCGATAATGCCAGCGAAGCTCAGGCTTTCACCCTTGGCGAAGGCGGGCTTGTGGGCCCAACTCGAAGCGGCCTCGTAGTTGTTGTTCGAGACCTGACCACCCGACCAGGCAGCGGTGCTTCCGCCCCACACGCCGGCAAAAGTGCCCTTGCCGCGGACCGTCATGCCCTCGGTGTCCGACATGGTCTGCATGCTGCCCAGACCCATGTTGCCCAGGGTGTTCTTCGAAATACCCGCCGGCTCGCCCGCCGAGGCGGTCGAAACGGCCATCAGTGCCAGTGCAACACCGGCGATCGCAGTCTTCATCATCACTGTTCCTCAAATCAAAGGTGGGAAGTGGGGTATTTTGCTGTCTGGGAACGTGCAATTTGCATGTTTCCAGAACTCACCGTCCGCCGTTGACCCGATGCTGCGCAGCCCTCAGGATCAGTGCGGAAATGTCATCGTAGTTGACCTAAATTAACATGTCAATATCCTATTTTAAATACACACCGTATTTTCACTATCTTCACACACCTCAAGGGTTTACTTTCTGCAACAAGGAGGGCGGGCTCAACGGACCGCCAGGCGGCCCGCGACCGCCGGTGGCCGAACGACTACGATGGCGGCTTCCACGGAGCCGAACATGACCGATTCCCGGCCATCGCCCCCGCCGCCCCGCACGATGCTCTCCGCCCCGGGCGCCGAGACCGTAATCGACGGTCGGCAGTACCTCTACTTCGCCGGCACCGGATACCTGGGCCTGCAAGGGCACCCGGCCCTCGTCCGGGCGGCGGTCGAGGCTGTCGAGCGGTTCGGGGTCCACTCGGCCACCTCCCGCAGCGGTTGCGGCACCGCGCCGCCGATGGCCCAGGTGGAACGTCGGGCCGCCGAGCTGCTCGCCTGCCAGGACGCCTGTTACGTGGGGAGTGGCTACGTGGCCAACTTCGCCCTCACCGCGGCCCTGCGCGATCGCGTCGATGCCGTGTTATTCGACAGGTGGGCGCACGACAGCGTGCGCGAGGCCGTCGCCGGGCTCGCCGGTCCGCGTCACCCAGCACAAGCGTTTCGGCATCGCGACGTGGGGCATCTGGCCGAACGGTTGGCAGCTCTGCCGAAAGGAGCGCGCCCGCTGGTGGCCACCGACGGCATCTTCGCCGTCAGCGGCCATCTCGCGCCGGTAGGTGAATACGTCCGCCTGCTCGACAACATTCCCGGGGCGATGCTGCTGGTGGACGATGCCCACGCGCTGGCCGTGCTCGGAGAGCAGGGGCACGGCAGCCTCGAGGCCGCGGGCATCGCGCTTGCGCGGGCGAACCGTTCGTTCGACCACACGGCCGAAGGCACGCGGCTGTTCGTCACGGCCACGCTCAGCAAGGCGGTGGGCGGGCAGGGCGGCATCGTCTGCGGCACGCGTGACTTTATCGACAACGTGCGCACCGCCAGCGGTTGGTATCGCGGCGCGAGCGCGCCGGCCAATCCGGTGGCGGCCGCCACGGCCCAGGGCCTCGAGTTGGCACTGGCCGACGACGCCCTGCGCAAACAGCTCGCCGCGCGCGTGCGGCAACTGCGGGCCGGGTTGCGCAAGCTCGGCCTCGACGTGGAAGATTCGCCGTCGCCCGTGGTGGGCCTGCAACTCGAATCGGCCAAGGCGATGCAGGATCTACGCGGCCGACTGCTCGAGGAAGGCATTTTCATCGCCTATTCCCGCGACTATGCAGGCGCCGGTGCCGTTGGTATGCTGCGAATCGCCGTATTTGCGACCCACGCGCCGGAAATGATCGACGCGCTGGTCGACGCCCTGCGGCGCCTCCTTTGAACTCAGCTCAAGCGCTGGCGGCGGACCACGCTCACCCCGGCCGACACCGATGCATTCTGTTGAGCTACGATCCTCGACGTTTCGCCGCCGCGTGCCGTGCCGCTTTGCTTTCGCATGACACTGTTCCAGCCCGACGACACTTGGCTTCTGTGGATGGTGATTGTCGTGGGCGTGGCGGCGAGCATCTACCTGGAGCAGGCCTATCGTTGGGCTGCCCGGCTTAGCGGGCCGGTGCTGGCGCTTTGCATCGCGATGGTGCTGGCCAACCTGCGCGTGATGCCGCCGGAGTCGCCGGTCTACGACACGATTATCGGCCACCTGGTGCCGCTGGCCCTGCCGCTGCTGCTGTTTCGGGGCAACGTGTTCAAGATCATCCGTACCACGGGCTGGCTGTTCGTGGCCTTTCACCTTTCGGCAGTGGGCACGGTCGTGGGGGCGATCACGGCGGCCCTCGTGCTCAGGAATCACGTGCCCGACATGGCGCACGTGGCGGCGATCATGACCGGCAGCTATACCGGCGGCGGCGTGAATTTCTACGCCGTGGCCAGCTCGTACGACGTGCCCAGCAACGTGATGAACCCCTTGATCGTGGCCGACAACTTCATCATGGCCGGCATGTTCATCACGCTGCTCTTGGTGTGCCGCAGTGACTGGGCCAAGCGCTGGTACCCTCATCCGCACACGGCCGACGCCGTCGACAGCCGGGCCCTGGCCGCTGAGCATTGGAAGCGGAAGGAGATTTCGCTGCTCGACATCGCCGCGTCGTTGGGCGTGGCGGTTACCGTCGTGGCCGTGGCCAACTTGACCGCGCGTCTGGTCGAGTCGCTGCCCGCTGAGAGAACCCCCGCGAGCGTATTGGGTGAAGTGCTCTCCAACGAGTTTCTGCACATCACGGCCTGGGCGACCCTCGTAGCCACCGTGTTTCACCGCTCGCTGGAGCGCGTGCGAGGGGCCGAAGAAATGGGAGCGTACCTGCTCTATTTATTCTTGTTCACGATCGGATTGCCGGCCGACCTGTGGCTCGTGCTGTCGCAGGTGCCGATGATGTTCGTGTTCTGCCTGATGATTGCGCTGGCGAACCTGGTCGTGACGTTCGTCGGCGGCCGGCTATTGAAGCTGAACCTGGAAGACCTCGCCCTGAGCGTCAACGCCACGCTCGGCGGAGCCCCCTCGGCCGCGGCGCTGGCCATCTCGATGGGCTGGTCGAAGCTCGTATTGCCCGCGCTATTGATCGGCGTGTGGGGTTATACCATCGGCACCGCCATCGGCTTGCTCGTCGGCGAGCTGTTGAGCACGTGGCTGTAAACGGCGACGTGTGTTCTCTCACACGAGCCCGAAGCGCGAGCGAGGGTTTCTGGCGGCATGCAACGATCCTCGCTCGCGCTTCGGGCTGGTGTGGAGCAAGATGCCGTCCACGCGCGGCGCAATGAAAAAGCCCGGAAGCGGGTGAGCGCGTCCGGGCTTTTCGTGTCGTTTATCACCTACCGCTTACGCGTATTCGCGGTCGGTGATGATGCCGGGTTGCGGCACGGGGTAGCGGCCGTCGGGATCGGCGAGGATCGGGGCGGTGCCGTCGAGCACGAGCTGGTCGACCTCGGGGGCGAACTCGTGCTCGCAGGCTAGCATCTCGTCGTAGGTCACCACCTGGCCGGTGTGCGCGGCCATGCGGCCCATCGACGTGACCAGGCTGGCCTGCGTGCCGCGGGCCGCTTCGTTGTAGGGGCGGTCTTCGCGGATGGCCGCGATCAGGTCTTCCCACTCCAGCGCGTAGGGACTCGGCTCCGGATCGGGATACTGCCACGCGATGTCGCCGCCGCGGCGGAGGATCTTCTGGTCGCGGAAGATCCGCGAACGGGCGGGAGCGTGACCGCGCGGGCCCGAGATGTGAGCCGAACCCTTGGTGCCGTGGGCATAGCTGGCGAACTGCTGGTGGCAGCCCGTCATCACCCGGCCGCTGAGCTGCAGCTTCGTGCCGTCGTCGAAGGTGTACTCGACGCCGTAGGTATCGAAGTTCTGATCGATATTGTTGCCGCGGTAATGGCGTCCGCCCAGGGCCTGGGCTTCGACCGGCCAGGCGTTCTTCATCCAGCAGCACTCGTCGATGTTGTGGATGTAGAAGTCGCTGTAGCAGCCGCCGCTGGCCCAGAGGAAGCTGTGGAAGTTTTTGATCTGCCACATCAGCTCGTTTTCGCCGGCGGGCTTGGGCGGCGTGAAGGCCGAACCGACCGGCGGGTGCATGCGATACGCCCGCAGCAGCGTCACTTGGCCGATCTCGCCATCCTGAATGCGGTCGAACAGCTCGCCGCGGGCCACGCAGTGGCGGCACATCAGGCCCACGCCCACCTTGAGGTTCTTCTTGTCGGCCTCTTCGGCAAGCTCGAGCATTCGCCGCGAGGTGGGACCGTCGACGGTGACGGGCTTCTCCATGAAGACGTTCAGCCCTTTCTCGATGGCGTACTTGAAGTGCACCCAGCGAAAGGCCGGCGGCGTGGCGAAGATGGCCACGTCGCCCGGCTTGAGGCAGTCCATCGCCTTCTGGTAGGCATCGAAGCCGATGAACTTGCGCTCGTCGGGCACGTCGTATTTTTCGGCGTGCCGCCGCGAGATGGCGTTGTGGGCGCTTTCGAGCCGGTCCTGGAAGACGTCGGCCAGGGCCACCATCTTCAGCGGGCCGTTGCTCACCGACAACGCGTTGTCCGCCGCGCCGCCTCCCCGTCCGCCGCAGCCGATCAAGGCCATTTGGATCGTGTTGTCTTCGGCAGCGTGAACCTTGGGCACGGCCACCGAAGCCAATGCCGTGGCCGCGGCCGCCGTCGTCGTGCCCTTGAGAAACGCGCGGCGCGACGTGCCTTGGGGAGTCGGTTCGCTCATCGTGAACTCCTGTCAAACAGTGCAGGCGGGAGAGGTTGGCGTGAAGCCTTTAGTGTAGTTGAGGGCAAAGTGCGGGGAAAGTAGCGGCAAAATCGCTTAAACGCACCGGGGATCTGCCGAGCGACCCTCGCTTGCCGCATCGGGCTGGTGTGAGATGCCGCAAGGTTGGCGTGCTAATCGGTGACGCGGCCGAGGCCGAATTGATCGCCGAGGCGGACGGCGCGGCCGCCCTCGAGATGGACCTCGATCATCTTTTCGCTTTGCACGGCGCGGCCTTCCTCGTCGGTCAAGTGGGCGACGATGGCACGGGTCTGCGTGTCGACGACATCGCCGGTCGAGGGCCAGGCGTAGCGGCCGTCGAGGCTGAAGGTGATCCAGCCCGGCTCGTCGCGCAGCTCGATGCTGGTGATCTGCTTGAGCGGCTCGACCGTGTTGTCGAACAGATGCATCCGCCGGTTGTGGGCATCGGTAACCCAAATCTCCTTTTCGTCCGGCGTCAGGCCCACGCCGTGGCTGGGGCAGCCGTGCCGCTTGACCGGTCCCTTGGCATAGCCCAGCACCTCGACCCGATGCAGCTTTTTGCCGGTGGTGAGGTCGCCGATCTCGAAGCCCAACAGCTCGTTGATCGTGACAATGCACCGCGTTTCGCGGCCGTTGACGGTGAAGGGGCGGATGCTGTTTTCAAACGGGCCTACGGTGCGCACGTGCAGGTCGGAGGTGTCGACCACGCTCAACAGCGGGGAGCGCAGGCCGGCCAGGTAGGCGTGCTTGCCCGAGAGGCCCACGATCGTGTTGTGCGCGCCGGAGTTGCGCACGACCTTGTCGAGCACGTCGCCGTTGTTGGCATCGACCACCATCCAATAAGGCCCCTCGAGCGTGGGCAGAAAGATCGTCTTGCCGTCGGGCGTGATCGACATGCGGTCGCAGCCGTCGTCGTAGCGACGCTGCCAGCGCACCGTGTCGGCGGCGATTTCCAGGCACATCAACTGCTTGATCGTGCTGATGTAAATGTGCCCCGTGGCCGCGGAGCCGCAGATGCCCTTGACGTTGAGCGGCCGCCCGCCGGGGCTGAGGCCACGGGTGCGAATGCGTTTGACGAACTTGAAGTCGTTGTCGATGTCGAACACCAGCAGTCCGTGCCCGCCGTATTCGAGATAGTCGCGCACGCCCGGCACGGCCACGTACAGGTAGCGCCCGTCGGGGATATCGGTGGCCCGTGCGTCGCCCGAGACGACGCCTAACAGAACGCTCGTGATGCCACAGGCGAGCCACGAGCGGCGGGACAACTTGCGCGACATGGTTGGCTCCAAGAACGAGGAGAAGCGAGCGGGGAACCTACGGGTCAAGTCTAACGCCGCGGCGCGGAGCGTTCCACCGGCGCCTGCGCGGTCATCGCCAGCACGGCCTCGACACGATACATTGGCGGGGACGGATCCATCTCGCCGCGAATCACCCACGCGCACGGTGCTCGCCATGCCCCGCTTTGTGACCCATTTGGAAAGCGCGATCGACGGCACGCAGCTCGAGGCCGATCGTCCGCAGACGTTGCACAAGGACCGGCCGCTGTGGGTCCGCTACGATCTTGAGGCCATCGGCCGGGTCGTGACCCGCGAGCAGTTGGCCAGCCGGGCGACGAGCCTGTGGCGGTATCGCGAGCTGCTGCCATATGCCGAATCAGTCGACGTCGTGTCGCTGGGCGAAACGATGACGCCGCTGGTGTACTGCCCCACGCTGGGCGACCGGTTCGGCCTGGCCAACCTGTGGGTCAAGGACGAGTCGCGGCTCCCCACCGGCAGCTTCAAAAGCCGAGGGCTGGCGATGGCCGTGACCATGGCCCGCGAGTTCGGGCTCAAGCGGCTGGCGATACCCACCGCCGGCAACGCGGGCGGGGCGCTAGCGGCCTATGCGGCCCGGGCGGGGATGGAAGCCTTCGTGTTCATGCCCGACGACACGCCGGCGATCAACCAGCTCGAATGCCGACTGGCGGGCGCCAAAACGTTTCTCGTGCCGGGGCTGATCACCGATTGCGGGAAGATCGTCCGCGACGGGAAGGAGCATCTCGGCTGGTTCGACGTATCGACGCTGAAGGAGCCGTACCGCATCGAAGGCAAGAAAACGATGGGCCTCGAGCTGGCCGAGCAGATGGAGTGGCGGCTGCCCGACGTGATTCTCTATCCCACCGGCGGCGGCACCGGATTGATCGGCATGTGGAAGGCGTTTGCCGAGCTTGCGCAACTGGGCTGGCTCGAAGACGACAAGCGTCCGCGGATGGTCGCCGTGCAGTCCGACGGCTGCGCGCCGATTGCGCGGGCCTTCGAACAGGGCGAGCGGTTCGCCGAGCCGTTCGCGTTTCCGGCCACGATCGCCAGCGGCATCCGCGTGCCGGCGGCCGTGGGCGACTTCATGATCCTGGACGCCGTGCGCGAAAGCGACGGCCGGGCCGTGGCGGTCGACGAGTCGCGGCTGCGCGAGTGGATGGCGCTGGGCGCAGGCTGCGAGGGCCTGGCCATCTGCCCCGAGACGGCGGCCTGCATCGGGGCGCTCGAGGCGCTGGTAGCCGAAGAGTGGATCGCGCCGGATGAGCGCGTGGTGATCTTCAACACCGGCGCCGCGCAGAAGTATCCCGAGGCCATGCAGGCCGAGCTGCCGCGCATCGCCGATCCGGCCTGGATCAACTGGGAACGCATCGCCCAGGGCAAGTCGACCTGAGGCAAGCGGCCGCGTGCCAGGCGCGGGTGTCATGCTTCTACCGCCCGTAGGGCGGGAGCAGCATGCTGGCGCAAGGTGGGCCACGCGTGCGCAAGTGACGCAGCGTCGTGCCATAGCACCGAGAGTCGTGCGCCGGCTGCGGAGAAGCGCCGTTACCACACGTCGGCTTGGGCTACGCCTTGGGCGGCGGCGAGCTCGGTGGTTTTGGGGCGGCATTCGAGGCCGACGTAGCCGCGGTAGCCGAGCTCGTGGGCCTGGCGCAGCACGCGGGGGTAGTGGATCTCGCCGGTACCGGGTTCGTTGCGGCCCGGGTGGTCTGCCAGTTGCAGGTAGCCGACCTGGTCGAAACCGTCCTTCAGGCGACCGCACAGATCGCCTTCGCTGATCTGCATGTGGTACAGATCCCAATTGATCTTCACCATCGGCGAATCGACTTCGCGGCAGATCCGCACGGCGTCGGGCGAGCCGTACAGGCAGTGGCCCTTATGGTCGACGCGAATGTTCATCGGCTCGAGGATCAGCATCACCTCGTGGTCCTCGGCGATGGGGGCGATCTTTTTCAGGCCCGCGATGATGTGCTCGTGCATCTCGGCCTGGGTCATGCCCTTCTGGTCGTTGCCGCCGACGACGGTCATCATCGGGCAATCGAGCCGCCGGGCCACGAGGCAGGCCTCTTTGATCTTCGCGACCAGCTTGTCGTGATTCCTGGGATCGTTCATCCCCGGCACGAATCCCCAGGCCGTGAACTGGGCGATATCGAGGTTCAGGTCCGTGCAGGTGCGGGCCACCGCATCGATGTCCTTGTTTTCGTACGGCCAGAACTCCACGGCCGGGAAGCCCAAGGCCGCGGCCTGCTCGAGCCGCTGGAGAAACGGCAGCCGGCCCCACCACATCTCGACGTTGACGGCGAACTTGGTGTGCGGCGTCTGGCCCAGCGTGGAAGGATCGGGCGTCTCTTCCGCGGCGGCCGCGCGGTGCGACGTGGAAAGGGTGGCACCGCCGGCCAGCACCAGGGCCGATTCGAGAAACGTGCGTCGGGGAAAGCTCATGCTTGCAAGACTCCTGGTTGGGGCGGCGAGCCAGGACGGCCTGCCGCGAGGTTTCACAGGGCAGTATAATTGTCGCCCGCGGCGGTCGCCAATCGTTCGAGGCCGGCGGCCGTCTTCTTTCCTTCGCACGAGACACGATGCACCTTTCCGCTCAACTCGCCTGTCCGAGCTGCGACTGGCAGTGCTACTGCGGTGCCAGCGACATGCTCCGCTGGCTCAAGCGGGCCGGCATGGTGCGCCGCGATACGGCGCCCGAGCCGGAGTTGCTGCCGGAGTTGTTCCGCGCGGCGGCCGGCAAGTTCGCCTGTCCGGAGTGCCGCCGCGAAGGATTGAACGTGGGCGAGGCGGAGGAGAACGACGACGAAGCCTGGGGCATGGCCCGCAAGTGCAGCGAGTGCGGGCAGCCGATCGCGCGGGAGCGGCTGGAGGTTTTCCCCGACACGACGGTGTGCGTGGCCTGCCAGGGGAAGCTCGATCGGGGTGAGTCGACCGACGCCCCGGAGTACTGCTCGCGGTGCGGAAACGTGATGACGCTGAAGCAGTCGGGCCGGGGCGTGACGCGGTACGCGATGGTGTGCCCGAGCTGCCGGCGGTAGGGAAACGTAGTGGAGGGTATTGGGCGTGCAGCGAGCTGTTGGCTGGATGTTGCTTTGCGGAGTCGCCGCGGTGCTGGGTTGTGCCAAGCCGCAAGCGACGGTTTCGGCGCGAGCGGAGGAACAAGCCTCGTTTGCCGAGCAGGCCGAGGCGGTGCGGCGGGGTGAAGCCGATGCGATTCGCAGCGATCAGGAGACGATCGACGATGGCGACCTCGAGCAGCTCGACGGGCTGGAGGACTTGCTGCGGAGGGTGAACCTGTCGAAGACGAACATCAGCGACGAGGGCCTCGCCCGGCTGGCCAGCATGCACAAGCTGATTCAACTGCGGCTGGCCAGCGATCGGGTGAGCGACGAGGGCCTCAAGCACGTGGCCAAGATGAAGGAGCTGCGGCATCTGCACCTGATCGACGCTCCGATTACCGACCAGGGGCTCGAGCATCTGTGTTCGCTCGATAAGCTGGAGTCGCTCTATCTCGACCGGACGGGCGCGACCGACGCGGGCGCCGCGGGCTTGCAGGAAGGTCTGCCCGGGGTGCATTTGCACGTCGACGGCGGGCATCCGCGCGGCACGAGCAGCGACGAGGCCGCCCCCTGATCAGGGAAGCCGGAACGTGTCGGCGCCCTTCAGCATCGCGGCGATGCTTTGGATATACTGTCAGCACACGCCAACCGTTCCCACCTGATTTGGAAACCGATCATGCGAAGCAACCGATTCTACGTCGCCCTGCTTGCCGTGGCCGTGCTGGCGGCCGGTGCCGCGAGCCTCAAGCTGGCCTCGACCGGCTCGTCGATGACCGCCGCGGCGGAAAAGTTTGTCGCGACGCTGTCGCCGGCCGAAAAGGCCGAGACCGTGTTGCCCTACGACGGCCCGGCACGCACCGACTGGCACTACATTCCCAAGGCGACGCGCAAGGGGTTGCAGGTGAAGAACATGAGCGAGGCCCAGCGCAAGGCCGCGTTCAACCTGCTCGACAGCGCGCTCAGCTCCGTGGGCTACAAGAAGGCCCGCAAGGTGATGCAGTTGGAAAGCATCCTGCACGAACTGGAAAAGAACCGGCAGGGCGGGGCGATTCGCGACGCCGAGCGGTACTACTTCACGCTGTTCGGCGACGTGGCCGGCGACGGACCCTGGGGATTGAGCGTGGAAGGGCATCATCTGTCGCTCAACTTCGTGGTCGAGAACGATAAGGTGGTGTCCTCGACGCCGACGTTCTACGGCGCCAACCCCGGCATCCTGCTGGCCGACTACGGCGAGGGCTTTCCCAAGGGGTTGCGGGTCCTGAAAGATGAGGAGCAACTGGCCTTCGACCTGCTCGACTCGCTCGACGAGCAGCAGCGGGCCAAGGCGATCGTGGCCGACAAGGCTCCCAGCGACGTGCGCGACGCGGGCAAGGCCTCGCCGCCGATCTCGCCCGCCGCCGGATTGCCGGCGGCGGAAATGACGCCCAAGCAGGTGTCCATCCTGCGTTCACTTATCGAGGCCTACGCCCACAACCTGCCGGACGACGTGGCCCAGGAGCGGCTGTCGCGGATCGAAAAGGACGGTTACGACGCGATCACGTTTGCCTGGGCCGGAGCCGATCGGCCGGGGGTGGGGCACGACTACCGTGTCCAGGGCGAATCGTTTCTCATAGAATTCAACAACACGCAGCCCGATTCGGCCGGCAACCCGGCCAACCACGTCCATAGCGTGTGGCACAATCTGGAGGGCAACTTCGCCCTGCCGGTCGCAGAGTAGTCGAGAGTCGTCGTATCCGAGAGTCATCGCCCGGCAGGCAGCCTGGGTGCGCCTGCCAGATGAGATTCCCAGTTGAGAGTGGGTTCTGGTAAGATCCTCCGCGGTAATCCTGCGCCGTTACGCGATGCTGAAACAGTTGGAACTCGAAATCCTACCGCAGCCCGACGAAGTCACCTGCGGGCCCACGTGCCTGCAGGCGATTTACGGCTACTACGCCGATCCGTTGCCGCTGGGGCAGGTGATCGACGAGGTGGGCAAGCTGCCCGGCGGCGGCACGCTGGCGGTGATGCTGGCCAGCCATGCCCTGCGGCGCGGCTACCGGGCCCGCATCTACACCTACAACCTCACGGTGTTCGACCCGTCGTGGTTCGTCGGCGGCGAAGACCTGATCGGGCGGCTGCGTCACCAGATGGAAGCCAAGGACACGGCCAAGCTGCACGCGGCGTCGCGGGCCTATATCGAGTTTCTCGAGCTGGGCGGCACGATCCGCATGCGGGAGCTTAACGCGGCGTTGCTGCGAAGGTTTCTCAAACGGTCGATCCCGATCCTCACCGGATTGAGCGCCACGTACCTGTACCAGTGCAAGCGCGAGACCGAGCCGCACTGCCGGCCCGACGACGTGCACGGCGTGCCGACGGGGCACTTCGTAGTGTTGTGTGGCTACGACCAGCAGCGCCGCACGGTGCGGGTGGCCGACCCCTACGAACCCAACCCGCTGGCCGGCGCCCACTACTACGAAGTGAACCTCGACCGGCTGGTGGGGGCGATTTTGCTGGGCGTGCTGACTTACGATGCCAACCTACTGATCATTCAACCCGGGCGGAACCACGGACGAACCGAACCTCCGCCCGCCGGGAAGACCGTTTAGCTACGGAGCCACGGATGTCCGTCCTGATTGTGACGAACGTGCCGAAGGACTGGCCGGCGCGGATGGAGAACGCGGAAGTCGTCGACGCGCGTTCCTATCTGACCGATCCCCGCTACAACGAGTTGCGGGGGGCCAAGGTCTTTAATCTCTGCCGTTCGTACCGCTACCAGACCACCGGTTACTACGTTTCGCTGCTGGCCGAAGCCCGCGGGCACAAGCCGTTGCCCAGCATCACGACCGTGCAGGACCTGAAGACGCAGGCCATCGTGCGGATGGTGTCCGACGAGCTGGACGAGCAGATCCAGAAGAGCCTGGCGCCGATCAAGTCCGACACGTTCACGCTGAGCATTTACTTCGGCCGCAACCTGGCCAAGCGCTACGACCGGCTGGCGCTGAACCTGTTCAACCAGTTTCAGTCGCCGCTGCTACGAGCCCAGTTCGCCCGCAGCGAAAACAACGGCTGGCAACTGAAGCGCACCACCACGATCGCGGCCAACGAAGTGCCCAAATCGCACTGGCCGTTTCTGGTCGAGATGGCCGAGCAGCACTTTGCCGGCCGCCGCAACGGCGTGAAAAAGCGCGTCCGGGCGCGGTTCGATTTGGCCATACTGTTTACACCGGGGGCGGGCGAAGCGCCGTCGGACGAGGTGGCGCTCAAGAAGTTCGCCAAGGCCGCGGCTTCGCTGGGCATCTCGGCCGAGCAGATCACGCGCGACGACTATGGCCGCATTGCCGAGTTCGACGCGCTGTTCGTGCGCGACACCACGGCTGTGAACCAGTACACGTACCGCTTTGCCCGGCGGGCCACGAGCGAGGGACTGGTGGTGATCGACGATCCGCAGTCGATCGTCCGCTGCACGAACAAGGTGTACCTGGCCGAATTGCTCGCGCGGCACAAAGTGCCGATTCCGCGGACGCTGGTGGTGCACAAAGACAACGCGGCGACGCTGGCCGAGGAGTTGGGCTTTCCCTGCGTGCTGAAGAAGCCGGACAGCGCGTTCTCGCAGGGCGTGGTGAAGGTGCACGACCAGGAAGAGCTCGAGGCGCGGTTGGCCGAGTTCTTCGGCGAGACCGACCTGGTCGTGGCCCAGGAGTTCCTGCCCACGACGTTCGACTGGCGGATCGGCATTCTGGATCGCCAGCCGTTGTATGCCTGCAAGTACTACATGGCCCAGGGGCACTGGCAGATCATCAAGCAGGACTGCCAGGGGCGCGGTCGCTACGGCCGCTCCGAGACGCTGCCGGTGGAGCTTGCGCCGCGGCGGGGCGTGCAGGCGGCGCTCAAGGCCGCGAACCTGGTGGGCGACGGCCTGTACGGCGTCGACGTGAAGGAGTCGAACGGCAAGTTCTACGTGATCGAGGTGAACGACAACCCGAACATCGATTCGAAGAACGAAGACGCGATTCTCAAGGACGAGCTGTACCGGCGGATCATGAGCGTGTTTCTCAAGCGCATCGAGCAGCGCAAGGCCGGATTGACCTAGTCGCCCCCTTCGCGAGCCCCACTCCATGGCGCGTGCCCTGCATCTGTTCGAAGGTTTCGGCGTCGAGCTGGAATACATGATCGTCGACGCCGCGTCGCTCGACGTGCGGCCGATCACCGATCGGGTGCTGTACGAGGTGGCCGGCGGCTACGTCGCAGAGCACGAATTGGGCGAGCTGGCCTGGTCGAACGAGCTGGCGCTGCACGTGATCGAGTTGAAGACGAACGGCCCGGCCGCGTCGCTGGCACCGCTGGCCGCGCTCTTTCAAGAACACGTAGCCCGCATCAACGCCCTGCTCGAGCCGTGGGGCGCCCGGCTGATGCCCACGGCGATGCATCCCTGGATGAACCCGCGCCGCGAGCTCGAGCTATGGCCGCACGAGTACAACGCCGTGTATGAGACGTTCAATCGCATTTTCGATTGCCGCGGGCACGGCTGGGCCAACGTGCAAAGCGTGCACCTGAATCTGCCGTTCGCCGACGATGAGGAGTTCGGCCGGCTGCATGCGGCCGTTCGCCTGCTGTTGCCGATCCTGCCCGCCCTGGCGGCCAGCTCGCCGGCGATGGATGGCCAATGGACCGGGCTGGCCGATTCGCGGCTGGAAGCGTATCGCCATCACTGCGATGAGGTGCCGTCGCTCGTCGGCCACGTGGTGCCCGAGCCGGTGTTCACCCGTGCCGACTACGAAGAGCAGATCTTTGCACGCCTCTTTCGCGACATCGCACCCTACGACCCCCAGGGAGTGCTCGCGCACGAGTGGCTTAACGCCCGGGGAGCGATCGCCCGATTCGAGCGCAACACGATCGAGATACGCGTGCTCGACGTGCAGGAGTGCCCGGCGGCCGACCTGACGATCTGCCAGGCGATCGTCGACGTGTTGCAGGCCTTGGTGGCGGAGAAATGGACCGACACCGCACAGCAGCAGTCGCTCGCAACCCAACCCCTCGCGCACGTACTGTCGGACACGACTCGCGATGCCGACGAGGCGGTGATCGACCAGCCGGTGTACCTGGCCCAGTTCGGCCTGCCCCCGAAACCGATCAAGGCACGCGAGCTGTGGGCTGGCGTATTGCAGCAGGTCGACGGCTCGACCAGCCGAGATCCGGCGCTGGCGATCCTCCTGAGCACGGGTTCCCTTTCGCGACGGATTCAGCGCGCGGTGAACGAGCGGGGCGCCTCGCTGGCGGACGTCTATCGGCAACTCTGCGAGTGCCTCGCCGAGGGCCGGATGTTCTCCGCGTAGCGGATCGAGCAGCGGGTGACGTCAGGCTCGACACGCAAGCGAGGGCGGGTTGCATTGGTGTCTGATGACGCACACTGCGAACTAGCCGAGCAGCGCGTCGAGCGATTCGTCGAGGGCATCTTCGAGCGGATCGACCGACGCGGCACCGAGGGCCAAGGCCTCGTCATCGAGCAGCGGGCCGGACGTGGGCTTGGGTTTCGCGAGGGGGGCCGCTTCGCTCGGCGGAAGTTCGGTCGGCACGTCCGCGACCTCGTGAGCTTCTTCGCGTCGGGCGGCAATCGTCACGCCCACGGCAATCGGATCGGAGGCAGCGCTTGCGGCGAAAGAGAACGGGCTCAGAAGCGGTGTCGCTTGCAGGCGATCCTCATCCGGGAACCCCGTCTCGAACGGCCAATCGAACAGCGGCAGTTGCGTCTTCACGTGGACTTCGGTCGTGAACACGTAGTTGGGAAACAGCGGGTTGGGGTTGGGAAAGGTCAACTCGATGAAGTAGGCAATCGATCCCTCGTCGGGCAGCTCGACGTTGGTCGAGTACGTGCCGCCGCCCTGATCGGAGAGCGGCGTGGGAAACCAAAAGATTTGCGGGTAGCGCAAGCGGCGGAAGTCGCGATCGTTGCGATTGATCATCTGCCACATCTTGACTTCCAACGGCTGGGTCGTGGTCTGCACGTTGATCGTGCCGTCCTGCTCCACGGTCCAGTCGAACTCGGGCAGCGGGCGATCGTTGAGCACCGCCTCGTAGAAGCTGTACAGGCTGTTGAGAATCGGCTGCGGATTGATATCGAGGTTGAGGCTGTGAGGCGTGTTGGGGACGTAGCGGAGGTAGTTCTGGTCGCCGGGAATGTCGTCGAAGTAGAACTGGGCCGAATCGGTGGCAAAGAACTCGTCGCCGGGCGAATTGAGCAGCAGCTTCGGCATGTCGTCGAAGCGGCCATTGTTCAAGTACAGGTACGGATCGACGATGCGGGCCAACTCCACGCCCGCGGGGCTGAGGATGCGATCGAAGATATTCAGGTCCTGGTACGGCGCGATGGCCTGGGAAAAGAACCCGTAGGCGCCGTAGTGGTGGGCCATCTGCGCGCCCAGGTTCAGGTTGTCGTACACGGCGGGCAGGATGGCCCGCACGCGATCGTCGACCGCTGCGGTGAGCCAGGTGGTCCATCCGCGCTTCGACCCGCCGCCCACCAGGAATTCTTCGACGCCCGCGGTGGCGTCGAGCGTGAGCATGAAGTCCTGCACGGTGTCCATCGCGCGGACGGCGCTTTTGGTCATCGGCAGCAGCAGGGGCCAGGTTTCGTTGCCGGGCTGGCCCAGGTTTTCCATGAACTTGTCGAACGAGTAGGCGATGATCTCGTCTTCGGTGCGCGACTGGGTTTCGTCGTTAAAGATGACCGGTTGGTTGGGCACGCCGGTGAGATTGGCCACCACGGTCCCGGTGGCGGCTGCGGCCAGCGCGAACTGGGGATTGGGGTTTTGCGGCGCGCCGTTGGTGTTGCTGCCGCCGTCGATGAACAGCATGGCCGTTTCGCTCAATCCCGCGATGACCTGGCCGTTGGTCTCGACCGGCACGTACAGCTCCAGCCAGTGATTCCAGACCGGGAGGTTGACGTCGCCCTCGCGCCAGGTCTGGCTGGTCATGTCCAGCACGTAGTAGAGGTACGAGCCGGCGATGGTTCCGCCCGGAATGGGGTTCGTAATGCCGGGGTCGTCGGCCAGGTGGTATTGATACGACGGATCGTCGAGGGCCACGTAGTCGTACAGCGCCGTGGAAGGTTCCGTATCGATCAACAGCGGCGTCGACTCGCTGGAACCGGTGAGCGCCTCGCTGTCTTTGAGCCGGGCCCGCACGTTGATCGCGTACCTGCCCTCGTCGAGTTCCGGCCCGAGATCGAACACCGACCTGCCGTTGTAGATGGTCGACTGCGCGTAGCCGATCTCGCCCTCGTCGGTGTAGGTGCCGTTGCCGTTGAGGTCGACGTCGACGTCGACCACGGTGCCGTCGGGAATCGTGCTGGTGTGGCGGGCCGTGGCCACGACGGTCAGTTGCGGCGTGCGGTCGGCCGTAACCGGCGCGAGGAAGCTGGTTTCAACCACCGGCAGCGACAGCAAGCCGTTGACGATCGAAATCAGATCCGCGGCCGACAGACGGTTGTCGCCGTTGGTGTCGTAGAATCCCGGCACCGGTTCGCCGCCGGGGTCGGGCAAAATGCCTCCGCCCTGGGTCAGCACACGGTTGATCACCGCCAGCGCGTCGGCCGCCGAGGTCACCGAGTCGTTGTTGACGTCCAGACGGTAGATGGGGTTCTGCCAGGGAAAATCCGCATCCGACTCGAACGTGCCGCCGGCGTCCAACAGTCGTCGCTCTTCGAGCGACTCGACTTGCAGGCGGCGCGGCAGACCGCGATCGCGGGGCGCCAAACGCAAAGGTGGCATTCTCATGGCAGCGGCCCGTGGGTTGTTTGGCGTCGGGGCAGGGCCCGGGCGCAAGCGGCGACGCCGAAACGCCACCGCCTCTTCACGCTAGCAGATCATTCAAGTCGAGCTCGAGCGCGGTTTCAACCTCCGCGTCGTCCGCCGCGTCGATGCTGGTCAACGAAGAGTCGGTCATCGGCTCCGCGGCGCTTCCCTCGGGCAGCGGCGCCGGCGCCTCGTCAACGGCGACTAACTCGCCGCTCACCTCGAAGGTTTCCCCGGAATCCGATTCTCCCTCGTGCACGCAGGCCAGCCCCGTGGCCACGGCGGAAAGCGCCTCGTCGCTCAGCGCGGGGAGCGCCTCAGCGGCGGCCTGAGCGAGGGCATCGACGAAGGCGTCGGCCTCCTGCGGAAAGCCCGATTCGTAGGGCCAGGGGTGAAACGGCAGCGGCGATTTCACCCGGGCTTCGGTCGTGAACACGTAGGCGGGCAACAGCGGGTTGGGATTCGGGAACGTCAGCTCGATGAAGTAGCCCGTGGCCCCATCCGCAGGCATGGGCACGTCTCCCACGTAGTTGCCCCCGCCCTGGTCGGAGAGGATCGTACTGGTCCAGGTGATGAGACCGGGATTGTATCCGTTGCGGAAGTCGCGGGCGTTGGGATTCGTGCCCTGCCAAAGCTTGACGGCCGACGGGGACGTGCCGACATTCACGTGGATCTCGCCGTTCTGTTCGACCGTCCAGGAGTACTCGGGCAGCGGCGCCCCGAGCAACACGGCGACATAGAACGACAGCGTGCTCTCGACGGCACGCTGATCGAGGCCGTGCCCCGTGTTCGGAATGTAACGCATGTACTTGTCGGTACCGGGCAAGTCGTTGATGTAGAACTGCGACGAGTCGGTGACGAAAAACTCGTCGCCGGCCGAGTTCAACACCAGGATCGGCATGTCGTCGAACTTGCCCGTTCCCAGGTAGCGGTAGGGGTCGACGATCCGCGAGAGCAGCAGCGCCTCGGGCGTGAGAATCCGCTCGAAGATCTGCAAGTCGTTGTAGTCGTGCACGGCCTGGGAGAAAAAGCCGAGGGTGCCGTAATGGTGGACCATTTGCGGTCCCTGGTTGAGGTTGTCGAACACGCCGGGGATGATCGCCTTGACGCGATCGTCGACCGCGCCGGTGAGCCAGGTGGTCCAACCGCGCTTCGAGTAGCCGGTGACGACGAAGTCTTCGATCGTCTCGCCGGGACGGACGTCGGGAATGAAATCCTGCACGGTGTCCATGGCCCGCACGGCGCTTTTGGCCATGGCGACCAGCACGGGCCAAGTTTCGTTGTCCGCCTCGCCGATGCCGGCCAGGAAGCGATCGAACGAGTAGGCGATGATCTCGTCCTCGGAGCGGGGACCGTACGTGTCGCCGACGAATTCCAGCGACTGGCTCGGCACGGTGCGCAGCTCGACAGTCACGGTGTTCGTGGCCAGTGCCAACTGCACCATCTCCGTGGAGGGTCCCGGCGGCGAGCCAAAATTGTTGTTGCCGCCGGTGATAAATAAGAGAGCGGTGTCGCCCAACGCGCCGTTCGGCACGACGACCTTGACCCAATGCCGCCAGTCCGGCTTGTTCACGTCGGTCGCGTCGCGCCAGGTCTGGCTGGTCATGTCCAGCACGTAGTAGGTGTACGCGCCCTGGTTCTGTTCCAGGGCGACCGTATACCCGTACGAATCGTCGGGCGTGTTGACGTAGTTGGCCAGGGCATCGGAGGTGAGCGTGTCGACGATCATCGGCACCGTCTCGCTCGTACCGCCCACCGCGTCGGAATCCAGCAGCCGCGCCCGCAGGTTGACCGTGTACACCTCGGTACGCCGCTCGAGTGCCGGGGTGATCTGGAAGGTCGACGAACCGGCGAACGTCTCGCTCTGGGTGTAGTTCAATTCGCCGGGGCCGGTGAACGTGCCGTTGCCGTCGAGGTCGACGTCGAGGGTCACGATCGTGCCGTCGGGGATCGTGGCGCTACCCTGGCCGACGGCGTTGACCGTCACGATCGGCGTGACGTCGACCGTGTAGTCGGTCAGCATCGTGACCTCGACCTCGGGCGGCTGCAGCAGACCGTTGACGACCGCTATCAAATCGGAGGCGCCGAGCCGGTTGTCGGCGTTGGTGTCGTAGTAGTTCTTGACGGGCCCGCCGGGGTCGGCCAGCTCGCCGCCGCCCTCCGTGAGGATGCGGTTGATGATCGCCAGGGCGTCGGCCGCCGACGTTCGGCCGTCGTCGTTGACGTCGAGCCGGTACACGCCATTGTGCCACGGAGTGCCGTCTAACAGCCGGCGATCTTCCAACGATTCCAGATGCAATGCCCGCAAGCTGCCGGGCGCGCGCTTTGCCTGAAGCGAACGCACATATCTCATGGCCACCCCTAGCTCAAACCAATCGAGGAAATCGGTTGCGTTCCGTCGACGGACGCGCGGTTGGACGCCGCGACACGAGTCCGTGCAGCCGCCAGGATACTGTTAGGGGGCGGCAAAAGCCAGACGTGGGGGGAATTGGCGCAGGACGGGAGGACCCGTGCGGTGGCGTGCGCAGCGACACGCGCTGCCGCCGTTTGCGCGCTGAAAGACCGATAACTGCCGCCGCGTCAGCGGGTTTCGGTTTCGTGGGCCCTTTCGCGGAGGGCCGAGCCGGCACCTTCGATCACGTCTTTGCCTTTTTCGACGACCTTGCTGGCGTCTTCTCGCACTTGGGTGCGGTCGATCTTGATGGTGATCGAATTGTCGTCCGTCCGCTGCAGCGTGATGGCCCCGGTGATGATCAACCCGATGACGGCCAGCGCGCCGAGAAACAGCAACAGCCTCATAGCAACTTCCCCAGGTGAAAAGAAATCCGTTTCCGTTCTCCCGGCGCGTCGGCAGCGGGCCGACGCCTTGAGCGGGGGCGGGAGTGTAGCGGGGCGGGTCGCCCGGGGTCAATGGCAACCCGGCTGACGCGAGAGAGCGAGCAAGCACCTCGGGCCGGGGGCAGTAGGAGCCAGCTCGAGAACCAGGTGAGCGTTCAGCGCCCCCAGCGACTTTCGCCCAGACCGCGCTGCCGGCGGCGTTCCTGCCGCATCCGCCAGTATTCGCCGCGCTGCGCGCGGGTCGTGGCGTTGGTGTGCTCGAGGTAGCGCTTGCGGCGAGCGTTCGGATCCGAGCCGGGCCCGCGCGGTCCACGCGACCCGCGGCCACGGAAGTCGCCACCGCGACCGCCACGATCGCGATTGCCCTCGCGCGCCTCGCGTGCGCGGCGGGCTTCGCGCTGGCGACGGCGCTCTTCTTCCTCGTTGATTTCCTCGTCGAGGTGCGCAATCTGCTCCTGCGGCGTCATGGCAAAGAACTCGTTGAGCCGCCTCTGCTCGCGGGCCTGCCACTCGCGGCGGCGCTCGTCGAACAGCGATTCGCGCTCTTCTTCGGAGAGCTTCTCAAATTCCTCGCGCATCTGCTGAAACAGCTCGCCCCGCTTCTCGCGAGGAGCATTGTCCATTTCCACGCGCAGCGCTTCGATGCGGGCCATCGCGGGATTCTGGCTGGGCCACATTGCCCAGGCCCCCACGGCCAGCAGCATCAGGAGAAAGAAGCCGAAAACCCACTTCTTCTTTCCGCCCGATTCGCTCTTGCTGCTTTTCGCCGAAGCGGTAGGGCGGCGGATGGGTCGGGAATTGCTCATGTGTTTGCCCGCTTGCTAGAGCGCCGGGTTTCAGGACGAATCCGCGTGCCCGTCCATGTAGACGTAGCAACGCGCACCGTCGTCGCCCGGACTTCCGTGGAAGGCTTCGAAGTCGTAGGCCACCCACACGGTGGCGCTGCTGCGGTGCACCTCGACCCCGTGCCGTTTGCGAATCAGCACCTCCGGGCGCCGCTTGCCCGCCAGATCGCGATCGTTGTATTCGTAGCTGGTGCCTTCGGCGTCGTAGTAGCTCTTGCCCTGCTCGGGCAGCATGATCTCCAACAGTGCCGCGTCGCGGTAGGCCATGTCGTCGCCGGGGCAGCGGAACACCGGATCCCAGTCGAGCACGCGCTGCGCGCCGGGCGCCGGAGTCGGATTGGGATCGTTGGGGTCCACCGGGGTGACGTTCGTGGGCGATTTCTTGCCCGCCGTGTCGATGGTCAGCCCTCCGCGCTCGATGTAGGGTCCCAGCGTGATGACCAGGCTCTCGCGGCTCGAGATGCTTGGCATCCGCGCGCTGTCGGGGTACACGGCCCGCTCGCCGCGGATGTCCATGTAGTGTTCCATCGCAATGCCGATATTGTGCAGGTTCGAGAGGCATTGCGCACGCCGGGCCGCGTTTCGCGTATATTGCACGGCCGGAAGAAGCAGCCCCACGAGCAGGCCGATGATGGCGATGACCACCAGCAACTCGACCAACGTGAAGCCCCGCTGCGAAGATCGCATTCGGCTCATCTCTGCGGTTCTCGTGCTGGGCCCAAGAGCAAACGTCCCCCCGGGTTGCCCTCCCGGCGGCTGGAGTTGCCCTAAGTCAAATACCCCGCCCGCGGTGAAAAGTTCCGCAGGCACCGGGAAGCTTTTTCCGGCTTTCCGACGTCGGACTTCGTAAGTCTGGACTGCCAGGCCAGTACGAGAACAACGCGATTTCTCCAGTTTCACACGCTTTTCGATGTCCGAGTCGTTTCTGAACTGCGATTGGGGCACCACCCGGCTGCGTCTGCGGGCCGTGTTGGCGGGCGATGCCGAAGTGGCGGCCGAGCATCGCACGCTGGACGGCGTGGCGACGCTTGCCCAGCAGTACACGCCTCATGAGCGCGAAGCCCGCTATCGCACCGTGCTGTCGGAGGCGGTTGACGCGTTGGCGGAAGCGGCTGCGGAGACCGTCGCCGACGCGCCGATTCTCATCTCGGGTATGGCCAGCTCGTCGCTCGGCTGGCAGGAACTGCCCTATGCCCGATTGCCGCTGGGCCTGGATGGCGAGGGCTTCGTTTGGCGGGAGCTCGCGCCGCTGGAAACCTCCGCCGGCAGGCATCGCGTCGTGCTCATCTCCGGGGCCCGCAACGATACAGACGTCATGCGCGGCGAGGAGACCGAGCTGCTGGGGCTGGCATCGCTACCCGAGGGGTCGCCGGCGGCAGGCGCGCTCGTGATCAAGCCCGGTACGCACTCCAAACACTTGCGTGTCGAGGCCGGACGGTTGAGCGACTTTCGCACCTTCATGACCGGTGAGCTGTTCGACGTGTTGTCGCGCCACAGCATCCTGCAGCATTCCGTGGCACAGAATGCGGCTGGGAACAACGACCTGGAGGCGTTGCGAATCGGAGTGCGACTCGGCCGCGAGATGCCCTTGGCGGCCGGGCTGTTTCGGGTGCGCACGCGCCAGGTGCTCGACGACACCGACCCGGCGGCCAACCGCGCGTTCCTGAGCGGACTGCTGATCGGCAACGAACTGGCCTATCTGGCGCGCGAGCCGGCGATGGTGCTGGTGCTATGCGCCACCGAGCCGGCGGGTGCGGCGTACCAAACCGCGCTCGAGGAACTTGGCCTCGCCCAGCGGCTGGTCGTGATCCCGCCGAGCGATGTCGAGCTGCTTTCGGCGCGAGGACAAGCGGTGTTGTTGCGGCGGGTTCTGTCGCGGCGCTGATGCCGGCCGCCGTTGGGCGTCGTGTGCCCTGAAGATTTTGCGGGCCCGGGCTTTTCGTCTATGATGGCGGGTGCCGCTGGCGCGCTTCGGATTGCCGCACCGTCGGCCCACCTGTGAATCCGCCTCGGCAACTGCCGCTCCCCCCGCGGACCCGCGAAATCGAACGATGCCAGCCCGCCTGCGACTTCTGTGCTGCCTGTTGCTGCTTACCGCTTGCGCCACCACGCCCGCGGTCGGCGACGAAGTGGACTTCGCGCGCGACGTGCGACCGATCTTGGCGGCCCGTTGCTTCGAGTGCCACGGGGCCGAGGTGCAGGAGTCGGGCTTGCAGCTCGATCGCAGCGACACGCTTCGCGAAGGCGGCGTGAGCGGTCCGGCGGTCGTGCCGGGCAAGAGCGGCGAGAGCCTGCTGTTCGAGGCGATTGCCGGCGATGGGGGTGAGATCTCGAAGATGCCTCCCGAGGGCGATCCGCTTTCGGCCGAACAAATCGCCCTGGTCAAGCGGTGGATTGACGCGGGCGCCAAAGTTCCGCCCGATGCCGAACCGGCCGCCGCACGGCGCGGAAGCGATCACTGGGCCTTTCAGCCGATCGCCGACGTCGAACCGCCGCCGGTGAAGGACCCCGCTTGGGTCCGCAACCCAATCGACGCGTTCATCCTGGCGCGGCTCGAAGCCGCTGAACTCAAGCCTTCGCCCGAGGCCGAGTGGGCTACGCTCATTCGCCGCGTTTCGCTCGACCTGACCGGCTTGCCGCCCACGGTCGAGGAAGTCGACGCTTTTCTGGCGGATACCGAAGCAGGCGCCTACGAGCGGCTGGTCGATCGCCTGCTCTGCTCGCCCCACTACGGCGAGCGCTGGGGCCGGCACTGGCTCGATCTGGCCCACTACGCCGACTCCAACGGCTACACGATCGACGGCGGACGCTCGATCTGGAAGTATCGCGACTGGGTCATCGACGCCCTGAATCGCGATCTGCCGTTCGATCAGTTCGCCGTCCAGCAACTGGCCGGCGACATGTTACCGGATGCCGGCCTCGCGGAGCGCATCGCCACCGGCTTCTGCCGCAACACGATGATCAACGAAGAAGGCGGCACCGACGCCGAGCAGTTTCGCGTCGAGGCCGTGGTCGATCGGATCAGCACCACGGGCGCAGCGTTTCTCGGGCTCACCCTCGGCTGCGCCCGCTGCCACGACCATAAGTACGACCCGATCTCGCAGCGCGAGTTCTATCAGTTGTTCGCCTTCTTCAACGGTGCCGACGAACCCAAGCTCTCGGTGCCGACCGATCAACAGGCCAAGGAAAAGCCCGCACTCGAGGCCGAGATCGCGCAGTCCGAAGAGCGGCTGGCCACGGTGGACGCCAACGCCGGTTCGCGGCAGGCCGAGTGGGAAGCCAGCTTTGCCGGGAGGCTTCCGGTGGAGTGGACCGTGCTTGACGTCGCTGCGCGCTCCGAAGGCGGAGCCCAATTCGAGCGTCAGGACGACGGCTCGCTGCTGGTCACCGGCGAGATTCCCGCCAACGATACCTACACGCTCACCGCGCCGCTGCCCGAGCGGCCGATGGCGGCGGTGCGGATCGAAGTGCTGACCGACGAGCGGCTCCCCAGCGGCGGGCCGGGATTGCCGAAGAACGGTAACTTCGTGCTCAGCGAGCTGACCTTCGAGGTGAGCGCCGGCGAAACGTCTGCCGGCGCCGATGCCGTCACGCTGGCCGATGCCATCGCCGACTATTCCGGCAAGGACGGCGAAGTAACTCGGGCCATCGACGGCAAGCCGGACACGGGCTGGCACATCTACGCTCCGCAGGATCTCAACCAACCGCGTACGGCCGTCTTCTTTTTGAAAGACGCTCTGCCGGCCGCGGCGAATCGCACAGCCTCGCTTCGCCTGGCGCACAACTACGAGGAGCCCAAGTACCTGATCGGCCGGTTCCGCGTTTCGGTGTGCGACGCTCCGCGCGACGTGTTGGAGCTGGCCCCGGAAGTGCGCGAGGCGCTGGCCGTCGTTCCCGATAAGCGGAGCGAGGCGCAGCTCAAGGTCCTCAAGGAGGCCTACCAGAAGATCGACCCCGAGCGCGTGCCGCTGGCCGGGCAGATCGCGGAGCTCAAGGCGCAGCTCAAGCAGATCAACGATCAGATCACCACCACGCTCGTGATGCGCGAGCGCGACGAGCCGCGCGAGACGTTCGTGCATTTGCGCGGTGACTTCTTGAGCAAGGGCGTGGCGGTCGATCCCGACGTGCCCGAGGTGCTGCCGGCCATCGAGCCGCGCGGCGCCAAGCCCGATCGGCTGGACTTCGCCCGTTGGATCGTCGACCCGGCCAACCCGCTCACGCCCCGCGTGACAGTCAATCGGATCTGGCAGCGCTACTTCGGCCGGGGACTGGTGGCCACGGAAAACGACTTCGGCCTGCAAGGCGACGCGCCCACGCATCCCGAGTTGCTCGATTGGCTGGCCGCCGAGTTCGTGCGCCAGGGTTTCAGCCTCAAGGCGATGCACCGGTTGATTGTCACCAGCAATACCTACCGCCAGTCGTCGCGGATGCGGCCCGAATTGGCGGCCGCCGATCCGTACAACAAGCTGCTCGCGCGGCAACAGCGGCTGCGGCTCGAAGCCGAATCGATTCGCGATGCCGCCCTAGTCGCTTCGGGCCTGCTGTGCGACGACATCGGCGGGCCGGGCGTCTACCCGCCGCAGCCGGATGGGATCTACGCGTTCACTCAGCAGAAGAAGTTTTGGGGCGAGAACCAGAACCAGGATCGTTATCGCCGCGGAATGTACACGTTTCTGTGGCGCTCGAGCCCGTACCCGTTCTTGAAGACGTTCGACGTGCCCGACGCCGTGGTGGCCTGCACGCGCCGCGCCCGCTCGAACACACCGCTGCAAGCCCTGACGCTCGCGAACGACCGCGCGTTCGTCGAGTTTGCCCAGGGCTTTGCCGAGCAATTGCAGCACGAGTCGGTCGAGGGCGATCGGGCGCGGATGCGGCGCGCCTTTCGCCGGGCGCTTGCGCGCGAGCCGTCACCGAGCGAGCTCTCGAGCTTGCTGACCTATCTGGAGACGGAGCGGGCGCAGTTTGCCGCCGCGCCCGAAGCCGCGGCCGAGGTGGCGCCCGCCGCGAGCGACACCCAGGAAACGGCCGCCTGGACGATGGTGGCCCGCGTCTTGTTGAACCTCGACGAGTTCATCACCCGGGAGTAGTGCCGATGCGCGATTTCGTACACGCCCGCGAAGCCGCCCTGCGCGATACAACGCGGCGGCACTTTTTCGGCACCTGCGGCGTGGGGCTGGGCTCGATCGCCCTGGGTTCGCTGCTGGCCAAAGAAGCGCAGGCCGCGACCGGGCCCGACCTGACCAATCCGCTCGCCCCGCGCCCGCCGCACTTTGCGCCCCAGGCCAAGCGGGTGATCTTTCTGTTCATGGCCGGCGGCCCCAGCCAGCTCGAGCTGTTCGACTACAAGCCCAAGCTGCAAGAGCTGCACGGCCAGACCATCCCGCCTTCGTACACCGAGAACAAGCGGTTCGCCTTCATCACCGGCGATGCCAAGCTGCTGGGTACCACGCGCAAGTTCACCCGGCACGGCGAGTGCGGCATGGAGTTGGGTGAGTCGCTGCCGCAATTGGGCACGATCGCCGACGACGTGTGCCTGGTGCGCAGCATGGTCACCGACGTGTTCAACCACGGCCCGGCCAAGCTGTTCATGAACACCGGCAGCAGCCGCTTCGGCATGCCCAGCATGGGCGCCTGGCTCACCTACGGTATCGGCAGCGAATCGCGCGACCTGCCCGGCTTCGTGGTCTTGCAGTCCGGGCCGCGCGGGCCGCGGGGCGGCAATCCGCTGTGGGGCAGCGGCTTTCTGCCGACCACCTATCAAGGCGTACCGCTGCTGCCGGGACCCGAGCCGATTTTGAATCTCTCCAACCCGCCGGGAGTGGATCGCCAGCGGCAGTCGGCGTTCTTCGATACCGTGGGCAAGCTCAATTCCGAGCGGCTGGCGGCCGTGGGCGATCCGGAAATCGCCACGCGCATCTCGGCCTACGAGATGGCCTTCCGCATGCAGACCAGCGCCCCCGAGCTGATCGACCTGAGCGACGAGTCGCAAGCGACGCTCGATGCCTACGGGGCCGAGACGGGCAAAGCCACCTTTACCAATAACTGCCTGCTCGCGCGCCGGCTCATCGAGCGCGGCGTGCGCTTCGTGCAGCTCTATCACACCGATTGGGACCACCACGGCAACCAGGACACGCACCTGGGCGAGCCGCTCGATGCGCGCTGCCGCGAAACCGACGGGCCCTCGGTCGCCTTGGTCAAGGATCTCAAGGCCCGCGGATTGCTCGACGATACGATCGTCATCTGGGGCGGCGAGTTCGGGCGCACACCGATGAGCGAGATTCGCGACCTGGCCGGCCGCGATCACCACGTGGACGGCTACAGCATGTGGCTAGCCGGCGGCGGCATTCGCGGCGGCCAGACGATCGGCGCCACCGACGAGCTGGGCTACTACGCCGTCGAAGACCCCGTACACGTCCACGACCTGCACGCCACGCTGTTGCACCTGTTGGGCCTCGACCACCTGAAGCTGACCTACCGCTTCCAAGGCCGCGATTTCCGCCTGACCGACGTGGCCGGGAACGTGGTGGAGAAGATGTTGGCGTAGGCGTTGTAGGTCATGCACTCCGTGCATGACATGCATCACGCGGCGGCTCTGTCATGCACGGAGTGCATGACCTACTTGTCTCGCTCGCGCTTCGGGCTCGTGTTGCGTTTACGCGTCGGGGAGGATGAGCTTTTCTTTTTGCGATAGGTCCACCGCGCGCCACATGTACCAACTGGCCACCGAGCGATACGGTCGCCAGCATTCAGCGTGTGCAATCATCTCGTCGGCATGGGGTAATTCCTCGCCGCCGTAGGTGAGCATGAAGCCGCGCCGTACGCCGAGGTCGCCGACGGGTAAGACGTCGGGCCGGCCGAGGCGGAAGATCAGCAGCATCTCGACGGTCCACACGCCGATGCCGCGCACCTGCACCAGCCGCGAGACGATTTCCTCGTCGCTCATCTTCGACAGCTTGCCCAGCGTGGGCACGGTGCCGTCGAGTGTCTTGGCAGCCAGGTCCTTGATCGATTGCACTTTGGCCTGCGACATGCCGGCGGCGCGAAACTTCTGATCGGGCATCTCGAGCACGGCCTGCGGCCGCACGGCCCGCTTCGAGGGAAAGTTGGCCACGACGCGCCCCATGATCGTGGCTGCGGCCTTGCCCGAGAGTTGCTGATAGACGACGGCCCGAAACAGCGCCTGAAACGGGCTCTGCATCTTCTCCGGCCGATGCGTGAACGGCCCAGAGCGCTTGATCACCTCGCGCAGCTTGGGGTCGACCCGCCGCAAGCGGGCCACCGCTTTCTTCGGATCGTAAGTAAGCTCCACCTGCGCTCCTCGTAGGTCATGCACCCCGTGCATGACAGAGAACAACCAAGATGCATGTCATGCACGGGGTGCATGACCTACGGGACTACGGGACGCCACTTTAGCGGCCGCAAGTCTTCACTAACAGGCACTTGTAGCGGCGGCGGAATTGCGCCTTTTTCGTCTGGTCAACGCGGGCCGGGAGAGTCTAGAATACATGCACCCACGCCGATGCGTTCGCCTACCTAACGCAAACTCGTTCCCCGCTCCCCCCAGGGAATGTTCCGATGAAGCAGCAATCCATGCGAGACTTCAACGACGCCGGCTGTGCCGATCTGCGGCGCTCGGTGGCTCGGCTCAATCGCCGCCAGGTGTTGCAGGCCGGCGGAATCGGACTGTTGGGGCTGGGGCTACCGCAGCTTTGGGCCGCCCGCGCGGCCGCCTCGCCGCTGGGGCAGGGGCCCGGGTTCGGCAAAGCCAAGCGCTGCATCTTCCTGTTCATGTGGGGCGGGCCCAGCCAGCTCGACACCTTCGACATGAAGCCCGACGCGCCGGCCGAGGTGCGGGGGCTGTTCAAGCCGATGGCCACGTGCACCCCGGGCCTGCAAATCTGCGAACACTTCACGCACCTGGCCAAGCGGACCGACAAGCTGGCGATCGTCCGCTCGCTGAATCACACCGATCCGGCGCACCTGTCGAGCGGGCACGCGACGCTCACCGGCCACCCGGCGCCGAAGCTCAATAGCGACGCCGATCCGCCCAGCGAGCGCGATACGCCGCACCTGGGCTCGATGCTCGCGCGGCTGCGCGAGTCGCCCGGCACGCTGCCGCCGTTTGTCACCGTGCCCTGGAAGGCCTACCATCCGGCCGCTCCCGGCGGCCAGGCCCCGGGACAACACGGCGGGTGGCTGGGCCGCGGCTACGATCCGCTGCTAGTCACCGGCGACCCGAACCAACCCGATTGGAAGGTCGACGCGCTGAGCCTGGCCGACGGCATCAGCTACGACCGGATGGATGCCCGCCACGCGCTCTTGAACGAAATCGATCGCCAGCGGCAAGCGTTCGACGCCGCCGCAGTGACGGGGCTCAAAGAAAAGGCCTTCGGCCTGCTCTCGTCGCAAGAAGCCCGCCAGGCGTTCGACCTCTCGCAGGAACCCGACGCGGTGCGCGATCGCTACGGCCGCAACATCCACGGCCAGTGCGTGCTGCTGGCCCGGCGGCTGATCGAACACGGCGTGCCGCTGGTGAACGTCAACTGGCACAACGACGGCCACAACTTCTGGGACACGCACGGGGCCAACTTCTCGCGGCTCAAGAGCGAGTTGATTCCGCCCTCGGACCAGGCCCTGTCGGCCCTGCTCGAGGACCTCGAAGAGCGCGGGCTGCTGGAAGACACGATCATCGCCTGGGTGGGCGAGTTCGGACGCCGCCCGCAAATCGACAACGGCAACGCCAACGACGGCGGACGCTCGCACTGGCCCTTCTGCTATAGCGGCCTGCTGGCCGGCGGCGGCATCGCCGGCGGAGCGGTCTACGGCCGCAGCGACAAGCACGCCGCCAAGCCCGCCGAATCGCCGGTGAGCCCGCAGGACTACGCCGCCACGCTGATGCACGCCCTGGGCATCCCGCGCGAGCAAACCGTGCCCGACCGCTTCGGCCGCCCCATCCGCGTCTACGGCGGCGAGCCCATCACCGAGCTATTCGCGTAAAAACTAGCCCGAAGCGCCAGCGAGGGTTGGGGCAAGTTACTCGCGCGTGGCCGGCTCGCTCACCGCCATCTTTGCTTCCTGCAATTTGGCCCGCGTTTCAAGCGTTGCTTGATGCTCCGTTCCAAGGCGCTTCGCGCGGATCTCTAGCGCATCGTTCAAGCGTTCGATGGCGGTCTCCGTGTCGTCTCGCTCGAGCAGAAGCAAGCCCATGTGGTAGAGCGACTTGGCCGTGTCGGGATGATCGGCACCCAGACACTTGCGGCGGATAGAAAGTGCCTGTTTCAGCAGCTTCTCAGCCTGATCGCGTTCGTTCTTTGCAAGGTGGACCTGGCCAAGATAGTCGATCGCTTCGGCCGTTTTGGAGTGCATCTCCCCATAGCGCGAATGACAAATTGTACGTGCCTCCTCGAACTCGGCCGTTGCCTTGTCGTGCTCCCCTGTTTCTAGGTAAAGAATGCCGTAGCCTACTCTCAAGTCTGACACGAAATGATGATCCGGAGGCAACGTAGCCTGCAAGATTCCAGCCGCTCGGTCTAAGAGTGGCCTAGCCGCCGCAGCATCACGTTCGAAAACATCGGCAATCGCTCGACTTATGTATAGATTCGCCACCTCAAACTGTTCATTCTCCTCGTTGACCAGTGCCAATGCCTCATCGAGGCTTTTGCACGCCGAAGGGAATTGGCCGTAGGCAATTTGAGCCCTCCCGAGAGACCCTAACTCATCTCTCACATCGCGACTGCCCGGCATTTCTTTCCATGCGAGGATGGCCTGCTTGTGGAGTTCGATCGCCTTCTCATAGTTGCCCGTCTCCGTCTCAAGAAGACCCGCCACGCTCAGGGCCCGAGCCCATTGCCGCGGCAACTCCTTGAATACCGGCGTCAATTCCTCAACCACACCTTCGAGATACCTACGGGCTTCGTCGTGCTTGCCACGCACGGTCAGTATCATGGCCATCGCTATTTCCGCGTCAGCCAGCATTGCGAGCGAAACACCCCTCCGCTCTCGTAGACGAGAAACGTACTTCGCCGCGCTCTTCTCAGCACGGCCAAACTCACCTAGATTCATTTCGAGCAGGGCAAGATCTCGCCACGATCGCAGTGCGTCACCTACTTCGTTGGCCGGCAGATCCTCTGCAATCTCAGCCGCTCTGGCTAGGTGCTTTCGCGCGGAGTCGAAGTCATTCGTCGCCTCATACGCGACCCCCAGTCTTCGAACTGCCGACGCCGTCTGCTCACTCTTCGGACCATAGATCGACTCGCACAACCGCACAAGTTCACCAATGTGCTGCTGTGTCTTACAATACTCTCCAGCGTCGAAAAGCCTGCCAGCTAGCTTTTTCAGAATCTCGACTGCGAGTTCGCCGTCCGTTTCTGTGGCGTTCTCGTAGGTTTTCCACGACTCCGCGAAGTGGCGTCGAGCATCGTCGTAGCGCTTCAGGCGCTCTTCGGCGATCGCCAGTTCAAACAGCAACTCGGCAATGCTGAGGTCGCGTTGTTTCAAGACCTCCAGGAAGACCGTCTTCGCCTGGTTATACAAATCGACGGCCTCGTCATTCGCATCGGTCTCGAGGTGGACTCGGCCCAGATCCCACAGCGCCGCTGCCTTGAGTTCCGCCCGCACCTTCGTATCGGTGCCCGATTGCTCGACAACGCAGGAGAGACACTTCTCGGCGTGGGCATGATGCTGTAGGTCGAGGTGGATTTTGCCGAGCACGAGCAGGGCATAGAGGGTGCGCGAATCGTTCAGACCAAGCTCTTGCTCGAACAGCGCCCCGGCCCGTTCGAAATGCTCGATGGCTTCGGCATTATTATCGTTGAAATAGAGCTTGAAGCCCTCATCGAGGGCGGCTTTCGCTTGCGTCAACGCCGCATCGTCCGGTTCGGCCGCTTGCACGGCGGACACGGAGGAAATCACCACGATCAGCAAGAGCCATCCCGCAGTTCGTCGAAGCATGCCAGCCGTCCTATTGCTCGAGCAATTCCCAGGGTCACGCACACGATCGCGCGCCATCATTGGAACGTTCGCGGAATTCCCAAACAAGACGAGTTGCGGGTCGGCGGCGAGCACGCCCGCGACGTCCATGCGGCGCCGTATCCCGCGATCGTGAGCTGTTCGCGCAAGAAACTAGCCCGAAGCGCCAGCGAGGGCATGCGCTTTGATGCACATAACAACCCTTGCTCGCGCCTCGGGCTAGTTTCGAATCGTTTCGACTTCAGGCCGACTACTCGATGTCGAGCAGTTCGACGGTGAAGTGCAGCGTGGCGTTGGGGGGAATGACGCCGCCGGCGCCGCGGGGGCCGTAGCCGAGGTCGGGCGGAATTTCGAGCTCGATCATGCCGCCCTTGCCGACGTACTGCAGGCCCTCGGTCCAGCCGGGGATGACGCCCTGCAGCGGAAAGGAGATGGGCTCGCCGCGCTTGTAAGAACTGTCAAACACGGTGCCGTCGTCGAGCCAGCCCTTGTAGTTGACGGTGACCGTGTCCTTGGCGGACGGCTTTTCGCCGTCCGACTTGCGTTGAATGCGGTACTTCAGGCCCGACTTGGTCGTCGTGAATTCCTTCGGCGCGTCCTTGTCGACCGGGCCCGGCTCGGCCGAAAAGCCTCCCTGGGCAAATCCGAGCCCCAAGGCCAGGCCCAATCCGAACAGCAAACGGCTGATGATCATCTTGTCTCCCGCGGTCAATATCCAATGATTCTCGGCCCGGCGCATCGAACGCCGGACGCTTCGCTTCCAAAAGATACGTCGCGGACGGGCGATCGGGCTACGGCAAATCGGGCCCGTTTAGGCATCATCGTCCTGCCGCAACGCATCGGTGAGCGGTTATACTAGCGGCAATCCCGTGCGACCGGCGGCGCAGTATTCCACAAACGACTGACACGAGACGGCAATGCGGACAGCCTGGCTCATCGCGGCATGCCTGGCACTGGGGGCCCCGGTGGCCCCGGCCGCCGAGCCGCCGCCGCCGGAACTGCTGGCCGACGTGATGCCGCTGCTGAAGACGCGCTGCGTCAAATGCCACGGCCCGGCCAAGAGCGAGGCGGGGCTGGTGCTCAGTACGCCCGGCACGCTGGCCCGCGGCGGCGATAGCGGCGCGCTGGTGGGCGACGATCTCGCCGCCAGCCTGCTCTGGCAGCGGGTCGCGGCCGATGAGATGCCGCCCGAGGACCCGCTCTCCGACGAAGAGAAAGCAACGCTGCGGGCGTGGATCGCCGGCGGGGCTGACGGACTGCCGGAGTCACCGAGCAATCACGCCTCGGGCGACCACTGGGCGTTCGTGCCGCTGGAGCTTCCAGAAGTGCCGCAGGTGCAACACGCCGAGATTGCTCGCACGGAAGTCGATCGGTTTCTGCTGGCCAAGCTCGAAGCGCGGGGATTGTCGTTCAATCCCGAGGCGGACCGCGCGACGCTCATCCGACGCGTGGCCTTCGACCTGACCGGGCTGCCGCCGACGCTTGATGAAATCGCAGCCTACCAGCGCGACACTTCGCCGGATGCCTACGGGCGGATGGTCGACCGCTACCTGGCCTCGCCCCACTACGGCGAGCGATGGGGCAAGTTCTGGCTCGACGCGGCGGGCTATGCCGACAGCAACGGCTACTTCAGCGCCGATACTGATCGCCCGCTGGCCTACCGCTACCGCGACTACGTCGTGCGGGCACTCAACGCCGACAAGCCGTTCGACCGGTTCGTGGTCGAGCAACTGGCCGGCGACGAACTCTCGGGCTTCGCACCGGGCGAGGACGCTACGCCGGAGGTCATCTCGCTGCTCGAGGCCACGCACTACCTGCGCAACGGGCAGGACGGCACCGATTCGAGCGACGGCAATCCCGACGAGTTGAAGAACGACCGCTACGCGGCGCTTGAGACCTGCATGCAAATCGTGGGCTCGTCGCTGTTGGGGCTGACCGTGGGCTGCGCGAAGTGCCACGACCACAAGTTCGAGCCGATCACGCAACGCGAGTACTACCAACTGCAGTCGGTGTTCTATCCAGCGTTCAACGTCGAAGATTGGAAGAAGCCTGGCGAACGGTTCGTGTTTGCCAACCTGCCCGGCGAACTCGAGGCCTGGCAGGACAAGAGTGAGCGGATCGACGGCGAGATTGCCACGCTGCGGGCCGCGTTTGCCGAGTGGATCCGCGAGCATCGCCCGCCGTCGCAGGTGCTGTTCGAGGATGCCTTCGTCGAGGGCGGGCCGCCGCTCGTGGACGGCTGGAGCAACACGGCCCCCGGCGACGATGCGGCCAGTGGCACGCCGCCGGTCGCGCTCGATGCAAACGAGGCGCCCGGGGCGCTTGCCAGCGCGGGCACGCTGCGGATTCTGGAAAGCGGGGCCTCGGGCGATCGCTGGCTCTCGACCCGGCAGGCGTTCGACTGGACGCCGGAGGCCGCAGGGCAGTGGATCCAAGCCACGTTCGACCTGGTCGACGACAAGGCCTCGGAAACCGGCACGCCGGCGGCGCGGATCGCCTACCTGATCGCCCTGCACGACTTCGACGATAGCAGCCCCGTGGCCGGCGGCAATTTGTTGTTCGACGGCAACCCGGCCGGCGGAGCGCCTTTGCACCTCGACTATCCCGGCGGCGACTCCGAGGCCCGCGGCACGCTGGGGTCGGCAAAGTACGAGCCGGGCCACAACTATGGCGTGCGCGTCACCCGCACCGCTGAAGGCAGGTTTCGCCTCGAGCACCTCTACGATCACGTGCCCGACGGCGAGCCGATCGAGTTGGGAGCCGCCGACCTACCGGAAGGAGGTTTCGGCTTCGAGTACTGCTGCGGGCGGAGCTTCGTGGTCGACAACGTGCGGGTCGAGCAAAGCGCCGCCGACGAGGAGAACGTCACCGCCGGCCGGCAACTGCTCGAAGAACAAATACGGCGTCAGCAGAAGCTGGCCGAAACGATTCAAGCCAAGGAAGCCGAGCGCGGCTCGCGGCCCGGCAAGATCGCCTGGATGACCGACCGCGCGGCCGATCCGCCGGAGGTGCATCTGCTGCTGCGCGGCAATCACCAAACGCCGGGCGAAGCGGTTGAACCGGCACCGCTGGCGGCGTTGGCCAGCCCGTCGGGCGACCTCGACGTCGAACCGCCCTTCGATGGAGCAACCTCTACCGGCCGCCGCCTGGCTTGGGCGCGCTGGGTCACGCGCGACGGCTCGCGCCCGGCGTCGCTGTTGGCCCGAGTGCAGGTGAATCGAATCTGGCAGCAGTACTTTGGCACGGGCATCGTCGCGACGCCCGACAACCTGGGCACGAGCGGCTCGCCGCCGTCGCATCGCGAGTTGCTCGATTACCTGGCGGCCCGGTTCGTCGAGAGCGGCTGGAGCACGAAGGCGCTTCATCGCCTGATCGTGAACTCTGCCGCGTATCGCCAGTCGAGCCGGTTGGCGCCCGAGGCGCAAGCGATCGATCCCGAAAATCGGCTGTTGTGGCGGCGTTCGGTGCGGCGGCTCGATGCCGAGGCGCTGCGTGACGCGATGCTGGCCACCAGCGGATCGCTGGATGAGACCTTCGGCGGGCCGTACGTGCCCAGCCGGCGCGACACGGCGGGCGAGATCGTCGTGGGCGACGTGCCGGGCGCGCATCGGCGCAGTCTCTACTTACAGCAGCGCCGCACGCAAACGGTGAGCCTGCTGGCCGTGTTCGACGCGCCGAGCATCGTGTTCAATTGCGTCGAACGTCCGGTGTCGACGATTCCGCTGCAGTCGCTCAGCCTGCTCAACTCCGATTTCATGCGGCGCCAGGCCCGAAGCTTTGCCGAGCGTTTGCAGGCCGAAGCGGGCGACGACGCGAACGCGCGCCTTGAGCGGGCCTTTCTGCTGGCGTTGGCTCGCGGCCCGAGCGACGCGGAGCGCGCGGCGGCGGTCGAGTTCCTGAGCGTGCAGCACGACGTGTACGCCGAGCGAGACGATCGCGACGTGCAAAGTTGGACGGATTTTTGCCAGATGCTGTTGGCCAGCAACGCGTTTCTGTACCTGGAGTGAGCGCGATGAAGGAAGACCACGGCCGACAACTTCTCCACGGCGGCACGGAACTTTCGCGACGCGTGTTTCTGGGCAACTGCGCGGGGTCGCTGGGCGGATTGGCGCTCGCGCATTTGCTGGGCAGCGAAGCGCAAGCCGCCGCGCCGCACAAGGCGGCCCAGGCCAAGAGCGTGATCTGCCTGTTTCAGCACGGTGGGCCGAGTCAGATGGACCTGTTCGACCCCAAGCCGGCGCTGGCCAAGTACCACGGCCAGCCGTACCCCGGCGAAGGGCTCGAGGTGCACTTCACGAACCAGGTGGGCAACGTGCTGGCCTCGCCGTTCAAGTTTTCCAGGCACGGCCAGTGCGGCATGGAGCTTTGCGAGCTGCTGCCCCACACGGCCCGGGTGGCCGATGACCTGACGCTGGTCCGCTCGATGAACACCGAGAGCGTCGATCACGAAAGCGCCCTGCGGCTGATCCACACGGGCAAGTTCCTGGCCGGCATGCCCACTTGGGGCGCGTGGGTCACCTACGCGCTGGGCACCGAAAACGGAAACCTACCCGCCTACGTCGTGCTGTCCGACCCCGGCGGTCTGCCGGTCGACGGCGAGCGCAACTGGTCGGCCGGATGGCTGCCGGCCGTGTACCAGGGCACGCCGTTTCGCGCGGGCGACTCGCCGGTGCTGAACCTGCAAACCCCGCCCGGCGTTTCGGCCGCGGCCCGAACGAATCAGATGCAGTTCCTCGAGCGGCTCAATCGGGCGCACCTGGCACAGCATCCGGAAAACAGCGAGCTGGCCGCGCGGCTGACGAATTTCGAGATCGCCGCGCGGATGCAAACGGCCGTGCCCGACGTGCTCGACATCTCCGACGAGACGGCCGAAACGCAGTCCCTGTACGGGCTCGACAATCCGGCGACGCAGGAATATGGCATGCGGTGTCTGCTCGCGCGGCGGCTGGTGGAGCAGGGCGTGCGGTTCGTGCAGGTGTTTCTGCAATCGCAGCCCTGGGACACACACAGCAAGAACGCCGAAAGCCTGAAGGGGCTGTGTGCCAAGACCGATCAACCGAGCGCCGCCCTGGTGCAGGACCTGAAGCGGCGGGGACTGCTCGACTCGACGATCGTGCTGTGGACGGGCGAGTTCGGCCGGCAGCCCATCTCGCAAGGACCCGACGGGCGCGACCACAACCGCCGCGGCTTTTCGCTGTGGCTGGCCGGCGGCGGTTTCAAGGGCGGATACGTGCACGGCGCCACCGACGACTTCGGCTACGAATCGGTCGAAGACGTCGTGACGGTGCACGACCTGCACGCCACGCTGTTGGCGGCGCTGGGGCTCGATCACCACCGGCTGACCTATCCGCACGAAGGCCGCCCGGCAAGTTTGAGCGATGCCGACGTGACGGGCGCCCGAGTCGTGAGCGAGTTGCTGGCGTAAACGGCCGCCGCAACATTCCGCGACGCTACGCCCAGTCTTCGTCGAGCAGCAGCAGAAGCGCGTCGACCGCGTCGTCCGACGCCAGCTCTTTGTCGGCCAGGTCCTCGGCCCAGGCCAAATCGACGGCCAGCGCCACCGCGGCGCTTGAGGCCGGCGCCGACTCGGCGGACTCGACCAGGGGCACCGCGGAGGACGATGCCGAGGTCGTCGCGGCAGGCGCTGCCAGCGCGAGAGCTACCGCTTCTTCCTCGTCGCCGGACAGCGCCAACGGTTCCGCCGACGCGGGGGCCGGCGGGCCCGAGCCATAAGGCCAGGGGTACAGCGGCAGGTTCGACTTCACGCGGATTTCGGTCGTGAACACGTAGTCGGGCACGCCCGGGGCCGGATGATCGAACGTCAACTCGACGAAGTAGCCGGTCGCTCCGCTGCCGGGCATAGGCACGTCCCCGACGTAGGTGCCGCCGCCTTGGTCGGCCAGGATCGAACTGGTCCAGGTGATGCCGGGATTGTACGCGCGGCGAAAGTCGCGGGCCGAGTTGTTCGTGGCCTGCCAGAGCCGCACCGACAGCGGCGCGGTCGTGGCCGTGACCTGGATCTCGCCATCCTGGGCCACCGTCCAGGAGAACTCGGGCAGCGTGCGATTGTTCAAGATGGCTTCGTAAAAGCCATAGGTACTTTCGCCGGCTCGACCGTCCAGGCCGTGGCCCGTGTTGGGCAGGTAGCGCAGGTAGTTCTCGGTGCCGGGGATGTCGTCGAAGTAGTACTGCGCCGAGTCGGAAACGAAGAACTCGTCGCCGGCCGAGTTGATCAACAGCTTGGGCATGTCGTCGAACATGCCATTGTTCAAATAGCGGTACGGGTCGACGATCTGCGACAGCTCCTGGGCCTCGGGCGTGAGGATGCGAGAGAAAATCTGCTCGTCTTCGTAGTCGTGGACCGCCGGCGAGAAGAAGCCGTAGACGTTGTAGTGGTGGACCATCTGCGGGCCCTGGTTGAGCACGTCGATCACGCCGGGGATGATGGCCCGCACGCGATCGTCGACCGCGGCGGTGAGCCAGGTGGTCCAACCGCGCTTGGAGTAGCCGGTAACGACGAAGTCGTCGATCTGCTCGGTAGGACGCACCGTCGGGATGAAGTCCTGCACGGAGTCCATCGCGCGGACAGCGCTTTTGGCCATGGCCACCAGCACGGGCCAGGTTTCGTTGCCGGGGTCGCCGATGCCGGACAGGAAGCGATCGAACGAGTAGGCGATGATTTCGTCCTCGGAGCGCGGACCGTAGTCGTCGCCGACGAATTCCAGCGGCTGGCTGGGCACGGTCCGCAACCGCACGGTGACCGTGCCGGTGGCCAGCGCCAGGTCGCGCATGTCGGAGTTCGGCGAGTTGGGGGCCGAGCCGAAACTGTTGTTGCCGCCGGTGATGTACAGCAGGGCGGTCTCGGAGAGCGCACCGTTGGGCACGACCACTTCGACCCAGTGTCGCCAGTCGGGCTTGTCCACGTCGGCGCTCGAGCGCCAGGTTTGGCTGGTCATGTCGAGCACATAGAACGTATAGCCGGCTCCCACTACCGTCTTGGCCACCGTGTAGTGGTACGACGCGTCGGCCGCGGCGACGTAGTCGGCCAGCGCCGTCGAGGTGCGGGTGTCGACCTCGAGCGCCAAATCGGGGCTGATGCTCTCCTGGCCATCGCTGCCGACGACGCGGGCCCGCAGCGTGATGTCGTATTGCGTCGGGTTGGCGGGCAAGTCGTGGTCGAGACTAAACGTCGAGGCGCTGGCGAACAGCGTCGACTGCGTGTAGTTGGTTTCGCCCAGGTCGGCGTAGTCGCCGTCGTTGTTCAGATCGACGTCGATCGACACGACCGTACCGTCGGGTAACGTGGCGGAGCTTTCGGCCGTCACGGTCAATTGCGGCGTGAGGTCGATCGTGAAGGGGACCAGCGACGTCAGCTCGAGCGCCGGAGCATCGGCCAGGTTGATCTTGGTCAGCACGCCCCCGTTGTTGCGAGCCACGATCTGATCGACCGCGTTGACCACGCCGCTGCGGTCGTAGTCCCAGGGGTTGTTGACGCCCACGCCGAAGCCGGGGTTTGCGCGAGCCGCGATTTCGTCCGTGGCACTGGTGATGAACACGGTGGGCGAGCCGCTGCCGTCGTCGCCGATACGGTTGCCGAAGAAAAACTCGTCGGACTCGCTGAGCCCGGTATTCGTATTGAAGCCGCCCGTGGCGTCGTTGCCCTCGAAGATCACGCGCAGCCAGCGATTGGCAATGGCGCCGTCGGGCCAAACGAGCCCGATGCGGTCGGAGCCCAAGACGCCCGCGCCGGGCCGGATCGAAATCGAGCTGGGCTGCGGAGCCGCCACCCAGGTGTCGGGCGACGTATCGCCCAGCGAGGTGCTCACGTAAAACTGGAAGTCGTCGGTCGAGATGGGGCTTTGCAGGTCGTCGACGTCGATCATCAGCCCGTTGATGCCGCGCGAGAAGCTGGTAATGTTGTCGAACGCGGCCGGACCGTCGCCGCGCTGGTAGGGCGACTTGTTGAAGGCGATCGCGCCGTCGTCGCTGGCGCTCACGCCGGGCGTGAAGCCGTCGAACTTCGAGTTGTTGTAGAAGATTTCGCGCCCCGCGACCGCCGTCAACAAGCGGCGGCTCTCCAACTCCTCGAAGCGCGGGTAGCCGCGGGAACACCGTACTTTGGCCGACCGTCCGCGCGAGATGGACCGGGCTCGTAAGTCGCTCATGACGTGGGGCTCCAGGGGCAGTGGAGGGGACGCTTCTCTGCGCCAAACAAAAAACAGCGGCTTTAGTATATCACGCCGCCGCGGCGAAACGAGACGCCCCTTCAGATTCCGCACCCCCGAAGTCGACGTTGCCCGCACCCGCCGTTTCGCCCCGAGCCATCGGCGACGGCGCGTCTCCGTCACCGGTTCAAGAATCGTGAGCCCCCAGCGCGTCACGGATGACCGCCCGCGCCCGAACCGGCTACCACGTCACCGTCACCCCGCCGAACGGACCGTGAAAGGCCAGGTGCCCCTCGTAGTCCAGCTCCGTGGGGTCGTTGACCATCATGGGCATCAGCGGAGCGTTGCGGGTGAAGTTCTCCGCGGCCAAAGCGAGGCCGTCGAGAAAGATGCCCTGGTAGCCGAAGCGGAAGATGATGTGCGGCGTGCATTGCCACTGCCCGGTAATGGCCAGATCGGTGCCCAGCGTGGCCCGGCCCTGCGAGCGCGAGCCGGTAATCGTCGAAGCCACGGGTCCGGCCAGGGGACCAAACTCATACACCGAGCGCTGCCGGGCACCGTTGCGCATCAGCAGGAACTTGGCTTCCAGGTCGATCCAGAACCGCGGCTCGAACTGCATCGAGATCGAAAAACCGGCCTGGAACCCGTAGAGGCTGTTGCTGGTCGAGACGTTGGCCGTGTCGAGACTGCCGTCGGCCACCGGTTCGAGCGACTCGGTCAGGTACGAAAACTGCTCGTCGATGTTGATGTAGCGGAAGCCCACCAGCGCCGTGGCCGAGACGCACGAGGGCGGCATGGCCATGCGGTGCCGCAGGTTCAATTCGGCGTTGTTGAAGTCGGAAACCAGCCGGATCGAGGCATAATAGTTGTAGTCGAAGCCCACCTCGGCCGGATCGCCAAAATAGGTAAACGGCGAGAACAGGTCGCCGGCCGTGCCCAGGGCATTGGTGTCTTCGTTCTGCACCGCGCTGCGCTGATCCCAACGCAACAGTCCCAGAAAGCTGGCTTCCACGGCCGAGCATTCATCGAGCCAGCGTCCCACCACCACGCGCATGCCCGGCTGGTGCACGATCTCCAGGTCGTGCGTCGTCAGCGCGATCGTGGTCGGGTCGCCGACCGTGGCCATCCACTGGTTGCTGGCCCAGTCGCGGCGAAAGGCCACGGCGTCGACCGTGACGTAAGTCGTCTCGAGCGGGGTGCGGTACAATAGCGGCGGGCAGCAGCGCCCGATCCAGTCGAACGGGCCGATGCACGTGGCGCGGTTGTCGGTGACCGCGGCGCCGTTCCAGCCTCCGCCGGGCGACGATGGCACGGAGTTGAGCCAGTCAGTGGAGCCTGCCGGGTCCCCGGGCAAGTGGGCCTCGTCCTGCCCGCGCGCATCCTGCACCAGAACACACGCGAGCATCGCTAGCAGGGCGAACAGCGCGATCCGCGGCATACTTCCTCTCGCGATAGCGGCACAATCCAACGATGCGGTAGGATCGCTAAATCCCACATCGTTTGTTTTCGACCCGCACCCTCGTCAAATGCAGAGAATAGCGCACAACCCTCAGCGATTGCGCACTTTCTCCACCTTGCCGACGGCCCAGTCCCGCTATTCGAGCAGCAGCGGCACGAGGTCGTCGACTTCATCCAACGACGCGTCGTCGCGCTGCTGGAAGGACCCTTCCATGGCCAGCACCTGGTCGACGTCCGCCAGCATCGAGGTGCTTTCGCCCGCATCGGCCGCAGCGAGTGCCAGGGCTACGGCCCCGCTGTCGAGTGCCGAGGGCGGCGGCGGTGTGGGGATCTGGATGCGTGAGAGCATGCCGATGTTGTTGCGGGCCAGAATCATGTCGACGGCGTCGAGGCGGCCGTTCTTGTCGAAGTCGTAGGCGTTGCTCACTGACAGGCCCATGGCCGGCTGGTTGTTGCGCACCCGCACCTCGTCCACCGCGTTGGTGACAAACTGGCTCGGCGGCGTGCCGTCGAACGTGTCGCCGATCCGGTTGCCGAAGAAGAACACGTCGGGCGAAGCCAGACCCGTGTCGGCGTTGGCGGCCACGATCACCTGCAAGTACGTGTTCTTGATCGCGCCGTCGGGCCAGGTGAGCACCACGCGGGTCTCGCTCGGCGTGGCAAACGCCACCACTCCCGAAAGCGCCGGGGCCGGGGACCACGTGCCAGGCGCGTTGTTCGCGCCGACGTGGAACATGAAGTCGTCGGCCGAGATGTTTGGATGCGAGCCGGCGATGTCGATCATGATGCCGTTGAGCCCGCGCGAGTAGCTGGTCACATTCTGCGGCCCGGCCAACGGACCGCCCGGCAACAGGGCCTGCTTGGTGAAATCGACCGCGTTGTTGTCGTTCAAGTTGATGCCGGCATCGTGCCCGTCGAACGACGAGTTGTTGTAGAACACGTAGCGCCCCAGCACCGTGCCCACCGGCACCGACCCGAATTCGTAGGCTCCGATATCGATCCGGCCTCCCGTGACTCGCGCAAAGCCCTCGCCGCGCTGGTCGTAATCCGGCGGCGGGGCGAAGTTCGGGTCGCCCGCGTTGACGGCCGGGCTGCCGGAGATCAGAGCATGGGTGAGCGTCGGCCCGCCGTTGTCGGCCAGGGTGGTGTCGAGCACGGTGTTGATGTCGAGCACCCCGGCGAGGCCGTCGCCGACGATATTGCCGTCGACGCCATTGGCGAGACCGCCGGCGGTAGCGGGGTCGCCGATGAGGTTGTAGCTGCTGGCGGGATCCAACGTGCCGCCGACATCGCTGGGCAATTCGACCCCTGCTTGGTCTACGAATGCGAAGTTGCCGGCTACGATCGTATGCTCCAGCTGGGCCTGCGGGGCGTTCAGGCCGCCGCCGCCGCTGCTGCCAACCGCGTCTACTAACCTGTTGCCGGTAATCGTGCTGTTCCGGATGATGACCGGCTCGTTGCTGTAGATGCCGCCGCCCCGTCTCTCCGCATGATTCCCCGAAACCGTGCTGTTCGTCAGCGTCAGGGGCCCGCTGTTGTAGATTCCGCCGCCGGAAAATGCGGCACCGCCTGGGGGATCGTCGCCGAAGGGACCGCCAATCCCGTTGTCTGCGATCGTGCTATCGCGGATGGTCATTTCGCCATCGTTGTAGATGCCTCCCCCAATACCACCGGGCCACAGGTAGTTATCAGCGATCGTGCTGCGTTCAACGACCATCTGGCCATCGTTGTAGATACCTCCCCCGGCGCCGCCGAGGTTGTTAACCACTTCGCTGTCTGAAAGGGTCAAATGCCCAAGATTGGCGATCGCACCGCCGGAGAATACAACGCCGGCGGCGCCACCCCGCAGAGTCATCCCTTTCAAGTGGACGGTTCCAAACAAGATCTCAAAAATGCCGCCAGCCCTTTCATGTGAGCCCGGGCCGCCCGAATAGAGCTCGCTGGCGTCGATAGTGGTGGCGCTAGCCCCGGCTCCCACAATCTTCAGGCTACCATTGTCGAGGAGATTCAGATTGCCCGTCAGTGCCGCATCCTCACCCGTGCCCTGAATGGTGAGCTTGTAGGTGCCAACCGACAGCTTGATGACGTTGTCGCCGGGGTCGTTGTTGGCGTAGATCACCGCTTCGCGGAGCGACCACAGGCCGTCATCGGGATCGAGGATGTCTTCGAAGATGTCGACGACGATCATGCCGTCGACGGGTGTGGAGGGCGCCGTGCTCTCGACGGCCCCGACGTCGATGCGGCCGCCGATCACGCGCGGGAAGCCCTCGCCGCGCTGGTCGTACTCCGGCGGCGGGACGAAGTTGGGATCGCCGGTGTTGATGGCTGGGCTGCCGGAGATCAGCGCATGGGTGAGCGTCGGACCGCCGTTGTCGGCCAGGGTGGTGTCGAGCACGGTGTTGATGTCGAGCACCCCGCCCAGCCCATCGCCGACGATGTTGCCGTCGACGCCGTTCACGAGCCCGCCGGCGGTGGCGGGGTCGCCGATGAGGTTGTAGGAGCCGGTTAGTGAATTGCCGTAGTAGTCGTCGGGTACGGCCTCCTCGGCAGTTCCTCGGAAGTTGCCGGCGAGAATCGTATGCTCGAGCACGCCGATGCCGGCAAATCCTCCGCCCAGTTCACGAATAGGCATCGGCGTAAACACGAAAAATGGCAGGCCATCGGCGTCCGCCCGATTGCCCGTGATCGTATTGTGGCGACTGACGATTCTGCCGCCGATTGCTCCACCGAACCGATCGGCGATGTTGCCCGAGAAGGTCGAGTGCGTCACGACCGCGGCCTCGCTCGACGAATGATAAAGTCCTCCCCCGTCGCCGCCTGCCGAGTTCCCCGAAATGGTTGAGTGATCGATCGAGAGGCTGCCTCTCGAGGAAACTGCACCTCCCGAGCCGCCTGCAAGGTTTCCGAAAAAGTTGGAATACCCGATGACTAGCTCACCATCGCCGTCGACGTGAATCGCACCGCCCTCTCGTGCTGAATTGTCGGCGAAGGTCGAATCTTCGACCGTTACCTGGGTCCCGTCCTCGCTGAAGATTGCTCCGCCATCGCGCTCTGCGGAGTTGAGGGTGACGGTGCTGTTGGCGACCGCCAGTTGACCAAAGTTGGCGATCGCTCCGCCACGCCGGGCTTCTCCCCCGGTGAGTTTGAGGCGATCGAGTTCAAGATGTCCGCCGTCGACGGTGAATATGCCGCCGAATGCCTCCCACTCGAGGAGGCTCGCATCGATGACTGTGGCGTCAGAGCCCGCGCCGACGATTCTGAGGCTGCCGTTGTCCAACACGTTGAGGTTGCCCGTCAACGAGGCGCCCTCCTCAATGCCGAGAATGGTCAGTGGGTACGTCCCGGCAGAAAGCTGGACCACGTTGTCGCCGGGGTCGTTGTTGGCATAGATCACGGCCTCGCGGAGCGACCAGAGCCCATCGGCCTTTAGGCTGTCGTCGAAGACGTCGACAAAAATCACGCCATTGACCGGGGGCGGATTCTGCAGACTCTCGACAGCGCCGATGTCGATGCGGCCGTTCTGAACGCGCGGGAAGCCCGCGCCGCGCTGATCGTAGTCGGGCGGCGGCAGGAAGTTCGGGTCGCCAGCGTTGATGGCCGGGCTGTCGTAGATGAGGGCGTGGGTCAGCGTCGGGCCGACATTGTCGGCCAGGGTGGTGTCGAGCACGCTGTTGATGTCGAGTACGTCGCCGAGGCCGTCGCCGACGATGTTACCGTCGACGCCGTTCACCAGGCCGCCGGCGGTGGCGGGGTCCCCGATGAGGTTGTACGCGCTGCCCGCGGTTAGAGATCCACCGGCGTCCGTTTCAATGTCACTCCACCGGGGAGAACCTGCGGCCCAAATGTTGCCAGCGACGATGGTTTGATCGAGCATGGCGTGGGTGCCATTGGAGAGATAGATTCCGCCGCCAAAGCCAAAGTCGCTGAAAGCGACATTGGCTCGGTTCTGCACGACGGTGCTGTGGTGCAGTTCAACCAGGCTACCGGTGTGAACGTTGAAGATGCCGCCGCCAAAGTAGCCGGCTTCGTTTCCGGACAGCGTCGAGTTGGTGACCACGACCGTACCGCCGGTGGCATTGTAGATGCCGCCGCCGTCGGACTGGCTGCTGTTATTCGAGAACGTGCTGCGCTCGACGTGGACCTCGCCGGCACCCGCGTTAAGAAGGCCGCCGCCGGCGCTCACCGCGGTGTTCTGGTCGATCGTCGTCTCAACGATGGTCAGCGGCACGCCGAGGTTATAGATACCGCCGCCGTGGGTGGCCGCATTTCCGGAGATCGTGCTGTCGACAATCTCGGCTTCACCGACCGCCCCACCGAAGACGCTCTGTTCCGTGCTGTGGATGCCGCCGCCGGTCAGGGCCTCATTGTCGACGACCCTGGTTCGCAATAGCGAGAGTTTGCCCGCATTGTTGTGGATCCCGCCGCCTATACCGAGCCCGGTCACGCTACGGTTCTTGGAAACTACCGTATCGATGATAGACACCGTACTCGCGTCGCTTTGCACTCCGGCACCGAAAGCGAGCGAGTTGCGCGTGATGACACTATCGGAGATGATCGCCTCACTAATCGCAACACGGATCCCACCGCCCACATTGTCCGAAATCATTGTGTCGGTAATCGTCAACAGCCCTTCGCCAGCTTGGCTGACACCTCCGCCCAGGACAGCTGAGTTGTGTGAAACAACACTCCCAGTAATCGTCAGTGGTCCGCCCGCGTTGTGGATTCCACCGCCGAAATACGGTGTCAGGCTCGCCGAATTGTGCGAGATCGTGCTGTTTGTAATCTCGGTCTCCGAGAGTCGAGCATATAGTCCGTTGCCGCTCCCACTGGCGACGTTCTCGGTAATCGAGGAGTCTAAGATGGATACCCTGCTCTCGCTCGCGTAGACGCCGCCGCCATCGCTTCCCTTGTTGCCCGTCACCAGTACTTGGCTAATCGATAGTTGCCCTTGCACGACCTGGATGGCCCCGCCGGCGATCTGGGCAGTTGGACCACTCCCTCGTCCTCCGGTGAGTGTCAATCCTTCGAGGTAAGCTTCCGCCCCCGAGTGGATATCGAAGAGACGGTCGCCCCGGTTGAGCTGCTCGTTAAACAGCCCCGAGGCGCCGACGGTGGTCGTCTCGGCGCCGGCGCCTAGGACTTGAAGGGACCCGCTGTCGAGGGCGTCGAGATCGCCGGTCAGGGCGTCGTCCTCGAAGGAGCCTTGTATTGTCAGCTCGTAGGTGCCGCCGGCGAGCTTGATGACGTTGTCGCCGGGATCGTTGTTGGCGTAGATCACGGCCTCGCGGAGCGACCACAGGCCGTCATGGGGATCGAGGATGTCCTCGAAGATGTCGACGACGATCATGCCGTCGATGGGCGTGGAGGGCGCCGTGCTCTCGACGGCCCCGATGTCGATGCGACCGCCGATCACGCGCGCGAAGCCCTCGCCGCGCTGGTCGTACTCCGGCGGCGGGGCGAAGTTGGGATCGCCGGCGTTGATGGCCGGGCTTTTCTCCACCAGCGCATGGGTCAGCGTCGGTCCGCCGTTGTCGGCCAGGGTGGGGTCGAGCACCGTATTGATGTCGAGCACGCCACCTAAGCCGTCACCGACGATGTTGCCGTCGACGCCGTTCACGAGGCCGCCGGCGGTGGCGGGATCGCCGATGAGGTTGTAGCTGCTGGCCGGATCCAACGTACCGCTGATATCGGTGGGAACGTCGCCAACTGACGCTACTCCAAAATTGCCGGCAACGATCGTATGCTCCAGCAGTGCCTGCTGGGCGTTGATCCCGCCACCGTCGGCGCCCCACAACCGGTTACCCGTGATCGTACTATGGCGGATGACGATCGGTTCGCTGCTGTAGATACCCGCGCCTTCTGTTTTCGCAAAATTCCCGGAGACCGTGCTGTCGCTGACGGTCAGTTCCCCGGTGTTGTAGATTCCACCGCCTCGATCCATCTGTCCCGAGAAAATGCCGAAGCCGTTCCTGGCGATCGTGCTGCGGGTGATGGTCATTTCGCCATCGTTATGGACGCCACCACCAGCACCGAAAAGGATTGATAAGTTGTCAGAGATTGTCGTGCCCGAAATGATCATTTGGCCGCGATTGCTGATACCCCCTCCGAGAATCGCGAGATTGTTAACGACGCCGCTGTCCGTGAGGGTCAGATGTCCCGTATTGTGAATTGCCCCCCCATCAAAGCCGGCCGCTCCGCCCCTCATCGTCACACCTTGCAGATGAACCTCTGCGGCACGGATCTCGAAGATGCCGCCGCTTGAGTCTGAGCCTGCCAGGCTGCCGTCGACGTCGTAGTAGAGCGCAGTGGCGTCGATGGTAGTGCCGCTGGATGACGCTCCCACGATCGTCAGACTGCCGTTGTCGAGAATGTTCAGATTGCCCGTCAGGGCGGCATTCTCGTTGGTGCCCCGAATCGTGAGCGGATAAGTTCCCGCCGGCAGTTGAATCTCGTAGTCGTCCGGCGAGGCGTTGGCCGCGAGGACGGCTTCGCGCAGCGAAATGAGGCCATCGTCGGCGTCGACGACGTCGTCGAAGGTGGTTACTTCGACCACGGTGGCGGTGAGCAGATGCCGCGATTCGAGCGGCTCGAACGAATGGGAAAAAGAACGAACGCGAGACGTGTGGGCGCGCAGTGCCGGGCGCACCGCTGCGCGGGTGCGTGTGCGAAGCATGCCTCTGCTCCTGTTCCAGTTGTGCTAACGCACAGGCCTGCTGTTCCGGCACCAGGTCTGCCTTGCCCTTAATCGGGTAACCTACCCCTCATCAGTAGTTGTGTCAAGCTTTTTCGAAGCGGCGTGTTAGCGATGCGCGCACAACTGGTTACGACCACAGATTCCGGTCCAGCGTTCGGTAATTGATCGCTTCGCTGATGTGCGCAGGCGCAATCGATTCGCTACCGTCGAGGTCGGCGATGGTGCGCGCCAGGCGCAGGATCTTGTCGTGCGCTCGGGCCGAAAGGGCCAACTCGGTCATGGTGGAGCGCAGCAAATTGGTGCACGCGTCGTCGAGCGGGCAGAACGTGCGAATCTGGCGGTGGGTCATCTGGCCGTTTTGACGGGTGGCGGTGCGAGCGAAACGCTGACGCTGGACTTCGCGGGCGCCGACGACCTGTTTGCGCATCTCGGCGCTCGAGGTGCCGGGCGTCTTGGCCGAAAGCTCGCGGAACGGCACCGCCGGCACTTCGATCTGGATGTCGATGCGATCGAGAGCTGTCAAACCTTCCAAAAAGAACCCGCCTGCCCAGCCTTATAATCGAGTTGGATTTGGCGATGTCAAATCGAAGATTGAGGACGACACTTGAGCGGAGGTGAAGCGAGCCCCTGTCGGTGTTT
>QQVE01000067.1 GCA_003389325.1 Planctomycetota bacterium
CACCTCCGGCGGCGGAGCGTTGCCGGCCTGGATCGCGCGTCGTCTGGACAGCATCGACTTGAACAGCGGCCGCGTGGCCCGGTTCTTCGAGCGTCTGGCCGAGGCCGACACCCCAGGCACCCAGCGCGTCCTGGAACGCATCCACGACGTGGTGACCGACCTGGGACTCGAGCACGACCTGCTCGACTCGCTGCTGGATGACTTAAGTTAAGCTCAATTCGTGCGTTCGGCCTGCCTCCACCACCTGGGGGCAGGCCGAACAAACAATAAACGGAAGTTTTTTTCAAAATTGGGTTGCAAACAAAAACCTTTCGACTAAAATCATCTCCAAGTAGTCCGGATCGTACCGATCCACAAATCTTCAATAGGTTCGCTAATGTGTGCTGACGTGAGGCCGACCACTCTTTTCTAGAGTCCGTCTGCCTTGCGACATCTGAAGCATGCGATTCTGCGGGTGTTCCGCCCGTCGAACCTCGGATCAAACGTCACGGTGACTACTGCCGTGACCGCGGCGAACGGTCGCCGCGATCCACCTGCTTTCCAATCGTGCCGGCGTGTGCCGGGCTCCGCTTTTGGAACGCAACTCTCGGCCGGAAGCCTCGCAGGCGTTTTCCAAGTCGCGAACCATGCTCGCGCGAATTCCAAGGGACGTTTGTCCCTTTTGGGTGGCATGTTGACGACAAGGATGTCCCGAGATTCGCGTCGGGGAGTTTTGTGGGGACGGCAGTCCAACCCCGACCATTACCTTCAAAAACGAGCTTCACGGTAAACAAGGAGATTCTGTATGCATCGAAAAGCGTTTCTAGCTCTGGCAATCGTTGGCTGCTTTGCCGCAGCCGCAGCCGCTGCGGTCCCAACCATGAGCGCCGGTGACCACCTCTTGCAGGCGGAAACGCCCGGCCAAACGGTTCAGATCTTGGTCTCGTCCCCCTTTCCCTTAGACGTTCCTCCGTTCAATTCCCCGGACGGCATCCAGGGACTGGACCTTTACATTGTGGTTAACAACGACTCGGGTCCGGCCCCGCTGATCACTGCGGTCGACATCATCGGCCCGGGAACGATCTTCGATGGCAACAACACCGGGCAGGGCGACTTCGGCCCTCCGTATCAAGCTCCTGGCCTGCAGGTCGTGGCAACGACGACGACCGGCAGCGGTACGGTCGATCCCAATGGCATTCTGGCCTTCGTGACGTTTGACACGACGGGTGTTCCTTTCGGTGACTATCCGTGGTCGCTGACCAGCCCACTTTTCGGTCCGAGCGACTTCGCGGCCGCTCCCGGGTCCGATGCCATCCTCATCGATGGTGTGCTCACGGTCGTGCCTGAACCGGCCTCGATCGTGATGGGTCTGTTCGCTGCCGCCGGCCTCGGCGCGGTGATGATTCGCCGCCGTCGGGCGAAAGCCTAAAGCGACGTCCCCATCGGACGAACTCCGGCGAAAGTGCCGTAATCATCCGCACGCCGTACGCAGCTCGCTGCGTACGGCGTTTTTTTTTGCGCCTCCCGGCAGAAATCTCGTGGGGCACACCGTCCCGCAGAGCTATCCGCGGCCGTCAGAGAGACCGCAAGTCACTCCTAAAACAGGACTTACGCACCTAGCGGAGCTGCACAAGCAATTTTCACAAAAATCTGAGAAATCGGTTGCAAGCGGCGCAATCCTAGTTAGAATAGGCCCAGTTATTGGGGTTATTCCCCTTGGGTGGCAGATCGACAAGGAAGTCGCAAGGTTGAGTGTGCTTGCCAGGGTCAATGCGGGGACGTCAGTCCAGCCTGGGCAAGCAAGCGTGCGTTTCAAACGACATCGAAAGGAAAGCTCATGAATAGAAAAGCGTTACTTGCACTAGCGCTGGTGTGCTGCCTACCCGCAGTGTCACTGGCCGTGCCAACGATCACCGCTGGTGACCACGTATTGCTGCCGGAGACTCCAGGCCAAATCGTTCAGGTCCTGGTTTCCGCCGACCTTCCCCTACCCGTTCCTCCGTTCAATTCGCCGAACGGCGTTCAGGGACTGGACCTCTATCTTACGGTCAACAACGACGTTGCTCCGGCCCCGGTCATGACTTTGGTCGACGTGATCGGCCCGGGAACCATCTTCTTTGGCAACAACACCGGGCAGGGCGACTTCGGACCTCCGTTTATCGCTCCGGGTTTGGTGGTTGTGGCGACGACGACGACCGCCAGCGGTACGGTCGATCCCAATGGCATTCTGGCCTTCGTTGAGTTCGACACGACGGGTGTCGCTCCAGGCGTCTATCCCTTCTCGCTGACCAGCCCACTGTTCGGTCCGAGCGACTTCGCAGCCGCCCCCGGGTCCGATGCCGTCCTCATCGATGGTACGCTCACGGTGGTGCCTGAACCGGCCTCGATCGTGATGGGCCTGTTCGCTGCCGCCGGGCTGGGAGCGGTGATGATTCGCCGCCGCCGCAACAAGGCTGCTGCCTAAGGCAGAAAAAGACTGCACCTTGAGTCAACCAACCGCACGCAGTTCGCTGCGTGCGGTTTTTCTTTGCGCCTGAGCAGTATTCGCGGGCGACGCAACTCCACCTACGCTCGGCGGGCATACTCAGAATGCCGAGTCGTCTTCAAGTGGGAATGGATCGTCATACGCGGGCGCCGGAGCGTACTCGTCGGGCGCAGCCGGCTCGACCGGCTCGGCGGAGGAATCAGCCGGCGTTGGTGTCAGGGGTGTAGCGGCAGGCGTTCCGTACATCGGGTGAAACAGCGACCCGTAGCGTGCGCCGAAATCGCAGTTCGGGCAGCCTCCGGGCCCCAGTACCGCGTTGCAGTAGTCCCACGGCGTTTGGCAGGTTGTGCAGCAGCCTGCCAGTGCCAGCAACAGCACGGGCAAAGCCAGCCTGGCGGAGCGGTTCATCGCGAATTCCCCTCGTTCAGAACGACCGCCCACTTGCACCGCTATCGCCTCTCGAGCCGGTGAACGTCTCGATCGGGCGGCGAAAGAGCGGTGGTAGCCGGTAGCCTTCGCAGTTTGAGTAGCCGGTACCGAATATGTCGGTGATTACTATCGGCAAAACGGTACTGCAGAATTCGGACAACTTCGCCGTCATCTGTAGATCGATCAAGCAGCCGCTGTTCCAAGTAGCGCGCAGCTAACTGCGACCGATCCCCCGTCGCGGCTTTGCTATCGTCGACAACCGGCTCGGCCAGCAAGAGATACGCATAGCCGGCCCGCTGCGCTGCGCGTATCAGTCTGCGGGGTCCACCACCGCCGGGCAAGGCCACCAGGGGCCGCCAGCAGCGGGAAGAACTTTCCGTCCGACACGGGAAATAAAGACCGCTGGCATCCTGCACCAGCGCGCGGTCGTCCGGCTGGCAAATCTGGCTCACCAACGCCGCCGCGCGGAAGCCAGGCTCACGCGCCAAGAGAAATTCGTCGCGGCGCAACCGTCCCAAGGCAACCGGCCAGCGGTCATAAGACTTCTCCAAGAGTGGCCCCAGGCCAGCCCCCGCCACAAGAGCGACGACTCCCACGATGATAATCGCTTGCGGCCTGGGCAGTCGCAGCGTCTCGATCCAGACCCAGGTCGAGACCACGGCGACCAGCGGCACCGCCGCGGTCCACCATTCTCCGCGCGAGAGGGCCCCGCCTGCCAGGTAGGCCACCAAAACGATCGACACGTGTCCCAGTCCGCGCAGCCTTCGGGCAAACGCCAGCCCCCCCAGCCCGATCAGCAACACCGGCCCGAGGCTGGCGACCTCTCCACGCAACGAGTACCAGGCGAGGGCGTCCGGCCACGAAGCCGTACCCGCCAGAGCCGGCCCCGCGACAACAGTCGCGGTCGCCAAGAGTGCGCCTCCGGAGATTGCCAGTTCGCGGCGTCGCCAGGGTGCCGTCCCAACAGCCGCGGCCCAGGAGACAGCCAGCGCCACGGCAAGGAACGCACCCGCGGGTTGCGTCGCCGCGGCCGCTCCCAGCATCAGTCCGGCTGCCACCGCCGCGCGTGCCGACTCGAACTGTACAAGAACCTGGCAGGCCCCCAGCACTGCCAGCGTCGCCAGCAGGGCGCACGGCAACTGGTCGAATCCCGCGTCGCCGAGATGGCGCTGCACTCCGGGGCTCAGCAGGATGAGTCCTCCCGCAATCCAGGCGGCTGGCGACCCGAGAAGCACGCGTGCCAGGAGCACCGTGGCCAGCACGAGCAATAGGCCCACCCCCCAGTGCACGAGGTTGGCGGCAACGGGTCCATCGAGGGCCAGCGCCCAGAGCCACCAGGTCTGGATCAGGCTGCAGCCACCAGGCTCGGTCAGCCCCGCTCCCTGAGCGACCAGGACGTTCTTTGGTCTCTCGAGCGCATCGCTCAGTACGGCGACGGAGGTGGGCGGGGCCAGCGCGATGGCCAGCGAGGCCAACAGCACCGCCGCGGCCGACGCTGAGAGCAGCGCTAGGCCGCCAGCCAGCCACCGCGATCGGTGTGCGCCTTCCCGATGCTGCGGGGTGGAGCGCGCCCGCGCCACGCGCCCCAAACAGGCACACGCCAGCTCCACCAGTGCCCAGATTGCGCCAACGAGCGTGAGCGCTGCAATGACGATTACGTGAATGCCGCCGAGCGCGGCCAAGACCCAGAGCAGCCAGCCAGCCACGACCAAACCGGTGGCAATGCTCCAAACGCCAACGGCCAAACAACCGCCGGACTCGAGCCTGAGCTGGCGCACCAGGGGACGCCCAAAGCCAAAAGCCGCCCAGAAGACGGCGGCCGCGGCCCACAGCGAACGCAGCAGTTCGACGACAGAATCAAGTTCGGGCCACACGCCGGACCTCGTTGCCAATTCGCCCGCGCAGGCAGCTCACGCGTGGAGCTACCGCCAGGGCATGCTCCACCATGCGCCGAAGGCGAAGTACGAGACTCCCACGCCCAGCGCCCAGCCGAGAAAGATCCAGGTCAGCGTCGGTGAGACGGGCGGCGGTTCGCCCGGCTCGTCCGTCTTGCGTTCGTCACGCCCGAAAAAGGCGGCCGCCACCGAGCGTCGAGCGGCGGCCCAAGAACCGTCACTGCGGCTCGTGCCCGAGTCTCGATTCGGAGCGATCATCGACGGGCCTCCCCGCGCGGCGACGAACCGACAGATGAGCGTTCCGACCAGTTCCTGATCAATGGCGGAAGATCCTCGAATCGTGTCAGGTAGTGGTCGGCCACGGTCGAGGGAGCGAAGTTGAACGCGACCGTACACAGTCCTGCCTCGCGCGCCGCGGCTAAATGCACCGGGTCGTGACCCACGTAAACGGTGTGGGCCCCGTCGCCGCCAGCCGCCGCGATCATGGCCTGATAGCACTCGCTCGCCGGCTGGGCATATTCCAAATCGCAAGAGGTCAGCACCGTCTTAAAAGTGGCCCGGGGCACGATGCGTCCTAGCCGGTCGGCGAGTCCGGCAGCCGGATCGGGTGTGTCGGCCCAGGCCACGAGCAGCACATCCAATCCCGCCAGTTCGTCGATAGCTCGCACGACGCCGGGAAGCGGCCGTACGTTCAGTTCGAGCTCCTGCCGCTGGATGCGGCTGGCTGCTTCAATCTCGTCGACCTGCGGCCACGAGAGACCAAAGCCGAGCAAGAACGATTGCAGGGCCTCGCAGTACTCGCGACGGCCGCGATGGACCTCGACCAGTTCGTCGTCCCAGGCGGTGCAGAAGTCGGCATAGCCGATCCGAATGCCCAGGCGCGATACCAATTGCAGCAGCCACCGCCGCCAGAGCGTCGCGTCGTAGAGGACATCAGGAACGTCGAACACGAGCCCCGCGGGACCGCCGGCCGGGCGGCGCGGCGCGGGAGACGATTGCGGAACACCGAACGCGTGCGAGCCCGCATCGCGTTTGGGGTCGCCGGCCGAAGGCAGCGCGCCGGTGGACATGAGAATCCTTTCCGATGTCCAGAATGTATTGACGACCTACACCGCGTTGGTCGTGCGGTTGAGCGTCGCCATGCGTTTGCGCAGCGCCGGCTGGTGATCCAGCAGGTCGGCGATCCGCCGCCAATCGAGGCCATCCAGGCCCAGGGCTTCGTAGATCACCTCGGCGTGCTCCCAATCCTCTTCGCCATCGACCGTCAGACGAACGTCTTCGCGATCCAACTCCGCCGGCAGCGGAATCAGCCGCAGGCTGAACAATTCGGCGTGCCCCGCCACGTAGCCGGTAGCCCCAATGCGCTCGCCGGGCTCGGTGGCCACTTCGGCGGCGCGCAACAGCGCCGCTGCCGAGCACCATTCGGCCAACAGGCCCAAGCGCATCGCCGGACGCCCGTCGCGGCAGCGGTAGCCGATGTAGTCGCAGTGGGGGTGGGCATCGGCCGTAGTCACCAAGCGGTCGATCAATACGGGGTCGACAAACGGGCTATCGGCGCTCAGTCGCACGATCGCCCTCGCACGCATTCGCCGGCAAACGGCGGCGGCACCGCCCAGCGGATCGTGCTTGCGTAGCGAGATCACTTCCACGTCGGGCGGCACGAGCGGTCTGACCTCACCGACGTCCAGATCGGTCAACACGACCACCGCGTCGAGCCGCTGGCAGTCGGTCGCCCGGCGGACGACCCATTCCAAGATCGACAGGCCGCCCAGCTTGCGACCGATCCCCCAACTCCGTGCTCCCTGCCCGAAAACCTCTACGATCCCTACGGTGTTGTGCATGTCTGCGTCGAGTCCTTCCTTGCAGGTGCTGTCTAGAAGCTGCCATGCCCCAGATGCCGCGCGGAGTCTATCAATTCCTTTCGATAAGGGTCAATACGGTCCTCGCGGCTCGGCGGACACTTGCGTCGAGCGCGGACACGCGCGCCGCGGCAAGACCTTGCCAGCAAACGGTCCGCCGCGTGGTGAACAAATGCGAGTGAATTCGTCTTGGCCCGGCCGCGCGGATGCGGCTACAATCCGGCCCTCGCGCAATGCATGCGAGTCGGCGCGTTGCAAGGAAGCGATGCCCCTTCTCGTACCCGCCACAACTTCACTGCGGCATGGAGGCCAAACGTGGAGCGCTTGCTCGTCACCGGAATCGATTCGGTCGTCGGCGGCAATCTGGCACTAAGCCTGTCCGATCATTGCCAAGTCTTGGGCCTGTACGATCGCGTCCACTTGGAATCGCCGCAGGTGCGCTGCATGCGCTGGCCGGGCAACGATTCGCACGCGCTGGCGGCAGTGATCGAAAGCTGGCAGCCGGAGTGGGTCGTGCACTGCGGCCCTCTGGCCGCCTCGAGTTGGGACGATGCACCGCCCGAGGAGGATGCTCAGCGCGAGCCTCACCGCGTGGCATGCCTGGCCGGACTGGCCGAATCGATGGGCTATCGGCTGACGCTCGTGTCGAGCGACGTCGTCTTCGCCGGACCGCGCATGTTTCACGACGAGTGTTCTCCGCCGACAAGCCCGGCCCCGCGCGCCGCCTGGGTCCGGGCCATGGAGCGGACCGTTGACGATTCTGACGCCCTTGTCGTGCGGACCCATGCCTATGGCTGGAGCTTCGACGGCTACGGGGAAGGATTTGCCGAACGGGCCTTCGCAGCGCTGCTGCGGCACGAGCCGATGCTCGCCTGCGGGCGGCGCCACGCGACGCCGATCCTGGCCTCGGACCTGGCTGAGTTCCTCTTCCAGGCCTACGAATCCAGGCTCTACGGACTCTATCACCTGGCCGGAGCCGAACGCACGAGCCCCCACCGGTTTGTTGCGGAAATGGCCGCGGCCCTGGGCATCGACGCTTCGCCCTGGCTGCGCGAGGTCGAGCCGCCCCAGCCCCAGTGGCCGGACGAAACGTCGCTCTCCAGCAAGCGCGTGCGGCGCATGCTGGACATGCCCACCCCAGTGCTCCGCGATGGGATGCAGCGATTCGCGGAGCAAGCGGACAACGGCTGGAGGCAGCGCTGGCAGCGGGGCGGCGAACTCCGCGAGCTGGCGCCCGTGGCCGCCTGAATCGGCGAGACCCGCACTGCAATCTGCTACGTGGTCACGCCCAGCAGTTGGTAGATCCGCCGGTCGGCCAGACTCTCGGCCACCAGCGCAGCACCCGAGAAATCGTGCTCCCGGCTCGGCCCCCCGGGAACGGCCACGGCAATTGCTCCGGCTTCGATCGCGGCGCGGCAGCCGTTTTGGCTATCTTCCAACACCATCATGTGGCCCGGCGCCAGTGCGAACCGCTCGGCCGCCAGCAGGTAGATCTCTGGGTGCGGCTTGCCGTGCGTGATGTCTGCCGACGTGAGCACGAAGTGGAATCTCGGCCGCAGATCGAATTGGCCCAACACACGCTCGACAAAGGCCGGACCGCTGCTGGTGGCGATGGCTTTCGGGATGCCGTGCGTGTCCAGCGTGTCGAGCAGATCGACGAGACCGGGCATGCGCTCCAACCGCTCGTCGAGCAGCGTGGCGAAGATCTCGTCGGTTTCGGCAGACAGCTCGGCGACCGTGCTTTCCAATTGATGGTAATCGATCATCAACTGTAGCGCAGCGGCGGCCGGGCGTCCCATCATAGCATCGACCAGTTCCTTCTCATAGACCTTGCCGCGGCGGCGCAGCATTTCGGCGCCAACGTGCTGATAGAGCTCCTCGGTATTGAACATCAGGCCGTCGAGATCAAACACGACGGCCCGGGGTGCGTTTGGTGAAGTCATAGTCCCTTTCGGTGGAAATCCGCGGAGGATTGCAGCAACTAGCACAAGTTTACGCCGCGCCGGCCAATTCGACCACGGCGTCTCAAGCCCCGCCGGCGCTATCGTCGACGGCGTCGGGAATTACAGCTCGACGTCGTCCAGCAGGGCCACCAACTCGGCCAAGACCATGCTGGTGGCGCCCCAGATGCGCTCCGAGTCCCATAGGAAGCACGGCGCGCGAAATCCCAGCCCGCGCTGGCGGCGGTCGACGTGTCCGGTATTGCCCCCGTCGAGCAGGTGAGCCACGGGCACCTCAAGCAGACGTGCCACTTCGCGCTGGCTGGGTACCCACGCTGGCAAACGATCGAGGGCGGCGACCCAGGGGGTGATCTGGTAGTTGCTGGCAAAGAGGTAAAGCGGGGAGAGTTGCCCGAGCACCTCGAGTCCTTCGGTGCCTACGCCTAGCTCTTCGCTGAATTCGCGCAAGGCGGCCTCCTGGCTCGACTCGCCCGGCTCGATCGTGCCCCCAGGCAAGCTTACCTGCCCGGCGTGGTCCACCATGTGCGCCGGACGCAGCATCAGCGGCACGTGCCACGTGCCGTCGCGAGGATAGAGCGCCACTAGTACTGCCGCCTGGCGCGCGTTAGCCCGCGCCGGACCCCGGTGCCGCCCCATGCTCAATTCCGGCTGAAAACGGGCTTGCGCCGCCCAGCCGGGCAGCGGCCGCTCGAGTCGGGTCAATAGCTGGCGGGGAAGATCGGCATTCACGGTGCAGCGTGGCCCTCAGAGGTAACTTCGTCCGCGTGCGGGCTGGTCGATGCAGGCGACCGCGGCAACGCATACACGGCCAGCGTCCGCGTGAGCGGGCCGACACGCTTGAGCGGCAACGGTGGAGTGGGGCGCGTGACCACGTAGTCGGCACCGTACTTGCGGCCCAATTCCTCCAGCCGCGCGGCTCCCAGGTCGGCCAGCGTGCGACGCGGCCATCGAGTATCGCCGGGGCCATAGATATCCGTCAAGCGACGATGCCACTCGACAATGCTAGCGGCATCCTGCGGAAGGTCCTTGCGCGTGACGACTTCGCCACGGCCCGAATACCAGCGAAAGGTTTGCGACATGCGCGGCACGAGAAACAGGGCGTCGGGCGGCGTTTCCTCGGAGGCCCAACGACAGACGGCCCGCCAGTCCTTGAGGTCGGCCACGCGCCAATCGGCCGGAGGCACGGGATACAATCGGCGCTGCCACATCGTGTCGCCCAGGTGCAAACCGGCGGCCAACATCGTCGCGCCAAGCCCAACAGCAAACGCGGGATGACGCTCCCTCTGCCAGCGCAATAGAATGGCGCAAGCCAGCAGGGAGGCCCCCAAGGGCACCATTGCGTCGGACAGGCGAAACCAGTAATAGCGCAACAGTCGCGCCGCCAGATCGGCGTCCCACCACGCCAGTAGACTGATGGCCATGCCCAGCGCGGCGATGCCGACGCACGCCGCGACGAAGCCGCGCAGCCGCCGAATCGACTCGCTGTCGGGAGCCATCCAAGCCAGCGGCACCAGCGCCCCCACTAGCAACAAGTGCCGCACGACGTACGACGTCGGCAAGCGCGCAGGCAGCAAGTGATGGCCGAGCCGCTCGTACACGTAGATGCGGTTGGCCTGATCAACCAGCTCGGGATCGGCGCCCCAGGTGAGCTCAATCGCCGGCAAGAGCCCACCTAGCGAGAGCACCAATCCCATTAGGGCCGGCAAGACGAGGTTGCTTGCCGGCGGCCGGTTGGCGGCCGCGAGCCAAGCGATGCAAGTGGCCACAACGGCCCAGCCGCCGACGATGACGTGAAACGACGCGGCGGCGCCGAACAAGACCAGCGCCCATCCCCAGCCACCGCGCACAAGCGACGCCAGGCCGAACAGCACGAACACGTAGGCAAAGCTCTTGCCCTCGACGCCGCCGATGACCCACTCGCCAGCCATGTGAAAGCGGCTGATCAGTGCCACGAAGAGCGCCGCCGATAGTACGGAATACAGTGCCCCGGGCACGAGCGCGACACTCAGTCGCCGCCAGGCAATGGCCATTAGGGCCCAGGTGATGATTCGCCCGCACCAGGCTACCGCAGGCAGCGGCAACCAGAGGGTCAGCCAGCCGAAGGCCACGTAGAACGCCTCGTGCGCGTCGGCCGTGCCGAGAAAGAAATCGCGCGGGGCCCAGGTGGCATCCCAGTAATGTTTGGCCTTGCCCAGGTAATGCGGCTCGTTCACCTCGGGCACCTGCCAGGCGCCGTGAATGAAGAACACGAGAAATACCAGGACGATCTCGGCCAGCGCGCCGGCGCGATTCGATTCGGCCGAAGAGTCTTCGCAATCGCGCGCCGTGCCTGTCATATCACGATCCAGACTAACGTGCGGACGCGCCGGCGACCAGAGCCCGCCGCACGGACCGCCGGACCCTTGCGTGACGCATCTGCGGCCCCCTATATTCCATTGGAAACTCATCCTCCTGGCGAGCACCTATCTCCATGACACGCGAATCGGCCGGAAAAAGACTACGCGACACGGTCGCCGAATCGACGATCCAGGTTCCCGGGGCCTTCAACGCGCTGGTCGCCCGGCTGATCGAAAAGTCCGGCTTCGACGCCGCCTATCTCTCCGGGGCCGCGCTTTCGGCCGGCACCTTGGCCCTGCCCGACGTGGGCTTGTTTACGCTGACCGAGTTGGCCCAGCAGACCGCCTACCTGACGCGCCGCATCGACATCCCCTTGATCGTCGACGCCGACACCGGCTTCGGCGAGGCCGTAAACGTCGAGCGCACGATCATCGAGCTGGAGGCTGCAGGCGCCGCGGCGATTCAGATCGAAGACCAGGTGCTCCCCAAACGCTGCGGGCACCTGTCGGGTAAGTCGCTAGTCGAGACCTCCGATATGTGCGCCAAACTGCGCGCCGCAGCTGCCGCGCGCGACGACGTCGACCTCGTGATCCTGGCTCGCACCGACGCGCGCGGCGTGGAGGGTCTCGATGCGGCGATCGAGCGGGCGCGGCGCTACCTCGACGCCGGGGCCGACTGGATCTTCCCCGAAGCGTTGGCCGACGCCGGCGAGTTTGATCAATTTGCCTCGGCGGTCGACGCGCCGCTTGTGGCGAACATGACCGAGTTCGGCAAAAGCCCCCTGCTCTCGCTCGATGAATTGGCCGACATGGGCTATGCCGCCGTGCTGTATCCGGTGACCTTGATGCGCACGGCGATGAAAGCCGTCGAAGCCGCGCTGGCGGTTATCGGCGCCGAAGGAATTCAGACCGACGTGATCGACCTGATGCAGTCCCGCCAGGAGCTCTACGATCTGATAGGATATAGTGATTACGAGGCGCGCGACCGCGAATACTTCACCGGCGGCACGTCAGACTGATCGCACCGCGACAGGCGCCGACCAACCCACACGCGAAAGGTTTCTGTATGGCAGAGCCCATCTATAGCCCGGGACTCGAGGGAGTGATTGCCGGCGAGACCGCCATCAGCACGATTGCCGGTGGCCTGCAATACCGCGGCTATTCGATCGAAGACCTGGGCGAGCACGCCACGTTCGAGGAGGTCGCCTATCTGCTCCTGTACGGGGAGCTGCCCACGGGCGAAGCGCTGACCGCCCTGCGAAAGCGACTGCGCGAGAGTGCCTCGATCCCCCAAGCGCTGGTGGATCTGCTGGCCAAAATCCCCAAGGGCACGGCCATGATGGACATCATGCGCACCGGTTGTAGCGCCCTGGCCCACTGGGATCCCGACACCACGGACAACAGCCACGACGCCAACCTGCGCAAGGCCGAGCACCTGCTCGTGCAGCTTCCCATCGTGATGGCTGCTCGCCATCGGCTAGCCGCGGGACAGAAGCCCGTCCCCTACAATCCCGAGCTGTCGCTGGCGGCCAACATCCTGTGGATGCTGTTCGAAAAGCCGCCGTCGGAGCGGCTGACCAAGGCGATGGACGTTTCGCTGATCTTGTACGCCGAGCACGAGTACAACGCCTCGGCGTTCACTGCCCGTGTTGTCTCCTCGACACTTTCCGACATGCACTCGGCCGTGACCGCGGCGATCGGAGCGCTCAAGGGCCCGCTGCACGGCGGGGCGAACGAAGCGGTGATGAAAGTACTCGAAGAAGTCGGCACGGCCGATCGGGCCGAAGCCTGGATTCGCGACGCGCTCGCTCAAAAACGGCGGATCATGGGATTTGGCCACCGCGTGTACAAGACGGGCGATCCCCGCGCCGCCTACCTGCGCAAGCTCTGCCAGGAACTGGCCGACGAAACCGGCAACCAGGACATGGAGTCGATGGCCGAAACGATCGAGACGATCGTGCGCACCGAGAAGAATCTGCCGCCGAACTTGGATTGGCCCAGCGCCCGGCTGTACCACTATATGGGCCTGGATGTCGACTTGTACACGCCGCTGTTCGTCGTCAGCCGCGTCACCGGCTGGAGCGCGCACGTCATCGAGCAGCTCGACAACAACCGCTTAATCCGCCCCCGGGCAAACTACACCGGGCCGCTGGAGCTAAAGTGGGTCCCCATCGACCAGCGCAAGTAATCGCCGCGATACTGCCGCTCAGCCGGAGCCACCGGCGACGGCGCGTCGTCCCGACTTCAAAACGGCAACTCGCGCCCCACGCCCTGCTCACGAGCCCGCTTAAGCGCCACGGCTCCCAGCGCCACATCCTCGATCGCCAGGCCGACCGACTTGAACAACACGATGCTGTCGCGTGTGTTGCGTCCCGTTGCCCGGCCGGCCACCACATCGGAGAGTTCGACCGCCCGCGACCAATCGAACACGCCCTTCTCCAGCGCGTCGACAAAGTCACCGGCTTCCTGCTGACAGGCCTTGATGCTGTCACAGACGATATTGTCCGCGCGACGGACCACGTGCGTATCGATTTCGGCGCGATTCAAGGCGTTCGAACCGACTGCGCAAACCAGCGCTCCTTCGGCCAGGCCCGACCCGTCGAACACGGGCTGGCGGCTCGTCGTGGCAGTCACGACAATGGGAAGCTCCTCGGCCGCGTCCTGGGGCCGGTCGGCCGGGCGGACGTCGATGCCAAGCTTCGACGACATGCGATCGGCAAACTCCGTACGCTTCGTTTCATCGCGGCTGTACACGTAGGCCACCTTGATCGGCCGCGTGCGAGCCACCGCGGCCAATTGGCTTTCGGCCTGCCAGCCGGCGCCGAACAGGCCCATTTCCTGCGCGGTTGGGTCGGCCATCAGTTCCACGGCCACGCCCGTGGCAGCGCCGGTGCGAAGTTGGCCCAATTTGTCAGCTTCGATCAACGCCGCGAGTTTCCCGTCGAGCTCGTACAGCCCGACCAGGAAGTTGGCCCCCTGGCGTGTGGTAGTGTAGCTCTTCCAGCCCACCAGTCCCAAGTAGTTGGCCGCAGCGCTCATGCTGTGCAGCATGATTCCCTTGGCCTTGGCTCGAGAGCGCGGGATGTGCTCCGCTTCGCCGGCTGCAAGCTGGCGAAAGGCCTCTTCGCAGGCTCCGATGGCCACGTCGATATCGAGCAGGCGGCCGACCTCTTCCTCGGTCAAATAGAGAGCAGGCATCGTCCCTTTCTCAACTGAGCTGTGGGGGCCGCCGCAAAGCGCCGCTCGAACGAGCCGAGCGAGTGGGTCATTCTACGACCCGTGCTCGACCGCGGAAATACGTTTGAAATCGTCTTTGAGCGCGCGATACAGATCCTGGTAGATGGGAAAGGCCTGGTCGTGGTATTTGGCCGCCTTGCGATTCGGGGCCTTTTCCTTCACCACGCGAATCGTGGCCGAACAGGCTTCTTCGATATCCTTGAACGCGCCGGCTCCGACGGCCGCCAATAGGGCCACGCCGTAAGCGGGGCCCTCTTCGGCATTGAGCGTCACGACCTTCTGGCCGAACACGTCGGCTTGAATCTGCCGCCAAAGCGGAATCTTCGACCCGCCGCCCGAGGCCCGGATCTGCCGCACCGGCACGTCCAGTCCGCGAATAATCTCCAGGCTGTCGCGCATGGCGTAGGCCACGCCCTCCATGATGGCCCGCACCATGTGCCCGCGCGAATGGGCCAGCGTCAAGCCGATAAAGCAGGCCCGGGCATCGGGGTCGGCGTGCGGTGTGCGCTCGCCGGACAGGTATGGCAAGAAGAACAGCCCCTCGCTGCCGTGCGCGATCTTGCTGGCCTCGGCCACGAGCGTGTCGTACGGATCGACCTTGCTCCGCTTGGCCTGGGCGATTTCGGCTTCGCACATGCGGTTGCGAAACCATTGCAAGCAGCCGCCGCCCGAGAGGCTTACACCCATCATGTGCCACTTGCCGTGTACGGCGTGGCAGAACGTGTGCAGCCGCCCCTGCGGATCGACGTCCACTTCATCGCAATGGACGAACATGATGCCCGAAGTGCCGATCGAGGTGGAAAGCGTCCCCCGACTAACGATCCCATTGCCCACGGCACCCGCGGCGCAGTCGCCCGCGCCGCCCACGACGATGCACTCGGTCGAGAGGCCCAGCTCCTTGGCTGCCTCCTTAGTCAATTGGCCGGTCGACTCTTCCGATTCGTAGCACTTGGCGAACAGCGACGGATCGAGTTCTAACTTCGAGAGCAACTCGGTCGACCAGTCGCGCTTGGCGACGTCGAGCAGCAACATGCCGCTGGCGTCGCTGACGTCGGTGGCATATTCGCCGGTCATCCGCCGCCGCACGTCGTCCTTAGGCAACAACACCTTGACCGTGCGATCGAACTGCTTGGGTTCGTGGTTGCGCAGCCAGAGGATCTTCGGCGCCGTGAAACCGGTCAGCGCGGGGTTGGCCACCATGCGAATCAGCTCGCTGCGGCCGCCGGCGCGCGATTCCAGTTCGTCGCACTCGGCCGCAGTGCGCTGGTCGTTCCACAACAAGGCGCGGCGGATCACGCGGTCGCGCTTGTCGAGAAATACCGAGCCGTGCATCTGGCCCGAGAGGCCGATCGCTTTAACGTCGGTCTTCTTCAGCTTGGCCTTGCGGACGACCTGGCGCACGGTCTTGACCGTGGCCTGCCACCAGTCCTCGGGATCCTGCTCGCTCCACAGCGGCTTGGGATGGTAGGAGGGATACAGGCTCGTGGCCTCGGCCAGGATCTTGCCGCGGCCGTTGATGGCTAAGGTCTTGGTGCCCGATGTGCCAATATCGATCCCCAAGTAGATACACATGAAGTCTGCGCCGAAAAGGGACTGGAAGGGAGCCACGGAGGCGTGAATATGCGAGTGCGATGGATTGTACCCAGCACGATGCGCGGCCTGCAACTGCCGTAACCGCGGCGCGGGCGGCGGTGATTGACCGCATTGCCAGTCGCGTCATACGATGCATGGGTGGGAGCAATCGTCTCCCCCTCTCCTGCACTTCTTCCCAGCAAATGGGCGGCGCCATGAACTTTCGTCCCATTTACCTCGGCAAACGGGCATGGCTGGCGGCCGCCCTGGTTCTGGCGGCTGGTTGCGCGCAAAACACGCCGGAAAGCGACGAGCCACGGCCCACGCGCGAGCCCGTCGAGTTGCGGTTGCTCGTCGTAGACGATCCGGATATGAGCGCGGCGATCGTGGGACTGCGGGCCGAATGGAAGGCTCGCACGAACGACACGTTCGTCGTCTCGGAGCTCACCGGCGAAGAGCTCGAATCTTACGAGACGCCGCCGGATGGCGACGCGATCATCTATCCCGGCCAGTTGCTGGGCATGCTGGCCCAACGGAACTGGATCAGCCGGCTGCCGGAGGATCATGCCAGCCATCGCGAGTTAGCCTGGGCCGACACGTTCGAGCTGTTGCAAGTGGCCGAAACCTGCTGGGGCAAGGTGCCGCACGCCGTGCCGTTCGGTTCGCCGCTGTTGACCTGTTACTACCGCAGCGACCTGCTCGAAGCGCTGCACAAGAACCCGCCGAAAGACTGGATCGAGTTCCACGAGCTGGCCGAAACGCTCGCAAGGCGGGAGGCGCTCGGCGAGTCTGCACCCGCAGACGACAACCCCTGGCACGGCGTCGTGCAGCCGCTGGCCGAAGGCTGGGCCGGGCGCGTGCTGCTGGCCCGCGCCGCCAGCTACGCCAAGCATCGCGACCACTACTCCACCTTGTTCAACATCGTCACCATGGAACCGCTGGTCGCAGGCCCGGGCTTCGTCCGCGCGCTGGAAGAGCTGATCGCCGACGCGAAGCTGGGCCCTGAAAATCAACTCGAGATGGATGCCGCGGCAGCAAGGAAGGAGTTTCTCGCCGGACGCGCGGGACTGGCGCTCACCTGGCCGGGACACGCGGAGTTGGAGCGTGCGGACGAGGGCCCTGATCCGCCGCCCACGGGGTTTGCCGAGTTGCCGGGGTCGGTCGCGGTGTACAACTTCGCACAGAGGGCCTGGGACGAGCGCGACGAACTCGGCCGCGTGCCGCTGGTGGGATTGGCCGGCCGGCTGGGTTCGATTACTGCCAACAGCGAAGTGCCCGGCGAGGCCTTCGATCTGCTCGCCTGGCTTTCCGGTCGCGAATGGGGCACGCAAGTCTCAAGCGCCAGCCCCGCCACGACGCTCTATCGCCGCTCCCAGATTCGCAAGCCGCAGCCCTGGCTCGATCCCAACACGGATTCGGCCTCCGCCGAGCAATATGCCACGAGCGTTTACGACGCGATGAGCCGGCTCGAGTACCTGCTGGCCCCGCGCATTCCCGGCGCTGCCCAGTACATGGCCGCGCTCGATACCGCGGTACGCGAAGCCGTGCGGGGCGACAAGCCGGCCGGCGAGGCACTCGAGGCCGCCGCTGCCGAATGGAAACGGATCACCGAGGAACTCGGTCTCGACGCCCAACAACAAGCCTATCGGTTGAGCCTGGGCCTCGAACCGTAGCAAGTTCCCGCCGCCGGGGTTACCGGCTATGCTAGAGCGTAGAGACTTCCCCACCAGCGCGGAACCGACCGATGATCGGAACATCCCGAATCGGCACCAAGGATCTGGCGACACTCTGCCGTCGCATGGCCACTTCGTTGTCCGCCGGCGTCGATGCCCGCACCGTTTGGGCGCGCGAGGCTCAATCGCGGCGGTCCGGACGCGAGCGATACGCCGACATTCGCGACGGCGTTGCCCGGGGCGACTCAATCGGCGATTCGATCGATCGCACGGGTAAGTATTTCCCCCTGTTCTTCCGCGAGATGGTCAAAGTCGGCGAAGACAGCGGACAACTGCCCGAAGTGTTCCGCAAGCTGGCCGATCACTACGATCACCAACTGACGCTGCGCCGCGCGTTTTGGTCATCGCTCACCTGGCCCATCATCCAATTGGCCCTGGCACTGAGCGTCATCGGCCTGTTGATCTACCTGCTGGGCGCCATTCCGCAATTGGCCAAGAACAAGGTCGACATCCTCGGATTCGGGCTGACCGGTTCGCAGGGACTGGTCACGTATCTGACCATTCTCGGGGCGATCGCAGCCGGACTGTATCTTGTCTATCGCGCCGCAGCCGCCGGAGCGCTATGGGTCGCGCCGGTGCAACGCGCCGTGATGCGCATTCCCATGCTCGGTCAAGCGCTCGAAACCTTCTCGCTCGCGCGGATGGCCTGGGCCATGCACGTCACGCTCAACACGAACATGGATCTGCGCAAGGCCATGCGACTGTCGCTGGCCACGACCCAAAACTCGCTCTACACCCGGCACACGCAGGACGTGCTGGGCTCGATCCGCGCGGGCCGCGAGCTGCACGAGGCCCTGGCCGATACGGGCGATTTTCCCGTGCACTTCATCGACGCAGTGCAGGTCGGCGAACAGAGCGGGCAGCTCGTCGAGTCGATGGGACATCTGTCCGAGCAGTATCAGGACGAAGCCCGCGTGGCGATGAACACGCTAACCGTGCTGCTCGGCTTCCTGGTGACGATGCTGATCGGCGGGATCATCATCTTCTTCATCTTCCGGGTGTTCACCTACGGCTACGGCGGGATTCTCAACGACGCCGTTAACGAGCTGCAGCCGTAGCGGGCGTGGCAACGACCGGGACCGAGTCTTCGTCTCTCTGAGGCGGCGCCGCAAACAGCGTCATGGCGGCCACCGGCAGCGGAGCCAGCAGAAACAGCAGCAGCGCCAAATTGAAGTCGCCGGTGGCATCTCGCGACAACCCGGCCACGAGCGGGCCCAGGCTGGATGAAGCCACATTCAGCGTCACCAACACGCCGCGAATCTTGCCCAGGTGCCGCCGCCCGAAATAACGGGCCCACAGCGGCTGGGCCGCGCCAAAAAACAGTCCCTGCGACAACCCCAGCACGGAGGTAGCCAAAACGGCGGTGCCCACCGACTCGGCGCCGCGCACCATCGACACGCCGAGAGTCAGCCCCAGCAGCCCCGCGAACAACAAGAACCGGGGCGGCATCCGATCCGAGAGCGTTCCGCTGGTCAACTGCATCACGGCCAAACACCCCGCGTATACGGTCAGGGCCGTGGCGGCATCCTGATGCGTGAGCCCGCGCTCATCGAAGATCGGCACCAGGCAGAAAAAAACCGCCGTGTGAATCAGCGCAAAGCAAGCCGTTCCCGCCGTAACCACCCAGAAGGAAAACGTACGCAGCGTCTCTTCCAGGGTGAGTCCCCACCAGAAGTTCTGCGGGGCGTTGGACTCCTCGGGCGCCGCGCCGTCGAGCGCATGCCCCACGTCCTCCGGCCGACTGCGGAACAGAAAGAAGAACAGCGGGAACAGCACGGACCAGATCACCAGGCCCAGGAACGCGTAAGCCCCGCGCCAGCCCCAATGGTGAACGAGATAGAGATTAATCGTGGGAATCAGCAGCATGGCCAACCCCATGCCGAGCTGGCGAATGCCCTCGACCATGCCGAGCCGCCGCTCGAACCAGTAGGGCAAGGTGTTGCCGCTGGTGAACGCCAGCGCACCGGGCCCGAGCATCCGCAGCAGGCTGAAGGCCAGGATCAACATCAGCCAGTTTTGCACTAGCGACACGACCAAACACGCGCCGCAGAACAGGCTCAGCACGCCCAGCACGACGCGTCGGCCGCCGTAGCGGTCCATCAACGAGCCGACGTAGGTAATCGGCAGCGCGCCCAGCAGCGTGCCGATCATATAGGCCGCTGCTAGCTGCCCGTACGAAAGACCCAGCGACAGCCGCATCGGCTCATTGAAAATGGAAACGCCGAAGGTCTGTCCCGGCGAGCTGGCCACGAGCGCCGCCATCGTCAGCGGCAACATGACCCATCCATAGTAGAAGGCGCTTGCGCGCCGCGGCCGGTCGGTGGCCGCATTCTCCTGAAGCGTGTCGAGGGCGATACTCATTCAGTCTCCGAGTTGCATGTTCCTGGTTAGCACTTCGATCTTTTCGGAAACGCCCCGTTCGGGCAATCCCAGAATGGCGCGTGCCGGCGCGTCTCACGAAAAGCTCACACCCGGAGACCGCCTAGCAAAAAAACGGCAAGAAAGACAGATCGCCCGCCGCGCAATGCCAGCGGCAATCCGTGCTAGCGCTGCGAAAAACGCCGGGCTTGGGCCACGATGTCCAAACCGGCCAATTCGTTCCAAGCCGACATGAGATGGCCGAACATCGGGCCCGGGCGGCCGTCGCCAATCGGGCGGCCATCGAGCTGCGTCACCGGCGCGATGCAGGGGGAAGTGCTGGTGAGAAATACTTCGTCGGCTGCGGCCACGTCGAGCGGTCGCAGGTCGCGCTCGTCGGAGTAGAGCTCCAACTCCTCGGCCAGCTCGTGCAAGACCGCCAGGCTGATGCCCGGCAGGGTCTTGTGCGCCGGCGGCAACAACAATCCGGTGTCCTTCTTGTAGAGCACGACGTTGGCGGTCGAAGCTTCCACGACATAGCCCTGGGCGTCCAGCAGGAGCGCCCGGCTGCCGGGAAAGCGCTGGCGCGCCGCGCGGTCGGCCAGATAGTAGTGCATCCGGCTGCGACACTTGAGCTCGGGCGGCCAGCAGGCACTGGGCACCTGCATCACATCGGTCGTGGCCAGCGATTCGCCCTGCTCGTACTTGTCGACCCACAAGTCGAAGCGGAGCGGAAACGTGTGCAGGCAGACCGTGGGGCCCGGCGCGTCCCCGGGGAGCATCGTGGGATAGGCGCCCGGTGTGACGAACATCACCAGCCCCAGATCGTCCCCCTCGGCCAACAGGGGATGATTGTGGGCCACGAGCTCACTGGCCGCGCGGGCCAACTGCGCGGGGTTCAAGCCCGGATCGATGCCCACGATGCCCAGCGAATGGAACAGCCGGGCGATGTGCATCTCGAGGCGGAACAGTCGGCCGCCGAAAGTGCGTAGCTGCTCGGCGACGGTCGTGCCCTGTACGAAGCCGGCGTCGCTGACGCGCAACACGGCCTGCTCGGCCGGGAGGAATTTCCCGTTCAGATACGCTTGCGGGTCCGGCATGAACGACTCACTCAGACGGCGGGCGACGCTGCGGCCACGTAGTGTTTGCCCTGCCACGTGTCGCGGCGGGCCAACTCGGCTTCGAAGGCCAGACGCACCGACGCCTTGTCCAGGCACCAGGCCGGACCGACGAAGTAGTCGGGCGGCGCGTCGCCACTGATCCGCTCCACCAGCATCGTCGCGGGCAACAGCTCCAAAAAGTCCACAAGCGTCGAAATATAAGCATCCCGCTCCATTAAGGAAACCTCGCCCCGGGCCACCTGCTCGGCCAGCGGCGTCCCCTTTACCGCGTACAGGTTGTGAATCTTCACCGAGTCGATCCCCAGGCGAGCCACTTCGCGGGCCGTGGCCATCATGTCGGCGTGGTCCTCGCCCGGCAGCCCGAGCATGACGTGGGCACAAATCTCGAACGAGCGATCCCGGCTGCGGGACATGGCGTCGAGAAAGGCATCGTGGTGATGCCCGCGGTTCATCCAGTCGAGCGAGCGGTCGTGAATCGTCTGCAATCCGTACTCGACCGAGAGGTACGTGCGTCGGCCGATCTCGTCGAGCAGATCCAGCACGTCGTCGGGCACACAGTCGGGCCGGGTGCCGATGGCCATGCCGACAATTTCGGGATGCGCAAGCGCCTCCTCGAACACCTCGCGGAGCCGCTCGACGGGGGCGTAGGTGTTGGTGGCCGGCTGGAAATACGCCAGAAAGCGATGCACCTTGGGGTAGCGGCGGCGGAGCATGCGGATTCCGTGGTCGATTTGATCGCCGATCGCCTGCCGCGGCAGCCGGCGGCTGGGGCTGAAGCTGCGGTTGTCGCAGAACGTGCAACCGCCGGTGGCCACGGTGCCGTCGACGTTGGGGCAGGTGAAGCGGGCATCGACGCTGACCTTCTGGACCCGGCCGCCGAATTTCTGGCGCAGGAAATCATTGTAAGCGCGGTAGCGGCGCGCGTCGGCCGTTGAGTCGGGCATATCGCGGTGGAGGGGCAGCACGTGCCCGGTATGGGTGAAATTCGGCCGGAACCGACCACGCAACTCCTTATCTTAAGCCAGTTTATCCCGATAGTTGGTTGACGCGTCGCAGTGGGCCACGTACACTGCACGGTACCTGAAACCAGGGGAATCTCATCGCAACACGATCATAATCTCTTGTCCCTCGGTGTCACAAGTTTTTCAAAACGGGCAGATATGTACGGCGAAATGATCCCTCTGGGAGGTGGCGACCCGATTCCGTTATTGAAGAAGATCTTGCTGGTGGGCCGCCGCGAGAGTTGCGACATCGTGTTGCGATTCTCGAATGTCTCGGCCCATCATTGCCAGCTCTACTGCAATGGCGGGTATTGGTACGTCAAGGACCTTAAGAGTCGCAACGGCATCAAGGTCAACGGCATGCGGGTCACCGAAAAACGGTTAGACCCCGGCGATACGCTTTCGATCGCCAAGCACCGCTACGACGTGCGCTATTCGCCCTATGACCTGGGCGCGGTCGGTCCTCCGCCGGTCGACGAAGAAGCCGAAGACATGATGAAGCAGTCGCTGTTGGAGCGCGCCGGTCTCGAAGTGCGCAAAAGCTCCCCTCCGAGCGGTCCACGGCAGCCGAAGCGCATGGGCGAGCGGTTCGACATCATGGACGACAGCGAGGGACAGATCAAAGATCCCAATCGACCCGTGTGAGGGCACAGAAGGACGCTTCCGCGCCCCACTGCGTGCGGCGTCCTTTGCTAATGGCGGCCAAGAAGAAGCACAAGATTCGCGCCGATTTTCGCAAGAATCGCTCTGGGCGAGCTCGGCCGGACGATTGGACGCGCCGCTTCCACGCCGAAGGAGAAGAGGCGGATCTCGACGCCGTCTCGCGCGAGCGGATCAGCGGTAAGGGCGAACTCAGCCGCCGGCGGACCGTCCTGGTCGAAATGGCCGCCGACGAAGAGAGCATGCTGCTCGACGTCGATCCCGCCGCGGTCAAGCTGGGCCGCGTGCTGGCCGTGCAGGGCCTGTTGAGCACCGTGCAGGAAGAGGGCGGCGCCACGTACATGTGCGCCACCCGGCGGCTGCTCAAGACCATGGCCACCGACGAACGGCACGTTGTGGCCGCCGGCGACTTCGTCATGTTTCGCCCGGTCACCGCCGACGAAGGCATTATCGAGCGCGTCGAGCCCCGTCAGACCGTGCTCAGCCGCGCCACCCGGGGGCGCCAGCAGATCATGGTGGCCAACGCCGACCAGTTGCTGATCGTCGCCAGCGCCGCCGAGCCGTACCTCAAGCCAAACCTCATCGACCGGCTGTTGATCAGCGCCCATCAGACCGGGTTGCGGCCGCTGGTGTGCATCAACAAGATCGACCTGATCGACCCGGCCTCGCTGGCGCCGCTGGTGGGCACCTACAGCCAGATGGGCTACCGCGTGCTGCTGCTGTCGGCCACGACTGGCATCGGCATCGATCGCCTGCGGCGCGAGCTCGCCGGCCGCGCGAGCGTCGTGGCGGGCCAGAGCGGCGTAGGCAAATCGTCGTTGCTCAATGCCGTCGATCCCGAGTTGGCGTTGCGCGTGGGACGCGTGAGCGACGATACGCAAAAGGGAAGGCACACGACGACCACGGCCCAACTGTGGCCGCTGGCCAGCGGCGGCTACGTCTTCGACACGCCGGGCATCCGGCAGTTCCAGCTTTGGGACGTAATTCCCGCCGAGGTGGCCGGCTACTTTCGCGACCTGCGGCCGTATATCAACCACTGCCGTTTTCCCAACTGCACGCACACGCACGAGACCCAGTGCGCCGTGAAAGATGCCGTCGCCGACGGTTGGCTCGACTTGCGGCGCTATGAAAGCTATTGCCATTTGTTCGCAGGAGAGATCGATTGACACGAACCCGGCCACGGGGCCGGGTGTCCCCTTGAATCGGTGAGGCGCCATCGGGGCAAAGCGACCCAAACGCCCCCGGGAGCGTAGGAATTCCAGGTTTTTACGACGTAGGCGGGAATTTTCTGCCTCCGAAGTAGAATAGAGAGGGACGGCGCACGGCGCAAGAAAACGGAGGTACCTACCGCCTGTGAAAGAAATGAACCGCATTGAGGGCGTTGCCAGCGAGGCCGCCATTCTGGTCGGCGTCGTGCTGCCGGACCAGGAAGTGCACGGCGATCCGCTGGAAGAGTTGGAAGGCCTGGCCACGACGGCCGGATCGCACATCGTGGGCCGCTTGACCCAACGCCGCGCGTCGCCCGACATGACGACCTATCTCGGCAAGGGAAAGGTCGACGAGCTGCGCGATCTGGCCTCGGCGAACGACGCCGACGTGATCCTCTTCGACAACGATCTTACGCCCGCCCAGACGCGCAACCTGGAAGTGGCCACCGGCGTCAAGGTGCTCGACCGCAGCGAGCTGATTCTCGACATCTTCGCCAGCCGCGCCCAAACCCACCAGGCCCGCCTGGCCGTAGAGTTGGCGCAGTTGCAGTACTCGCTGCCGCGGCTGAAGCGGATGTGGACCCACTTGTCGCGGCTCAAGATGGGCATCGGCATGCGTGGCCCGGGTGAAAAGCAGTTGGAAGTCGACCGCCGTCTGGTCGAGAAGCGCATTGCCGACCTGCGCCACGAGCTCAAGGTGATCGAGCAGCGCAAGGAGCGCGAGGTGGCCGGCCGCAGCGACCGGATGACGGTCTCACTGGTCGGCTACACCAACGCCGGCAAGAGCACGCTGCTCAACAAGTTGACTGGCGCCGACGTGCCGGCCGAAAACCGGCTGTTTGCCACGCTCGACACCCGCACCCGGCGGTGGCAGTTGCCCGGCTGGGGACCGGTGTTATTGAGCGACACGGTCGGATTCATTCGCGACCTGCCTCACCATTTGATCGCCAGCTTCAAGGCCACGCTCGAGGAATCGCGGCAGGCCGACCTGCTGCTGCACGTGGCCGACGCCAGCAACCCCGCGGCGCTCGAGCAGATCGGCGTCGTGTACAAGGTGCTCGGCGAGATCGGCATCCAGGCCAAAGACACCATCCTGGTGCTCAACAAGGCCGACGTCGCCTCGCGCGGGCAGTTGGCCGCCATCATGTCCCGCTATCCGAACGCGCTATCGATTAGCGCGCACACCGGTCAGGGCGTCGACCGGCTGGCTGCCGCCGTGAGCCAGGCGCTTTCGCACGGCTTTCTGGACGTCGACGTGGAAACGGGCGTCGAGAACGGACGCCTGTTGGCCATGTTGTCCAACCACGGCGAAGTGCTCTCCAAGCGATATACCGACACGCGCGTGATCGTCCACTGCCGCATCCCGGAACGGGCCCTGGGGCACTTGCGCGCTTCGGACGCCGAGATCCGCCCGCACCGCCGCCCCGGCCAGACGCCGGGTGGCAACGGCACGGACAACGGCTCGGCGGTGTACCACTCGCCGTCTGCCTCGACGACCACAAATGGCACGCCCGACGGTTCGGTGTCGTAGCCGTTGAGCGAAACCGCCACTGTCGCGCGAAGCCCTCTGGCGTATATTGGCCGCATGGCACGACGCGAGATCGACGGCATACGCGGAATTTTGACAGGCGCATCAAGCGGCATCGGACAGGCGCTCGCGCGCGAGCTCGCGCTATCGGGCGCCCAGTTGGTGATCGTCGCCCGACGTGCCGAACGGCTCGAAGCGCTCGCCCAAGAGTTGCACGACGCTCCCGGCCGCGTCGAATGCGTCCCCGGCGACATCACCCTCGACCAAACGCGGACAGCCGCCATCGAGCGGGCCCGCGACGCATTTGGCGGGCTCGACCTCGTGGTGAACAACGCAGGCACGGGTGCCATGGGACAGTTCGCCGAGACCGCGCCCGAGCGGTTGCGGCAGGTGATGGAGTTGAACTTCTTCGCCGCGGCCGAACTCACGCGCAGCGCGTTACCCCTGTTGGTCGAGGGCCGGCATCCGATCGTCGTGAACGTCAGCTCCGTGCTGGGGCACCGCGGCGTGCCGGGCTACTCGGAGTACTGCGCGAGCAAGTTCGCCATGCAGGGGCTGAGCGAGTCGTTGCGGGCCGAGTTTGCGCCGCTCGGCATCGATCTCTTGGTCGTCAGCCCCGGCCGTACCGAGACAGAGTTTTTCGACTCGGCAATCGGCGCGCAGGGACGCCCCTGGAAAGAGCTACCGACGATGACCCCTGAGGCCGTCGCCCGGCAAATCGCGTGGGCAATTCGGCGAGGCAAGCACGAGATCGTGATCAGCCGGGGCGGCAAGCTGCTGGTGTGGAGCAGCCGATTATTCCCCGGCGTGCTCGACTGGGTCTTGGCCCGCCAGACGGGGAAATGAACGTCCCGGCGGCCTGCTGACACGGGCATTTCTTTGCGTTATTCTAGAAGTTCGTCCCCAACCCACCCCGACTAGCCAACCCTCCGAGTCGAAGGAGCTCCGTTCATGTCGAAGCGCAATCGCCGTCAGTTTCTTGAGGATTCGATGTTCGCGGCTGCGGCCGCTGTCGCGGCCGGTTCGGCCAACCAGGTATTTGCGGCCGAAGAGAAGCAGTCCAAAAGCCCCAACGAGAAGCTGGGCGTAGCCGTCGTGGGTTGCGGCGGCCGCGGCGGTAGTCACCTGGGAGCCTTCTCCACGCGCGACGACACCGAAGTGCTGTACGTCGTCGACGTCGACGACAACCACGCCAAGCAGCGTGCCAGCTTCGTCAAGAGCAAGCAAGGCCGCGAGCCGAAGATGGCCACCGACATGCGCGAGGCGTTCGACGACAAGAGCGTCGACATCGTCACCACGGCCACGCCCAACCACTGGCATTCGCTGGTGAGCATCTGGGCCATCCAAGCCGGCAAGGACGTTTATGTCGAGAAGCCCGTGAGCCACAACGTGAGCGAAGGCCGCCGCGTCGTCGAAGCGGCCCGCAAGTACAACAAGATGTGCCAGACCGGCACGCAGAGCCGCTCCAACCCCGGCATGCGTGAAGCGATGCAGTACATCCACGACGGCAAGATCGGCAAGGTGAAGGTCTCGCGCGGCCTGTGCTACAAGCGCCGTCCGACGATCGGTGCACTGGGCGAATACCCCATTCCGCCGGGCGTCGACTACGACCTGTGGCTCGGTCCCGCGCAGTACGCTCCGCTGACGCGTCCCCGCTTTCACTACGACTGGCACTGGCAGTTCCCCTACGGCAACGGCGACCTGGGCAACCAGGGTATCCACCAGATGGATCTCTGCCGCTGGGCCCTCGGCGCCGATCAGGTGAGCGACTGGGTGCTCAGCTACGGCGGACGTTTGGGCTACGAAGATGCCGGCGACACGGCCAACACCCAGATGGTCATCCACGGCTTCGGCGACCAGGCCCTGGTATTCGAAGTGCGCGGGCTGGTGACCGATAGCTACAAGGGCGCCAACGTGGGCATCATCGTCGAAGGCACCGACGGCTACGTCGTGATGACCAGCTACAACAGCGGGGCCGCCTTCGATCCCGACGGCAACAAGGTCAAGGAGTTCTCCGGCGGCGCCGATCACTACGGCAACTTTGTCGACGCCGTGCGCAGCCGCGACTACAAGGACCTCAACGCCGACATCGAAGAGGGCCACCTCTCGAGCGCCCTGTGCCACCTGGGCAACATTTCGTACCAGTTGGGCGAACAGCTTCCCATTCCCGCAGTGCGCGAGCGGCTGCAAGGCCTCGAAACGCCCGAGCCGGTGCTCGAGACCTACAAGCGGTTCACCGACCACTTGGAGCACAACAAGATCGATCTCGAGAAGACCACGCTGGCCTGGGGACCGAACCTGGCGATCGATCCCAAGAAAGAAACATTCATCGGCAACGACAAAGCCAATGCCAAGCTGACGCGCGACTACCGCAAGCCGTACGTCGTGCCGCCGGCCGGCCAGGTCTGATCGTCGCCGACCACCTTTGCGGTGCAGGATGAACCCGGCCCGACCCGATCCTTCGCACTCATCGGGCGCGGCCGGTGCCTTTAGCGTATTGCTCGAGGACGACGCCGTGCTGGCCGTGGCCAAGCCCGTGGGCATCGCCACGCAGGCCCCGCGTGGCATCGATAGCCTCGAAGCGCGCGTGCGCCGCTACCTGGCCGGCACCGCGGGCGACCCGGCAGACGTCTATCTGGGCATTCCGCATCGGCTCGACCGCCCGGTCTCCGGCGCGATCGTATTTGCCAAAACGCGTCGCGCCGCGCGGCAGCTTTCGCGGCAGTTCGAGCGGCGGCGTGTCGCCAAACGCTATTGGGCCTGCGTCGATCGGGCCATCGCCCCCGAGGCCGGTACGTGGACCGACTATCTCTACAAAGTCTACGGCCAGCCGCGGGCCGAGGTCGTCGACGCCTCGCACCCCGCAGGCCAGGAGGCCGTGCTGCACTATCGCACGATCGGCGCTCACGGCGGCGGTGCCTGGCTGGAGATCGAGCTCGAAACCGGCCGCACGCACCAGATTCGCGTGCAGTCCGCCTCGCGCGGGCACCCAATCCTCGGCGACGAGCTCTACGGATCACGCGTGACGTTCGGCCCCGCGGTCGACGATCCGCGCCAGCGTGCGATTGCGTTACACGCCCGCAGCCTGTCGTTCTACCACCCCACGACGAAGGAGCTCGTGACGATCGAAGCTCCGCTCAGTGAAGCCTGGCAGGCCCTCGCCCTCACCCCGCGGCACGCATAGCACTCGTGCCGGTGACGCCTTGTCCTGGTTGCCATGCTCGCCCTGGGCGAGCATGCCTGCCGCGTGAATCTCCAAGGCTCTCACACGGCCACGCCGAGCGAATCCAGCAGGTTCCACAGCCACGGATGCGTCCAGGGATTCCACGTCGGATACGAGGCCGACATGACCGATGCCGCCAGCAGCAACAGGGCGATCCCGCGTCCCCAAATGCAGCACGCCATCCGCTCGGCGGCCGGCAACAGCGCCACGAGCCATAGCGGAGCAAACCAGAACATCCAGCGAAAGCCGCTGGTCATGCCGCCATAGTTGCGATCCAACTCGGGCCTCGCCAGGTAGAACGTCAGACACACCAGCGACAACAAGCCAATAAACGCGGCCAGCTCCCCCTGCCCGCGTTGCCACCAGAGGTAGATCCCCCACACGCTCAACAGCCAGATGGGCGTGAGCGAAAAGATGCCGTGGTGGCCGACCGTGGCATGCAGAACGTAGAGGGCCGCGGAGGGCTCGCCGCGATCGATGCCCACTGGATCGCGCCAGTAGCTGTCGCGCACTTTGCCGCCCCGCTCGTACGAATAGTCGTACCAATTGTCGGCAGGATCGGTTTCGCTGCGATGCATGTAGGGCGGCCGCAGGCTGCCGTGTGCCAGGTAATTAGTGCCGAAGAAGGCGGCCGCCACCAACACGGCCGGCGGGGCGAAGCCCACGAGCGTTTGCCGCGGGCACTTGTACAACAGCACGGCCGCTGTGAGCGCCGCCAGCGACAAGGCCGGCAGCTCGAACGTGACCGCTGCCGCCGAGAACAGCCCGGCGAGCACGAAGTAGCGCAGCCGCCGCTCGCCGTCGTACCAAATACGCACTAGCGCCCAAAGCACGATCACCGTGCACACCGCGGCCGGCAAGTGATTGTTGATCGCCACGGCGAACGTCGTCAGGAATGTGCCAAATGCGGCGCCGGAGAACATGAACAGCCGCGACCAGTCGCTCGTCCCCAGCCGCTCGGCCAGCAGGGCCAACACGCCGAAGTAGACCAACAGCGGCAAGACGTTGAACGTGACCAGCATGAAGCGCCCCACCTCGTACGGGTAGTCGCCGAGCGTCGCGCCGGTGAGCCGGTTGATAAGCCAGTACTCGCCCGCCATGATCGTCGCGAACAGCGGGGGCTTGCTGGAATAGAGATGGGGCTTTCCATCCCACCCTTCGTGCTTAACCATGTCGATCGTGTCCCAGCCCCGCTCCTGGATCACGTCGTCGATCTGGTAGGTGCCCTGCTCGACCAGCGAGCGCACCGTGGCAAAGCGGCTGCGATCGTTGGCACTCAAGAAAGGGCGCTGCAGGGCCCAGTCCTTGCGGCCCTCGCGAAAACGCTGCTTTTCAATGGCGATCACGTCGACCGACGTGACGGCCATGATGCGGCCCAACATCGCGCCGGTCGACAGCGCGACCAGCAGCGCATAGACGCTCAAGCGCAGCGCGCGCGAAGGATCGCCGGCGTCGTTCATGGGGGAGTGGTCGTGCGGTCGGCGTGTTCGGTCGTGCGCTCGGCGATCGAATAGGTATCGGCGTCGCGCACCTGGTAGGCGGTGATCAGCTCGGCCAAAAAGCCCATCGACATCAACTGCGCGCCGAGCAACAACGCGCCCAGAGAATAAATCACCGCGGGCCGCTGGTGCAAGGGTGTGATCTCCCAGCCGGGAATCGTGTGGCCCAGCACCCAGTTAACGGCCAGCGAAGCCAGGCCGAGAAACCCGAGCGAGAACGAGATCAACCCGATCGTGCCCAACAAGTGCTGCGGCCGCTGCCCGTAGCCGGTGAGAAACTTCACGGTCAAGAGATCGAGAAAGCCTTTCATGATCCGCCGCGCGCCGTACTTCGAGTGGCCGTACTGGCGCGGGCGATGATGGATCGATAGCTCACCCACCGAGAACCCTCGGGCAGCCGCCAAAACGGGAACGAAGCGGTGCAGCTCGCCGTACAACCGCACTTCGCCCAGTACGGCCCGGCGGTAACACTTCATGCCGCAATTGTGGTCGTGCAGCCGCACTCCGGTCAGGCGGCTTACCATCCAATTGAACACGCGCGAGGGCAGCACCTTGTGCCAGGGATCGTGCCGCACCTGCTTCCAGCCGCTCACGACGTCCAGCTCTTCGGACATCGCGGCCAGAAACCGCGGTATTTCGCGCGGGTCGTCCTGCAAGTCGGCGTCGAGTGTCATGACCAACTCGCCATGGGCACTGCGAAAGCCGGCCGACAGCGCTGCCGCTTTGCCGAAGTTGCGGCGAAAGCGAATGCCGCGCACGCGCGGGTCGGCCGCGGCCAGGCGGCGAATCTCGGTCCACGACCCGTCCTTTGAGCCGTCGTCGATGAAGATGATCTCGACGTCGTAGTCGCCGGCGCGGATCACGGCATCGAGCTCGGCATGCAATTGCTCGAGGCTTTCGCGCTCGTTGTATACGGGGATGACGATCGAGAGCATCGCAAAGTCGGTTTACGGAGTCGGCGGAGCGGGCGGCCGGTCGCGGTCTATTCCGGCGCGTTGGAATGCGCTTCGGTCCGCTTCAGCCAGCCCGAGGCGAGCCGCGGCATGCGGCGCCATCCCGCTACATACAAGATAATTGAAACCGACAGCTCCGACACGACTAGCACCAGGCGGTAAATAATCGTGGAAACAATGGCCATGCTTTCGCCATATACCGGTTCGATCAATTGTGCCGACACCCATTCGCGTACAGCCAGACCCCCGGGAATCTGCGAGAGAAACCCGGCCACGACCGACAGGGCCACGGCCGCCGTGTTGAGCGGGAGCTCGGCGAAGGGTCCGGCCTCGGTCGCCCCCAGCCCGCGCAGCGTGGCCCACAGGCTCGCGCCTTGCATCAGCCAGCCGAAGGCGATACCGGCCCAGCCCACCGCGAGCATGCTCCAACTGATCTGGCGAAACTTGGCGCCCGCGGTGGCGTTGAGCCGGGTGACGCGCAGGGTGCGCAGCAGAAACTCGAACAACAGCGGCATCGTCGGCGCGCCGAGCAAGATCACCGAGCCGGCCGCCGTGGCGATCAACAGCGTCTGGTGGGTCTGCCAGATCAGCAGCACCATGGCCGAAATCGCGGCGCCCACGGCCAGCATCGTAAACGTTTCGAAGAATACGCTGGCGGCCACGATCGTGTTTTCCACCTGGCCGGTGGTCAGCAGCATGCGCCGCAACAGAATGACCATCCACTTGCCGGGCACGTATTTGCCGAGCTGCGAAATGTAGTAGGCCCGCACGGCTTCGCCGGCCGCGGCCTGCTGGTCGGTGCGCAACAGCACCCGGTGCCAGAACAGGGCCGAGGGCAGGATACCCAGCAGGTACAGCAACCCCGAAACGACCAGCCAGCCTGGCTCGACGTCCCACACGTGCTGGCTGAGCTGCGAGCGCCCGCTCTCCAGCGCACGGTAGATGGCCCAGCACAAGACGCCGAATACGGCCAGCTTGACCGCCAGGATCAGCCAACCGGTCCAACGTTTCTTCGGGGCGCTCACGTAGCTTGCTCTACGAAACTGGGAAACGGCTCAGCGAGCGCGGCTGGATCCTTACGAGCCCGCGCGTGTTTGATCGGCCGGACGGCGTTCGGAAAGTCTCGGGCGATGAAAGCCCGCGTATTGTGTCGGCCGGGGCGTGCTGGCACAAGACGAATCGAGCCGGCCAGCCGGGCGAATCGCATGATTCATTGTAGCCGTTTGCCGCGGCCCGCGCGAGGCAGTGCCGCGACGCCACCTTTACCGGCGGCCGTTTGCCGGGCTAGGATGACAGCGGCCCGCAAGCCCACTACCTGACCCGGAGAGTACGGACATGAACGCGGTATGGATTCTGGTGACCAGCGCGGCATTGGGAATTGAAGTCGGCTGGGAACCGCTTCCCGGTGGCGGACACGAGTATACGATTCAGCTCGAGCCGCAAATGCTCGAGGTGTTGAAGGAGGGGCGCGAAGAGATCTATAGCGCCGTGCCTCCCAATCTCGACATCCGTAGCTATCGCATTATCGTGGGCAACAGCCCCCTGCCCCGCGATGCCGGTCCGCTGGCTGGTAACTCCCGCAGTCCACAAGAGCAGCCGACCGCGGCGGCGCCCGGCGGCGCCGGCGAACCCACCGCCGCGACGCCCAAGGGGCCCGAGAGTCCCTTCGGCACCCCGCCCGGCGATCCCTATCCCGCGCCCTCGGAAACCGATCGGTACGCGACGACTCCCCCAAAAGAAGCCGAGCCCTGGCCACCAGAGGAGCCCCTAACTGGGCAACCCGTGCCGGAGGAGACGCAGCCGGCCGACGTGGCGTCGACGCCCTCGGACGAGCCGCCCGAGCAGCCTTGGTTCACCGGCGCCGATGGGGAGCCCGAACCAGGGGCTTCGCCCAGTGATCGGCCCCCCTTCGCCGACGAGGAACCTGCCGATTCGCGCTATTCGGCCGACGATCCGCAGCCACCGGCAAAGCTCCCTTCGGCCGCGCAGGCTTCGCACGTCGAGGCCGCCGATTCCGGCGAGGGCGAAGACACGGTACCGGACGCCGCGGAAGTGAACCTGCAGAAGCCCGAGTTGCCCGACGCCGATCCCGAGGGCCGCTGGCCGGCACTGCTGGGGTCGATTGCCCTGTTGTGCTGCTCGCTGGGCGGGAACTTCTACCTGGGCTGGGTCGCCTGGGATCAACGCCACCGCTACCGCGACGCCGTGGCCAAGCTTCGACGCGCCGCCATCTAGCGACTCAGAATTCCAAATCGCGAAAGGCCTTGAGCCCCATCCGCATGGGCACCAGCGTCGCCGCAGCGCCCAACAGGCAAGCGGCCAGCACGCCGCCGGCCAGCATCAACCGAATGCGGAAGCCGTCGACTCCGGCGTTTCCCACGGCCAGGTAGAAGTGCGACGGCAAGGCCGTCAGCAGCACGATTAAGATCACGTAGATGGCGCTGATCACCAGGCTCAACGTGCCGCCGAAACCGGCCGCGATTTTCGAGGGCGACTCCTCGCGCAAGTCCGGCATCTTGGCTCCCAGCCCGACGGCAATTCCCGATAGCCCCACGCACAACAGCACGCAGGTCAACTGGTGGATGGCCAGCACCAGCGGCGACACGCGGAGCATGTAATCGCTCAGCAGGATCAGCAGGCAGCACGGCACCGCCGAACCCAGCGCGGCAAACAGGAACTTGCCCCACAAGATCGACTCACGGCGAATCGGCAGCATGCTCAGAATCCAAAACCGACGCCCCTCCAGGCTCAGCATGGGAAAGATAAACCGCGTGGTGAACGTCGAGAGTATCAGCCCCACCACGGCCAGGTTGAGAAAGCTGATCATGTTGACCCAGGCCGTGTAGTTGACGTCGTAGCTGAAGCGGCGAATGTTCGCGAAGTACAGCGCCAGCAGGCCGAAGAAAATCAAGAACTGCGACCACTGCACCGGATCGCGCCGAAACAGCCGCAGGTCCTTGACGATCAGCAGCCGCATCTTGGGAGCCAACAGCGGCGTGCAGTTCATCACGGCGGCATCCAGCCAGAATCGCCGGCCCGGCCGTCGACGCGCCCGTTCGGTGCGCAGTTCGCTGTAGCTGGTGCGATAGACGCGCGACGCCAACGCCACGGCCAGCACCCGCAGAAACAGCCCATTGGAAATCAGCAGCGATAGAAACAGCAGGCTCTCCGACCAGGGGCGATCGCCCAACTGGCCGCCGTCGCCGCGGGCCGCCTCGAGCAGCCCGGAGCTGAGCCACCAACTGGGCAGCAGCCGGTGCTCGCTGAACTGCAAGCGCCCCAGCATTTCCTGAAACCAGCCGGCGGTCAGCAGGTTGCCCTCGGTCTCGCCGAGCAGCGACCACACGATCGCCAACGCGCCGAGGAGGCCCGCCACGACCATCAGCCCGATCGCCATCCGCCGCACCCGGGCCAACTGGTGCACGAACAGCAGGCACACGATCGCGCCGATGCCGCCGGGGATGTACACGAACGCCGCCATGAAGGCCGGCAGCAGCAAGTAGTAGTACCAGGGTGCGCCGCCGTGCAATCCGTAGGCCACGAGCATGGGGCTGCCCAACAGCAAAAAGCCCCAACTGCTGAACACAATGGCTTCCTGAAACTTGTGCAGCACGATCCGCTCGGGCCGCACCGGCGTGGTGAGCAGAAACTCGGCCTCGGCCGAACTGTACAAGCCGCCGTAAAGGATGATCGCCGAGGAGATGACCAGCATCATCAACAGCGAAGCGAAAAACACGTTGTAAATCGCCTCCACGGTCTGGGCGAACGTATAGTCGTGGTCAATCGTCGTCTGCAAAAACTCGAATCCGCCGCCGAATAAACGAAACAACCCATACCAAAACAGCACGCTCAAGGTCACCACCAGCAGCACGCGGAGTCGCGCCGTGGTCAGCGCCTGCACGAACATGGTGCGCACCATTTGCGCGCGGATGCGCCATAGCAGCCGGGCCTCGGCCTGCGGCGTGAGCGTGTCTTCGAGCCGCGGAGCCGCTTCGGCAACCGGCCCTTCGGCGATTCTGCCGGCCAGCGTGCTCATCGGGCCTCCTCGGCTTCGGGCGACGGCGCCGCAGCATCCGCGGAGGCATTGCCCCGCTGCTCGGCTAGTTCCGCGGCAGTGAAGTTCAGATACAACTGCTCGAGCGAACGCTCGTGCGTGGCCAGCCGCTCGCGCAACTGGTCGATCGTGCCCAGAAACTGCAAACGCCCCTGGTCGACGATGCCCACTCGGTCGGCGATCTCCTCGGCAATCGACAACAGGTGCGTCGACATGAAGATCGTCTGGCCGCCGCGGGCCTTGGCCCGCAACAGGTCCTTGATCAACCGCACGCTGCGCGGATCGAGTCCGACCATCGGCTCGTCGATGACCACGACGCTCGGGTCGTGCAGCATCGCGGCGGCGAAAGCCAGCCGCTGCTTCATGCCGTGCGAATAGCTTTCGGTCAGCTCGGCGACGAAGTCGCGCAGCTCGAAAAGCTCGATTTGCTCGGCGATCTTGTCCTCGGCCACGCGCTTGTCGACGCCGTACATGTCGGCAATGAAGTGCAGAAACTCGAGGCCCGAGAGCTTGTCGTACAGGTAAGGCACGTCGGGCACGTAGCCCAACAAGCGATTGGCGGCGTGGTGTCGCTCGCTGACGTCGTAGCCGCACAAGCGAATCGAGCCCGAACTGGGGCGCAGCAGGCCCACCAGCATCTTGATGGTCGTGGTCTTGCCGGCGCCGTTGGGCCCCAAAAACGCGAACAGCTCACCCGCCGGGATGTGCAGCGAGAGCTCGTTGACGGCGACTTTCGCCCCGTAGCGTCGCGTAACGTTGTCGATCTCGATCATCGGCGCGGCAGCGGGGGCAAGACTAGGGATCGGTGGCGGTCGCGACCGCTTGAAATCCGGCGCCAGACGCGGCGCGGCGGGCTTTCTCGAAAAGCTCGCGCGACAATTGACGCGGCACGGGTTGAGACCAATCTTCGGGCAAGGCGTTCCAGATGGACTTCGCCTCGCGCGGGGGCAGGCGTTTGAAACGCACTGGCGTCTTGAACACGCCCACTTCCTGGCACAGCACGACGCCATCTTCGCGGACCCACATGCGCGCCCGCGTGTTGTCGCCGGCGGCTCCCGAGCCCGAATCGCCGCGGTAGACGACCACGTGCGTGTTGACCGAGCGCCCGTCCCAGATCACCGGATCCTCGCGCTCGACGGTGGCCTGCAAAATATCCAACGGGCTCGTGGCCGAGCGAAACGGACTGTACAGCGGCACGGTCCACTGCTGGCCCACGCGCAGATTCGGCAGACGCGCTTGCGGCGTCAGCTCGTCGCCCATCAGCGCGTTGGGCGCGAGCGACCTCGATACGGTAGCCGAAATATCGCCCGACTGAACGGTCAGCCGCAACGTCGAGCCTTCCAACCGGCCTTTGACCTTGATTGCGTCGATCAGGTTGGCCAAGCGCACGTTTGACTCGAATTCCGTCAACCGTCCCAGCGGATCGATGACCAGGCGGCTGCGTTTTTCGACGTCGAGCAATTCCAGATCCGACAGGACCGGCTTGAGCACGCCGGCCAACCACCCAGGGGCCAGCTCGTCGAGCGGCAACTCGCCGAAGTAGACGTGGCTGAACAGCTCGCTGATGCCTTCCTTGCGACGCTCGAGCTTGTTGGCCGCCCAGCCGATGGTCTTCCCGTTCATCTGGATGGCCCAGCAGGCGGGAGGCTCGTTGCGGCTTTCGTCGACGATGACGCCATAGTTCGGCGGCTCGCCCACCCGCAGCGGCGGAAGGACCTTGGCCGCCACCAGCCAGCTCATCGTTGCCAGCCAGAAGAGCACTACGATGACGTTAAACGGCTGGTTCCCCATGCGGCTATTGCGACGGCCCGAAGGCCGGAATCTCTGAAGTGCGCTGCCTCTACGTAGTTTAATTCATTCGCCCCGTTCCCGCGAGCATCGGCGATCTGCCTCCCCGACGCCACGGCTGTGCGGCCGGGTGGTCTCGGCGAGCGTAAGTGCCACTGACACGGTGTGTTTGGCGAACCTGTCCGGCGCATCGCGTGTCGGAGCTATGCTGGCGCGGGCAGCGCCGCAGCGCATCGCGGCCAGCCGTGCCCGCCAGCCCGAAACCAGGCAGCAGTCCCGCCGGCGAGCATTTTCGAGAGAACCTGTGATTTTTTTCACTAGCTTTTCAGGTGGCACCAGGCGTCAGCAGCAATGAATATGATTGCCGAACCGCAAAGGATTCCTTACCATGATGGGACCCTGGAAACGGGCAAGGTAACGGAGGTGCCAAGAATGTCGAGGTCGACGTATTTCGTGCAGGAATGCCCGGCTTGTGGACGGAGTTTACAAGTCCGCGTCGAATACCTGGGACGCCAGGTCGTCTGTCAGCACTGCCATCGAAAGTTCGAGGCCAGCGAGACGGCCACGTTGCGGGACTCTTCTTCCGACTTGCTGCGTCGGGTCGATGAATTGCTTGAGTCGTCGTCGACGCACCTGCGACCGCCTCCGGTCGTCTAGGACGCTCCCGCACTAAGGACGGTCCTTCGTTTCGCGCACCTATGGCGCGACGCGCAGCCGCTCCAGATCTTGCCAGAAGTCAGGATACGTCTTGGCCGTGCAGCCCGGGTCGTTGATCACCACGCCGGGTATCTTCAGTCCCACCAGGGCCAGGCTCATCGCCATGCGATGGTCGTCATAGGTATCGATGGTCGCGCCGTGCAGGCTGCCGGGCACGATCCGCAGCCCGTCACTCCGCTCCTCGACGTTGGCCCCGAACTTGCGCAGTTCGCACGCCAGAGCGGCGATGCGATCGGTTTCCTTGTGGCGGATGTGTTCGACGTGGCGAATGTTGGTGGGTCCCTCGGCAAACAACGCGACGGCCGCCAGGGTTTGCACCGTGTCGCTAATGGCGTTCATGTCCACGTCGATGCCGGCGAGCCTGCCCCCCTCGACGGTCGTTCCCGCCGGATCCTCATCGACGCGGCACCCCATCTGCCGCAGGCAATCGCAAAAGGCCACGTCGCCTTGCAGGCTGGCGCTACCCAGGCCTTCGACGCGCACCCGGCCGCCCGTGATGGCCGCGGCCGCCCAGAAATAGCTAGCCGCCGACGCGTCGGGCTCGATGGCATACGACGTGCCTCGATAGCCCGCCGGCTCGATCGTAAACCGGCGTGCATCACCGGCCACGGTTATTTGCGCCCCAAAGGCCCGCATTACGGCCAACGTCATCTCGACGTAGGGCTTGGAAACCAGCCGACCGTCGATATCGATCTCGAGCACTCCGCTGGCACACGGGGCCGCCAGCAGCACGCCACTTAAGAACTGGCTGGAAACGTCGCCGCGAATCGTCGCCTTGCCCGCGGGCAACCCGTCGGCGTGCACGACGACCGGCGGGCACCCGCTGCCGGATTCGCTCTCGGCCCGCACGCCGAGCGTGGCCAGCGCGTCGAGCAAGTCTTGAATCGGCCGCTCGTGCATCCGCGGCGTGCCATGCAGCCGGTAGGTGCCGTGTCCCAAGGCCGCCAGCGCCGTGAGAAAGCGAACGCTCGTGCCGCTGTTGGCGATATACAAGTCGGCCGTTCGCGCCGGTAGCTTTCCGCCGCAGCCGACCACTTCGGCGGTGTCGCCTTCGCGGCCCACCTCGATGCCCAGCGCCGCAAGCGCGTCGAGCATGACGCGCGTGTCCTCGCTATCGAGCACGCCGGTAAGTCGACTCTGCCCCGCGGCAAGCGCCGCGCACACCAGCGCGCGATTCGTGAGGCTCTTCGAGCCGGGCGGCCGCACGCCGGCCTGCGGCGGCGCAGTGACAGGTTGGATCTCGAGGTTCGACATCAGACGGGCGGCCCTCACAACATCCCGGCACGCGTGCCCCGGGCGGCCGTCCCCCAACAGCAGCCTTCGCTACGGCGTGGCGACCTTCCACAAATGCCCGTCGCTGCGTACATACAGCGCGCCGTCCACCGCCGCCGGCGATGCCTGGATCGCTCCGTCGAACTGACCGCGGCCGATAATCTTTCCCGACTGGTCGCCTTCACCCACGTCGACGACTTGTGCCGAGCCCTTTTGGCTGACGCAGTAGAGACGATCTCCCACCAACGCCGGCGTGCCCCAGAACTCGCCATCGAGGCGGACCCGCCACTGAACTTTGCCGTCTTTTGTGCCGGCGCAGCTCAGCACCCCGGCGCGGTTGATGATGAACAACTGGTCGTCGGCCACCACCACGCTCGCGGCGCCCGGCTGCAGGTTCTGGGCGTTCCACTCCACCTCGGGCTGCCGGCTACCGGTCGGCTCGAGCGCCGTGATGCCCTTGGAGGCCACGTACACGCTGCCGTCCACTGCCGCCGGCGACGAGATGCTGTCGCACTCCGTTTCGTAGGCCCACACTTCCTCGCCCGTCTCAGGGTCGTGGGCCGTGAGCTTCGTGGGCGATTGCAGCAGCACGAGGTCTTCTCCGCCTTGGCCTCGCATCACCACCGGTGACGTCCAGCACGACTTCCGCGGGCGGGGGACGCGCCAACGGGTCTGTCCGGTGTTCTTGTCGATGCCCGTGGCGAACGAATCGCCCTGGTTTTCGACTTGTGCGACGAGCGTATCGCCGATCACCACCGGCGAACTCGACATGCCCACGTCGTTGCCGGCCTGAGGAAAGTCGTGGGCCAGACCGCGGAACCATCTCAGGTTGCCGTCCAGATCCAGGCACGCCAGGTCATTCGACGAGAAAAAGGCAAAGATCAACTCGCCGTCGCTGGCAGGGGTCGGCGCAGCGTTGGCGCTCGACGGATGGCTCAGCGTCCGCCCGGTGGCCCAGAATTGACGCTCCCACAAACGCTCGCCGCTGTCCGCCTCGAAGCACAACACGTGCAGGCGGTCTTGCTTGACGCCGCTGGAGCAGGTGACGATCACGCGGTCGCCCACAACGATCGGACTCGCCGGACCGCGCCCCGGCAGTTCCACTTTCCAGGCGATGTTTTCGTTCTCGGCGTCCGACCAATCGAGCGGCGGGGCCTGGCCGCGCGTCGCGCTGTTGCTGTTGGGCCCGCGAAATTGCGTCCAGTCGGCTCCGCATGCCACGGCCAGCATGCATCCGGCGATCGAAAGCGTCGCCAGCGGTCGCAGAAATCGAGTGCAATGGGTCACGCGCGTCGCTCCGGTATCTCGATTCGGCATCATTCTTATTCCTCTTTGGCTTCGGCTTTCTTGGCCTCGGCGGCAGCTTTCAGTTCGTCGGCCGACTTGGGCTCGGGCCGGTCGGCCGAGAGCACGGCCGCCCCCAACTCATCGCATACGCGCAGTTGGAATGTCCAGTTCTGGGCCCAATCGACGGTTTGCTCGTCCTGGCAGACTTTCACCAGGATCAGATTCTTGCCGGCCTTCAACTCGCCGCGTCCAATGTATTGGTCGATGGCGCTGTTGGCGTGATAGGCTTCCGCCGAGGTGAGCAGCTTGCCGTTGAGCCAGACCTTGACGGCGTTCTCCGATCCGACGCGCAGCTCGATCGGCCGCGCCTCGTCGCTGATGAATTCGGCCAGCGCGTAGCCGGCCACGCCCATGTGCTTGCCGATGGCTTTGTTCAAGTCGACAGCGCCGTACTCGTCGTCGGTGTGATGCGGCGTCCACGCGACGGCCGCTTCCAGCCCCGGATACCTGCCCTTGAGGTCGATCGTCTCTTCCGGCGGATAGATGCTGTCGAAGCCTTTGCCCTCGTGGTTATCGAACGGCCCGAGCACCATCCAGTCGACCAGAAATCCGTATTGGTGGGCCAGGTCGACCGGGTCGTCCAACTCGCCCAGCGCTTCGGTGATCGCTTTGACCTGATCGGTGTCGCGGGCCGACTCGAGCGCTTGGCGATACTCGGCCGCCGCGGCGTCATTCTTCTCGGCCTCGGCCAGCTTCGCGGCCGAGTCGATCAGCCGGGCCACCGCGTCGCGCCGCAACTCGAGGCTCGGATCGTCGAGCATCTCGGGAATGATCCGGTCGGGGGCCGTGGGGTCGACCCGGGCGATCCATTCATAGGCCAAACGCCGAGCGCGCGGGTTGTGCTCCGACTCGGCCAGAAACGCCTCGAGCTTGTCGACCGGCAGCTTGCCGTCTCGCTTCACCTGCCGCTCGGCGATCGTATCGACCGCGGCCCGCAGCCAGTTTTCGGCCAGCGGATTGGCTCCGTCCATGGCTGCCAGGATCGTGGGCAGATCGTCGGCGTCGGCCGCTTCGGCCACCTGCTGCCAGCTCTCGATCGCCGCCGAGTGGCCCTCGCCGCGGGCATCCACCTTGCGCAGGGCCGCTAATTCGGACTGCAAATCGGGCCCCGCGGCGGCAGACATTTTGCCGGCCAGCAGAAACAGAATCACGCATAGTTGAGGTACCAGACCGCGTCGCATCGAACGTCCCCCGGAAAACAGCCAGCAGTGGCGTGCGCGGCAAGGCGCATCGTCGGTCGCGGACATTGTAGTCCATGGCCCGGGGCTTGGGAAACGACGCCGCGTTGCACTCGCCGGGCGGGCCGTCCATGCCTCACTGCCGGTTAGTATGATGGCGGCAGCGCGTTTACAATGAGCTTGATGAAGATTGGCCGAGACACTTCGGCCCCGGCATCCTTTTGGCGGAGCACAATTTCGCGATGAAGAAAGTCAAACGCGGCGGCGGCTGGCCGGCCGTGTGGTACACGTTGGGCAAAGCGCGCGAGGTGGGGGGCATCGCCCGGCTGTGGAAGGCCATGCGCTCCAAGAACACATGCAAGACGTGCGCGCTGGGCATGGGTGGCCAGGCCGGCGGCATGGTCAACGAGTCCGGACACTTCCCCGAGGTGTGCAAGAAATCGCTGCAGGCGATGGTCGCCGACATGCAAGGAGCCATCCAGGACAAGTTCTTCGAAACCTACTCGATTCCGCAGCTACAGGCCTTTTCGCCGCGCGAGCTGGAACACTGCGGGCGTTTGACGACGCCGCTGGTGGCCGACGGCTCGTCGCAGCACTACCGGCCGATTTCCTGGAATGAAGCGCTCACCCGCATCGCCGACAAGCTCAAGCAGACTGCGCCCTCGGAAACCTTCTGGTACGCCAGCGGCCGCAGCTCGAACGAAGCTGGCTTCATCCTGCAACTGTTCGCGCGGCTGTACGGCACCAACCACGTCAACAACTGCAGCTATTACTGCCACCAGGCCAGCGGCGTGGGGCTCACTAGCGCCGTCGGCGTGGGCACGGCTACGATCACGCTCGAGGATCTCGACAAGTCCGACTTGATCTTCGTCATCGGCGGCAACCCGGCCAGCAACCATCCGCGCTTGCTGCGCACGCTGGCCCATGCTCGGCGGCGTGGTGCGCGGATCATCGTGATCAACCCCGTGGTGGAAACGGGCATGGTTAACTTCGCCGTGCCCAGCGACGTGCGCAGCCTGCTGTTCGGCTCCGAGATCGCCAGCCTGTACGTCCAGCCACACATCGGCGGCGACCTGGCACTGCTGGCCGGCATCGCCAAGCGAATCGACGAGTTGGGCGCCACCGACACCGCGTTTCTCACAGAGCACTGCCAGGGCTGGGAGGCCTATGCCGAGAGCCTGCGGCAGCTCACCTGGGAAGAAATCACCGCCAAGAGTGGCGTCGAGCAGGACACGATCGAGGAGATCGCGCGGCAGGTTGCGGCCTCGAAAAGCACGGTGTTCTCCTGGACCATGGGCATCACTCACCACCTGCACGGCGTGCAAAACGTGCAGGCGATTGCCAACCTGGCACTGATGCGCGGCATGGTCGGGCGCGAAGGTGCGGGCCTGCTCCCGATCCGCGGGCACTCGAACGTGCAGGGCATGGGCTCAGTCGGCGTCACGCCGGCGCTCAAGAATCAAGTGCTCGAACAACTCCAGAGCCGCTTCGGCGTGCAAGTGCCTAGCGACAAAGGACTCGACACCATGGCCTGTATGGAGGCCGCCGGAGCCGGAGCCATGAAGTTCGGCTTCTGTCTCGGCGGCAATCTCTACGGATCGAATCCCGATGCGAACTTCGCCGCGCACGCCCTGGGGCAGCTCGACATGCTGGTCTATCTGAGCACGACGCTTAATACCGGCCACGCGCACGGCCTGGGGCGCGAGACGATCGTGTTGCCCGTGCTGGCCCGCGATGAAGAGCCGGAACCGACGACGCAGGAATCGATGTTCAGCTTCGTGCGCTACAGCGACGGCGGTCCGCGCCGGCACCAGGGTCCGCGCAGCGAAGTCGAGATCCTGGCCGAGATGGCTCGCCGCGTGTTGCCCGCCGACGGACCCATCGATTGGAACGAGATGGCCCGGACCGGCACGATCCGTCAGGCGATCGGGGCCGTGATCCCCGGCTGGGAACAGATCGCCACGATGGACAAGTCGCGGCGCGAGTTCTACATCACCGGCCGCCGTCTGTCGCACGTCCCCTTCCCCACCCCCGATGGCAAGGCCCGGCTCCACGTGCACGAGCTGCCGGCGCTGGCCGTTGGCGAAGAACAGTTGCGGTTGATGACGGTCCGCAGCGAGGGGCAGTTCAACACCGTGGTGTACGAAGAGTACGATCTCTACCGCGGCCAGGATCGCCGCGACGTGATCCTCGTGCATCCGGATGACCTCGCGCGTTTGGGCATAAAGACCGGCACGCGCGTCACCGCGCAGAGCGAGGTGGGTTCGATCTCGGTCCAGGCGCGGGCCTACGACGACATCCGCCCGGGCAACGCGCTGATGTACTATCCCGAAGCGAACGTGCTGGTGCCGCGTCACTGCGACCCGGCCTCGAAGACCCCGGCATTCAAAAACGTGCTGGTGCGGCTGGTGCCGGCTGCCCGTGACGCCACGGCGGGGGACAACGGCGACGGAGAGGCCGTCGAGCTGCCGGTTTCGGCCTCTCGGGGAAACATGCGTGCTTGCTAGGTCGCCCACAGCTTACCTAAACTAAAGGGCGATACCTTACCCCCCAAAAAGTATCATATTTTCGCGCTCTCAAATCTGTTCAATCCACAACAGTGGTGTATGATGTCGGGGTTCCACGCATGTGGAATCGCCGGCCTGCAGTTTCCACGGATTGCGGCCTGCGCCTGTGATTAGAAGTGTTGCGTGGGAGGGAGAGCTTACGTATGGCGTCGGGTAAGATTAAGAAAATTGTTCAGGACAAAGGCTTCGGGTTCATTCAGTCAGATGGCGGACCGGACGTGTTCTTTCACCACTCGACGGTGGCGGATCGGCGGTTCGACGACCTGATCGAAGGACAGCAAGTCGAGTACACCGTCGAGGAGAGCGGCTCGCAGGGCAAAGGACCACGTGCGGCAACTGTGGTCCCTGCCTAAGTTCGTGAGGAAATCCCCCCAGGAGACCGCACACGTTGTAGCAGGAAGCATCTCGTGGCGTCCCGGAAACACTGGTTTCCCGGACGCCACGTTTCTTTGATGGCACGCCGAACACTCGCCAGCACAAGCGATCTATTCCTGCGAGAGGATCAGATCCACCATAAGGGGCGTCTCACCCCTCGGCCGTCGTAGGGTCGATCATCGTTTTGATTTCCGAGATCTGGTTCGCCGGAAAGCCGCCACGCTTGGCGTGCTCCTCGATCATCTGCTTGTTCGGGGCGATGTAAACGCAGTAGATTTTGTCGTCGGTGACATAGCTTTGCACCCACTGGATCTCCGGCCCCAGCTCGCGCAGCACGCCGCACGACGTTTGCGACGCCCCTTGCAGCTCGGCCGGCGACAACAATCCCGCTCCCGGCATTTCGCGCTCGATCACGTACTTGGGCATCGCAGGACTCCTCGATTGGCTGGCTTGATGGATGGACGACGGAACGCGTGCTCGGGATATTCTGCCGCACCCCTCGGCGACGTGCAATCAACACGCTGGCCCCGTCGGCTTGAGACCGCCGCTTCGGCAAAGCATAATGCCCGCATGCGAACACTCCTCATCGGATGTCTGGCGTTTGGGATCGTGACCGGCACGGCGCGCCACTTGGCCGTCGGTGCCGAGCACGTTGACGTGTATCACGAGCCGGGCCGCTTCGGCGGCTGGCCCGCAAATCACGGCATGTGGAGCTGGGGCAACGAGCTGCTGGTCGGCTTTAGCGCCGGCTACTACAAGGATAACGGCCCCAAGCGCCACGCCATCGATCACGACAAGCCGGAAGAGCATTTGCTCGCCCGCAGCCTCGACGGCGGCGCGACCTGGAAGATCGAAAACCCGGCCAAGCAGGGCGCACTGATTCCGCGGGGCGAGGGCCTGCACGGCACGGAGTTGCCCGGCGTGGTCGACCGCGAGTGGCGCGACTGCCCCGGCGGCATCGACTTCACGCATCCCGACTTCGCCATGACCATTCGCATGAGCAACCACCATGGCGGACAGTCGCGGTTCTACACCTCGACTGATCGAGGGCACACCTGGCAGGGTCCGTTCAAGTTTCCCATGCTGGGGCTCAAAGGCGTCGCCGCCCGGACCGACTATCTGGTCAACGGTCCCAGCGATTGCCTGGTGTTCCTGACCGCCTCGAAGTCGAACGGCCGGGAGGGACGCCCGTTCTGCGCCCGCACGACCGACGGCGGCAAGAGCTGGGAGTTTCAAGGCTGGATCGGGCCCGAGCCGCCAGGATACGTCATCATGCCCTCGACCGTGCGTCTGGCGCCCGGCGAGCTGCTCTCGGCGGTGCGCGTGCGCGACGGCGACCCCAGTTGGCTCGAAGCGTACTTCTCGCCCGACGACGGCAAGAGTTGGTCGTTGCGGAGCACGCCGGCCAAGACCGGCGAAGGCAACCCGGCGGCGATGCTCGTGCTCGAAGACCGACGCATCTGTTTGACCTACGGGTTCCGCGCCGCGCCGTTCGGCATGCGGGCCCGGCTGAGCGACGACGGCGGGCGGACCTGGGGCGATGAAATCACGATTCGCGGCGCAGGAGGCGGCCGCGACTTGGGCTACCCGCGCAGCATCCAGCGGCCCGACGGCAAGGTCGTCACCGTCTACTACTGGAACGACGACCCCGACGAAACGAGGTACATCGCCGCGACGATCTGGGATCCGGATGCCCCGGCCGAGTGAGCCCCTGCCCCGCTCGCGTCGCCAAAGAGCGGTGAAATAATCGCCAGACGCGATGCGCCAAGCGCCGCCTGACGGCGACGACATCGAGACAACGTCGGGCGCTCGACGACGTGCAGGCCCGCATTCCGCCCGACGCCTACGCCCGGGCGCTCCAGTTCATCGAAGCCTGCGAGGCCGCCCGACAGTCCCGCTCGCCGAGCAATCGTCTCTGTAGCGAGGTTTCCGTGGCTGGGGCGAAATCGCCTTCGGAGCAGTAAGCCGCGCCCCGACCTCAGCACCAACATGCTGTCACTCGGCCGGATCTACTCTGCCAGCACGCAGGATGCCGCCGACAAGTCGCACAATCTGCAAGCTGGCTAACGCCCAGTCCACGCGACGGCCGATATAGGGCCCAAGCGCTCGCTCTTTCCGCGGCTGCCCGACTTGGCGTGCCGGAGCGGCGAGCCTCACTTCGCGGAGGCGACCATGACGGGCATCCACCCCGAACTGCGCAAGGCGGCGATCGTGGTGATGAGCCTTCCGCCGGGCGAAGCCGCCCAAATGCTCGCTGAATTGGAGCCGGCTCAGGCGGCCCTGCTGCGTCAGGCGATGGAGCGCTGCGGTGGTCCCTCGACCGGCGAACTGCAAGCCGTGACGCGCGAGCTCTCCGAGCTCGAGCATGCGCAAGCCACGGCGGCGCCTTTCGAGTACTTGCACGCTATCGACGGTGAGCGGCTGTTGCCGTTTCTGGCCGGCGAAAGGCCGTCGGTCGTTTCGTTGGTTGTCGCCTACTTGCCGCCCTGGAAGGCGGCCCGCGTCACGGCCGATCTGCCGTATGAACTGCAGTCGCAATTGACGACGTTGCCGGACGTGCGGGCAATCGATCCCGAGATTGTGGCCGACGTGGCCGACGAGCTGCGTCTGCAACTCTCCCCGCTGCTCGACGAGCACCGGCTTGCGCATCCGGTCGCACGTGAGAGACCGCGTGCCGCGTCGAATCGCGCCAAGGCCGGCTAGCTCCGCGCTTTCTCAGCAGCCGCTCGGAAGTCTCGCGAGCGCCCGTCGCCCCCACGGCAACCTCTCGCGCGTCGCCCCTCCCGCTTCGCCGCGGGGTCTGATAGCATGCGCGTTCGCCCCCAGCAGGAGTACGCGAAGCACATGGCCGTCACCCCGATGATGAAGCAGTATCAGGACGCCAAAGCGGCGTGTCCCGACGCGCTACTGCTGTTTCGCATGGGCGACTTCTACGAGCTGTTCTTCGAAGACGCCAAGACGATCGCCCGCGTGCTCAACCTGGCACTCACCAGCCGCGACAAGGGCGAGAACGCCGTGCCCATGGCCGGCTTCCCCTACCATCAGCTCGAAGCCTACTTGGGAAAGCTGATCGCCGCCGGCTATCGCGTCGCCATCTGCGACCAGGTCGAGGACGCCCGCGCGGCCAAGGGACTGGTGCGCCGCGAGGTTACGCGCGTCGTCACCGCCGGCACCGTGACCGATGACGCGCTGTTGGACCCCCGAGCAAATAACTACCTGGCCGCCGTGGCCGAGGGCGACAAGTGCGTGGGCCTGGCCTGGGTCGAGCTCTCCACCGGCCGCTTCCACGCCGCCGTGATCCCCGCCGCCACGCTCGACGACGAGTTGGCGCGCATTGGCCCGGCGGAGCTTCTCGTGGGCGAGGACGCCGAACACATGGCGATAGCCCCCGGCGAAGGGCCACTCGTTACGCGACGGCCCAACTGGGCGTTTGCGCTCGAGGCGGCCCGCGACACGCTCTTGTCGCACTTCGGCACGGCCAGCCTCGAAGGCTTCGGCTTTGGCGACGACGACGGTCCGGCCGTGCGGGCCGCCGGGGCCGTATTGGCCTACCTGGTCGAAACGCAGAAGGCATCGCTTTCGCATATCGACCGGTTGATTCGTTACTCCGCCGGCGAAACGCTCGAGATCGACGCCGCCACACGCCGCAGCCTGGAGCTGACCGCCACCATGCGCGACGGCGGCCGCGAGGGATCGCTCTTGGGCGTGATCGACCGCACGGTTACCTCGATGGGTTCGCGCCTGCTGGCCGACTGGCTCGCCAACCCGTTGGCCGACGTAAAGCGAATCGACGAGCGGCTTGACGCCGTGGCCGAACTCGTGGCCGATGCTTCGCTATCGGCCACGCTGGCCGATGCGCTGCGAGGTGTCTACGATCTGGAACGTCTGCTCGCGCGGGTGACCACCGGTCGGGCGAGCCCGCGCGACTTGAGCTTTGTCGACCGCACCTTGCGTCAGTTGCCGGCGCTCAAGGCCCGCATCACCGGGCGCGGCAGCCGCCTGCTGTGCCAATTGGAAGAGCAGCTCGACTTGTGCGGCGACGTCCGTTCGCAACTCGAGCGAGCGCTCGAGCCTGAATGCCCGCTCACCAGCCGCGAGGGTGGATTCATCCTGGCCGGCTACAACGAGCAACTCGACGCCCTGCGCGAGCTGACCAGCGGCGGCAAGCAGTGGATCGCCCGCTACCAGGCCGAGCAGAGCGAGCGGCTGGGCATCGCCAAATTGAAGGTGGGCTTCAACAAAGTCTTCGGCTACTACCTGGAAGTGACCAACGCCCACGGCGACAAGATTCCCGACGACTACATTCGCAAGCAAACGGTCAAGAACGCCGAGCGCTACATCACTCCGGAACTCAAGGAATACGAAGAGCGCGTGCTCTCGGCCGACGAGAAGGCCCGCGATTTGGAGTACGAATTGTTCCTGGAGCTGCGCGGAGTCGTGGCGGCCGCGGGCGCGCGGCTACAGCAAACGGCCGCCGTGCTCGCTCAGCTCGACGTGCTGGTGGCGCTGGCCGAACTGGCCCGGCATCGCGGCTATTGCCGGCCGAAGCTGGTGGACGAGCCGGTGCTCTCGATTCGCGATAGCCGCCACCCGGTGCTTGACGCAATGTTGCCCGAGGGCACATTCGTCCCTAACGACGTGGAATGCGGCCCCGACGAAGCAGGCTTCTGCCTGCTGATTACCGGGCCCAACATGGCCGGCAAGAGCACCTACATCCGCCAGGCGGCGCTCATGACCCTCATGGCTCAGATCGGCAGCTTCGTGCCGGCCCGCGAGGCAACGATCGGCGTGGCCGATCGCATTTTTGCCAGAGTCGGCGCGAGCGACGAGTTGGCGCGCGGGCAGAGCACGTTCATGGTCGAGATGGTCGAGACGGCGCGGATCCTCAACGCCGCCACGTCACGCAGCCTGGTGATCCTCGACGAGATCGGCCGCGGCACGAGCACCTACGACGGTATGTCACTGGCCTGGGCCGTCGTCGAATACCTGCACGATACGCCGGCCTGCCGCACGCTGTTCGCCACGCATTACCACGAGCTGACGGCGCTGGCCGAGTCATTCGCCGGCGTGCGGAACTACAACGTGGCCGTGCGCGAGTGGCAGGACGAGGTGGTCTTTCTGCACAAGATCCTTCCCGGCGCGGCCGACAAGAGCTACGGCATCCACGTGGCCCGGCTGGCCGGGGTACCGGTCGAAGTGATCGAACGGGCCAAGCAGATTCTCGCGCGGCTGGAGGACGAGCAACCCGACGAGCAGGGCCGCGCGAAGATGGCGACTAAACAGCGCAAGATCAAGACCTCCGACCTGCAACTCACCCTCTTCGCCGCCGAAGAGCATCCGCTCATCGGCGAGCTGCGCGAGCTCGACCTCGACGAGCTGACGCCGATCGCCGCGCTCGGCCTGCTCGAGCGTTGGCAATCGAAGCTCAAAAAGTCGTCGTGACCAGCGCGCCACGCGCCAACACCAGCCCGAAGCGCGAGCGAGGGTCGTTTCGTTGGGAAAAAAGTTTCTCCCGTACGGCGAAAAACCCTCGCTTGCGCTTCGGGCTCGTGCAGACGAACTCCTGCTCACGCTTCAGGTTTGTGCAGGGCACGAGCGTGTGATTCACTCGGGCAGGCTGGCGTAGGTGTACGCTCCGTCTTGCTTGGTCGACTCCATCGGCTCGATCACTTCGTCGACGTGCTCGTCGAACAGGTCGCCGATGAGCAGATCGGTCAGGTGGCCCTTCAGGTCGGGGTAGGCCTTCACGAAGCGGCCGAAGCTGAAGCCGTTGTAGAACTCGCAGACCAGGCGGCGCATGCGATCCATGCCCTTGCAAAATTCGCCCGACCAGGAGGCCAGTTGCGCGGCGCTGGTGTCCCCTTTTGCGAGCCCTTCGCTGATCGCGTCGGCGGCCAGTTGTCCCGACTTGAGCGCGAGCAACACGCCCGACGAGTAGAGCGGATCGAGGAACCCGTAGGCATCGCCCACTAGCACCCAGCCGTCGCCGGCGGCCTGCCGCGAGCGGTAGGAATAGTCCTTCGTGGCGCGGAATTCGGCCACGCGGCGGGCCGTCGCGACGCGCTCTTTGACCGCCGGGCAATTGTCCAACTCCTGGGCATAAACTTCCTCGTGCGTGCCGCGGTCCTTGGCGAACAGGTCTTCCAGATTCGAAACCACCCCGACGCTGACGATGTCGTTGTGCAGCGGAATGTACCAGAACCAGCCCTTGCGTCCGGCCGTGCTGAGCACGATCGTGGCTCCCTCGTCCTTGCCCTTGTCGCGGTAGGCGCCCTGGAAGTAGGTCCAGATGGCGCCCTTCTTCAACTCGGGATCGGTCACCCGCAGCTTGAAGCGGCTGGCCAGCATGGTGCTTTGGCCGCTGGCGTCGACGACAACCTTGGCTTTCACTTCGCGCGGCTCGCCGTCGGGCCCCGCCACGCGCAGCCCCACCGCCCGCTCGCCCTCGAACAGCACCTCCAGCACGCGCGTCTCTTCGTGTACTTCGACGCCGTGCTCGCGGGCATTGTTGAGCATCATGGTGTCGAACTCGCTGCGCAGCACCTGCCAAGTCTGCGAGCACTCGTGCGGCTTGTGGTCGTCGAAGTAGAACGGCTCGGAGAGCCGGCCGCTCGAGCCGACGAACTGCACGCTGTACTTCTTCACGAAGGGGCTTGATCGCATCTTGTCCAGCATGTTGAGCCGGTCGAGCACCCAGTAGGTTTCGGGAATCAGCGACTCGCCGATGTGGAAGCGCGGAAACTTGTCGCGCTCGAAGAGCTGCACCCGATGACCTTTCTGGGCGATCAAGGTCGAGGTGGTCGCCCCGGCCGGTCCACCGCCAATTACCACTACGTCGGCTTCGCTGGCTGCCATGAAATGCGCCTCTTTGCGTTGCGATTTTGGGAAGCACGATCCTTGCCAACCGCACCCCTCAGAATAGCCAGTTGAACAATCGTTGTCCAGACAATTATTAGGCTCGGTTGCATGCCGGCCGGCTTTTTGACACGCGCCGGCCGGCATGACACGATACGACACTTTGGAGAACCGCAATGCACCGGCTGGGCATCACGATACTCACGCTTCTCTGGCTCGCCCTGCCCACTGGCAGACTGTTGGGGGCGGACCGCCCAAACGTGCTGTTCATCGCCGTGGACGACTTGCGCGTCGAGCTGGGCTGCTACGGCAATACGCTGGCTAAATCGCCCAACATCGACCGCCTCGCCCACCGTGGCACGCTGTTCGAGCGGGCCTACTGCCAGCAGGCCGTCTGCAATCCGTCGCGAGCCTCGCTCTTGACCGGCTTGCGGCCCGACACGATCGGCGTGTGGGACCTGCCCACGCATTTTCGCGAGAACCGCCCCGACGTGGTGACGCTGCCGCAACTGTTCAAGAACAACGGCTACCACGCTCAGTGCATCGGCAAGGTGTTTCACAACTGGCGACAGGACCACTACCGGGGCGATCCGGCCTCGTGGAGTGTGCCGTCGGTGATGCACTACAACAACCACGGCTCGGACACCGCCCAGGTCGAGGGCACCGTGCCGCCCGACACGTCCGACGTGCCCAAGACCGAAATCCGCGACGTGCCCGACGAGGCGTACTTCGACGGCCGGATCGCCAACCTGGCCGTCGAGGCCTTGAACGAGCTGAAGGACCAGACGTTCTTCCTGGCCGTGGGATTTTGGAAGCCGCACTCGCCGTTCAACGCCCCCAAGCGCTACTGGGACATGTACGATCGCTCGGACGTCCGGCCGCCGGAACATCCCGAGCCGCCTGCCGACGTGCCGCCGATCGCCATGCACGACTCGCGCGAAATGCTGCGGGCCTTCTCGAAGCGCCCCGACGGACGGCCCACGCCGGCCGAGACGCTGGCCTTGCGCCACGGTTACTATGCCGCCACCAGCTACGCCGACGCCCAGATCGGCAAGGTGCTTAACGAGCTCGACCGGCTGGGCTTGCGCGACAAGACGATCGTCGTCTTCTGGTCCGACCATGGCTATCACCTGGGCGAGCACTCGCTGTGGGCCAAGACCTCCAATTTTGAACTCGACGCCCGCGTGCCGCTGATCATCGCCACGCCGGGTCAAACCGAAGCCCAACGCACCGACGCGATCGTCGAGCTGTTGGACCTTTATCCGACGCTGGCCGACTTGTGTGGACTCGACGCGCCCAAGGAACTGGCCGGCGAGAGCCTGCGTCGCGTGCTCCGGGATCCCACGGCAACCGTCAAGTCAGCGGCGATCACCCAGCACACGCGTCCGGCCTACCCCAGCAAGAACGACCCGCTGGTGGCTGTCGGCTATTCCTATCGCACCGACGACTATCGCTACACCGAGTGGCGCAGCGTCGATGACGGGCACGTCATGGCCCGCGAGCTGTATGACCATCGCCACGATCCGGCCGAAACGGCCAACGTGGCCGGCCGCGCCGAGCACGCGGAGACGATCAAGGATCTCTCGGCCCAATTGTCCGCGGTCATCGAAGCCAGCCAGCCGTAGGTCGGTCAGGTGTCATCGACACGGTGGCCGCGCTCGGGTACGGTGCGGTGAACCTCAGGCCGCCGGCGTGCATCGCTCTTGGCGTGGTCCCGCCTGAGCCGCTGCGCCTGCCCTGACACGCGAAGGCCCTGCTGATGCCCGATCCGCTGGCAACCCGACAACTGACGCTCCGCGCCGCGGCGACCGGCGCCGTGTTGGGAGCGCTGCTCGTGCCCTGCAACGTCTACTCGGGCCTCAAGATCGGCTGGTCGTTCAACATGTCGATCGCCGCGGCGCTGTTGAGTTGCGGGTTTTGGGCCACGGCCCGGCGCGTGGGGGGCGAAGATCGCATTGCGCACTGGGGCATGCTCGAAAACAATATCAACCAGACCTGCGCCTCGTCGGCCGCCTCGATCATCTCGGCCGGGCTGGTCGCGCCCATTCCGGCCCTGGCAATCCTCACCGGCCAAACGCTGCGCTGGCCGGTGCTTTCGGTATGGCTATTCACGGTGAGCCTGATCGGCGTGTTGGTCGGGCTGTCGCTGCGGCGACAGATGCTGGAAGTTCAAAAACTTCCCTTCCCTTCCGGCATTGCCACCGCGGAAACCGTGCGGGAAATCTACGCCCGTGGCAGCGAGGCGGCCAGCCGCGTGAAGCACCTATTGGGCGCGGGAGCCGTGGCGGCCACCACGAAGCTGGCGGGCGACTTTCTCATCGCCATTCCACAGATCGGCCCGGCGCTGGGTCTCGGCCGATTCGGCCTGTCGTACCTCAACCTGCGCAACCTGGGCTTCGTCCTCGACCCCTCGTTCTTGATGATCGGGTTCGGCGCGATCGTGGGCGTGCGCGTCGGTTGGTCGATGCTGCTGGGGGCAGGCATTGCCTGGGGGGTGCTCGCGCCCTGGCTTTACTCCTCCGGTCGTCTGCCCGAGCCGGCCGATCCCGGAGTGCTGGTATTCGGACAAGCCGTTGAGTTCCTGCTCTGGCCGGGCGTGACCATGATCGTCACCGCGGCACTGGTGTCGTTCTTCTGGTCGCTGCCGGGGTTGTTGCAAGGGTTCGCACGATCAAGAAAACAGACGTCCACAGACAAGGCCGAGACAACCGCGGAAGAACACAGCGATGCCGACGTGGCGGCCCTGGGCAGCGACGATCTTTCCTGGGGATGGTGGCTGGCCGGGGGATTTGCCATCGCCACGTTGCTGGCCACCGTAACCCAAGTCATGATCTTCGGCATCGCGCTGCCCATGGCGCTGTTGGCCATCGGGCTCACGTTCGTGCTGGCCATCGTGGCGGCACGCGTGTCGGGCGAAACGGGCATTCCGCCGATTGGCGCACTGGGCAAAGTCACGCAGCTCACGTTCGGCCTGATTCATCCCACCAGCGTCGGCGTGAACCTGATGACAGCCAACGTCACCGGCGGCGCCGCAGGCCAATGCTCGGACCTGCTGCACGATCTCAAGACAGGCAAGCTGCTCGGAGCTTCGGTGCGGGCGCAAGCTTGGGCCCAAGTGCTGGGCGTGCTCGTCGGGTCGATGGCTGGTAGCGCCGCCTATCTCGTGCTGGTGCCCGACCCCGCGGGCATGCTGCTCACCGAGGAGTGGCCCGCTCCGGCCGTAGCTACCTGGAAAGCCGTGGCCGAATTGTTTCGCGACGGAATCGACGCCGCGCCGTCGGGCGCCCTCACCGCTTCGATCATCGGCGGCTGCATCGGCACGGCGCTGGCCGTCGTGAATCAACTGCTGCCGCAAGACAAGCATCGCTTCTGTCCCAGCGCCGTCAGCATCGGCTTGGCCTTCGTGATTCCGGCCTTCAATAGCATCTCACTGTTCCTCGGCGCAATGGCCGCGGCGCTGGCCACCCGCGTGGCGCCGGGCTGGGCGTCGCGGTTCATCCTGCCCATCGCCGCGGGCTTCGTGGCCGGCGAAAGCCTGGCCGGCGTGGCCAGCGCCCTGGTGGCGCTGCTTACCGGCAGCTAAGCATGCGCTTGTCCGGACAATGTTTTCCGCCGTCGATGGCCCGCAGGGACCGCGCAAAGGTCCGTGTTTCGCGCACGCAGCCGCGACGTAACCTCAATCGGCGGTTGCAATTCCTCCAGATCCTGGCAAACTTGTAGGTTAGGCGGTAACCATGCAGAAAGGACCGCTTCTCGATGCCAGTTTCGGGCCAGCCTAACGAGGCAACGATCGACTCCCTTCGTGCCCATCATCTACCGTTTGCTACCGCCGCCCGCGCCCCAACTCCGCAGATCCCCCGAACCCATCGCTCGGAATCGCTTCGCAAGATCATGGGGGACGCCGCCTGATGTGTGGAATCTGTGGTGAAATACGCTTTGACGATGCTCCGGCCGACGTGGCTGCCGTGGCCCGCATGGCCGATCGCATGCAGCGGCGGGGACCTGATGGCGACGGCATCGTCAAGCGCGGCCGCTTCGCGTTCGGGCATCGACGGCTGAAGATCATCGATCTTTCTGAAGCCGCGCAGCAGCCGATGGTCGATGCGGCGCTGGGCATGACGATCGTCTTCAACGGAGCCATCTACAACTACCCCGAGCTGCGCAAGGAATTGCAGGGGCTCGGCTACCAGTTCTTCAGCCACGGCGACACCGAGGTAATTCTCAAGGCCTATCACGCCTGGGGCACCGATTGCGTGCGGCGTTTCAACGGCATGTTCGCCTTCGCCATCTTCGAGCGCGACACCGGACGGATCGTGATGGCCCGGGATCGCCTGGGCATCAAGCCGCTGTACTACTGCCAGAAGCCCAACCGGTTGCGGTTCGCCTCGAGCCTGACGGCCCTGCTGGCAGCCGGCGACGTCGATACGACGATCGATCCGGTGGCGCTGAACTACTACATGACGTTCCACTCGGTCGTGCCGCCGCCGCGAACAATCTTCGAGGGCGTCAGCAAGTTGCCGCCGGCCACGCTGGCCGTGGTCGAGCCCGACGGTCGGATGTCGACCGAAACCTACTGGACGCTTGCCTTCGGGCAGCGCGACGACCAGAAGGGCTACTCGCGCGAAGACTGGATCGACGAGACGCTCGACGTCATGCGCCGAGCCGTCGAGCGGCGATTGATTGCCGACGTGCCGGTGGGCGTGCTGCTCTCGGGCGGGTTGGACTCGAGCCTCATCGTGGGCCTGCTGTGCGAGCGCGACGGGGCCAGCTTCGAGACCTTTTCGATTGGCTTCGAGAGCGTCGGCGACGAGGAAGGCAACGAGTTCAAGTATTCCGACGTGATCGTCGAGCGCTTTCGCACGCAGCACCACAAGCTGTCGATCGACGCCCGGCGTACGCTGCCGGCCTTGCGCGAATGTATCGGCGAGATGTCCGAGCCGATGGTCAGCCACGACAATGTCGGCTTCTACCTGCTCTCGCAGGAGGTGTCGAAGTTCCTCAAGGTCGTGCAGAGCGGCCAGGGCGCCGACGAGATCTTCGGCGGCTATCACTGGTATCCACCCATGCTAGAAAGCACCGACGCGCTGGCCACGTACCGTGAACATTTCTTCGATCGCGATTTCAACGAGTACGTCCGAGCCGTGTCGGCCCAGTACGTCAGCGAGGACTATGCGGGTCAGATCGTGGCCGAGTAGTTCGCCCAGCCGGGGGCCACGCTGCCGATCGACAAGGCACTGCGAATCGACGCGCTGACAATGCTGGTAGACGACCCGGTAAAACGGGTCGACAATCACACGATGGCGGCCAGCCTGGAAGCCCGGGTGCCGTTTCTCGATCACGAGGTGGTCGAGTTCGCCGCCACAGTGCCGCCGGAATTGAAGATCGCCGAGGGTGGCAAGTACATTCTGAAAGAGGCAGCGCGGCGAGTGATCCCCGCCGAAGTGATCGACCGACCCAAGGGCTACTTCCCCGTGCCCGCACTAAAATACCTGCGTGGCGAGTTCCTCGAGATGGCCCGCGAGGCGCTCTCCACGCCGGCGGCGCGGCAGCGGGGATTGTTCAACCAGAAGTATCTCGACTGCCTGCTCGCGGACCCCGAGGCGCACATCACTCCCCTGCGCGGATCGAAGCTCTGGCAGGTGGCGCTTCTGGAACTGTGGCTGCAGGAACACCTGCCCACCTAGGAAGCCAAACGATGAGTCAATCCGTTTCGCAGGGCGCCGCCGTGGTCGAAGTGGGGTGGGGCCGATTGATTTTCGCCCACACGTTCACCGACCCCGACGGCGTGGCCCAGGTGCTGCTCGACGAGAAGCCCAGCAAGCGCGATATCGCGTTTTACGTCATCGATCCGCAGTTGGTGCTCAAGGTCGCTCCGCAAGACCTGTTCCTCGATCCGTCGAACACCTACCGGCTCGATCTGAAAAAGTGGAAGCCCGGCGCCGGCAAGGAGCTGCCGTTTCGCATCACGCCGCTGGAGCGGCCCGAGGATTTGGATCAGATCAATCAGATCTACGCGCGGGTGAAGATGGTGCCGATCGACGCCGACCTGGTCTGGAAAAACCGCGACAGCGAGAAGTTTCAATACTACGTGGCCCGGCCGCCCGATTCCGACGACATCATCGGTGTGGTGCTGGCCGTGGACCACGTGCGGTGCTTTGACGACCTGTTCAATAGCTGCAGCCTGTGGGCGCTGGCCGTCGACCCCCAGACGCAGTATCCGGGGGTGGGGATGGCCCTGGTGCGGCACGTGGCCGACACATTCGCCCGCCGGGGCCGGGCGCTGTTAGACCTCTCCGTGCTGGGAGAAAACGAGGCCGCCGCCTCGCTCTACGAGCACATGGGCTTCGTGCGCTCGGCGGTTTTCGCGGTCAAGCGCCGCAACCAGATCAACGAGCCGTTGTTCACGGCTCAGCACGCTCAGGAAGGCTACAACCCGTACGCCAAGATCCTGATCAACGAAGCGCTGCGGCGCGGGATTGCGGTCGAATCGCTCGACCCGGCGCGGGGCTACTTTCGGCTCTCGCAAGGCAATCGGCGCGTCACCTGCCGCGAATCGTTGACCGACCTGACCTCGGCCATCGCCATGAGCCGCTGCGCCGACAAGCAGCTCACGCTCGAACTGCTGGCCGCAACGGGACTGCGTGTCCCCGAGCAAATCGTCTACGCCGATCGCGAAAGCGCCGTAGAGTTTCTACAGAGGCACACGCGCGTCGTCGTCAAGCCCGCTCAGGGCGAACAGGGACAAGGCGTTTCGGTCGATCTGCGGACCGAGGAAGAGCTGTGGCCGGCCATCGAGGCCGCCCGGCATTTCTGCGACGTCGTGCTCCTGGAGCAATTCGTCGAGGGCCTGGACTTGCGCATCATCGTCATCCATCACGAGGTCGTGGCCGCCGCCGTGCGCAAGCCGGCCGAAATCATCGGCACGGGCCGCCACACGATTCGCGAGCTGATCGGTCGCGTCAGCCGTCGCCGCCAGGCGGCCACCGGCGGCGAGAGCCAGATCCCCCAGGATGAAGAAACCGAACGCTGCATCACCAGCGCCGGCTTCAGCTTCGACGACGTGCTGCCCGACGGCCAGGAGCTCCAGGTCCGTCGGGCGGCCAACCTGCACACCGGCGGCACCATTCACGACGTCACCGATCAGCTCCATCCCACGCTGAGGGACGCGGCCGTCGAGGCCGCAGGCGTGCTCGAGATCCCCGTCGTGGGCCTCGATTTCCTCGTGCCCTCGGTCGAACAAGACGAGTACGTGATTATCGAAGCCAACGAGCGGCCGGGGCTGGCCAACCACGAACCGCAACCCACGGCCGAACGCTTCATCGATTTGTTGTTCCCGCACACTGCGAAACCCACTTCTTAGTGAATCCGCCTCCATGTCGTATTCGCCCAAGAGCTACGAGATTGATTCGGACTACTTGCTCTCCAAGCTGCTCGAGCTGCTGAGTATTCATAGTCCGTCCGGCTATACCGACCCCATTGTGCGCAACGTGTGCGCGACGCTGGACGAACTCGGCATCGAGTACGAACTCACTCGGCGCGGCGCCATTCGGGCGACATTGCCAGGCACCAGCGGCAGCCCCGACCGGGCCGTCGTGGCGCATCTCGACACGCTGGGTGCGATGGTCAAGGAGCTCAAGAGCAACGGCCGGCTGGCACTCGTGCCGGTCGGCACGTGGTCGGCACGTTTCGCCGAAGGGGCGCGGGTGTCGATCTTCACCGACGACGGCATCTATCGCGGGCAGGTGCTGCCTTTGAAGGCCTCGGGCCACACCTACAACGAGGAGCTCGACACGCAGCCGATCCATTGGGACAACCTCGAGATCCGCGTCGACGAACGGGTCTATTCGCAACAGGACCTGATCCACAAGTGCGGCTTCAACGTCGGCGATTTCGTCGGATTCGACGCCGACGCCGAGACCTTTCCCAACGGCTTCATCAACGCGCGCCACCTGGACGACAAGGCCGGCGTGGCGTCGATCCTGGCCGCCGCCAAGTATCTGGTCGACAACAAGATTGAGTTGCCGGTCGACTTACACCTGCTGTTTACGATTTCTGAAGAGGTCGGGTCCGGGGCGTCGGCCATTTTGCACGGCGACGTGGCCGAAATGATCTCGGTCGACAACGGCACGGCCGCCCCTGGCCAGGCCAGCAGCGAATTCGGGGTGACGATCGCGATAGCCGATTCCACCGGCCCATTCGACTATCACCTGACGCATCACCTGATCTACCTCTGCCAGATCAACGAGCTTCCTTACTCGCGCGACATCTTCAAGTACTACCGCTGCGACAGCGCCTCGGCACTCGATGCGGGCAACGACATCCGCACGGCGCTCGTTACTTTCGGCGTCGACGGTTCGCACGGCTACGAGCGCACCAATCTCCACTCGCTCATGAGCGTGGCTCAGTTGCTCGTAGCCTACGCTACGCAGCGTCCGTTGTACGCGGCCCAGGTTCACTCGCTCAACTCGATCGACACGTTTCCCGAAACGCGCAAGACCGACGTCGACGGCGCCCGGCTGGTCGAACCCGACGGCATTCAGCAGGTGCCGCCGGAGCCCACCGGCCGCATCGAAGACCCGGGCCCTCCGGTCGAGCGCAAGCGGTCCGCGAGCAAGCCAAAGGCCGCCGACTCGAAGCGCGGGAACGGTAAGCAATGAGGCGCACCGGCTGGCTGGCCGCGGCCTCGTGCGCCGCGCTGCTTGCGCTTTCTGCGACGCAATCACGGGCGGCGGATCGACCGCCCAACGTCGTGCTGTTCTTCGTCGACAACCTGGGCAACGGCGATCTGGCATGTTTCGGTTCGACGCTACACCGCACGCCCCACATCGACCGGCTGGCGGCCGAGGGCACGAAGTTCACGAGTTTCTACGTGGCCAGCGGCGTCTGCACGCCCAGCCGCGCGGCGCTGTTGACCGGCTGCTATCCGCGCCGCGTCAACCTGCACGAAAGCGACACCGGAGGCCTGGTGCTGCGGCCCGTCTCGCCCAAGGGACTTCACCCCGACGAAACGACGCTGGCCGAAGTGCTCAAGAGCGCCGGCTATGCGACGGCCTGCATCGGCAAGTGGCACCTCGGCGATCAGCCGGGGCTGCTCCCCACGCGGCAGGGATTCGATACCTTTTTCGGCATCCCCTACAGCGATGACATGACCCGCGACAAGCGGCCCCACTCGTGGCCTCCCCTGCCGCTGTTGCGCGACGAGACGGTGATCGAAGCGCCGGTGGACCGCAACTACCTGGTCAAGCGCTGCACGGAGGAAGCCGTCGCGTTTATCGAGCAGCACCGCGAACAGCCGTTTTTCGTGTATCTGCCGCACACCATGCCCGGCTCGACGTCGCACCCGTTCTCCTCGCCGGCGTTTCGTGGAAAAAGCGCCAACGGAGCCTACGGCGACGCGGTGGAGGAGCTCGACTGGAGCACCGGGCGAGTCACCGACACGCTCGCGCGGCTTGGCTTGGCGGGCGACACGCTCGTGATCTGGACTTCCGACAACGGGGCGCCCAAGCGGAACCCGCCGCAAGGCAGTTGCGCCCCGTATCGCGGCAACGGATACGACACGTCGGAGGGCGCGATGCGGATGCCTTGCGTGATGCGGCTGCCGGGGAAGATACCCGCCGGGCGTGTCACCGACGTCGTGTGCACGACCATGGATTTGCTGCCCACGCTCGCGGCGCTAGCCGACGCCGAGTTGCCGAGCCGGCCCATCGACGGTCACGACATTCGCCCGTTGTTGTTCGGCAAGCCGGATGCCCGCTCTCCTTGGGACGAGCAAGGCTTCTGCTACTACCGGATGGGCCAGCTCCAGGCCGTGCGCAGCGGACCTTGGAAGCTGTACCTGCCGTTGGCCCCTGCCACGCAGGCGGGCGGTCGATCTGCTGATGCACGAGAGCTGGCACTATTCGACGTGCGTAACGACGTGCACGAAGACCATCAGGTGTCGGCCGAGCATCCCGACGTCGTCAAGCGCCTGCTCGGTCTTGCTGAGCAAACTCGGGAGGTGATCGGCGACGTCAATCACCCCGGCAGCGGCCAGCGCCGCGCCGGCTGGGTCGACGATCCGCAGCCGCTGGTAAAGGTGGAATAGACCGTTCGCGGCAAGCAGGAAGACGCACTTCGGCCGCGGCCCCGCTCACGGACTCGACGCCTACTTGCCGGCTTCTTGCTGTTCGGCGTCCAGTGGAATACGCAGCAGATCGTCCTCGAGCGTGGGTCTTTCGACCGCGACCACGACGGTGTCCTCCTCTGGCTCGACGAAGCCGCTGCGATTCGAGTCGGCGTACACCACCACGCGGCCGACGAGTTCTTCGAACGCCGGCTTGGAAATCGGCTCGCCGCGCGCCGTTCGCACGTAGAGGACAATCTCGCGGTTCTTGGGGGACGCGGAGCCTGCCCCGGATGGAACCACCGGTACGGCAATGGCACGGCGTCGGCTACTGTCGCTGGTGTGCCCAGCCGTGACGGCGAGCTTGACTCCTTCTCCCGGATACCAAGCAACCTGATGGCTGCGATACCCCACGAAGGCGATGTCGGCGATTCCGTCCCCGTTGAGATCACCTACGGCCATGTCGTCGATGTTGCGGCTCTCGCGGTTCATCGGCTCGTCCAGTAGCGTGAAGCGACCCCGACCATCGTTCTCAAGAACGTTGATCAGTCTCTTCGTCTGAGCGCCAACGATCAGGTCGATGTCCCCGTCGGCATCCACGTCGCCCGCGCAAACGCTCACGGGTGCCACGTCGGCGGGCAGCGTCAATTGCGACGGCTGGAATCGTCCCTCGCCGCGGTTGGCGAAGAGCAACACTTCGCCTACATCAGTCGCCGGCACTGCGACGTCGACCATCCCATCGCGAGTAAAATCTGCAAGCACGGGCCGGCCGATTCTGCCCGGCTTCGCAATCATCGCGTGCTCGGTGGAGAAAACGGCCGCGCCGTCGTTTTCGTACCAGACGAGTTGTTCCCTCCGGCGCGAGGCGGCAACCAGGTCGAGATCGCCGTCGTGGTCCATGTCACCTGCAGCTAGCGCCTCGCTGCTGCCTGCATTGCGCGCGACGATCCTGCCGGCTCCCTCCAGGCTACCGGCATCATTCAAGATGATTCGGATTTCGTCGGTCTCGACGTCGGCCCAGATCACGTCATGCCGGCCGTCGCCGTCGAAGTCTGCAGCGACAAGCGCGTGAGGTGTCTTCGCGTTCGCGATGAAATTCGTGACGAAGTCGCGGCCGGCTCCCGAGTTGCGATACCAGTTGATCGCTCCGCTGGAACCTCCTGGAGCGGCCACATCGAGCCAGCCGTCCAAATCGAAATCGGCAACGGCAACATCCTCGGCCCGCCCCAAGTCCGAATCGACTTCGTGACGCACAAAGCTTCCCCGGCCGTCGTTCGCGTACCAGACGACCTGCCCTCGACGGACGTGGGCTGCGACGACGTCGAGATCGCCATCGTGGTCGATATCTGCCAGCTCGATCGCGTGGGCTCCGCGGGCGTCCTGATCGTCGATCACACGGAGTTCGCCGTAGACGGCTTGTCGCCGCACGGTCGCCGCCGATCGGAAGTGCACTACCCCCAACTCGTCGACAACGTTGGCCACGCGGATCGCGGGAATCTCAGCCTGGGTCGCCGCCGGGGCGGCCTCGAAAGCGACAAGAAACTCGGCATCGCCATGATCTGACGCGCGCGAAAGTGGCGACAGCCGGTTGACGTGCGCGCGACCGAGCCCAGGCGCAACGGGCGCGGCCTGCGTCGACCATTCGAGGATCTGGCCGAATCCAGACCGGTTCCTGGTGAGAGCCACGAGTCGGCGTTCGTCCGGACTTGCGACCATGGCGGTCGTATCAACAGCGTCGAACGCAAGCTGCGTGAGGAACTGTCCGGCGCGTAGATCCCACAGACTCACGGCCTTCTCGTGGGCATCGGCCACGGCGAGCACATCGTTTCCTGAGAGGAAAGCCATGCCGCGGATCTCGGCGGACGGTGAAGCGGTCAGCTCACGAACGGGACGGCCACTTCGAACATCCCACAAAGTGACGATGTTCGATTGCGCAACGACGAGCGTCCGACCATCCGACGACCAGGCCCCCGAGAAGCCTTTACCCAGTTCCTTCGACATCTCACCGGTCTGCACGTCGAACAAATAGGCCCGATCGGTGATGACGCCCAACTGAGTTCCATCGGGTGAAAACTGCATCCAGTCGATGCCAAGCTCCATTTTCCGCTGCAATCGCGCGTCTCCGGTTCGTGCATCGATCACGGCGAATGTGTAGTCGTCGCGCGCCACGGCGATCTCGTCGCCGCGGGGCGACCAGGCTATATGGAGTGCGGTGCCGGGCTCGGCGGTCGTCAGCAGCCGGCCTTCGCCCGTGGCCAAACTCCACACCACGATCCGGCCCTCGAAGTCGGACGCGGCGAGATGCGTGTTTTCCGGCGAAACGCTGAGACATCGAATATCGGACTCGCCGTCTTGGAGAACGCGTGTCAACTAGCCGCGGCGCACGTCCCAGATCT
>QQVE01000039.1 GCA_003389325.1 Planctomycetota bacterium
AGGCTCCGCAGCACAAACTCCGTCCGTTGATCCATGACGTTGGTCTCCGTCCAAGGCATCCCAATGCCCTCCTTTCGGAGAGCATTGTGGCCTCAGCGCGCCACCCATGTCCTGAACCAATTTTTGTTACCCATGTCCTGAACCTGTACCCAAATCCTACTGGCCACTGGCCACTGACCACTAGCCACTACTTGAATGGGCTCATCGTCCAACGGGAAGACACCAGCTCGGCAGGCTGGGGATCCGGGTTCGACTCCCGGTGGGTCCACTTGAGGCAGGCCAAAGGCGAGAGGCCCGAGGAAACGCGATGTTGGCAACGCCCTGGGTGTCCTTCGCCTCTGGTTTCTGGCCTCGCACCTCGGGCCTATTTCCGCGAACCCTCGGCGCTGGAGTACCTCTAAACCTGTATGCGAACACGATCGCAACAAACTGAATCGAGCTCGATCGCGTCGACGGTCGCGCCTGAAGATCTGCGCCGGGGAGACTATGTGGGCGTGTTGAGCCAGATGGTCGAGGTGCCGTCGTTCCTGTGGAACGAGACCCTGCCGACCGGGCGTAGCGAGTTGGTGCGGCTGACGATCGTGCCCACCGACGAGCGTCCGCCGCGCCGCGTGAAGGCGATCTGCCTGCCGTTCGTGTTCGTCAAGCTGCCCTGTGGCCAACACCAGACGATCGACGTGCGGCTCACTAGCCTCGTGCGACTGGAAAGATCCTACGCCCGCAAGGTATGGAAAGCCCTCCGCTCGCGACCGCAGGCGAGGAACACGTGTGAGATTTGAGGATAGGCCAGAGGGAAAAGGCCAGAGACCAGAGGACGACCCGCTTCAAGCCCTCTGGCCTCGGGTCTCTCACCTCTGGCCTGAATTGATCTGCATCGCCGTCGCGCTGCCACTCTCGATCGCTACTGTTCAAGCGACCAATACGTCAGCATGTGATCGTCCTTGACCAGCACGCCGTCTTCCAGCAACACGGGCGGGGCCCAGGTGGGCGTGTCGGAGACTTGGTAGGAAGCGACCTTGCTGAACTTCTCTCCGTCGGCGGCGAGGATGTCGAGCTTGCCGCTGTCGACCAGGGCCACGACATGGCCGGGGATGGAGAGGAAGGCAACGTTCTCGCCCAGGCGGCCGGGACCGCGCCAGAGGACCTCGCCCGAGTCGGGGTCGAGGCAGAAGTACTGCCCGGCCTTGTAGTGCGACATGCCGTACAGCAGGCCATCGTTGATCACGGCCGAACTCATGTCGAGTGCCACGTCGTCTTGATGCCAAAGGTGGTTGACGGTCCAGCCGTCGCTGGTGCGCTTCGGCTCGACGCAGTGGATGCCGCGGTTTTCGCCGCCCAGCAGAACGCGGCCCTCGTGAAACACGGGCGTGGGCATGTTCTGGTTCGAGCCCTCGTGCGCGAACGGGTACTCCCAGAGAAACTGTCCCGTCGCGCTGTCGACGCCGACCAGCGCGCGGTGGTTCCAATCGACAACCTGGCGCACGCCGTCGATCTCGACCAGGATGGGCGACGCGTAGGAAGCGCCATCGTTGCCCTGCCGCCAGACTTCTTCTCCCGTCGCGGCGTCGAGCCCCACCAGCGCGCCCTCTTCGTCGGTGCCGAAGTGCACGATCACCCGATCGCCATCGACCAATGGTGATGTGGCGGCGCCCCAGTACGGGCGGCTCTTGCCGAACTCTTCGTCGTAGTCGCGCCGCCAGAGCAACTTGCCGGAATCGGCGTCCCAGGCGGAAAGCACGCCGGTGATACTCAGCGTGAATACCCGACCGTCGGCCAACGCCGGCGACGACTTCGGTCCCTTGCCGTGTTTTTCCGCGCCGCCGCCGATCTTGAACGGCGTGGCGTAGCTTTGCTTCCAAATCAGCTCGCCCGAATCGAGATCGATGCACGATACGACTTCCTCGTCGTCCTGGCGCCCGTGCTGATAGACGCGACCGTCGGCGACCAGGGGCGTCCCGTAGCCGGTGCCGGTGTCGACTTGCCAGCTACGCTCGAGCGTCTCGGGCCACACGGCCGGCGGTTGGTAGCCTTCGACCCAGCCGTCGCGCTGCGGCCCGCGCCAGCCGGTCCACGGTTCCGCAGCGTTCAAGAACGCTACGTGACTCCAGGCGACGAAGAGAGCGATTGCCGCGGCGTGCAGCGCGTTAGGTTGAGGCATGGGATGCAAACTCCTGAGCAAACATTCGAGACATCGTCATGTTAGCCCGCGGGGCACGATCGACCAAATCGCGGTCGAGCGCGCCTTACACGGTGGCAGGACAGGGCGCCGTATGACGCGCGTGGGCTTAGCGAACTACGTGCGGCGGTGATGTCGCCAGCCGACATAAACGACGGCGAAGAGGCCGACAGCGACGATCAACAGCATGACCGGTTGCTCGCCACGCGTTTTCTGCCCGTCGCCCAGCACTTCGCCCAGGATCTCGGCAACGTGCTCGGTCGGCAGCCCTTCGATCTGCACGCTCGTGTTGGCGCCCTCGGCCTGCGTCTCCTTGGGAATGACGACCGTCACGCTGGGGCTCTGCCCGGGCGCGGCCTCGCCGGCGGGAGCCTCCGGTGCGGGCGTCTGAGTAGTGGCGGCAGTGGCGGGCGGCGCCGTTGCCTGTGCTGACGGTACGCCGGCTTGCGGGGGCGTTGGCGGATCGTCGACGGCGGCCGCGGGTTGTTGCGATGCAGGCGCTGGGTTCGCCGCGACCGGCTTGTGAGCCACGCGATGCTGCGAGTCGTCGCTCGTCGGCGGTGTACTCGGTGTTGCGCTTGATGACGCCGCCGGATCGCTTGATGCGGTCGGAGGCGGCGTATCGGAAGGCGTGTCGGCTGGAGCTTCGGCAGCCGGCGTGGGATCCATCGCGATCAACGCGGCCCGCAACTGCGAACCGCTGCCCTTGAATGAAAAGAATACGGCCAGGCACACCGCCACAGCAAAGAAGCCCAGCATCCAGCGCTGGGCCCACTCGGTGAATGGATTCACTTCGCGCGGCCCGCGCATGCCGACGATCCATAGCGCGAAAGCCGATCCCAACACGATGGCTACGAAGTTCGACAGGAACAGCAGTACGGCTCCAACGGCAACTTCGAAATTGAAGGCGATCAGCGACAGGCCCGAGGCAGCGATCGGCGGCACGAGCGAGCTGGCAATCGCGATACCCGGCAATACCGAGAGCAAATGCGGCCGACCAAAGGCGTAGGCCGCCACCACGCCGCTGACGAAGGCGACCACCAGGTCGATCACATTGGGAGCCCCGCGCTTGAGCATCTCGTCGGTCAGTCCCGAGGCAAACACCATGCGAAAGATGCCCACGGCGCAGCCGGTGGCGAAAGCCAGCAGAAATCCGCGCCCGACGGTCACCAGGCAGCGATCGGCCATGATGCGATTGCCCTGCACGACCGACATGCCGATGCCCAGCATCGGGGCCATCAGCGGCGCGACGAGCATGGCCCCAATCACGACCGGGGCCGAATCGACAACCAACCCCAGCGCCGCCAACAGCGTGGCCAGAAAGATCAGAATCAGAAAATCGAAATCCCAGTTGGAGACCGACTCCAGCCGCTCGACGACTTCGATGCGGCCGCGGCGATCGAGCTGGGGCACGATCGATTTCTTGCGGTCTTCGATGGTGCGAATCAACCGCCCGGCCAGCGGCAGCCGGCCGCGCACCACGACGATCGTCGACTGTTCCACTTCGTTCATTAGCCGCTGCGGCACACAGGCCCGAATCTGCTGGTCGTCGGCCAGCGGATCGCCCGGGCCGACAAACAGCATGTCGTGCCCGTTGACGGCATGGGGCGGGGCGGACGGGGGCAGCCGATCGATTGCTGGCCGGGAGACGACGTCGATCGACGGCAGGCGGCGCATCCATTGCTCGAGCGTGTGCGAGCGCTTCTTGCGCGGCGGCGGCTCAGCGTTTTTGCGCACGAACACGGCCGTCACCTGGCTTTCGTCGGCCTTGCCCAGCGCCGCCCCGAGGTTGAGCACCGGCGAAGCCTGCTGCTTGCCGTCGGTGGCCACGAGAATCGGGTCGCGCTCGTCGGTGAAGTTCTTGCCCGGGCGCAGTTGCAGGATCTCGCAGGGCACTTGCGAAAAAAGTTGCCGCTCGACGAGGAAGTCGTCCTCGCTGATCCGCACGCCCTGCCGCCGCGGCACGATCAGTAACCCGACGCGCAGCTCCTTCACGGCGTGCATCACGCCCGGCACGAGTTCGCAACGGTCCAACTCGACCAGGAACGTGCTGGGCGGCAGCCCTTCGGCCCGGCCGGGCTTCGATCGTTGGCCGCGGCCATAGCGCGGATCGTGGTGGTCGGCGGGCAAGAAGTCGGAGGCGTGTTCGCGAATGGCCGCCATCAGGGGCGAGTCGTCGTCGGCCACGTCGGGCAGCGTCTTGCGTTTCTTCTGCGGTTTGGCCAGGCGGCGAGCGCGGATGATCAGCAAGTGCTCGTGCTTGGAGCGCGCAAGGGTCGACGACCACCGGACCAGTTCACCCGGCTCCCAGCTATCTGGGATGATGATCGCGATGCACATGACGCGTCCTTGCCGCGCTAGTTCGATCGAGTAAGGCTCACGACTAACTGCTGCGCCGCGCAGGCCGGTCGAGCCTGGCGGTCGTAATGGGGAAAGAGTTCATCGTGGCGCCGTCCAGGCGCGGAACTCACCGAATCAGGCATGCTGCCAATGCATAGGGGTTAGCTCGGAAGTCCCAGGCGAGATTCCCGGCGGTGCAAACGGGCCGCCGGGTGTTTTGCGTGTCGAGCCTTTGTGAAAGAGTGTCGTCTTCTCTGAAGTTCCCAAGCGCGCCGCTCGTCCGTCGTCGCGCAAGTTCTCACCTGGCGCGAGGGATTGTAGACCCTGGCGAATTTTCATGTCAACGCATGCAAGCTGGCGTGACTTTGACGGCACCCTGCGTCGACGTGCATTCGGTGGGCTCGCCCCCCGCAATGGCACGCGCGTTGCTTCGAGCGAGGTTGGTCGGAGCGGAACCAGCCCACCCATTGCAACCAGGGCGCCCCGAGCGAGTTGGCCAATAACGAGTTGGGGCAGCGCGGCCGAAGCACGGCTGTGACGACGCATCAACGTAGCGTCATTTGTTAGCGTCAGCTGGCGGCCGGTGGGCGTGAAATCGAGGGCCACATCGCCGTTTTTCTTTCGAGCAGAAAATTGGCCTGCCCGCCGGGTTGGTGATGGCAGAATTCGCTTGATGTTCCCCCGGCCGCTTGGCACAATCAGCGAGGTGAGTAAACGCTAACTTACTTCGCTGACGAACCCCCAGTCGGCCCAGAAAGCCCCGATGAGCACCGCTCTCCCGCGCACCAAACGCATGTCCGGCGAGAAACGCAAGCAGGCCATCCTGCAGGCGGCCGCGCCGGTCATCGCCCGGGCGGGGTTCCAGGGGGCGAGCGTGCGCGACATTGCCGAGGCGGCCGGCGTCTCCGAGGCGCTGCTCTACAAACACTTTCCCAGCAAGCAAGCGCTGTACGACGAGGCGCTGGCCGGCGCGCGCGAGTCGTCGCAGTTTACGATCGCGCGGTTTGCCACGCTCGAGCCGGGCACCGAGTCGTTCGTGCTGCTGACCTATGCCACGGTCGATTTCATTCTGTTCGGGTTTCCCGGCAGCAAGGATCCCGAGCAAGGCATTGCGCGGCTGGTGTTCCAAAGCCTGCTGGGCGACGGCAGCCACGCCCGGGCCATCTTTGCCGACACGGCCGCCAATTGGATGGACTATGTGCTCGCGAGCTACCAGGCCGCCATCGACGAGGGCGATATCGTCGAATTGCCGATCGAGCCGCCGCACCGCTTTCGCTTCGTGCAGCAGTTGGCCATGGCGCTGCGGTTGAGTCATTTGCCCGAGGAACCCGCTTTTGCCTATCGCGGCAGCAAGCGCAAGCTGGCCGACCAGGCCGTGCTGTTTTCGCTGCGCGGCGTGGGTCTGACCGATGCGGCCATCAAGACACACTTTCAACCGCGCAAGTTGCGAGCAGCGCTGGCGCGGTTGTTTTCGGAGTACACGTCGTAAATACCGCCTCGCGCGGGCGCACTTATTTGTACGGAGGTGGAACCATGAACGTTGCGATTCGTCGTTGGGCAGTTCGCTGGGTCTGGCTGATTGCGGTCCTGTCGTTGTTCGCCACGCAGAGCCTCGCGGCTGCGACATCCGACGAGGCCCGCATCGGCCGCAAGATCGAGAACTTCACGCTCGACGATTTCCGCGGCGCCGAGCGCTCGCTCGACGACCTGTCCGACGCCAAGCTCGTCGTGGTGGCCTTCATGGGCACCGAGTGCCCGCTGGCAAATCTGTATACGCCCAAGCTGGCCGAGATCGCCAAAGAATACGAATCCAAAGGCGTGGCCTTCGTGGGCATCAACTCCAACCAGCAAGACTCGATCACCGAGGTGGCCTCGCACGCCACCCGGCACAAGCTGCCCTTTAACGTGCTGAAAGACCCGGGCAACGAGGTTGCCGATCGTTTCGGCGCGGTGCGCACGCCCGAGGTGTTCGTGCTCGACGGCGATCGCGTGGTGCGCTACTGGGGTCGGGTCGACGACCACTTCGGCATCGGCTACCAGAAACAAGAAGCCACGCGCGAGGATCTGAAGGTGGCGCTCGACGAGCTGCTGGCCGGCAAGAGCGTCAGCGTGGCCAAGACCGACGCCCCCGGCTGCTTCATCGGTCGGGTGCAGCGCCCCGATCCCAGCGGGGACGTGACCTACTCGAACCAGATCGCCCGGATCCTGAAGGACCGCTGCGTGGAGTGCCATCACGAGGGCCAGATCGCGCCTTTCACGCTGACCGAGTATGACGACGTAGTGGGCTGGGCCGAGATGATTCGCGAAGTGGTCCACGAGCGGCGGATGCCGCCCTGGCTGGCCGCCGAGCATCACGACGAGTTTCAGAACAACCCGTCGATGAGCCAGGAAGAGATCGCCCTGATCGACGAGTGGGTCGACAACGGCTGCCCCGAGGGCGACCCGGCCAATCTTCCCGAGCCAGCGGCGTACGCCAAGGGCTGGGGGATCTCGAAGCCGGACGAAGTGTTCTACATGAGCGACGAGCCCTACACGATTCCCGGCGACGGCGTCGTGGAGTATCAGTACTACACGGTCGATCCCGGCTGGAAAGAAGACAAGTGGATCCAGCAGGCCGAGGTGAAAGCGGGCAACGCGGCCGTGACGCACCACGTGATCGTGTTCGTGCAGGGGCCGGGCGAGGGCCGCTTCGGCGCTCCGCAGATGGCCTTTGCCCCGGGCATGACGCCGCGCCGCTTCGAGCCCGGCATGGCCATGCGGGCCCGGGCCGGATCGAAGCTCGTGTTCCAGTGCCACTACACGCCCAACGGTACCGAGCAGCAGGACCGCAGCTACGTGGGCTTCGTCTACGCCGATCCCAAGGACGTGACGCACGAAATACTGGGCGGAGCGTGCGGCCAGATGGCTCTGAACATCCCGCCGAACGATCCCAACCACAAGGTCGAGGCGGGCAAGCTGTTCTTGAAAGACTCCTATCTGCTGGGCATGAACCCGCACATGCACCTGCGGGGCAAGTCGTTCCGCTACGAGCTCGAGCTTCCCGACGGCACCCGCGAGCTGCTGCTGGACGTGCCGCGCTACGACTTCAACTGGCAGTTGTGGTATCTGTTCGACGAGCCGAAGCTAGTGCCCAAGGGCAGCCGCATGGTCTGCACGGCCTACTTCGACAACTCGGCCGACAACCCGGCCAATCCCGACCCCTCGCAGACCGTCAACTGGGGCGAACAGACCTGGGACGAGATGATGTTCGGGTTCTACTCGACCGTAAAGGAGCGGACCGACCTGGACGACAAGGGCGACTGACCGCCCTTGCCCGGTTGAGCAGCACGAAGCACGTCTTCGGCGGCCTAGCCCTTTGAGGAGCGCCGAAAGTGCGCTGTTCTGCGGGTCCGAATCCATGCGCCGGCGAGGCCGATCGCTCCGAGTCCGCCTAGCGCCAGCGTCGACGGCTCGGGCACGGCCGTGCCGATCAGGTTCGGGCCGAAAAACCCTTCTGCGAAGGTCGGATTCAGGCCGAAGGTCGGCAAAACGAATCCGTTGCCGGCAAGGCTGCCTTTGGCGGTGCCGAACGTCGCATCGAGATTCATGGTCACGGTCGCCTCGGTCCACATCGTGTCTGAGCTCGTCGGATAGTAGGCGCCCAACACGTAGTCAGCGTTCGGGTCGAGCGTCACCGGCGTCGTGGCAGCATAGCGAACCCCATCGATGAGCGGGGCCGCGGTCGAGGCCGGTACGATCGTGCTCGTCAACAGCGCGCTGTCGCTGACGCGCCACAGTCCCACCTCGTGGGAATCGGCCAGCCCATCTTCGAAGCGATCGTAGATTCCCAATTCTGTTACGTGAATGGGCAGGTCTCCTGTCGAAAAACTCCACCCGTACGTAACGTCTGCTATGACGCCGGATCCGGATTGACCGGAGATCTCGGCCAGGGGTTCTGCTGAAACGTTCGCGGCCCGAAGCAGTGCCACCAGGGCGAACGCCACCAGAGCAACCGTCTTTGCTACTCGCTCGGTGATCGGTGCGAAGGAATTCCAAGCATGCCGAATTTTCATAGGTAGGCTCCTTGATTGAGGCGAACGCGGCAACGGATCTAGCCGGGGACGCGGCGATAGCGTCGTTTCCACACGGAGCAGACACTCACGCCGTCTGAAGACCCTAGCGCCAAACCGCTCGAGCGAGGCTCACGAAATTCGCCGATTCCTTGCAATGGCGCTTTAAATGCCGCAAGATCGGGACGTTCGGGGACGAATCTTTCGCCGCTGCGAATCCGCAAAGTCCCGTCGCGCCCACGTCATGAACGAATCCGCCGGCGATGTGACCGAGTTGTTGGCCCGCGTCGAACAAGGCGACGACGCGGCCCGCGAGGCGCTCTTCGAGCGGGTCTACGACGAGTTGCGACGACTGGCCGGCGGCATGTTGGCCCGCGAGCGCGTCGGGCACACGCTCGACGGCACGGCACTCGTCCATGAAGCGGCTGGCCGGCTGCTCCGCGCCAGCGGCGTGCACATGGGTTCCCAGCGGACGCACTTCTTCGCCACGATGGCCCAGACGATGCGGCGGGTGCTGGTCGACCATGCCCGGCGGCGACGGCGGCTCCGCCGCGGGGGCGACCGCCAGCGAGTGCCGCTCGATTCGGTGGTCGAACGCATCGAGCAGGAGCAGCGGATCGACCTGGTCGACCTCGATGAAGCGCTGTCTGAGTTTCGCGAGGTGGGACCGCGCGAATGCCAGGCGATCGAGTTACAATTCTTTGGCGGACTCTCGATCCAGGACATCGGCGAGCAACTCGACGTTTCCGCGGCAACGGTGAAACGCGACCTGCGCTTTGCCCGGCTGTGGCTTCACCGTCGCTTGCGCGGTGCCGACGACGAGGAATGACATGGACCGCCAGCGCTTCCAGCACGTCAAGCAGCTGGTCCTGGACACGTTGGACCAGACGCCTGCGTCGCGCGACCGCTTTCTCTCGGCGGCCTGCGACGGCGACGACGACCTGCGGGCCGAAGTCGAAGCCTTGCTCCCCGACGGCGACGCCGAGTTGACCGATCAATTCCTGGCCCCGCTGCCGCTGACCTCCGCCGGGCATCTCTCCGCCGAAGCCGAGTTGCCCTCGCGGGTGGGCTTGCGCCTGGGGGCCTACGAGCTCGAAGAGCTGATCGGCGCCGGCGGCATGGGCGAGGTGTACCGAGCCCGCCGGGTCGACGACTTCGAGCAGATCGTCGCGGTAAAGCTCGTGCGCCACGGCATGGTCACCGGCGACATTCTGCGGCGATTCAAGAACGAAGTGCAGTTGCTCGCTTCGCTGGGCGAGCACCCCAACATCGCCCGGCTGATGGACGCCGGCACGACCGACGATGGGCTTCCCTATTTCGTGATGGAGTACGTCGACGGTCAACCGATCGACCGCCATTGCGACGAACACCGACTGAACGTTCGCCAGCGCCTCGAGTTGTTTCGCACGGTTTGCTCGGCGGTGCAGTTCGCGCACCGCCACGCCGTCATCCATCGCGACATCAAGCCAAGCAACATCCTGGTCTCGTCCGATGGCACGCCCAAGCTGATCGATTTCGGTATCGCCAAGCTCACGGCGGCCGAGGGCGGCGAGCACACGCTGCCGCCGGGCACGGTCTCGCAGGCCCGCGTGTTCACGCCGCACTATGCCAGCCCCGAGCAAATGCGTGGCGAGGGGGTGACCACCGCCACCGACGTCTACTCGCTGGGCATCGTGCTCTACGAGCTCCTCTCGGGACACCGGCCGTATCAGCTCTCGAGCCAGCGCCCGATCGAATGGGTCACCATCGTCTGCGAAGCGAACCCGCGCAAGCCGAGCACCGTGTTGGGCGATCGCACGACGACGACTTCGGCCGAAGCGAGCGCCGAGCCGCCGACCGCCGAAGCGATCGCCGCCGCCCGTGGCGAATCGCCGCGGAGCCTGGAGCGGTCGCTGCGTGGTGATTTGGACAACATTGTTCTTATGGCGCTGCGCAAGGAAGTCGAGCGGCGCTACGCGTCGGTCGAGCAGTTTGCCAGCGACGTGTCGCGGCATCTGAATCATCTGCCGGTGCGGGCTCGCGGCGACAGCTTCGGCTATCGCGCTCAGCGGTTCCTGCGGCGCAATCGGGTAGCGGTGTCGCTCGGATCGCTGGTGCTGATCTCGCTGGTGGTGGGCATCGTGGGCACGGCCACCCAGGCGACGCGTGCTCGCCAGGCGGCCCACCTGGCCGAGCAGCAGGCCCTGCGAGCCAATCGCGAAGCCGAGGCGTCGCTGACCGTGGCCAACCTGCTCGCGCAAATGTTCGAGGCCAACTCGCCGCACCAGTTGGCGGGTTTTCGCGTCGGCAGCGTCGACGGGTCGTCGAAGCAACCGCGCCTACCGGCGCCGGAAGTGCTCAAGCGCAGTGCGGCACAGGTGCGGGCCGACCTGGCCCGCCGGCCGCGGCTTCAGGCCCGGCTGCTCGATTCGATCGGCAACGCGTACGTCGGGTTGGGCCAGCCCAAGCAGGCCGAGCCGCTGTTGACCGAAGCCTTGGCCATTCGCAGCCGAGAGTTGCCCGAGGACGATCCAGAGCGCATCGACAGCCTGCAAAGCATGGCCTGGCTGCGGTTCATTCAGGGCCGCTTTGCCGATGCCGAGCACACCGTGCGCGAAGTGCTCGAGGCCCGGCGCGCGACGCTCGGCCAGCAGCATGCCGAAACTATCATGTCCAAGTTCTGGCTGGCCACGATCCTGGCGTTCCGCGAGGCCCATCACGACGAAGTGGACGCGCTGCTCGACCAGGTGATCGCCTGGCGCCGCGAGCACCTTGGGAAACAGCATCCCGACGTAGGCTACGCGCTGGTCTGCCGGGCCATCAACCAGGCCAACCAGGATCGGAACATGCAAGTGGCGCTGAATTCGGTGCTCGAGGCCGCCCGTATCTTCGAGGCGGACCAGTCGACGCAGGAATTGGGCAAGGCAATCTCCGACGTGGCCCGCTCGGCGATCGAGGCGCGCGTCGGCAGTGCCGATCGGGCGGTCGCGCTGGCCGAAGAGGCCTTCGAAATGGGGCGGCGCTCGTTGGGCGAAGACCACGCGTTTGTGGAAGTGTTCGCCCTGTACACACCCCGCGCCCTGGAGTGGGCCGGTAGGACCGACGCGGCCGAAAACCTCTTCCAGGCCGCTGCCGAACGGTTGCGGGCCGAAGGACGTTCCCGCGGCTACTTCTACGCCCGGCACCTGGCTTTCTTGAGCCTGCTGCGCCGCGGCCAGGGCCGCGAGGAGGAGGGCGTGCGGCTAATGGAAGAAGCCATCGAAATCTTTCGCGAAGTGCTCGGCGACGAAAGTTACCGCGTCGTGTGGTGCCAGACGAACATGGCCATCATGCTCCGCAACCTTGGCCGCTACGACGAGGCGATCGCGCTATCGCAACGAGCCATCGAGGTGGCCGAAAAACTCGAGACCGACGGCTTCGGCAATATCGGCTGGTGCCGCAGCCAACTCGAGCTTACGCAGACCGCGAAGCGTGAAGCCGAGGAGTAGGCCAGCGCCCGAGAACCGTGAACTCGGTGATCTACAACAAAGCGGCCACAAGCCGGGCCCTAGGCGGTCCTGATGATCGCGCGATTTAGTCTCGGTTAGTATCTCGTGAGCAACCACTTCGCCGGAGCGGATGTCCATGCCACGAGAGTTTTTGTCGTATAATAGAGCAAGATGACCACCGTCGAACCCGTGGCTCCGACGATGCCGGCCCGATTGCGGGCCCTCTACGACGTCTCGCCCGACGAGATGCGGGTCACGTTCAAAGCGCGGCAATTGGGGGCCGCCGTCTTCTTCCTGCTGTTTCTCTCGTTGTGGTCCGCCGGCTGCGCGTTCGTAGCGCACGAGGCGTTTGAGAAACGCGACGTGTTCTCGATTCTGTTCGGGACGCCGTTTTGGATCGGTTGGGTGTTCGTGGCCGGGATGTTGATCGCCTCGCTCACGCGGCGGCAGGAGTTGCTGCTCGACGGCCAGGGCCTGGCCTACGACGATCGCGCGATCATTCGTCTCAAACAGCGCCGTGTGCCGCGCGACGAGTTGCGCGGCTTCGCCGTGCGGTACGAGGACAACGACGATTCCGAATCGACGCCCCAGTTGGGCCTCGAAATCCGCACGGCCGGCCAGCCGCTGTTCGTCTTCGCGGGCCTGCCCGAGGCGGAATTGGAATGGTTCGCCTACCAGCTCTCGCAGTTGGTCGACGCGATGCCGCAACCAGCGGGAACCGTCCGGGAGGAAACGCCGGCCATCGATGAGCCGGCGGCAGACGCCCCGTGTCGGCAACCGCTGGTGCCGGCTCGCGAAGCTGTCGAACCGCCCAGCGACTGTTCCTGGGAGCTGGACCGCAAGTTCGCCGTGCTGTCGTTCGTGCAAGCCGGGCGATGGAGTTGGGGCGGCGTGCTGACAATCCTGTGCGTCACCGCCTTCTGGAACGCGATCGTGGGCGTGTTCGTCGGCGGGTTGCTCGGCGTCTGGCCCATGGCCGCGGTGGGCCGGGGCGAGTGGTGGTTTTTGTTCTTCTTCTTGATTCCCTTCGAAGTCATCGGACTGGCGCTGTTCGGTGCACTGGTGGTCATGATGCTGGAACCGGTGCGCAAGCGCATCTGGACGCTCGAGGCCCGGCACATCGAGCACCGCTGGCAGTGGTTCGGCATCGGCCGCACCTGGGTTTATCCCGTCGAGGGCCTCGTGCGGGTCGACGTGGTGCGCGAAGAGGATGAGGCCCGGCAGCGGAGACGCGGCAAGAAGATCCGGGCCACGAACGCCAGTTGGGGCGACGCGGTCACGCCGTTTTCGCTCGTGCTCGTGGCACCCGGCAACCGCGAGTTGTGCGAAATCGACGGCCTCACCGAAGGCGAGGCCCGTTTCATCGGCGACGCCATTCTGCGGCAGCGACCCGAGTGGTTTCGGTCGTGAGGCTTGAGACGTGATACCTGAGGCATGAAGAAGCTTCGGGCAAAGTCTTGTTCCCGGGTACAGGCTGATAGTCCTTGCTCGGCGACTACGGGAGCGCCAGAATACGGGCACCGTCCTACTCTTCTTCCTCCGGTCTCAGGTCTCAAGCCTCCGAATCCATGCGCTGGACCTACCCACTGGCCGAACTGGACGCATCGGCGGTAAGTCTCGCCGGCGGCAAAGGGGCTTCGCTGGGCGAACTGGTGCGCGCCGGCGTGCCCGTGCCGCCGGGATTCGTCGTCGCCAGCGATGCCTTTCGGGCATTCATGCAGGCGGCCGACCCCGACGGGAGCGTGGCGGCCATCATCCGGCGCTTGGACACCGGCGAAATCGAAGCGACCGCAGGCGCCGAGCAAGTCCTGGCGCAACTGGCCGGCGCCGCAGTGCCCTTTGAAGTGGAACGGGCTGTCGTCGAAGCGGCCGCAGCCCTCGGAGCGACGCGGGTTTCGGTGCGCTCCAGCGCCACGTGCGAAGACAGCGGCGCCAGTGCCTGGGCTGGGCAGTTGGAAACGTATCTCGACGTACGGCCCGGGCAGATCGTCGAGCGGATGCGCGACTGCTGGCTATCGCTGTTTCGCCCCGCGGCGCTGGCCTACGGGGCGGCGCACGGCTACGGCGCCGGGCAGGTTGCCGTGGGCGTGGTCGTGCAGCAGATGGTCGAAAGCGAGGTCTCGGGAATCGGCTTCTCGGTCCACCCCGTGACGCAGGAGCCGGGCGTGATGCTGATCGAAGCCTGCCTGGGTTTGGGAGAGGCGATCGTCTCGGGCAAGATCGTGCCCGACCAATTCATCGTCGAGCGCGGCAGCGACCGCATTCTCGATCGGGCGATCGGCCCGCAAACGAAGGGACTCTTCATGGAGTCGGACTCGCCGCAGGCCGAATGGCGCAACGTGGAACAGCGCGGCGGTGAGCAAAAGCTGCCCGACGAAGAAATCCTCGAGTACGCAAAGCTGCTGGCCGGCATCGAAGATCACTACGGGCATCCGGTCGACACGGAATGGGCCCGCAGCGGCGGCCGCTTTCACGTGCTGCAAGCCCGGCCGATCACGACCCTGGCCGCCGAATACAAGCAAAAGCTGATCGATCAGAGCGAGGCCTGGAAGTTTCTCGTGCGGCGGCCGATGTCGCTGGTCGAGGCGTCGATCTGGGCGCACTGGATCGACTCGCAGCACGCCGCCGACACGCTCGGCATCGTGGCCGACCGCGCGCTGTCGATTCAAGACGAGACCGGCCTGGCCAACGACTTTCTCGCCGAGCGCGACGTCGCCGCGGGCATGGCTTACGTGGCCGAGCTGTTCGGTAACCAGCGCCAGCGCGTCATCGACACGCTGTTGCGCGGCGAGGAGATCACCCGCCAGTCGAAAGCCCGCCTCCAAGCCGGCGCCGGGGCGTTCGACAACTTCGTCGAGGCGGCCGATTACTTTGCCGAGGCGGCCCAGTATACGACGGTGTTTCCCGCCTGGATGCTGATCGCCTACGAAGAACACGCCTGGGACGATGCCGAAGTGCGGGCGCTGGCCGAGTCGCTGCGATCGCGCACGCTGTATCCGTCGATCGAGCGGGAGATTATCGACCCGATGGCGGCCCAAGCGGCGGCCGCCGTTGGATTCTCCGAGCCGGAGCATGCCCCCGCGGTGACCACCTGGAGCGAGCTGCGGCGAGGCGTGCTCGATCGCGACCTGCTGGAATACCGACTCGAACAGGTCCGCGCCGGGCGGCGATTCCTGTTTCAATCGCTCGACGGTGACGATGACGTGCGGTTCGTCTCGCAGAGCGGCTACCTGCTGATGCGGCTGCGGCAGCAACGCAAGCTGGTCCACGGCCAGCAGCCCGACACGATCACCGGCCAGGCGGCCTGGCCCGGCATCTATCGCGGACGAGCGCGGCTGGTGCTCACGCCCGACGCAATCGGCCATGCGTTCGAGGACGGCGAGGTGCTGGTGTCGATTCAATCCAGCCCCGAGTTGATGCCCCTGCTGCGCCGCTCAGGCGCCATCGTCACCGACGACGGCGGCATCGCCTGCCACGCCGCGATCATCGCCCGCGAGCTGCGCAAGCCCACCCTGATCGGCACGCGTCAGGCCACGACGCTGATTCGCACCGGCGACCTGGTCGAAGTGGATACCTATGCGCAGACCGTGCGAATTGTCGAACGGGCAGGTGCGTAGATCACTCCGCGCCTGTCTTCGCGGTTTCTGTATCCGCTTCCGCATCCTGCGAGCGAAGCACGATCCACTGGCCGACGACTTGGATGTCCATGGGCAGGATCTCGAGCGCGGGCACGTCGGGCATCGGCACCTCGGGAAGATCGAGCTCGGGCAGGTCGAGGCCCGAAAGCTGGTTGTTGAACCAGGCCATCGCCTGGTCGGCCGGCTCCGGCAGGTCGATCACGGGGAGCCCCAGCAGCGAAGCGTGAATCCACAGCTCCGTCTCCGAGGGCTCCAACTCGTCGAGCGGGCACACGACCCCGGCGACGGCATCGACGCCCAGGAATGCCAGGTGAATGCAGTGGCGGCTCGTGTACAACCGGGCTGCCTGGGTATCGAGCAACGGCAGGATGCGCTCGAGAATCGGACGCGAGGCGATCTTGGCGTTCAGCTTCGCAATCCGTCCGTCGATCGACTCGTCGACCTCGGCTAGGACGCGCTGGCGGGTGTCGCGTTCGGTGATGCGCTCGGCCGTGGCCCGGCTTTGCTGCACGCGCCGGCGAGCGATGCCGCGGGTGAGCATGCCGCGCAATCCCGGCACGGAGGCGTCGACCCCGACGGGAATCAACCGCGTGTGGCTTTCGATCACACCGGGCTCTGTCATGAACTTGCCGGCGTCGAAGCGCACGATCTTGGCCACTTTCCAGTCCGTGGCGCTACGGCTAGTGATAATCGCCGGACCGTTGCGCCCCACCGTGCGCGAATTGCTCGTGCCGGTGACGACAACGCGAAACGTGGCGTCGTCTTGATCGGGCTTGGGATCGACGTCGGCGTGACCCTCGGTGTGTGCCGTGCCAATCGCGCGGGTCTGTAAGACGCAACGGTCGACGCGGGTGCGGGTGTCGATGTCAGTGGCCAGCGTGCGGTCGAGCCATTCCTCAGAGATCCGCAGGATGACCAAGCCGCGGTGTTCCTGCACTTCTTCGTCGGCAGCACCGGCCGCCGGTTCGTCGGTTGCAGGCTGAGCATGGGCCCGAGAGAGTGAGCAACTGGAAAGCGCGATGACAATCGCGATCGCCACGCATTGTCCATATCTATCCGTCGTGCGCTCCATATCTCCGCCCTACGAGTGCTATTTAGCCCCATAACCACCAATCATAGCTTACCGGGGCACGCGACCGTGGAAGTTGACGCGCTGTGAGGGCTAGACCGATCGTAGCTGGTCGAGGAACGGCCACGGTGGCGGGCGCGAGGCCACGTAGCGATGGCTTTGCAGCCAAGACGGCCGTGCGCGACTTCACCGTGCGCGACTACTTCGCCTGCGGCAACGAGGCCAGCGCGGCTTGCAGTTGCCCTTTGACACGCTGCTGGTCCTTTGTCAGCTTCTCTGCGGCAAGCGGATGCCGCTCGTCGGGATCGGATTGCATGTCATAGAACTTGCCGGAGGCGTATAGCTTGTAGCGCTGCGTGCGCACGAAGTGCCGCTCGGCGCCGCGCTCGGAGTAGGCCCAGTCGCGCGACGTGTGGCCCGTGCCCAACAGCGACTTGGCGAAGCTATGGCCATCGAGCATCGATGCATCGGGCACGGTGGCGCCGGCCAGGTCGCAGAGCGTGGGCAGAAAGTCGCTCGAATCGACCAGGTCATCGCACGTCGTGTCGGCCGGCACGTGGCTCGGCCAATTGGCGATCAACGGCACGCGCGTGCCCCAATCGGTGAGCTGCCCCTTGCCGCCCTGCACTTCGCGGCCGTCGATGCGTGAGAACACCTTGGGCCGCACGAACGCGTCGTTCTCGTATCGGATGAAGCTGGCCGAGGCCGTGCCGTTGTCGCCAGTGAACAGGATCAGCGTGTTGTCGCGCACACCCAACGTGTCGAGCGCTTCGACCAGCCGGCCGACGTGTTCGTCCATTTCGTGCACCATCTCGGCATACGAGAGCCAGCGCCCGTCGGGCCCGTACGGCACCGGGTGGCCGATGTCGTTGGTGACGTCGTGGCACAGAGCCATCGAATAGTAGGCGAAGAAGGGCCGCTGGCGGTTTTTCCGAATGAAGTCAACTAGAAAGTCCACGTACAAATCGGGCCCGAACTTGCCTTCGGTGTCGGTGCGGAGCTTGCCGTTCTGGTAGATCATCGGGTCGTGGTAGCGCGGCCCTTCGTGCCAGCCGAACAGCGACCAGCGTTGGAAGCCCATCCGCGACGGCTGATCGGGATCGTTCTTCAGAAGTTCGAGTTGCCACTTGCCGGCGATGGCCGTGGCGTAGCCGGCCCGTTGTAGCCGCGCAGCGAGCGTGCGGTTCTCTTCGTCGCGCGGAAACGTGCCCCACTGCGGATTCCCTAGCCGCGCCGGGTACTTGCCGGTCAGCAGGCAGATCCGCGTCGGATGGCAGACCGGCATGCTGTAGCAATGCGTAAACCGCCGGCCTCCCCGGGCCAAGGCATTGATGTGCGGGGTCTCGTACGACTCGCCCCCGTAGCACCCCAGCACCTCGCGCCCCACGTCGTCGGCCAAGATGAGCACGATGTTGGGGCGCGGAGGATTCGCCGCATCTTGAGGTTGCCCGAGGACCGGCGACAATAAGAAAAGACAAATCGGCACGGCGAGCGGCCATCGCATCGTAGTCACGTCATGCTCCTTGAACTGAACGCCGACTTAGCCTACCAAGCCGATGCTGCCGGAGCCAATGAGCGCACGCCAAGTGGATCGCGCGGCGGTCGGCAGGTTGGGCCAGGAAAAACATTGCAGGTGTTGCCAAGATCCCACAGTTTCAAGCGAATGCGAGGGCGTGAGAGCAACCCGGCGTTGACGGTGACGCGTCTTTCACTCGGCCGGCAGTTCAATAGCGTCGCCTAGATAAAACCAACGGAGGACCCAGTGGTCGCCCTTATCCCACGTGCCGCGCTGTCGTGTCTCGTTATGGTCGGCGTCATTGCGGAGCCGCATGCTCTCGCCGCCGAGCGGGATGGAGAGAAGACACTGATCGCCGTGGCCAACCTGCTGACCCGACGGCACGGCGACGACGAATCGCGATGGACGCCGCTGCTCGACAAAGCCCGCCACGAACAACTGTGGGGTGACGTGCAGCAGATCCGCAAGCTGGTCGCCGGTGCTACGTCGATGGAGGTCGAGATCCAGGGCGACACGACCTGCGACATTCTTTTCGAATTCGGCGATCACGACGTTGTTGTCGGTGTGCAGCTGTCGGAAGAAACGCCGCCCCGGCTGCTGAACATAACGTCCAAAGAGATCACGCGCGATGCCGCCGAGACGGCGCCGATCACCTGGGCGACGTTGGACGAGGCCATGCGCCTCGCGGCCGAGAGGGGATTCACCGGTGCGGTTCTCGTTACCCGGAACGGCAAGATCGTTCTGCACGAGGGATACGGACTGGCGAACCGCGAGCGGCGCATCCGCGTCAAGCCCGATACGGTATTTGCGATTGGTTCGGCGCCCATCGACTTTACGCATGCCGGGGTTCTGCTGCTCAAGGATCAAGGCAAGCTGGCGCTGGATGACCCCATCACGAAGTTCTTCGACGACGTGCCCCAGGACAAATCGACGATCACGATCGAGCACCTGATGACGGGCCGCTCGGGGCTGCTCGACTTTCACGAGTTGCCCACGGACGAGAATCCCGACCATACTTGGATCGACCGGGATGAGGCGATTCGGCGGATCATGAACCAGCGTTTGTTGTTCAAGCCGGGCGAGAGTCGCCGGCCGTCGCATTCGGCCTGGGGACTGCTGGCCGCGATCATCGAGATCGTGTCCGGCGAGTCGTATCCCGAATTCACGAAGAAACGGCTGTTCGAACTGGCCGGCATGAAGGATACCGGGTTCTTCGGCGAACCCGTGGCGGAAGACCGCGTCGCCGTCGGCTACGGTCGAGTCTCCAGCACTCCGAACTCGCCGCCGCATTGGGGCAAGACGTCCTGGATGGTCATGGGCAGCGGCGGCCAGGTCTCGACGTTGGCGGACATGTACCGCTGGGAAGTCGCGATGCGAAACAAGAGCATCCTGTCAGCCGACTCGACGGCCGCCTATCTGCGGAACCGGACTGGCGTGTGCCAGGATGGGGATAGCTTCGGGTTCGAGTTCATGCACTCCACCGATCCCGAACAGTTGTTCATGATCATTTCAAACGCGATCAACACCCGCGAAGACCGGCGATCGTTCGATGAACTCGGCCGGCGTCTGGAAGCGCTGATCGAGCAAGAGCCGCAGTAGGCCCTTCGACGGCCCTACGGCAACGCGATACCACGGCTATCGGCCACCCGCGATATCGAGCAGCGTGCCGGTGATGTACGAGGCTTCGTCGGAGAGGAGCCACAGAATGGCGGCGGCCACTTCGTCGACGGTGCCGGCGCGCTGGAGGGGAAGCGTGGGGGCGATGCGCTCGATGCGGCCTGGCTCGCCGCCGGCGGCGTGGCTCTCGGTGTCGATGATGCCGGGCCGCACGCCGTTGACGCGAATGCCCTCGGCGGCCACTTCCTTGGCCAGGCCGATCGTGAAAGTGTCGATCGCACCCTTGCTGGCCGCGTAGTCGACGTACTCGCCGGGCGAGCCCAACCGCGCGGCGGCCGACGACACGTTGACAATCGCCCCTCCCCTGCCCCCGTGCCGCGTCGACATCCGCCGCACTGCCTCGCGGGCACACAGGATCGCGCCGAACACGTTGGTGGCGAACATCCGCTCGAGCCGCTCAAGCGTCATCTCCTCGACGCGCATCTGCTGATCGACAATGCCCGCGTTGTTCACCAGGGCCGTCACGGGGCCGAGTTCCCTCTCGACCGCCTCGAACAACCGTACGATCTCCTCCTCGCGCGTTACGTCGGCGCCCAGGGCCACGGCCGTGCCGCCATCTTGCTCGATATCCACCACGACCCGATCGGCGGCCTGGCGATTCGCTCGGTACTTGACCGCCACCGCGTAGCCGCGCGACGCCGCCAGCCGCGCGGTTGCCGCTCCAATGCCGCGGCTAGCTCCCGTGATTAGCAGAACGTTCATTGTGGTGGGTGGTTGGTGGTTCGTGGTTGGTGAGAATGAAATGAGGACGAATTGCCTTCACTACCCACCAATCACTAGCCACTCTGCTCATACGCTTCGCGTTCGAATGGATTGTCCCAATACGGTCGTCGGCCCTGGGCCCAAAGGACGAACATGCAGCCGAGGTAGGCGGGGCCCATCAGCAGGCCCCAGCGCTCGAACTGCCGCACGTGCACCATCTCGTGCGGCCGGGCCGTGTCGAGCGAGGCGTCGGTCTGCCCGAGAATCGTATGTCCCAGCGTCAAGGCGAGCGTGAACTGGCCGCCGGGCAACTGCCGCACGAACCACGAAACCGCCCCGCCGTAGAACTCGATCACGCGTCCGCGAACGCGGCCGCGTCCGCCGGTGCACAGCCCGCAGATGCCGATCGAGAGCCCCATCAGCGAATAGGGCAAAGCCCACAGCATGCCCAGCGCTATCAACATTCGCCGCATGAGCCACGATTCTAATGGTGTCAGGCGAATCGCGGTAGTGAACGGAGTCGAACGAAGAGCCGGCCCGTTTGAGCGCGAGACTACCTCTCCACCGGGATGTCGGCGTACGACTGGACGAATTTCCTTGCCCCCCATTTCGGCGTGGTTATATTCGACCTCAGCATCAAGGCACGACTCCCTTGCGCGACCGGTTGGGAACGCTTCGCCGTCGATCGAAACCAGGAGGAAACCAGCAGCATGCCATCCGACAGCCTTTCGCGACGCGTTTTTCTGAAGACGGGGGCCGCCGCCGGCACCGCGGCAGGCCTGTGGGCCAGCACGGCGCCGGCCGAGGCCGTGGGGGCCAACGAGCGATTGCGAATCGGCGTGATCGGCGCGGGCAATCGCGGCTTCAACACGCTGACCAAGACCCTGGTGCGGCTGCGCGCGGCAGGACGCAACGTCGACCTGGTGTCGGTCGCCGACGTCTACTCCGTGCATCGCCAGCGCTTCGTCGATTTCGTCGAGGAGAAGACGGGCGTCAAGCCGAGCGCGCACGTCGATCATCGCGAGCTGTTGCAGGACAGGAACGTCGATGCGGTGGTGATCGCCACGCCCGACCACTGGCACGCCACGCTGATCCTCGAGTCGCTCGCCGCCGGAAAACCGGTCTATTGCGAAAAGCCGATGACGCACACCGTCGACGAAGCGCGCGAGGTCGTGGCGGCGTGGAAGTCGAGCGGGCAGGCGATGCAGGTCGGCGTGCAACTGACCAGCCTGCCGGTGTGGGACATGGCCCGCGAGATGATCAACGACGGCAAGCTCGGCAAGGTGGTCCAGTTTCAGACCGAGAGCGCGCGGAACAGCAAGTACGGCATGTCGCGGCACAATGTGATCACCAAAGAGATGACGCCTAAGACGGTCGACTTTCGCCGCTTCCTGGGGGTCGACGAGGGACTGGCGCCCGAGATGCCCTTCGACCGCGCGACCTTCGGCCAATGGCGCTGCTTGTGGCCGTTCGGCTACGGCATGTATTCCGATCTGTTCGTCCACCGCGTGACCGGAATGCTGAAGGCGACCGGGCTGCGGATGCCGGGTCGGGTGGTTGGCGGCGGCGGCATCTTCCTGGAATACGACGGCCGCGAGGTGGCCGACGTGGCCTCGATCATCGCCGACTTTCACGAAGGAGTGCAAGCGCTGGTCAGCAGCACGATGGTCAGCGAGGAGCTCAAGCTCGAGCACATGATTCGCGGGCATCATGGCCTATTGCGGTTCGACAAAAATTGCTCGGGCAACAGCGGCCGCGGCACGTTCGAGTTCGTGCCCGAGCGCCCGCAGGTGACGCTCAACAGCAAGCTCAAGCGCGAAACGTTCGAAGCCAAGACCGAGAGCAACATCGTGATGATGCACATGGCCAACTGGCTCGATGCCATCGAGGCCGGCAAGCCCAACATGGTGAACAACGATCCCGAACTGGCCGCGGCGGCGTTGACGCTGGTGAACCTGGCCGTGCGGAGTTACCGCGAGGGCAAAGTGTTTCACGTCGATCGCGACGGCCAGGTGAGCGATGGCGACAGCAGTTGGGCCGCCCGCTGGGAGACGATGTCGAAAGACCGGGCCAAGCCGCACCATGTTCCCGGCTGGAACGCGGGCGACGCCGGCAGCGTACTGCATCCGCCGGAGTACCAGAAGCTGGCCGGCCCCTGGATCGACGGCAAGCCGCCGGAGGCCTAATCGCCGGCGCCATTGATCGCCATTGATTTCGTTCACGCAAGATAGGTCGCCCATCATGTCTCGGCATTTCGAGGCGTGCGTTCTGCCCATGCTGTGTCTGCCCTTGCTCTGCGCCATGCTGTGCGGCACGGTCGCGGCAGGTGAGACCTCCTTCCCCGGCCAGCGCAGCGAGGATGAGTTGCGCCGCGAGGGCTTCGTGCCGTTGCTTGACGGAACCTCGCTCGAGGCTTGGGACGTTAAGCCCTGGCACGAAGGCCACTGGACAGTGAGCGACGACGTCCTCGACTACGACGGCCAGGGCGTCCGCAGTCGGCGGCAGGATCCCTCGTTGTGGACGAAACAAGCGTTCGGCGATTGCCAGCTCTATTGCGAATGGCGCCTGCCGGCCGCGCCGGAAATGAAGCCGCATCCGATCGTGCTTTACAACGGCGACTTTCTGATGCAGGAGGACAACCCCAAGCAACGGGCCACGCGGATGCGACTCGACGCGGGCGACAGCGGGCTCTACTTTCGCGGCAGCACGAAGTGCCAGGCCAATATCTGGAGCCAGGAGCTCGGCTCCGGCGAGATCAACGGCTATCGCACCGACAAGCGCATGCCGCCCGAAGTACGCCGCGCCTGCATCCCCATCAAGAACGCCGACCGCCCCTTCGGCGAGTGGAATGCCTTCTTGATCACGCTCGAAGGGGACGGCATTGCGATGATGCTCAACGGCGAGCAAGTGATCGACGTGCCGCACCTGCCCGATTTGCCCGAGCGCGGGCCGATCGCGTTACAGCACCACGGAGACCGCGTGCAGTTCCGGAAGATTTGGATTCGAGAGCTTGACTAGCCACCGTCTCTCGACGGGCATCGCAGATGGCGAGAATGACACCGGATTCGAAATCGAAGACGGGACGTTGTTAGTAGGTGGTTAGCACGCCCGCAGTCTGGGACGCTGGCACCGCTTAGCGGACGAGCCGGTCTTCGAACCGCTGCGGCCCCCCAGAATCTCTCCGGCCTTCGTGCGCGAACCCGGCGGAATTCTTGTTGGTCTTTGCGGGTCGGGGCAGTTATAATGAGCGGTCGCCGCGTTCGCGATCGGTCTGCGAATCCCCCAGCGGCCTCTGTCCGCTTTCTGCTGCCTCCTACCCGAGGAGACTGCCATGCGTCGATTCTTTGCTATTCCGCTTGCCCTCGCCCTGTGTTGCGCGATTACCTTAAGCGCGCAAGCCGCCGAGCTTAACCGCATCGGCATGCAGATCAACGACTTCACCCTGAAGAACCAGTTCGGCAAGGAGTACTCGCTTTCCGACTACGCCGACAAGGACGCGGTGGTCGTCGTTTTTCTGGGAACCGAGTGTCCCCTGGCCAAGCTGTACGGCAAGCGGCTGGCCGAGCTCGACAAGCAACTCGCCGAGAAGAACGTCGCGGTATTGGGCATCGTTTCCAACCGCCAGGACTCGATCGAGGAAATCGCCGCCTTCGCTCGGCGTCATGACATCGACTTTCCGGTGCTCAAAGACCCGGGCAACGCCGTGGCCGACCAGTTCGCCGCGGCGCGCACGCCCGAGGCCTTCGTGCTCGACAAGGACGGCAAAGTGCGTTACTGGGGGCGGATCGACGATCAATATGGCTTCGCCGATAGCGTGGGCTATCAGCGCCCCGAGGCGAGTCGCCACGACCTGGTCGAAGCGGTCGATGAACTGCTGGCCGGCAAGGAAGTGAGCGTGCCCGTGACCAAGGCGCTCGGCTGCCACATCGGCCGCGTGCGCGAGGTGAAGGAAGACGCTGAAGTCACCTACAGCAATCAAATCGCACGCGTGTTTCAAAAACACTGCATCGAGTGCCATCGCCCGGGCCGCATTGGTCCGTTTGAAATGACCAGCTACGACGAGGTGCTCGGCTGGGGTGAAATGATTCTCGAGGTCGTCAATCAGGGTCGCATGCCTCCCTGGCACGCCGACCCGCAGCACGGCGAGTTCGCCAACGACATGAGCCTCAGCAATGAGGAAAAGGAACTGATCGCCAAGTGGGTCGAAAACGGTTGCCCCGAGGGCGATCCGGCGGACCTGCCGCAGCCCAAGGAGTTTTTCGAGGGTTGGGCGATCGGCGAGCCCGATGAAATTATCTACATGAGCGACGAAGCCGTGGAAGTGCCGGCCGAAGGCGTGGTCGACTACTACCACTTCATCGTCGACCCGGGCTGGACCGAAGACAAGTGGATCATGGCCGCCGAGGCCAAGCCCGAGAGTCTGGAGACCGTGCATCATATTCTGGTGGTCGTGCAGCCGCCGGAAGAAGGCGAAGACCGCTTTCGTCGGGGTGGACGTAGCAATCTGGGTCCTCCGGGAGACGATGACGATGATGATCGTCGTGGTGGCCAAGGTCGCCGGCGAGGCGGACGACGCGGCGGCGAGGGCGGCATCGGCGGCGGCAACCTGATCGCCGGCTATGCCCCGGGCGCCAACCCGCTGCTAAACACCGACGGCACCGTGGCCATGCACGTAAAGGCCGGCTCGAAGCTGATTTTCCAGTTGCACTACACGCCCAATGGCTCTCCCGCCACGGACCGCAGCTACGTCGGCTTCAAGTTCACCGATCCCGAAAAGGTCAAGTACGTGGCCCGCAGCACGTCGGTGGTGAACACATTCTTTACCATTCCGCCGGGGGCGCACGACTATGAGGCCACGGCCAAGGCGACCTTCGAGCACGATACGCTGATTACGAACATGACGCCGCACATGCATACCCGCGGCAAGGCGTTCCGCTACGAAGCGTTGTACCCCGACGGCGAGAAGGAAGTCCTGCTCGACGTGCCGTCGTACGACTTCAACTGGCAGACGACCTACGAGCTCGAAGAGCCCAAGCTGCTGCCCAAGGGCACCACGCTGCTGTGCACCGCGCATTGGGACAACTCGGAGGACAACCTCTCGAACCCCGATCCGTCGAAGCCGGTAAGCTGGGGCGATCAAACCTGGGAAGAAATGATGATCGGCTTCTACGTCGAGATGTTTCCCAAGGGCGAGGTGCCCGACAAGCCCTCGGGCGGCATGGGCCGACTCAAGCCCGAGCAGATCTTCGAAGCGCTCGACGCCGACAAGGACGGCAAGCTTATCAAGGATGAGATGCCCGACCGCTTCCGCGAGCGGTTCCAGTTCATGGACCTCAATCGCGACGGCGGCGTCGACCAGGAAGAGTTGACCAAACTGCTCAAGATGTTCGGCGGGCAGCGGCGCCGCGATTAGTCGTCGGCCTCGCAATCCTCTGACGGCTGCGAACCTATCGGGCCGGCGCGGAGTAGCTTCCGCGTCGGCCTTTTTGTTGCGCGCGAAGCTCTCCTGCTCTGAAGTCGTTCCCGCCAACCAACGGAGCACCCATCGACGACGCGCGAAGACGACCGGCCCGCTGCGAGGACGAGCTGAGGGTGAAATCATCAGAGCAAAAGATCAGGTGATCAGGCGAACTACCGGCTCATGACGGTCTCTCGCAGGGACACGTATTCGCCGCGAGCGTGGCCCGCTACGAATGCGCGGTTTTTACGTCCGCGGCGAAGCGCGGTATCCTATGGGCTACACTTCAGGAGGTTTTCGTGGCCCGGCTCGCTCCGGCGCCATTTGTGCGAGCGCTATAGGAGGGATATGCGATGCAACTTGGAATGGTCGGACTGGGCCGCATGGGTGCAAACATGGTGCGGCGGCTGATGAAGGACGGCCACGAGTGCGTCGTCTACGACCTGCACGCCGACGCGGTGAAGGAACTGGCCGGCGAGGGGGCCACGCCGAGCAGCTCGGTCGAGGATTTCGTCTCGAAGCTCGAGAAGCCCCGCCCGGTGTGGCTGATGGTGCCTGCCGGCGTGGTCGACAAGACCATCGCCAGCTTTGTCGATCACCTGGACGCCGACGACATCCTGATCGACGGCGGTAACTCGTACTACATCGACGATTTGCGGCGGGCCGCGGAGCTGCGCGAAAAGAAGATCCACTACGTCGACGTGGGCGTCAGCGGCGGCGTGTGGGGACTGGAACGCGGCTACTGCCAGATGATCGGCGGCGAAGACCACGTCGTGAAGCGTCTCGATCCGATCTTCGCCACGCTGGCTCCCGGCGTCGACGAGGCTCCCCGCACCCCGGGCCGCGAAAAACTCGGCGGCACGGCCGAGCACGGCTACCTGCACTGCGGGCCCAACGGCGCCGGCCACTTCGTCAAGATGGTCCACAACGGCATCGAGTACGGCGTGATGGCCGCCTATGCCGAGGGTCTCAACGTGCTCAGCCAGGCCAACATCGGCAAGCATCGCGAAGCGGTCGATGCCGAGACCACGCCACTGCGCCGTCCCGAGGAGTATGAGTACGATATCAACCTCCGCGACGTGGCCGAGGTCTGGCGGCGCGGCAGCGTCATCGGCTCGTGGCTGCTGGACCTGACGGCCGCCGCGCTGTTGAAGGATCCCGAGATGAAGAACTTCGCCGGCCGCGTCTCCGACTCGGGCGAAGGCCGCTGGACGATCAAGGCCGCCATCGACGAGGCCGTGCCGGTGCCCGTGCTGACCACGGCGCTCTACGAGCGGTTCGCCTCCCGCGGCGAGGCCGACTTTGCCGACAAGCTGATGTCGGCCATGCGGTTCGAGTTTGGCGGCCACCTGGAGAAGAAAGGCTGAGGCACCACGCGCGCGGTCGATCTCCCGGCACACAAAATCGACCGCCTCTCTAGCAAAGCGGCGCTTCATCTTTCGATAAGGAGAGCTCGATGTCGGCTACGCATTCGGATGCCTTTGTCTTCTTCGGCGCCACAGGCGACCTGGCCTACAAGAAGATCTTTCCGGCCTTGCAGGCGATGATCAAGCACGGGCATCTCGACGTGCCCGTGATCGGCGTGGCCAAGAGCGACTGGACGGTCGAAGACTTGAAGAAGCGGGCCCGCGACAGTCTCACCGCACACGGACCCGGCGTCGACAAGGGCGCGTTCGACAAGCTCTGCTCGCTGCTGAAGTACGTCGACGGCGACTACAAGGACCCCGGCACGTTCCAGACGCTGCGCAAGCTGCTGGGCGATGCCAAGCACCCGGCCCACTACCTGGCGATTCCGCCGGGGATGTTTCCCGTCGTGGTGGAACAGCTCGGCAAGTCGGGCTGTGCCAACGGCGCCCGGGTGATCGTCGAAAAGCCCTTTGGCCGCGACCTGGCCAGCGCCCAGGCGCTGAACAAAGTGCTGATGAGTAACTTCGACGAAGGCTCGATCTACCGCATCGATCACTTCCTGGGCAAGGAGCCGGTGCAGAACCTGCTGTACTTCCGGTTTGCCAACGCCTTTCTGGAGCCGGTGTGGAACAACCACTACGTGCGCAGCATCCAGATTACGATGGCCGAATCGTTCGGCGTGCAGGGTCGCGGCGCGTTCTACGAGGAAGCCGGCACGATTCGCGACGTCGTGCAGAACCACCTGTTGCAGGTGCTGGCCGTGCTGACGATGGAGCCGCCCTCGTCGCTCGACAGCGAGTCGATTCGCAATGAGAAGGTGAAGATCTTCAAGGCCATTCCGCCGCTGGAACCCGCGAATGTCGTGCGCGGTCAATTCCGCGGCTACCGCGAGGAGAAAGGCGTGGCGGCCGACTCGCAAGTCGAAACGTTCGTCGCGCTGCGGCTGCACATCGACTCGTGGCGCTGGAAGGGCGTGCCGGTGTACATTCGCGCCGGCAAGTGCCTGCCGATGACCAGCACTGAAGTGTACGTCGAGCTTGACGCCCCGCCGGCCGCGTACGACGACCAGTGCACGCCCAACTACTGGCGATTCCGCGTCAACCCCGACATGGCCATTGCGCTGGGCACGATGATCAAAAAACCCGGCGAGAAGTACAACGGCGAAGAAGTGGAACTCACGCTCAGCCAGTACGCCGACGGCGACCCCATGGCCGCCTACGAGCGCTTGCTCTCCGACGCTATGCAGGGCGACTCGACGCTGTTTGCTCGCGAGGACTCGGTGGAAGCCGCCTGGCGGATCGTGGAGCCGGTGCTGGGCGACGTCGTGCCGGTGGAGAGCTACGAGCCGAACACCTGGGGCCCGCAGTCCGACGCGGTCACGCCGCCCTGCGGCTGGCACGTTCCCGCCAGCAGTTAGTTCGACGCGGCCGGGCCGGGCGCGTACATTAGAGCGGACTGTCGTCGCTCTCTTCTTTAACAACAGCGGCTTCCCATGCGAAACTTGCTCGCCGTACTGCTCGCGCTTTGTACGCTGACTTCTATCGCCCTCCCTGTCGTTGGCGAGGATCTTCGCCAGCCGGTCGGCCAAGAAGTGCTCGCGTTCTTGAAGTCCACAAGAACCGGGCATGCGCTCGACGACTCCGGTCGACTTACACGATTGCGGATTGAGCAGCGCAAAGACGAAGTTCTCGAGAAGGTTGCTTCCTATGGTGTCGAGTCGATTGTTATTGTTGGGGAGTCGAGCGACGCAAGTGAGGTGGGCCTGAATCTGCTACCGAACGTTGCAGGACTCAAGTCGCTCAGTTTATCCAACCTTTCCTTCAAGAACTTCGTGTCCGTCGTCGCGCGCCTCACGTCTCTTGAGCACCTGGAGTTGCACGACGTTCCCATTGGCGACGAGGGACTCCGGATGATCGGGAAGCTGCGAAAACTTCGATCCCTCAAAGCGAGCCGCATTCGGATGTCGACAAGCGGCGCAGAAGGACTCGGAGATATGCAACAACTCAAGGCGCTCGGCATCGATCCGCCCGGATTTACACCCGCAGCTATCCAACGAATCGCCGGCTTGACAAATCTGGAAGCATTGACGTTGGACAACTCCGGTGCGACCGACAAGGACCTGGAGGTCCTCAACGGGCATCCAACGCTGGCTTTGGTCTCGCTTGAGAATACGCGCGCTACACCGGCGGGGGCCGGAGAACTGAAGGATAGCCTGACGTCGCCGAACGCCTACGTCGTCGGAACTTCCGACCCGAAGTTGCTCGAATTCCTGGATGCGCGAAACGTCGAGCACGCCGAGGATAACCAGGGCCGCGTTCGATCGCTCACGATCGGCCCAGGCACAGACGTCGTCGCCGTACTTGAGCGCGTACGGCCGATCGACGCCTTGGCTGAATTCAATTGCCCGCGCCTTACCGCATCCGGAATGAAACTGCTACCAAAGGCGAGCAACCTGGAAAGCGTTTCACTCTGGGATTGTGACGCCGCTCAGCTTCCTGCTGAATCGTTTGTACACCTGGCTGCACTGCCCAAGCTGAGATCCCTCAGAATCTGGTACCCGGGCGATGTCGAGGAAGTGTTAGGAGGTCTACGCGATGCCAACAGCCTGCGGAGCGTGACCATCGACACGCCTCGCTTGACGGCGCGCGGCGTTGCATACCTCGCGGAATTCCCCGCGCTTACCTGGCTCGATCTCCAGAACGTGCAAATAACCCCCGGCGGCGCCAAAGCGCTGGGCAAACTCAGGAACCTCAAGCAATTGGGGGTCTGGGACTCACAGCTCGGCGACGAGGGCCTGGCCGCGATCGGGACGCTGCAGGGCTTAAAAACCCTGGATTTGATGGGAACCGCGGCGACGCCCCAGGGGCTAGCATCACTGCATGGCCTGTCCAAATTGCAAGAGTTTCGTCTGGCCCACACGATGCCCTCCGAGGCAACCTTCCGGTGGCTGGTCAGTCTGCAGGATCTGAAACTGCTGCTCCTTGAGAAAATGCCCCTGACGGACCGGGATCTGGAATACTTCCACGGACATCCTCGCCTCGGGATCGTCATCCTGGACAACACAAGAGTCAGCGAGTCGGGCGCCACGGCTTTAAAAGAGAGCCTGACTTCCGATGCCGAGGTCACGCTACTTGAGGACGAATCTTACACGACGCAACCCGATGACTCCCCGCCGCAATGACCACCGACCCTAGCGAACTGCGGATCATCGCCGAGGAGGCGCTCGAGCTTGTGCCCGAGGGGGGCACGCTGGGGCTGGGTACGGGGCATGCGGCCAGCGCGTTTCTACGCGCCCTGGGCGAGAAGGTGCAGGCCGGGCTTCAGGTGCGCGGCGTGCCCACTTCGCGCGATAGTGCGGATTTGGCGGCCAAGCTCGGCATCCCGCTCACCACGCTCGACGAGTGCCCGCAGTTGGACGTCGATTTCGACGGGGCCGACGAGGTGGATCCCGACAATAACCTGATCAAGGGCTACGGCGGGGCCTTGGTGCGCGAAAAGATCGTGGCCGCCGCGTCCAAAAAACTGGTGATTCTGGTAGGACCGGAAAAAATCGTCCCGCGGCTCGGATCGCGCGGTAAGCTTCCCGTGGAGGTCGTGCCCTTCGCCCTGAGCCCCTGCAGTCGGGCTTTGCAGGCCCTGGCGTGCGAGCCTCACCTGCGTCGCGACGGCAGCCAGCCGCACGTGACCGACAACGGCAACTACATCCTCGACTGCGACGTCACACCGATCGAAGATCCCACCCGGCTCGAAGCCGCTATCCGCGCCATCCCCGGCGTGGTCGGAACCGGATTGTTCCTCAAAATGAACCCCACCGTGCTGATCGGACTCGGCCAACGGGTCGAAGTGCGGGAAGCGAAATAGCACGCCAACCCACTCGCAGGTAACACACGTGAGCGCGAAATGGCCCCGCACATTCATGGCGCGGCACGGCGAAACGGCCTGGACCATTAGCGGCCAGCACACGGGGGGCACCGATCTGCCGCTCACCGAACGCGGCGAGCAGAATGCCCGCGAACTGGGCAAGCTGATCGGCGACGAGAAGTTCGCCCGGGTGTTCGTGAGCCCGCTCGAGCGCACGCGGCGCACCTGCCAATTGGCCGGTTACGGCGAGGCGGCCGAAATCATGGACGATTTGCTCGAGTGGGATTACGGCGAGTACGAGGGAAAGAAGACCGTCGACATTCGCCAGGAGCGGCCCGACTGGCAACTGTTTCGCGACGGTTGTCCGGGAGGCGAATCGCCCGCCGACGTGGCCGCGCGGGCCGACCGCGCGATCGAGCGGATTCGGGCGGTCGACGCCGACGTGCTGGTGTTTTCCAGCGGGCACTTTTTCCGCGTCTTCGCCGCTCGCTGGCTGGGATTGGAGCCGGCGGCGGGGCGCTACTTCCTGCTCAGCACGGCCACGCTCAGCATCGTCGGCTACGAACACAACCCCAGCGAGCCGGTCCTGCGCCTGTGGAACGACGATCGTCACGTCGTCGCCTGAGAGACCGACATCGCCAACCGAATGAGGTGCCCGACATGAATATCCTTGTCGTCGACGTCGGCGGGACGAACGTCAAATTCATTGCCACCGGCCACAGCGAGAAGCGCAGATTCGAATCGGGCCCCGAATTGACGCCCCAGCAGATGGTCGAGGGGGTGAAGCAGGGAGCCGAAGACTGGAAGTACGACGTGGTGAGCGTCGGCTTCCCCGGCCCCGTGCTGCACTGCAAGCCGCTGGCCGAGCCGCACAACCTGGGAGAAGGCTGGGTGGGCTTTGACTTCCAGAAGGCCTTCGACCGGCCCGTGAAACTGATGAACGATGCGGCCATGCAGGCCCTGGGCAGCTACGAGGGAGGCAAGATGCTGTTCCTCGGCCTCGGCACCGGGCTGGGTAGCGCCATGATCGTCGACGGCGCAATCGAGCCGATGGAAATTGGACATCTGCCCTACCGCAAACGCACCTTCGAAGACTATGTCGGCGAACGCGGCCTCAAGCGGGTGGGCAAGAAAAAGTGGCGCCACTACGTCGAGGACGTCGTCGAACGACTTACCGCCGCGCTCGAGCCCGACTACATCGTGCTGGGCGGCGGCAACGTGAAGAAACTGAAACAGCTGCCGCCGAAGTGCCGCGAGGGCGACAACGCCAATGCCTTCAAGGGCGGCTTCCGTATGTGGCACGACACCAGCGACGCCCAGCCCGCCACCGCGGCCGAGTCGCGGTAGGAAACAGCAGAAGCACAAGCGAAAGCGCGAAAGGAGCAAGCGATGTCTACCGCTACCGTCGTTCCCCTCACTGACCGCCCCGCCTGGAAGGCGCTGGAAAAGCACTTTCGCGACGTGGCGCCGTTGCACTTGCGGCAGCAATTCGCCGACGATCCCCAGCGCGGCAAGAATCTCTGCGCCGAGGCCTGCGGCATCTACTTCGACTACTCGAAGAATCGCATCACCGCAGAAACCGTTTCGCTGTTGATCCAACTGGCCAAGGAGTCGGGGCTGGCCGAGCGCATCGAGGCCATGTTCACCGGCCAGAAGATCAATGTTACCGAACGCCGCGCCGTGCTCCACGTGGCCCTGCGGGCACCGAAAGGCGAAAAGATCGAGGTCGACGGTCAGGACGTCGTGCCGGAAGTACACGAAGTGCTCGACAAGATGTCCAAGTTCTCCGACCGCGTCCGCTCGGGCGACTGGGTCGGACACACGGGCAGGAAGATCAAGAACGTGATTAACATCGGCATCGGCGGCTCGGACCTGGGCCCCGAGATGGCCTACCAGGCGTTGCGCTACTACAGCCAGCGCGACATGACGTTTCGCTTCGTTTCGAACGTCGACGGCACCGACATCGCCGAGGCCACCCGCGATCTGGACGCCGAAGAAACGTTGTTCATCGTGGCGTCCAAGACGTTCACCACGCTGGAGACGCTGACCAACGCCCACTCGGCTCGCAAGTGGCTGCTCGACAAGCTGGGCGACGAGAAGGCCGTGGCCAAGCACTTCGTGGCCGTTTCGACCAACGCCGAAGAGGTTTCCAAGTTCGGCATCGACACGGAAAACATGTTCGGCTTCTGGGACTGGGTCGGCGGCCGCTACTCGTACGACTCGGCCATCGGCCTGTCGCTGATGATCGCCATCGGGCCCGAGCAGTTCCGCGAGATGCTGGCCGGGTTCCACGAGATGGATGTGCACTTCCGCACCACGCCGTTCGAGAAGAACCTGCCGGTGATCCTGGGCATGCTGGGCATCTGGTACAACAACTTCTTCGGGGCCCAGACGGTTGCGATCCTGCCGTACGATCAGTACCTCAACCGTTTCAGCTCGTACCTGCAGCAGCTCGACATGGAGAGCGACGGCAAGCACGTCGATCTCGACGGCAACACGGTCAACTACCAGACCGGCCCGATCGTCTGGGGCACGCCCGGCACCAACGGCCAGCACGCCTACTACCAGCTCATCCACCAGGGCACGAAACTGATCCCGTGCGACTTCATCGGCTTTTGCCAGTCGCTCAACCACGTGGGCGATCACCACGATCTGCTGATGGCCAACTTCTTCGCCCAGACCGAGGCTTTGGCCTTCGGCAAGACGGCCGACGAAGTGCGGGCCGACGGCGTGCCCGACTACCAGATCCCGCATCGCACGTTCACGGGCAACCATCCGACGAACACGATCCTGCTCGATCGGCTGACGCCGGCAGCATTGGGCAAGCTGGTGGCCCTCTACGAGCACAAGGTGTTCGTGCAGGGCACGGTGTGGCACATCAACTCGTTCGACCAGTGGGGCGTCGAGCTGGGCAAGGTGCTGGCCAAGCGGATCATTCCCGAACTGGAGAGCACGTCGCCACCGGAACTGGCGCACGACAGCTCGACCAACACGCTTTTGACGCGTTATCGCGACGCGAAGGAGAAGTAGGCCATGAAACTCGGTTACTCCAAACCGCTCTATATCCTGCCCTTCGACCACCGCCACTCGTACGGCGCCGAGGTGTTCGGCTTTCACGAGCCGATGTCCCCGGAACAAACCGCCGTGGTGGCCGAAAGCAAGCAGGTGATTTACGAGGGCTACAAGCTGGCCGTGTCGCAGGGAGCGCCGGTCGACAAGTCGGGTATTCTGGTCGACGAGGAGTTCGGCGCCGCGGTGTTGCGCGATGCCCGGCAGCAGGGCTACATCGTGGCGATGCCCACCGAGAAGAGCGGGCAGCACGAGTTCGACTTCGAATACGGCGACCAGTTCGGCGCGCACGTCGACGAGTTTGATCCGACCTTCACCAAAGTGCTGGTCCGCTACAACCCGGCTTCGGACAAAGAGCTCAACGCGCGGCAGCTCGAGCGGCTGAAGCGGCTTTCCGACTACCTGCACGAGCGCGGCCGGCTGTACATGTTCGAGATGCTGGTGCCGGCCGAGCCAGATCAATTGGAAGCCTGCGGCGGCCAGAAGCAGTACGACGACCAGGTCCGCCCCGGGCTGATGGTGCAGGCGATTCGCGAGATTCAAGACGCCGGCGTCGAGCCCGACGTCTGGAAGATCGAGGGCCTCGATCGCCGCGAGGACTGCGTGAACATCGTCGAGGCGGCTCGCCGCGGCGGACGCGAGCACGTGGGCTGCATCGTGCTGGGCCGGGGCGAATCGGAACAGAAGGTCGTCGAGTGGCTGCAAACCGCGGCCGACGTGCCGGGCTTCATCGGCTTTGCCGTGGGGCGCTCGACGTTCCTGCAGACGATCGTCGACTTTCGCGCCGGCAAGCTCGACAAGGAAGCCAGCGCCCGGCAGATTGCCGAGCGATTTCTGAACTGGATCGAAATCTTCGAGACGGCCCGCGACAAGCAATTGATCGCCGGCGGCTCGCGAGGCGCCTAATTCGCGGCCAAGACAAGCGTTCTGTTCAGCCCCGCGCGGCACAAACGCGGGGCTGAACGCACGTTTGCGGCGAATTCGCTTGACTCAGGTTGGGGCCGTAATTAGAGTTGGCTCGACGCTAGTTTCGACGAGTTATCGAGCGATCGCGGTCCCTCTAGGGACGCCGGAAACTGCTAATGCTGTCTTCTTAGAGCCCGCACCACCAACAAGGCCTCGCGCCTTGGGTCGTGCTTTCTTTTCGGGCTCATCACCCCGCGGACCTACAGTCGCGACGTTTGCGCGCCCTGCATTGCGCGCCAACCGTTGCGATGGGCTGGCCCGCGGCGAACTGCCTCCCCCACACCCCTGAATACGCTCCTATGGCACCACGACATCATCGACCTCTCCTGCTGGCAGCGCTTGCCCTTTGGCTCGGCGGAATGTCCCCCGCGCGCGCCACGGAACCGAACAACACGCCGATCACCGCCACGATCCTGCCGGGCGGCCAGACGATCGTAAACGACGACCTGAATGGGTCGCTCGGCCGGCCCGATACGATCCTGGGGCTGTACGATCCGGCCTATAGCACGTTGATGGACAGCGACGACAACAGCAGCCCGATGGGCAACGGATTTGCCAGCCAGTTGCTGGGTGTGCCGGTGCGATCCAACGGCTCGGCTTACTTCCGCGTCACGGGTTCGCCCGATGCGACATTTGTCTCCAACCACATGCAGGCCGGCCAGTACTCCGTGCAGTTCGACGTGCGCGATCCGCTCGGCGAACTGGTTGCCGAGAAATCGTTTACTGAGTTCGAGTCGGTCTCGCCGCTGTCGCTGGACAACATCTGGATGAATCCTTCGGCGGTGCCGGCCGGTTTCGCCTCCTGGGCCGGCTTCACGGTCGATGTTACCGTGAACAACGTCGTGGGGCCCGGCACCGGCGACTCGCTCGACTTCTTCGTCTTCACCGACTTCGAGCCGTTTCAGGAAGTGACGGCCACGATCACTGATGCCGAGTTCGATGCGCTGATCGCCATCTATGACAACATCACGCTGGTGACCTCGAGCGTCGGCGGTCCGCCCACGCTGGTGGGCCAGGCGGACGCCGCCGGCAACTTCAGGGTCGGCGTGACGGGACTGGGCGACGACGGCTTCGCTGGCGCCCACGCTTTGGTCGGCGCCTACACGCTGGAAGTCTTGCCCGTTCCGGAGCCGGCAAGCATGATCTTGCTCGCGATCGGTGGCCTGGGGTTCGCAGCGTGGAGCGTGCGGCGCCGTCGCACTAGCGCCACCAGGCGCTAGTCCTCATCGGCCGCGGAATCGACGGCGATCGACGCGTCTTCCGGCGGTACTTCCTCGCGCAAAGCGCTTTCGAGTGGAGGTGATTCCACCGACGGCAAGCGCTCGCTCTTGGCGGGCGCGGCCGCCTTGATGGGGGCCGCGGGCTGAAGCGGCGAGGCTTGCGCCGCGGATGACGCTGGCGGCTCGGTCGATTCCGTCGGGTCGGCCGGCTCCGCCGGAGATGGCTCGGCAGGCGTTTCGTACGAGGCCGGTTCGACAGATTCTTCGCTCTCGGCCGGCTGCTGGTCAGCAACCGCTTCCGAGCCCTCGGGGGCCGACCCCATGGCGTAGTTGATGGGCGGATCTTCGCCTTCGGCGGCGACGCGGTGCACGATGGCGTGCTGCGAACCCTTGCAGAAGGCCTGGTGCGCCAGCGCCGCGCCGTTGTATTCCAGCAGCGAGCCCTTCTCGAAGTGCACGTTCTTTACGGCCACGGCATATTCGACCCGAGCGCGGTGGTAGGCACTTTCGGCCTCGGCCAGCCGCAGCCGGGCATCGAGCACTAGTTCGAGCGATACCTTGCCGCCCTGCTCGAAGAACGCCTGCCGGGCATACTTCGATTGCTCTTCGGCCGCGTGCAAGCGGTTGTAGGCCACCTGCATCAGCCGGTGGGCGCGATCGGCGTCGGCAAACGCGGCGCTGAGATCGTGAACCGCCCAGCGTTCCTGCTCTTCGAGAATGGCCCGTTCGCGGGCGATGTGCATCTGGGCATTGCGCACCGCGGCGTAACCGCGGCGGAAGCCCAGCGGCATCGAGTACTCGAAGCCCAATTCCCATTCCTGAAACATGCCGCTCGTGAGGTTGGCATACGCATTATTGATCGGATCGTTGGCATCGCGCGGCCCGATCAGGCCCTTGCCGTAACCGCGCCAGCGATAGCGGCCGATGAGGTCGAGTTGCGGCAGCAGGAAGTTGCGGTTGGCGATCAACTCGGCCTGGTAGCGCTGCACCTTGGCCTGCTGGCGGCGCAGGTCGGGCCGCGTGGCCAGAGCTTCTTCCATGATCATGTGCCAGTCGAACACGATCTTGGCTTCCGGCGGCGAGTCCATCGGGCGAATCAATTGGCCGTCGTTGATCGTGATGCCCATCAATAGTCGCAGCCGGCGCTCGGCCGCCTGCACGCCTGGGTTGCCGCGGAACGTGCCGCCGCTCGACCCGTTGTAGGTGCGCGTGCCGTCGAACACCTTACCGCCCAGCGCGTTGACCACCTCCTCCTGAAAGCGGTAGTACTGCTCGAGCGCCTGCAGCTCTTGCAGGCGGCTGTAACCGCGCTGTTCTTGCACGTTGGCATGGATGATCCGCCAGGTGTGCAGCGCCGCGTCGCGGGCCGAGATCTTGGCATCCAGATCGCGGTAGGCGAAGTACAGATCCCAGTAGCCGTTCTCAATGTTGCTGATCAGATCGCGCAGGCCCACTTCGAAGCGGGCCGTGCTGACGTCGTTGTTGATCCGCGCGATCACGACACCGTTGACCGTGCCGGGCGTGGCACGCGGACCGGCAATGCGATTGAATTCGACGCCGCCGCCCTGCAGCAGCGGCTGGCGGAATTCGCCCTCGAAGTCCACGTCGTAGTAGCTGGGGAACAGGTTGGCCGGAGCATTGTTGGCGTCGTAGTCGACGTGGTGCCGCAATGCGAAGGCACCACCGGTGGCGGTCGTCTTGCTCAACTCGGTGACGAAGTTGTTCAAGTCCTGCTGGAAGAAGAACGTGCCGCCGCCGGCAAAGAGATTGTTGAACGCGCGGTCGTTCTTGTAAGCGAACAGCCGCGTGGCCAATTGGGCATCGAACGCCGCCAGCGCCCCGTCCATGCCGAACCGCGGGTCCGTGGCCTGCACGGCCGGATCGTGGATCGTCTGGGCCAAGTCGGGCCGCCGCAGCACGCTGCCCCCCAGATCGCGGAGAACCTTGGAATTCTCCAGGCCGAGTTGCACGACCTCGTTGAGAGTCAGGTTCCAAAACGGCGGTAGCTCGGTCTCGTCGACCAATAACGGCACATCGGTCGACAGCGGCAGAAACCCTGGCGTGCCTTCGACTTCCGAAGGAATCGGCGAGACAGCCAGCGTGCGGAAATACTCGTGATCGTCGCTGAACTCACACGGCGGGTGGAGCACCAGGCACCCGCAAAACGTCACCGACACGAGCAGCAGGGGCACCAGCAGCAGCCTGCCGAGCCCGGTGCGCGGCAAGCCTGCGGCAATAACCGGGCGGCCGAAGTCGGAACATGTTGTGTGGGGGCTTGTCACGCTTGGGGCTCAATGGCCGGTTTGCAGACCTACCAGCATGCGCGGCGCCGCGGGCGGCCGGCGAGTGCACCGGCAGCGCAGCATGGCCGCGAAGTCCCCCCATACACATGACGGTACAATCGGCAGACGGCCGGCCGAACCGTCCTAAATCTCGATACAACCGGAAAGATTTTCCCATTTTCTCTCCGCCGGACATGACGGCGCCCCCAGCAGGCCTGCCCAGCTTATCGACTATACTGGAACTTCATGGACCCCCACTCTTTTCCGGTCGACTCCGACCCGGCAAGCTTCGACTGGCACGCGATCGAGGATCGCCTCGACGAGCTGGCAACCATTGCTAGCTCGAATGTGACGGCCGAGGAGTTCTACCGTGCCGTGCTCGAGCGCATCGCGCCGGCCGTGGGAGTCACCACCGGGGCCATCTGGACCGCCGCCAAACCGAATCAACCGCGGCTCGACTTCGCGCTCAATCTCTCGGGCAACGCAGAGCAACTGGCTCGGCACCAGGCGCTGGTCGAGGCTGTGCTGGCAGGCGGGCAGCCGCGCATCGTGCAGCCCGAAGGCAGCCAGTCGGGGCTCGATTCGTGCGTCGTGCTGCATCCGTTCTCCGCCGCGGCGGGCACACCGGGCGTGATCGAGTTGGTCGGCCGTCGCGAGATTTCGGCCGCCGCTGCACGCGGCACCCTGCAAGTGCTGGCCGCCGTGGCCGAGCTGGCCGCCGACTATCACAAGAACGACGAACTGCGCCGGCTACGCACAGGCGCCCAGAACTGGCACCGCTACGAGCAGTTTGCCAAGCGCGTGCATCGCAGCCTCGAACTGCGCGAAGCGGCCTACCTGATTGCCAACGACGGGCGCAAGATCATCGGATGCGACCGCGCCAGCGTCCTGCTTTGCCAGGGTTCGAAGTGCCGGGCGCTAGCGATCAGCGGCGTCGATACGTTTGATCGACGCTCCAAGAGTGTGCGGGCGCTTGAAACACTGGCTGCCCGCGTAGCGGCCTGCGATGAGGCGATTTGGTATCACGACGGCACGGCCGACATGCCGGACGAGATCACGCGCCCGCTGGCGGCGTACCTCGACGAAAGCCACAGCCGGGCGCTGTGCGTGCTGCCGCTGAGAGAACCGACCGATGAGACGGCCAAGAGCGACCCGCGCGTGATCGGCGTGCTGGTGGCCGAACACTTTCAGGCTGCCAGCGGCGCCGGCGAGTTGCGCGATCGCATCACGTCGGTCGGCATGCACGCCGAAGTGGCGTTGCACAACGCGCTGGTGCACACGCGGCAACCTTTGGCCTGGCTGGGTCGAATGCTGGCCCGCATCCGCTGGCTGGGGGAGCCGCGGCAGTTACCCGTGACCGTGACGGCGCTGCTGGCCGTGGCAGGTGTCGCAGCCTTGCTCACGTTCGTGCCGGCCGACTTCGACATTGAATCGCGCGGCGAGTTCCAACCCAGTACGCGGCGCGAGGTGTTCGCCTCCGACGACGGTGTGGTCGACCAGTTGCTGATCGATCCGGGCGCTTCGGTACAGGCTGGCCAGCCGCTGGTCGTGCTGCGCAATCCCGAGATCGAGCTCGAATTGCGCCGCTTGGCCGGCGAAATGCGCACCGCCGAAAAGAAGCTGGCCTCGGTGCGGGCAGAGCGCCTGCTCGATGCTCCGGCCCAGGGCGACTCGCGCCGCGATCCACACGAGCTGGCCGCCGAAGAAGAACAACTTAAGGAATTGCTGACCGGGCTTCGCCAGCAGCAGCTGATTCTCGAAGAGCAGCAGGCCGAATTGACGATCCGCAGCCCCATCGACGGCGACTCGTTGACCTGGGACGTCAAGCAATTGCTCGAGTCACGACCCGTGCAGCGCGGCCAGGCACTGGTGGAAGTGGCCGACCTGGACGGGCCGTGGGTGCTCGAGCTGCACCTGGCCGACGATCGCACGGGCCACGTGCTTGCGGCGCGCGACGGGCTCAAGCCCGACCTGGACGTTGCGTTCGCGCTCTCGTCGGATCCGGCCAAGAAATATCAGGGCCGCATCGCGAAAGTGGCTCCCTCGACCGAAATGGACGAGTCGGGCGAGCCGTTCGTGCTGGTGACCGTCGAGTTCGATCGCGATCAAGTGCCGGCGCTGCGTCCCGGCGCCACGGCGCTAGCGCGCATTCACTGCGGTCGCCGCGCCGTGGGCTACGTCTGGCTGCACGAGCTGTTTGAATACGTTCACTCTCTCTGGTGGTAATGCGATGAATCGGGCATCTCTGTTTTGCGCGGCGACTTTGGCGTTGGTCGCGACTTCGACCGCCTTGGCGACGGCCGCTGAAGTGGAAGTCTCGTCGGTGCTGGTCAAGCTGATCGAACAGGTCGAGGTGCCGGCGCGCGAAGCCGGTGTGCTCGAACAAGTGGACGTGCGCGAAGGCCAAATGGTCGAGGAAGGGGCCGAGATCGCCCGCATAGACGACAGCGCTCCGCGGCTCGACAAGCGCACCGCCGAGCTGGAACTGGTGGCCGCCGCCAAGATGGCCGAAAACGACGTCAAGGTGCGCTATGCCCGCAAGAGCGCCGAGGTGGCCGACGCGGAGCTGCAGCGGGCGGTCAAGTCGAAGCAGCGCTTGCCCGACAGCGTCACTGATTCCGAGATGGACCAACTGCGGCTGATGGCCGAGAAAACGATTTTGGAGATCGAACAGGCCGAGCTCGAGTTCGACCTGGCGAAGACCACCCGAGCGCTAAAAGAAAACGACGTGCAGATCGCCGAGCACGATATCTCCCAGCGAAAGATCACCGCGCCGCTGGCCGGCTTCGTGTCGGAAGTGTCGCGGCATCGCGGCGAATGGGTACAGCCGGGTCAGACCATTGTCCGCATCCTGCGGCTCGACCGCTTGCGGGCCGAAGGACTCGTCGACGCAGAAGCGGTCAGCGCTGAACTCGTGGATCGACCGGTACGGTTGACCGTGAATCAGGCCGGCCAGGCCGTGCAATTCGAGGGGAAGATCGTGTTCGTCAGCCCCGAGATCGATCCGGTCAATGGGCAGGTGCGCGTCTGGGCCGAGATCGAAAACCGCGATCTGCAATTGCGGCCCGGCCTGCACGGTTCGATGGTGATCGAAGAAGCCCCGGCGGCCAGTGTGAGCTCGGTAAGTCGATGAACCTCACGGCGCTCCCCGATTCTGCTGCCGACCGCCCCCTGGCCTTGCGCATGCGCGGCGATCTGGAGCTGCGCGAACAGAAGTTCGACGGGCGAATTTATTGGGCCGTCAAAGATCCGATATCGCTGCGCTACTTCCATCTGCGCGACGAGGAATACACGCTACTGACAATGCTCGACGGACAGGCGAGCCTTGAGGAACTGCGCGAGCGGATGAACGGGGTGTTTGCCCCCCGCCGGATCTCGCGACAACAGATCGAAGGGTTTTTGACCACGCTGCACAAGAACGGGCTGGTGCTGTCCGAGGCGCTCGGGCAGGGAGAGCAGTTACTGGTGCGCAAGCGGCGGCAACGGCGCCGCAAGTGGCTCGAGACGCTGATGGGCGTGTTGGCCATCCGTTTTCCCGGCGTCAATCCCCGCCGGGTGCTCGACGTGCTCACGCCGTGGTTCGGCTGGTTGTTTTCGCCGCTCGCCGTGGCGTTTGTGCTTGTTGCTGCGGTGGCGGCGGTGGCGATGGTGGTCGTCGAGTTCGACGCGGTCGAAGCCCGGCTGCCGGCGCTGGATGCCATCGTGAGTGCTTCCAATTTGCCGTGGATGATCCTTTCGCTGGCAGCGATCAAGATTCTGCATGAGCTAGGACACGGAATTGCCTGCCGACGGCTGGGCGGGGATTGCCACGAGATCGGCATCATGCTGCTGGTGTTCACGCCCTGCCTGTACTGCAACGTTTCCGACTCGTGGATGCTGCCGAGCAAGTGGCGGCGGATCGCCATCGCGGCCGCGGGCATCTACGTCGAACTGATTCTGGCCACGCTGTGCACGTTTCTGTGGTGGTTCAGCCAGCCGGGACTGCTCAACGTGCTGTGCCTCAACACGGTGATTCTCTGCTCCTTGGGCACGGTGCTGCTCAACGGCAATCCGCTGTTGCGATACGACGGCTATTTCATTCTTTCCGACCTCGTGGAAGTGCCGAACCTCAAGGCACAAAGCTCGGCAGCGCTGCGCAGGTTGCTGGCCCGCTGCTTCCTGGGTGTCGAACTGCCCCGCGACCGCCTCGCGCCCGAGGGCAAGTGGGCGTTCTTGCTGGTCTACGGCGTGGCGTCGATCGTCTACCGATTGGTCGTAATCGGACTGGTGCTGTGGGTGCTCAACGAACTCTTGGAGCCCTACCATCTGCAGCCGCTGGTCGTGCTGGTGGCGTGCATCACCGCGGTCGGACTCCTATGGCCGGCCGGTGAGGGACTCGTGCGGTGGCTACGCAATCCGATGCGGCAGCGCGTCGCGCCCTTGCGGGTCATGTTTACCGGCGGGTTGCTGGCCGCGGCTCTCGCGGCAATCGTGATGCTGCCGTTGCCGATGCACGTGAGCGCTCCGGCGATGATCGAGTACCGCGACGCGCGGCGGGTCTACGTGACCGTGCCGGGCACGCTGGCCTGGTCCGTGCCTGCAGGGCGCGAGGTGCAGGCCGGCGAGATCGTCGCCCAACTGGAAGATACCGACATCGAGCGCGAGGTGATCGATCTCACCAGCCAGCGCGATCGCCAGCAGTTGCACGTCACGCACTTGGCCGCTCGCCGACTCCAGGGCGGCACCGATGGCGCCGAAGCGCCGGCGGCCGAATCGGCACTGGGGGACCTGGAGGAGCAACTGACGCAAGTCACGCGCGACGCCGAGCGACTCACGCTGGTAGCCCCCGCCGGCGGCACGGTGCTGCCGCCGCCGCACGTTTCAGGTAAACCTGCCGAGCGCGGTCAGTTGCCCCGCTGGTCGGGAACGCCGCTGGATCCGAACAACCAGCGCGCGTTTCTCGACACCGGCACGCTCGTGTGCCTGGTGGGCCAGCCCAACCAGTTCGAGGCGATCCTGCACATCGACGAGAACGACGTCGAGCTCGTACACACCGGGCAGCGGGTCCACGTGATGCCCGACCACACGGCAGGCGAATCGTTTGCCGGTACGCTGGTCGAGATCGCCCGGCTCGACCTGGAGAGCATGCCGTCGGAGTTGGCCGCGGCTGGAGATCTGCCCGCCGCCACCGATGCGCGCGGCGTGGCCCGACCGCTGAACACCTGGTATCAGGCCCGCGTGCGGTTCGACGCCGACCCGCCACGGATGATCGCCCGCATGCACGCGCGGGCCAAGATCGAAGTAAACCGACGCACGCTCGGCAGCCGGTTGGTGCGTTATCTCACGCAAACTTTCGGCGGCTGATGCTACGGCAGGATGAACACGAATCCCGTCACGATGGCCGTCTCGACCAGGGCGGCATACCACTGGAAGCGGCGATTTCCATAGCCGGGCAGCGGGCAGTCGCCGCAGCGGCTGAAACCGTTCGAGCACTGGCAGGATCGTGGCGGCCGACGCGTCATCTTGTACGGCAACGCGGCGATCGAGCTGAAGAAACGCACGCCGGACAGTCCCGTCTGCAAGTAGCCTACGTTGCAGCCATAGCGCTCGAGTTTGATGTCTTCGAAGTACAGCGGACGATAGCAGATGGTCCACGGCGTATAGCGGCAGAAGACTTCGGCCGGCTGGTCGCTGGGAAAGGTCTCATCGATCGTCGGTTGGTCGGCCAGCCACTCGGCCGCCATGTCCTCCGGAAAGGCACTGCCCGCCGGCGGGCGAATGTCGATCGTCACGTCGAGCACCGAGCGATGGATGCGATCTTCTTCCGCCGACAAGCTCCCCTGCTGCTGGCGCAACGCACGCGGAGCCTCGATCACCTCGGGCGCTTGGGCCACTTGCTCGACGCCGGGCAACTCGGCGACGTACTCAACCGGCTCGGCCTGCGGCGTGTGAAGGTCGGTGGCGCCGTCCGGCGAATCGTAAGCCATCGCTTCCGCCGCCGGTGGATCCGCGGCGGGAGTGGGCTCCTCGCTTGGCCTGAGAGCTTCGACTTCGGCCACCGAAGCGATCACTTCGGTCGCAGCCGCATCGTCGGCAACTTCGATTTGCACATACTCATCGCTGGGGGCTTCCACGTCGGGCCGCACGACCTCTTCGTTGACGGCAGCCGCGACACTGCTGGCCAGGCTCGGCGCGTCGGGCATCTCCGACGGATCGTCGCTGGCCACGGCAACCGCCTGCGGCTCGCTCTGGTCGGAAACGACAAAGGCCGCGCCGTCGCCATCCGGTGCAATCGGAAGCACGCTCTCGTCGTAGTCGCGCGCGCTTTCGGACTGCGCCAGCATGTGCATGGTTTCGGCGGTCAGGGTCGTGCCGACCAGACCCGAAGTGCAACCCGACGCGGCCACGGCCGCCAAGAGCGAACAGATGGCAAGAGCTTTCATGCGAGCACCCCCTATGCTTACGATTCCCTTCGACGCCGGCTAAACGGCACCTCGATCATTTCTGGCACAACCGGCAAAGGCCGCCCGACCGTCAAGAATTGCCCAATTTGCGCTCCCTTTGGGAACGAAGAAATTTGACGTCCTGCGAGGCGGCTAGAAATAATGGGATTTTCGTGCCAGGTGCGGTGGCGAACGCTCTTCTCGGCGCGCATCAAGCTAAGGAACACGGTCCATGCGACGGCCGCACGTGGCTCGAATTCGCGATCTGCTACGCCGCAACTGGTACGCGCCGAAGGCGTTGCCCGAGCGCCAGCACGAGGTGCCCGGCCTGGTACTGCGACCGCTCGAAGAGCGCCGCGTGCTGTCGGCCGCTGCCGCGGCGATGGCGCTGGCGCAACAGATGGAAGCCAGCGGCGTCGAGAAACCCGAGGGCACCGACAAGAGCCCCGATCCGGCCACCCCGCTGGGCACCGACGCGGCCAAGAAAGAGCCCATCGATCCGGGCGATCGCACGGTGCAGGTCGAAAGCACCGCGAGCACGGCCCAGCACGACGACACCAAGGGCCCGGCTGCCGAGAACCTGAGCGAGAGTGAGAACCGCAGCACGGGCGACACCGAGGATCTCGAAACAGAAGTCGCCACGCCGGCTGAAGCCGAACAAGTGCAACTCGAGCTGACCGTGGCCGACGATCAAACCGTTGACGAAGGCGCTCCGCTCGACCTGGAGAACATTGGCGAGTTCACGGACCTGTTTCCCTTCAAGCCGGTGTACGAGTACACGATCGACTGGGGCGACGGCACCACCAGCGAAGGCACGGCCGACATCCACTTTGCCGGCGGCGACGGCTTACCGCTCGAAGGCTCGCTGGATGGCTCTCACGTCTACGCCGACAACGGCATCTACACCGTGACGGTAACCGTTACCAACGTCGCCGACGACCTCTCGGTCAGCGAATCGTTCCAGGTGACGGTGAACAACGTCGCGCCGTCGCTGACCGTGCCGGCAGATCCAACCGTCGACGAGGGCGAGCAGCTCGACGTTCTCGTCGAGGTGTCCGATCCGGGCTTCGACAACCCGCTCAACGAAGGCGGCGAAACGACCGAGCAGTTTACCTATGCCATCGACTGGGGCGACGGCACGCCGGTCGACTCGGGCGCCGTGACTGTCGACCAACTAGGCGAGCCCGGTGCCCCCACGCTGGGATCGTTCAACGGCAGTCACGTCTACGCCGACAACGGAATCTATACGGTCACCGTGACGGTCAACGACGATGACGGCGGCACCGCCATTCAGACGTTTCACGTCACCGTGTTGAACGTGACGCCCACGCTCGCCGTGCCCGAGGACCAGGTGGTCGACGAAGGACAACTGCTGACGCTGGAGAACATCGGGCAGGTGACCGATCCCGGCTTCGACAACCTGCTCAACGAGGGCGGGGAGATGCGCGAGCAGTTCACCTTTGCCATCGACTGGGGCGACGGCACGGAAGTCGATTCCGGCGCGGTGACGATCGACGTGCCAGGGCAGCCGGGCGTGCCGACCCAAGGCTCGTTCGACGGCGCGCATACATATGCCGACAACGGGATTTACACGGTCACGGTGACCGTCAGCGACGACGACGGCGGCACCACCAGCGAAACGTTCACCGTGGTCGTGAACAACGTGGCGCCGGTGCTCACAGTGGTCGAGGACCAGGTCGTCGACGAAGGCTCGGAGCTGCAGATTATCGACATCGGTCAGTTCACCGATCCCGGCTACGACAACCCGTTCAACGAGGGCGGCGAAACCAGCGAGCAGTTCACCTACGCCATCGACTGGGGCGACGGCTCGCCGGTCGACTCCGGGGCGGCGACGATCGACGTGCCCGGCGGACCCGGCACGCCGACGCAAGGCTCGTTCGACGGCGCGCACATCTATGCCGACAACGGGCTGTACACCGTCACCGTTACCGTCACCGACGACGATGGCGGCAGCGACACCGCCACTTTCCACGTGCTGGTGAACAACGTCGCCCCCACGCTCACGGTGCCGGAAAACATCGTGATCGACGAAGGCACGACGCTTTCGATCGAGGATATCGGCCAGTTCAGCGACCCGGGCTTCGACAACCCGCTGAACGTGGGCGGCGAAGTGCGCGAGCAGTTCACCTACTCGATCGATTGGGGCAACGGTCTTGACGTCGAATCAGGGGCCCCGACGATCGACGTCATCGGTGGCCCCGGGGTACCCACCCAAGGCTCCTTCGACGGCGCCGCGGGCTACTATCCCGACGACGGCGTGTATACCGTGACGGTGACGGTGAGCGACGACGATGGTGGAACGGCGGTGGCCACTTTCACCGTCACCGTGCAGAACGTCGATCCGGTGCTTTCGCTCGAAGGCAACCAGGTCCTCGACGAGGGCTCCACCTTCACGATCGACGCGACGTTCTTCGACCCCGGAGCGGATAACCCGGCTCGCGAAACGAGCGAGTCGTTCATGTACACGATCGATTGGGGCGACGGCACGCCGCCACAAATGGGCATCCCGACGGTGACCACCCCGCCGCTGACGCCCTCAGAGGGCTTCTTTGGCGGCTCGCACGTCTACGCCGACAACGGGCTATACACCGTCACCGTCACGCTGGTCGACGACGACGGCGGCGTGGCCGTGGAAACGTTGACCGTGCAAGTAAACAACGTCGCCCCTACGCTCGTCGTGCCGCCCGACCAGAACGCCCAGCAGGGCGAACTGCTCTTCCTGGAAGACATCGGCCAGTTCACGGATCCCGGTTTCGATAACCTGCTCAACGTGGACGGCGAAACTACGGAACGATTTTCGTATTCGATCGACTGGGGTGACGGCTCGCCGATCGACTCGGGCGAAGCCCCCATCGACCAACCCGGCGGCCCGGGCATGCTGACCGAAGGTTCGTTCAACGGCGGGCACGTGTACAACCAGGCCGGCGTGTTCGAGGTTGTGGTCACGGTGGTCGACGACGACGGCGGCGTGGCCAGCGACTCGTTTCTGGTGGTCATTAGTTCGGCGCCGATCTTGTTGGTCAGCGGTCCCGATCAAACGGTCAACGAAGGGTCGGTGTTATTTGTCGAGGACATCGGCCAATTCGTCGACTCGCTGCCCGGCGGCGCCGCGGCGTACGAGTACACGATCGACTGGGGCGACGGACGAGGCGTGGATTCCGGCCTGGCCACGATCGACTTCGTGGGCGGCGAAGAGACGCTCACCAGTGGATCGTTCAACGGCAGTCATATCTACGCCGACAACGGACTGTACACGGTCACCCTGACGATCACAGCTCTCAACAACGGCGAGCCGCTCCCCCCGGGCGAAGGTCAGGAGCCGTTCTTGCGCACGGCAACGACCACGCTCGAGGTTTCGGTCCAGAACGTCGCCCCCACGCTGATCTCGGTCGGCAACCAGGAAGTCACGCTGGGCACGATCCTGACGATTGGCGACATCGGACTGTTTACCGATCCGGGATTCGACAATCCCTTGAACGTGGGCGGAGAGACGACCGAGCGATTCACGTTCGCGATCAACTGGGGCGACGGCTCTCCGATCGACTCGGGCCAGGGCACGATCGACGTTTCGGGCGCCCCGCTTTTGCTCACCTCGGGCTCGTTTGATGGAGCCCACGCGTTCGGCACGCCGGGAGAGTTCACCGTGTTCGTCACCTTAGCCGACGACGATGGCGGCATGGCCGTAGCGTCGTTCGACGTGACGGTCACGTTCATCAGAGAGCCGCCCGCCTCGGGCGCGTTTCCTCCCGGCGGCGGCGGCACGGTGGCGTCCGAACCCGGGTCCGAACCCGCACCCGTCGCGCCGCTTCCGGCGCCAATTCCCACCGCCCAGCGCATCTTTCGCCCGGCCAACACAGGCGCGGTGGCCGGAGCCGAAACCAAGTTGGTGTTGCGCGTCGTCTCGCCCGAGGGCGTTGAAGACAAGGACAACGACGTGCTATTGTCCGACGATGTGCTGGACAACCTGCGAGACTTCTTCAAGCGGCTGCCGCCCAAGCACTACCGCATTTACCTGATCCAGCCCGACGGCGTCGAGCGGTTGGTGATCGACACGATGGAGTTCGACCAGGTTCCGCAAGAGCCCGTCATCCTGCCGGTCAATCCGAGGGCGGGCGAGTTTCCACCCGCGCGTCCCGAAGCCGAGCAAGGCAATCTGCCCGAGCAAGAGACTCCGGCCGCGCAAGAGATGCCGGCCGAGGACGACGCGCCGCTTGAGATCGACGAGTTGCCGGTTCCGGAAGACGGCCCGCAAGCAGGAAACACGCAAGCCGCAGCGTTGGCCCTCGGCGGTGGCCTGGGCACGCTCGTACCCGCGGCGCGCAGACCGCGCGTCCGCGCCGCGAGGAAACGCCTGGCGCCTCTGAACAAACTGAGTCGCTTGCTCCGCAAAGCGAGGTAGTCGATGCTGATCTGTCCCGCCTGCAAGAGCGGCGTCAAAGAGGTACCCGACTCGGGCAATTGTCCGCAGTGCGGCCAGGCGCTGCCGCCGCCGGGCAGCGCCACCGAAGGCCCCGAAGTGCCCACCCTGGCTCAGACGGCCGAGCTGCCCCCGGCCGATGCGCCCACCGACAAGGGCGAGATCGCCGCGACCATGCAGCTTCCCGACGAGCCCGGGCATTCGCTGTCGATCGCGCCGCGCAAGCTCTCGCAGAAAAACATTCAGATGATCACGCAGTCGTGGCAGGGCGCGCTGTCGCAGGATGCCACGCCGCGCACGTCGCTGAAGCTGGAATCCAAGGCGGCCCCGGGCACCGCTTCGTCGCTGGTGGTTAACCTGCGAGGCTTGCGCAACGTCGAAGAAAAAGAGCACAAGCTACCGCCCGGCGCGGGTGCCGACTACGAACTGCTCAATGTGATCGGCAAGGGCGGCATGGGCGTAGTCTATTCAGCGCGGCAGGCCTCGGTCGACCGCATGGTGGCGGTAAAGATGATCCGCCCGCAGGTGGCCCGCGACCGGGAACGCCGCGAGAAGTTTCTCTCCGAAGCGGTCGTGACCGGCGATCTGGACCACCCGAACATTGTGCCCATCTACGAACTGGGGGCCGACGAGCAGGACGCGCTCTTCTACTCGATGAAGCGCGTGCAGGGTACGCCCTGGTCGCACGTGATCGCTACGAAGTCGCTGGTCGACAACCTCGAGATCCTGATGAAGGTAGCCGACGCCGTGGCCTTTGCACACGCCAACGGTGTGGTGCATCGCGATCTGAAGCCCGAAAACGTGATGCTGGGCGACTTCGGCGAAGTGCTGGTGATGGACTGGGGGCTGGCCCTGGCCACGGCCAGCTTCCGGCACTCTGAGTTCGTCACGGGGCCCGACAGCATGGGCGGCACGCCGGCCTACATGGCGCCGGAGATGGTGACCGGACCCTTCGAGATCATCGGCCCCCCGTGCGACATCTACTTGTTGGGAGCCTTGTTGTTCGAAGTCGCCACCGGCAAGCGGCCGCATCACGGCAAGTCGGCGCAGGAATGCCTGCTGGCGGCAGCGCGGAACGAGATTCAGCCCACCGAAAAAAAGGGAGAGCTCGTCGACATTGCCTACCGGGCCATGGCGACCGACCCGGGCGATCGCTACGCCAGCGTGCAGGAATTTCAGGCGGCGATCCGCGACTATTACTCTCACATGGAGAGCATCTCGCTCTCGACCCGGGCCGACAGCGAGTTGGCCCAGGCGCGGAAGAGCGGCGATTACCAGAGCTATGCCCATGCCTTGTTCGGGTTCGAGGAAGCACTGGCGCTGTGGTCGGGCAACGCGCGAGCCCGCACCGGCATTTCGGAAACGCGGCTGGCCTATGCGACAAGCGCCAAGCAGAAGGGCGACTTTGAGTTGGGCGCGTCGCTGCTCGACGTAGACAATCCCGAACACGCGGATTTGCGAGCTGAACTCGAAGCAGCCCAGCGCGAACGTGACGCGCGGCACAAGTGGCTGACGCGGTTCCGGCGCATTGCCGTAGCCATGGCCGTCGTGCTGGCCGGGGTAATCTTGACGGCGTTGGTGCTGGTGACCCAGGCCCGCAACGAAGCCATCGCCCAGGGTGAGATTGCCAAGACCGAACGCGACAATGCCCGCCAGCAGGAAGAGATTGCCAGGGGCGAACGCGACAAGGCGAACGAGGCCCGCGAGGCGGCCGAGATGGCCCGCAACGAAGAGGCCCGGCAGCGCGAGGAAGCCGAACGCCAGGAACGTTTGGCCGAGGAAGCGCGCGACCGCGCCGAAGAACAACGCCGCCGCGCCGAGGTGGCCCAGGCCGAAGCCGAACGCCAAGAGGGCATCGCGCGAGAGCAGGAAGGAATCGCCATCGCCCAGGAGCGGCGAGCCAAGGAGGCCGCTTACGGGGCCCGCATCGGCATGGCGGCGGCCAAGATCGACGAGAACGCCTTCGATACGGCCTCGGCCGTGCTCGACGCCTGCGAACCGGTCAGTTTGCGGCACTGGGAATGGGGTTATCTCAAGCGGCTATGCGAGCAAGGCCGCAACTTTCCCGCCGAGGGCACGGTGCGAAACGTGGTTTTCGCCCCGCAAGGCGATTGGTTTGCCACGGCCGGCGACGACGGTCGGGTCACGCTCTGGGATCGGCAAACCGGCACGCAGCGCGAAACGTTCGAACACGGCGGACCCGTGCACGCGATGGCCGTCGCTCCCGATGGCCGGCAGTTGGCCGTCGGCGGCGAGGGTGGGTCGCTGCAAGTCGTGACCGTCGAGGGCAACGCTCCGCCCCGCCCGCTGCAAGGACACACCGCACGCGTGCTGGGTGTCTCCTTTTCGCCGGACGGGCGCTGGCTGTTGAGTTGCTCGCGCGACCGCACGGTGCGCGTGTGGGACGTGGCTACCGGCACCGAGGCCACGGCGCCTCTACGCGGCCACTACGATTGGGTTTGGTCGGCATCGTTCTCACCCGATGGGAAGCAGATCGTCACGGCCGGCGGCGACGCCCGGGTGCTCGTTTATTCCTTTACGAGCGATCCGGTTGATGCGGCCGGACCGTCGATCGAGCCGAAACGCGAGTTCCTGGGGCACGAGGGCGCGGTGTACTGTGCCGCGTTCTCGCCCGATGGCAAGCAGATTGTTTCGGCGGGCTACTACAAGCGCGTGCTGGTGTGGGGCGCTGACGAAATCGACGATGTTGAGCTCACGCAACTGGTCGCGCTGTCCGATCCGGTGCCCGTGCAGGAAGTGCGCGCCTTCGCGGGCCACTTAGGACCGGTGCGCAGCGTCAGTTTCTCGCCCGACGGGCGGTACGTGATTAGCGCCGGCGACGATAAGGTCGTGCGCGTGTGGGACGCCATCACGGGTCGTCCGCACGCCGTGTTGCGCGGGCATAGTCGGCCCGTGCTGTCCTGTGCCGTCTCGCCCGAGGGCCGGCAACTGCTTTCCGGCGGGCAGGACGGCGAAATCAAGCTATGGGATCTCGTCGGTTACAAGCAAGCGCCGCAGGGTATCGCCCTGACCGGGCACGAGGATGCCGTGGAACACGCGGCTTTTTCCCGCGACGGCCGCCGCATCGTCACGGCCAGCCGCGACCGCACGGCGCGAATCTACGACCCGCAAAACGAACAGGAGGCCATCTCGCTCAGCGAGGGACACGAGTTTCTCACCTCGCGCGCCGTCTACTTCCACGACGGCAAACGGTTGATTACTTCCGGAGGGGACAACACGACGCGCTTGTGGGATGCCCCGCGCGGATTGGAACTGGCGGCGATGGAAGGTACGGGCCGCAACGCGGCGGCGGCCGTCTCGCGCGACGGACGATGGATCGTGACGGGCAACTACCACGGCGGCGGTGATTCCGAAGAAATGGCTTCGCGGCGGCAGATCGCGCTTTGGCAACTCGACGACGCGCGCGAAAGCGTCGAGCAGCACACGTTCGACGACGCAGGCTTCGGCACCGGCCACGAGGCCCTGGTCACGGCCGTGGCCGTCTCGCCCGAGGGCCGATGGCTGTTCTCCGGCGACGATAACGGCGAGGGTCGCTTGTGGGATGCCAGGAGCGGAACGCTGGCCCACGCCCTCTCAGGCCACACGCACCGCATCACCCGCGCCGAGTTCTCGCCCGACGGCAGTCGGTTGTTGACGGCCAGCCGCGACGGCACGGTGGCCCAATGGGACGTTGCCAGCGGCGAGGAGTTGGACACAACGATCTCGATCGCCAATCCCGGGCAGCGCGACGCGTTCGACGCCCCGGTGCTCGACATGGCGCTTTCGCCCGACGGGACACGGCTGCTGACACTTTCGGAATACAAGCCAGGCGGCAACCTCGAGTGCGCCGTGGAGTTGTGGGACGTCGACAGCGCTAAGCTGCTCGGCGAACTCTACCGTGGCGAGGATACGTTGACTTCGATCGCCTTCGGGCCCGAGGGCAGCACGGCCCTGGCCGCCGGCAGCACGCCCGACCGCGTCGGCATCGTGCGCAAGTGGAACGTCGATACGGGCGAAGAAATCGTCGGCCGCGAAAGCCACGCATTGTTGGACTTCTCCGGAAGTCGCGATTCGGTGTGGGCGGCCATCTCGGCGCCCGACGGAGAGCGCGTGCTCACGGTTGGGGGCAACGGGGCAACACTTTGGAACCCCGCAAGTGCGGACGAGCCCGAACTGGTATTCAAGCCCCACGGCGGCGTAGTCGCAGCCGGCTTCTCGCCGAGCGGCCGCTATGTCGTGACCGGCAGCCTCGACCGCCGAGCCAAGATCTGGAGTGTCGAGACCTCGCGCGCCGTGACGCAGTTGCCCGCGGAGCACGAAGGCCCGCTGACGACGGCAATGTTCTCGCCGGTCGATGAAGGGCTGCTGCTGACCGCCAGCCAGGACGGCACGGCGCGGCTCTGGCGATTCCCCGGAGCCAAGGTCGTGCACGTTCTTGATCACGCCAGCGGCGACAACGAAGCCAGGGCCGTGCACGCGGCCGCGTTCTCGCCCGACGGCAAGCACGTGCTCACGGCCGGCCAGGACGCGAATATCCGCCTGTGGGACGTCGACAGCGGCCGGATGGTGGCCAGGGTTGCGTGGAATTCGCCCGCGCTGGCGGTCGCCTACGCGCGCGACGGTGCGCGGTTCGTCGTGGGGTTCGAGAGCGCTCGCGCGGTGATCTTCGATGCGGTCACGCGTGAACCCCTCAGCGAGCTGCGCGGCCACACCGACGACGTGACCTCGGTGGCCTTCTCGCCCGACGGCCGCCGCGTGCTCACCGGCAGCAGCGATCGCCTGGCTAAGATCTGGGACGCATCGCCGCCCGACGCCGAGTCGGCGCCGACGGGAGAACTGCCGCCAGCAAAGGAAATGTTGACGCTCGACTACCACGACCAGGCGGTCACGTCGGTAAGCTTTGCTCCCGATGGCCAAGCCGTGCTCACCTCGAGCCGCGACGGCACCTCCGTTCTGTGGCCCGCCGCGCCCTGGCAGGCGACCGAATAAAGAGCACGCCTCGCGAGCTGCGGCCAGCGAGCTAGCCCACCAACGCTTCGGTGAGCCGGTCCAGAAGCTCCTCGTCGATTTCCGGCAACGCTTCGGCGATCGCGATGCCGGCAAGTGGGCCGACGGCGGATTCGGCTTCGGCAGCGATCGAACGTGGGAGCGCAACGGCGTCGCCTCCCGATGTCGCGTCGGCCGGCTCGACATAGAGGTCGCCGGCGTCAAGCAACGACGGCGACGATTCGATTGCCAGCGCCATCGCCACGGCATTCGGCTCGCCCGTATCGGCCTCCGGCGGACTCGGCAGCGGCAGATCCAGTTTGGCCAGCAATCCGCTATGGTTGCGCGCGGCGATGGCATCGAGCGCCGTAACCAGGCCGCTACGGTCGAAGTCGTACAGGTTGGTAATGCCAGCCCCGATGCCAACGTTGTTGCGGGCGTCAATCTCGTCCGAGGCGTTCGTGACGGCAAACGCCGCCGTGCCGCTGCCGGTGTCGCCAACCAGATTGCCAAAGTAGAACACGTCGGGCGCGTCCAACGACGTGTCGGCGCCGGCCAGCACGGTCACCTCGAGCCAAGTGTTTTGAATCGCGCCATTGTCCCAGGTGATCGCGATGCGATCCGACCCGCTGACGCCGGCACCGGGCCGCACCGAGATGGCGCTGGGAGCGGGCGCGGCGGTCCACACGGCCGGCTCGTTGCCGTCGCTCAGACGAAACTCGAAGTCGTCGGCCGAAATCGGGCCGAGATCGCCCGCGATGTCGATCATCAAGCCGTTGATGCCGCGCACGTAGCTGGAAATGTTGTCGAACGTGGCGGGGCCCGAGCCGGCCAGGTAGGGCACCTTGTCGGTAGCGATCGCGGCGTCGTCCGCGGGACCGATCGCCGCGCTGGCGCCGTCGAAGCTGGACGCATTATAGAACAGGGCGCGATTAACGACCGCCGGTGGGGCATTGCCAAAATCGAGGTTCTCAATCGGCGTGCCCACGGTAACGGCCACGTCGTATGCTCCGCCCGCCGGAGACGTTTGCACCAGGCCCGGCTCGGCGACCTGCCGAATTGTGTGATTGCCCGATCCGGCAAAGGCAAACAGATACCTTCCCACAGCGTCGGTCGTGGCCGTCGGCTCGGGCACGTCGAGCGTGATCTCCACGCTCCAGTCGAGCAGCGTGCCGGCCGGGTCGCCCGAGGTAACGTCGCTGACGATCAGCTTCCATTGGCCGTTAGGGGTCGACCCGATCAGGTTCGCCAAGGACCCCAGCGGTCGATAACTACCGGTGAAGGGAGCGACACCGGCGTTGATGGACGTTGGGGCCTGGTCGTCGAACACGGTGTCGATGTAGTTGTCGCCGTCGCCTCCGCCGAGCGCGGCGAGGGAAACAATCGTGCCATCGGGTGCCGTGAGCCCAATAAACAGGCTCGAGTCGCGCTCGTGCAGGATGTTGACGTGGACGTTGACGTCGGCAATCTTGCCCGGCAAGGCGCTGGTCATGAAGGTCGACATGACGCTGCCGAGTTGCGGGATGGGCAGCGGCGTGTCGAGCGACACAGGCGTCACGTACGCTACCGCGTCCCATACACCGTTGCCGTTCACGTCATCGAACAGCGCGGCGCCGGCGATCCCGCTCTCGCCCTCGTCGAGCACGCCGTTACGGTTGTCGTCGAGGAACACAGTACCTTCAATCGAAGGAGGCAACACGTCGGCGTTCAACGTGTACTGGCCGACGTCGCCGTAACCGCCCTCGGAAGCAACCACCGCCCGGTAGCTTCCCGGCTGGAGCACTGCAGTCAAGGTTGCTCCGAAACTGCCCGAGGGCGCGGCACGATCGATCAGGCTACCGAACTCGTCGCGCAACTCGAGCACGGCGTCGAGATTGTTGTGGGCCGGCAACGTCACCGAGAGCGTCACCTCGCCTCCCTCGGTCTCGAAGGAAAAATAGTCGACGTCGTCGGTCGTGGTAATAACGCCCGTAGCCACCAGTTCGCTGCCGGCGGGAGTCATCAGCGAAGCCGTGGCGGGCGTGTTGCCGTGATCGTCGGGCCGGTAGCCAAAGCCGTTGGCCGCACGCGAGATCAGGGCCATGTCGTCCTGAAACGTCGTCGAGCCCTGCGACGACGTGCCGTACCACCACAGCCCGCGCGTGGCACCGTAGCTGTTACCCATGATCGGGGCGCGTCCGTCGCCGGGCCCTGCGTAATACTCGGCGATTTTGGTTCCGCCGGCGTTGTATTGGCTCTGATGTCGCAAACCGAAGCCGTGGCCTGCTTCGTGCGAGCTGGCCTCGGCCACGCTCTTGTCGCTGCCCAGATGGTCGGGAAAGACGTAAACGGTGTTGGACGTGGAACTGGTGAAGTTGTTCACATAGGCGATGCCGCCATAGGTGCCGCCGGTCCAGGCACCATCGCCGCCGATCGCCACGCGCAGCGCCACGCCGTTAGCAAAACTGGGCGGCTCGACCGTCGTGACGTTGAGCTGAAACGGCGCGAAGTCTTCGGACACCTGCGCCCAAATATCCTCGATGTCGTCCAGTTCCGCGTCGCTGAATGTGGTGGGGTCGTTGTCGCGATCGTAGACCGGCGTAGTGATGTTGGAGTAGCTGCCCCAGACCGCTTCGTAGAATCCGTCGAAGTCGAGATACACCGACACGGCCGCCCCGGGCAGGCTGTCCAGCGCCGGAATGCTCGAGAGCGGGTGCAACGCCTGCGGTTCGAGCGGGGGCGCCGGCGGCGACAGGTCGACCAGCTCGTTGACGTCCAGATCCGGATCGTTGGGATCGTGGGCGTGGAGCAATCGCCGCGCTTCCAGCGGCTCGAGCCCGAGTCGGTGAACACCCAAGACATGACGCCCGGGTTTTCGCTCCCACGGACCACGATTGCGGCGGAAGATGCGCATGACTCATTTCGCCTACGTGAGGGGGGGTGGCGAACGAATGCGGCCGGGGCCCCATTGGGGTCGGCCGGATTCATTCCTCTGTTCCTGGTGGACGCCGCAGGGGCTCGTCTCGAGCGCGATAAAGCGTGGCTTGCGGGCGAAGATACTCCGGTTGCGCGACAATAGTCAACGCGCGGGGGATGATATTTGCCAGATTTTTCTTGATCCCGGGGGCTTCTGGAACGGCGGACGTCGCCCGGAGCGAGCCGGCGCGTTGACAACGATTGGATATTGTATACATTCGATTGCGTTTTCCTTGCCGTCCTTCCGATCGAGCTTTTGCGTGTGAACGACCGAGCCAAACTCGTGATGGGCCTGCGCGAGCAGATCGTGGAGCGCCTCCGCGACGATCTGCTCTCGGGCCGGCTTAGTGAAGGCGAACGGCTCGTCGAGCAGGACCTGGTTGACCGCTTTGGCGTCAGCCGCACCCCGGTGCGCGAGGCCATCGCCCAATTGAGTCACGAGGGCCTGCTCGAAGCGCTGCCGCACCGCTCGGTGCGCGTGGCCCCGACGCCGCCCGACACGATCCGCGAGTTGATTCTGCCGATTCGCGCCACGCTCGAATCGTTCGCCCTGTCGGCCATCTTCGATACACTGACCGAAGAGGATTTTTGCCACTGGGACGAGATCCTCGCACGGCTCGAAGCGGCCTGCCGTCGCGGCGACTGGGCCGAAACGGTGAACTGCGATATCGCGTTTCATCGCTCGATCATCCGCCGCACCGGCCAAAAAGACCTGGAAGCCATCTGGTCGGCCATCGTGATTCGCGTTCGCTCGCACTTTTGGAAGTCGCACCGCGAGTACCAGGACCTGCTGGACCTGTATCGCGAGCACAAGCGGATCGTCGACGTATTCCGCCAAGGCGATAAGCAAGCCGCCATCGACGTGTTGGTAGGCAGTATGGCTTGAGTTCGCAAGCACCCCCGGCTTTGCGTCATGATCGCAAATGCATCGCAACCCGCCGCCACGCGCAAGCGCAGCTCGATCCTCGGGCCAGTGCCTTGCGTCTTGATCGCGCTGGCTGCGCTGGCAGCTTCTCCCGTGCTGGCCGAAATGCCTCCGGAACCCTCGGATGCCGCCTGGTTCGAACAGCGCGTGCAGCCGATCTTCGAGACCTACTGCTACCACTGCCACGGGGCCGAAACGCAGAAGTCGGCGCTCAATCTAAGCACGCCAGCGGGCATTCGCGCCGGGGGCGAGTCGGGCGCTATTCTCGATGCCGAAGATGCCAGCGCCGGCACGCTGTACGAATACGTGCACGAGCGGATCATGCCGCCCGAGGGCGAAGGCGAGCTCGGCGATGAAGACATCGATGTCATCGTGCAGTGGATCCAAGCCGGAGGCAAACTGCCCGGTGCTACGCTGCCTGAAGAAAAAAAACTCACCCAGCACCACGTGCTGCCGACGCTGCTGTTGCGATGCGCCATCTGCCACGGTCGGCAACGTCTCGAAGGCGGTCTCGACGTTCGCAGCGTGGCCGGACTGCTCAAGGGGGGCGACTCCGGCCCGGCTATCGTGCCCGGCAAGCCGGAGGAGAGCTTGCTGCTAAAGAAGATCCACGCCGAGGAGATGCCGCCTCGCAAGACGCTGGCTTTCTATTCGGTGCGCCCGGTCACCGAGCATGAGATCGGCACGATCACGCGATGGATCGCCGCAGGCGCCCCGGAAGTCGACGTCGCGCCCGATGTGGCCACGACCGATGGGGATCCGCTGGTGACCGACGAGGATCGCCAGTTCTGGGCATTTCAGCCGCCCAAGGCCCCGGCGTTGCCTCAGACGAACACGCCGGTCGAGCACCCCGTCGATGCGTTCGTGCAGGCCCGACTCGAAGACGCCGGACTGCCGCTCGCGCCGTTGGCCGATCGTAGGACGCTGGTGCGCCGGGTGTATTTCGACCTGATGGGCCTGCCTCCGACGCCGGAGGAAGTGCAAGCGTTCGCGGCGGACCAGCGGCCCGACGCGTACGAGCGGCTGATCGATCGCGTGCTGGCCTCGCCTCATTACGGAGAGCGCTGGGGGCAGTATTGGCTCGACGTGGCCGGCTACTCCGACAGCGAGGGCATCCAGAACGCCGACGACGTGCGTCCCCACGTGTGGCGCTATCGCGACTACGTGATCCGCGCATTCAACGACGACAAGCCGTACGATCGTTTTCTGCTCGAGCAGTTGGCCGGCGATGAATTGGTCGACTACGAGCACGCCCCGGAAATCACAACGGAGATTTACGACAATCTGGTGGCCACGGCTTTCCTGCGGCTGGCGCCCGATGCCACTTACTCGCCCATCACGGGCTTCGCCGCCGATCGCCTGGAGGTGATCGACGACGAGATCGAAGTACTCGGCTCGGCCGTGCTGGGCCTGACGATCAAGTGCGCCCGTTGCCATACGCACAAGTTCGATCCGATTCCGCAGCGCGACTACTATCGCCTGGCCGCCACGCTCAAAGGCGCGCTCGACGAACACGACTGGCTGGCCTCGCGCACCGGCGGGCCCGACCAGCCCGAAGATGCGGTGCCGGCGCTGTTGCCTTACGTGACGAGCGAGGAGCGCGCCGCCTGGCAGACGGCCGGCGGCAAACCGGAAAACCAGCCCAAGATCCGTGCCGTGTGGGATCGGGGCGAGCCGTCGCCGACGTATATCCTGCAGCGCGGCAACTACCTGACGCCCAGCAAACTGGTCGGCCCGGGCGTTCCCTCGGTGTTGACCGACGGCAAGACGCCTTTCGACGTCGAGCCCCCCTGGCCGGGATCGTACAAGACCGGGCGCCGGCTGGCGCTGGCCAAGTGGATCACTCGCGATGATCATCCGCTCACGGCACGCGTGATGGTCAACCGGATCTGGAAGCATCACTTCGGCGAAGGCATCGTCCGCACACTCGACAACTTTGGCACGACGGGAGCCCCGCCCACGCATCCCGAACTGCTCGACTGGATGGCCGTCTACTTCGTTGAGCACGGCTACAGTATCAAGCAGATGCACCGCCTGCTGATGACTTCGCACGCGTATCGGCAGTCGTCCCAGGTGACGCCGGAGGCCGATCGGCTCGATCCGGACAATCGGTTGCTTTCGCGGATGCCGCTGTTGCGAATGCAGGGCGAGGTGTTGCGCGATTCGCTGCTGGCCGTGGCGGGGCGGCTCGATCCCACGCCTTTCGGCAAGCCCGACGGCCTGGTCAGCAACGTCGAGGGACTCGTCACGGTTGAGCCCGGATCGCAAGCGCAATACCGCCGCAGCATCTATGCGCTCAAGCGCCGTACGCAGCCGCTGACAATTCTACAGAGCTTCGACGTGGCGGGCATGGACCCCAACTGCATCGAGCGGCGCGAGTCGATCGTCGCCCCTCAGGCACTGCACTTGAAGAACAACGCGCTGGTGCGCGAGTTGGCCCGTTCGCTGGCCGAGCGCCTCTGGCGCGAAGCAGGAGCCGATCGAACCGAACAGATCCGCCGGGCCTATTGGATCACCGCCGGGCGTCCGCCGACGGTCGAAGAAAGCGAGATCGCGCTGGCCGGGCTGCAAGAACTCGAAGCCGAGTGGGCGCGAGAGCCCTCGGGCAGGCGGTACGAGCTGGCCGCCACCACGCACTTGTGGGTACGCGAGTCGGCGCCCGACACGGTCTACGAAAACGACTTGGTCTCCGTCTGGTCGAGCGCCTCGACCGACGGCGCGCGTCGCGTGGGTGTGCTCGAATTCGACGTCTCGCAGCTTGCCCATCTCACGCTGCGCGAAGCACACCTCGAGTTGGGCGTACTGGCCGATACGCCCTTTGCGCAAACGGCAGCCGTCGTCCCGCCGGGCACCGAGCAACTCACCTGGAATCGCTTCGCTGGCGAGAAGCTGCCGAACGCCCGCTCGCTCGAACAATTGGGGCGAGTCACGCTGGCAGAAGGCGGGCCGGGCACGGCGCCCGGGACCGTGCAGCGCAGTGAAGCGGCGACTGCTCACGACCTGCAACTCGTGCAGGAAGCGGCCCGCGGCGACGGAAAGCTCGCTGTCGCGCTCATGGCCGACGAAAACGGCAAGGCTTATCGCCAGGACTGGGACGACGGGGTGCACGGTTCGACGCGGGGCAACGTGCCGCGCCTGGTCGTGTACGACGACCGGACCGATCCCACAGCGGCACAGCGGCACGCGCTCGAGAACCTGTGCCACGCTCTATTCAACTCCGCCGCGTTTCTGTATATCGACTGAGGTACCCGCGATGCCGCACGATCGTTCTCATTCCGAGCAAGCACCCACGCGGCGGGCCTTCTTCGAACACGTGGGCGCGGGTTTTGCCGGCATGGCGCTGGCCTCGCTGTTGGAGAACGAACTGCTGGCCACGACCTCCGAACCGGCGACGGCTCCGCCCACCGATCTGGTCGCCCGGCAGCCGCACTTTGCTCCCCGGGCCAAGAGCGTGATCCACCTGTTCATGAACGGCGGGCCGAGCCAGATGGATCTGTTCGATCCCAAGCCCGAGTTGGAGAAGCGGCACGGCGAAGCGTTCTTCGACAAGATCGCCGGCGAAGTCGAGAATCCACACGAAGCCGGGGCGCTGATGAAGAGCCCGTTTCGCTTTCGGCAGCGGGGCGAGTCGGGCATGTGGATCTCCGACGCCCTGCCCCACCTGGCCACGTGCGCCGACGACATCACGCTGATTCGCTCGATGCACACCGTGAACATCACGCACGAGCCGGCCATCTACAAGATTCAAAACGGGCGCATGCTGCCGGGCTATCCGAGCATGGGCTCGTGGATCACGTACGGCTTGGGAAGCGAAAACCAGAACCTGCCGGCCTACGTCGTGCTCGACGACCCCAAGGCCCTGCCGGTGAACGGCACGCAGAACTGGCAATGCGGCTTTCTGCCCCCGGTGTTTCAAGGCACGCGGTTTCGCTCGACGGGTGCCGCCGTGCTGAACCTCGATCGGGCCTACGACGAGCCCGATGCCATCACGCTGGCCGAGCGTGAGCTGGCCGCGCGGCTCGACGCGGCGCATCTCGAGCGCCATCCGCGGCAGCCCCGGCTCGAAGCGCGAATCAAGAGCTACGAACTGGCGGCGCGGATGCAGCTCTCGGCCTCCGATGCACTCGACTTGTCGCAGGAATCGCCCGAGACACTCAAGCGCTACGGCATTGGCGAGAGCGCCACCGACTCGTACGGTCGGCGGTGTCTGATGGCCCGGCGGCTGGTCGAGCGCGGCGTGCGGTTCGTACAGTTGTTCATCAACGGCCAGATCTGGGACAACCACGCGAAAATCGCCAGCGAATTGAAGGGCGCGTGCGACCGCACCGACAAACCGATCGCGGCGCTGCTCGCCGATCTCAAGCGGCGCGGCATGCTCGACGACGTGTTGGTGCTGTGGGGCGGCGAAATGGGGCGCCTGCCGATCGCCCAGCTTCCGCCGGGCACCAGCGCCGCCGATGCCGGACGCGATCACAACAAGCGAGCCATGTGCGGGTGGATGGCCGGCGGCGGCGTCAAAGCCGGCTTTAC
>QQVE01000033.1 GCA_003389325.1 Planctomycetota bacterium
CTCGCGGTGTGCGAGCCGTCGCTGGCCGTCAGCCGCAGCACATACGTGCCGGCCGTGTCAAACGTCACGTTCGTGGTCGTCGCGTAGGGATTGTCGAACGCAGCCACGCCGGGACCGCTGGGTCGCCGCCAACGCGTGGTCAGGTCGCCCGACGGCAGGCCGTCGTCGCTCACCACGCCGCTGATCACGATCGATGCGCCGACGGTGGTCGCCTGGTCGGCGCCCGCGTTCACGCTGATCGTCTGGTCCTCGGGCGAGGGGGCGGTCACCGTGACAACAATCTCGTCGCTGGTCGACAGCAGGCCATCGCTGGCCGTCAGCCGCAGCACGTAGGTGCCCGCCGTGTCGAACGTGACCATGGTCGTCGTTGCGTAGGGATCATTAAAGGCGGCGATGCCCGGTCCGCTGGGCCGCGTCCAGCGGGTACCCAATTTGCCTGATGGCAAGCCGTCGTCACCCACCACGCCGCTAATCTCGATCGCCACGCCCACGGTGGTCGACTGGTCCGCACCGGCGTTCACGCTCGGTGCCTGATTCTCTTGCGGAGGAGCGCTGACGGTGACGACGATCTCGTCGCTCACCGAGTACGAGCCGTCCGAGGCGGTCAGCCGCAGCACGTAGGTGCCGGCCGTGTCGAAGGTGACCGTCGTCGTGGTCGCGTTCGGGTTGCCGAACGAGGCCAACCCCGGACCGCTGGGCCGCGTCCACTGCGTCGTCAATTCGCCCGTGGGCAGGCCGTCGTCGCTCACCGCCCCACTGATCACGATTGACGTGCCCAGCGTGGTCGAGACGTCGGCACCCGCGCTGACGCTCGGCGCCTGGTTCCCCGGTTCCGGCGTGGGCGTCGGGGCAAAGGTGCCCTCGTACACCTGGCGGATCTCGTCGGCGCTCAACGCCCGGTCGGTGACCAGCACCTCGTCGAGCTGACCGTTCATCGAACGGTAGCCGCCTTCGCCCGAGCCGATCGTCAGCGGCAGATCGTTCGTGCCGATCTGGAAGTTCGCCGACAGGCTGGCTTCTTCCTCGCCGTTGATGTACAGCCGGATCGTTGAGCCGTCGTACGTGGCCGCCACGTGCATCCAAGTGTTGCCGCCGGTCGGATAGTCCGTATCGGAGTTGAGCCGATACGCGTTACCCGAGCTGTCTTCGTTGAACCACACGAAGATGATGCCCCGGTTGCTCAGCGACAGCTCGAAGCCGTCGATGGCGTTGCTTTCGGCCTTTTTGATGATGTACTGCGTGCCACGCTCGTTGGGCTTGATCCAGGCCGAGATCGTGATGGCGTCGGCGAACTGCAGTGCGTCGGCGCTAGCCACTTCGTAGCGCTGGCCCGAGCCGTTCAGTTGCAGCGTGCCGTCGGCGTTGATCGTGGCGCCGCCTTGCAGGCTGCCCTGGTCGCCCAGCAGGCTGGGATAGTCCGTGCCGCCGCCGAAGTTCCAGAAGCCCACCAGGGCCGGAGTACCGCCATCGGGAGTGGGAGCCGGCGAGGTGATCGTCACGGTCACGTCATCGCTGCTGCTGGCCGCGCCGTCCGAGGCGGTCAGCCGCAGCACGTACGTGCCGGCGGCACTGAACGTGGCCGTAGTCTGCGGACTGGTCGCGTCGCCAAACGATACGTCGCCCGGGCCGCTCAGCACTGTCCACTGCGACAACAACACCCCCGAGGGCTGACCGTCGTCGCTGACCCAGCCGCTCAGCGTCACCGAGCTGGCCGTCTGGCCCGACCTGTCGGCGCCGGCATTGACGACGGGCGCCGCATTCGGTGCCGGCGGAGGTGTCGAGCCGCCGTCGGGGGCCACCAGCAGCGTGCCGCGGGCATTCGATCCGGTCGCGGCCAGGAACAACACTTCGTTGGTGAACTGCTGCTTCGTGGTGGTGACGTTGTTCAGACTGCCGCCGCTGATGAGGACTTCCGCCGCGCCAAACGAAATCGAATCGGTCGACGTCTCGCGATAGAGAATGTCGCCCCCGCCATCGCGTTCGGTGTAAGCGACCAGCACGCGGCCCAGGGCCTCGTTCAACACGACGACGGGCCGGGTGCCGCGAGTCGATACGGCGTGCAAGGGATCCCAACTGCCATTAGGGCGACGCACCAACAGCGCGATCTCCGGAGTACCGGAGCTGTCGTAGCCCGTCTTCACCGCGGCGTAGATCGTGCCATCCGAAGCCGACGTCACGTTCACGTGGTCGTCGGCCATGCCGTTGCCGCTGTTGATGGCTGACTGGGCGGCAGGCACTTCGAAGGCGTTCCACTGGTTCGGATCGGCTCCATCATCGTGCGTGCGGAACCCAAAACGGTCGGAGCTTTGGTCCGACCAGAACACGCCAATCTGGCCGTTGCCCATGGCGACCACGGTCGAGATGTCGTCGTTGGAGATTCCCTCGGCGACGGTGATGGCGCCGCTCCAACTGCTGTAGTCACCGTCGCTGTATCGTACTTCGACGGCGTTGTCTGACTTGTTCTCGTAGGCGACCCACATGCGGCCCGTGGAGTCGATATCGATCGTGGCCGTCTCGGTCGATCCCGGCAGCGGGAGGTTCACGTTCCCGGGTCGGACCGACCAGAAGTCATACGAGCGAGTCGCGGCGTTGTACTCGACGCTGGCCAACTGCGTATCGCCGCCGTCGAACAGCAGCACGTGCGCCAGGTTGCCGATGGCCTTCACGTCGGCGTGCACCGCGTCCGACTCCGAAAGCCTCAGCAACTGAGTCCATGCCCCGTCGTCCAGCCGCCAGATAAAGGTGCCATCGGAGTTCGGCATCACGGCGAACCAATCGCCGCCCTGCGTCCAGACTTTCGACTGAGGCTTTTCGCCGGTGTGCTCTGACACCGAAAGATCACCCGTCGACTGGGCCGACCAGTCCTCTTGAATGTTCTGATCGAGGGCCGCCAGCGGAATCAGCTCGACGCCGGGATCTTCCGGAGCCTCGTAGCCCGCGGGATCCACCGCCAGCATGCGCCGCGATTCCAGCGGCTCGACTTGAGGTAGCACGCGCAGCGCCCGCGGCTTGCAGGTCTTACGACGGGATCGGGATCGCAACCATTTGGTCCAGTGCATGAGCAGCCCTTCGAGGTGGTCACAGGAGGAGTGCGTCGAGGCGGGATGCGTGCGGGCAGACGAGCGTCGCCGCAGGCAGGGCCGAGAGGCTTCAGTAGTCACCTAAACAGCCCAACTTATTCAGATTGCCCATAGCGCTCATGCTAATTGCGGTTGGGCAAGCGCCTAGAGACCGCCGGGGCCGGAAAGTTGGCATTTCGCCCACGCGGGACGGCACGGACAGCGGTTCCGCTACGACCCGATGACGGGCCGCCGGAAGAGGGGCCAAACCCGGGCAAGAGGCCCCTCCCCCGTGCGGGGTTCAGGGCCGGTTATGCCGGCTACTCCAGCGTCGGACACGGCCCGATGGGGTGAGAAATCGCGGATCTGCCAGCGTGGCGGCGTAGCACGATGGCCGCATCACGCCGATAGGGGTTGCTCGCGCATGCGCGATCCACTCCACTTGCCTGCGATCGCAGCCGGCGAAGAATCTCGCCATCGCGACAGGTCCCATCGCTTGTCGCTGCGTTCTCCACAGCAAGCGATTCCGATTTCACGCAGGAGCCAAAACCGTGGCCTCAGGGTCGAAAAAGGCAATCTACGCCGCCTTGGTCGGCAACGCGCTGATCGCCGTCACGAAGTTCATCGCCGCGACGATCACCCGAAGCTCGGCCATGTTTTCCGAGGGCATCCACTCGGTTGTCGATACGGGCAACCAGGTGCTGCTGCTGTTCGGCATGCGCCGCGCCGAGCAGCCGCCCGACGAGCGATTTCCGTTCGGCCACGGTAAGGAGGTGTACTTCTGGAGCTTCGTGGTTGCGATCTTGATTTTCGCCGTCGGAGCCGGCATCTCGCTCTACGAGGGAATCAAGCACCTCGTGCACCCTGGGCCGATCGAGAATCCGACGATCAACTACATCGTGCTGGCCTTCGCGATTGTCTTCGAAAGCGGCGCGTGGTACTTCGCCTGGCGCGAGTTCAACAAGGTGCGAGGCGACCAAGGCTACTTCGAAGCGGTACGGCGGGGCAAAGATCCGTCGATGTTCGTCGTGCTTTTCGAAGATACCGCGGCCCTGGCCGGGCTGTTCGTGGCGCTGGTGGGTGTGTTTCTGGGCCAGGTGACGGGCATCCTCTACTTCGACGGCGCGGCGTCGGTGGTCATCGGGCTGATCCTGGCCGGCACCGCCATCTGGCTGGCATACGAGACCCATGGGTTGCTCATCGGCGAGGGAGCGAGCGCCCAGGACGTCGCGGCGATTCGCGAGATCATCTCCCGTCACCGTTCGATCAAGCACGTCAACGAAGTGGCCACGATGCACGTGGGGCCGGAATACATCCTGGTAAACCTGAGCGTGGACTTTGCCAGCGATGCGTGCAGCGACGACGTGGAAGCCACCGTCGGGAGAATCGACCGCGAGATCAAAGAGGCGATTCCACGCGTCAAGCGGGTGTTCGTCGAAGCCGAGTCCCGCGGCGCACGCTCGAGCCCGCCGGCGGGTCGCCAGGCTGTCGATGAATAGCCTTTCCCGCGCTACTCTTCCAACCACACCGGCTGCGTGAAAGCGCCGTTGGTAGCCACGTCCCACACTGCGAGCCGCACCCAGCGCTGGCCCGTCAGATTGACGTGCCAGGTGAATGTCTCGCTGCCGAACGCTGGGGTGTGCCCAAGATCGATGCGCGTGCGGCGGACGTCCCGCCCATCCCCGGAGACGATCTCCGCGAACGCCAACGGAAAGGTCCACGACAGGTCCACGTTGATCGCCAACGTATCGCTGACAATGAAGACCCGCTCGCCGGAGCGCCGGCCGTCGACCGTGAAGTCGGGGATGAGCACCTCGCCGGTGGTCACAAAAAACGCCCCGGACTGCAACGCGTCGAGTACACTCTGCCAGCCGCCCTCGAAGCGCGGCAACGCGTCGAGCCGCAGATAGTTGACATTCATGTGGCCGTATAGTTCGTGATCGGGCTCGATCTGAAACACGTCGACCTCGCCCGGCACGTACTTGGCCGCGCCCCAGTTGGACATGTCGTCGAGCAGATCGAGCACGCGCTCTCCCAATCGGGGACGCGACAGATCGGCGGGCATGGCCTTCCAGGCCCCGCCGAGGAAGCGGTCGGATTCGAAAAACGGCCGCCGACGGTAACCATCGGGAAAGCCGGTCGAGCCTTTGATCCGCGGGTGAGCCGTCCAGGCCAGGCCGCCTTGGGCTTGCAGCAGGCGCAAGACGTCGGCTTCGCTACCCACGTGAAACACGGGGCCGAGCGCTGGATGTTTCGTGACCCAGGGAGTACCCTCGGGACGATTGAGCACCCAGTACACCGGGTGCGGAAACAGACTGATCCAATGGCCGCCCAAGTGGACGTTCGGCTCCTCGCCCGGCACCAACAGGAACCGCTCGTCGCTCAATCGCTGGCACTCGGCATGCAGCAGTTCGAGGCGCGCGAGACGGTCCACGGTTTTCATCTTCGGAGTATGGCCGAAGTGAAACTCGGCCAGGTGCGCAATATCGATTCCCATGTCGCGCATCACGCGCACAAACCCGGGATTCTCCAGCCGCTCGGGAATGCGGTACTCGCCCCCGGAAGGGAGACGACCGGTGGAGTCGCCGGCCGAGCCGCCGCGCTGCTGCGCCCTACGCATCTCTTCGGTATGCTCGACGTGGTAGTGGCTGGTAAACACCGCGTGTTCAGGCAAGCGTGCGAATCGGTCGTCGCGCGTGAGCTGCGCTGCGGCCGCCAGCGCCTGCTCGGGACTGCCGGGAGACAGCAGCAGAAACATCCCCATTTCCTGCGCGGTTCCCGGAGGCGCATTGAACCACGGCACAAAGCGGTCGTCGCCGGCAGGATCGTGCCGAATTCCAAAGCCTAAGTTCGGCTCTTGCTCCGTCCGGCCGGCCCAGACATTCTTCAAGTTCGTGGAAAAATCGAGCGGATAGAAATAGCGATGCGGCGGTGGAAACAAGGCCAACGACCCGCCGTCGAGTTTTGCCGAGACCGCACGTCCGCGCACGGCCAAGTGCCGCACCGATTCGAAGGCACCGACCGGCTCTACATGCAAGGACCCCGCGGTATCGTTCCAGGCGATCTGCTCCGGAGGCTCGTCACGGTACACGAGCCCCGCATCGTAGAGATAAGCAACGGGGTCTCGATGAGTTGTGAGCACGGCCTCTTGCAAGACAAAAGCGTGGTCGGCGAAGAACGTCCACCGCCACAGTCCGCGAAATGGGCCGGCAGTGACTTCGCCCAGAGTCAGTGTCGCCCGACGATGGCGACTGACCGCGCTGGCCTCGGTAATTTGCCACTCGGCTTCGAACGTTTCGTGCGGTTTTCGCTGCATGCGATCGAAGAAGATCGTCCAGCCATCGCGGCGTGCCAGATCGCGATTCCCGACGCGCAGGCGGATGACCGGATCCAGTCCCGTGGCCATCGCCGCCGGCTCGCCGTCCGCATCGGGGGTGACGGCAATCTCGTGAATCAACGGCCGACCCATCGCGAGGTCGAAAATCATCCGCCCCCCGCCGCCGTCACCCAGCGGCCACGAGACGTGAACGCAATCATCGCGCTGTTCGATGCTCACTCCGCACGCCGGATCGTAGCCGATGACGTCGAGCCCAACGTCTGCCGCGCGACAAATGCCGCCCAGCACGCACACCACGGCCACCCCGATCACCCCGCCCCTTCGCCGAAGCCGCGACCCCTCGCCGTTTAGCCCGAAGCCATCGGCGACGGCGCTCCGCCTATGCTCCGCCCGCCCAGTCCCAATTTCTTCGCGATTTCCCATGTCATGCAGTGTAGTTCAACCGGCCCACCGATTGAACGCACTGGCGTGCTCACCCATTTGACGCCCCTGCCCCCGCCACGCAAGATACAGGTGCTCTCGAACTTCCCGCCTCAACATCACCGACGAGCACCCCCGTGCACCGACATTCCACTACCTGGCCGCTCACGATCCTGGCCACATCGACGTTGCTCGCCGCCGGCGTCTGCCTGGCCGGCCCCATCGAGCCGGCCGATACGCTGGCGCAGTTCGAACTCGATCGTGGCCTCGAGATCGAACTCGTGGCCTGCGAACCGGCTGTCGTCGATCCGGTGGCCATTCGCTTCGACGAGGACGGCCGGATGTGGGTCGTCGAGATGCGCGACTATCCGCACGGCCCGCCCGACGGCCAGGCACCCCGATCGAAGATTCGTGTCCTGACTGACGATGACGGCGACGGCACATTCGAGACCTCGCGCGTCTTCGCGGACGAGCTGCTGTTTCCCACGGGGTTGCAGCCGTGGAAAGGCGGCGTGATCGTCACGCTGGCAGGCGAAGTCGCTTACATGAAAGACACCGACGGCGACGGCCGAGCGGACGTCCATGAAACCTGGTACCGGGGATTCGCCGAGGAGAATCCGCAGCTAAGAGCCAACCACCCGCGGTTCGCCTACGACAACCGCGTGTACGTTGCCAACGGCCTACGCGGAGGCACGGTCGTCGACCCGCGCCGCAAAGCCGCAAAGCCCGTGCCGATCAGCGGGCGCGACTTCGCCTTCGATCCCCGCACGGGCGATTGCCAAGCCGTCTCCGGAAACGGGCAGTTCGGGCTCACGTTCGATGCCTGGGGCAATCGCTTCGTTTGCAGCAACCGCCGACCGGTCGATCACGTCGTGCTCGCCAATCACTACCTGGCACGCAACCCGTTTCTGGCCTCGGCCAACGTCCTGTCACCAGTGGCCGCCGGTGGAGCCGAGTCGCACGTCTATCCCCTCACCAGCGCCTGGACGACCTCGAACCTGCATGCGGGGCAGTTCACTGCCGCCTGCGGGGTGACCATCTACAACGACGTCGTCCTCGGAAGGGACTACGCGGGCAACGCCTTCGTGTGCGAACCGACCGGCAGCCTGGTGCACCGCGAAGTGCTTACTGCTGACGGCGTCAGCTTTACCAGTGAGTCGCCGTATGAGGGGCGCGAGTTCCTGGCATCGCGCGACGATTGGTTTCGGCCGGTAAATCTGACCGTGGGACCCGACGGGGCGCTCTACGTCGTGGACATGTATCGAGCCGTGATCGAGCACCCACAGTTCATGCCGAGCGAGCTGCAGCAGCGGCCCGACCTGCGGCTCGGCGACGATCGGGGACGTATCTACCGCGTTGTGCCGACCGACGGTCCCTCGAATCGATCGCCACCACGGATGTCTGGCGCGTCAAGCGAGGAGCTCGTCGAGGCTTTGGGTTCACCGTCCGGCTGGTGGCGAGAAACCGCCGCGCGGCTGCTCTACGAACGCCAAGACCACGGTGCCGTGCCTCGGCTGGAACAGGCGCTGACGCAGGGCGGCCCGCTCCAGCGGGCGGCGGCCCTGTGGGCGCTGTCCGGGATGGATGCTCTATCGGCCGAGCTCGTCCGCAAGGCGTTGGCCGACGATAACGCACGCGTTCGCGAACAGGCGGTCGTCCTGGCCGAGCCGCTGCTAGGCGAAGATGCGGAAATCAAAGCCCGATTTCTGAAGATGGCCGATGCTGCTGCGCCACGGATCCGGTATCGCGTCGCTCTTGCCCTTGGCGGACTCGCTGGCGACGAAGTCGTCGCGCCATTAACGAGAATTGCGCTGACATCGCCCGATGACGAGTGGATGCGACGAGGCGTGCTGACATCGCTTCCAGTGCACACGGCTCCCATCCTGCGAGAGGTGCTGAGATCGCCGCAGGTGCAACAGGCCGAATGCGACGCCCCGGAGCAGGTCCTTGTCGAGGAATTGGCCGCCATTGTCGGCTCGCGCGGCGAGGCGCGCGAGGTCGGACCGCTGCTGGATTTGCTCACTAAGGGAAGTGAGGCCAGTAGCGCGGCCTACCACACGGCCCTGGTCGGTCTGGCCGACGGCATCGCTCGCCGCGGCGGCAGCCTGTTGTCGATGGTGGCAGATTTTCCGGATGGAGACAGGATCCGCACGCAGCTCGAGTCGACGTTCGCCCGTGCAACGACAACCGCACTGGACGAAAACGCCGAAGCACGCACCCGTGGGGATGCGTTCGCGCTGCTGCGGCACGACCGGGGGGAGAACGTGGTCAACGCTTGCCTGAGAATTCTGGAAGCCAGTCCGTCACACGGGGCCCGCGTCGCCGCGGCCGACGTCCTGGCGAGACAGAGCGACGAGCGGATCGCCCCGTCGCTGCTGCGCCTCTATCCGGAACAGATGCCCACCGTGCAGCGGGCCATACTCGATGCCTTGATCGCCGACGCCGATTCGGCTGGCCAACTCCTCCTGGCAATACAACAGGGCAAGATTCGGCCCGCCGAGTTGGACGCGGCCCGGCAACAGCGTCTGAGGCAACATCGCGACGCGACGCTGCGCGAGCTGGCCGCGAAAGTGTTGGCTGCCGGCGTGTCGGCCGATCGCCAGGTCGTGCTGAAGGAATACCGCGCGGCGCTCGAAATGAAAGCCGACCGTGCAGCCGGCAAGCAGCTCTTCAAGCAGCACTGTGCCACGTGCCACCGCATCGACGATGTCGGAGTGAACGTCGCGCCGGACATCTCCGATTCGCGGGCCAAGACGCCCGAGCAGCTTCTGACCGACATCCTGCATCCCAACAAAGCGATCGACAACAATTACGTGAGCTACACGGTGGCCACGATCGACGGCAACGTGCACACCGGCATCATCGCCGCCGAGACGGATAGCGCCATCACGCTGCGGCAGCCGGAGGACAAAACCGTGGCGTTGCTACGCGCGGATATCGAATCGATTCGCTCCGGCGGCGTGTCGCTGATGCCGGAGGGATTCGAAAAGCACCTCTCCAAGCAGCAGATGGCGGATCTGCTGGGATTCATCAAGAATTGGCGTTATCCAGCGGGCGGCATCCCCGCTACAATCGCGCCGGGGGACGAGAAATCGGGCTCGTAGCGGAGTGCAGCCATGGAATTGTCGCGACGAGAATTCACAGCCGCCTCGCTGGCCGCGCTAGTGGGTGCATCCACCGCGCGCGGACAGCGGCTTCCCAATGCTGAAGGCGTTCCCTGGCTCGACGAAGTCCAGCAGCCGCCGCGTCGCCTGCCGGCCGACGCGCCCACGCTCTTGCCGCTGTTGGTCGACCCAGGCCGCAACCCCATCAAGACGCGCGGGCATTGGGAGAAGCAACGGGAGTTCTTGAGCAGTCAGTGGCGCGACATGATCGGTGCCATCGAGCTGAAGAAGAGCCGCCGGCCGCCGTCCTACCAGATCTTTGAGTCGGACCGTACCGAAGGCGTCATCCGCCGCCGAATCCGCTACGAGACCGAACGCGGCGACGAGACCGAAGCCTATCTGCTGATGCCCCTCGAGGTGAAGGATCCCCTGCCGGGCGTGGTCGTCCTGCACTCGACGGTCGACTTCACGATTCGGCAGGGCGCTGGCCTCGAAGGCCGGCCCGAGGCCGCCTGGGGCCTGCAATTGGCCAAACGCGGCATGGTGGCACTGTGCCCGCGCTGCTTCTTGTGGAACAAGACGCCGCCGGTGAATTACGAAGCCCGCGTCGAAGAGCACAAGCGCCGCCACTCGCTCTCGCGCGGCATCGCCAAGATGCTGCACGACGCCCAGCGCGCCGTTGACCTGCTCGTGAACCTGGAACAAGTCGACGCCAACCGCATCGGCACCGCCGGGCACTCGCTGGGAGCCAAAGAGGCTTTGTACCTGGCCGCGTTCGACGAGCGGATTCGCGCGGCGGTCAGCAGCGAGGGGGGCATCGGAACACGGTTTTCTAACTGGGACGCGCCCTGGTACTGGGGCGACGACGAGTTTTTCGGCCGCGAGCACCACGAGCTTCTGGCGCTGGTGGCGCCGCGGGCCTTTCTACTCATTGGCGGCGACGCGGCCGACGGAGCCCGGAGTTGGCCCTTTATCGAGGCCGCGCTGCCCATCTATCGCTTCTACGGCGAGCCGTGTCGCGTGGGCCTCTACAACCACCATCGAGGGCACTCGATTCCGCCCCGGGCGGAACAACGCGTATACGAATGGCTCGAGGCCTACTTGTAGATTCTGTCTAGGGGGCAACAGGCGCTGGGAGCGACCTACGCGGCTTGCGAGTCGTCGTCAGAGGTCACGCCTTCCAACTCCTCTTCGTCCCACACCAGATCGCGACGCACGCGGTCGGCCAGTTCGCCATCGAACTCCTCGGCCGACCAGCGGCGCGTGAAATGGCCAATGCGTCGACGGCGGCGACGACGCGCCGGCGTGGGCGCGGGCTTCGGCTCCGGTCGCGGGGGCGGGGCCTCGGCTTCGACCGGCTCGATCACGGGCGGCTCCACGTGCACCGTCTCCACGTGGACCGGTTCGACCTGCACGACTTCGATGTGCACCGGATCCGGCGGCACCAGGGCAATCGGCTCGATCACCAGGTCGGGCACTTCCACCGGAGGCTCTTCAGCCGGCGGGCTCGGCGGACGCTCGCGGCGCGGGCGCTCGCGCGGTACGGCCATGGCCGCGTTGTCGCGCGTGTGATCCGGCAGATGCCGCACCTCGGCCTTCACGTGGCGGAACAGCCGGGCAATGTGCTCGTGGCACGTGAACACCAGCAGTTGGTGCCCTCGCCTGGCGAAATCGCGTAGCACGCGAGCCGCGGATTTCGACCGCGCGACGTCGAAGTTGACCAGCACGTCGTCGAGCACCAGCGGCAGGCTCACGCCCCGGCGGGCAAACGAACTGGCCAGCGCCAGCCGCAAGGCCAGGAAAAGCTGCTCGCGCGTGCCGCTGGAAAGCTGCTGCACACCCAAGCTATGGCCGGAATCGTCCTCGACGTAGAGCGTCGGCTCGCCCAGCGGCGTCCACACCCGCACGTACCGACCCGACGTGAGCCGCTTGAGATAGCCCGAAGCTTCGACCAGCGCCCGGGGCTGATGCTCGCGCTCGTAGTAGACGCGCACCGCATCGAGCAGCAGGTTGCAGACGGCCAGCACGTGCCAACGTTCGACGGCTTCGGCAAGCCGCTGTTCAACGGTGCTCAGCTCCAGTTGCTTTTCCGCCAGTGCATTGTCCTGCGCGGCAAGCGTGAGGCCGTGATTCATTTCGCCGCGCCGCTGTTGGGCTGCGCCCAAACGTTCGGCTGCAGCACTCTCGGATTCGGCAGCGTTGCGCTCGAGTTCCGCCAGGTCCTGGCCGCTGCCGAGCCAGGCGGTGATTTCCTCGGCGTCGACCGCGCCGGCCAGAGCCGAAGTGATTTCGTGTTCGAGCTGGGCTCGTTCTGTTTCCAGCCGGCGGGCATCGGCCTGAAGCGCGGCGCGGCGGCGGAATTCCTTGTCGTCAAGCGTGCCGGCCGCCCGCAGCAGCAGCACCCGCTTCTGGGCAACCTTGTTGCGGCGGGCGATCGTCTCGCGGTGTCGTTTGCGCAGCCGGGCGATGCGCCGCGAGAGCTCGCGCCGCTCTTTGAGCAACGACTGCTGCTCGCCCCATTCGGTCAGCACTTGCTGCAGTTGCTCGAGCGGCTTCTTCGAACGAGGCACCACGCCGACCTGACCGACCAGATGTTCGATGCGGCCGGCCAGTGTGTCGTATTCGGTGCGGCAGCGGCCCAACTCGGCTTTCTTGTCGGCGATCGCGTCCCCCAGGGCCGCCACCTGGCGGCGGCCGACGGCGAATGCCTTCAACTGGCGCGGAGAAAGATCCGCCGGCAGATCGTATTCGGAGAGCAAACGCCGCCAGGCACGCCGAGCCTGCTGACAACGGTCGCGCACGGCCTGAGCGCGACGCGTGGCCGATTCGGCTTCGCTGCGGGCGCTTTCGCGCTGCGAGTCGAGCGGCAACAGTTCCTCCAGCCGGGCCAGCGACCTTTCGGCCGCTTGCAGCCGCGAGACCAGGGCTCCGCCCCCGCGCGGAAGATGGGCATCTAACTCATCGCGCTCGGCCTTGGCCTGCCGCAATTGCTCCTCCAGCAGCTTGGCCTGCTGCTGGCTGGCATCGAGCCGTTGCGCCGCACCCCGGTCCATGAACAGTTTCGCGCCCCCGGCAAGTCCGAGCGATCCCAGCCCGACGAGGCCGACCATGGGCGATCCGAGCGAGCTGCCCAGGGCCGCCGGCATCACGAGCCCGGCGAAGAACAGCAAGACGAGCGCACATCCCAACACGAACGCGCATCCCAGCCCAATCAGGGCCCAGGCCGGCATGATCTGCTGGTCGAGCTGGTCGTAGGATTGTTCTTCCAACTCCGTCTGTCGGGTGGTCATCTGGGTAATGCGTTCGTCGAGATGCACGCGGTGTCGCAGGTCGGCCACGAGCTGCCCGGCCTCGGCTAGCGCCTCGGTGAGCCCGCCTTCTTTCGAAGCGCCGAGTGCTTCTTCAATCTGGCTTTCCACCGTGGCGACGGTTTCTTCGGCGGCGGTGGACTGGCCCTCGAGCTCCTGCACTTCGCGGCGAGCGGCCTGATACTCGCGGGCCGCGGCGCGTAGCTCGGAGACGGCCGATTGCGAGAGCGTCACTCCCGCACGGTTGCCGCCCCATTGCTTGCCTTCCTCCTCGCTTTGCACTTCGAGCTCGAGCAGCTCCGCTTCCAGCTTGAGCACCTGCTTTTCGAGCGAGGCGATCCATTGCTGCTGCTCGCCCAAAGCCTCGAAGCGGGGGGCGTGCCGACACAACGCGTCATTGATCTTCAGCTCCGCGATCTCGGTTCGCAGCTGCGTGCCCTTGCGTTTGAGATTCCGAGCGCGACGGGTCAACAAGTTGCGGCGGGACTCCAAACGCTCGAAAGTCGATAGCGCGTCCTCGGGCAGCGTGTCGAAGCCCACAAGGTTCGTCAATTGCTCATCGAGAGACTGCCGACGTCGCCAGCGATCGGCAAGCCCCCGGGCAAGCGCCAGCCCGGCCCGGCGTTTGGCGCCCCGGGCCGCTTCGTCTTGCAGGCTTTCGATCTCGGCGTCCAGGTGCCGCAGCTCGGCAGCCAGCGTCAGGTAGCGCGTGGCCCCCTGCCCCAACTCGTCGATCTCGGCCAATAAGCGCTCGCGCTGGCTTTGCAGTTGCGCCACGAGCGAAGGTCGATCGTCGGTGGCCAACAGCCGCTCGCGCGACGCAATCAACTCGCGCATTACCTCGACCAGCGAAACGCGATCCAGCCCGGAGGAGATACTATACAGTTCTTCGGCCGCGCGCGTATCGCCCAGCGTGGCCAGTTCCTGGATCTCGCGAAGCCCAAAGACGAAGACGTTGTTGAACGTCGTTTCGTCGACCTCGCCCAACAGCGACGTCAGCGTCTGTACGTGATCGGTCACGTACCCCGCATCGCGCGAGACGAGCAACTGGCCCGCGTCGCCGGGCTCGTCGACGTGCCGCGCAATCGCGTATTGTTCGTCGCCCGAGGCCGCGTGGATTACGCCGCCCGGGCGTCCCGGATGCACCGGCGGGAGGTACGTGGCTCGGCGGGCCTCGGAAAAGCCGAAGAAGATCGAGCGCACGAACTGCATCAGCGTCGTCTTGCCCGACTCGTTGGGGCCGTAGAAGACGTTCAGCCCCGGGGAAAGCTCGGCCAGCTCGAGGCCGCTCCAGACGCCAAACCCGTCAACGTGCAGGTCCTTGATTCTCATCGTCGACCCTCCGGCGGGCTCAACAGGTCCATGCCCAGGGCGGCCGCCTCCGCCAATACGCGACGTCGGGTCTCGGAATCGCCCAAGGAAACCACCGCCGCCAGATCGCCGCTCGTGTGCCGCTCGGCCAGGTAGCCGCTTAAGTCGAGCTGCTCGTCCGCGTGCTCTTCGTAGTGTTTCAACGTGCGGAGGAACTCGCCGAGTAGCGTCTCCTCGTCGTAGCGTTCCTCGCCGATCGCGGCTTGCGAATCGGATTCGATCCCCACCGTCCATCCGGCCGGATGCTTCGCTCCATGCTCATTGCGGAGCCGCGTCAGCAGATCGGACAGCGTGGTCCCCGAGCGCAGCCGTCGTGCCAGCGACTCGCTGCCGACGACGGTAAAGTACATCAGCAACTCCGGACCGAACGGATCGACCAGCAGCTCGCCGATGCGCTCGTCCAGAATCTCGAGCAGCTGGTCGCTCGTCGTGCCTTCGTCGACCGTGACGTGTTGTCGGCAATAGCGCACCGCGTCGGTGGGCAGAAATGTCGTGCGCACGCGGCCGCTCTCGTCGATCTCGACCAGTGTGCAGCCGTGCGGCCCCGACTCTTCCGGGCGGCGGCCTTGTGGCGTGCCGCAGTAATGCGCGGCCGTCGTCCCCATCGCCAGCGATTCGCGCGCGTGCCGCCCGCCGAGGGCCCAATAGTTGATCGGATGGTGCTCGACCGCGCCAGGGCTAGTTTCGCCGTGCGCGACGGCCACCGTATACGGAACGTCATCCGAAGCTACGAAGTCTTCCGTGGGCAAGGCTGCGCGGCGTCCGCAGCTTGTACCGAGAATCTCGACCAGCGCCTCTTCCGACCGATAGAACACCGTGCGCTGCACGCGTCCCAGCGGAAAGCGGTGAACGTTGTGCTCGACATGCCAGACGTCGAGCCAGTGTTCGAAGCCGTCGGCTGGACCGCCCGCCCAATAGACCGGAATCTCTTGCCGCGCCAGCCGCGCGAATTGTTCGTCGAGAAATACGATGCCCGATGGCCCGGCCAGCCGCGGATCGATCACATCGCCCGAGAGCACGACGAAGTCCACTTGGTGCTTGAGGGCGGCCTCGAACACTTTTTCGGCAGCGCGGCGCGGCGCATCGAGGATCGCAGCGCGGAGATGATCGGGCACCTCGGCCAAACCGCCGGGCGGTTGACCCAGATGCAGGTCGCCAGCATGGAGAAAACGAACCGCGACGTCCATGGCTACCATTCCGTGGCCGATTCCAGGGCAGAGTCCGCCTGGAAGTTTAACGAAGCGGGGCAAAACAGGCCACATGACTTTGACCCGGCCGCCGGGCACGCAACCCGTTTTCGCGTCGCCCGCGTATGTACGCCAGGACGAGAATCACGTTTTTGGCCGGGGCGACCGGGTGGCGGGCTCGGCAGCACGAGCCCGCAGCTTCTTGGCCGGGGTGCCGGACTTTTTCTTAGCCGGGGAGCGCGTGGGATGCGGACGCTCAGCCTGGCCGATGAGCTCGTACAGGAAGCGGCTGGGAACCGACGGCCGCGGCTTCCCCCACTTCATGCGGGTCAACGCCAGCGAGATCGTGAGGCGATCCTGGGCCCGCGTGATGCCGACGTAGCAGAGCCGCCGCTCTTCGTCGATGGCGCTGCCCTCGATTTCGATCGAGCGCTTGTGGGGGAGCAGTCCCTCTTCGAGCCCCACCAGGTAGACCTGTGGAAACTCGAGGCCTTTGGCGCTGTGCAGCGTCATCAGCGCGATCGCGTCGCGTTTGAGTTGCTGCTCCTTGTCCTGCTCGCTTTGGCGGTCGCCCAGGGCCACCTCGTCCAGGAACCCGGCCAGCGTCGGCCGCCGGGCACGCTTGGCATAGGCTCCCACCGTGTTGACGACTTCCTCGACCGCCGCCCACCGCGCCTGCTGTTCCTGCGGGTCCTTGTAAACCCGCACGAGTTCGTCGCCGTAGCCGATCGCCGCGATCAACTCGGAAACGGTTTCGACCAACCCGCCTTTCTCTGCCCGACGGCGGAAATCTTCGATCAGCTTGCGGAAGCTTCGCGCCGCTTCGGCCGCCGCGGGCGTGACTCCTTCGATCCGGCCAGCCTTGGGCAGCACGTCCCACAGCGGCTTGCCGGCAGAGATAGCGCCGGCGACGAGCGCTTCCTGTGCCTTGGTACCCAGCCCGCGGGGCGGTGTGTTCATCACGCGCCGCAGGGCCACTTCGTCGCTGGGCGTGACCAAGAGTTTCAAATAGGCCAGGATGTCGCGCACCTCGCGTCGATCGAAGAACGACATACCGCCCACCAGCACGTAGGGCAGCTTCGCCTTGCGCAGCTCCGCCTCGAACGGGCGAGGCTGTTCGTTCGTGCGGAACAAGATCGCGAAGTCGCGTGCCCGGGCCGTACCCGCCTCGAGCCGCGCGCGAATGTCGGCGACGATTTGGGCAGCCTCGGCCTCTTCGTCGGCACACTGCACGATCTGCGGCCGCTCTCCGCCGGTGCGCGCCGCGCGCAGCACCTTGTCGTGCCGCACGGCGTTGAAGCGAATCAATCGGTTGGCCAGCGACAGGATCGCCTCGGTCGAGCGATAGTTTTCTTCCAGGCGCACGACCTTGGCATCGGGCCAATCGTGGCGGAAGCGGAGAATGTGCGATACCTCGGCGCCGCGCCATCCGTAGATCGACTGATCGTCGTCGCCCACGACGCACAGGTTGCGATGCCCGTCGGCCAGGGCGCGAACGATCCGATACTGGCTGGCGTTGGTGTCCTGGTACTCATCGACCAGCAGATGGGCGAACCGCCGGGCTTCGCTCTGCCGCACGTCGGCAAAACGCGCGAAAAGCTCCTCGGTGCACAGCAGCAGATCGTCGAAGTCGACGGCGCCTGCGTTCTTGAGCGCCTGCTGGTAGCGTCGGTAAGCCATCGAAGCCAGATGCTCGCGGTCACTCGTGGCCAGCGAAGCCGCCTTGTCGGGCCGCACCGATAGGGTTTTCCAACGACCGATCAGCGCCAGCAGATCGCCCGGACGCAGCGCCGCGTCAGGCACCTTGATCTCGCGCAGGGCCCCGCGGGCCAGGCTTTCCTGGTCGCCGCGGTCGTAGATGGCAAAGTTGGCCGGATAACCCAGCCGGGGAGCATGGCGTCTGAGGATGCGCACGCAGAGTGAGTGGAACGTCGAAATCTCGGGTTTGACCTCGAGTCGCTTTCCCAGCAAGGCGGCGGCCCGCTGCTGCATTTCGGTGGCGGCCTTGTTGGTGAAGGTGACTGCCAGAATGCGATCGGGCCGGGTGCCGTGTTTGATCAACTCGGCAATGCGGTAGGTAACGACGCGCGTCTTGCCGGTGCCGGCGCCGGCCAGCACCAGCAGCGGCCCGGCAAGCGTCGACACGGCGGCGTGCTGAGCGGGGTTGAGGCCGTGCGCCATGTGCGGCAATTTCGTCCGTGAGAGCCGGCGGCAGGCGCGCCCGTCGCCCGGCTAAGATTTCTTCTGGATGCAGTACACGCGGGCCGAGGTGCGGATGATCAGCTTGTCGCCCACGATCGCGGGCGTGGACATGCACATGTCGTCTTCGGCCAGCGTGTTGGTGTGTAGTATCTCGAAATCTTTGCCGGCCGCAATGACGAAGGTCACGCCGTCTTCGTTCAAACAGAACACGCGATTGTTGTAGGCCCAGGGCGAGGCGGTGAAGGCCTTGCCGTCGGGAATTCGCTTCTTGGAATACACTTCCTCGCCGGTTTGAGCATCGAAGCTGGCGAAAAAGCCCTGGTCGTAAAGCACGTACAGCTGACCTTTGTACAGCAGCGTCGAGGGGTTGTACGGACCGGCCCCCTCCTTGCTCCAAATCACGTACTCGTTGCTGGTTTCGCCGTCGGCCAGGCTGATGTCGCCCGAGGCACCGGGACGCACGGCGTAGATGGGCTTCTTCTTGTCCAGCACGTAGCCGGAGCTGAGATAGAGCGTGTCGCCGTCGGCATAGGGGGTGGCAATCGTGATGCTCGACATGCCGCCCAGCTCCCACAACAAGCGGCCTTCCAGATCGTAGGACCGATTCATACCTGTGGCGGGAATCACCAGTTCGGTGCGCTGGCTGTTTTCCCAGATGAACGGCGTGGCCCAATTGCTCTTCTCGTCGCGCTCGACGCGGAAAATCTGTTCGCCCGTGCGGGCATCGAGTGCCAACAGGTACGACTCTTCGTCGTTATCGTTGACCACGTAGACGCGACCCTCGTGCACCACGGGCGAGGCGGCGGTGCCCCAGCCGTAGCGCATCTTGTGCGGCTCGATCAGATGGCTCCAGAGGAGCTTGCCGTCGAGGTCGTAGCAGAACAGCCCCACGTTGCCGAAGTAGGCATAGACCCGTTCACCGTCGGTGACCGGCGTTTCCGAGGCATAGCTGTTCTTCAAGTGGATCGGTGTGGCGGGAATGCCCTGGTGAGCCAACTGCTCCCACAACACGCGCCCGTCATCGAGGTCGAGGCACACGACTTTCCACTGGTGTTCCGATTCCGGCGGCTTCGGCCGGTTGCCGCCGAAGTACAGGCCCTTCTTCGGTTCTTCGGCCTCGCCGAGATTGACTACGCTGGTCAGAAAGATGCGTTCGCCCCAGACGATCGGGCTCGACCAACCGCGGCCCTTGAGATCCGTTTTCCAGGCGACGTTCTCCGTGGCGCTCCAGGTGTCGGGCAGGTTGCTGTTGTCGGCCACACCGAGCGAGTCGGCACCACGGAATTGCGGCCAGTTCTCCTGCGCGCTGCTCGCCGCGACAAGCACCGTACCGAGGAACGCCCAGGCGAAAACCAAAGAAAAACGCAGCATGCCGGCGCTCATGTGACACCTTTCCCAACCCCAGCGCAACGTGCGGGGCTGTTACCAGCGGGTGATTGCACAGCTCAACCAGAACGGTACCAGATGGGGGCAAGTGCGCTTGATCCTAGACCGCGGGCGGGGGGCGGTCAAGCGAGACGTTTGCCCCGATGCGAGAGAGCAGCACACCTCGGGAAGAAACGCCTGCGTCGGCGCCGTATTGCCTGCGCAAGCCGCTCGGCGAGCGCGCACAGCTTACCCCTTGATCACGCCGACGGGCCGCAGCCGGGCCACCTTTTTGGCCAATGCGGCGCGATCGACGACATTCACCACCAAGTCGACATTCTTGTACGCGTCGGGCTGTTCTTCGGCCAGGCCCTTCCAGCTACGGGCACGGGCGATGACGCCGCGTTCGGCCAGTTCCTGGTCGATGCGGCGGCCCTGCGAGGCCTTCACCGCGGCGGTGCGGCTCAACACACGGCCAGCACCGTGACAGGCGCTGCCGAAGCTGTGCTGCATGCTGCCGTCCTGCCCGACCAGCACCCAACTGGCGCGCCCCATGTCGCCGGGAATGATCACCGGCTGACCGATCTGGCGGTACGCGGCCGGGGTCTCCGGATGCGAAGGCGGAAAGGCGCGCGTCGCCCCCTTGCGATGCACCCAGACGCGCTTCTGCTGGTCGCCCACCTGATGCTCCTCGAACTTGGCGATGTTGTGGGCCACGTCGTAGACCAGGCTCATTCCAAGCTCTTCCCAGGAGCGATTGAAGATCGTCTCAAAGCACTCGCGGGCCTGCCACATCAGCAACTGGCGGTTGCACCAGGCGTAGTTGGCCGCCGCACACATGGCGCCGATATACTCCTGGCCCTCGGGACTCTCGATCGGCGCGCACACGAGCTGCCGGTCGGGCAGTTCGATGCCGTATTTGGCCGGCGCCCCGCGCAGCATCTTCAGCGCGTCGTCGCACACCTGGTAGCCCAGCCCGCGCGAGCCCGAATGGATCAACACGACGACCTGGTCCTGCTTCAGACCCATGGCGGCCGCGGCGCGCTCGTCGTGAACTGAGTCGACGACTTGCACCTCGAGAAAGTGGTTGCCCGAACCGAGCGTGCCACACTGGTCGAAGCCGCGCTGGAGCGCGCGCCGGCTGACCAGATCGGGCTCGGCGCCGGGCAGGCAGCCGCGGGCTTCGGTGTGTTCGATGTCGCTCTCGACGGCCAGGCCGCGCCCGAGCAGAAAGCCCACGCCCTCGCCCATCAGGCGGCGCAGTTGGTCGTGCGAGAAGCGATACTTGCCGCCGCGGCCCGTACCCGTGGGCACCTGGCGGTAGAGTTCCTCGACGAGTTGCGTCTTCACCGGCTCGACGTCCGCGCGGGTCAGGTTCGAACGCACCAGGCGCACGCCACAGTTGATGTCGTAGCCCACCCCACCCGGCGAGATGACGCCGCCTTCGGCCGGATCGGTAGCGCAGACGCCGCCGATGCAGAAACCGTAGCCCCAGTGGATGTCCGGCATCGCCAAACTGGCCGACTGGATCCCCGGCAGGTAAGCCACGTTGGCCACCTGTTCCAGGGCCTGGTCCTCGCGAATCAGGTCCAACAGCGCATCGTCGGCATACACGATGCCGTCGACCCGCATCCCTTCGCGATACGACTTGGGGATCCGCCACGACACGTCGTCGATGCGTTCCAGCGGTCCGGTGTACTTCTGCTTCGCCATGATGTTGCCTGTTGGTTCGTGGTTCGCGAAGCTTCGTGTGCTTCGCGCTAAATGTCGACAATCACCTCGGCCAGCCAGCGGGCGCCTTGCCGCTCGAGCTTCAGCCCGTGATAGGTGATTGCCTTGACTTCGTGATCGAGGACGTGTCGTTCCGCATCGATGGGCTCTCCGCCGGCGGTAGCCTTGAGGCCCTGCTCGCCGATTGTCACTTCGAAGCGGCACAGCAACAGGTGCTGCACTTCGTAGTGGTAGAGCAACTCGTTGAGCCAGTCGAACAACAACAGGTCGGAGACCTCGCCCTCGATCGCCAGCTCGATCGATTCGCGCGGCTGAACGCTGTCCAATTCGACGATCATCGAGAACAGCCCGCGGGCGGCGTCGACGAACACCGTGGCGATGTCGTCGGCCCAAACCCGCAATCCCAGATCGGCCGTGTGCTCGAACGTTTCGTAGGGCATTCGGTGGGCTCCGGAGGGGACTTCTCGGCACGAGAACTGCCGATAGGCGGATTATAGGCCAGCGTCCCACCCGCGCGCGGGTATTCGTTGACACCCGCTATCACCCCCCTATAATTCTCACACTTGGTTCGTCTTCACCTTAGACCTGCCGCGAGCCGATTGGGTTCGTATTGCGATCTAGAACCTCCCTGCAGGAGTAGCAGAAATGGGCAACGCCACAGAATTTACCGACGCCAATTTCCAGTCCGAGGTTCTGCAGTCTTCCGAGCCGGTGCTGGTCGACTTTTGGGCTCCGTGGTGCGGTCCGTGCCGCATGATCGCGCCGGTGGTCGAAGAACTGGCCGCCGAGTACAACGGCTCGGTCAAGGTCGGCAAAGTGAACATCGACGACAATCCCGGCCCCGCCCAGACGTACGGCGTGATGAACATTCCCACGCTGCTGCTGTTCAAGCAGGGCGAGGTCGTCGACCGCTTCGTCGGGGTGCAACCCAAAGCCAAGTTGCAGGAAGCGCTGGACGCCGCCAAGGGTTAAAGCCCCGCCCAAACACCGAGACAGCGAAAGCCTGGCGATCGAATCGCCGGGCTTTTTTTCGGCCTGCTGGCGCCGCTAGCAGGGGCGCCCTGCGAGTACGCGCACGGCGGATCGCGGCCTCTCGCACCCACAAACACTCAACTGCGCGGGGTGCCGGAGCCGATTCCAACACCTGGGCAAACTTTACCGGTTAAGTTCGCCCACAACGTCTTGCCCTCGTCTGGCAGGACGACGCAGAAATCGCGCGCGTGGTGTCTTCTGATGGCAGACCAAGAATCTCTCGACGGTCGGACTCCCGACGGCGCACCGCCGGGACTGGCAGGCCCGGCTACCCGGGTCGACCCGGCCCATCCGCGCGCCGACGCATCGCCGACACCGACACCAGCGCCGGCACCGGCCGAGCCCGTGGCGGCGTTTGAGCGCACGCCGGCCGCCACCGCCCAGCACGTCCGATTGCAGGCAGCGCAATTGGCCACGCACTTGCAGCGGCAACAGTCGGCCGTCGATCACCGCGAGGCCGAACTCAACGCCCGCACGGCCGCCATCGAGAACCAGATGCGCGGTGCGCGGTTATGGCTCGACGAGCGCCACGCCGAGTTGGCGACCGCCCAGGAAGAACTCGATCGCCGCGAGCGCGAGCTTACGGCCCGCGAGGCCGAGCTGAACGCGGCGGGCACGCGCCGCTCGCTGCCCGCCGATGCCACGGAGTTGGAACGCAAGGCCGTGGAACTGGAACGCCGCGAGGCCGAGCTCGAAGCCATGGCCGGACGCGTGGCGCAGCGTTTCGAAGCCAGCGAGAGCCAACTGCCTCCCACCGCCGCCCAAGCGCTTGCGCGGCAGCGGGCACACCTGGAGCGGGCCGAAAAGATGCTCGCCAGCGCCCAGGCCGAAGTCGAACGCCAGCGCCGCACTCTCCACGAGCAGCAACGAGAGCATGCCGAAGCCGCCGAGGCCGAGCAGCGCCGTTTGGCAGCGATCGAGCAGCGGCACGCCGAGGAACACAAGCGGCAGCAGCAACAACTAAAACGCCTGGCCGACGGCTTGGCGGCTCGCGAGGCGGCACTCGAGCGGACGCGAAACGAGGTCAAGCACGGGCAGCAAGACGCTCTCGAGATGCGGCTGGCCACCGAGGAGCTGTGGTCGCGGTTGTGCGGAACGATGGCGCCCGCGGCCCTGGTACAGTCCTTGGCCGAGGTACGACGCAAATTGGCCGCGGAGTGGGCTTCTCAAAAGAAGGAGCTGAACGAAGAGCGCACGCAATTGCAGGAGCTTGCCAAACGATTGGCCGAGCAGCACGACAAGCTGTCCCAGCAGCGGACTGAAGCTCAAACCTGGGTCGACCGTCGCCGGCTCGAGCTGGAGGAATCGGCCTCCGTGCTGGCCGCGCGCGAGCGGCAACTCGAACAGCAACAGGCTCAACTCGCCGACCGCCTTGCCGAATGGCAAACCGAGCGTTCCAAGCTGGAACAGGAAGTCCGCACGCTGTTGAGCAAAGCCGAGTCGCCTGGCAGCTGCGCTGCTGCCTAGGCTGGGCGCTTCAGCAACGGCAGGCTCGTCGGCGCTCGTACGCTAGTCGTCGCCCTCGACGACTTTCTCGAGCTGCGTTTCGATTTCGGTCGGCTTTTCGGCGTCTTCCGACTCGCCCTTCTCGTCCGAAGCCGTGGCCAGTGCGAGCGACGCGCTGGCGGCCCGCATTCCCATGGCGATCTCCTGGCGGCTGAACCACGCTTCGCTGGTCCCGTTGAGATGCTCGATTCGCTTGCCGGCCAATTCTTCCCAGGACATGTCGTTGGCCAGGTGCCAGGCCGCGGCCTGTGCCACCCGCTGGTTCACTTTGTTGGCACTCAAGGCAGCCAAGAGCTGCTCGACGCCCGGGCTATCGGTCAATTGCTTTAGTGGAACAATGCGGTAAGGAACTCCGGGGCGGGGATCCTTCTTGCCGTGTTCGAGGCAGACAGTGGCTACCTTAAGTTGGCCGAGTTGCTCGGGTGCAATGTTGAACATGCCGCCGCCGCCCATCATGCCGCCGCCGCCCATCATGCCGCCGCCGCCGATGCCTTGATTGCCGCCACCGCCGCCGCCACCACCGCCAACGCCACCGCCCACTTGGGCGAGGGCCGGTATTCCTGCAAACGCGGGCGGCAAATGCACGTTCAGCGGCTGCTGCGTGTTGTTCTTGATCAACAGCCGGGCCTGCTTGGCATCCTTGGGGATGAGCTCCACTTCGATCTCGCCCGTGTCAATTCCGGCGAACAGCTCCACGGTGCGATCGTCGGGATTGGCCTCGCCGAGATTCTTGGTGAGATCCGCCGAGAGCGCTACCGCCGGCAGCACCAGCAGCGCGACAAAACATGCACTGCGCAGCCAACTTTGTTGAGTCGTCACGGGGAGGTCCTCCAGCTCGTTCTGTTCCGCGGAAATAGCAGGCGCGGTCGAGTGCCGCGATCCCCTCCAGGATAATTCCTTTCCCCGAAAAAACCAAGTTTTTCGCCCTCGTCGCGGGCGGCTCGAGGAGGCCTGCCGGCGAAGAGCCCCTGACACTGCCCGAAAAAGCGAAAACCCGCCGAAACCATGCAGGTCTCGACGGGCTTTCGCACTATGCCCAACCGGCGGTCCGCCGCGGCGGTAACGCGCCGGATTAACCGGGAGTTGTTTAATACATGTCGTAGTCGCCGCCGTGGCCGCCGCCCTTCTTGCCCTCGTTCTTAGGCTTCTCGGCGATCAGGGCGTCGCTGGTCAACAGCAGCGTGGCCACGCTGGCGGCGTTCTGAAGCGCCGTGCGGGTGACCTTCGTCGGATCGATGACGCCGGCCTTGACCAGATCCTCATAAGTGTCGGTCGCGGCGTTGTAGCCGTTGTTGCCCTTGGCCTCGAACACGCGCTCGCAGACGATACCCCCGTCCTGACCGGCGTTGTCGGCGATCGTCGACAGCGGTGCCCGGCAGGCACGCACGACGATGTTGTAGCCGACCTCCTGGTCGTTGCTGAGGCCCTCGGGCTTCACGCTGGCCGTGGCACGCAGTAGGGCCACACCGCCGCCGGGCAGAATGCCCTCTTCGACGGCAGCGCGCGTGGCGTGCAGGGCGTCTTCGACGCGAGCCTTCTTCTCCTTCATCTCGCTTTCGGTTGCGGCACCGACGTTCACCTTGGCGACGCCGCCGGAGAGCTTGGCCAACCGCTCTTCGAGCTTCTCGCGGTCGTAGTCGCTGGTGGAGTTGGCGATCTCGCGGCGGATCTGCTCGATGCGGCTCTTGATGTCGGCCGTCTTGCCGGCGCCCTCGATGATCGTGGTGTCGTCTTTGCCGACGATCACTTTCTTGGCCCGGCCCAGATCCGTCAGCGGCAGGTTCTCGAGTTTGATACCCAAGCTCTCGAAGATCGGCGTTCCGCCGGTGAGAATGGCGATGTCTTCCATCATGGCCTTGCGGCGATCACCGTAGCCGGGCGCCTTGACCGCGACGCACTGGAAGGTGCCCCGCAGGCGATTGATCACGAGCGTCGCCAGCGCCTCGCCGTCGACGTCTTCGGCGATGATCAACAGCGGCTTCGACGAGTTGACTACCGACTCGAGCAACGGCACGAGCTCTTTGATGTTGCTGATCTTCTTCTCGTAGACCAGCACGTAGCAGTCCTCGAGCACGCACTCCATGGTGGTCGGATTCGTGACGAAGTAGGGCGATACGTAGCCGCGGTCGAACTGCATGCCTTCGACCCACTCGACTTCGGTCTTGAGGCTCTTGCCTTCGTCGACGGTGATCACGCCGTCCTTGCCGACCTTTTCCATGGCCTCGGCTAACAGCTCACCGATCTCGGTGTCGTTGTTGCTGGCCACGGTGCCGACCTGGGCCATTTCCTTCTTGCTCTTGATCGAGATCGACATGCTCTTGAGCTTGGCCGTGATGTCCTCGACCGCCTTCTCGATCCCCTGCTTCATCTGCACGGGGTTCACGCCTGCCACGACGGCCCGCAGTCCCTCGTTAAAGATCGACTCGGCCAGCACGGTGGCCGTGGTCGTGCCGTCGCCGGCCACGTCGCTGGTCTTCGAAGCGACTTCGCGGACCATGCGTGCGCCCATGTTCTCGTACACGTCTTCCAGATCGACTTCCTTGGCCACGGTCACGCCGTCTTTGGTCACCGTGGGCGAGCCGAAGCTTTTCTGCAGGATCACGTTACGGCCCTTGGGCCCCAGCGTCACCTTGACGGCCCGGGCCAGCTTGGACACGCCCCGCCGCATGGCGTCGCGAGCCTCCTGGTCAAATGCGATCATCTTGGCCATGAATCATTGTCTCCTTGAAAGGGTCTGCGCGGCCGGCAGCAAAACGCGGCGCGCGATCGTGTTTTCAGTTGTTCCGCGGGTACTACTCGATGACGGCGAGAATATCTTCCTCGCGCATCAGCAGCAGTTCCTGGTCGTTGACGGTGATCGCCTCGGGGGCATACGAGGTGAACAGCACCTTGTCGCCGACCTTCACTTGCAGCTTGCCGCGCGAGCCGTCGTCGAGCAGGCGGCCGTCGCCGATGGCGACCACGGTGCCGCGCGAGGGCTTGTCCTTAGCCGTATCGGGCAGCACGATGCCCCCGGCGGTCTTCTCTTCCGATTCCTCACGCTCGACGACCACGCGGTCGCCAAGGGGCTGAAGCTTGACGCCGCCGGCCTTCTTCTTGGGCTTGGTCGCTGTCGACATGGATGTACTTCCTCCGCAAATTCGTGTTTCAAGGACTACCTGGTATGGGATGCCCGCCAGGAGGCGGCACTTCGGGCCGCGCGGGCCTTGCCTGCCAATATTGGCACCTGGGGCGCTTACTGGCCCGGCTGAGATGCAACTGCCGCGCCAGACTCGGATCCTCAGTGCAACTTGCAAATACGGCGAGACTTGCGATCATAGGGCACCGCCCCCGCCGCTTGGTGCAACATGCCAACTTGGACCCAGCACGAGGCGGAGTCCCCCGGCCGCCTGCCACTTTGACAGGCCGGGGGCCGAGCCCAGACACAAGGTATAATCTACTGCCGCCCTCATCTCCGGGCCTCGCGGCGCCGACAGCAGGGGGCGGACCCATGGGCCTCCCACACCGCCCGCCAAGAGGCCACCAACCCATTGCAGGAGCACCCACCTTGAGCGATCCGAAGGAACTCGTTTCGGTCTATAAGGGCGAGAACCCGACCGAAGCCCACCTGGTCATGAACCTGTTGCTCGACGAGGGCATCGACGCGTCGGTCTCCGAAGAGAACGAGCCCTTCGCCGGCCTCTCGATCGCCGCGCCCGACGTGCTGGTGCGCCGCGAGGACGCGCCGCGCGCTCGAGCCATCATCGAGAAGTACGACGACGTGCAGGAAGCCCGCGCCGACCGCCCCGACTGGAAGTGCCCAAAGTGCGGCGCTCACGTCATCGGAGCAATCGACGATTGCGAGTCCTGCGGTGCCGCCCGCCCGGGCACTGAAGAGGACGACGACGACTCGGAGTAGTGCGATTGCCCGCGCGCCTCGCCGCCGGCGTCAGTCGGAGCGATCGTCGCCCAGCGCGCGCCGCCCGGCTTCGAGCAAACGCTCGATCCGCTCGACGTCGTAGACGCAGCCGGCCCAGGTCCCGCCGCTGGCCCGTTGCAGCGCCGCCCACAGCCGCGTGTCCTCGGGCAGGTGGTCGTCGGGATGCAAGTCCTCGCGCGGCTGCCGCCCAGCCAAGACGCGGGCACCCTCCTGGGCATCGAACGACCGCTCGCCGTCACCGACCAGGTCGATTGAGCCGGTCAGCTTGTTGCGATCGATCACGATGCGAACCTGATCGCCCTCGCGCACCTTACCCAAGGGGCCGCCGGCCAAGGCTTCGGGGCCGACGTGGCCAATGCACGCCCCGGTGCTCACGCCGGAGAAGCGCGCATCGGTGACCACCGCCACCTCGCGGCCCCACTCGAGATACTTAAGCGCCGAGGTGAGCTGATAGGTCTCTTCCATCCCCGAGCCCAGCGGGCCCCGGGCCACGAGCACGATCACGTCGCCCGGGCGGATCGGCTCGCCGGTTTGTCCCTTGATCGCCATGATGGCGTCGCGTTCGCGCGTGAAGACTCGTGCCGGCCCCGTCTTGCGATACACGCCGTCCGCGTCGACGACCTTCGGATCGATGGCCGTGCTCTTGATCACCGAGCCCTCGGGCGCGAGATTGCCGCGAGGAAAACAGACGGTGGGAGTCAGGCCACGCTCGGCGGCGCGCTGGGGCGGCATGATCACGTCGTCGGGATCAACACCATCGCTCTTTTCCAGAGCTTCGCGCAGTGCCGTACGACGCTCGGACTGTTGCCACCATTCGAGCACATCGCCCAGCCGGCAGCCGCTGGCAGTGAGCACGTCGAGGTCGAGCAGATCGAGCTCGCGCAGGTGGAGCATCACCTCGGGCACGCCGCCGGCCAGAAAGACGCGCACGGTCGGATGGCCCACCGGGCCGTTGGGCAACGCGTCGACGAACCGCGGCACCCGGCAGTTGATTTCGTGCCAATCGTCGATCGTCGGACGCTTGAGTCCCGCGGCATGGGCAATCGCCGGGATATGCAGCAGCAGATTCGTCGAGCCGCCGAATGCGGCATGCACCACCATCGCGTTGCGCACCGCCGCGTCGGTAAGGATGTCGGAGACCTTGACCTGTCGCTGCTGGAGGTCCATCAGCGCCAGAGCGCTTCTTCGGGCCGCGTCGAGCCAAATCGGCTGGCCGCTAGGTGCCAAGGCCGTGTGCGGTAGCGCGAGTCCGAGGGCTTCGCCCACGACTTGAGAAGTCGCGGCCGTGCCCAGGAACTGGCAGCCGCCGCCAGGCGAAGCGCAGGCGTGGCAGGAAAGCTCGGCGGCCTCTTCCAGCGAAATCTCGCCGTGCACGTACCGCGCGCCGATCGACTGAATCTTGCCGGCGTCTTCGCCCGCGGTCGGCGGCAGCGAAACGCCCCCCGGCACCAGCACGCACGGCAAATCGCGCGAACCGGCCAGGGCCAGCATCATCGCCGGCAGGCCCTTGTCGCAGGTGGCCACCCCCAACACGCCGCGCCGCGTGGGCAGCGATCGAATTAGCCGTCGAAACACCACGGCCGCGTCGTTGCGATAGGGCAGGCTGTCGAACATGCCGACCGTGCCTTGCGTCCGGCCGTCGCACGGATCGGAACAATAGGCGGCGAACGGCACGCCGCCGGCCTCCTTGATCAGGTGGGCCGCGGCCCGCACCAGCAGCCCGACCTCCCAGTGCCCGGTGTGATAACCCAACGCGACCGGCGAGCCGTCCTCGGCGCGAATGCCGCCTTGCGTGCTGAGCAACAGAAACTGCGGGCCGATCATCGCCTTGGGATCCCAACCCATGCCGGCGTTTTGCACCAGCCCGAACAGGTCGCCGCAGGCCCAATGCCGCAACATCTCGTCATCCAGCGGCAACGAGCCCGGCGGCCCTGCAGCGTGCGTGGTCACCTCGTACACGCGCGCATCAGGAGCCTCGAGAACCTCTCGCGCTTCGTCGATCGAACGTTGCATGCCCATCAAGATTCGCCGTAATACTGAATCGTCTAGCCTGGAGGCACCGCCGACGGCGCGTTCTCTCCCTTAACGCGAGCCGGCCACAGCCACCGCGCCATTGTCGCCGCCAACACCGGAAGTGCAATCGACGCCGCCAGGGCCAGCGGCAACTCGCCCTGGCTGCGGGCAAAATGCCCCAGCACGGCGTAAACCACGGCAATCCCCAGGTTGCTGAGCATCACCGCCGGCAAGAACCTCCGCCACGCCATCTGCGTGGCGCCCAGCAACAGCACCGAGGCCTCGGCCAGCACCGGCAAAGCCCGGGTGACCACCACCATGCGAGCCCCGTAGCGCTGTCCGACCCGATCGAGCCGCGCCAAGTCGTCGCGGCTGGCAAACCGCTCGGCCACGGGTCGGCCGAAGAAGCGCGTCAGGGCGAACCCGATCACCGCGCCCAGCGTCAGCCCCAGCCACGACGCGAGAGTCGCCCCGGCGATGCCGAGCTGAGCCCCCGCCACAGTGCTGACGGCGCTTGAAGGCACCGGCAGAAACACGTCGGTTGACAGGATCGCCACCGTGCCCAGAGCCACGACCACGGGTGAAGGCGGCGGATCGAGCCAAGCCGCCACGCGCCCTTCGATCTCGTCGCCTAAGAAGACGAACGGCACAATCGGCACCAGCAACGCCAGGCAAACGATCAACAGCGGTCGAAGCAGGTCACGCATGAAGCCTAAAGTTGATGGCCGCAAAGACGCACGCCGCCGCGAACATTCAGTCCTTCTGGCTGAGCACGAACCGATATGGCTTCGCAGCCCACTTGCCCGCGTAATCGACGCCGATCCGGGGCGTGCGTTTAATTCGCCTGCGTGCAATCTTATGCCCCCGATCTTCGACCCACAACGCCGCGTCGCGGGCAATCGGATGGGCATTGAACTGCTTGTCGATCGACAGAGCTTTGGTCAGTTTGGCAGGGCCGTTCCAGGCTCCGGCACCGCGCAAAAGCACGGCCGCGGGATGTCCCTCGTCGTCGGTCACGGCGTTGAGCATCCAGTGCATACCGTAGATGAAGTACACGTACCAGTAGCCGGCGGGCCCAAACATCACTTCAGTGCGCGGGGTGCGGCCCTTGCTGCCGTGGCAAGCCAGGTCGTGCGCGCCGACGTAGGCCTCGGTTTCGGTGATCAACGCGGCGACGTCCTCGCCGTCGATCCGGCGCACCAGGTGCTTGCCGATCAACTCGCGTGCGACCACCAGCGCCGGGCGCGAAAAAAAACCGCGCTCCAACGGGCGCGGCGATTTGTTGGATAGGGTAGGTTTCGCCACGGGCGGGTGCTTCAACGGCTGCGGCTAGTTCGTCGGCCGCGTGTAACTCAGGGCCAGCAGCACGTAGCCGGTCACCAAATTCGGGTTGCCTTCCATCCAGCGCGACGTCTCGTTGACCCACGAGCCATCCGGCCGCTGACGCTTGGCCAACTCGGCGGTCAACTCGCTGCGCCAATCGTGCTTCGTCCCCTCGGCATCGGTAATCTCGTCGGTGCCCAGGGCATCCAGCGCCCGGGCATAGGCCTGGTAATAGTAGTACAAGCCGGCCGCCCCCATGCCGGGATTCTCCTCCAGCGTGTAGTGCTTCTTGATCCAGGTCAACGCCGCCTTCACGCGCGGGTCGTCCTGGTCGAGCCCGGCATAGATCAGGCTCTTCAGCCCGGCATAGGTCATCGAGCCGTAGCTGCGCAGCCCGCCGTTGGGGGTGGTGCCTGCCTGGCTCGAGCCGCCGGCGGCGATCGTGTAGTAGAAACCGCCGTCGTCGATCTTGGCGGCGAACTCGGTGGTGTTGTATTCGCTTTCCAGGTTCTGGCAGCGCGAGACGAAGACAAGCGCCTTTTGCACCGCCTCGTCGTCGGCCCCGGCGCCCAGCGACTTCAGCGTGTCGAGCAGGAACGAGGTGTTCGACAGGTCGGGACGCCGCCGGCTGCCGTATCCGGCGCCGCCGTAGTTCGGATCCGACTTGCTGATGCCGTCCTCGCGATCCCACTGGATCCCGCGCACGAAGGCTTCGGCCTTCTTGACCAGGTCGTCGTAGCGGCCGTCGCCGTTGGCTTCGTGAAAGGCCTGCAAGGCGATGCAGGTTTCGTAGTTGCGGTGCGTCGAGCCCTCGCCATAGATGCCGCCGTCGTCCTGCACGAACTTCTCGAGGTACTTGAGTCCCTTGGCAATCATCGGATCGTCGGCGCTGCGTCCGCTACGCAACAGTCCGGCCAGCACGATCGCCGAGACGGCCGGTCCCGCGTCGGCGCTCCACGATCCGTCGGCCGCCTGATTCGCCTGGCAGAAGGCGATCGCTTTTTCGACGATCGCGTCGTATTGCGCGGAGTCGGCCGGTTCGGCACCGTGTGCACTCTGCGAAAACACGCCCAGCACGCACACCGCAGTGATGAAGAGCGAAAGATTGCGAACGTTGGTCATCGGTGGACTCCTCAAGGGACTGGCCCTCTGCGGGCGGGTCGGTGGGCGCTGAATTGTTGCACGCGTCGCAAGCAGTGACAAGTTTTCGAACGTATCCGCATCACGGACAACGACTTAAGCCGTCACTTCGCTGCAAATGATGCGCCATCGCGAGGGGATGCGTCTGCGCAGCCCAATCCGCGGCGATCCTCGAGGGGCCGACCCTGCACAACGGAGACGAGCGGCACTTTTTTCGTCGCGCGCGGCGATTCGTTCGACAGCGCTAGTCGCGAATCGCGAGCATGATCAAGAAACCCAGCCAGGACGCCAACAGCACCACGGCTAGCGCCAACAGCCAGGGACGCTTGCGCCGCGCGGGCAAGGGCTCGGCCTGCGACTCGGCGCCGGACGCCTTGGGCTCTTTGGTTCGCGCTTTGCGGGCCGGCGGCATGCCAGACGATCCCTCGTCGGGGCGGAGAGAGTAGGACGAAGGCGCGTCAGCCCTCGGGAAGCGTGATCTTGAAGCTCTGCTCGAGCGTGTCGAAGTCGAACACGTCGTCGAAGTCTTCGCGGCGGTCGTCGGGGGTCTTGCGCATCTGGCCGATGCCGATCAGATTGAACACGATCTCGCCGAAGTCGCCGGTGTTGGTCACTCCCCAGCTATTGAGCACGCACTTGGCCATGAAGCCGTACTGTTCGAGCGCGTACTGCCGGATCGCTTCGCAAAGCTGCTGGCCCGTCAGATGGCGCTCTGCCTCGCGGGCAGCGGTCTCTTCGCCCTCCTCCTCGACTTCGGCGGGGCGCTCGCTGCCCAAGCCCAACTGCGTGTGGGCGTAGTTGAGGGCCTCGAACACGAACGCGTACGCGTCGATCTTGTAGCGGGGGTCTTCCTTGAGCAGCTTCGCAATCGGGTGTTGTGGGTCAAGCATGTTCACTCATCAAAAGTTGCGGTAGCAAGTCATGGCAGGGGTCGAGCGGGCGTACCAGATCAGTTCTTGGGCTTCCGGCCCCGGCCGCCCCGCTTCAGCACGGTCACGACTTCGTCGGCAGTGATCATCACGCGGCGGTGGTCTTCGGTCTCGACGAGCAATTGCCCGGCCAGGATCTCCTGCGCCAAGACCCGGGCCCGGCCGCGCGACGTGACGATGTCCGAACCCAGCGGGGGAAGCTCCTTCTGCAGCGATTCGTACGTATCGTATTCATACCGCAGGCAGCATTTCAACCGGCCGCAGCGCCCGGAGATCTTAGTCGGGTCGAGCGTGGCCTTTTGGATCTTGGCCATCTTCATCGAAACCGGCGGCATTTGCACCAAATGGGTGTTGCAGCAGACGGGCTTGCCGCAGTCGCCGTAGTCGGCCAGCACCCGGGCTTCGTCGCGGACGCCGATCTGCCGCATCTCGACGCGGGTCTGGAACTCGGCGGCCAGCAGCCGCACCAGTTCGCGAAAGTCGACGCGGTTTTCGGCCAGGTAGTACACGACCACGCGTTCGCCGCCCAGGATGTGCTCGACGTCCACCAGCTTCATCTCGAGCTTCTGCTCGGCGATGATCCGTTGGCAGACCTCGAACTCGCGGCGGGCCTCCTCCAGCAGGCGAAACCGCTCGCGATCGTCGTCGGCCGTCAACGTCCGCAGGATCTGCCCCTGGCCGGGATCCTTGAGCTGGGCCCGGGCCTCGTCGGTGGCCTCGCACAACACACAGCCGATTTCCATGCCGCGGTCGGAGCGCACTACGACTTCGGCATCGCGCGCATACGCGTCGTCGCGGCCGGACGAATAGACGCCCAGCGCTCGCATGACACCGGTTCGCACGACGTACTTGGGCATGTTCGATGGGGGGTGTTGCGCCGCCTGAGTGCCACTTCGGCGCGTGGACTAGCTCCCGTACCTGGGGACCTCAACAGTATACCCCTAAGCGCCGCGGGCCGCCAACGCGCCTGGGATGGTCGTTGCCAAGAAGAGCACGGCGAGGGCGTATCATTCACGTCCCAAAACCCTAGAATCGAGCACGGCGTCGGCGAGCAATCCCCATAGCGGAGAAACCCTTTGTCCGAAAAGCACAGAAAACGATTCGATCAACTTTGCGCCCATGCCCGCGAGACGGCGCTGCTGGCAGCGGCCGAGAGCGCGCTTGAGTGGGACGAGCGGACGATGATGCCCACCGCCGCGGCCGAGTATCGCGCCGAGCAACTGACGCTGCTGGCCGGCATGATCCACAAGCGGCAAACCGCCCCCGAACTGGGCGAATGGCTCGCGGAGCTTGCCGAGGGTCCGCTCGCGGCCGACCTGCACAGCCCCGAAGGCACGACGATTCTGCAGATGAAGCACGACTACGAGCGCGACGTGAAACTGCCGCAGTCGCTGGTCGAGGAACTCACGCGCACCGCCTCGCTGGGTCAACACATCTGGGAAGCCGCGCGCCCCAAGAACGACTTTGCCGCGCTGCGTCCCGTGCTGGAAAAGCTGCTCGACCTGAAGCGGGCCGAGGCCGAGGCGGTCGGCTATCCGGAGACACCCTACGACGCGCTGCTGGAAGACTACGAGCCAGGCGAGCTGACCTCGAACGTGCAACGCGTCCTGGCCGAGTTGCGCGAGGCGCTGGTGCCGCTGGTGGCCGAGATCGCCGAAAGCGGGCGCGAGCCCGACGTGTCGATTCTGGCCCGCACGTATCCGCTCGGTGCACAAGAAGCACTTTCAAAGCGCGCGGCTGCGGCCATCGGCTACGAGTTTCATCGCGGACGGCTCGACGTGACGGCGCATCCCTTCTGCACGGAGCTGGGCCCGCACGACTGCCGCATCACGACGCACTACGACGAGCACTTCCTCAGCTCGTCGCTGTTCAGCACGCTGCACGAGGCCGGGCATGCGCTCTACGATCAGGGGCTGCCGGCCGAGTGGTACGGGCTGCCGCCGGGAGAGGCCGCCTCGCTGGGCATTCACGAATCGCAGTCGCGGATGTGGGAAAACATGGTCGGCCGCAGCCTGGCCTTCTGGCGGCACTTCTTCCCCACGGCGCAGTCCGCCTTTCCCGACGCCCTCGGCGACGTCTCGCTCGAGTCGTTCCACTTTGCGATCAACGACGTGCGGCCCTCGCTGATTCGCATCGAGGCCGACGAAGCGACTTACAACCTGCACATTCTGTTGCGATTCGAACTGGAGCAGGCCATGCTGGCCGGCGATTTGCCCGTGGCCGATCTGCCCGGCGCCTGGAACGACAAGTACGAGAAATACCTGAGCGTGCGGCCGCCGACGGACTCCGACGGCGTGATGCAGGACATTCACTGGAGCGAGGGTGCGATCGGGTACTTTCCGACCTACGCGCTAGGAAACCTCTACGCTGCCCAATTCTTCGAGCAGGCCAACCATGACCTGGGGCCGCTGGACGAGATGTTTGCCCGCGGCGAGTTCCAGCCGCTACGCGAGTGGTTGCGCACGCACATCCATGCCCACGGGCGCTGTTACTCGGCAGCTGAGCTCGTGCAGAAAATCACGGGAAAACCGCTCTCGCACGACCCGTTGATCGCGCATCTGCGGGCAAAACTTGCTCCGCTGTACGGCTTGAACTAACCTGCCTCGCTTAGCCCGCCTCGGGACACAGCAAGCCAAACCGCATTCTTCGTGGCCGAGCGTTTGAACAATGACAAACGAAGAAAAGCCACCACACGCCAACTTAGTCGGCCGAGTCGCGTGCAAGTGCTGTGGCTATATTACGATGGACCCCGCAGAGTACGACGATCAATGCGCCGTCTGCGACTGGACTCAGGATGACATCCAAGAAAGAGAACCCTATGAGGTGCACTGCCCTAACGGCGTAACGCTTCGAGAGGCGCAGCAAAACTTCCTGCGGTGCGGGAGCTATGTTCCCTATTATGTCTCAGTTCGAAGGCCTCTGGCCGAGCGCGTTGCCCAATACGCTCGGGATCCTGATTGGAAGCCGCTTCCGCCGCTGGACTCGATGAGTCCCTGACCGGCAATCCAGCGGCGGCGACTACTCGTCGCCGTAGACGCGGGTGCTTTCCTGCTTGGCGATTGGCTCGCGGATTTCGTCGGTGGCGACCTGCACCTCGACGCGCTGGTCGCCCGGTTGCACGGCCTTCACTTTGATGGTGAACACCGTGTCGGCCTTGGGAGCCAACTGCCGCAGTGGCTCAAACCGCACGTACTGGCCCTCGATCTGGTGACGCACCGGGCCCTCGGCCGAAAGAGGCTTCATGCCCGCGGGCACGAGTGCCGCCAGGCGGACGTTGCTGGCCGCTTTCGAGCCCTGGTTGGTCACGCGAATCTCGTACGAGGTTTCGGCCCCGACTTCGATTGGGTCCTTGATGTCCGAGAGCTGGAAGTTAATGGCCGCCAGACCTTCGATGGACACGACCTCTTCGCTCTCGTCTTTCAGACCATCCTTCGACGAACCCTTGATCAGCAATCGAGCGTCGCCGGCTTCCAGGGGCAGCGTCGTGAGCTTGACCGTGCCGGTTTCCTGCGGCGGCAGTTCTTCGAGGCTCCAGTACACGGCGTGCGTGTTCGGATCGAACTGCCCGCCGTTGTTGCACTCGACGAACTTCAAGTTCCGCGGCAACACGGCCACCAGGTCGATGTCCTTGGCTGACGCGGTGCCGGGGTTGCTGATCGAAATGCTGTGCGTGGCATTGCGCTCCAGATAGCGGCGCTTGGGGCCGGCGAGGGCCACTGCCAGTTTGGGAGCAACGATCTCGATTTCCGTGAGCGCTTCCGATTCGAGCTTGGCGTCGCCTGTGACTTTAATCGAGTTGGTGACCATGCCGGCTTCGGCGGCGACCAGGGCTAAATCCAGCTCGCGCGACTCGCCCGGCTTGAGCGTGCCCACTTCGAACTCGAGCTCCTTGCCCTGCGGATGCGAAAGGCCCTGCGGTACGTTTTCGGTCAGCAACACGCCCGAGGCCGCGCCGCTGCCGGGGTTCGAAAGCTTGATCCGCAGCGTCACTTGCTGCCCTTTGAGCACCTTGGAGGGGCCGTACACCTCGACGTTGAGCATCGGCTTGGTGGCCGTGGTGCGGACCGAAGCCTCGCTGTGAAAATGCACTCGCGCTACGCTGCCGACTTCGCCTTCGCTGGTGGGCATGAGCTGCATTTCGACGGTCTGCTCGCTGCCCGGCTTGAGGCTGCCCAGTTCCCAGACCACCGTCCCATCGGGACCGCGGGTGGCCGGAGGAGCCGTGTCGATCAACTGCGTGCCCTGCGGCACCTCGTCGTGAATCTCGACGCCCCGAGCGGTGGCGGTGCCCGTGTTCTTCACCTTGATCAGAAACTGCGCCGGCTTGCCGATCTGGATCTCGGGCGGAGCGACTTTTTCGATGACCAGGGCCGGTGACTGTGCACCGTTGAGTTGCGGATCGCCCGGGCGGCCGGTGCCTTCGCCGACGGGTTGCGGCGTCGGATAGTCGTCGCCTTCCAGAGGACCGATTGGCTCGCTGCTGGGAGCGATCGTGCCGGGCGCGCCGGCGGCGGTGGGGGCGGCATAGGGTTCCGTTGTGCCGTATCCTCCTTGGTCGCCGTACGGATCGTTGGCGGCGGAGGCCGGCGCGGCGGCCGCGGAGCGGAGCGGATTGCTGCTCGGCGCTGCTTCATAGCCGTCGGCGGCGGTGTCGGAGGGGTCCAAGCGGCGAGGTGCAACGTCTGCCGGTGGGTATTGTGCCGGAGCGGGCTCGGCCTCGACAGGCACCTGCGCGGCGACCGGCTGCGCTTCGTAACGCGACGGGGCCGCTGCCGGCTCGTCGCCTCCGACGAACGGACTGCCGCCCGAGGGAGCACGGTACGGATCGTCGACGGCGGCAACCTGGCTGTCGGCCGCATCCGGAATGTCGCCCGCGGCTGGGTCGTCGGCGTATGGCTCCGGTTCGGTGGACTCATACCCGCCATCTGCGGCCATCGCCGGGTCGTCTGCGGCGGCCGCTTCTTCGTCGGCTAGCGCGCCGGGATTGGCGAATGTCTGGTACCGCTCTTCGTCAACGGCTTCGGAAGCGGCGTCATCGACAAAGGGGCTAGTGGGCGCAGTAGCAGCGGCCACGGTTTGCGGATCGGCTTCGTCGCGGGCCAACGGAATCGGCGTCGGATTCGCGTCCTCTTCGGCGGCGGTTTCCCCGGCCTTGGCCTGAGGGGCGAACTTGTGCTGGGCGTAGTAGACGCCGGCCGAGCCGAGCCCCACGATTGTGCCCATGACCAGGATGCCGAGGAAAGTGCGTTTCATGTTCTTGCACCCGCAAGCGAGAGGTTGGAGCCGCGGCCGTTGCTGAGCCGCCGGCGAGCCGGAACCGGATTTGGAATCGAACGTTCGCGCTAGATGTGCCGCTTGCCGCGCGGTCGGTCAGCGCACCGTGTGCGGCGAGCGGGCGGCTTAAATACCAAACCCGGCCTGCGCGGCAAAGAGCACTTTCGCCACGGATTGCAAATCGGGCCGACGTCGAATCGGCCCGCGATGGGCAGCGTGGGCCAGTTTGACACGCCTTGGACCCTGTGCCACAGTGGACCGCGGTTCCGACAGCATGCTCACGCCAGCGTGAAACCGCACGCCCCGGGGCCAGCCACCACTCCATCATCCCCAGCCTTCGAGGTCCCCCCATGCTTCGTTGCGGCTTGCTCTGGATCCTGCTTGCATCGGCACTGGCATCGCCCGCCGCGGCCGAAGACCACGTGCTGCACAACTTCCGCGTCGTACCGCTGACCGACGTTTACTACTCGGAAGGAGCGAACGTGGGCGACGTCGACGGCGACGGCGTCGTCGATGCGGTCTACGGGCCCAACTGGTATCGCGGACCGGATTTCAAGGAGAAGCACGCGATCTATCCGCCCCAGGCCCAGCCGCGGGAGCGCTATGCCGATCACTTCTTTTGCTGGCTGTACGACTTCAACGGCGATGGACGCAGCGACGTGTTCACCGTCGGCTTTCCCGGCACGCCCGCCTACGTGTACGAGAACCCAGGCACCGACGGCTTCGACGAGCCCTGGCCGCGGCACGAAGTGATCGACTCGGTGTGCAACGAATCGCCGCAGTTGATCGACCTGGTGGGCGACGAGCGGCCGGAACTCGTTTGTACCAACGGCGGATACTTCGGCTACGCCACGATCGATTGGAGCCAACCGTTTTCGCCGTGGACGTTTCACCGGGTGTCGGAAAAGAACGCTCCCCAGCCGTTCGGCCATGGCCTGGGCGTGGGCGACATCAACGGCGACGGCCGCACCGACATCCTCGCCAAGGACGGCTGGTTCGAGCAGCCCGAGGAGCTGGGCCAGGGGAAATGGACGAAGCACAAGGTGCGGTTCGCCGGCCCGGGAGGCGCCGAGATGTACGCCTACGACGTCGACGGCGATGGCGACAACGACGTCATCACCAGCCTCGCGGCCCACGACTTCGGCCTGGCCTGGCACGAGCAGCAGCGCGACGGTGACAAGATTGCCTTCCAGCAGCACCTGATCATGGGCAGCACGCCCCAGGAGAATCGCTACGGCCTGGTGTTCAGCGAGCTGCACTCGGTGAACGTGACCGACATCGACGGCGACGGCCTGAAAGACATCGTCACCGGCAAGACCTACTGGTCGCACCACACCCAGAGCCCGATGTGGGACGCCGGGGCCGTGGTCTATTGGTTCAAGCTCGTCCGCGGCGAAGACGGCACCATCGACTGGATACCCTACCGGGCCGCCGACGAAACCGGCATCGGCCGCCAGCTCACCGTGGCTGAAATCAACGGCGACGGACTGCCCGACATGATCGTCGGCGGAATGAAGGGAGCCCACGTGTTGCTGCACGAGCGGCAGAGCGTATCACCTGACGAGTGGCAGAAGGCCCAGCCAAAGCTAACGGCCGAATAGGGTCGGGCACTTCATCGTCACTAGCCCGAAGCGCGAGCGAGGGTTGCTGGGCGTCGCCCAAAGGACACTACGAAAACCCTCGCTCGCGCTTCGGGCTATTGTCAGAAGCTCCGAACCGACCTACGCGACTTGGGCCAGGACGTAGGGGCCCTTGGGAATCACAGCGATCTTGGCATCCGGGCCATATTCGGCCAGCGAGTCGGCCACGGCCTGCTCGACGCTCGGAGCACTTTCGACAAAGAGCTTGTCGATCGTGGCCGCCGGTAGGCCGTCGCTCACGAGCTTCACCTTGCACTTGCGGCGCACCTTGGCCAGTTCCTCGAGTTGCCACTGGTCGAGCACGAAATACTTCTTACCCAGGATGCGCTCGACGAACACTTCGAGGCTGGGATTCTCGTCGAACAGCTTCTGAAACTCGGGGCTACCGATACCTTCGGTCAGGCCGGCGGCCAACACGATCGTGCCGCCATGCTTCACCACCGGCAACGCTCCGGTCAGGCCTTTGACCGCCTGGTAGAAGGTGGTGTCGAGCGGATACCCGGCCGAGCTGGTCACCACGATGTCGACCGCCTCGTCGATCGTGTCGGTCACCACGCCGCGCTCGAACTCGACGCCTTCGAGAAAGGCTGCTTCCATGTCGCCGGCCACGAACTTGAGCGGCCTCCGCTCGGCGTCGATTACGACGTTGACGATAAAGTCGCAGCCGGTGTGGCGCCCGATCCAGGTGTTCTCTTCGTGAACGGGGTTGCCTTCCAGGATGCCGCAGTCGGCCTTGGGATGCTCGAGGAAGTCCGGGCCGTGCCAGACCTTCACGGTTTCCAGCGCGGCGATGCCGGGGCAGATGAGCTTGCGCCCGCCGGAAAAGCCGGCCATCAGGTGCGGCTCGATCAAGCCGGTGGTGATCTTGAGATCGGCCTCGACGTAACGCGAGTCGATCCAAATCGGCACGCCGCGGGGGCTGTCGCCCAGGTAGGTGTGTTCGTTCCGTTCCTGGCCGTGGTGATCGACGACCTGGTAGCGCGCGGCGATGCGCTCGCCGACCATCTCAACGATCTCTTCCGGCTTGCTCGGCCGGTGCAATCCGGTGGCCACGAGAATCGTGATCTTCTCCGGCGCAATTCCGGCCTGCTCGAGCGTGGCCAATACCGGCGTGAGGATCAGCTCGTTGGGCACTGGCCGCGTGATGTCGCTGATCACGACGCAGGCATCGCGGCGCCCCCGGGCCACCTCGGCCAGCGGAGGCGCGCCGGTGGGATGGCTCAGAACCGCTTGCACTTCCGCGGCCGGATCGGCCAGCGGCGGAGCGTTCTTGTAGGCCAGCGTCCGCACAACGCGATCGTCGGGCAGTTCCACTTCGAGCCCGCTGCGGGCATATTCGAGACAGACGCGCATATCGGAGTCAGAGGCTTCGTGAAGAATGGGACGCGCGCGGGGGGCAGCTATGCCTTGGCTTCCTTGGCCTCGCCGGCAGCTTCGCCTTCGTCTTCCTTCTTGGTCTTCTTCTTCTTTTTCATGGTGAGCTTGTAGACGCGCACCTTCGGCAGGCCCAGCGGGCTGTCGCCTTCCTGCCAACGCTCGGCCTCTTTCAGTCGGGCCAATCGCTCGGCGCGGTTCAACACGCTGCGGCTGCGAATCAGCCCGCGGCGGATGCGGAGGCTCTTGTCCATCGTCATGGCGTTCGTTCCTCGTGGATCGGTGTACGTGCGCGGCCCTGGGGCCGGGAAAGTTGGCGGGCGGAGCGCCGCGGCCACGGTCCTCGCCGGTTGGCCTGCGTCGAAGCCCTTTAATATACGGGCGAAACGCGGCACCAGCAAGGTGCGAATGCCTCGCTCGAAGCCTCGAAATCAGGGCAAATCTCCCACCACCTCGTCGCCGGCCCGGGTCACCAGTGCGTCGTACAGGTCGGGATCGACCGTCTCGTCAATCGCCCGGGCCGAGCCGTCGCCGAAAAGGTGCATGATGCCGCTGGCGTGCATGCTCGAGGGGCCGTACAGGCTGTCGATCGAATCGTTCGAGTCGCCGTACTCGTAGTATGGTGCGTAGTTCAGTGAGAGCTCCGGACCGGCGTAGTCGGGCACGACGCCGATGTCGAACCGCCGGGCCACGGCCGCCGAGCCGGTACCGTCGATCCACACCGCGGCATCCTGCTCGCGCGTCTCGACGACGAAGATCGTGCGCGAGAGCCCGTCGGTCACGTCGCGCAACCGGGTGCCCGAAACCGGAAAGATGGCCCCGTCGGGGCGGCGAATGCCGTTCGAATCGGGCCCCCACAGGCTGCCGACGGTCGTGGCTCCCATGGCCATGTAGTTGGCGATGGCAAACTCGTTGGAAATCGCCGTGTACTTGGGTTCGCGCGAGTAGTCCAACCCTTCAAACGACGGACAGCGATAAAGCCCGACGACCATCGCCGCCGCCGGACGATTCGGCGGGGCCAGGGCCGAGACGTCGTAGTCGATCGACTGAGCCAGGTTTTGTCCCTCGACGAACGGCAACAGCAGGCTCCGCCAACTGTGCAAATGGACGTCGGGATCGAACTCGTAATTCCACACGCCAAAGTCGACGTCGCTGGTGCTCGAAGGCGGCAAGCGGCCGTGGGCATCGGCATAATGCTGCAGCGCGATGCCCATCTGCTTGAGATTGTCGAGGCATTGCGTGCGGCGAGCGCTCTCGCGGGCAGCCTGCACCGCGGGCAGCAACAGCGCTACGAGCAAGCCGATGATGCCGATCACCACCAGCAGCTCGATGAGCGTAAACCCGCTGGGCGATCGAGAGAATCGCGGCATGGCACTAACCCGCGATACGAGGCCTGAATTCCTGTTCCTGCCTCGTATTCTACTCGAGCGGCCGTGACGCGGCAAAAACCGGCTGCTGCCCGGCGGCGGAAGTGGCGCTTCGCCTCAATCGTCGACCCGGGTGTCCGGCAGCGTGCGGCGCAGCTCGTTGATGCCGCGGGGCGAGATCTTCGTGTGCTTAACGATCAGCGTGGAAAGGTCGCGCAGATCGCGCAAGTGCACGATGCCCTTATCCGAGATTGCCGTGTCGCTGAGCACGAGGGTCTGCAGGTTGGTGAGCGGGTCGAGCGCCGGCATGCCTTCGTCAGTAATCTTCGTATGGCCCAGGTGCAGGGTCTTGAGCGAAGTCAGGTACTGGATGTGTTGCAGGCCCTCGTCATCGACCGCGGTGCCGCCGAGATAGAGCGTTTCGAGGTTCTTGAGCCCGCCGAGCCCGGCCAGGCCGGCGCCGGTGATCTGCTCGGCGTTCGAGCAGTTGATCGTGTTTACTTCCGGCAGCACGCCCACGGCCGCCAGGATGGTCGGTCCGGCCTGCGTGCCGCTCAGGTCGACCGCCACGACGCGTCCCTCGCCGTCGGTGCGCAGCTTGCCGCCGGAAGCCTTGATCAGCGCGATCGCGTCTCCCTGGGGATCCGACGAGCAACCGCAGATGCCGAGCACGGCGGCCAGTGCCACGATGCCAAAGCTGTTAGAAAACCTCATGGCGAACGTCCTCCCTCGCACGACTTCGACAGGCCCGGGCCGGATGCGTTTGACCGGTTGTAGGGGCTGGCCCGGCGGCCCGCTGAAACTATACGGTACGCTGGCTGCCCAGGGCGAAAGCCGCGCGGCCGAGCGGGCACGCTGGCGACGGCAGGGACGGTTATGCGGCGTTTTCGTGCTTCACGCCCTTGATCATCGCCAGAAAGTCCTTCATCGAGGCCGGCCGCCGTTCGGGATCGGCCTCGAGGCAGGCATAGATCGCCTTCTCCAGCTTCGGATCGATGTCGGGGCAGAACTTGCGGATGTCGGTCGGCTCGACGGCCCCGTGCGTCATGGCCGCCACGCCCGTGCCGCGCGGCCAGGGAAGCTCGAAGGCGCACAACTCGAAGGCCGTGACCCCAAAGGAGAAGATATCGAGCCTGTGGCTCGTGGGGCGTCGCCGCACGACTTCCGGGGCCATGTAGTTGGCCGTGCCCGTGCGATTGCCCGGTAGCGTATAGGGTGGAACCGCCGGCACGGTCAGGCCGAAGTCGATCAACTTCAGCGAGCGGCATTCCTTGTCGACGACGAAATTGCGCGGGCAGATGTCACGGTGAATGTAGCCGGCGTCGTGCACGGCGGCGACGGCCTCGGCGGCCTGACGCAATAGCATCATGCGGCGGCTGTTGAGCTTCTGGCTGCGGCCAACGATGAGCGAGTTGAGGCCCGGCCCGTCGAGGAACTCCATCACCAGGAATTGCTCGTTGTCCGTCGAGACGCCGTGCTCCATCGTGCGCACGATGTGCGGGTGCACGATTTCCATGGCGATCTCGCCTTCTTTGGGCTTCTTGATGCCCACGAAGCGCGCTTCCAGCGCCGCGGTCTTCTCGCGGTCGAGGATCTTCAGGCCGACGACTTCCTTCGTCTTGCGGTCGCGCGCCATGTAGAACGTCGACATCGTGCCCGACATCGCTTCGCGCAGGAGCTCGAAACGCGACCGCAGGTTGGTCTTGCTCGAGACCTTGAACAGCTTGTCCAAGAGACCCATCGACGAGATTCTCCGCACCGTGGCGACCCCGGCGGCGGAAAGGAAAAGACTCAGGCGCCGCCCGAGGGCCTCTAGCGCTACTCTATTCCCAAACGCCGACACTGACAAGCGAACCACAGGAGCGGCAGAGCGTCCCGTCGCCGTCTACCGCGAGGGCTTAGCATCGCGCGACATGCGGCCGCAATAGTCGATCGCCCGCGCAATTTCACTCTTGAGGTCGCCGCGACGCACGATGCGGTCGATGTAGCCGTGCTCGAGCAGAAACTCGCTGGTTTGAAACCCTTCGGGCAGCTCGATGCGAATCGTGGCTTGAATCGTCCGCGGCCCGGCGAAGCCGATCAGCGCCTTGGGCTCGGCAAAGATGATGTCGCCCAGCGAAGCGAAGCTGGCCGCCACACCGCCCATCGTGGGATTGGTGAGCACCGAAATAAAGAGCCCGCCGGCCTGGTCGTAGCGGGCCAGCGCCGCCGACACCTTGGCCATCTGCATCAGCGAAAGGATGCCCTCCTGCATGCGCGCTCCGCCGCCGGAGGCGCTGATGATGATCAGCGGCAAGCGTTCCGCCGTGGCCCTTTCGATCAAGCGAGTCAGCTTCTCGCCGACCACCGCTCCCATGCTGCCCATGATGAAGGCCGAGTCGGTCACGCCGCAGGCGACGCGCCGGGCGCGAATCATGCCCGTGCCCACCAGGGCCGCGTCCTTCAGCCCGGTGCGGCTCTGATCCTTGGTGAGTCGCTGGCTGTAGGGAATCTTGTCGGCAAAGCCCAGCGGGTCGGCCGGCTGCAAATCGGCGTACCACTCCTCGAACGTGCCCATGTCGAGCATTTGTTCGATGCGGTCGCGGGCCGACACGTAAAAATGGTGATCACACTCGGGGCAAACGCCCAGGGCACGCTCGGCCTGCTTGCGGAAGATCGTCTGCTGGCAGCCGGGACAACGCTGCCAGAGGCCCTCGGGCACTCCGCGCTTGGGGCGTCGGCCTGCAGGACCGGAAACACTCGAATGTGTATGGCTTGTCGACATAGGAGGGCGAGGCCCGTAGCGGGCGAGAGGACCCTTATTGCTGCTCACTTAACCCCATCGGCTAACCTTAGACGCCGACGGCGGTAAATCGGTCAAATTTCCTAAAAGTGGCTGGCCGCGGCGTTTTGTGGTTCGGCGGTGATCACTTCCCATTTTCCGCAAGCGGAGCGAGTTTTCCAGAAATCGCCAATTTCACGCTGCAAGAGTTGCCCCTGAACCACGCCAGCCAGTGGATCGGGCACAACCAGGGCGATAGGCCCCTCTTTGTGCTTCTTAAGTGTTTTGGATAAAGCGGCTTGCACTCTCTCGGTGGCTTCGCTGAGCATTTCGCCCTCGGGGGGGCAAATAATGTTCGGCTGCTCCTGCCACTGGCGGTAAACCTTGGGCTGCTTTCGCTTAACGTCCTCGATCAGCATACCCTGCCACAATCCGTGGTCAATGTTCCGCAGGTTGTCGAGTTTCTTCATTTTCACGCCGAGGGCCTCGGCAATCGATTCGCCCGTTTGTCGGGCCGACTCGCAGGGGCCGCAATACACGGCGGTGATTCCCAGCGGACGAATCTCTTCCACAATGCGCTCGATGTCGCGCGACCCTTGTTCGCTCAGCGGAACGTCCAGCGTGCCCAGGATGCGCCCTTGCTCGTCGTAGTCGGTGGCGCAGGGGCGGATCAAAACGACCGGTACCATAGTTTCTAGTGCGTCCTTGATGTAGATCGGGCCAATTGCTGCAGCTTGGCGATGGCCTCGCCGTACGGAGGATGGCGAAAGATGCCCGAACCGATGATGTGGGATTGCGAGCCCGCCTCGGCACAGTCGGCGATCGTATCGGCGTTCACGCCGCCGTCGACCTCCAGCAACACTTCCGGCGGTGCCATCGCGCTCAACTCGCGCAACTTGGCCAGCGCCTCGGTCTCGAAATGCTGACCGCCGAATCCCGGCGTCACGCTCATCGTCAATACCAGGTCGCAGGCATCCAGGTACGGGCGGATGGCCGACACGGGTGTTTCGACGTTGTAGGCCAATCCGGCCACGGCTCCCAATTCGCGCAACTTCGTCAGCAGCGGCCGGGGATCGTCGACCGCCTCGTAGTGAAACGTGATCGCGTCGGCGCCCGCTTCATGAAATTGTTCGGCAAACTGGGCGGGGTCGGAAATCATCAGGTGCGTCTCGATCGGCAACTCAGTCACTTTGCGCACTGCTTCGACGATCGGCAGACCGTACGACAAATTCGGCACGAAATGCCCGTCCATCACGTCCAGGTGCAAGGCCGGCGCGCCGGCATCTTCGAGCTTGCGCACTTCGTCGCCCAAGCGCGCGAAGTCGCACAACAACAGCGACGGCACGATCACCGGAGCATCGGCGCGCAGATGGACGTACCGCCGACGGCGCGAAGTTTGGGAAGGCGTGTCTACCACGAGTGGGAACGCACTGGATGAAACCTTGTGAAGCCTGTCGGCATGTGGATTCCGTTTTCAACCGCGGTCACTTGGTTGCCGCGCGGGCCGACAGATCTGGCAATCGTCCGTAGGCGTAAGCAGATAAATCCTAGGTACCTGACAGCACTTGAGCCAGGGGGAGATTGTAGCAATCCGTCCCGGACGCGTCTGCGCAGTTCATCCTGCTGGAGTTAAATCGCACCCATACAATAGTTTAGCCCGATTCTGGCTCTGCGGGCACCGGAACGACACCTCGGCTCTGGGTGCCATCGGATCGCGCGGCTCGCGGGCTTTAGCCCGGTTCCAACTCGTGGCCGCGCGGCAAGTCGGCCAAGCTCGACAGCCCGAACAACTGGAGAAAACGGTCCGTGGTGTAGTACCTGGCCCGGCGGGGTTTCGACTCGTCGCGTTCGATCCGCAACAGTTGCCGCCGCACGAGTTGCGACAAAACCGCCCCGCTGGCCGTACCGCGCAGTTGGGCCACTTCGTCGGACGTGACCGGTTCGTGGTAAGCCACGGCCGCCAGCACCTCGATCGCCGCCTGCGACAACCGGGCCTGCCGCGTGCGGCCAAAGAACTTGTCGCGCAGCCGGTGAAACTCGGGCCGCAGCCCCATGCGATACCCCTCGCCCTGCGAGACGATCACGTAGGGGCAGCCGCGCCGTTCGTACGTTTCATTCAGTTCGCGCACCAACGCGTCGACTTCGGCCGGCCGCACGCCGCGCATCAAGGCCGCCACCTGCTGGGCGGCCAGACCTTCGCGATTGGGCAACCCGACGAACAGCATCGCCTCGAGGATCGAGCGCGGCGAGATTTCGCAGGCATCTTCGCCGGTGTCGCCCGATGCACCGTCAGCTTCTTCGGGCGCCGCACCCTCGGCATCGGCGGCGTCGCCAGGCAGGGGTGCATACGGGTCGTCGCCGTCGGAAAGCATGCCCGACAACGCGGCGCTGAGCTGGTCGAGCGCCAGCCCCGACTGCGAATCAGCGGCCATGGCCGGCAACCCGAACTCGGCAGAGGGGCGATTCGATTCGTGAGCCGAGGAGTCTCCCATACGCGCACTATACGGGCCGCCCGAGCCGCGGGGCAAGATCCGCCCGGGTGCGTCACGCCTGGTTAGCCGGCGTTCTTCTTCATGAACGCCAGACCGTCGCGGGCCAGTTGTTCTTCGCTATCGTACATCCGCCGCCAGATCTTTGTGGCCGCAGCCAGCTCCGGCAGCGCGAGCCCGAACGCTTCGATCACCATCCAGCCGTTGTAGCCGGTTTCCTTCAGCGTGCGGAACGTGAGGTCCCAGGGAATGTTCCCCTTGCCCGGGGTGCTGCGATCGTTTTCCGAGATGTGCACGTGCACCGTGTAGGGCGCTGCGTCGCGGATCGCCGCCTCGGGATTCTTTTCTTCGATGTTGGCGTGGAACGTGTCGTACATCATGCGGCAATGCGGGTGGTCCACCTCGCGAACGAAGCGCACGGTGTCAGCCGCCGTGTTGAGCAGAAAACACTCGAAGCGATTGAGGTACTCGAGGCCCAGCATCACGCCGCACTTTTCCGCGTGTTCGGCCGTCTGGCGGATGACGTCGACCGATCGCTTCCACTCATCGGGCGAAGGCCCCTTGCCGGTGAATTCGCCCAGGGCCGAATGATACGGCCCGCACAGGGTCTGGCAGCCGGCCGCCTGGCAGCTTTCCAGCACTAGCTTGTTGGCCTCGACGGCTGCGGCCCGAATCTTGGCGTCGGGGCTGATCGGATTGTCTTCCGGCGTCCGCACGGTGACGGCGGTGCGCTCGAGGCCAATGGCGTCGAGCCGCTTGCCCCACTCGGCGTACTTTTCCGGGTTCGCCTCGAAGATCGGCAGCTCCACGCCGTCGTAGCCCATCTCCTTGAGGTTCTCCAACACCGGCACGTGCTCTTCCCCCAGGTCGCCGGTCCACAGCAGCATGTTCATGCCAAACTTCATCGGGAATTCTCCGTGGAGTCAGTATTGTCGGGGCTACGCGCCCGTCGTGTGCCGACGCTTGGCTGGGCGAGCAGTTCGTCTTGGCGATCGGCCACCAGGGGACGCATCGCGGCGAGCGTCTCCTCAATCGTGCGCGGCAACAACGGCAAGCCCACGCGGCGCATCACCTGGTTCAAGCGAAACAACAGTTTGCCATCGTCGCTGTAGTCGAACAAGAACCGTTCGCGGGAAAACAGGCCGATAAACGTGCCCAGGTTGGCCGCCGGCCGCGGGGCGATCGTATCGACCGCCGCCGCCACGGCATCGGCATCCAGTCGATCGAGCGCGGTGTAATACGCTTCGAGCCGGGCCGGATCGTCGGCCGCCAGCGTCGCGTCGAGCAGGATCTCCACCAGAATGTGACCCAGGAAGTGCGGCCGAAAGCCCTCGTCATCGGGCAACTGCTCCCGCAGCATGCCGCACAGCGTCAGCGACAGTTCGGCGAATGCCCGCGTGTTGTGAAACCAGGCGTCGTCTTCGCAGTGCCGCAAGATGCCGGCAGCGACTCGGGCCGTGGGCTCGTCGGGCACGGATAGGTACTGCTTCGCGTGGTGCGACCGTACGCGCACGCGGCGATCGACGACGTTCAGCCAGTCGGGCACGGCCGTGCCGGCCAGAAAGTAGGGATCGTCGACGAAGTGGCGTCCGTGGGCGAAGTAGTTCAAGGAGGAGTGGTCAGTGGCTAAAGGTTGGTGGCCAGTGACAAGAGCGCAGGGCGGCTACTTGATCTCCACCCACTTCCCGGTCTTAGCGCTATCCAGCACTGCCTCGCAGACCTTTTGCGTGCGCAGTCCGCTCTTGAAGTCGGGCTGCACCGGTTTCTTGGTCTCGAGCGATTCGAGGAAGTCGGCCAGGGCGTTGATGAACGTGTGCTCATAGCCGATCGTGCACCCCGGCACCCACCAGGCGTCCATGTACGGATGCTCGGGGTTGGTAACGTGAATCTTCTGCCAGCCGGTCAGGTGGCTCTCGATTTTCTGGCCGCTGGCCGGGTCGGCGTACTTGAAGTACTGCAGATACTGCGGGTCTTCCAGGTCGAAAAACACGCTGCCGGCGTCGCCGTTGAGCTCGAAAGTGTTGTAGTTCTTGCGGCCCCGGGCGTAGCGAGTGCTTTCGAACGTGCCCATCGAGCCGTTCTCGAACACCGCCAGAAACATGCAGGCATCGTCGATGCCCACCGGCTGCACCTTGCCCGTCTCCGCATGGGTCCGCTCCTTGACGAACGTTTCGGTGGCGGCCGTCACCCGGGCGATGGGCCCGTTGAGCCATTCGGCCGTGTCGATCGAATGGGCCAGCAAGTCGCCCGTGACCCCGCTGCCGGCGACGGCGGCGTCGAGCCGCCACAATGCGGCACCACCCTGCGGCACGTCGGTGGCAATGGTCCAGTCCTGCAGGTACGTGGCCCGATAGTGAAACGGCTTGCCCACGCGGCCCTCGTCGACAACCTGTTTGGCCAGCGAGATCGCCGGCACGCGGCGATAGTTAAACCAGACCATGTTCGCCACACCGGCCTTTTCGACCGCAGCGCACATCTCCTCGGCCTCGGCCACGTTCATCGCCAGCGGCTTCTCGCAGAGGATCATCTTGCCGGCCCTCGCCGCCTCGAGCACGATCTCTTTGTGCGTGTTGTTGGGCGAGCCGACATCGATCACGTCGATATCGTCCCGGGCAATCAGATTCCGCCAATCGGTCTCGTACGACTCGTAGCCCCAGTTCTCGGCAAACGCCTTGATCTTGTCTTTCTTGCGAGCACAGCACGCCTTGAGCACCGGCCGATACTCGCGCTGGAAGAACTGATTGACCTGCCGATAAGCATTCGAGTGAGCCCGGCCCATGAAGCCGTAGCCGATCATTCCGATGTTGAGGGGAGTGGACATGTGGAGGAAAGGGGTTGGGGGTTAGGGATTAGGGGTCAGATCGTTTCGAGGACTGCCCGGCGGCAATTGCACTGCGCAAAGCGTTTAACAAGCGGCCTATTTCGTCTAGTTGATCAACGAGCTGTTCTTCTGAGTCGCTGCGTAATAGGTCGAGTCGAGCGGCGATGGTAGCTTGGGTGTAAAGTTCCGCCAAAGAACCGCGCGCATTGCCAAGAAACTGGAGGTATTCGCCTCGCGATTGCCTGGCGTTGCCCTCGGCGATGTTGCTGGCGACGGAGACGGCGGCCCGGCGCATTTGACTTGTCAGACCATAGACCTCCTCTCGCGGAAAAGCCTGAGTCACTTGGTAAACGGTTTCTGCCAAAGAGATCGACTTCTGCCACACGATAAGGTCCCGATACGACCGCACGCTACTCTGCTCGTCGCGCATGATCGCGGCCACCCTTTTCTAACCCCCAACCCCTAGTCCCTAACCCCTCCAACCATGCTTCTCGCGCACAGCAATCATCGCACCTAAAATCTGATTCCACGTTCCCGCATCCATCATCGTCTCGTTGGGGAACATGCAGCCGTCCCAGCAGATGTGTTGGAAGTTCTTGGTCAGGTCGCCGGCGTCGTCGCGGAGCCAGAAGCCGGCGACCTTGACGATGTCGAGCTTGGCGTTGGGGTCGTTGGGCAGGCAGTGGCGGCCCGTCTTGTCGTGGCTGCCGGTGCCGTGCACGGTGGCGTCGTTCTGGGCCACGTGAAAGTCGATCGTCCAGGGTCGCAAAGCGGCAGTCACTTGCTTAAGCGCCGCATCGAGCCGCGCGGTGTCCTTCCAATCGAAGTCGGCCGGCAGGATGGCGTCTTCCGGGGCGTTGTGTCCCAGCACGTAGAGCAGCGTGTGGGCCATGTCAGCCTGAAAGCCGAGCGTCTTGGGCCGGTTCACCATCTCCAGCAATTGCACCATGCGGCGCCAACTGTGCATGCCGCCCCAGCAGATCTCTCCTTCGGCCGCCAGCCGCTCGCCGGCGTCTTCGGCGATGTCGCAGGCCTCCTTGAACGTTTGGGCAATCTTCTTGCTGTTGGCGTTGCGGTCGCCTTCGGCCCACTCGCCCACGCCCGCCGAGGAGTCGATGCGCACGACGCCGTAGGGACGCGCGCCGATCTCCCGCAGCCGCTTGGCGATGTGGCACCCCTTGCGCACTTGCTCGAGGAACTTCTTGCGCTCTTCGTCCGATCCCATCGCCGAGCCACCGCCCGTGGGACCCCACACCGGAGCCACGACCGAACCGATCACCAGGTTGCGCTTCTGAGCTTTCTCGGCCAGCGTTTTGATCTCGTCGTCCGAGGCGTCGATGCTGACGTGCGGATCGAACAGAAACAGGTCGAAGCCGTCAAACTTCGTACCGTCGACCTCGGCCGCGGCCGTCAGGTCGAGCATCGTATCCAGTTCGATCGGCGGTTCCGATCCCTCGCCCTTGCCGACGACGCCCGGCCAGGCCGCGTTGTGAAGTTTGGGGAAGTTGTTCATGGAAGGGGTTGGGGACTAGGGGTTAGGGATTAGGAAACGAAGAAACTTGTTGGCAATCTGGAATCGCGGCTGGGCTATTGGGTCGATAACGCGTCTTTCGCTTGTCCAACCCCTAACCCCCAACCCCTAATCCCTACTTCAAATAATCCCCGACGCTCGGCAGCTTCGCATGCGTGTTCGGGCCGAAGTAGCGGAGCGATACCAGTGGCTCGCTGCCGGTGTTTTCGATCTCCACGCCGGCCGTGGCGGCTTCGTGGGTGATGAACACTTCGTCCTCGGTTTCTTCGCCGAAGTGGATCATGGCCGGCGTCTGCAGGGCCAGTTTGCCGATGCGGCCGCGGCCTTGCACGGTGATCCAGCCGCTGGCGCCGGGGTCCTTGAGCGTGCACTTGGCTCCCGGCTCGAGCGTCAATTCCTTGGCACTGAAGAGCTGCTCGCCGTCGACCGTGCCGTAGACGATCCAGCGGTCAGTGTAGCCCGAGCCGCTGTTGGCCTGGTCGACGATCGGCTCGAGATAGTTGTGCGCCTTGAAGTGCGTGTCGACGTTCTTTTCCCAGTCGAGCTGCTCGATGATGAAATCGAGGTCCTGGTGCTTGTCCTGCGGCACGTCCTTCACTAGCAGCGACCAGGGCACTTCGCGCCCTTCGACCAGCGACTGGAACATGCCGAACACGTCGGAACCCCATTGCGGTTCGTAGGTGCAGAGCGACCCCGGGGCGTGCAGCACGCCGGGCGGAATCAGCCAGCCCGTGCCGCGCTTCAGCCGGTAGGCCCGCGAGAGATCGAGGATGCCGTTATCGCCCTTGTGCCAGTTTTCGAGGCACTTCCGCACGTCGGCCTTGGTCGTGCCGGGCTCGAGGCCCATGAACGTGTAGGCGAAGTTGTTGTCGACGTTGTTGTATTGCGGCGGAAAGTAGTAGCTCTCGGGCTTGCCCTGCTGACCGGTCAGGGCCGCGTGCTTGAAGCCCTGGTGCATGTGGTGCGGGATGGGCCCCATGTTGTCGAAGAACTTCGAGTAGACCGGCCACCGCTCGTACTTGTCGTACATGGTCTTGCCGATCGTGCGCTCGCCGGCCTCGGCCACGGCGTCGGCCAGCGTGAAGCGCTTGCCCTCGAAGGTGACGTAGCTCAGGCCTTCGTCCGGAGTGCGGTTCTCGTTGGCCGCCTCGGTCGTGCTGGCAAACCACCGCTCGTCGATGCCGCCGCGATGCGCGCCGAAGGCATACCAGTCGCCGGGGGCGAGCTTGATCCGTTTGCCCGGGTGCAGGAAGCTGCGCGGAACCCAGGTGGGAGTCAGCCGCAGCAGGCCGGCGCCGGCGTCGAGTGCGGAGGAAAGGGCTTTGCCGACGTTGTCGCGCTTCAAAGGGGTCGCGGTGGCCATGATCGCTCGAGCGTGCAGAGGAATCGGGTGGGGGAGAACGCCTGGAAACCGTTGTTTTATTCGCTGGCAAACGCACTGGCAAGCGTCGATGCCACGCTGGAAAAGGCCTCACCGGCGCCGTACATTGCACGCTCCACGCACGCATGGGGCCCTTCCGCTATAGCCGCTTGCCCCGCGAACCAGGAGAGAATTCCATGGCTTCCGAGACCTGGGTCCTGACCGATGCCGCCCAAAGCCTTCACGAGGAGGACTTCGAGAATCGCGAGGTAAGCGAGGGCCAGGATTTCTCGCTTTCGCGCCGCACGCTGCGCGGCGGCAAACGCGAGGGCGTCGACACGATCGAAGTCGACAACGGCACGTTTCGCTTTGTCGTGGTACCCACCCGCGGCATGGGCCTGTGGCGCGGATGGCTCGACAAGACCGAGGTCGGCTGGCATTCGCCGGTCAAAGGCCCCGTGCATCCAAACTACGTCACGCTCAACGAGCCCAGCGGCCTGGGATGGCTCGAAGGCTTCGATGAATTGCTGTGCCGTTGCGGGCTGGTCAGCAACGGCGCGCCGGAACTCGGCCCGGGCGGCGGCTACCAGTACCCGCTGCACGGCCGCATCGCGAACCTGCCGGCGCACCATGTTGCGGCAAGCGTCGAGGGCGACGAGTTGAGCATCACCGGCGTGGTCGACGAAACGCGCTTTTTATTCCAGAAGCTGCGGCTCACGGCAACCTACAAGACGCGGCTAGGGCAAAAGGGTGTGACGATCGTCGACGAGGTGACCAACTTGTCGGGCGATCCGGCTGAAATGCAGTTGCTGTATCACATCAACTTCGGCCCGCCGGTAATCGAGTCGGGCGCGCGCGTGGCGGCGCCGGTGAAGACGATCGTGCCACGCGATCCGCGGGCCGCCGAAGGCGTCGAAACCTGGGAAAGCTACCAGGCCCCGCAGGCCGGTTTCGCCGAACAGGTGTACTTCTTCAAGCTGCTGGCCGGCGACGACGGCCGCACGCACGTTCTGCTTAAGGACGCACATTCCTCCCGGGGCGTCAGCCTGCGGTACGACACGCGACAATTGCCGTGCTTCACGTTGTGGAAGAACACGCCGCTGGAGCCCGACGGCTACGTCACCGGCTTGGAACCCGGCACGAACTACCCCAACTCGCGCTCTTTCGAGGGCGAGCAAGGCCGCGTGGTCAAGCTCGGGCCCGGCGAGAAGGTGAAGTTCGAACTCGAACTCGAAGTGCACGACGATGCCGAGACAGTGTCGGCCGCCGAGCAACAGATCGCCGCGCTGGCCGAGGGGACCGTGCCCGAGGTCTTCCCGAAGCCGCAACCCGGCTGGACGCAAACCTAGGGTTCAGTCTCGGGCCTCTTCCAGCCCACTGGGCCGGCCGGTGAGGATTTCGCGCCACGTCCAGGCCCCCGGCTCGCGAATCGCGGCGGCAAGCACGACCGCGAAGCTGCGCATTGCCAGTCCCAGGACGAGGAGGATCAAGCTGGCGCGGTAGACATCGGCCGCAGGGGCCGGACGCGGACCGCGCAGATAATCGAACAGCCCTCCGCCAACAACCGTCGCAGTCGCGTGCAGCAGGCTGCCCGCGGATTCGGCGGCCGCCACGTAGGCCGGGCGTTCCACGTCGGGCGATAGCTTCAGCACGAGATTCGGCAGGCAGATGTTGTGGGCAACGTAGGCCGAGTACAGCACCCAGGCGCCGGCCATCAGCCACCGCGTTTCGGGCCGGGCCACGATGAAGAACAACAGGCTGGCCGACACGCAAACTTGGGCCGCCACCAGCACCGGGCGATTGCCGTAGTAGTCGCTGAGCTTGCCCACGCTGCGGCTGGCGGCGAACTGGCCCGTTTGCATTCCAACGCGCATCACCGCCAGGGGGCCGAGGCCAAACCCGAGGATCTCCTTGGGGTAGATCACGTTTTGCACAAGCTGCGAAATGCCGTTGGCCAGCGAAAACCAACCGCGAAAGATCATCAGAGGCCAGAACCGCCGATCGACGAACGGGGCCAAGATGGCCGAGCCCACCAGCCGCGTTTGCGGCCGGGGGTAGGCACGCGTGGCGGGCATCTTCAGCAGCGGCAGCAAGGAGCACAGCAACAACAACGCCCCCAGGCCAATCGGAATCGCGTAGCCGACCAACTTCATTTCCGGCTGATCGCGATAGTGATAGTACCAGGAGTCGGCAAAGTAGCTGCCAGCCAACAGCACGGGCGCCGATGCGGCCAATTGAAACCGCTGGCGGCGGGCGAAGTAGCGCCCGCGCACAGGCAGCGGCACCAGGTCGCCCCACCAACTCCACTGAGCCACGGTGCCCAGATATTCCAGCAACTGGTGCGCAAAGGCCACGCCGACCAGCGCCGCGATAAGTTGAGGCGAAGACCACTGCGGACCCGCCAGTGCGACCACGGGCAGCCCGAGCACAAGCAGGTAGCTGGCGAGGTACATTTGCAGGCAACACCGCCGAGCCGTGCCCGACCAATAGATCACCGCCGGCGCGCCTAGCCGCAGCAGGCCGGCGACGTTCGGCGCCGCGAGCATGAGGCTCACACTCAGTCCCGTCGCCCCCAAGTCGCGGGCCAGGTAGAGCACGATCGTGCCGGAGGTCAGCGCCGTGCCCGCGGCCCACAAGGCGCCGTTGACGTGCCCCCAGGCAAGCGCTCGGCGCCGCTGGCCGGGTCGCATGGGGGTGGCGTCGTGCTGCATGGGATGGTCAGAATGGAGTGCGAGGCGTCATGAGCCAGCCCCGTGCGAAAAGGCGGCCCGGTGCAGAGAGCAGATGATAACGCGCACCACCCAAGTGTGGAGAAGCGCCGCCCCTTTTTCGATTGGGTCGGCCGCTGGGGCATGCTGCCCGCGATGGCCGTGCTGGTGGGAGCCGGCCTATCGACGATCTTCGCTTCCGGAGCCCGGGCTTACTGGCGATTCGAGCTTCTGTGCCATTTCCGCGTGCAGTACTTTTGGGCGCTGACGGCGGCGGCCGTGTTTTTGTGGATCGCTCGCCGACGGCTGGCGGCGTCGACCGCGGCGGTGCTTGCCGCGGCGAACCTGGCGCTAATTCTTCCGCTGTATTTTGGGCCGGGGCCGCACGGAAACGCGGGACCGGCCGTGCGAGCGCTGTCGCTCAACGTGTATCTCAACAATCCGGATCACGCTGCCACGCTCGAGCTGATCCTGCGTGAGCAGCCCGACATCGTGTACCTGATGGAGGTGTCGCCCCGCTGGAGCGAGACGCTCGAAGCGCTGGCCGCCGACTACCCGCACCGCAAGCTGATCTTGCGCTGGGGAACGGACGGCGTGGCATTGCTGAGCCGGTTTGCTTTCCGAGGAGTCGAAGTGCGCGGCTTGCCCGGCGGGGGCCTGCCAACGCTGGTGGCCGAGGTGGCTGCACCCGGCGGCGATTTCACGCTGATCGCCGCCCATCCGGCCAGTCCGGGCTCGCGGCAGAACGTCGAGCTCCGCAACCGGCAATTCGTCGAGCTGGCCGAGCTGGCCCAGGATCGCGCGGGCCCGGTGATGATTCTGGGAGACTTGAACTCGACGGGTTGGTCGCCCTATTTCGGGCGGCTGATCGAGGATTCGGGGCTGGCCGACAGCCGGCAGGGATTCGGCGTCGAACCCACCTGGCCGAGGTTTCCGCTGCCCTTGCGCATTCCGATCGACCACTGTTTGGCGTCGCCGGAGATCTCGATTGTCGACCGCCGCGTGGGGCCGTCGGTGGGCTCGGATCACCGGCCATTGCTCGTGGATTTCGCGTTGCCGGAGCGGTGAGATTTGCCCATTTTGCGCGACTGTCGGATTCTAACGGCCGATCGAAAAGCTGCTTGACGAAATCGCAGGCAGGGGCGAAAATCGGCGAACCATTCGTGGCAAGTGGCGTATCTATAAAAGGCCCTGGGGCGGAGGGCGTGTCCGGCAAGCGGAAACGCATTCTCAGCCACGGGCCTCTCGACGGCCGCAAACGAAAATTGTTTTGCGGCAGTTGACAGGATTCGGCCATTTCATAGAATGGCGGATCTCCCTGGGACACACTTCCTGTGGGCAAGTGGGGCCGGGGGTTTTTAATTCGCTCTTTGACAATTCGGTAGTGACCTCTGAATTTTTTTGCCAGCACAAGACTGTGCTTAGGCCGGGGTTGCGTTCTTTTCACGAGGAGCGCGATGCCTGGCCAAACCAAAACTCAATCGGTTTTTGAATGGCTAACCAACCGCCTGAGGGCTTTTGCCCGAGGGTGGAAGCTTACAGAAATTGAAGGGTTTGATCCTGGCTCAGAATGAACGTTGGCGGCGTGGATTAGGCATGCAAGTCGAGCGAGAACTCCGGTTCGCCGGAGGGACAGCGGCGAAAGGGACAGTAATGTGTAGATCATCTGCCCTCAGGTCCGGGATAGCTGTGGGAAACTGCAGGTAATACCGGATGATATCTCCGGATCAAAGGTGTGATTCCGCCTGGGGATGAGTCTACATCCTATTAGCTTGTTGGTAGGGTAACGGCCTACCAAGGCATTGATGGGTAGCGGGTGTGAGAGCATGACCCGCGTCATTGGGACTGAGACACTGCCCAGACACCTACGGGTGGCTGCAGTCGAGAATCTTCGGCAATGGGCGCAAGCCTGACCGAGCGACGCCGCGTGCGGGATGAAGGCCTTCGGGTTGTAAACCGCTGTCAGAGGGGATGAAATGCGTGGGGGTTCTCCCCCATGTTTGACATAGCCTCAGAGGAAGGACGGGCTAAGTTCGTGCCAGCAGCCGCGGTAAGACGAACCGTCCAAACGTTATTCGGAATCACTGGGCTTAAAGGGTGCGTAGGCGGCGCGGAAAGTTGGGTGTGAAATCCCTCGGCTCAACCGAGGAACTGCGCCCAATACTACCGTGCTCGAGGGAGATAGAGGTGAGCGGAACTTAGGGTGGAGCGGTGAAATGCGTTGATATCCTAAGGAACACCGGTGGCGAAAGCGGCTCACTGGATCTCTTCTGACGCTGAG
>QQVE01000012.1 GCA_003389325.1 Planctomycetota bacterium
TCGATGTTCTTCACGTCGACCTTCACGGCCGGCGTATTGGTCGGCCGGATCTCGCCGTCGACGTAGGCCACACCCAGCGTCAGCGGGTTGCCCGGACCGGTGGGGGCGAACGTCTGGCCGTCCGCGTCGTAGGCTTCGACCGTCACCGCCAGGCCGGGCGAGCCAATGGCCGAGCCAAGTTCGCCAGCCAGCCGAGTGGCATCCACGAACCCAGTGAGAGCGAAGTCGATGTCCGGCGTCGAGCCGGCCGGATCGAAGGCCGCATCGACGTGCGTCAACTGCACGGGCACCCAACCCGAGATCGTCAGCCGCTCACCGATCGCTGGCGGTACGTCGAGCGACAGACTGAACGCTCCCGTATTGATATCGATCGAACCCACGTCGGGATCCGACAGCGCGGCCTGCGGCGAAAAACCGCTCGCCTCTAGCGACGCGCCCAACACCCCCGGCAGTAACTGCACGCCGGAGGCCGAGAAAATCAAGTCGCCCGTCCGAAACCCGCCGTTCAACTCGGGCCGAATCTCCAATCCACTCACGCCCAACGTAAGCGCCTCGAGCGTCAGCAGCGTCTTTTCGCCCACCGAAAGGTTGACGTTGGACAAGTCGATCACGGTCGACAGTCCGAACCCGTCGATCTCTCCGTCCGCGTTGTCGTCGTATCCGTTAACTTCGTCGAGCGTAATCGAGACGCTGCCCAGATCGCCCGGCAGGTCGGTGAACTCGAGCGTCACGTCGTGCAGAATCGCCTGAGGTGGATCGCCCGATTGCGGAGCCATGGGCGGCAGATACTCGACCGAGCCGGCCGTCAGTTCCAGCAGGTTCGCTGCAACGATCGTCACTTCGGTGGCGGTGATCTCCGGCGCCGCGATCATCTGCAAGAAGCCGGTGTTGCTCCGCGCAATGATCTGATCGACGGCCGTGATCAGGCGGTCGCGGTTGAAATCGTACGGATCGGCCGGCACGCTCGGGTCGTCGACGAGTCCCGTGTTCTGGCGCACTGCAATCTCGTCGATTGCGTTGACCAGCGCCACCGACGTCTGGGTGTTGCCCGTTTCTCCGATCAGGTTCCCGAAGTAAAAGACGTCGGAAGTCGCCAGGCCCGTCGCGGCGGTTGCCTTGACGGTCACCTGCAGCCAGCCTTTTTCGATCGCGTTATCGGGCCAGATGAGCGTCACGCGGTCGGACCCGCCGGTACCTTCACCGAGACGCACGTCGATCGTCGAGGGCGACGGGGCCGTTTGCCAGGTCGAGGGATCGCCGGCCACGCCAAAGCGAAACTCGAAGTCCGCCGCGGACAGTGATCCCGGGTCGGCCAGCGGCGCGATATCGACCATCAGACCGTTGATGCCGCGCGAGTAGCTCGAATAGTTGGCAAACGAGGCCACCTGGCCGGGCAACAGCGGCTGTTTGTCGGGCGCAATCGCGCCGTCGTCCGCAGGGCCCGCCTGCGGCTGATTGCCGTCGAACGCCGAGCGGTTGTAGAACAAGTGCCGGCCCGCCACGACACTCGTGGCATTCAGCTCCGGCGGCGCCGCCAGGTGGTCGAGCAAGCTGGCCAGCTCAGGCCCCACGGCCGGAGCAAATCGCAGCTCGAGCGACTCGCCCAGCAGCCGCGTGGTTGGCAGGTTGCGACGCCTGGGCAAACGTTTGCGGCCAGCGCTTCGGCGGCGCAGAGGATTCAGCGAACGGCGTTTCCGCATGTCGGCACCTGATAGACGGTTCGGACGGTCGGCGATTCGTGTCCGAGGTCGTCGGCCGGCAATGCGCCGGCTGACAGGACTCCGAGAGCGGCGGGCCGAGAAAAGTCGGCGGAGTCCATAGGGGTCTAAGTGCATTTCCACGCCGCCATTCACAGGCGAGGCGAAAAAAGAAACGCGGCAAGGCGTAACGCCCGATAGGGCCCCCTGTTAGGAAGACAAGGCAGAATGCAAGCAGCTGGCTATTCGAGACCCAGCTCCTGCATCCGCTGCCGCAGCCGTTGCAGCGCGCGCAGAAAACGCTGGCTGGCGGCGGTCTCGCCGATTTCCAGCACGCGCGCCGCTTCCGAGTTGCTCATCTGCTCGAAATGTCGCAGAGCGAGAATCTCGCGGTCCACATCCGGCATCGCGTCGATGAGTTCTTCAAGCAGGCGGATCTGTTCGGCTTTGGCCGCCACGCCCGAGGGACTGGTGGCATCGGCCACGGCCAACGATGCCAGCGACGCGCTCGACGCCCCGAGGTTGCCCGCGCCGACCGTGACTTCCAGATTCGCATCGCGTTTTCCGGTTCCCAGGTGAAAGCGATGCACGGCCAGCAACTGCTGCTGGGTCAGCGTGCGCAGCCACAGATAGGCGGGAATCTGCGGATCGCGCACGAATTCGCCGACGCGCCGGGCCCCCTGCAGCATGGCCTCTTGCACGACGTCCGACGGGTCAACCCGGCCCCAAAGCTTGCGGTTGAGCCGCAATTCGACCATGCGGCGTAGCCGAGCGCGATGGCGCTCGAACAACGCGTCGATCGCTTCGCGGTCACCGGACTGCGCCGCCCGCAAGAGTTGCTCCGATTTGGCGTCGTCAGACATTATAGTGGGAGCACGTGGTGACCGGAGAACAGCGGACCGGCGGCATCATTCTAGGGGTCATTCGGGCGGGTAGCAAACCGCAGCAACCGGCGCAAGGTGGACCGTGGAAGCGCGCGAACTCGACTCTTCCGAAATCAGCCTGCTGGAGAGCGTGGTCGAAGAGTTTTCCAAGCGCTGCGGCCGCGGCGAAGATCCCAGCATCGAAGAGTACGTGGCGCAGCATCCGCAGCTCGAGGATCGACTGCGCGAGGTATTGCCGGCGCTGCGCATGTTGCGCAATCTCAGCCCCACTGGCTCGACGCGGCGACGGATGCAGATGGCCGTCAAGATTCCCGAGTCGATCGGCGACTATCGCATCGTGCGCGAGATCGGCCGCGGCGGCATGGGCGTCGTCTACCACGCCGTGCAGGAATCGCTCAACCGCCCCGTAGCGCTCAAGGTACTTCCCGGCAGCGTCGTGGCGGGCGACAACAGCCAGCAGCGCTTCCGCCGCGAGGCGTCGATCGCCGCGCAACTGCATCACACCAACATCGTGCCCGTCTTCGGCACAGGCAGCACCAGCGAACTGCACTACTACGCGATGCAGTACATCGAGGGCGAGAGCCTCGACCAGGTAATTGACAGCCTGCGCGAACTCGGGCCGCATCTCGATGCATCGCTGCGCGTTGACGAAAGGCGGAACGACGAGGCCGATCGGTTCACGTCCGCCGCCCGGCGGCTGCTCGAGGGCCGGCTTGCCGAATCCTCGGAGGTGGTCTCGGAATCCGGCGCGTCTCCAACCGCCGGCAGTACGACGCAGGTCCGTTCGGCTTCGTCCGGCACCACGTCGCGCGTCTCGGGCTACTACGCCTGCGTCGCGCAAATCGGCATTCAGGCCGCCGGCGCCCTGGCCCACTCGCACGGCCACGGCGTAATGCACCGCGACATCAAACCCTCGAACCTGATCCTCGACCGCGAAGGCACGGTTTGGGTCACCGACTTCGGTCTGGCCCGGCAGGGCGATCAGGCCGGATTGACGTCGGTCGGCGACCTGGTGGGCACGCTGCGCTATCTCGCGCCCGAGCGCTTTCGCGGCGAAGCCGACAGCCCCCGGTCCGACATCTACGCGCTGGGGCTGACGCTGTACGAACTGCTCGCCTTTCGTCCGGCGTTCGAGGAAAAAGACCGCCAGAAACTCATCCGCCAGATTTGCGAGGAAGAACCGCCCGCGCCGCGCAAGCAGCGCTCCGGGGTTCCCCGCGATCTGGAAACGATCGTGCTCAAGGCGATCGCCAAAGAGCCCGAGCGGCGCTACGCCAGCGCCGCGGATCTGCAAGGCGACCTGGAGCGCTTTCTCGCCGGCCGGCCGGTTACGGCCCGACCCCTGGGGCCCACGGCGCGGTCCTGGCGATGGTGCCGGCGCAACCCCGTCGTGGCGACGCTCGCCAGCTCGCTGCTGGTGGTGCTCGTCGCGGGTCTGGCCGTGGTTACCTGGCAGTGGCGACGGGCCGAGCAAAGCCTGGACTTGGCGATCGAAATGCAGCGTAAGGCCGCCGAGAATCTCGACGAAGCCCAACGTCAGCGCGATCGGGCCGAAAAGAACTTCCTGCGGGCGCGTCGCGCCGTGGACGACTACTTGAGCACGATCAGCGAAAACAAGCTGCTCGACACGCCGACGCTCGAACCCTTGCGGGCCGAACTGCTGGCCCGCGCGCGCGACTTCTACGAGCAGTTCGTCGAAGACCGCCACGACGATCCCAACGTGCGAGCCGAGTTGGCCGCCACCTACATTCGGCTCAGCCAGATCACCCACGATCTCGAAGGCGATTGGATCCCGTTCTTCGAGCGCGGGCTGAAGATCATGGAGGAGCTGCGGGCCGAGGGGGCCGAGTTCACCGACTTTCGCAGTTGGCGCGACGGCGTGTACAACACGCGGGCCGGCTGGCTGATGACCGACAAGCCCGACGAAGTCTTTCCGCTCGCCGAACGAGGCATCGTCGTCCTCGAGCGGCTCGTCGACGAACATCCTGAGATCGAAGGCTTCCGCAACGATCTGGCTGGCCTGTACCAGATTCGCGGCATGGTGCACTTTCTGCAACAACGCCGGGGGCAAGCCGCGGACGATTTCCATCGGGCCCGTGAATTGCGCGAAGCGCTCGTCGCCGAGCATCCCGAGGCGGAGAAGTTCCGCTACGGTCTGGCCGAGGCCTACACGATGCTGGGGCTGATCCAGTTGCAGGCAAATGCGTTGGACGACGCCTTGCAGCGGATCACGCAAGCCAAAGACATCTTCGAGGAGTTGTCGCAAGCCAATCCCGCCGCGACGCGTCTGGTCGATCTGCTGGCGGTCGAGCATCAATGGCTGGCAGCCGTGCGAATGCAGCAGGCCAGGCCGCTCGAGGCGCTTTCGGAATTTCAGCGCACGATCGACTTGCAAAAACGCCTGGCCACGGAGTACCCCCGGGTTGCGAAGTTCCAGACGAACCTGGCCTTGAGCTACCGGCTGTTGGGCCGTTCGCTGTTCGATGCCAAGCAGGTGCCCATGGCCCGTTCGATGTTCAAGCAATGCTTCGAACTGCTCGAACAGCGGATGGCCGACTATCCCGAGGAGGGCGAGTACCGCCGCGCCCTTTCGCAGGCGCACAGCGAGTTCAGCAGCCGCTTGCTGCTGGCCGGGGAGCCGGACGAAGCACAACAGCATGCCGACCAAGCGCTCGAACTGGTCGATACGTCCGATCCCGGCGACCGCTCGGCGGCCGCGCAAGCCCACTATCGGCTGGGCCGCATTCTCTCGAGCCGCAACAAACGCGAGGCCGCCACGGAGCGCTTCGCCAAGGCGATCGAGCTGGGCTCCAGCGATCCCGACACGTTGCCTGTCAGCCTGGCCTGGTACTGGTACTACCAGGCCCGCACGCTCGAGCAGTTAGAACGCGATGAACACGCCGCCGACGCCTACCGCGAGGCGCTTCGACTGCGGAAGTTGGGATACGACGACCCGCGCAATCTGGCAACCAACCACTACCGCCTGGCCGACGTCGCAGAGCGACTAGAGCGGCCCAAGGAGGCCGAAACGAATTATCGCGCCGCGCTCGATCTCTATCGAAGCAACGGCGAGGACGACGACACCAGCGCCAACCGAACCCTCGAACGGTTGACCTCTCTGTTGCGCCGAGAGTCAAAGGACGCCGCGGCTCGAGAGTTGCTGGCAGAACATCGCGACTATCGGACTAGTAACTTCGGGGTTGTCTTCGGCGACGATTGGTCGGTGGAAGTCTACCCGCTATCCGGCGACGCAGTGGAAAGCGACGATGCCTTGGACGCGGCCTTCGAGGAAACGCCCCTGGCCACGATCAACGTACCGGCCATCGACTTTCGCCAGGCATCCGACCTCCCGATCTCGGAGCTGCCCGCGGAGCGATTCGCGCTGGCGGCCGAAACAACGCTCGAACTTCCGGCCGGGACCTATACGATGCACCTCGACCATAGCGGGCCGGCTCGCGTTTGGGTGCACGACGAGATCGTGCTGGACGCAGCCGCTTCAAAGAAGGGCGCCGGCAAAGGCGAGGTCACGAGCGACGGCTCTCCGCTGCGAATTCGCATCAAGGCCATCGCAGGCGAACGAAATAGCTTGCGGCTTCGCTTCTGGCTACTTGGGTCCTAGCCTCTTGGCTGCGTTGGCCGCACTCCTTCCAGGCCCATCAAATCCGCGTTTTCGGCCGGAAAACGCAGACGTGAGAACTTTTCTTGCCCCCGGCGTCGGGTTTCCGAGGCCAGTCCGCTTATGGGAGAGGCGGCGGCGCTCCCATCGCGCGAGCCACTGCGTCAGGGACGGTCAGCGTCGGCCGTCGCGTGACTTCACGAAGATGTTCCAGGGGGATTCAAACAATGTGCCACGCCAACTATCGCCTGCCAAGCGTCGTCGCGGGCGCCATCCTGATCGCGAGTGTCGCGTGCGGCTCCGCACAGGCCCAATTCTCCGGAAACACGCGGACGCGGCGCGAGCCCCCCAAGCTCAACTTCGGCAACTCTCAATTCAACACCCAAGCGAAGCGATTCCAGAACTTCTCGCCGCCGCGCCAACAAACCCCCTCCGGCGGCAAGTACCTGGGCAAGGTCAACATCCCCCAGCCCAAGCCGTTTCAGTACACTCCCCCGCAAAACAACTTCGGCAACAGCGGCAACAACTTCTGGCGACCCAGTCGCCCGCAATACAACGACTACGAATACGAGCGGCCCCAGCGATACCAAGAGCCGCAGCGCTACTACTCGAACGACAACCGCAACTATTCCTATTCGCAGCCTCAGAGCACGCCGGTGACGACACCGGCTCCGGCCGAGGTCGAGAAGAACGCGAAGCCGCCGGAGAAGATCGTCGAACCCAAGAGCAACGCGGCGCCGGCGTTCGCGCTGCTGGACCCGATCGATGCCGACTCCTACGCGCTCGTCGGCGAGATGGTCCAAGAAGAAGCACAGATTTCGGTTGATCGCCTCGAGGAGCAACTTGGCGAGGCCGCCAAAGAGGGACCCGTGGCCGAGAAGATCATGGAGCTGCGCGAGAAAATCGCCGCCGGCGAAGCCATAACCGATCAGGACATGGCCGATCTGGGGAACCTGGTGAATGCCGTCGATCCGGCGAAGTTTCCGCCTGGTTTCGACGTCAATCGCGTCGACCAGGCGATCAAAGACATCATCCGCACCAGTGAAACCAATGAATTGTATCAACAGAATGCCTACCCCGACGACGGCCTGGCGGCCGGCTTGCCCAGCGGCCCGGTGCTGATGATGCCGGCGCTGCCGGAGGACGAAATGCTGCTGATGCCCGGCGGCGGCGTGATCATGGGAACCGGCGGCGAAGGCCAATTGGAGATTGCCGCCGAAGACGCCAGCGAAATCCTCGACATCAGCATCGGCGTAGGCGATCCCGAGCCGGATAGCGATGCCAACGTCGCCAAGCGCGCCAAGAGCGGCACCTACATCATGAATCCCAAGGATAGCCCCGCCGAGGTGAGCTACGTGGTTTCGAACCATAACTACACGATCAAGCCCGGCTATACCCAACTGCTCGATTCCGGTGAAACGTGGGTCATCCGCTTCGACAAGGGCGAAGGGCAGGGCGAGGCCAAGTACACGCTCAGCGACGGCACGTACGTCTTTGGCACCTCGGACGACACGTGGAACCTGTTCAAGACCTCGTTCAGCGTGACGGTCGACAATGGCGATAACGAAAGCCCGTTCTTCGTCAACATCGACAACACCCAGGAAGAAGTCGCCGCCGGCGCCAAACGCACGTTCGAGAGCGAGTATCCGATCCTGGTACGTTTCGACCGCGGCAGCGGCGGCGACCCGGCGCAAAAGCGCATCACGCGCAAAAACGCCGACCTGGTCGTGGCCGTCAACCGCACCGACGGCCTGTGGGACCTGTACCCGGCCGAGAACTACCAAGGCGTGGCGCGCAAGTCGGGCTCTAAGAAGAACAAGATCCACCAGGCCCTGTTGCGCGAAAAGCTCCGGCTTTCGCGGCAACGCGGCAACTAGCGGCATCGGGGCGATGCCCACCGTCTCGGTGGCGGCGCCTTCGGCCTTGCAGCAAGGGACCGTGTCATGCGACTGCTCTACGTGTTTCGCCGGCTGTTGATTTTGTACTGCCTGCTCGTCGTCGTGGAAGTGTGCAGCGGTCAGACCCAGTTCGGCGGCAATACGCCGACGAAGCGACCCCCAAAAGACAACCGCAAGATCCGTACCGACTCGGGCGAGAGGGTCATTCGGCTTCCCAGTCGAAGGGTGCATCGTCCGCCTACCAGCTCTGGAAAATACCTGGGTAAGGTCCAAATTCCGAAGTCGCCCCCGGCTGGCGTAACGCACGGCGAGCCACCGCGCCCGCACAACTACGCCGATCCCTTCTTTGCTCCCCGTTCCCGCCCGCGTCCGAACGTAGGCCAGCGGCCGCAACGCTACATCGTGCAGCCCCAGCGTTCGCGGCCTGCGCAGCCCGCGCGGTCGGTGAGGCCGGCCCCGGTCGTGCGATCGAACGAGCCAGCGGCTCCTCCTCCGCCGGAAGTTCCCACGGCAGTGCGCCGCAACGCGCCGCCGCCGGCCGACTTCAACGCCAAATTGCGAACCGCCGCCGGCGAGCATGAGGATGCGTTCGGGTCCGACCCGGGGTTCAGCGATGAATCGATGACGAACGAGGAAATCCTCGATCTTTTCCAAGGCCCCGATGAGACCGAAGAGCAGAGCGACAGCGAACCCGACGAAGTGGCAACGCCCACTCCGCCGAAAGAAAAGAAATCGCCATTCGACGACGACGACACGCCGCCGCCCAGCTATACGCCCGATCCCAGCCCCAGCACGTCCAACGGGGGCGGCACGTCTGCAACCAAGTCGGCCAAGCCGACCAAGCCCAAGAAAACCACACCGGCCAAGCAGCCCGGCGGCACCAAAAAGCCCAAAGGGAAGGCTCAACCGCCCCAGACCGGAACCGCACAATCCCCCCAGGGAAAGCCGCTCGGGAAGATCAACATGGAGGCTCTCGGCGGACCATCGGGAGCCGGCACCCCGAATCCCGGCGCGGTGAGCAAGTGGCCCAACAAGTACTCCTCGAACCCGGCCGGCGGCACACGGACCAACTCGCCGGAAAAACGTTGGCCGAAGAAGTATGCCGGGCCGCGCCTCACCAACGACCGCGGGCGCTCGCGTCCCACGCAGCGGCAGGTGACCGAGAAGTATCTCACGCGGCCGACCGCCCCGGCGCAACCCGCCTTGCCCGGTCCGCGGGCCGATCCGGTCGTCGACGGCAACCTCGTCCCGCCAGAGGTGCACGACCTGATCGATGAACAGCGCGGCCAAGGCCATCCCAAGTACGATCCGACCTACGAAGGCCCTCGCCCGGAATCGAAAGACGCGATCGACGAGCTGGTCGAGATCGCACGCGAGATCAAAGAGATGGAGGACGATCAGAAGCTGGAAGAGTCCTTCAAGAAGCTCTTTGGCAGCCGTGCCGTGAAGTACTTGAACCGCGCGAACCAAACGGCCAAAGTCATCGAGGCGCTCGAATCCGAAGACATCGCGCTGAACAGCGAGAACGATGTGGCCCGCGAGATGCTCAAAGCGGCCGAGCAAGACCGCCATCGTGTGCTGCGCTCGATTCAGTCCTCCGACCGCGCGCTGGAGCGGCAAGGCGATCCCGAGGCGATGGGGCGCGAACTACAGCAAGCCGACTTGAACGTGGCCGAAGCCAAACAGTACGCCGTCGAAGTGGAAATACGCGACGCTATCCACAGTTTGGACAAGGTGGCCGTACTCTCCGCGCAACGAGAATACAACCGAGAGCCCGGCGCTGGTCCGGCCGAGGATGTCGCGGGCTCACAACAGCGGGTCGAATCGATCCGGAAACATGTGGAGGCGCTCCGCAAGTTGAAGGATAAGCACGACGCCGCCAAGGCCGAGGTGACGCGGCTGCAACGGGCCCTGCAACCCACCGAAAACTAGCGGATTCCCACCGCCACGATGGTGCCCAATCCAAGGCTTTGCTGTTTCGAATCGGGGACGACTTTGACCCGCCACGAGCCCATGAGTAAGCTAGGCATGTGTTCTCGCTGGGTCGGATCGCGACCGCGGCCGGCGGCCGACGTGTCGGATCCCCCAAGTTCTTGCCGCTTACCGGGTGCTTGCCCTCGATGGTCGACTCGCGTTTCAAACGACCGGCGATCGACTCGGCCGCGATTGCCACGCTGCTCGACTCGGCGCGCACCGGGGACGACGGCAACCTGGGGCAACTCCTCGAGGCGACGCGCCGCTACCTGTTGCTCGTTGCCAACGGCGCACTCGATGCGCAGTTGCGGCAAAAAGTGGCGGCCAGCGACCTTGTGCAGGAGACGCTCGTCGACGCGTGCCGCGATTTTTACCGCTTTCAGGGCAATACCGAAGGAGAATTGCTGGCCTGGCTGAGCCACATCTTGCGGCACAAGGCCGCGGACGTCGGCCGCGCCTTCCGCGGCACCGCCAAGCGCTCGGTTGCCGCGGAACAAGCGTTCGACCGCACGCAAAGCAGAGTCGAGTTGCAGGTGGCCGACGAGCTTCCCAGTCCCAGCACGTTTGCCGTCCAAAACGAAAACAAGATTCGGCTCGTCGCGGCAATCGATCGTCTGCCGCAAGACTATCGCCACGTGATCGAGCTTCGCAACTTCGACCGCCTTTCGTTCGCCGAAATCGGCAAGCGCATGGGGCGCAGCGACGATGCCGCGGGCAAGCTGTGGTTCCGAGCGATACAGAAACTTCGGGATGAACTCGCCGAACCCCATGAATCCCCCAGCGCCCTCGCCCGATGATCAGCAACTCTACACGCTGATTCGCGAATTCGACGAGGCGGTCAGCCGCCGCTCAAGCACCGCTTCGCTCGACGAGAGTTGCGCGCAGCTCTCCGCGGCGCAAGCGGCCGAGCTCGATCGGCTACGCCAGTGCGTCGAACTGCTTGAGGATGTGCGGCGGCAGCGCGACAGCAAGCCGGGCGACACCACGAGCACTTCGGGTACATTCACCGACGTGCCGCGGCGGATCGGGCGATTTACGCTCTACGACGAGGTCGGTCGCGGCGGCTGCGGGGTCGTGTTTCGCGGCTTCGATCCGCAGCTCGACCGCGAAGTGGCCATCAAGATTCCCCGGCCCGAGGCACTCGTCGCCGACGAAATGCGCGAGCGGTTTCTGCGCGAAGCCCGCGCGGCAGGCGCCATCGATCATCCGAACGTCGTCGCCATTCACGAAGTGGGGGAAGACGGCCCCGTCTGCTATATCGCCGCGGCCTACATCAACGGTCCCTCGTTGTCCGAGTGGCTGCGCCGCCATCCTCAGCCGGTCGACCCGCGCCAGGCCGTGGCGCTGGTGTCCATCCTGGCCGATGCCCTCGACCAGGCACATGCTCGGGGCGTCGTCCATCGCGACGTGAAACCGGGCAACGTGCTGTTGCAGCCGCACTCGCCAGGCGAGGAATCGTCGGACCTGTCTGACTACGTCGCCAAGCTGACCGATTTCGGCCTCGCCAAACTGCACGAATCGTCCAGCGGCGCCACGCGCACGGGCGTCGTCATCGGCACGATCGACTACATGGCCCCGGAGCAGGCGCAAGGGCAATCCAGCAACATCGGTCCGGCCACGGACGTCTACGGCCTGGGCGCGATCCTCTACGAGTTGCTCACCGGTCGTCCTCCGCTGCGCGGCGAGACGGACGTCGACACGTTGCGTCGGATCGTGACCGACGACCCGCCGTCGCTGCGGTTTTCGCGCCGCGGAATACCGCGCGACGTCGAGGCGATCTGCCTGAAGTGTCTCGAAAAGCGGCCCGAGCTGCGTTACCCGAGCGCCGCGGCGCTGGCGGACGATTGCCGCCGCTTTCTTTCCGGACAGGCGACGCTTGCGCGCCCCATCGGTCCGGCCCGCAAGCTGTTACGCTGGTCGCGACGCCGCCCGGCAATCGCGGCGCTGCTGCTGGTGAGCACGAGTTCGCTGATCGCGCTCACGGCCGGCTCGCTCGTGTACAACGCGCGGTTGGCCGATGCCCTCACCACCGCCGAAGTGGAACGCGCCCGGGCCGAATCGGAGTCGCACACCAGCCGCCTGCTACTTTATTCGGCCGACGTGCGGCTGGCGTACGACGCCTGGCGCTCGCTCAACCGCGCGCGAACGCTCGAGTTGCTCAAGCGCCACATTCCCGCACCCGGACAGCAGGACCAGCGCGAGTTTGCCTGGCACTGGCTGTGGGGACAATGCCACGCCGAGCTTCGGCAATTTACCGGCCACGGCGACGAAGTGTTTCAGATCGCCTTCTCGCCCGACGGCACGGCGCTGGCCAGCGCGAGCAAGGACGGAACGGCTCGCATCTGGGACGCCGCGACCGGCCAGCAGCGTCACGTGCTGCGTGGCCACGAGGACGAAGTGACCTGCGTGGCGTTTTCGCCCGATGGTTCGCTGCTGGCCACCGGCAGCGAAGACCGGCAGGTGATCTTGTGGAACGTCGCGGGCGGTGAGCGCATCGCGGCGCTTGCCGATCACCAGGACCACGTGCTGGCCGTCGCGTTTTCGCCCGACGGAAAACACCTGGCCAGCGGAGGCCGCGATCGTTGCGTGCGCCTGTGGGATCTGCAATCGCGCCGCGAGGAAAGGGTACTGGACGACGCGCTCGACGTGGTGCGCTCCGTTCGCTTTTCGCCCGACGGAAAGCTGTTGGCCGCCTGCGACGAGGGCGGCAGCGTACATCGCTGGAACACCGAGCGCTGGCAGCCGCTTCCGCCGCTGGCGAAAGCGAACGGCCACTTGTTCGCAATCGATTTCAGCCCCGATTCGCAGCGGCTCGTGGCGGCCGGCCAGGACTACCGGCTCTACTGCTGGGACCTGGAGCACGATCGCGTCGCGACCTATTCGTCGCTGGAGTCGCACGACAACTGGATCCGCGATGCCCGGATTTCCTCCGACGGCACGAAGGCTGCCACGTGCAACCACTACGGCCTGGTGCGGCTGTGGGACCTCACGAAGCCGGCCACGGCCGACGATGCCCTGGTGGCCGCATTCCCCGCGCACGGCAGCCGCGCCTGGAGCATCGCCTGGTCTCCCGATTCCCAGCGGTTGGCCACCGCCGGCGCCGACGGGACGATTCGCCTATGGGATGCGGCACGCCATTTCGAGGCGTCGCCGCTGGAGCGCGTCGATGGCTGGGTCTGGAACATCGCCTACACGCAGGACTCGCAGACGCTGGCCACCGCGCACCGCGGGGGCGAGGTCCGACTGTGGAACATGAAGTCGCGCAAGAGCGTTGCGTCGCACGACCTGGCGAGCGATTGGAGTAGGTTCATCGTGGCCATGGATGGTGCCGGAAAACGAATGGCCTGTGGTACGAGCGCCGGCGACGTGGTCCGCTACGTCGATCTCGAGACCGACGAGGTCCTGTTCGAGTTCGCCGACTACGCCGGCAAACTGGCGGCGCTCGACATCTCCAGCGATGGACGCCGGCTGGCGATCGCCAGCGACAGCACAGCGGCCACGATCCTCGAGTTGCCCAGCGGGCATCCGATTCACCGACTGGTGCATACCAGCCCCGTCACGTCACTCGACATTTCATCCGACGGCAAGAAACTCGTCACCGGTTCTCGGGAACTGCGTGTCTGGGACCTCGAGACGGGAACCTCGGAGTGGGGCCGCCGCTACAAGGAAGTCAATCCTTTCGGTGCGGTCTTTGCTCCCGATCGACGCACGATCGCCGTCTGGATCGGAGGCGAGACGGTGGCCATAGTCGACGCATCCAACGGCGATCTTCTCGAAGCGATGTTCAATCGCCGAGGCAATGCTTCCGCCCTGGCATTCAGCCCCGATGGAAGAACGCTGGCCATGAGCCTCGCCAGAGACTCAGCGATCGTGCTGTGGGACGTGCGGACGCACCAGGAGCTGTGCCACTTCGATACGGGCATGGCGCACACGATGGCCATCGCCTTTTCGCCCGACGGACGGCGCTTGGCCGCCGCCGGCCAGCACGCCGAGCCGCAAAAAAGCTCGGCGGGTACCGGCCGCGTCGTGGAGTGGTCCTTGCGCGAGCCGCCGGCAAAATAGCGGCCGTGCCGTGCCAGGCGTTCATCCCTGCGCCTAAGCGGTTGTAGGGCCAAAACATGGGAGTTTCCCGCGTCTCTTCGAATTCCGCGGTCGATTTCCGCCGCTTGGTCGTCCAGCCCTTCAGAGAGGATCCGCAGAGGACTCCTGGAGGAAATGGACATGAACCACGAGCAAGCCGACCTGTATCAGCGGATTATCGTATTTCCCCTGGATGAACCGAATTCCGCCCTCCCCTTCGGTGCTCGACTCGCGCGGGAAAACAACTGGACCAGGGCATTCGCGAATCGCGTCGTTGGCGAGTACAAGCGGTTTGCGTTCCTGGCCGTGGCTGCCGGCCACTACGTAGCGCCCTCCGACGAGGTGGATCAGGCCTGGCACATGCACCTGACGTACACTCGCTCCTACTGGGACGAGTTCTGCCCTCACGTGCTTGGTACGTCGCTGCACCATCACCCGACCCAGGGCGGCGCCGCGGAGTTGGACAAGTTCAAAGCCTGGTACGGCAAGACGCTGGAAAGCTACGAGCGCCTGTTCGGCCACGAGCCGCCGGCCGATATCTGGCCGGACGTTGAAACGCGCTTCAGCGGCGCGGCCGACTATCGCCGCGTGAATACCAGCACCAACTGGATCGTGCCCCGGCAACCCGCCCGATGGCTCGCCCGCTTGCCGCTGTTCGGCGTTCTGTCGACTTACGTAGTGATCGCGGGCTCGGCGGTTGCGGAAGGAAGCGCCGGCAGGCCGCTGAATAGCCTGGCGTTGCTGGCCAGCTACCCGTTCGATCTCAAGGGGGCGCAGTTTCTGAAGTTCTTCATCCTGGCGCTGGCTTGTGCCGTGCTGGTGGCGCTGCTCGTGCGATACGCACTTTGTATCGCGAGCGAACCGTGGCAGGAAGACTCGGTGGAGCTCGACGCCTACGAGCTGGCCTACCTCAACGGCGGACGGCGGCAGGCCACGGCCGCGCTGCTGACTGACATGGTCAACCGCCGGATCCTGTCGTTCGATCCGTTCATCGAGCGACTGGTCCGCAATCCCGAGTACCAGGACGACGGCTCGATGCATCCGGCCGAGCGCGAAGTCCAGGCGGCCCTGGATGCCGTGGGCAGTCGGCCCTACGAGCTCGCGCAATACCGCTGGCAGTGGCAAGCTCAGATTGCCGAGCGTCTCACGTCGCTGAGGCTGATTGCCACCGAGGCGCGCGATTTCGTCGGCCGCGCCGTGCCCATCCTGATCGTGATGACCGTGCCGGCGCTCGGAGCGGCGAAGATCTACGTCGGGCTGTCGCGCGACAAGCCGGTCGGTTTTCTCGTGATCGGCTGCGTGTTGGCGGCCGCGATGGCGCTGGTCGTCTTCGGCCAGCCGCTGCACCGCACTACGGCGGGCAACCGCGTACTGCGCAGACACAAGCGCGAACACTCGAAGCTGAAGCGTCACCTCGACCAGGTCGACCCCGCGCACATGCCGCTCGCGGTCGGGCTGTTTGGCGTCGGCGTCCTGGCGGGTGGATCGCTCAACTCGTTTCAAGCAGCGTTCGCGCCGAAGGCCGTCGAGGGCGGGTCGTCGTCTTGGGGCGGCAGCGGGTGCGGCGGCGGTGGTTGTGGGGGCGGCGGATGCGGCGGCGGGTGCGGAGGCTGTGGCGGATGCGGCTAGCCGCGGAAACCGTGGCTAGCCCCCGGAAGCGGTGCGTGGGAAATCACCGCGCCGTAAAATAGAAATGAGCACGACTCCTCATCGGGCGCATTGATGCACCATGTCGACGACAACCCGAGCTTTCGTCCGGAGGACTTTCGCAGCTACTTGCTGCTGCTGGCCCGGCTTTGGCTGCCGCATCAATTGCGGCGCACGATGGACGCCTCGGACCTGGTCCAAGTCACCCACACCAAGGCGTTCGAAAAAGCCCGGCAGTTTCAAGGAGAGCAGCCGGCCCAGTACAAGGCCTGGCTGCGGCGTATTCTAAAGAATACGGTTCTGGATGCCCTGAAGAAACACGGCAACTGCCCGGAACGAGCGTTTGTCCAATTCGACGAATCGTCCAGCCGTTTGGAAAACAAGCTGGCCGGCAGCGGCTTGACGCCCAGCACGCTGGTCGCGCTGCAGGAGGAGTTGGATTGCATGGCCGAACTGCTGGCCGAGTTGCCCGACGATCAGCAGCAAGCGCTCGTGCTGAAATACTGCCTGGGATGGAAAGTGGCCGAAATCGCCAAGGAATGGGACCGCAGCACCGCTGCGGTGGCCGGACTACTGCGTCGCGGGTTAAAGCAACTGCGCGGGAAACTGGCGGAGCGATAACATGTCCGATCACGATTTGCAGCGCACCCAGAAGCTCGACGAAGCGTATGCCGCTTATCTCGAAGCCGAGGAGGCCGGCACTCCGCTCGACAAGCATGAGTTCGCGGCACGCTACCCCGAACTGGCCGACGAGTTGACTGCGCACGAGGACTTCGATCGCCTGGCCACGGCCTTGCGCGAAACGATCTCGCTGGAACCGCAAGAGGGGGCCCGAGAGTTCCCCGCCGGCGCCGTCGTCGGCGAGTATCGGATCGTCGAAGAAATCGGACGGCACGGACAGGGCGTGGTCTACAAAGCGCGGCACCTGAAATTCGAACAGGTCGTGGCTTTGAAGATCTCGCGCTCCGAAAGCAAGCCCACCGAAGAAAGCCTGCGGCTGTTCGCCGTCGAAGTCGAAAACCAGGCGCGGGTGGACCACCCCAACATCATTCCGGTCTACGGCGGCGGCGATCACCAGGGGTGCTTGTTCTTCACCATGAAGCTGATCGAACGGGGCGACCTGACGCGTGCGATGGCCGGCTCGCCGCTGTCGCCGCGGGAAGCGGCCCGACTGACGTCCATGATCGCCCGCGCCGTGCACCATGCGCACCAGCGGCAGATTCTGCACCGCGATCTCAAGCCGTCGAACGTGCTGCTGGACGCCGAGGGACGCCCGTTCGTGAGCGACTTCGGCCTGTCGACGCGGCTGGGAAGCCATCGCAGCAAGGACGAGATCGTCGGCGCCCCGGCGTTCATGTCGCCCGAGCAAACCCGCGGCGAGTCGACCGTGCTGTCCGACGTCTACGGGCTGGGCACGATTCTGTACTGGATGTTGACCTGCCGCATTCCCTTTGACGGCCGTTCGCTGGGCGAGGTGCTCGACAAGGTGTGCCACCAGCCGCCGACGCCCCCGCACGAGGCGAATCCGCGTTTGAACTCCTGGCGCGACCGCAACCTGGAAGCGATCTGCCTGAAGTGCCTCGAAAAAGACCCGCACCAGCGCTACGGGTCGGCCGAAGTGCTGGCCGACGACCTCGATCGCTGGCTGCGCGACGACCTGCCGCAACACGTGCCGGTTGCCAAGAGCGATCGACTGCGTCTGTGGTGCAAGCGCAATCCGGTCGTGGCCGGGCTGGCGCTGACGGCGCTAGTCACGTTGATCCTCGTGGCCGTCGCCGCCGCCGCGCTGCTGCGAGCACAGGAGTCGGCCCTGGCGCAGACGAAACGCGACATCGAATCGCACCAGGACCCCGACACCGACATGAACCAAGGCGTCCGCCGGCTGCTAAACGAGTTGGACGACGCAGAGCTGCAGGCCGCCTTGCGGACCAAGGACGCCCAGGCCTTGCAGCAGATGTGCATCGCGGCCGTGAAGAGGATGCCGCAGGGCAATGCGGTGGCCAGCGTGTTCGTCGTCGGCCCCGACAAGACGATTCTGGCTGACTCCACGCCCGATGCGATCGGGTTTTCGGTGGTGAATCGCGAATACGCGCGGCGCGGATTCGAGGAGGGCTCGGCCGACGACACGTTCCTGTCGAAGGAAATCTATCGCGCCCGCAGCGACGAACTCTACAAGTATGCGATCGTCAGGCGTGTGCGCGACGAGCAGGGCGACGTGCTGGGCCTGCTTGCCGCTTCGGTTGCGCCCGAGTCGAGCATGGCGTACAAGCGCCAGGAAGACCTGATCGGGCAGCTCGAGCTATGGACCGGGATCGTGCTGCTGCCGCCAGCGCTGCTACTGATCGGCTCGCTGTGGTGGGCATTGCGACGTGTCGGCGGGGCGGCGAAGCACAACAGCGCTCGCATCGCGAATACCGCCGGCCCGAGTTGAACCTACCGTGCCGCGGCGGTCCGGCATATCGAAACGCCGCGACTGAATCGCGTCGTTGCGAAAATGCCTCACGAGCCGGCTCGGCCGCGTTGCGAAAAAAGCACGTGCCGCCACCTGGAGAAGTCTTGCGGGCACGGTATCGCGGGCTGCAAAACGGCTTCCTTCCGAGGATTGAGCCCTACTTCCGCTTCACGGCAACCCTGGCTGGCTGCTCGCGGCGCGCCGATTGCATTGAGTCGCATCGCCCACCTTTTGCCGACCAATGCGCCCCGCCATGTTGCTTCGTTGCATCGCCCGACTCGTTGTGGACCTCTTGCGTTGGTGCATCCCGCCCGCGGACGAAGCGGACGCCGCGCGCGACGGCAATCGCGCCTCGCGGCGGGTCGACTACGACGCCTACATCCGCGACAACGTGGGCAACTCCGACGCGTAGGCCCCTGCGTGGCCGCGCCATCCACACAACCGCTTTGTTCGGTTCGCTCGTCAGAAACGGCGGCCCCGCCCGCGGGCCGTGGCAGCGCAAAGCCCGCGTGCGCTCCTTGAAATTCGCCGTATCTTCCGACAGGGGCATGGGATCTGGGTGCTAGGTTTGCGGTAGAAGCGTTCACGGAAAGTCTTCTACCTACGTGCGTTAAGGTTCTTCATGGCATCCGACCAACGGCTGAGTCGCCGCGAGTTCGGCATGGTCGCCGTCGTCGGCACGACCGCGTTTTGCTCCTGGTCGGCGCCGCGCAAACAAAGCCAGTCGCCGGCTCCGCCCCGTTGGAACATACGCGGAGGCGTGTCGCTGGCCGGCGCAGAGTTCGGCGCGACCAAACCGAGCTTTTCCAACCAGAACCCCGGCACGTACGGCAGGGACTACATCTATCCCGACCAGCCGACGATTCGCTATTTCGCCCAGCACGGACTCGGCATCTTGCGGATTCCCTTCCGTTGGGAGCGTCTGCAACCGCGGCTCGGGCAGCCGCTCGATCCGGACGAGCTCAATCGGATTCGCGAGGTCGTCGAGTGGGCCGCGGACGCCGGGGCCGCCGTCGTTCTCGACACGCACAACTATGGCCGCTACACACTGCAACTGGGCGGCAAGCCCAAGAGCGTCGTGATCGGCGAGCGGATCGGCCGCACGGCCCCGGTATCGAGCGCGCTGTTTGCCGACTATTGGCGCCGCATCGCCCAAGCGTTCGCGCACGACCCGACGATTCTCGGCTTCGGGCTGATGAACGAGCCGCACGATATGGGTCACTCGAGTTGGCAGGCGATTTCCCAACAGGCGGTCGAGGCGATTCGCACGGTCAATCGCGAGACCTCGGTGATCGTGGCCGGCGACGGGTGGTCGAACGCCCGACGATTCCCCGAGAGCAACGGCCCGCGGGCCTGGATCAACGATCCGGCCGATCGCGTGCTGTATGAAGCCCACTCCTATTTCGATTCCGACGGCACCGGCCGCTATGCCCGCAGCTATGCCGAGGAGTTGCGCGAGGATCCCGACCTCGTCCAACGGGGCGTGAAGCGCATCGGCGTGTTTTGCGACTGGTGCCGCCAGAACAACGTGCGCGGCTTCCTGGGCGAATTCGGCATCCCCGGCCAGAGCGCGGGTTGGCGGCGCGTAATGGACCACACCCTCGAATGGCTGCACGCGACCGACCTGCTCGCCTGCTATTGGGCCGCGGGCCAGTGGTGGCACGACTATCCGCTCTCGGTCCAGCCGACGGACGAGATGCGTCGGCCCGCGCCGCAATTGGCGATTCTGCGTCGTTGGCTCGTCCCCCAGGTCGAGTCATGAGTGTGGCGCAAATTCACGAACCGGTTCGAGCGCAAGCCGCTCCTGCCGCGGTCAAGAGGCGGCAGAGCCAGCGCTGGCGCCGCGTAGCGATGTGCTTGGCCATGGCTACGACGATCGTCTACCTGGTGCTCCGCGCGTTGTTCACGATGAACCTGTCGAGCCCGCTGGGCGTGGCCTTTTCGCTGATGTTGTATGCGGCGGAGTGCTACGGCGGCTTGCTGCTGTTCTTGTTCTTCTTTCAGATTTGGGACGTGCGCAACCCGCCGCCGGCTCCGGTTTTGCGGGGCCGCACCGTCGACGTCCTCATTCCAACCTACAACGAAGACGCCCAACTCTTGCGCGGCACGATTTCGGCCGCGCTAAGCATCGACTACCCGCACCGCACGTACGTCCTCGACGACGGCAACCGGGCCGACGTCCAAGCGCTTTGCGAAGAACTGGGGGCCGATTACATCACCCGCACCACCAACCAGCACGCGAAGGCGGGCAATCTGAACCACGCGCTGGAAAGAACCGACGGCGAGTTCGTCGTGGTCCTCGATGCCGACCACGTCGTCGAGCGGCACTTCATCGACCGGCTCGTCGGGTACTTCGTCGACGAACAGATGGGCTTCGTGCAGACGCCCCACGCCTTCTACAACTTCGATGCCTTTCAGGGCGTGCTGAACTACGAACGCGGCAAATACTGGGAAGAGGGCATGTTGTTCTACAACGTGACCCAGCCTGGCAAGAACCGCTGGAACTCGGTCTCCTTCTGCGGCAGCGCCGCGATGTTTCGCCGCAAGGCCCTGGAGGACGTGGGGCTGGTCGCCACCGAGTCGATCACCGAAGACATGCTCACCGGGCTGCGAATGCACGCCAAGGGGTGGAAGAGCCTGTTCGTCAACGAACGGCTGATCTCCGCCATGGCCGCCGAAGATATCTCCAGCTTCACCACCCAGCGACTGCGCTGGGGCGAGGGAAACTTGGGCATCTTCGCCATCGACAACCCGCTCACGATGAAGGGGCTCACCCTTGCCCAAAGAATCTGCTACCTGGGCTCTATGCTCTCCTGGACCACGGGCGTGCAGAAACTGCTGATCTACGGCACGCCGATGCTGATGTTGCTGACCGGCGTGGCCCCGGTCAACAAGCTGACCTGGCAGTTCGCCCTGCTCGTCGGCGTTTACCTGGCCGCCGTCTGGACGGGCGTGAAAGTCGCCAGCAACGGCTACGGTTGGCTCGTGGCGATCGAACTAACGCAGATGATCTCCTTCTGGACCCAGGTGCGCTGCACCTGGCGGGCCATCTTCAAGCGCAAGCGGGCCAGGTTCATCGTCACCGCCAAACGGCGGTCTCAGTCGAAGAGCGTGCTGCGCCACCTCGCCCCGCAGATCACGATCATCGCCGTAAGCGCGCTGGCCATCTTGTGGGCGCTGTCCCGTTACCTGCTGCACCTGTCGCACGACCTCATCGGTCTGACTATCGGTTCGGCGTTGTTGATCATCTACTCGTACCTGGCGTGGGTCGTAATCGGCCGTGCCCTGCGATCGCGCGATCGCCGCTGCTCGTGGCGGCATCCGGTGGCACTGCACGTCGACTACGAAGCGACATTCGACGACGGCACCAAAATCCAAGGCCACGGCGTCACCCGCGACATCAACGAAACGGGCTGCGGCCTCGTCGCGTTCGAGGCGCTCGGCGGCGCCGCCGAGATCGACATGACCATCCGCGCCGCCGATCGCGCCGTCTTCTGCCGAGGCATCATCCGATCGCAGACCTCCGCCGCCCGGGGACGCGGCGCGAAGGGCCCGCCGCCGCAGGCCGTGCTCTACGGAATCGAGTTCGAGCAGCCGAACAAGGAGCAACTGAACGAGCTTTGGTGGATGGGGGCCCAGTTCGCTGTCGGCCTGCACTACGAGCGATTCTCGGGAGGGCAGTTCGGGCTCGCCCCGGTCGACCGACTGCCGAAGCGTTCCGACGAATGGCAGTTCGAACTGCCCGTCTCCTTGTGGCTCAACGACGACCACACCGCAGAAGCCGTGACGAGAACTTTGGGAGCCAAGACGATGACGGTGTTGATGCCCGACACAAGCGTGACCACACAGCCCGCCAGAATCGATCTGGAAACTCCCTTCGGCCGCGTGGACACGTGGGCCGAACTCGTCGATCTGCGGCTGCGAACCGTGGCCGGCTACTACGTGCAGGAGGCCCGCTACCGATTCCGCCATCTTTCGCCCGAATCAAACTTCGTGCTGCAAGCGACCCTGCGGCAGCGCCACTCGAAAACCCTCACCCCGATGCTGCATTCGCTGCCCAACCGCCGCCCGCCCGAGTCGTTGCGCCGCACCGGGCTCGTGATGGGCACCACGGGCATCGCCGCGGCCGCCGTGCTGTTGGTCGTGGTGCTCTTCAACCGCGACGACGTCGCGCTGACGCGGGCAGAACTGGGCTTCATGACCGACCGCCTGCACGACCGACTCGTCGAGATGACCCATCGCGTCAAGCTGGAGACCGAGGCCGACGAAGCCCGCCTCTGGCGATTGCGCGAGGTGATGACCGACCTCGAGCACCAGGCAGAAGTCCAACGCATCGACGAGGCCATCGCCACCAGCAACCCGAAGGGCGTCGAGGGCAAAATCCTCAAGGCCGCGAGCCTGCAAAAATTGAAGCGCGAAGAAGAGGCCGAATCGATCTACGGGGCGCTGCTGGCCAAGGTCGACGACCTCGACGTCGATCAGCGGAAATGGGAAATGATTCTCTCGGCGGCACGCAACGCCTCGCACCTGGGCAACTTTGCCGAAGCGGCCAAGCGGTACGCCCTGCTCGAGCAATACGGACCGCTGACCGAGGAGGTGCGCCTCGAATACGCGGGCGTGCTGCTGCGGATCGGCCGCGCCGACGAGGCGGAGCAATTGCTCGCTCAGGGGACGCCGACGTTCGCCGACCTGAAGTTCCTGGCGAAGATCTATGCATCGACGGGACATTTCGGCAAGGCGGTCGAGGTCTACAACCAGATGCTGGCCATGCAGCCCGGCGATCCGGACGCGCTCATTGGGAAAGCCGACAATCTGAGCTGGATGCACCAGCACGACCAGGCGGCCGCCATCTATCGCCAGCTTCTCAAGCGCGACGGCGGCAAGCAGGACGTGCAGAAACGGTTGGCCGAAGCCCTGCTCTATGGAAAACACTACCCAGAGGCGCTGCGTCTCTACGCGGGACTGCTGGAGGGCGCACGCCAGCAGCAAGATCTGTGGAACGGCTTCCTGATGGCCGCCGCCGGCAGCCCCACGCTCCAGAAATCCGAACAAGCGCTGCTCGACTGGCTCTACCAGCAGCGCGATCGCAACCACAGCATCGACTTCCTGAAAAGCCTCGCCAGCGCCGAGGCCCAGCACGGCAAGCTGGCCCATTCGGTCGAGCTGTTGGAGCCGCTCGTCGAGCGCGAGCCGCACGACACGGACCTGCGCCTGCAACTGGCCGACACGCTCCATAAGCTGAAACGCTACGAGGAAGCCGACGCGCAGTACCGGCGATTGCTTGCCGAAACGGAGCCTCCCACGGTGCTGACCTCGGAGACCACGCCGGCCGAAGCCCCATCGGAATAGCCGCCTGGCCATCGTCGGCTGTCGTTCTGACTCGCGAGCGTTCCCCGCCCTACAACCGCCAGACGCCGTAGGCCATCGCCCCGGCCGCGTTGTACACCTGGTTGGGACTGCGGATCACGTTGAAGTCGAGCGTCCAGGTGAACGATTCGGAAACGTCGCGCTGCCAGCGGCCGTTGGCGACGAAGAAGGGAATGCCGTTCGAGTCAACCACACCGCCGGCGAACACCGAGTAGTCGTGCTGATTCGCCCCGTCGAAGCGGTCGCGGCTCAGCCAGTGCTTCCACTCGAGTCCCATCGTCGGGAACACGTAGGCCGACGGCGCGAAGTAGGGATGAATCGTGCCCACCAGCGACGACGGGAAGTTTGGACCGAAGATCGTCTGCTCGGCGAATCCGTAGAAATCCACGTTCACCAGCGCGCTCACCTGCTTGCGGCCCTCTTTCAGCACCCATTCGGAATTCACATTCAGCCAGTTGACCCAATTGTGGTCCGACAGGTTGGCCACGCGGTAGAAGCCCCCCAGCGTCCACAGCCGCGTCGGACGGTAGACCGCGTCGATCTGAATCCCCGTGGTGTAAATATCCTGGCGAATCGCCTCGCCGCAGACGTAGTAGTTCTCCAGGTAGCCGGTCACCATCACGTTGAAGTCGTCGCCGTTGAGTAGATCGAGCCCGGCCCGAAACGTCGGTCGCGTCTGCAATCCGTATTGATAGTTCTCCACCGCCAGCTCGATGAACATCAGCGAATCAGTGGCGTACTTCTGCTGCCAGCGAACGAAGGGGATCTGGCCCCAGTTGGCCCGGTCGTCGGTAGGTTGCAGCAGTCGTTCGCGGTAGCCCCACTCGAAGAACTCGTCCGCGTCGCCCAACGGGTGCCGCGCGGCAAACGAGAGGTTGAGCCACGTGATGTTCGCCAGGCCTTCGCGGCCGAACTGCTTTTGGTAGTCGATCACCGGCAGGATCTTGGGGTGCAGTTCCATCTCGGTGCGCAACAGGGCCGTGGCCGCGTCTTCGTGGCAGGGGTTCATCGCCAGCAGCCGCCGATACGTTTCGATCGCACACTGCGTGCGGCCCAGAGCGCTTTGCGCTTGCGCCAGGTTGAACAGCGCCGCATCGTTCCACGGCTCGACCTCGATCAGCCGCTCCAGCCGCGGAATGGCCTCGTACAAGTGCCAGCCGCGGACCGCCGTGGCATCGAACTCCATCGACATGAACTGGTCGAACAGCATCGGCTCCGGCTCGCCCGTGTTGGCGCTGTTGGGCACGTCGGTCGGGTCGACGTCGTCGCTAAACGGGGCGGCCTCGTCCAGGTCCTCGTCGAAAAAGTCGGCGTCGTCTTCCAGATCCGCGTCGAGCGACGCCGCAGGCGGACGCGAGGCGTACAGACCGTGGGCTGCCTCGAGCCCGTGGTTGCTCTCGACCATCCGCGCCATCTCGCGCTTGACGTTGGGGTCGCCGGGCATTTGCCGGACCACCATCGAATACTGCACTTCGGCGGCGCCGTAGGCCATGTGCCGCTCGAGCGAGCGCGCCAGCCCCAGCCGGGCGCGAACGTTGGTGGGCGACACGCGAAGCGCCGCGATAAACCAGCCGTTGGCGCACCCAGCGGCTTCCTCTCCGCAACATTCGGCGTGCAAGTCGCAGAGGCTGCTCGAATCGCAGCGGCAGTCGCAAAGCTGCGCGGCCTCGCCCCGGAGATTCAGCAATACCAGGTTGCCCGGCGTACCCTGCAATGCCCCATCGACCACGACGGCCGCGGACGGGCAGTCGCAGTAGTTCATGGCCAGGTTCGCAAACACGGTGGCCCAGTACGCCCCCGGTGCCAATCGCGTGGGACCGAGCCCGAACGCATAGCGCGCCAACTCCCCTTGGCCCGTCACCTGCGCGGCCCGGTACAGCCCGTAGGCCATTTCGGGCGGCGGCTCGTCAGCGGCCTCAACCAGAAAGTCGAAATGAGCGGCCGCCGCCGGGCCGTTTCCTTGCTCGAGCAGCACGTATCCCAGCCGCGTCTGCAGCGCGGATTGCTCGCGCGGGGTCTGGCCGTCGACCTTGGTGGTGGCCACCTGCTTCGCGGCGCCGAAGCACCGCATCTTCGTCAGCGCTTCGACCAGCAGGATGCGGCTGCCCACGTCGGCGGGCTGCTCCCGCAGCAGTCCGTCCAACACGTTCACGGCCTGAGGGTATTGGCGGCTCAGCAGATAGTTCTTGGCGTGCAAACGAAGGATCGTGCGACGCAGCTCCGTGTCGTTCGTCGGGCACTGGGTCAACGCAGCCGCATAGATCGCGTCGGCATGGGCATACTGTTGCGAGGCATGGTAGGCGTCGGCCAGCAGCATCGTCGCTTCGACGTCGCGGCGGTTCGCGCGTCTCCGCCGCTTGGCCAGCTCGATCGCCTCGGCGTACTCGCCGACCAGCGTGTGATAGTCGATCAGCACCGTCGAATACTCGCGCCCCCGCCGGCCATCGCCGAGTTCGTCCAGGATGGCCTTCGCCCGATCGACCTCGTAGAGCCGCAGATACGTTCTGGCCATCCACAGCCGGGCGTGCCGCTCGTGGGGCCAGCGGCGCAAGATCTCCTGGTACAGAGCCAGCGCCTCGGCAAGCGCCTGCTCGTCGTACAGCCGATCGGCCAGCGCAATCCACGGTCCCGCACTTGCCAGCTCCTGCGCCGGGAGCGCGTCGATCAGCGCAAGCGCCCGGCCGCGTTCGTTCACGTTCACCAGCGCCAACACCAGCGGCGCGGCAATCGTCTCATCCTCGCGATGGGCCTCGTGCAACGGCTCAAGCAGCCGCACGGCCTCCTCGGGCCGCCGCATGTCGATCAACAACTGTGCCAGCGCCACCGTCGTGGCCGGGTCGAGATCGCGCAAGCGGGCAATGTGCTCGTCGTAAAACTTTCGCGCCTCGGCATGGCGATGCTCGAGAACCAGCGATTGGGCCAACTTGATCGTGGCCTGGCGGCGTAGCCGCGGATCGGAGAGCAGCGCCCGAAACTGCTCGCGCGCCGGCTGGTAGTCCTTCAGCCGCATCAGCAGATTGCCCAGCGCCAGCCGATATTCGCCGACGTCGCCGTCGCCGGAAACCAAATGCTCCAATTGACGTCGGCCGTCGGCCAACCGTCCAGCCTGCAACAGCAGTCCCCCGTATTCGTAGCGCACCTGCTCGTTGTCCGGCTCCAGCCGCAGCAGTTCGTCGAAACGCTCGAGCGCTTGCGGCAGGTCGCCCATCGCCACGGAATTGCGGGCCGCCCGCAGCAGGATCTCAGCGCGGCGGTTGGCCACATAATGCGAAGCTTCGGTCGAGGACTCGCCTTTCGGTGCAGATGGCTTGACGGGCTCGGCCGTATGCGGGTCGACGATCTCCGGTGCGGAGGGCAGGGGGGGCGCGGGCAGCATCTCTGCGCCAGGCGATCGTTGCTTCCTTCCGGTGGATTCCTTCCTGGCGTCCGCCGCCGGTTGAAGCGCCACCCAGCGCGTGGGTTCCGACCCTCCCACAGGCCGTGTCGCCGACTGTTGACCGCAGGCCGTGGGCGACCATGCAACGGCCGGCAGACAGACGAGCAAGCGCGCAGCCAGAAGGGCGATCGCCTTGGGTAACGAAATCCGTTTCATTCAACGCGCGCTAACGTCGGGAGGGCCGCCGGTTGTCCGGTAACCGGGCGGTAGTACGGGTGGGATCAGCCGGCCAGTGGCTGCGAGTTTAGGATTCGCATGCGGGGCAGCAGGCAACAAACCTCATGTTGCACCTGACCATTTGTTGATCGGGCTCGCTTCGAGGCGATGTTTAACCAGCACGCCGCCTGTTGCCTCACCAATCCGACCACTACGACCCGCGCCGCAAGCGCCGAAAGTGGGGGGAGGTTTCTTCGCGCGATACCTGTTGTCACCCCACGCTTAGCAGTGGGGCACCAGACGGCAGGGGTGGCAAGACAGATTGTCGGCTGTCGCGGCCGAGCGATGTTTTCTCGTCGCGCTTCCCAGACGGCAAGCAGCCTTCGCTTCGCGGACGCACCGGTTCAACTCCGCCTGCGGACCAAAGATACCGACGGAGATGCGACGCTGGCCGACACGTATGAGGCGTGGGGATCTGGCAGCGTAGTCCATTCGAGCGATACTCCCTTGAGTTGTTGAGGCTGACGTGCCGGATGAATGCGTTTGGGAAGCAGCATCGGTTGCGGGGGCAGCGAGTTCCCCCTCAAGGTTCATCTGACTGCTCGATTTCCTCCTGGTCAGTGCTTTCGAGCAGGTAGGGGGCGTTTCCCATTTCATCAAGGTTCGTACCAGCCCACAGCGGAACTCCCTGGGCTTTGGCCGATCGGCCGATCATATGGGCCGCGATCGGAGCCGTTAGGAACAGGAAGGCGACGACCAACATGAGCCGGACGGCCGGCTCCATGCCTTCGAATGACACCGCGGCGGCCAGAGCGAGACAGCTTGTGCCCAACGTTGAGGCCTTGGTCACGACCTGCGCCCGCATGTACAAATCGGGCATGCGCACGATACCGATCGCGGCCAACAGAGAAAAAAGCGTCCCGATCGTGATGAGGACGACGACGAGCCACTCGGTCATGGAAGTTCTCTCCGCTGAACGTACAACGCGAAAGCGACGGTTCCGAGAAAGTTGATGAGTGCCAGCACCGTTGCCACCCGGAGTTGGTAGAGTTCGTGCGTCGAAATCCCCAACAGCAGCACGCCGCCGACCAGCAAGTTGCCAATCATGTCGAACGCCACGACGCGATCCGGCAGCGACGGTCCACGGATCAGGCGCGCAAACGCCACGCCGACTCCGAGCGAAAGCAGCCACAGAGCGACCTCAGCCGCCTGTTGCGGATCGACGTGTGTCATCGCAATACCTCCAGCACGCGGCGTTCAAACCCCTGTTTCAACTGCAGCTTCGCCTGCTCCGGATCGTCGGTATACATCGAGTGCACGTAGAGAAACCGTCGGTCGTGTGAGACGTCGAGGCTGAGGGTGCCCGGTGTGAGGCTGATCAAGTTCGCTAGCAGCACGATCTCGGCGTCGGTGCGAGCGTCAAGCGGAACGGCGAGAATCGCTGGCTGCATGTAGTTCTTCACCGTCAACACGTCGCGTGCCACCCGAATGTTGGCCACTAACAACTTCCAGGCGAAGAAAACGGCGAATTCAGCGATCTTCGCGATCCGCCGCGTATAGTCTCCAGAGCCGAGGATGCTGCGGCCGAGCCACAATACGCCCCATCCCAGCGCGAAGCCAAGCAGGAGATTGCCCGTCGAGGGCACCCCCACAGCAAATGCCCATGCCAGGGCAAGCAGCAGGTTCCAAAGGAAAAAGATCATCTTTGTTCTCCCAGCACGCGCTCGACGTAGCCGCTGGGGCCGAAGGGACCCAGCAACTCGTCGGCTGCCGCCTGAGTCCAACCGAACAACGGACCTGCGGCAAGGCCGACAACGACGGTGAAGGCCGCCATGACGGCCGTGGGGCATTCCATCAGCCACCGTTCACCCGCTGGCGGACGTCGGGGGGGCGGTTCGGACGCTGGCGGCGGTTGCCAAAACACAGCATTCCAAATCTTTGACATCGAGAACAGCGTCAGCAGACTGACCGCCAGGGCAGTTGCCACGGCAATGTACGCGTCGGCCTCAAGTCCGGCCTGCACGATTTCGAGCTTCGCCACGAAGCCCGATAGTGGTGGTATCCCCGCCAGCGCCAGAGCAGGCAGGGCGAACAGCAGTGCCAGCCAAGGCGACTCTCGATACGTGCCGCCGAGCCGGTCGAGGTCGTACGTGCCCCGACGGCGTTCGACAACTCCGGATACCAGAAAGAGGGTCGATTTGGCGAGAGTATTGTGGGCCACGAAGAAGACGCCGGCGGCGATCGAAAGAGGCGTGAACAACGCTAAAGCGACCACCATGTAGCCGATCTGGCTGATGATGTGGAACGAGAGCAACCGCCGCAATTCGTTCTGCGCCACGGCGCCGAGCACGCCGGTGACCATCGTCAGCATCGATAGCACGAGAAGCAGCGTCTGCGTTGCGCCAACGTCGCGTAGCACGAAGACGAGCGTAAACACCCGGAACATGGCGTAGACACCCACCTTTGTCAGCAGCCCTGCAAAGATTGCCGCGACCGCCGCAGGCTGGGTGTGGTATGAGGCCGGCAGCCAGAAGAACAGCGGAAACACGGCTGCCTTGACGCCGAACGCGACCAGAAAGCTCATCGCCAGCGACGTCGCGATGCCGCGGTCGAGATCGGGAACCCGCGTCGCGAGATCGGCCATGTTGAGCGTTCCTACCGCCGCGTAGAGAAGCCCCACGGAGACGAGGAAGATGAACGACGCGATCAGGTTCAGCGCGACGTACTTCAGCGCGCCCTCAAGCTGCGGTCGCCTCCCGCCGAGCCCCATCAGCACGAAGGAGGAAATCAGCATGACCTCGAACCACACATAGAGATTGAACAGGTCGCCTGTCAAGAACGCGCCGCAGACCCCCATCAGCAACACGTGCAATAGCGGGTGATATGCTGCTTCCTCCTGTTCGCGGTCGACGCTGGCGCACGAATAAGGCACGACGGCCATGCCAATGATCCCGGCCAGCAGAACCATCGTGGCCGTCAAGTGGTCGGCCACGAACGTGATGCCGTAGGGGGCCGGCCAGTCGCCGATTTGTGTCGCCTGAATACCGCCTGCCCGCACGGCGACAAGCAGCGCGACCGCGCTGCCCAGCAGCCCGGCGGCGCCGGCAAGACTGATCCAACGCTGCACGCGGAGGCTGCGCCAGGCGAACAGCGAGACGATCGCCGTCACCAGCGGAATCACAATCGGCAAGACGGTCACCAGGTTCATCGTTCCGTCGTGGTCATTTTGTCCACGTCGTCGGTCTTGGTCTCGCGATAGGTCCTGAGCACGAGCGCAATCGCAAACGCCAGTACGCCGAAACTGATCACCATCGCCGTCAGCACGAGTGCCTGTGGCAACGGGTCCGCATGCGCTGCCGGCGGCAGCGACTCGCCCTGTTCGATCAGCGGCGCTCCGCCGCGCACAAGGCCCCCCGCGCTGAACACCAGCAGATTCGCGCCGTGGCTCAGCAGCGCAAAGCCGATGAGCAGCTTGATCGAACTGCGGCGCATCATCATGTACAGTCCCGCGGCCACCAGGGCGCCCACGACGAACGGTAGAATGAGATTCACGACTCGTCCCTTTCCCAATGAAGCGGCGATTTCGTTGCGAGCGAAAAAATAATCTGCGTTACGACCCCAAGCACAACGAGATAGATTCCCAAATCGAACAGCAGTGGCGTTCCGAGGTCGAGCACTCCCCCACCCGGCATCGGAAGCTCCACCCAACTTCCGGTAAGCAGGGGACGACCCATGAACAGGGCGCCGATGCTTACGCCTGCCGCCGTCGCCAGTCCGAGCGCCAATAGCCGAATCGGCCGCAGCGGCAGCAGATTCCGCGCCACGTCGACGTCGTACGCCAGCGCGCACAGCGCGATCGGAGCAGCCGCCATCAGCCCGCCAATGAAGCCGCCCCCCGGCTCGTGGTGCCCGCGGACCAGCAGGAACACCGAGTACAGCACGAGCAGCGGAAACAGGTATCGCGTCGCTGTCTGTAAGATAAGCGACTTCATTCGTATCCCTCCCGTTTTGCAGGCGCTTGGGCGCTGAGTCGCACGAGCATCCACACGCCGATCGCCGCAGTTGCCAGCACAGTGATCTCGCCCAGTGTGTCCAGCGCGCGGAAATCGACGAGGATCACGTTGACGATGTTCCGACCGTGCGCTGCGGGCACGCTGTGCTCTACGTACCACTCGGAGATCGGCGGCGGGTGCGGTTCGTGGGTCGCTTGCAACAGCAGCAAAGTTAGCACGATACCCACCGCGCCCGCGAGGAGCGCGTCGCGAAGCCGCCTGCGTGGCGAGGAGGCCAGCGTGTACTTGGGTAGGCGCGCGAACGCGAGCACGAACAGGATCACGGTTAACGATTCGATGACGATTTGCGTCGCTGCCAGATCGGGCGCGCTAAAGATCGAGAACAACCACGCCACGCCGTACCCGACGACCCCGAGCGCCGCCACGCTCGCCAGCCGCGACCTCGAAGCCGCGGCCACGAGGGCTGCCGCCGGTATGAGCACAGCGGCAAACGCTTCATGCGGACGGACATCGATTCCGGGGTAGTGCTCGCGCAAGCCGCCCCGCAGGACGATTTCCTCAATCGTCAGCAGCAGCAGGACCGAGGAGGTGACAAACACGTACCGCGGCAAACGGCCCGGCTGCAGCATACGCGTCTGCCAGTCCGCGACCCAATACAGCCCGGCGAGCGACCACTCGTACCACTTCGCCGGTCCCCAGCGGGCGACTGCCAGCGATCCGGCAAGGTGCCGCTGCAAACTCCCCCGCACGATGTAGCACGCAATTCCCGCCGCGAGCACCACCAGGCTGAGTACGAATGGTACGCCCACGCCATGCCAAAGCGTCAAGTACATCTTGACCGGCTCGCCGGCGATGGGCTCCAGCGCCGGGCCGAGCAGCGGCCCCATGAGTGTCTGCGGGGCCAGCCCGGTCACGACGCCGGCTACGGCCAGCACCAACGGCGCCACCTGCATCGTCATGCCCGGCGGGTCGCATTCGTCCTGCGTCGGTCGGCCAAAGAACGGGCCGATCCCCACGCGTCCGGCGCCGGCCACCAGCAGAATGCTCGACACGACGGAGACGACCGTCAACAAGATAGGCACGAAAGGTGCGTGCCAGACGGCATCGAGGAACACCTCCTTCGCCACGTAGCCGAACGTCGGTGCGACGCCCGCCATCGACAATGCGGCGGCCAAGGCCACGGCGCCGGTCAGCGGCAGTCGGCGGATCAGTCCCGCCATCTTGCGGAGATCGCGGGTGCCGGTCGCATGATCGACGATCCCGGCGACCAGAAACAACGCCCCCTTGTACAGCGCGTGTGCAACCAGGTAGACCATCGCCGCCTGGACTGCCAGCGGCGTACCGAAGCCGAGCAGCATCATCAGCGTGCCCAAAACGTTGATGGTCAAGTATGCGAGCACGCCTTTGAGATCATGCTCGAAAAAGGCGAGATACGCCCCCACGAACATCGTCACGGCCCCGACGGTGGTCAGCGTTCCAGCCCAGAGTGGCGTCCCGCCCAATGCCGGAGTCAGCCGGGCCACGAGGAAGATGCCCGCCTTGACCATGGTCGCCGAATGCAGATAGGCACTGACCGGCGTGGGCGCCTCCATGGCGTTTGGCAGCCAGAAGTGAAACGGGAACTGGGCCGACTTGGTGAAGGCCCCGATGAGCACCAGGACCACAATCGCCGGATAGGATCCATGTCTCTGGATGGCGTCTTTGCGGGCCAGGACATCGGTCAGTTCAAAACTATCGGCAGCCAACCCCAGTAGCACGAATCCGGCCAACAGGCAAAGCCCCCCCACGGCCGTCGTCACGAGGGCCTGTGTGGCCGCCGCCCGGGCCTCACGGCGCTCGTTGTCGAATCCAATCAAGAGGAACGAAGCCAGCGAGGTCAGCTCCCAACACATGTAAAGCGTGAGTAAATTGCCGGCCAGCACAATTCCGAGCATTGCGCCCATGAAGAACATCATGTACGCGTGAAATCGTCCCAACCGATCGTGACCGGCCAGATATCCCGAGGCGTAGATAGACACCAAGGCTCCGACAGCCGTGATCAGCAGGACAAAAAACAGGCCTAGGCCGTCGATCATCAGCGTCAAACGCAGACCCAGCTGCGGCGCCCAGGCCCAAGAAACGGAAGTCCGCTCTTCGCCCGCCGGCAAGCTCCACCAGAGGTCGCCGTAGTAGATTCCGATCAAGATCGGCACACAGGCGATCAGCCATCCCGCTTTGTTTCCGAACCACCGATCCAGCAAGGGAAGCAGCGGAGCAAGGAGAAACGGGGCTAGGAAAAACAAAGTCATGAACAAGGCCGCGGGGATGAGAGCTTAGGAGGGACGACTCGCGCAGACGGGACTCTCCCGGGCGAGTTCTTGTATTTGTAGTAACTTAGCCTAAGCAGTGTCGCGAGGGAAATACAGCGAGCGGCTCGACGAGTCGGACACTCATGGATTGCGAAAGACCAGCAGACGCAACACGCCAGCATCGCTTTCGACTTGCCGGAGCACCTCGTGCAGGTCAGGGACTGAGCTCGGTCGCCACTGAATCGTGCAACCTGCTCGCATTCTGCTGCTCGTCGTCGCCGGCACCCATCGTCAAGGGGCAGCAGCGACAAGCATCTCCCCTTGAACACCAGCCACGAACCATCAACAGTGCCCCCTTCCGCGCGGGCACTTCTGGAACGCTTCGCACGACGTCCGACAGCCGCGAGCCTTACACCTTGACCTGGCGCCCGCGCGCGGCCAGGCCGTGGCTTGAGGGCACCGATGCTGAGATTTGGCGATCGAGCGTCCCGCGGGAAGCTCGAAAATGCTTGACATCGTCGCCTGAGGCGTCCAAGATACCGGGGCGTTCACTCAGTTTCGCCAGGTGCCGCCAGTGACGTCCACGCGACATTGAACCGTGACAAAAGAGTGCTTGGGACCTTTCCGCGGGAGAGGTTCGAAGCACTTTTTTTGTTGCACTACAGACAGTCTGACGAGCCACCCGGGGCGTGAAGTTAGCCGAGGGTCGAACGATGATGGGTGCGGCTCGAAGTTGCAGGAGTTATGCGGCAGTGAGTTGGTTTGCCGCGGCGATGCTGCTTGCCGGCAGTCGCCCGCTGCAGGCGGTCCCCATCAGCTTTCCCGACTTCAGTTCGACCACGGACCTCAACATCGTGGGCGACGCCGCCCAGGTGGGGAACATCGTCCGCCTCAGCTCGTCGTCGCCGGGTGAGCGCGGTTCAACCTGGTTCCGAGCGAAACAGGGCGTGGAAGTCGGCTTCGACACGACCTTCAGTTTCCGCATCACGGCGCCGGCGGGTGCGGACGACGCCGACGGACTCAACGGAGGGGATGGGTTCGCTTTCGTCGTGCAGAACACGAGTGATGCCGCACTCGGCCTTGCCAACTCGTACATGGGCTATGAAATCGCGAATAGTCTGGCAGTGGAATTTGATACCTTCAGAAACGGGAACTTTCTCGCGCTTGAGCCCAACAGCAATCACGTCGGCGTTCAGTCTCTCGGCACGGGCGTTAATACGCCGTTCGCCCCGGCGTTCCTGGCGTCGGCGGCGGTTGGTTCCAATCTGTCGGATGGCGGCGTCCATACAGCAAAGGTGAGCTACGCACCTGGGTCGCTTCAGATTTTCGTCGACGACTTCATTCATCCCGTTCTGACCGTTCCGGTGGACCTTGGCAGTCTACTGAACCTAAGTGCAGGCACGGCATACGTCGGCTTTACCGGGGGCGGTGCCGCCGCCTATGAAAATCATGACCTGCTGAGTTGGCACTTTGCGACGGTTCCGGAACCCTCGAGCATCTCTCTCGCGGTCGGTGGCGTTCTCGGCTTGCTTGCCCTCACTCGGCGGCGTCAGGCGCGCATCTGATGTGCCAACCAGGTCAGCCCATATCGCTCGGGGCTCGGTGCAAGGACCGTCCGCTTCCGCGTGGCCCTTCCCTAGCTATTGAAGGCGGCCCCATCAAGGGCGAGCTCTTGCCTCCGGTCAAGGCGATTGAAGATCGGCGATTGTGGCTTGAGGGCCATTTGGCACGAACTAGCGAACGTGGGAACTCGCAAAACGGTGCCACCATCGCCCGGTTCAAGCGGTCCTGCCCAAGCAAAAGCAGGGTTCCATGTGTCATCATCGATAGCAAAGCGCTTTGCTCATTGATCAAAATCGCCTGAGGTCTATCCCTGCAGGCTCGTCAACGGGATCTGAGGACAAGACCCGGCCGCGCACGCACATCAAGTGCGCGACATAGCTTGAGCCGTCGATACTCGAGGAACGGCTCGACTAGCAGGAGTTCGACCGGTCTAAAGCCCCCGGTCCCTCGACGGTCGAAACGTGCCTTCCGATTCGCGCGACCAGCAGGGCTCGGCATCGCGGCTGGCACCAAGTCTTGCACCAACCCCTGGCCGAAATCGGCATCTGCTGACCATCCTGGACGATCTCGGCCAGGAATCGGTCCGGGCGAGGGCCCACACTGAGGCGGATGCAAGTGGCATCGCTGATAAAGACTTACAGCCGCTGTCCGCTCGGGACAACGGCTGTCTCGAAAAGCGGGCGAAGGGATTCGAACCCTCGACATCCAGCTTGGGAAGCTAGCGCTCTGCCAACTGAGCTACGCCCGCGTCTCCAGGATTCTAGCAGATGGCGCGGCCTCTGACACGCAATTGGCACCGTCGACGGCATGGTGCGCAAGGAAAGCGCGGCACCGACCCGAGTTGATGGCGTCGAAACGCGTCCATGGATCACTCTTGGATTACGCGTTGCGGCAGTTCGATGAAGGCGCTGACGACGGTGAATGCGCCGATCAGAATGCTCCCCAGCCAGGGCACGTACCAGCCTTGGTAGGTAAAGATGCCGCCCAGGTTGTAGGCCCAAACGCCGAAGGCCACGGTCGAGGTCGCGGCATTGACGAACGTTGCCCGGTCCCATTTGCTGGCCAGGCGGTAGACGTAACTTGGAGTGGCCAGGGTTCCCAACGCCAAGCACCCCCAGGCAACGGGAGTGCGTAGTCCATCCCCCTCATCGACGGAATTCAGGATCCCGAGCGCCAAGATATAGAAGGCGATGATTTCTCCGGGGATATACTTGGCCACGCGTTCGAGCCGATCACTGCCCGGCTTAGCGGCTGGCGCCTGCGCGAACTCTGCCGACGCAGGCCCCATCGTGTCGCTCCCTTCCCGTCGCGCCGGAACGACGACGGTCGGCGGATCTACTAGCCTTCCCACGGCATCCTCCCAGCATTCAAGATAGGAAGATCTCCGCACGCACTAGAGTGCGGCGTCGCAATCGATCAGACCACTGCCAACGCAATTCCGTCCGGCCCCAAGGCTCCGGCAACTAGTTCGAATGCGATCGTACAGGACCGCCGCTGGAGCCTGGGGGTCGCGCTCGAGCAACAGCGACAGCAACCCCGCCGCTTGCGGCGCCGCCCCACTGGTCCCCCAGCCTTCAGCCGCGCACTTGTACGTGCTGTCAAACAGAATCCAGCCGAACGTCGGAGCGGCGCAGTCGGGTTTCGGACAATGCTGGCTGGCCCATTGACCGGGACCACGACTCGAGTACGGGCGAACCGAATGGTTCTCGTCGACCTCGGCAACGGTGAGCACTTCCTCCATCGAGTTCCAGGCCCAAATCGTGCTCGGAGTGCACTGAGTCGCTTGCTGCGGGTCATGATTGTTTCCGGCCGCGAACACCATCGGAATCCCGCTGCCCACGACCCGGCGGATCACGTGACAGAGCGGATGGTCCCGCTCGATCAGCATGCCGTTTTCCTGCGGCGGGTCCTTGACCTTGTAGCCGAAGCTGTTGCTGATCACTACCGGGCGCTGATGCGCGTCGCGTTGATCTTCCACCCACTCGTAGGCGGCGATGATCTCGGAGATGCGGTACTCGGTCTTACAAGAATAGAGCTTTGCATTGGGAGCAACGCCGCACAGTCTGGCCCGACGCGCCGGGTTGCCCGCAGCGATCACCGCGCACATCGTTCCGTGACCCGAGAAATCCGTCCACGGATCCGACCCGTCGTGTGACCACCCGCCCGCCTTCTTCCAGTCTGGAAACTCCGGATGCTGTCCGTTGATGCCCGAGTCGACCACCGCGATATAGACATTCTCCCCCGTCGCACGCGACCACGCCGATGGCGCGTTGACCATTTGCACCACCTGGTTCAGCCCGGGCGCGGGCGCCGTCTTGGCAGTGCTGAACTTGCGGAACTGCTCCGCGGTGATAAACGGCGTCAGTTGCGAATCGGGGAAGAATCGCAACTCAGTGGCGTCCGTTAGCTCGTCCACCACGTCTCGCGATAGCCAGCCGGCAAACATGCGCGGCGTGCGGCGATATCGGCGCACGCTGCTGGCCAGGGCTAGCGCTTGTTCGAAGTGCCGGTCGGATGCGACGGCGCCGTCGATGATCCAGCCACAGTGCCCGCTCATTCCCCCATCTCCCGGCCATAGGGCACGGCCTAACGGTGGGGATTGTAGCAGATTCTGTCCGCCGGTGAAAGCGGCGCCCGCTTAGCGGCCGTTCATCGGAGAGAGCTGCGAATCCTGGACGATCTTGACGCCCGAATCGCGCGACAGCGAAGCTCGAGTGTCGGCGTCGATGGTTGCCGCGACCCACGGCTCGCGCTGGTAGACGCGCTTGACGCAACTCTTCAGCACCTCGACCCAGCGGTCGCGCGCTTGAAAAGAACCGAATTGGATGATTACGTTTTCCACGCCTGCCTCTGCGCTGTTAATCATAGGTGTCTATCGGGCATGGTGAATGCGGGGCCTAAGTCCAACCGGACCGAATTCGGATGTGACATCTTATACAGCGTCTCGTCGGCGGCACCTATGTTAGCTACCCGTTATCGCCTTTGCCAGCCCGGCGCCCAACGCTAAATCTCCCCCCGAACACGGTTTATCGTATGTTCGGCGGCCGTTTCCCAGCGTTTCCGGCCCGTTCTCGTTCCCGCGGCCGACGGCAGTCCTGAGAATCGTCCCCCCCGCCACAGTTGAACCGGACAAGTCCGCGGTAAGGACGGAATAGCTACCACCAATATACCACCATACAGAGGGGTTCTGCCAACTGAGCTACGCCCGCAAGGGTGAATTCCATTCTAGCATCTCACCGGCGGTGGAATAGCCGGCGGCACGCCCCTTTGGGTCCGGACCCGCCGGCGAGCTACTGCACCGTCTCGCGGCGCATCGTGGCGTTGGCGGTAAGGTTCAGGTTGTGGATGAAGATCGGAGAGGGCAGCCAGCTCACCTGGCTGAACGGCACAGTGATTGTGACGGTCACGGGGCTTCCCGCAGGGGCCGAGCTGGGCGGGTCGGGGGTCACGTTGACCGTGGCGCCGCTCACGCCGGCGGCACTGAGAAACTGATTCGAGGCCGATTGCACGTCGGCGGCCGTGCGATTGTCGAGGATGCCGACCCGGGCGCCCTCGCGCGCGGCGTTCGTCAGCACCTGCTGCACCATCACCAGGCGGCCGAACTCGATCATGCCCATCAGCATCAGGAAAAACAGGGGCGCCACCACGGCCATCTCGACGGCGGCCGATCCCATCCGCTCCATGGTGCGGCGGCGCCGGCGATGTTGCCCGTTGGTCGTCTTCGATCTTGGCATGCCTGGTCCTTGAGGGCGCTTTAGCGCACGAGCCACACGGGTGAATACACAAACTCACTAGTCTGGGACGAACCCCCGGCGACGCCGCCCTGTATCTTGACGATGGCCGGCTGGACCATGACCCGCTTCTTGCTCATGGGGCCGGTGAGTTTCACTTCCAATACCCGCACGCCGACAAACTTAACGATCGTGTATTGAGCGTTGTTGCCGTTGCCCGCAACCTGGGAAAAGAGAGGAATCACGCGCGTCTGGCCGATGATGCTGGCCAGTTCGTCCTTGACGCCCGCGCTGATGCCCGTGTCGCCGTTGAGGTTCAACTCGGTGTCGTCGTCGAGCACCAATTGCCCGCCGAGCGCGGCCATGTCCGCCGGGCTGATTCCGCTGACAATCTGGCGGGCGATGTCGGCGGTGCTGTTGTTGCTGCCGCCGATGTCGACCGTTCCGCGGTTGCCCGGCGAACCGGTGCCCTGCGGATAGAGATTCACTTCGCGCAGATTGTCCTGGCCCGGGCTAAGCGTCTTGGTAGCGGCATCCCATTGCCAGTCGTCGGAGCCGCTGCCGCCCATCATGCTGTTCCAGGTCTCCTGGTCGAGCGCGAACGGCAAAATGCCCAGGTTCGAATTGTCGCTAGGCGTTTGAAAGCCGGCGAAGTTGCGCAGAATCGACGCCGTGGCCGTGGCTTCGGCCGGGGCCGTTGGAATGCCCAGGGCGCGGGCGAAGAATAGCGCCACCTCGCCATTCTGGCTCGATGCCGTGCGCTGCACGGTCACTTGCACGGAGTTGAACTGTTCCGAGTCGCTGAAATCCATCGTCGCCGCGGGATCGGAAGGATTGGCCAGGTACCCCAGCACGACCTCGCCCGAGACGTTGTTGCCGACGTTGGCGTCGACCACCGGCGCGTCCCGAAACACCTTGTTCGCCGCGGCGTACTGCACGGCATAGGTTCTGGCCGAAGCAATCTCGTCGGCCAGTCCGGGCGAGTTGGTCAGAGCCTCGTCGTCGACCAATTCGGCGGCGGCGGCCAAAGCGGCCGCGTCGGCCGACTGCTGAAGTTGAACCTTGGCCACCTGCAGGCAGCCGAGATCAATGGCAAAAGCGATGAGCGCCAGCGTGAAGACCAGCATCAAGGCCGTCAAAGGAAGAATGACGCCGCGCCGCTGTCGGGCCTTCGTGTTGTGCCACTTCCGTTTCATGATAAGAGTCCCGTCGCGTCTACTAGGTCGCCGCCGCGTTCTACTCTCGCTGGTACACCACGCGCGGGTTCGTATCCTCGGCCACGAGTTCCGTCTCGGAGTAGGCACGCACTGCCTTGAGAATCAGCGACTCCACGCGATTGGCCGCGAATCCGATTCCCGAATTGGCGACCGAGACATCGACGCTATACTGGTTCAAGTTCGTGAGCTCGTTTTCCACGTCGACCGACAGCGCCCCATTGCTGCCAAAACCGCCCCACGTGGACGAAGATCCATCGACAATCGAAAAGTGCAGCAGTCCGTCCTGCACCGACATCACTTGCGTCCAACTCACCGTTTCGTCGTAATCGTGCAACAGCGTACCGACGCCCGATTTTCGTGTGGCAACCGGTGAGCTTCCGTTCCAAACCTGGAGCTGCATGCCGCCGGCCTCGTACACCGGCTGGTTGCGCAGGTTCAGGTCGAACACCGAGTAGTAGCCACTGAGATCACCGACCGGCGAAATCGTGGCGGTCACCTGCGGCGCGAAAATCGTTGGATCGGGATTCGACACCACGAGCTCCCAATCTTCCTCGATCCGCACGATGTCGGTCGCCCACGCCGGCCACGCCACCAGCATCGCGACGAGGATTCCCAGCGAAACGGTGCCGGCCCGGCACGATGCGCGCGGAAAGCGAGCCATGAGAGTGTGCCCCGCAACTCGAAATGAATGCCTGATGACTTGAGGCGGAAGGGGCCAACCGGCTGACCGCCGGGCTGGATGCGACCTTCGACGATTGCCAAGGCTGGCATCGAGTCCTCCCGCACTGAAAACCTATGTCAGGAATAATGGATGTCAAAGGTGGCATTTCTGGGGGGATGCCTCCTTCCCGACAGTGTTACCCGGGAAACGCCTTGTTTTACTTTAGGCAGATTAATAATATAGCGGCATGAACAAACTAGCCTCTCCGCGACGCCCCGCCGCGCGCAACGGCGCAACCGTCGAGCCGCTGCCGTCGCTCGACGTCGACGTACTCGACCAGGCACGCGAATTGGATGCCGCGCTCAAGGCCCTCGCGCGCAAGATCCTCATCGACGACGACCCCGCCTCGGAGTTGCCGCTACGGCAATTCCGCGTGTGCGCGGCGCTGTTCGAAGGTCCACGCACGATGAAGGAGCTCAGCCGGCAGTTGGGCGTCTCCCAAAGTGCGGTCACGCAACTGGCCGACCGGCTCGAGACCGCCGGCATGGTGACCCGAGCCCCGGCTGACGGCGATCGCCGCGTGCGCAGCCTCGAGTTGACCGCCCGAGCTCGCCGGCTGCTGAAGATTCGCGAAGAGCGGCGGATCGAACGGATGGGCCAGATTCTGGACCGCATCTCCCGGCGCGAGCGTACGGCCGTCGTGGCGGCGATTGCCGCCTTGAAAGATGCCGCGGCGATGGACGAATCCTAAACGGTCGAGCAGTTCAGGCCCGCGTAGTTCAGCGAGTCTTCTCAGGCGGAAAAAGAACGAAGCATGCGTAAGTTCATCATACTGTTGCTGCTGGTCGGGATCGGCGGGGGCGGCTTCTACTACGCGAAGTACCTGCGCGCCGAGCCCGAGCCGAGCTTTCGCCTGGCCGAAGTGGAACGCGACGATCTGCTGATCACGATCAGCGCCTCTGGCACCCTCGAGCCGGAAGACATCGTCGACGTGGGGGCGCAGGTCGTGGGCCCCATCAAGGAATTTGGCCAGGACTCGCGCGCCGAGACCGACCCCAAATACAAGGGCAAGCTCGTCGACTACAACAGCGTGGTGAAAAAGGGCGACCTGCTTGCGCAAATCGACCCGGCTTTGTTTCAAGCCACCTTCGATCAGGCCCAGGCGTCGGTCAACCGCGCGAAGGCCGACCTGCTGCAAGCGCAGGCTCAAGTCGCGCAGACCGAGGCCGAGTTCGAGCGGGCTAAGCGGCTCCGCGAGATCAAGCTGAGCAGCGTGTCGGCCCTGTCGCAACGCCCCGGCCAGCCCCCCTCGCCCACGACGATCAAGGGCATCTCCGACGCCGACTTCATCCTGGCCGAAGCCAACTACAAGGTGGCCGTGGCCAGCGAGGCCATTGCCAAGGCGGCGATCGAGCAGGCCGAGGCGACGCTGTCCTCGGCCAGGACCAACCTCGACTACACAACCATTACCTCGCCGGTCGACGGCACGATCATCGAGCGCCGCGTCAACATCGGCCAAACCGTGGTGGCCAGCCTGAATGCTCCCAGCCTGTTCTTCATCGCCGAGGATCTCACGCGGATGGAGATCTGGATTCAGGTCAACGAGGCCGACATCGGCCGACTGAAAACGGGGATGCCCATTGAGTTCAGCGTCGATGCGTTTCCCGGAGAGACGTTCCACGGCGAAGTTACCGAAATTCGCCTGAACGCCGAGATGAAACAACACGTCGTGATCTACTACGTGATTGCCACCACCGACAACAGCGACCTGCGGTTGCTGCCCTACCTGTCGGCGCACGTGAAGTTTCACGTCGACAAGCGCGAAGATGCCCTGTTGGTGCCCAACTCCGCCCTGCGCTACACGCCGCGGCCGGAACTCATTACCGAGGCACCCCAACACACTTCCGCGTCTGGCGTCGACGACGAACATGCCTCCGAAAAACTCGATGCCGAAGCAGGCGATGCAGACGAGCCGTCAGCCGACGAGGGCGAACCTCGCCGCGTCTGGGTCCGCCGCGGACACAAGGTCTACCCCGTCGACGTATTGGTCGGAGTTTCCGACGGGGTCAAGTCGGAGATTCTCGCCGGCGATCTCGAACCCGGCATGGAGCTCGTGCTGGGTGAGAATCTGGAGGATACGACTCCCGAGGCCACCAACCCGCTGGCCCCGCCTCGCTTGCGCGGCAAGAAAAAGCAGAAGAAGGAATAGCCCCCGGGCGCGCCTCATGGATTTGATTCGCTGCGAGAACATCCACAAGACGTACCACGTCGGCGAAATCGACGTGCCCGTGCTCAAGGGCGTGTCGTTTTCGATTCGTCGCGGCGAACTCGTGGCCCTGATGGGCGCCTCGGGCTCGGGCAAGACGACGCTGATGAACATCCTCGGTTGTCTCGACCGGGCCACCTCCGGCGATTACTGGCTCGACGGCCAGGAGATCGGCCGGCTCTCATCCGACGCTCGGGCACTCGTGCGCACGGCCAAGCTAGGCTTCGTCTTCCAAAGCTTCAACCTGCTGCCCCGCACCACCGCGGTCAATAACGTGCTGATGCCGCTGGACTACGCCACTAAAAAGCGCTCCGCCGGCCAGGCCCACCAGCGGTCGCTCGACCTGCTCGATCGGGTCGGCCTCGGCGACCGGCTGGCGCACGTCCCCTCGCAAATGTCTGGCGGCCAGCAGCAACGCGTGGCCATCGCCCGGGCGCTGGTGAACGAACCGGCCGTGCTGCTGGGAGACGAACCCACGGGCAATCTGGACTCGAAAACCAGCGTCGAGATTCTGGAGATGTTCCAGGAGCTCAACGCCCAGGGCCTGACGGTGATCATCGTCACCCACGATCCCAAGGTGGCCGACTACGCCCACCGCGTCATCCACGTCAAAGACGGCCTGATCGAAGAAGACGTCTCCAAGCCGATCGGCAGCCGCGCGATACTGCCCGCTCCGCACCTGGCGAATCTCGACGGCAACGGCCACAGCGTCCCCGCCGCAGACGAAGCAAACGGCCACGCGGCAGGCCGAGATGAACTCCGCGTCGACGAGGCCGCCAAAGCTGATAACGGTGCGGCCCACGGTGCTGGAAACGGCGCGACGCACCGACCGCACGATGGCGGATCGTGGAACGGGGGCCCAGGCGACATCGGCAGCGAAGGCCACGGCGGCACGCAAACCGCGACTCGCACGAAACGCAACACGGCCGCGGCGGCCGCCGTCGAGAACGAAGTCGAGCCCGCCGCCGAAAAGAAACGCACCAAACGTGTCCGCGGCAGCCTCGCCGCCGAGCTTTCGTCGCTGCTCGTGCCGCCCACGCTGCGCACCGCCGTGCGAGCCCTTAGGCGCAACAAGATGCGCTCGGCCCTGACCACGCTGGGCATCATCATCGGCGTGTCGGCCGTGATCGCGATTTTCGAGATCAGCTCCGGCTCGCGCAAGGCCCTGATCGACACCATGTCCAGCATGGGCGCCAACATGCTGATCATCCAGTCCGGCGCCGCGGCCAGCGGCGGCGTGAGTTGGGGCACCGGCAGCGAGAAGACCCTCACGCCCGAGGACGCCCAGCAGATCGAAGAGCAATGCGTCTCGGTCGTGGCCGTGGCCCCGATCGTGCAGGCCAGCGGCCAGGTCGTTTACCAGAATCGTAACTGGATCCCGGCCAACATGAACGGTACCTCGCCCGGCTACGTCGTCGTGCGCGACTGGCAGCAAATGCACGAGGGGCAGATGTTCACCGATCGCGACGTGCTGGCCAGCAACAAGGTCTGCGTCATCGGATTGACGCTGGCCAACGAGCTGTTCCAGGGCGAGTCGCCGATCGGCAAGGACGTGCGCGTCAACAACGTGGCGTTGCGCGTGGTGGGCGTGTTGGGGCGCAAGGGCGGCAGCATGATGGGCATGGACCAGGACGACATTCTGATCGCCCCCTGGACCACCATGAAGTATCGCGTCAGCGGCAGCACCGTCGCGGCCGACAGTGCTGCCGCGGTCAACTACGACAAGGTCAACAGCCTCAGGGAACTCTATCCCGGCGCCACCGTGCTCTTTCCAGAGAAGTCGACCACGCAGCAGGCCAATACGCCCATGCCCACGCGGTTTGCCAACGTCGACATGATCCTGGCCAAGGCGGCTTCGGCCGAACGCACCAACGACGCCCTGGCCGAGATTTCCTCGCTGTTGCACGAGCGCCACCACATCCAACCAAGCGAAGACGACGACTTCGCCATCCGCGACATGGCCGAAATCATCGACGCCATGTCCTCGATGACCAAGATGATGGGCGGCCTGCTGATGATCGTGGCCATGATCTCCCTGGCCGTCGGCGGCGTGGGCATCATGAACATCATGCTCGTGTCGGTCACCGAGCGGACCCGCGAAATCGGACTGCGGATGGCCGTGGGCGCCCGGGCGAAGCACATCCTGCGGCAGTTCCTCATCGAATCGGTCGTGCTCTGCCTGTTCGGCGGAGCCCTGGGCATTCTGATCGGCCGGGCCGCCACGCTGTTGGTGTGGTACGCACTCCGCTGGCCGGTGCAGGCCTCGATTCCGGCCATCGTGGCGGCGTTCGTCGTCTCGGCTGGCGTCGGCGTGACCTTCGGCTTCTACCCCGCCTGGAAGGCCTCGCGGCTGGATCCGATCGACGCGCTGCGCTACGAGTAGGCAGACCGGGCAAACTTTGCGGGCCGCGCGTGCTGTCACGTTGCGCTTTGGCGCGCGAAGCTGTAACGGCCTTGCCGATCGCACGGCCGACATCCACTAGCCCGGCGGCGGGCTCGGGGGGTGACGATAATACCAGCAGCGCGAGTTCTCGCGGTTCTAGCTGCTGTACGGGTCTCTTTTCACGTCCACTTCACGTTCGCACGTCGCGGGTCGCCAGCGCCGGTACCCTCGTCGCGCCGGAACACCTTCAACCGGGTTTGCCAACCGAGTCGGTGTCGCGCTCGCGCCGCCGGTCTCCAGGGATCAACGGAATGCTCCCCAAGCGGGTCCCCCTCGCCGTTCTGGCGACTTGCGTCGCTTGCGCGCTCTCGTGGTGCGGCTGCACCAGCGTGCGCGACTACGTCAAGAACGGCTTCAAGGTCGGACCCGAGTACCAGACGCCGCCCGCGCCGATCGCCCCGCACTGGATCGATCAGAACGATGCCCGGCTCGACACGCTCACCGGCGACATCAGTAGTTGGTGGGGGGCATTCGACGACCCGCTGCTCAACAACATCATGGTCGACGCCTACCAGCAGAACCTGCCCTTGCGCGAGGCGGCCTTCCGCGTGCTGGCCGCTCGCGCCCAGTTTGGCATCGCCGTCGGCAACTTCTTTCCACAGCTACAGACCATGGACGGCGGCTACACCCGCCGCGCCGTGCAGAACATCTATTCTGAAAACTGGGACATGGGCTTCAACCTCGCCTGGGAGCTCGACTTCTGGGGGCGCTACCGCCGGGCGATCATTTCGGCCGCCGACACGTTCGACGCCGCCCAGTTCAACTACGACGCCGTGCTGGTCACGCTGTTGGGTGACGTGGCCAGCGCCTACGTGCAGATCCGCACGATCCAGCGGCGCCTCGAACTGCTCGAAAACGTCATCGCCGTGCAGCAGGACGTGTACACCTTTATCGAGCTGCGGCTCCGCGAAGGATTCGCCGGCGTCACCGAACTCGACAAGGCCCAGGCCGAAAGCGACTTGAAACAAAGTCGCGCGCAGGCCGCGCAGCTCCGCATCGATTTGCGCATCACCGAGAACGGCCTGTGCGCGCTGTTGGGCCGGCCGGCGGTCGACTTGAAACCCATGCTCGACTCGGGACCCAAACAGGAGATTCCGATTCCGCCCGACTATGTCGTGGTGGGCATTCCGGCCGACCTGCTGCGTCGCCGCCCCGACGTGCGCCAGGCCGAGCGCGAAGCCGCGGCCCAGGCCGAGCAAATCGGCATCGCCACGACCGACCTGTACCCGGCCTTCTCGATCACCGGGTCGCTCGGCTGGCAGAACGCGCAGCTCGACCAGTTGGTCATGCCCGGCTCGTTCACCGGGTTTGTCGGACCGCAGTTCCAGTGGAACCTGCTCAACTACGGCCGGCTGCTCAACAACATTCGCCTGCAGGACGCGCGTTTCAACCAGCTCGTGACCTTCTATCAGAACACGGTGATCAACGCGAGCGTCGAAACCGAGAACGGCATCGTTACCTTCCTCCAGGCCCAGGAGCGGGCCCGCCTGCTGGGCGAATCGGTCGATGCGGCCTATCGCGCGCTGGCCGTGATCGTGGCCCAGTACGAAGCCGGCGTGCAGGGGGTCGACTTCAACCGCTACGCGGTGATCCTGCAGTCGCTGATCACGCAGCAGGATCAATGGGCCATCTCGCAGGGACAGATCGGCCAGGGACTCATCCAGGTCTACCGCGCTTTGGGCGGCGGCTGGCAGATTCGCCTCGGCGAGAATGCCAACCTGTTCCGCCACTTGCCGGCGGTGGTCGATGTGCCGGCCTTCGGCGCCGAGGTGATTCCCGCGTCGCCGGAAATCGCGCCCGTGATTCCCGAGGGTGCCCCGCTGCCGCCGGCCGTCGTGCCGGGCAACCAATTGCCGGCCCCCGTCCCGCCCGCTCCGCGCGACGCGGCGCCGGCCGACGATCCCGACGCCCGCGCCGCCCCCCTCGAAGAACTCCCCAGCGCCCGCCGCCGGCGTTTTCCACCCACGACGACCGCCGCCCTGCCCAGCCGCCGCCGGGCGCAGTAGCCGCGTCCAAGCCGTGCTCTACCGCTGCTGCTCCCAGTCGGTGAGTTGCTCGTCGACCTCGGCGCGCGATAGCGGAACCTGCGACAGCAGTCCGGCGCGACCCTTGCGGCGGACGGGCGAATGCTGCACCTCGTCGACCTCCTCCTCGAGACCCGCCAGCCAGGCAGGCACTTCGTGCCCTACGCCCGTCGGCGCGCGGGCAAGTGCCTCGGCCTCCTGCTCGAGCAGATCGAAGGGACTCTCCAGGCCGTCGGCCGAGCCACCGGGGGCCTGCTCGATGGCGGGACGCACCAGGGCCCGAACGCGATCGATCACCAGCGGCCGCACGAATCGCTCGGCCAGGCGATCGGTGACGGTGGGAAGCCTCATGGCATACTTCTTTTGCAAGGCCAGGCCGCGTTGCTCGAGCGAGTCGGCCAGTTCCGTGGTGCGCTCTACCAGCGCCCGGCACCAGGCCTCGGCCGCGGCCGTCTGCTTGCGCCGCACGAGCACGGCGTGGGCGATCACCACCGGCTTGAGATTCCACGCCACGCGGTCGTAGCCCGTGCGGAGGCGAAGAAAGTCGAGCAGCGTATAAAGCATTTCGCCGCGATCCGACTGCGTGGTGGTGCTGTTGTAGTCGCGATACTCGCTGTAGTTCTCGGCGATCGCCTCGATGACCAGGCTCAGATGCTTGACGGCATCGTTGCGCGAGACGCTCTTGCCCAACTCGTCGAGCAGGCGCAGCTCTGCGCCCTCGCCCTGCCCTTCGGCTTCGACGAGTTGATCGAGCCAGCTATCGACCCCCTGATGCAAAATGGCCCGCAGGTTGCCGAGGTTCAGAAACCGTTGCGTGAACAGGTCGTGGCCGTATGTTTCGATGAATTGCTGCAGCTTGGCGAAGGCCTCGTCGTCGGCGATGCGTTCCAGCACCGACAGCCGCAGCGTGCGGCTATGGGCCAGCCATTGCTTGAGCAGCGACTCGGTCAACTGTTCCAGGCACTCGACCAACTCGGTCTGCAGCGCGTCGGTCTGCCGCTCGGCAGGCCAGGCTTGCGAGACGCTGACCAGCGAGTCGACCAGCGCCTCGTATCCGGCGGCGAACAGGCGATCGTACTCGCTGATCGCCCCCGGCCCCACGGGATTGGCCGACTCCATCAGCCGCGATGCTTCGATCAACTGGCACGTCTGGGCAAACAGTCCCAACTTCGGCAGCCAGGCCAACAGGTTCCGCAGCACGTGCTGCAACGCGCGGGCCTCGACCAATCGCGCAGGATCGCCTCCCTTGTTGAGCGACGTGTACAGCAGCGTGCGTTCTTTCAGGTGCGCAAGAAAGTCGGGCCACAGCCGCTCGACTTCCGCGCGATCCTGTTGCACCACGGCGCGCAGCACCCCCACCGTGACGTCGGCCGGCGCCGCCCCGGATGCGGCAGGCAACACGGCCCGCATGGCGGCGATGGCTTCCGAGGTTTCGATGGCGGCCGTGGCCACCTTGTCGGTGAGAATCTCCTTGACCACGCGGCGGCGATCGAACTCGAGCAGCGAATCGCGCGAGCCGCTGGGCGCCGGCACGCGCCGCTGATTGACGCTGCGCAACAGCTCGAGCAAGCGTGCGCGGTTCTCGCTGGCCTGCTCGAGCCAGCGGGCTAACGACTCGCTCGGCAGCGGCACTTCGCCCTGCGGTCTGGCCGAAAGCGCCGCGGTGGTCCACATCGCGGCCACCGCGCGCAATAGCGCCAGGCGCTCGGCCACGCGACGGGCTTCGTGCTCGAGCTCGAAGTCGGTCACCGGCCCGGGCCCGCTTTCGAGCATGTCCGCATCGGTGCCGTCGGCCGTGCTGTCGCGGAACACGACGTCGTCGTAAGCCGCGCCGTAAAGATTCTCTTCCTCGTCGTCGTCCTCCTCGTCATCCTCGTCGAGCTCATCGAACTCGTCGAACTCGTCGAGAGCCACGTCCTCGAGCGAGTCCTTGGGTCCGCCCAATAGTTCCAAGGTGGGAACGCTCCAGTAGTCCTCGGCGTTGGCTTCCAGCAGATCGAAAAACCGGCACACCTGCGCGCCCGGATCCGCCTCGTCCTGCCGGTTGCGATACAAGGCGCCCAGCCACCGCTCAACGAGCCGATAGAACGAGTACTCCCCTTGCTCGAGCGTCACCATTTCCGCCTGGCTGAGCCATTGCATCAGCAGGGCCTGGGCCGCCATCAAGTCGGGCTTGTCGAGCAACGCCGATACCACCAGCGCGTAGGCCTTGGGCGAGTTGAACTGCGAGACGCGCGACCGCCAGAAGCCGATGTCGCCGGCCGCCGCACCGGCCTCGTGAAACGCTCGCAGCGCCGCGGCCACCTCGCGGGCCGAATCGTAGGCGTCGTTCCCGCTGAATCCCTCGAGGCTCTCGATCGTGGTCGAAGCGAACTGGTCCCACCACTGGGCCAGCCGCCCCATGCGCGCCGCGATCTCGTCGACCAGCGCCTCAAGGTCGCGCACCGCCGCCGCGCTCCATGCCCGGGCGTGCAGCGAAAAAATCTGTTCGACCAGCGTGATCAACTGCTCCAAACGGTGATCGGGCACGCTGCTCTCGGGCGAGGGAAACAGGCTGAACTGGCCCTGGAATCCCAGAATGTTCCACGGGTCGGGTAGTGCCCCGCAATGGATGCCGCGGCGCAGATAGTCTTCGATCTCAAACAGCATCTTCGCCGCTTGCTCCGGCTCGCCGGCGTCGATGGCCTTGTGCCCGGTCGTCAAGCGGCACTGAATCTCGCAGCGAATGCGAGCCGCTGCCACGGGAACGATCTGCGCCTGCCGCAGCGCCGCCTCGGGATAGCCCATCCGCGCGAAAAGCTGCGCCAAGTGCACGTGCTCGAGCTGCGCGGCGCGGCGGCGGGCCAGTTGCTGGTTGAGGTGCTGGCGAGCGGCGGCCAACGGCTGTTTGCCCGCGATGGCCTCGGCCCGCAGGCGGTCGCCGTGGTCGCCGGTCAGTCCCGCGATGAACTGCTCGTAGAATTGATCACGGTAAGCGGCGATGTGCGGCAGCAGGTTGGTCAGCTTCGTCGACGAGTCGTGCGCTTCGGGGCTGTCGCCGCTGGTGCCCGAGGCCATCAGGATCGTGCCGGCCAGCACGGCCGCGGCCTCCAGCAGCACTTCGTCGCGCGGCAACTCGTCGCTCTCGTCGACGCGCGAAAGCAGCACGTCGAGTGTGACCTGCTGCACGACAAACCGCCGGTACCGGCCTTGCCCGTCGAGGTGGTGCGGATCCCACTGCCCGAAGTGATAGTTGGGGCGCTTGTTCACCGGATGGTCGAAGTCGTACGCGCGGGGATCGATGGCCAGCTCGTCGAGCAATTGCGGATCGAACCAGGCCTGCCGCAACACATCGGGATCGGTGGCTTCGAGAATCGCCAGCGCCTGCTCGACAACTTCCTGATGGCGCCCCGCGCAGCAGCCCGCCGCCCGGATGAACAAGGGCAGGGGGCGGACCCATTCGTGCTCGTAGGGTTCGATCTTCTGCGCCGTGCGCAGCACGGCCACGGGCCGGTAACCGATGTAGTCGTTGAGCCGGGCGATGGCCCCGTCGACGATCCGGTCGTCTTCGTTCCACGGTCCTCCCTGGGCGAGCAGCGCCTCGCACACGCGGCCCACGAAGAACGACGACCACAGATCGGCGTCGCTCTGATGGTAGAGCAAGTCGCGATGGAAGTTCCGATAGCGTTCCCCAAACCGATCGATCGCCAGCCGTAGCACGCCCTCGGCTTGGGCGACGTCGCGGAATGCCGGCTCGCCGGCGGCCAACTGCTGCAGCTCGGCGCGCAGCCTCGCGCCGGCTAGCGGCCAGACGTTCTCCGCACCCGGATGCTCGGCGGCGATGGCCGCGAACAATTGATTCAAATTGGCCAGAAACGTCGGGTCGGGCGTCCCCGAAGAGAAGTTCAGATAGCCCAGCAGCTCTTGAAACTGCGCGGGCGTCGGGATGGCAGGGCGATCGCGGGCCATGAGCGGGAGTGCCTGGGAAAGGCTTCATGTTAGAAGATGCCCCACGCATCGGTCCAGCGGGGGCCCCCGCGCCGCGGACGCGGGGGGCGGGCCCGGCGCGGATTCGGCCGAGCATGCATTGCCGCGAGCGACTATAGTAGAGGTTGCCACGCCCCGGGGCGAAATTCTCAGGCGGAACCAGATGAGGAGCACGAGATGCGGCAAGTTGGTTGTTGGGCGCTAGCAGCGCTGGTAGTTGTCGCGGCCGGTCTGGCCGACTGTCACGCGCAGTCCTTGATTCCGCCGGCCACGGCCATGCGCTACGGATTGAAGCGCGCCTGGTTTGCCCAGGTCGGCGCCGCAGCCACGATGGGCCGGCTATCGCACGTCAAATACGACGACGGCATGCTGCTGGTGCAGTCCCGGATGGGCGTGGTCACGGCCCTCGATGCCGAAACCGGCCGCACGCTCTGGACCACCCGCATCGGCAATCGCGAGGGAAGCGAACCGGCCGCCAACGACAAGCACATCGTCGTGCTCAACGGATCGACGCTGTTCGTGCTCGAGCGCTCAAGCGGCGAGGTCCTTTGGGAGCGGCGCGTGGGCAGCGCCCCCGGCGCCGGGCCCGGCGTGAGCGATACGCACGCTTTCGTGCCGATGATCTCGGGCCTGATCGAGGGCTACGACCTGGAAGAAGGCCGGCACCAGACGCCCTGGAACTACCAATCGAGCGGCCACGTGCTGTTGCCGCCGATGATCACGCCGCTCACCGTGAGCTGGACAACCGACCGCGGATTCTTCTACGTGGCCGATCCGGCCGGCGGCGGAATCCGCTATCGCCTGGAAACCCGCGGGGCGATCCATTCGCGGCCGGCGGCCTGGTCGCCGCGGCTGTTCGCCACGTCGGCCGACGGTTACGTCTACGCGTTGAACGAGAAAAAGGGGAAGCTCGACTGGAAATACGTCGTCGGCGAGCCGATGTACGAACGGCCCGTGGCCGTCGACGACAAGTTGTTCGCCTTCTCGAATTCCGGCAACTTGTATTGTCTCGATGCCGCCCAAGGGAGCCTGCTCTGGCAGGCACGGGGGATCCACCAGTTTGTGTCGAAGAGCCCGACGCGCGTGTACGTCGAAGACACGCAGGGCAAGCTGGCGATTCTCGACGCAGAGTCCGGTGCGCGCCTGGGTGCGCTGCCCACCAGCTCGCGCACCAGAAAGCTGGTCAACGGTAAGACCGACCGCATCTATCTGATCGACGAGACGTGCGCGATCCAATGCCTGCACGAGCCGCAGTTGACCTCGCCGGTCAAGTATGTGGCGCCGGCCGAGGAAGCCGCCGATTTGAAGCTCGCGCCGGAAAAGCAGGAGGGCGCGCCAGCCGCGAAGCCGGCCGACGAGGCTCCCGCACCGGCCGATGACATGCCCGACGACGCGCCCGCCGACGACAATCCCTTCGCCCCGCCCGCGGGCGACGACAATCCCTTCGCTCCTCCGGCCGGCGGCGATGACCCGTTTGGGCCCGCCGGGGGCGACGATAATCCCTTCGCTCCGCCTGCCGGGGGCGACGACCCGTTTGCCCCGGGTGCATGACGGCGGCGGCCTGAATCGGCCGACGGGTGGCTATACCGTGCACGCACTTGCACCGCTGGCGTGCGCTCGGCGCGAAGAAAGGTCTGCCGTCCGGGAGTTGACGGACCGCGGGCAACTTCTTAAACCAACGAGTACGGCTCGAAACACGCGCCAGGCGCACCGGGCAGTTCGCCAGTGGCTCATTGCCACCGGCAGGATGCGCCTCTCTCCCCGCACGCGCAAGAAGCGGCAGCACACCAACGGCCTTTCCTATGTCATCACCGCCAATCAAACGGGCACTCATCAGCGTCAGCGACAAACTCGGGCTGGGCGACTTCGCCCAGGGCCTGGCTGCCGCAGGCGTCGAAATCTACAGCACCGGCGGCACGCGCAAGTTTCTGGAAGCGGCCGGCATCCAGGTGCACGACGTCGGCCAGTACACCGGCTTTCCGGAAATGCTCGACGGCCGGGTCAAGACCCTGCACCCCAAGATCCACGGCGGCATTCTGGCCCGGCACGACCGCCCCGACGACCTGGCCGCGCTCGAGCAGCACGGCATCCGCACGTTCGAGCTGGTGGTGGTGAACCTCTACCCGTTCGAGGCCACGGTTGCCCGCGGCGACTGCACGTTCGACGAGGCCGTCGAGCAGATCGACATTGGCGGCCCCGGCCTGATGCGCGCCGCGGCCAAGAATCACCCGTTCATCACCATCGTCACCGATCCGGCACAGTACTCGGAGATTCTGGACCACGTCACGCGGCTGGGCCACACGTCGCTCGACCTGCGGCGCCGGCTGGCCCTGGCGGCGATCTCGCGCACCGGCCAGTACGATCAGGCGATCGCCCGCTACCTGGCCGACCAGATCGAGCCGCAGGAATTTCCCGGTCGCTGGCAAGTCGACCTGCACCGCCGCGAGGTGCTGCGTTACGGCGAAAACCCGCACCAGCGTGCGGCCTTGTATGCCGAGCCCGAGGCCGGCGGGGCCAACCTGGTTTCGGCGCAGCAGCTATCCGGCAAAGAGCTCTCGTACAACAACCTGCTCGATCTGGATAGCGCGCTGGCCATCGCTCGTTCGCTGGCAGGTCCGAGCGTGGCGGTGATCAAGCACAACAATCCCTGCGGGGCCGCCACGGCCGGGAATCTGGCAACCGCCACCCGCGCGGCGCTCGACGGCGATCCGCTCAGCGCGTTCGGCTCGGTGTTGGGCTTTAACCGCTCGGTCGACGCGGCCTCGGCCGACGTGATGGCCGAGCCGGGCCGCTTCATCGAGGCGATCGTGGCGCCCGACTTCGAGCCGGCGGCGCTCGAGATCCTCACCACCAAGCCGAAGTGGAAAGCAGGCGTGCGGCTGCTCAAGGTGGGGCCGCTGGAAAGCGACACCAGCGCCTGGCAGATCCGCCAGATCGAGGGCGGCGTGCTCGTTCAAGAAAGCGACGCGGCGCCGGATCCCGAGGTCGAGTGGAAGGTGGTCACGGCCGCCGAGCCGCGTTCGGCGCAGTGGAACGACTTGCGGTTCGCCTGGGCCCTGGTGCGGCACGTCAAGTCGAACGCCATCGTCGTGGCCAAGGACGGGGCGCTGCTGGGTGCCGGCGCCGGCCAGATGAGCCGCGTCGACTCGGTGGAAATCGCGCTCAAAAAAGCCGGCGACCGCGTGCAGGACGCCGTGCTGGCCTCCGACGCGTTCTTCCCCTTCCCCGATTCGATCGAACAGGCCGCCGCCGCGGGCGTCACGGCCATCATTCAGCCGGGCGGCTCCAAGCGCGACGACGAAGTCATCGCCGCCTGCAACGAGCACAAGATCCCGATGGTTTTCACCGGCCGCCGGCACTTCAAACACTAATGGCTAACGTGCTCGACGAAATCGTCGCCACCAAGCGCCGCGAAATCGCCGCGGCCAAGGCTGCGCGGCCCGAAGACCAGGTGCGGCAGATCGCCGCCGAGGCTCCGCCGGTGCGCAACTTTTTCGAGCCGCTGGCTGCCGGGGGCCCGATCCGGCTGATCGCCGAGGTGAAAAAAGCCAGCCCTTCGGCCGGCGTGATCCGCGCCGACTTCGATCCCGTGGCCATCGCCACCACCTACCAGCAGCACGGGGCCAGTTGCCTCAGCGTGCTCACCGACGAGCACTATTTTCAGGGCAGCCTCGAATACCTCGCCGCCGTGCGAGCCGCGGTCGATCTGCCGGTGTTGCGCAAGGACTTCATTCTCGATAGCTACCAGCTCTACGAGGCCCGGGCCGCGGGCGCCGACGCCGTGCTGCTGATCGCCGAGTGCCTCGACGATTGCAACTTGCGCAAGCTGCACAACGAGGCGGTCGAGCTGGGCATGACGCCGCTGGTGGAGCTTTACGAGCCGGAAAACCTGCAGCGCGTGTTCGACGCCGGCGCCACGTTGATCGGCGTCAACAATCGCGACCTGCGCACCTTCACGACCGATCTGGAGCACACGCTCGTCCTGCGGCCCCGGGTGCCGGACGAGTGCGTGCTGGTGAGCGAGAGCGGCATTCGCACGCACGCCGACGTCGAGCGCCTTCAGGCCGCCGGCGTCGACGCCATCCTGGTGGGCGAAAGCCTGATGGCCAGCCCCGACATCGGGGCGGCCGTCGACGCATTGTTGGGCCGCTAGCTCGGTCCACAGCGCGCGAACCATGCCTCCTGGCTACGCCCAACCCAAAACGGGTATAATTGAGGGCACGCGTCTTCCTTCCGATCTACCGTCGCCGAGCGATGTATCATGTCCAACACGGTGTCCAACGTGGCCCTGATCCTGCGGAGCCTGGTTTCCCTGGTCATCCTGGGATTGTTGGGCACCGGGGGATTTGTCGCCTATCGCGCCTTTGACGAGCGTTCGGCGCTGGAGCGCGAGCTGTCGGAAAAATCGGCCGAGCTGGCAAAGTTGGCCGCAGACAACGCCGAGCTGACCAAGGAAAACGCCCGGCTCGATCTGGCGCTGCGGCTGCTCAAAGTCGATCATCGCGTGGCCCAGGTCGAGGTGCTCGATCAGCAGGACGGCGAGCGCCCCACGACGCGCTTTCGGTTCGTCGAAATGACCGAAGACGGCACGCCGATCGGCGAGGAGAAGGTGTTCACCATCGAGGGCGACCGGCTGTACGTCGATGCCCTGGTGATCAAGTACGACGACAAGCTGATCGAAAGCAACGATCCGCTCCGCTCGACGTCGGTGTGCCTGTTCGAGCGCGTATTCGGCGAGTTCCAGGAGCCGAGCAAAGGGTTTCCGCTCGACGCCCAGGACTCGCGGCCGGCCGTCTACAGCCAGGGCAAGGAAATGACGCCCGAGGAGCGCGAAATCTGGGACAACTTCTGGGAATACGCCAACAGCCCGGCCAAGGCCCAGGCAGCCGGCGTGCGGGCCGCGCATGGCGAAGCTCCCAGCATCCGCCTTCAGCCGGGCAAGCGCTATCGCGTCGAGCTGCGCGCCAGCGGCGGGCTGTCGATCGTGCCCGAGGACGTCCCGCCCAAGGACGCCGCCTAGACGCTCGCACGCCACGGCGAACGCGCGGCCGGGTCGTCGAGCATGCGACTCAGCTTCCGCCCGGTGACGCTCAGCGCCAGCCGCTCGAGCCCCGCCGGCTCGATCCATTGGCTCTGGCCGCCGGCCAGCCTCGACTTCGCCCCGCGGCTCGTGGCGGCGTAGCAATCGAGCGTGATCCGAAACCGCGTGACGCCGTGCTTCAGAGTCGCGAAGTGCCGCGTGCCGGCGATCGCCAGGCCGGTCTGCTCGCGCACCTTTTGCGAGAGCTCGCGCCGCGCGGCCGGCGCGCTTTCGGCTTCGAGCGGAAATCGAGGAAAGTCCCACAACCCGGCCCAGCGTTCGCCGGCGGCCCGCTTTCGCAAAAAGACCTTTCCGCCGTGCCAGACGACCACCGAGGCCTCGCGTACCGCCTCGATGGCCACGCGCGTCGCTCGCCGCGGAATCTCCTGCTGGCGTCCCTGGGCCCGGGCGGCGCATAGCGGCGCAAGACAGCACGCCAGGCAGTCGGGCGCTTTCGGTGTACAGACGAGGCTGCCCAGCTCCATCAGCGCCTGGTTGAAGTCGCCGCAACCGCGCCGCGGCAGTATCTCCTCGGCCAGCGCCCAAAGCTGCTTCTGCCCCGGGCCGCTGGCCGGATCGCCGTCGAAGGCCACCAGCCGGCTAAGCAGCCGCACGGTGTTGGCCTCGAGAATCGGCGCCTGGGCATCGTAGGCGATCGAGGCGATGGCGCCGGCCGTATAGCGCCCGATGCCCGGCAGGCTGCCGATCTCGGCGAGCGTGGTGGGAAAGTGCCCGTCAAACCGGGCGACCATTTGGCGGGCGGCCTCGTGCATGCCGCGTGCGCGGCGATAGTAGCCCAAGCCTTCCCACAGCCGCAGTACCTCGTGCTCGTCGGCCGCCGCCAGCGCTTCGATCGTGGGAAAGGCTTCAAGAAATCGGTTGAAGTACGGCACGACCGTGGCCACCTGCGTCTGTTGCAGCATGATCTCGCTGATCCAGATGCGGTAGGGATCGCGCGATTGCCGCCAGGGCAAGTCGCGCCGGTGGCGGCGAAACCAGGCGAGCAAGCGCCGCGCTAGCGATCGCTTCCAGGCCGCGCTCGGCATCTCGATGAGGCTGGCAGACGGCGACGGCTGGCGGGGCATGAACGGACTTGGGGTCGGACGACGATGGCTGCGTACGCGGATTCTAAGAAATCGCCGCCGCGTCTCACAAGCACGCCCGCGGCGGGTGCGATCCGTCGCCCTCCCGCGTCGAGTGGACGCCGTGCAGCCGCTACAGTAGGCTCATTGGGCCGCAACCGCGGTTCGTGGGCTCGCATTTTCATCTTGGGGAGCAATCCGGCTTGGGATCCAAACCGCCGAACCGT
>QQVE01000036.1 GCA_003389325.1 Planctomycetota bacterium
GCGCTCGTTTTAGCCCTGGGCAGCAAACGCTCGTCTCCGGATAGGGCAACCCTCCCCCACTTTCGAAAAACCCACAGGGGCTAGGCTCCCCAGCCGACGCTCGGATAGAGGAAGGGAACCACCGATGTACTCGTTGACAAACAATCACCCTTCATAGAGGGCTAAACGGCTCTACTTGATCAGCTTTTGCAGTTCCGATTCGAGCTCGTCGGCCCGGATGTTCCGGTTGACGACTTTGCCCTGCTGGTCGACCAGAATCATGGTGGGCACGATCTGGATGCCCATCTCGACGGCATAGCGGCTGTTCTCGATGCCGCCGGCTTCGTAGAGCTGTGGCCAACGTGGATCATTCTGCTTGAGGAACGCCATCGTGTCTTGCGGATCGTTGTCCAGACCGACGCCGACAACCTCGAAGTCCTTGTACTTGCTGCGCAGTTCCTTGAGAAGCGGCATGTCGGCCTTCGACAGATCGGACCAGGTGGCCCAGTACTGAATCAGCACGACCTTGCCACGGAGCCGCGCCAGGTCGAACACCTGGCCGCCGTTAAGGAGCTTGCCCTTGAGCGGAATGGTCTTGCCCGGCGACTCGAGCCGGCGTTTGGCACCCGCCGCCTTCGGCTCGAGCGGCGACTCGGGAAACTTGGTGACCACCGCGTCGTACCACTTGAGCGCTTCGTCCTCGTCGCCGCCAAACTCGTGCGAGATGGCCAGTTCCATCATGGCCTCGGCCGTCTCGGAGGACTGCTTGTCGCGGCTGACGAACTGCGTCAGATCCTTGACCCAGTCTTCCTGAATCTTGGCGAACGGCGGATTCGGCTGGGCCAGCTTGTGGCCGTGCTCGGCCGTCATCGCCCGCCATTCGACGTAGGCAGCCAGCTCGTCCAGCTCGGGATCCTTGGCCAGCTTCTCCTGCAGATCCCGTAGCTTTTGGATGCCTTCCTCGTAGCCGGCGGTTTGCACCGCGGCGCTAAGCGAATCGGCGATCTGGCGATACCAGGTGCCGCGGTTGGACGCGTCGTCGGCTTCGGCCAGTTGCTCCAACAAGTCGGCCCGCTCGCCCTGCTGCTGGGGAGTGCTGCTGGCAATGTCCGGCAGATCCTGCAGCTTGCGGATCAGTTCCTGCATTTCCTCCGACGGCGCGCCGTTGGCGATCTGCGCACCCTCGGGTTGCGCGGGTCGTGGAGCAGCGAAGAAAAACGGCTCGCTACCGGTCTCCGAAAGGATGGGCAGATCGATCAACCGCCAATTGTTGCCCACCTGAACCATCGTGCCGACCGACAGAGGCTGTGGCTTGCCGTCGGTTTCAACCATGGCCATCACGTTTTCGTAAGCGGTAATGTCGGCAGTCGAGTCGGCGGTGCCCGCGGGCACGATGCCCGGCTGCATTCCGCCAAAGGAGATCCACTTCGAGTCCTTTCCCACCACCGACTGGCTAGCGGCCAGCTTGGCGAAACCAGCGGCGGCGACCTCGATCTTCTTCTTCAGTTGCTGGGCCTGCTCCGAGCCCGTGCCCAAGTTCGTCAGTTCCTGGGGCGTGAGCAAGATCCGCTCGAACCGAGAGCGGTCGCGATCGCGAATCGCTCGCACCAATTCGGCGGTCACTTCCTCGGGCGAGATTTGCTTCCAGTAGTCGATATTGCCGTCTTCGTCGCGGTCGACGCCCCACCGCGAGCCAGCCGTGTTCAGCCAGCGACACTGATCGGGCTTCTTGTTCTCGTTCGTATCCAGGTCGCGGTAGACTTCAACGCCGTCCTTGAAGTAACTCCAGCGGTCGACCACGTTGTTGCCGTCGGTATCGGTAAACATCCGCAGAACCTGGCCGGCACCGTTGCGAACGACCCAGCCGTCTTTCCCCTCGGCCTTGATCGTGCAGTTGTCGATTTCCGCACCCTCGGGCATCTCGTAGTCGACGTCCTGCTGCACCGGCTTCAGCGAGAGCGCGTCGCGGGCCGACGGACCGGCGGCCAGCGCTCCCTGTCCGACCGCGAGCGTCAATGCCAGCGAGGCGAGTACGTGCGACTTGCGAGGCGTGATGGTCATCGAGTGGTTCCTTCGAACGAGTAACCCGAAATGGACGACGGGCCCGCTTCACGGCCCACGGCGCAGATTATCTTCGGCAAGCGGAACAAGCAAAGTGAAACTGTTCCGGTTTTGGCGCGTCGCGGGGTTGTGCCAGAAACGCGGCGGCATTCGACTGCTGGCGAACATCGCCAGCGGGCGGGCTGTCTTTCAGTTCCGCCGTTGGCCGTAGTGCGGCAGTCGCCGGCGGAGCCTGCTAGCGAACCGCGAGTAGGGGGTATACTTTGGCGAATTGACAGCCGGCCACGGTGCTCTAGAATACGGAATTCCTCGGGGCATAAACCCTTATGTCTCCGACGGGCGCATAGCTCAGTTGGTTAGAGCGCGTCCCTGATAAGGACGAGGTCCGAAGTTCGAATCTTCGTGCGCCCACTTCGCTTGCCAGCGTGTTGGGGGCAGTCGCCGGTGACAGCAGATAGCACCCGGTGCTGGCGGCCAAAATGCTGGCACACGTCGGCTCTAACGGGGACGTAGCTCAATTGGGAGAGCACCGCCTTTGCAAGGCGGGGGTTGTCGGTTCGAGCCCGATCGTCTCCACTCTTCGCAAGACACAGCCGAAACGAACGTTACGTTACCTGCCGACGGTCGGCAGTGCGGCCTGATGCGACCCGACAACCCGGTAGACTACCGGATTCGGCCCGTACAGGAGACCCCGCACATGCCGAAACGCATCCCGTCCTACCGTCGCCACAAGGCATCTGGGCAAGCCGTTGTAACGCTCAGCGGTCGCAACATCTACCTCGGCAAGCACAACTCGGCAGCGAGCCGCCGCGGGTACTCTCGCATCATCGCCGAGTGGACCGCCGCCGATGGCACGCTGCCAGCGTCGACCGACTTCACGATTGCGGAGTTGCTGGCGGCATTCCTCAAGCATGCGAAGGCCTACCATCGCCCCAAGGAACAGGAAAAAATCGCGCTGGCCCTGCGGCCGCTACGAGCCTTGTATGCGATGACACGCGTGGCGGACTTCGGACCACTGGCCCTCAAGGCCGTACGCCAACAGATGATCGACGTGGGCCTGGCCCACACGACGATCAACAGCCGAATTTGTCGACTGCGTTACGTGTTCAAATGGGGCGTCGAGAATCAGCTGGTCGAGTCCGGCGTGCTCAATGCACTGCAAGCGGTCCCTGGCCTCCGATATGGGCGCACACGGGCGCGCGAAACCGAGCCTGTGAAGCCTGTCCCCGACGCCTTTGTAGATGCCGTCGTCCCGCACGTGTCTCCAGTTGTGGCTGCGATGATCGAGCTACAGCGGCTTACCGGCATGCGGTCCGGGGAAGTGATCGCGATGAGAGCTGTCAACATCACCATGAACGGGCACGTGTGGGTTTACACACCCCCGGAGCACAAGACGGCCTGGCGTCGGCACGAACGGCGAATCTACTTGGGACCAAAAGCACAAGCGATTCTCAAGCCGTATCTCACCACCGACCTGGGTGCCTGTCTCTTCAGCCCTGCCGATTCGGTAGCTTGGCGCAACCAAGCACGCCACGCCAAGCGGGTGGTTCCCATCAACCACGGCAATCGCCCTGGGACGAACCGAAAGCAATCCCCTCGCAAGCGAGCCCGGAGTGCGTACGACGCCAACAGTTACCGTCGAGCGATTTCGTATGGCATCGCGGCGGCGAACAAGCAACTTCTGGCGGAAGCGGCGACCGCAGGCATCGCCGACGACAAGGTTGAGCTTGTACCGCATTGGCACCCACATCAACTGCGCCACAATGCCGCCACCAATTTGCGCCGCGAGTACGGCATTGAAGTCGCCCGGATCATCTTAGGACATCGGTCAGCAGCGACAACTGAAGTCTACGCCGAGATGGATCATGCCCAGGCCATGGCAGTGATGGGGCGGATCGGATAGAATCTGATGAAAGAAGTTTCCAAAACATTCTTTTACATCAATTGCTAGGGGGCTGGGAAAAGCAATGAAAACACTATGCCCTCTAGAAAAGGTCTTGGGCCACTAACGCACGAGTACACGCCGTTCTTCTTCGACGTGGGCCCCCCATGCATTAGAGACCATCTTGAGCCCCCAGCAGGTCTCGATGATGGCCCGATTGCTGTTGCGCAAATGGCAAAGCTTGTCCAGCGCGAGCCCAAAACAATCCACAATCTCAAGTCAAAGTCAAGAACGACTGAGCTCCCATTCCCTAGTTCAGTAGCGCCCGGGCTCTGGCAGTACTCGGAAGTGCGGCCTTTTCTTATGAAGTGTTTTCCGGGTTCGGCGCATCGCTTGCCACGATCATACACCGAGGCGATGAACCTGCTTCGAGAAGAATCTCTGCGTAGCCCATAGGTGTCCAGCTGGGAACATTGTTCCTATCTCGTTCCCGATTTGTTCCCATCGCCTTCGACTCTCCCTTAAGGCACGTTCGTTTCGCAACGCCGTCGAAGAATAGGTTGCATTCCATCTTACCCGGAGGCAACCATGATCGACTTGACGAACGAGCATCTCCTCACTCTCGCTGAAGCAGCAAGCCTGCTCCCCGACAGGCCGAGTATTGCCACCTTGTGGCGATGGCGTACGCGCGGCGCTCATGGGCGCCGGCTAGAGAGCATCGTGCTGGGTGGCAAAGTCTATACCAGCCGTGAGGCCATCCAACGATTCGCACGCCAATCAGGTGGCGACGACACGTCGACGATCCGCACGCCAGCCGCGCGACAACAAGCAATCGCACGGGCAGCGAAAGCACTCGACGAAGCAGGAATCTGATTTTCTCAGGCGCGAGCCCCGCTCCGATACTCTCGGCCGTGCGTGAGTTTTGAGTCGCGGAAACGCCATGGTAGCCCTCTCTGGCCCGCATGGGAGCGTGGGAGAAAGTTCACAGAAATGACCGACATCGACGTACCAGACAGCAAAGCGCGAGGCCGACGGACCAACCGCCGCGCGTTCCGAAAACCATCTGCAACCTCCAAATCGGATCATGTCCCAATTCACGACGTTCCGATCCGGAACCTGAAGCCATCGCCCGAGAACGACAAGCTCTATCGGCCTGTCGATCCTGAGGACGACGAGATCAGAGCCCTTGCGGAGAGCATCAAGCAAAACGGCCTGCTCGAGCCGCTAATCGCCACGGCCGACGGATACTTGGTTTCCGGTCATCGACGATTCGCGGCAGCGAAACTGGCGGGCCTGAGCATGGTACCTTGTCGCCGGATCAAAATCCGACGCGATGACGACAATGACGGGTACTTGCGACTGCTGCGAGAGCATAATCGACAACGGGACAAAACGCGCACGGAGAAGCTCCGCGAGGAACTGGTCGAGGTCAGCGAAACAGCGGCATACGAAGCGCTCCAGTGCTACCGGCGAACGCAGGCCGCGGTTGATTTGGAGCCGATGGCATTGCAGGGGCAAACCCGGCGCGCGAAGATCAGTCAGGCGAAAATGCCGATGCTAGAGGCCGTCCGAGCCATTCTGAAAGAGCGACGAGAGTTCTGGCCGCTCAGCGATCGGCAGATTCACTATGCCCTGCTCAATGACCCACCGCTTCGGCACGCGAGCAAACCGAACTCGCGCTACGACAACACCCAGCGGTCGTACAAATCCCTTGTCGATCTACTGACACGGGCGCGGCTCGCCTTCTATATCCGATGGAATGCGATTGCCGACGAAACCCGGCCAGTGTCGCTTTGGCAAGTCCACGATGACCCCCGAAGTTTCGTTCGCCAGGAACTTGCTGACCTCCTCAAGGGCTATTGGCGGAATCTACAGCAATCGCAGCCCAACCACATTGAGATCGTCGGTGAGAAGAATACCGTCGCATCGATTCTCCAGCCAGTGGCAGCCGAATACTGCATCCCGCTGACGACAGGCCGGGGGTATTGCAGCCTGCCACCCCGCTACGCGATGGCTGATCGGTTCGAGAAAAGCGGTAAAGAGAAGCTCGTGCTGCTGATCGTCTCGGACTTTGATCCCGACGGCGACGAGATCGCGCACAGCTTTGCCCGCTCAATGCGCGACGATTTTCAAATCGAGGCCATTCAACCCGTCAAGGTTGCGCTCACGGCCGAGCAAGTCGTCGCGTACCAGCTGCCGCCGAACATGCAGGCCAAGCAGTCCAGTGTCCATCACGCCAAATTTGTCGAGAGGCACGGGAGCGATGACGTGTTCGAACTGGAGGCACTCGCTCCGGAGCAACTCCAGCAGATTCTGCGGGAGGCCATCGAGGCAGTGCTCGATCGGGAGGCGTTTGACGCCGAAGTTGCTGCCGAACGCAAGGATGCCGCGCACCTGGAGGCCGTGCGTCGCACAGTGTGTCAGGTGCTTTCGGAGACGGAGTTCTTCGAAGAGGAGGAGTAAGCGATGGCGCGCCGGCCGTGCTCGTCGCACCGCTCGGAGCGCGATCATTTGAGGGATTGCGATGGTTCGCCCATTGAATTGATGGGCAGGGGTCATGTTATGCCGGTGCTCTGCTCCCCAACCCAAAGAGAATCGGAATAGAAAAGGGGCTCGAGTTAAAACCTCCTCGAGCTGGTGTACGCCTGGTTAGCGGGAAGAACTCGTGAGGGGCAGGCAAAATTGAGAGGGCCGAAACGTACGGTTCTGCCACTTGGCAGTTTTCCAGGCAACGGGAGCGTACTAGATCGCTCGCCCGCGGGTTACGTCCTGGTCGGCACGTCAGAGTCAAAAAACCGGCGGTTACTAGGCCCGCTCAGCACCACGCATAGCCACAAGCTGGACATCGCAAATGAAAAGCGTAGAGGACCCTTCTGACAGGGGAAACCCGCGTTGCGCGCCCTGCTCCCCTCAACCCTGCAATCTTCATGGGCCAGCGGGGCCCGGTTCAACATCTCGCGGTGGTTCGCCACAGCGGCAGGAACTGGTCCCTCGAGGCTCCGTCGTACACGGCTGGCACGTTCGGCAGATCGGAAATGGTGGAGAGCTCAATCATGTGGTGCCCTTCGGTCGCGGACTCTCAACCTCCGGCTGGTCAAAACGCACGAACGGCGAGGCCGTTCTGGTGGAGCTGGTTAAAGTGCCAGATGAGCCGGTCGGCGAGCCAAGGCGAGTCGATCTTGAGGCCGACCTCGATGTTGCGCTGCTGGCCAGCCTCGGTGAAGTTGGCGGACGAGACAAACACCTGCTCGGAGTCGACCACAACGCACTTGGCGTGGAGCGAGGAACGCTTGTCTTCGGCCACCGAGCGGGGGTCGTAGAAGACGGCTGGCAAACGGCTGCCCTGCGGCCATTGGGTGTCGCGAAATCGTCGAGCAAAGCGCGAGACGAGAATCTCGGCAGGCGTTTTGTCGTAGTCGGGTCGGGCGATGTTTAGAAAGAGTTTGACATCCAAATCGGGAACCTTGTCCATACGCTGGGCCAGAGCTTCGAAGACACTTGCACCCTGGTAGACCGCGTAGCCAACGACCAGAACGGATTTCCGGGCGTGCGCGAAGAGTTCGCGGACTACCACGGCTGTGTCGCGGTTGGCGATGCCGGCTGCCTCGGGACCCGAGGTCACCAGGTCGATCGGCAGCTCCACCTTGCGGCCATCGGAACGATCGCGGTGCAACAGGTCCAGGGTGGCCGCAAGCTGCTGCTCGGTGAAGCCCAGCGAAGCGAGCTCTTGAAGGGACGCAGCGACCGCGGCGGCAAGGTTCTGAGCGATCACGCGACCGATTTGCAGCTCGGTGTATGGGGCAGAGACCCTTCGCGATTTCAAAGCAGCCGACAACCCGTGCAGGTCGGCATCACACAGTTCCGAAAACGCGGCGGTCATTGCTGCCCCATCGCAAAGAACTCGATGCCGAGGTTATCCACCGTCGGCACCACCAGGGCTCGGTCCAGAAACTCATTGTGGTGCTCACACGAGGTTTCCAAGATCAGCAGACAGCCGTGGCACGCCGCGCCGTGCAGGAACCGTCGCTCGTGTTGATTCGACGGGTCATGCTGCGCGCACACCGGATCGTTCGAGCACAGCTCGCCCAACTGCAAGGCATTACGAACATGCTCGTGAATGCGTCGGCCGACTTGCACCAGACCGCCCAACGTGCCCTCGGCGTCGGAGGTGGCCGTGAATAGCAGCACGCCATAGCCCACATCGGGAATCGCGTAGATACGTTCGCGGATCGAACTGGCCGGATAGCCACACTCCAAAGAAACGGCCGTAATCATCAGGTGCGAGAACGAGTGCAGCATGATGTAGGGTAGACCGACAAAGTGCCGCTTCGAAGCCTTGTGTTCGTCGGCCCAGACGCGATGGCCGCGTTCCAGCGACTCGCCTCGTTGCGCGACATCGGCGCGAGCAAGCCACTTCTCCACAGCGTCCTTGTCGAATTCGACGAAGATGCCCTCGCCGCGGTTTTCGATGGCAGGCAACCACTGAGGATCATCGCGGGTCAACGACGCGCGGCGCACGCCCATCTCCAGCTCACCGTCGATGTCCGGCGAGATGGCCTCGAAGCGGGTGAAGCCGAGCTGAGCGATGACTTCTCGCAGCCGATGCACCAGGACCACGCGATTGATATCCTTCATCCATGGCGATTGCCAGGCTTCGCTTGGCAGCGAGCGGGCAAAGAAGTTGCCGTCGGGGCGGTCGTCGCCGAGCTCCTGCTTCGCGGCGACCAGCGTCTCCATCTCGGCCTGTTTGATCGACTTGGCATGTCCGAATGCCTGCCCGCGGCGCACCTTGATCTCGGCCATGATCTCTTCGTCGGAATATCCTTCGAGAACCGCATGGACTTTCGCTTTCTTGCGTTCGTATTTCAGCTCGTCCACATTCTCGACTTGGCCGATGAAGTCCCAGACGGTTTCCACCGCCTCACGGATATCCTCATTCCGATCGGGCAAAGAGATCACGCTCAGAAACAAAGTGCGACCGAAAGAAAATGCTGGGCCGTAAGACGACGCCGAGCTATGAAAAGAAATCCAACAATACCGACTCCGAACACAACGATGGAGGAGGGTTCTGGAACGTCAACGCCTGTTCTGACTTCAAAGTAATCCAGCGTCGCGTTCTGCGGCGTGAAATTGCGTGCGTCATGATTGAAAACGCCGACATAGAGGTCGTTCTCCAAATCTAGTCCCGGAACGGAAAAGCTCGTGAACGACCCGCTGTTGACTGGGTTAGACAGATTCTGCCAGGCGAAATGCCAAGCTCCGCCGATTCTGCCGATTTCAAACACACCATCTTGGCCAGGTTGAAAGTTTGCGACAGCTCCATTCGTCGGCGCTCCATCCGTCCCATTCTGACTGAAGTTGAAAGCTGTCCCGTAGCCGCCAAAAGGGATTTGCTCGAAGACACCACCTCGTAGAACTTTGTCGACCGAGGTTCCGACAAAAACTCCAATCTGGTCGCTGGCCTCATCTACATGCAAATCCAAGAACTTTGCTTTGACGACGAAATCGCCGCTGCCGATTCCGCTCATCAAGAGAGCCGGTGCTTCCATGGCCGTCAGGTTCCGACCGAAGCCCGTGAGATTGAAGTCGCTGCGAGTCGAGCCAATGACCAGATGGCCGTTCCCCGTGTCGAGCGACAGGTTCGGGTCGTTGGCTGGAAGCCCGAAGCCAGGCACAAGCACCATCTACTCGGCAGACGGCGGCAATGCCACCATCGATCCGAGGAGCTGTACTGCGGCAAATCGCTGCATGGCGTCGGCCGAGGATAGCCGGGCGACGCGAGCAGCCTGTCGTACAGCATCGGAATCCTCCACCGACACCAGAAGGCGTTTCGCGAGTCGGGTGAACTCCTCAGAGTCTACGCAAGATGCTGCGCTGGGCCAGGCATATGGGTAGCGGCCGCGGCGCCCACCGCGCATCAGTCGTCGCCCGATCCGCACGGCCGGCTTTAGGGCCATGTTCGCGTACCAGGGCAAGGCTGGAAAGTGGCCTTCGCCATGCGGAATCCAGCGAGTTCGCTTCAGGGCGGGTCCCGCCAACCGCTGGAACATTCGCCGATTAATGACCCAGGAGGGCGGAATGGATGCGGCGATATCGAGAATCGCGGGACTAAAGAACGCTTCGAGAGAGGAAAAAAGACGGCGATTCGACCAGAAGTTGACGATTTCGTGGTCCTGTGACATTGGCCAACAAACCATCCATTCATTGACCGCCGAGTCGCGGAACTCGCGCAGCCGTGCTTCGTGTCGCAAGCGCCGCGCAGCCACTTCTTCATAGATATCATCTTCGATCGGCAGCGCACGCCCGACGTCCGAGTTTTCCCGATTCTCGACAAACCGCTCGTAACCGAGGCCGGGACGCACTCTTTTCAACTTGTAGAAGTGCCCTTTGAGAAACGCATCGGAGCCGAACCCTCCGATCACAACGGGCTGCTCCGGCAGTGAACTGTGCTGAGCGATACCGAACATGTGGGCGTGAATCGATAAACCGCCCGATCCGGAGAGAAGCGAGCGGTGCCCGAGGTCGTGCAGATAGTTGTCCGGCGGCTGCTCAACAAATTCCCAGCTCGCTTTGAGTCGTCGCGCAACCCTCTCCGCAATGCGGGCTTCCCGATTCTTGCTGGGAGCAATTGTGATGCAATGCAGGTCCACGTCGCTCGGCGCCATACTCGCCAGCGTTCGCGAATCCTCGCCAGCACTCAGAAAGAACGTCAGCCGGCCATGCTCGTTGGCCGCACGTTGAAGTAGGTCCTCAAGCGCTTCTCGGGCCGCTGCCGCCGCGTCATCAAGCTTTTGAAACGGACGATAACGACCTTGGGGACGCCAGTAGATTGCCTCGGTGTGCTGGCCCGGTGCGATTGTGTGCACGGTTGCCGGGGCGAGTTCCCGCACGGCGCGATACAAAGTGTGCGGATAGGTCACCTTTTGGTGCAGGATAAAGTCTGCGACCGAGACAGGATCGAAATCCGGTGGCCGGCTGCGACAAGCCGCCAAAGCTGCTGCATCTGAATGGGTTGACAGTACCTGGGTTTTGTCGACCGCTGACTCCGCCTCGTACACTGGGATGAACGACAGGTTGTCCGTCACAACCGTGAAGCGGCCCGACGGCTTGTCGATGTGCAGAAAACAGAACGGGCCGAGTAGGTCGTGGTGCCAATCGCCAGCAGGATTCTCGAAGATGTGTCGCAGGACCGTGGCTGTGTGCCGACTCGGGCAGGAAACGAGACAGTCCTTGCCCGCCGGCGCGCGTAAGAGCGGTCCGCCGACCACGACTGCGATCGATCGGTGGTCTTCATAGACGCGATAGCCCGGATACTGGTTCTCAACGACGGCCACCGAACCCCAGACACCATGTCGAGTGCTGATCTTCGTGGGTTCAGTGCGCGTCAGGTTCGACAGAATTCGGGCGTACCGGTCCGCCTCCCCCGGAGTGTGACTAGCCAAAAAGTCGGACATACCGAACAAGTGCTCCGTTGTTCCGCCAAGTTGGCGACAGTGTTGAACATGCCAGATTTCGGCGGGCACTCAAGGGGCAGTTGCGATGCAACAAGGGGTCGCATCCCCCACTGCAATGGCGAAATTGAGGACTCAACTGGATGGTGTTACGCCAATCGGGTCGGACGCGAACAGGTCAGCGTGGTCCCGGCTTGCGCCGCCTGCGCTGCCAGATCACAAGAACAACTGGGCGAAGTACAGCGATTTGCGGAAAACGTCGCTCGCAGCAACTCGACAAGAACCAATGGATTAGCACCCAGATGGTCGAGGAGATTTCCAACGGTCGCCGTTCGAGGCATGGCGATTGCACGCGGTGGCGAACCCACGACTAGGATTTAGCTCGCTCCGATCGTGGATCGTCACTACTGATTTGAACCTATGACAAATTCCACACCACTGCATCAGCAAACATGATTCCCCCCGGATGGATGAATGGATAACCCGGCGCTCGTCATGAGAACCGTCTTGGAGGTAAGCCAAGAATGGATCATTCTCCTCGTGCAAATTCTGTTGCTCTCGAGATTGATGAGTCGACCCTCCGTTGCTCAATGAGACTTCGTGCTGCGTTCGACGAATTCGTGAAATCGGCCGAATATGCTGAGAATTTGGACGCTAATATTTGGGATTTCGCCATCGAGTTGGAGACGCTGCGACGCTTAGACCTGTCAAATAACGATCTGCGGTGGTTGGTGGCAGCGGGATTCATCGAGTACGCACTCGAGACGACCGCACCGCTCGACACCAGACGCAGTTTCGATCAGCCGGGTCGCCTAACATTCTGCCCGCAAAGCTGTTTTGTGCTGACTCCTAAGGGACAGGCGGCCGGCAGTGCGGTATTGGCCGGAGGGCGCAGGCAGTGGGTCGAGGAATCTCCGGTGATTTCGAATGAGCCACGCTCCTCGGCCGATGCTCATTGCATCCGTCCTCGTTGGGATCGCGACCGTCAAGAACTTCTCATGGGAACTGTTGTGGTAAAGCGGTTTCGAGTTCCGGCAACGAGTCAGGAGGCAATACTCGCTGCTTTCGAGGAGGAATCATGGCCGCCGCGCATCGACGATCCCTTGCCCCCGCGCTTGGATCAGTCGCCCAAGCGGCGTTTGCAGCAAGTGATCAAGTCACTCAATCGGAACCGTAGGCAGCCGATCCTGCGGTTCGTAGGAGATGGTAGTGGCCAGGGCGTGCTCTGGGAATACTGCCCACTACATCGGAACGGCTACTCCGACGGTATCGGAGATTAGCCACTGTTCTCCGTCCTCGCGTGGCGCCACGCTGCCCGCACACTTCCTCTCTATTGCATCTCTGATTGGCATTAGACTGAGTCGCGACTTTGCGTCTCATCCGCCGTAGGTTTCATTAGAGACGGCATTGGAGGACCCGTTGTGCGCAACCGGCCAAGGAGCGTCACAGGAAAATCGGGTGGTCCGAATCAAAGCTGCTACAGTTGGACCCCCGACTTGGCAGACCACCGCGATTTCTCGCCCAGGCACCGGCGAACGGCCTCGTTGCTAGCGAAGCTGCCGTCGGCAACTGCCGGGGAGCCGCCCCTGCCGACGAAGATTGATTGGCGCGATCGCTGTCCGCCGGTCGAGCGAGAAGCGGGACGGACAACGAGTAGTACGCACGCCTGCCTCGCGCTAGTCGAAATGCTCGAGCGATGTACTTCGGGGCGCGAGCTCGCGTTGTCGCGTCCGTTCGTTGAGTATAACGCTCGCAGATACGCCGCAGGCCGCAGGGAGTGCGGACTCGCGCTGCGTACGGTGCTAAAGGTGATTCGCCGCTGTGGCGCCCCATCCGAGGAATACTATCCCTACGACGACGCTGCAGTTGAAGGCCACCCCGACGCGTTCGCCTACTCTTTTCAGCGCAGTTTCCGAGCGCTGCGCTATCTACGGCTAGATGACGGTCAGGCGTCCGGAGATGTCGTTCTGGGGCGGGTGCGGTCTTTTCTTGCCGCTGGTTTTCCGGTCACGTTCGGCTTCTCGCTGCACCGTTCGCTTGCCGACGATGGAGAAATCTGGTTTCCGAAGAAACGCGATTCGGTAGTCGGCGGGCAAGCAGTGGTGGCTGTCGGCTACCACGACCACGTGCACCTCGGCTCTGACCGCGGAGCGCTCCTCGTCCGCAATTCGTGGGGACATGAATGGGGAGATGGCGGCTACGGCTGGCTTTCCTACGCGTACGTGACGCGGCGGCTGGCAACAGACTATTGGACGCTCATCAAGCGTTCCTGGCTGCGCTCGGGCGGACTCGAGCGGCCGCGGCCGCTCACCTAGATCATCTGCCCCGCATCTCCGTTGTCTGAATAGCTGCGCCCGGTCTGCATCCACACTGCGCGGCAGCTGTCCGTAGATTGCGCGCACACGCAACGTCACAATCGCCCGAAAGTTCGACGCGTCGAAACGCGAGAGCGGTTGGAATCGCAAGCCAGGGCGACGAAACGAGGTGCCTGCCATGATTACGCACAATTCGAACCAGCCATCGTCGCCTCCGCCGGCCACTTCCCCTCCTTCGACGCCCCCACTGCGAAACCTGCTTCGCGTCTTCTACCGCCATCGCCGCAAAATGGCGGTAGTCTTCTTCCTGGTTTTCGGTCTGCTCGTCTCAGCGGTGTTGCTGCTGCCGCGAAGCTATCGGTCCGAGTCTCAGATCTTCCTGCGGCTTGGCAAAGAGAGCGTTGATCTTGATCCCACGGCGACCATGAACGAGGTCGTCAACGTGCACGAAACGCGCGAGAGCGAGATCAACTCGGAGATGGAGATTCTGCGAAGCCGCGTGCTGCTCGAAGACGTGGTCGCACGCCTTGGGACGCAGTATATCCTGTCCGGATCCGACAAGTCCGACAAGCAGAATGCGAGCGGTGAGGGCTCTCCCGGACCGCTGGCGGCGGTGCGCACGTGGATCTCGGGTGACGTTAGCGCCACTGATCGCGCCATCGACCGCCTGGACGCCATGATCGAAGTCGATTCCCCACGTAAGTCGAGCGTGGTCCACCTTACCTGCAAGGCGCGCTCGCCCGAGCACGCGCAGCGGATTCTTGAGGAGTTTCTCACCGCGTATATCGCCCGACACACTTCCGCGAACCGCACGAGCGGTTCGCACGACTTCTTCGCCAAACAGTCGGAGTTGTTAGGCGAACGGCTCTCGCGCGTTGACCAGGAGATTCGCGACGCGAAGGACGCGGGCGGACTCGCATCGGTCGAGGGGGAACTGGCCAACGTCGAGCAGCAAGCAAGCGTCATCGAACTGGCCATCCTGGAAAATGCGCGCGAGCTGGCCTCGGCCGAAAGTCGGATCGCGAAGTTCAAGAGCACCCTCCAGGAGCTTCCCGAGCGCGAGCTGGCCGAGGAATCCATCGTGCCGAGCAATGCGGCGGACGACATGCAGAATGAGTTCTACAAGGTACAAATCATCGAAAAGGAACTCCGTTCGCGCTTCACCGAGTCGCATCCAGCCGTCGTTGCCGCCCGGCGACACGTGAAGGAAATGCGGCAGATCCTGGAATCGCAGGAGCCGAGTCGCAAGCAGCCGACCCACAAGCTCAGCGCCGTGCGCCAGTCCTTGCAGATCGAACTGGCTACCGCGGAAGCCGACGCGGCCGCGGCCCACGCCGAATCGAAGCTGTTGCACGACCAATTCGAGGCCGTGCAATCCAGGGTTCGCGAAATCAACGAGGAGGGGCTGCGACTCAGCCAGCTTTCTCGAAAAGCCGAGCTGCTCGAGGACAGCTACCGTCGCTACTCCGGTCATCGCGAGCAGGCCCGGATCAACGCCGCGCTGGAGTCACAGCACATTTCAAACGTCAATGTCGTACAACCCCCCTCCTATATCAGCAAGCCGTCGCTGGCCAACGTCAGGCGGGCGCTCGGACTCGCGCTGGTGTTGGCGACGCTATTGTCCGTGCTCGTAGCGCTGGGATTCGAACATTTCGATCCGTCCCTGAAGTCGCCCGAGCAGACCGAGGCGCAGCTTGGCGTCCCGGTTTTGTTCTCCGTCCCGCAGCGTGCCCAAAACGATCTGATTCAGAGTTAGGAGGGGCCTGGATGATTACTTCCATCCGAGGTTCGGCGAAGCGTGCGCCGGTGGTTGGCGAAGACTTCGTCGCCGAACAGTACTACGGACTTGCTCACTGGATTCAGACATCGGGGCCTGCGGCCGGCGGCACCGCCAGAACGGTCGGCGTGACGAGTCCTGCCGCTGGGGCTGGCGTGAGCACCGTGGCGGCTAGCCTCGCGGCGGCCGCTGCGCAGCAATCGGATCGCCCGGTGCTCTTGATCGACCTCAGCGGCTCGTCCTTGCTGTCGAAAGTGAAGACACGCGTTGGTGACGACGAGCTTGCGCCGGGAGAAACAAACAAACAGTCCTCCGCGCAGCCAGAGATCGCCGCCACAACCGTGCCGAATCTCTCGCGCCTTTCGCTCGGCCCAACCACAGGTCGCCCACCGTACTCCGGGGGCAGCATCGAGGAGCTCATTCGCGATCTTGACGGCGAATTCGGATTCATCGTTGTCGATCTGCCGCCAGTCGAATCTTCGGCCTGCCTGGCAATCGCCGGGATCCTCGACTGGCTCCTGATGGTTGTCGAGGCACGGCGAACAGCAAGCCTGTCGGCCACCCGCGGCATGCAACGCCTCGCACTCGCCGGCGCGCGTGTGCTCGGCGTCATCTTCAACAGATGCTCTCCCGACCTGCCCCGCTGGCTCGACTCCCGGCTCTAGCTTTTCGTACTTCCGAGGCCTTGCCCATGTTTCGACGTTTGCAACCGACACCCACGTTGCCCCCGTTCGAGGAGCCTGCTGCCGATGCGGGATATCTTTGCTCGAACGGGTACCTGAAAAAGATGATCACTCGCGAGCGGTTGCGAAGTGACCGCAGTCGTTCGAGCTTTGCGTTGGTAACCCTGGCTCTTCCGTCACCATGGCAAAGCGGCGAACTGCATCAAGCTGCGAGAGTATTGCGCGACCGGCTACGTGCTACAGATGATGTCGGACTGCTGGACCTGCAGCGGCTTGCCATACTCCTGCCGGAGACGCCGCCCGCGGGGGCATGGAAGGTGGCTGACGACGTTAGCCGTCTGTTGTCACGCGATATGCGGCGTTTCGAGGTGGAGGTGTTTGCCTACCCGAACCCGGGCGAACGCCAGGACCGCATGAACGACATTGACGAACTGGACGTTTCAGACTCGGACAGGAGTCCGCACAAGCACAACTTTAGCGGAACGCATGGCGAGATCGCGAGCGCAAACGGCAAGAGCCCGCCGCGTGATTGCATAGCACCGATGCAGAGTTTGTTCGTCCGGCCGTTGCCGGCTTGGAAACGAGCACTGGACATTCTTTCTGCCTCCGCGGCCCTTATCGTCCTAAGTCCGCTGCTGCTGCTGATCGGCCTTGCCGTCAAAGCCACTTCGCGCGGGCCGCTGATCTATGCTCAACAGCGGGACGGCCAGGCGGGTCGCCGCTTCCACATCTACAAGTTTCGCACGATGATCGTCGACGCCGACGCGATGAAAGCACAATTGCGTTCGCTCAGCGAGCAGGATGGGCCGGCCTTTAAGCTCAAGAACGACCCGCGCGTGACGCCCTTCGGTCGATTTCTTCGCCGCACTTGCCTGGACGAGCTGCCGCAGTTGTTCAACGTGCTGCGGGGCGACATGACGCTCGTGGGCCCACGGCCGATGTGTAGCAAAGAGGCCCGCGAGTGCGCGCAATGGCAGCGGCGACGTCTCGACGTGACTCCCGGCCTGACGTGCATCTGGCAGATCCAGACGGGGCCCAAGCCGGCCTTTGACGATTGGATGCGGATGGACTTGCGATACAGCAGTTCGTACTCATTCTGGCACGATCTGAAACTGATCGCGATGACAATTCCAGCCATCATGCGCCGCGACGGCGTGTACTAGAGATACCCGACCCCTCCCAAGGAACGAATTGTTGCGACTTCGCACCGATATCAGAAGCCGACCGCTGATGAATCACTCCGCCGCAGGCGGCGACGTGGTCGAGAGTGAGCGAGATGCTCGGGACGTTCCCCGGGGGCACGATACGGACGTGGCCAGCGACACACACTCGGCCCAGCCTTGCAGCCGGCGGAATCGCTGGCTGAAGAGGTTGGGACGGATTCTCTCCAATCCCGATGCGCGAAACGGCGCTCTGTCGCTCTTCGATCAGGCCATTGTCAGCGGAGCAAGTTTTCTGACCGCCGTAGTTGTCGGCCGGGCGTGCTCGCAATCCGATCTCGGCGTGTTCTACCTGGCGCTGACCATTGTTTACATTGCGCGGGGCGTTCAAGAACACTTGATTTCAGCGCCCTACGTCATCTACTGCCAGCAGTGCCGCCCCGAGCGCAGGGAGCTCTTCGCTGGTAGCGCGCTGGTCCACTCTTTCGGACTGTCGATCGTTGCCACGCTTGTGCTCGTTGGTTTGCTCGGATGTCTGGCTCTCAGCGGCAGCTCTTCGACACTTGCGTCCGCCGTTTGGGTGCTCCTTGCAGTATTACCGATTCTGCAACTTCGCGAGTTCATCCGGCGAATGAGCATCGCCCATCTCCGAATTTCGACGGCCATTGCGATCGACGTCGTGGTCGCCACCGTCCAGATCGGCGGGCTGCTCGCGCTGGCACTATCGGGGCGGCTCACGGTTGGCATCGCGTACGCCGTTCTGGGAGCTGCCTGCGCCGTGGCCTGCTGCGGATGGTTCCTTGTCGAATGGCGGCGGTTCTGCATTGTCCGCCCGGTCGTCATCCGCGATTGGTGGCGCAACTGGGGTTTCGCCCGCTGGGCGCTGGCGAGTCACGTCCTCAGCTTCACTGCGTTGTACATCACGCCCTGGCTCGTTATGACACTGCGGGGCAGTGCCGAGGCCGGCGTGTTGGCGGCGTGCATGAGCATCGTCGGCGTGGCCAGTATGTTCATGACGGGTCTGTCAACGTTCCTTATTCCCCGGGCGAGCGTGGCATTCGCTCAGGGAGGCGTCACGAAGCTCCGCAAGGTCTTGCGAACCGCGGAAATCGTCTATGCCGCTGTGATTGGCACGTTCGCCGTCACCGTGCTGGCGACCGGAGACTTTCTGCTTGTGCTTGCGTTCGGCGACGCCTACGTCGGCTATGGGACTACAACCGGCGTGCTTTCGATGAGCATGTTCGTACAGAGTCTCGGACTCACCGCGGGCATTGGTCTGTGGGCCATCGACCGGCCGGACGCGAACCTGTTAGCTGACGCGGTCACGCTGGTGGTCACTCTGGTCCTTGTGCTAAGTCTGCTACCAGCACTCGGCGTGCTTGGGGCAGCTCTTGGCGATCTCGGCGGAAGATTCGTGGGCACGCTTGCGCGGCACGCCACGCTGCGTGCCTGTCTCGTTGAGTTTACCGTCGGCATCAATCCCTTGTGACGCATGCACTCGATCAATCCCACAATCGAGACCTCCTCCAGACGAAGCACCGCGATCGTCTGGCTGGCGGTCGTGGTGCTAGTACCGGCCTTCTACTGCATGGAGCACCGGAATACTGCGGTATCGAGCCTTGAAGCGTTTCGGCTAACGGGCGACGAGATGGTGACTCGCGCGGCCGACGGAGACCCCGCGCGGCGGATCGCGATTCCTGCGCTGGGGGTGTTTGGCATCTGGCTACTCGTTCGCCTGGAAGGCAATAGGCTCGAGCTGCGTTCGCCACTGGCTTGGCTGCTGGTGGGCTACGTGGCGTGGTGCACCCTCAGCATTGCCTGGTCCGTCGACTTGCCGGTCACGATACGGCATGTTGTCGTTCTCTTGCTATGCGCGCTCGGGGCCTTCGGTCTGGCCCGTCAGTTTTCGCTCCACGAACTATGGGTAATCGTGCTGGCTGTGACGTCGCTGCTCGTGGCCAACAGCGTCCGCACCGAGTTGGAGCTGGGTACGTTTCGACCGTGGACGCCGGAATACCGCTTTGCCGGAAATCTGCATCCTAACGTCCAAGCGCCCTACTGTGCCGCCATGGCGCTGGCGGCCGGGTACCTTGCCACCCGAGCGCGGCGCGGCGGAGCCATCCTATGGGGAATCTGCCTTGTCGCCGCGGCGCTCTTGCTCTTGACAAAGTCGCGCTCCGTCTGCGCGGCACTTCTGGCAGCGCTGCTTGTATACGGCTGGTTCGGAGCGACATGGGAGAGGCGCGTGTTCGCCGCAGTCGGGCTCCTCGCCGTGATTTGCACCCTGGCGTTTGTCGGAACGCTGCTCGGTGGGGATGTCGACCAACAGGCAACGAACCTCGCCTTGCTGGGCCGACAAGAGGAGTCACAATCCCTCTCCGGACGCCTGCCTTTCTGGAGCGAGTTGGTGCCGCACGTGATCGACCGACCGGTGCTGGGGCATGGCTATCGAACGTACTGGAGCCCGGAAAGGATCGGCGACTTCTCGCAGTCACTCGAATGGACCGTCACCGACGGGCATTCGGCATACCTGGACACGATGCTCGACCTGGGTCTCGTGGGCGCGCTGTTGTTCTCGGCCGCAATCGGAGTAGGCATTGTCGCGACGGCCCGCAGCTATCGATCGACCGGAGACGCGGCCGTCGGCGTGTTCTTCGTGCTGCTGCTCTGCCGAGCCCTCAATGCATTGCTGGAATCGGCATTCCTGACGCCGACCAACTTTGTGTCCTTCGTGATCATGTGGGGTCTTGCACATGCGGCGTTCCGCCGCACTGCGGGTGTGTCGCCCGCACAAGACCGTGTCACCGCAGTGAAGCCGGTTTATGCGTCGCGGCTCCAGCAGGTGCTTACCCCGCCGCGTACTGCAAGAGGTGCTACCTGATCATGTGCGGCATTGCAGGCGTCTATCGATTCCGTTCTGGGCGGCCCGCCGAAGCGGCCGAGATCCGGGCGATGTGTGATGCGGTGGCCTATCGTGGTCCCGATGGTCAGGGCCTCGAAACCGACGCCGATTTCGGCATGGGCCACCGGCGACTTTCGATCATCGACGTCGACCAGCGCTCGCTCCAACCGATGCAGTCGGACGACGAGCAGTGGATGATCAGCTACAACGGCGAAGTCTACAACTACCTCGAGCTGAAGCGAGAGCTGGCAGCCGCTGGTTGCCGCTTTCATACCACTTCTGACACCGAAGTCGTGCTGGCGGCGTTCCGCCGTTGGGGCCCGACTGCGTTGCAGCGCTTCAACGGCATGTATGCATTCGCCGTATGGCATCGGGCCACGCGAACGCTCACCCTGGTGCGCGACCGGTTGGGCGTCAAACCGCTGTACTACGCCCACACTCCTGACGGTATTGCCTTCGCCTCAGAAATCAAGAGTCTCTTGAGACTCCCAGAGGTCGCAGCAGCGGCGAACTATCGCCTTCTCGACGGCTACATGGGCGTTGGCTACTGCCCTGGTGAGGAAACTTTTTTCGACGGCATCTGCCGCCTGCCGCCCGGGCAGTTCCTGGAAGTGCGCGGCGGCTCTGTTCTGAAGCGCACTTACTGGGACCTCGAATTCACCAGCGAGCCCGATGCCGGCGAAGCAGCTTACGTAAACGAGACGCAATCGCTCTTGACCGACGCTGTGCGACTGCAATTGCGGAGCGATGTGCCGCTCGGCGTTTTCCTGAGCGGCGGCGTTGACTCCAGCGCAGTCGTGGCTGCCATGCGGCGCCAGGGCGTTTCCCAAATCAAGACGTTCGCGGTGAACTGGGACTTTGGTGCTGAGTATGACGAGGGGCACTACGCCCGAGAAGTCGCCGCGACGTTCAAGACAGAGCACCATGAATGTCGGGTGACGCCCGAGAGCTTTCGGAGTGCGATTCCGCGCTACGTGTGGCACATGGACGAGCCGGTGCAAGAGGCTGCGGGCATCGCCCTCCACGCGGTCGCCGAGATGGCCAAGCAGGAAGTGGATGTCGCCCTTTCAGGTGAGGGTTCCGACGAAGTCTTTGGGGGCTATCCAGTCTACCGCTACATGTCCTGGCTGGAACGCTATCGCAACGTTCCGCAACCGATCCGCTGTGGACTTGACGCTCTGCTAGCGCGCTGCGGACCGAAGTGGCGAAAGCTTGTCACGCTCAGTCAGTTGGCCCTCGAGCGTCGGTACCTGGGCGTCGCCCTCTGCGAGATGAGTGAAGTGCGCGAACTTTACAGCGACCGGCTCCGCAGCGAGACCGATGGCGCGGGGGTCGAGAAACTCGTGGAGTCCTACTACGAGACCACAGCCGGCTCGAACATCCAGCGGCGGATGCAATATCTCGATGTCAAGTCGTGGCTTGTTGACGACCTATTGATCAAGGCCGACCGCATGAGTATGGCCGCTTCGATCGAATTGCGAGTGCCGTTCCTCGATCATCGCTTCCTGGAGTTTGCGGGACGACTGCCAGTCAAATACCGCCTTCGGTCGGGCGAGGACAAGTACTTGCTGAAGAAGGCAGTCGAACCGTACCTGCCCAGGCACATCGTGTATCGACGCAAACTGGGTTTTCCCACGCCGCTTGCCGAGTTGTTTCGGGGCGCCCTGAAAGACTATGTCCGTGGGGTGCTGCTTTCCGAGCGCTGTTGTGATCGTCGTCTGTTTGAGCCGGACCGCATTAGTCACCTATTGGAAAAGCACGAGCACGCCGAGGCCGACCATCACAAGACGATCTGGCGGCTATTGGTTCTTGAGGTGTGGCATCGGCTGTTTGTCGACGGCGACACGGTCGAGCAACTAGCCTACAGCGAACAAGAGCTTGCAGCCTGAGGCGACCTGATTGGCAAGGAGAGTACCACTATGCACAAACCGCTGATCAGCATCATTCTCCCGACGTACAGCCGCTGTGCAATGCTGTCCGATGCGCTAGATAGTTTGCTTTCTCAAGAGACCTGCGGCCAGTTCGAGTACGAACTCGTCGTGATCGACAATGCGTCGAACGACTCGACGCGCGAGATCGTTGAGGAAGCCGGCCGTCGCTCAAGCGTGACGGTGCGCTACTGCTACGAAGATGACCCCGGACCCGCTCCGGCGCGAAACTGCGGACTCCGTCATGCCGCTGGAGACTGGTTTGCCTTCTTCGACGATGATGAGGTCGCCGACGCCAACTGGCTTCTCGAATTGTATCGAGCCGCGGACGAGACCGGTGCACAGATCGTGGGCGGGGCGATGCATCTCGATTTGCCCGAGGAAGTACTCGGCCGGCTGAACCAGTTTGTCCGCAGGACATCGCTGCGCGAGATCAAGTACTACGAGAAGACTTGCCCCTATGATCCCAGTCGGCTGCCCGGCACCAACAATGCCCTGGTCGCGCGCCGCGTCTTCGATGAATTGGGCGCGTTCGATACTTCCTTCCGTTCGGGCGGGTCCGATAGCGACTTCTTTCTGCGTGCACGCTCGGCCGGCATCGAGTTGTGTTACACGCCGCTGGCAATCGTGCGGCATCGCGTGGCGCCCAACCGGCTGACGACCGAGTACTTTCGCTGGGACGCTATACAGGGGTGCAGTGCCTTTGCAGGGTTGGATTACGAACATCGCGGCGCCGCCGTGCTGGTCACTTTGTGCGCCGCCCGTCTCGGACATGCCCTGGCAATTGTCACCCCGCAACTTGCCTGGAGCTGGCTTACGCGGAACCCTGCCGAAATGTTGGGACAGCGCGTGCGGCTCTGGAGGGCGGAAGGGTATGCCCGCCGGACGCTGGCACTGCTCGCCCCGCGGCTGTTCCCGCAGACACGGTATTTCGAGGCGCTGCACTTCCGGCACGGCCGCGAAGTCGGGCAGCAAAACACACCTATGGAGGCCACCACGTGAAGTTGCTCCAAGTCTACAACGACTATCGCTCTAACTGCGGCGGCGAGGCGACCGTCGTTGCCTTGATCGATGCTCTCATGAAGCGGCGCGGACACTCGACGAGCCTGCTCATGCGCACGAGTAAAGGGCTCGACAGCAACTTTCGGGGCAAACTAAGAGCCTTTGCGTCCGGCATCTACAACTGGAGCGCCCGGCGTGAAATGGCGCGAATCCTCGCGGCCGACCGGCCGGACATCGTACACGTACACAACCTCTACCCGCTCATTTCGCCATCGGTGCTCGTAGCATGCCGGCAGGCGGGCGTGCCCGTCGTGATGACCAGTCACAACTACATGCTCACGTGCCCAAATGTGAATCACTTATACCAGGGCCGCATCTGCGAAAAGTGCCGCGGCGGGCGCGAGTACTGGTGCGCGGTGCAGAACTGCCGCCAGAACCGCGCCGAAAGCATTGCCTATGCGATGCGTAGCGCCGCGGCACGAAAACTGCGACTGTTTCGCGACGACGTCACGACGCACATCGTTCTTAGCGAGTTCGCCCGGCGAAGGTTGCTCGAGGAAGGTTACGACGAGGACCAGGTCGTGGCACTGCCGAACATGGTCGACGCTCCACGACACGTCGTCGACCGCGACGCCGGGGACTATGTCGCCTTCTCGGGACGCATGGCGCCCGAGAAAGGAATCGAGGTGCTGTTAGAGGCCGCTGCAAGACTGCCCGACGTGCCGGTGCGGCTGGCCGGCGACGGGCCGATGCTGGACAAACTGCGCGCCGCCGCTCCGCCGAATGTGACCTTCTTGGGGCGCGTCAACTTCGACGACATGGGCACATTCTACGACCGGGCCCGCTTTCTCGTCGTGCCGAGCCGGTGGTTCGAGGGTTGCCCACTCGTCGTGTCCGAGGCCATGAGTCGCTCGTTGCCGGTTGTGGCGTCACGCGTGGGAGGGCTGCCGGAGTTCGTCGACGATGGCGCGACCGGCCGACTGTTTGAAACCGGCAACGTCGATGAACTCACAAGCCACATCCGGGCGCTATGGGATCGGCCGGAGCTTTGCCAGGAAATGGGTGCCGCCGGACGCGAGAAAGCCCTGCGGGAATACAACGAAAACGACTACTACCGGCGGCTGTTCGACATCTATGAAGATGCGATCTCGCGAAATCGTGAGAGGTCCCAGGAGGATCCACGGGCACACCGCTCGACATCGGACTCGACTTCTCGCTCCGCCGGTCAAGGCAAGTTCCTGCGTCTTTGCGACGGGCCCAAAGCTGAAGCGCGAATGTTAGTGCGTCATATCCGGGCAGTGGCGGCCGAGCGCCAGGAGATTGCGATCCTCGAAGCTGGCTGCGGAAACTCGTGGCAACTGAATTTGCCCGGCATCCGCTATCACCTGACGGGCGTTGATTTGAACCAAGACGCGCTTGCAGCTCGCAATCAAGAGCACGGCGACTTGCATCGGTCGGTTCACGGCGACCTGCGAACCGTGTCGCTCGAAGCAGGCCAGTTTGACGTCGTTTACAACTCGTTCGTTCTCGAGCACGTGACGGAAGTCGAGCGAGTGCTTGACAACCTGCATCGCTGGCTTGCTCCCGGTGGCATCCTGATCCTCCGGATTCCTGATCCGCAGTCCGTCTACGGCATGCTGTCGCGTGTCACGCCGTTCTGGGCGCACGTGCAGTACAAGCGGCACATCTCCGGGTACAAGAACGCCGGCAAGCCAGGTTACGATCCGTTCCCCACGGTATACGAGCCGCTCGTGTGCCGCGAAGGCATTCGACGGTGGGCGGATTCCCGCGGGATGATCATTCGCGAGGAGGTCGGCTGGAACTACGCTGTTGCCCGGCCGGGGCTACCTTCCCTGGTAGCGCGATCGGGCATCCGCACGCTGAATCTGCTGTCGCTCGGCAAGCTTTCTGCAGACCACGTGAATCTGACTTATGTGATCGAAAAGCCCGTCGATGCTGACGGACGTGCCGAGGCGGACCGGCACAGCGATTCCCGACCTGCCTTTGCCGGCCACACTGCGTAGCTATTGGAGCATGCTCATGTCGACAGCCTCTGCCTGCAGACCCCACTGGCCCGTGAAGCGCGACCTATTCGGCGTCGAGATCAGCGCGGTCACATGCAGTGAAGCCTGCGACGCGATCCTCGCTTCCGCCCACCAGGGCGAGCCGGCCATCGTTTCGGCGTTCTCCGTGCATGCTCTGATCGAAGCGGCCACCACTGCAGAGCTGGCCGGGTGGGTTAATCGCTTTGCGATGATCGTGCCCGACGGCCAGCCGGTTCGCTGGGCCCTGAACTGGCTGCACGACGCGCGGCTGAAAAGCAACGTCCGCGGTGCGGACCTGATGTGGAACCTTTGCCAGCGGGCCGCCGCCGAGAACCTTTCCATCTATCTGTACGGAGGCACGCCATCGACACTCGCTCGGCTCGTCGGGAGCCTGCAGAACGCATTTCCCGCGATGCGCATCGCCAGGGCCGAATCGCCCCCGTTTCGTCCGCTCACCGCGGACGAAGACGAAGCGCTGATTGAGCGCATCAACGCGAGCGGCGCGAGCTTGATGTTCATCGGCCTTGGATGCCCCAAGCAGGATATTTTTGCCGCGGCCCACGCCGATACGATCCGCCCCGTGCAGATCTGCGTCGGCGCAGCTTTCGATTTTCACGCTGGCACGAAGCCCGCCGCGCCCGTCTGGATGCAGCGCTCCGGCCTCGAATGGCTGTACCGCTTAGGCCAAGAGCCTCGCCGTTTGTGGAAGCGGTATCTCGTCACCAACACCAAGTTTCTTGCGAAACTCGTAGTCGAACTCACTCGCAAGCGAGTCCGCTCTTTACCTTATGACAAGCAACTGGAGCAACGAGTGACATGAAGCGCGCTCTGATCATCGGTGTCACGGGACAAGACGGTGCCTACCTGGCGGAGCTCCTGCTCGACAAGGGCTATGAGGTCCACGGCATTAAGCGCCGCAGCTCTTGCTTCAATACGGACCGCATCGAGCATCTGTACCAAGATCCACACGTAGCGGGCCGGCGCTTTGTCCTGCACTATGGCGACCTGACCGATTCGACCAACGTCATTCGGGTCATTCAGGAAGTGCAGCCCGACGAGATCTACAACCTCGGAGCGCAGAGTCACGTGGCCGTGTCGTTTGAGACACCGGAATATACGGCCGACTGCAACGGCATTGGTGTGTTGCGCGTGCTCGAGGCCATCCGCATCCTGCGACTTGAGCGCAAGACGCGATTTTACCAGGCATCGACATCCGAACTGTTCGGCCGCGTATGCGAAGTGCCCCAGCGCGAGACTACGCCGTTCTATCCTCGCTCGCCGTACGCGGCTGCGAAGCTTTACGGCTACTGGATCGCTGTGACCTACCGCGAGGCGTACGGCATGTTCGCCTGCAACGGCGTCCTGTTCAATCACGAGTCACCCGTCCGCGGAGAGACGTTCGTCACGCGAAAGATCACGCGCTCATTGGCTCGTATTCGACTGGGATTGCAGGACTGCTTGTACCTGGGCAATCTCGATGCGCTACGCGATTGGGGACATGCCCGCGACTATGTCGAGATGCAGTGGCTGATGCTCCAGCAGGATGAACCTGAGGACTACGTGATTGCCACCGGCCAACAGCATTCCGTGCGCGAGTTCGTCCAACGCAGCGCGGCGATTCTCGGGATGGAGCTTCGCTGGGAAAACTCGGGCGTCGACGAAAAAGCATACGATGTGGAGACGGGCAAATGCGTAGTGGCCGTCGATCCGCGCTACTTCCGTCCGGCGGAAGTCGACACGCTGCTGGGCGACCCGACGAAAGCCGCACGCTGCCTGGGTTGGAAGCCGAAGATTTCATTCGACGAGCTGGTGCGCGAAATGACCGAGGCCGATCTTCGCCTGGCCGAACGCGACCAGATGCAACTCGAAGCCGGATACCTTGTGGATGTGTGCCATGAATGATAGCACGATGAGCCAGCGCGACAGAATCTACGTCGCCGGGCATCGCGGTTTGGTCGGCTCGGCGATCGTACGGCGGTTGCGCGTGCTGGGCTATGAGAACCTCATTGTGCGCGATCGCACAAGACTCGATCTGACGGATACTCGCGCCGTCGATGCGTTCTTTGAGGAGACTCGGCCAGACTTCGTCTTTCTCGCCGCTGCGAAGGTAGGCGGCATTCTGGCGAACGAGACGTTTCCGGCCGACTTCCTCCGCAAAAATCTACAGATCGAACTGAACGTTATCGACGCGGCCTATCGCCACCGCGTGCGCAAGCTGCAGTTCCTCGGTTCGTCGTGCATTTATCCCAAGCACGCTCCGCAGCCGCTTCGCGAAGAGTCCCTGCTATCGGGACCGCTCGAGCCTACGAATCAGTCCTACGCCGTCGCCAAGATCGCGGGAATCCATCTCTGCCAAGCCTATGCTCAACAACATGACTTCGATGCGATTGCGCTGATGCCGACGAACCTCTACGGGCCTGGAGACAACTTTCATCCCGAGTACGCGCACGTTGTGCCGGCCCTCATGGGGCGGTTTCACGAAGCCGTCAGAGCCAAAGCCGACGAAGTTGTTGTCTGGGGCACGGGCACACCCCTGCGAGAATTGCTTTTCGTCGACGACCTCGCCGACGCAGCCGTGTTTCTGATGCAGCACTACGCCGAGACCGAAATCATCAATGTGGGCACCGGTCAGGAAATCACGATCCGCCATCTTGCCGAACAAATCGCGGATGTCGTCGGCTTCCGAGGAGCGATCCGATTCGATGCCGCCAAAGCAGACGGCACCCCGCGAAAACTGCTCGACGTCAGCCGCATCACCGCGCTCGGATGGCGACCATCGACGAGCCTCGCCGAAGGGCTGCGGGCTACCTACCGCTGGTTTCTAGAGCACGAAAGTGAGCGGCGAGGATTGCAAACCGCGTATTCGACGAACTAGCTGACCAATGCCGTCGCCATCGCTCTCTCACTTTGCCGGCGTGACCACCAGCAAAGCGCCCGGGCATCGAGCCAGCCGAAGCTGAGGCAATCGCCATCGTCTTTTCGTCCGCAGCTCGATTTTAGGATCGATGTTTGCCGGCTTTCCACCCAGCCTCAAAGACGACCTTAAACCGAGCCTGTGTCAGCTCGTCGTTCTGGACTTGGCTATACTACTCCTGCCAGGCATCGCTAGCTCGTTTCGAACTCTAAACCGGGCAACAGCCTGCTCTGCTGGGCAGCCAATCAATCTCACTGGCCCGCAAAGGCGAATCGCTTGGCGACACGCACCAGATCGGCGATGGCCGAGGAACTTTGCGGTTTGATGACCACGAGATTAAAACCCGCCTCGGCGCACTTCGCTTTGGTGCTTGCATCCGAAAGCCCGGTTCTGGCAACAAGCAGGAATGGTGGTAAGTCGGTGGCGAGCAGATCTTTGGCGACTTCTGTGCCACTCTTGCCGGGCATCATGATATCGAGCAGGACCAGGTGGGGCTCAAACTGCCGGGCGAGTTCCACACATTGGAATGGATCGTTGCAGGTGCGTACGCAGCAGCCGTGCATCTCGAGCAACTTGGCCATTACCTTCGTATCGGCCGGCAGGTCGTCGACGAGCAGGACGCGAAGGCGTCGTGAATTTCCCGTTTCCTGCGACACGATGAGGTCTCGCGCGTACAAGCGGTCCCAGAGGTTTTCGAATAAAACACGGGGGATCCTCCCTGAGAATCGGCAGATCGACCAGCCCAGAGTGGTGGTATCAGCCATCGGAGGCGCGCAAGAGCCACACGGTTTATCGCTGGCTGGTTCATTTCGCTCGACGAAGGCATGAAAGGAAACAAGTGGGGCCGTTTCGCAGAGTCGCGACCGACGTATCGCCGCGCACGGTGTGCCGCCCCTTCTGTTCGATGATAAATACCACAATCCGACCGCGGTCCGCAGTCGGATTGTGGCGGCATCTCCCGGCCCGCGGTGCGGGCCGGGGCGGAAAGTGCTGGCTGTACTTACCGACGGTCGTCCTGGTAGCGACCACCGCGATAGCCGTCGTATTCTCGCGAGCGCGTGCGGTACTCGGTCGCTCCACCGCGGCCGTCGAGCCGCGCTTGCAAGCGATCGATGCGCTGTCCGAGTCGCTCGACCAAATTCTCCAGCCGCGACAGCCGCTGGTCACCGTCGTCGCGATATTCGCGGTACTGTTCTCGACGGCCGTCGTTGGCGTAACGCCGGTCATCTGAGTACCGTCGATCGTCGGAGTATCGCCGGTCGTCGGAGTATCTTTGGTCATCCCAGCGGCGGTCGCCATCTCGAGTCATCCAGCGTTCGTCCGGTTGCTCCCAGCGTGCCTGCTGCGGTAGCGCTTGACGTCGGCTAGCGAGCTGCGCCTGCAAGGTGCGTCGGTTACCGTTGCGAACTACGTCTAAGTCGATCCGGCTGCCCGGATCTTGCCGGGCGATCGTCCTGCTGAGGTCCTGGGTGGAGTTGACCGACATGCCGTTGACCCGCAAGATGCGGTCCCCCTCGCGAATGCCGGCCTGGTCGGCCGGGCTGCCCGACACGACGCGTTCGACTACGACGCCGCCGTTGCGCGCATCCCCGATGAAAACGCCGAGCCCGGCCGGGGCATCCTCGCGCTGCCGCGACTGCTCGTCCTCGCGGCGCTGGCGGTTCTGCTGCTGTTGCTCTTCGCTCTGGCGGCGCTGCTGCTCGTCGTCGCGGTCGTCACGATCATCGTCAAGATCGTCGTCGCGATCTTCGTCATCATCTTCGTCGCTGGCCTCGTTTTCTCGTTCTTGCTCACGTTGCTGCTGTTGGCTGTCGTCGTCTTGCTGCTGGTCGCTCTGTGCCCACGCGGGTAGGGCAATCAACGCGACGCAGAGTGCGGCGGCGGGTAGACTCATCAATCGTCTAAGACGCATGGGAGATGGCTCCTCGTCAAATATGGTTGGCAGCCCCGGCCGTCTCGACTGCGTGTCGATAGAAATCGGCCGAGGCTGTTCGGCTCGGCAACTGCAATTCGTATTCCGATCTATCGCGGCGCAACACCAGGCACGGCGGCCCACCGGCGCAAGTGCGTACCCTGTCGGGAATCCGCGCGAAACGTCGCCCGCGCGGCGAGGCATGGCCGCTGGATCAGCGACGCGCAACAGATCGACTGCCGGTGGCGCGCAGCGAACCGAGTTGATTTCTCAGAGCGCATCTTGATCGTTCAAGGCACGATCGGCCACGGATTGCCGGGCACATTTGTCGCCTCCGGACGCAACCGAGAACGCATCCATGCAAGTGGACGCAGCGCCCAGGCCGATGCCAGACCAAACGAGCTGCCAGCAATCGGTCCCTTCCCTTCGAAGCAGTCCTGGCATTTGGGACAAATGGGCGCGGCGTTTGCAACGTTGTGTCCCCCATAGCAGCCGACAATGCCGACTCCCTCGTGTCCACAGAACACTTTTAAGCGGAGAGTCCTACCATGACGTCCTGGATTTCAAAAATGACCGGCAACGGATTGGCGTTGGAGAATCTGGAAAATGTGCTGACCTTGCAACTTCGCGATCTTTACAGCGCGGAACTCCAATTGATAAAAGCGCTTCCCAAGATGGCGAAGGCGGCCCACAACCAAGAACTCAAGACAGCATTCGAGTCCCACCTGAAGGAGACCGAGCAACAAAAGATCCGGCTCGAGCAGGCCTTCGAGCTGTTGGGGCAGACGCCCGAGAAAGAGACGTGCGAGGCGATGCAGGGCCTCATTTCTGAAGGTGAAGAGATTATCGGTCTCGAGGGCGAGCCCGACGTCAAGGATGCCGCCCTGATCGCGGCCGCGCAGCGGGTCGAACACTATGAGATCGCCGGCTACGGCTGCGCGCGCACCTTCGCACGTCGGCTGGGCCGCGCCGAGATCGCGAAGCTCTTGCAGCATACGCTGGATGAGGAGTCCAACGCCGACGTGATCCTGACCGACATCGCCGAGGCGATGGTCAACACCCAGGCAGCGCAATCCTGATCCGCGTACCCCGCCGCCCGGGGCACCATGTGGACGCTTGGTGCTGCGGGTGCGCGGGGCGTAGCAACACGCTGGAGGTTCGAAATGACGAAGTGCGAGGTTTGCGGCAACGACTACGACAAATCGTTCACGATCGAGATGGCCGGCAAGCGGCACACGTTCGATTCGTTCGAATGCGCGATCCATGCTTTGGCGCCGGAGTGCAGCGGGTGTGGATGCCGGATTATCGGCCACGGCGTCGAGCACGACGAGCAGATTTTCTGCTGTGCCCATTGCGCCGAAATGGCGGGCAGCAGCGGTCTGAAAGATCGTGTGTAGCCGCCCCGCATCGCACGCGTCCCGTTCGCGGCAGCACTGGACCCCATACGAGGAGAGAGCATGTACCACCATGTAAAGAGGCTGATGTACACCGTCAACGTGGGCGAGCCGGATGTCCGCTTCGGGCAGATGCTGCTCGAGCAATTCGGAGGTGCCAACGGCGAGCTGGCGGCCGCCATGCAGTACTCCGTGCAGGGGCTGAACTGCGATGACCCCAAGCGCAAAGACATGCTGATGGACATCGGCACCGAGGAGCTGAGCCACCTCGAAGTCATCGGCAGCCTGGCGCGCATGCACCTCAAGCCGCTCAAGCAGGGGCAGTGCAGCAAGGCCGAGGCCGACCCGCTGATCGCCGTGGTCGGCGGGGGCGGCGTGAGCCTGTTCAACTCGCAGGGCAACCCCTGGACGGCCGACTACCTGAAGGTGTCCGGCCAGTTGGAGGTCGATTTGCGCAGCAATATCGCCGCCGAGGCACGGGCTAAGATCACCTACGAACGCTTGATCGACTTCACCGACGATCCCGGTACGAAAGAAGCGCTCACGTTCCTGATGACTCGCGAGATCACGCACATGAAGGCGTTCCAGGCGGCACTGGAAACCATGGGCAAGGGACCGTTCGAGATCGGCGAGCTTCCGCCCGACGAGGAGTACGTCAACAAGTACTACAACGATTCCACCGGCGAGGGCGAACTGGGCGAGGATGCCACCGGTCCCTGGAACCAGGGTGGCGACTGGGAACTGGTGGACAGCCCCGCGTTCGCCACCCTGGCATCCAAGCAATAGCGCAGCTTGCCGCGCGGGTCATCCGCGAGGTCACGAAGACCTTCGGTGCCTGACGCAAGGAGCCGAGTGACTCACGACAGAGAGGGTTTCGTCGCCAGTTCTTATGGACAATCTGCTGCTGACCGGCGTGGTAGCGGTCGTCGTGGCCGGCGCGGCGATGCTTGTGGCAATTCTCTCGGCACGTCAGCGGAACGTCGACTATCGCATCCAGCGGGTGGCGGCACTCGGCGACGCTCAGTTCGTTCGATCGCTGAGCGGGCTGGTGCGAATGAAATTTAGCGCCAGCAACCGCATCGCGCTTCTCAAGAATGGCGAAGAGGCCTTTCCGGCCATGTTCGCTGCCGTGCGGGGCGCGCAGTCTTCCATCACGTTCGAAAACTACGTCTATTGGTCCGGCCGAATCGGCTACGAATTTGCGAATCTGCTGGCCGATAAAGCGCGGCAGGGCATCGGCGTCCACGTCATCGTCGATTGGGCCGGATCGCTGACCATGGACCGTGAGTCGCTGCGCCTCATGAAGCAGTCCGGGGTCGAGGTCCACTTCTACCATCGTCCGCGATTCGGCGGATTGCATCGCCTGAATCATCGCACTCACCGCCGTGAGTTGGTTGTCGATGGGCGGGTTGGTTTCACCGGCGGGATTGGGTTTGCCGACCAGTGGAGCGGCGACTGCGCGAAGCATTGCCGCCGAGACAACCACTATCGCATCGAAGGGCCGCTCGTCGGCGACATGCAGGCCGTGTTTATGAAAACTGGCTGAAGTCGTCCGGCGACGTGCTGCAGGGAGAGCGCTACTTTCCGCGACTGTCGCCCGCCGGTGAGCAAACGGCCGGGCTGGTCGGCAGCGGGCCCCACGAGCGCACCACCTGGGCGCGGCTCGCATTGCTGATGCTGATTCAAGGGGCGCAGCGGAGCATCCAGATCGAGCAGGCGTTTTTCGTTCCCGATCCCGGCATCGTCGCCGCTCTGGCCAGGGCTGCCCGCCGCGGCGTCGCAGTCGAGGTTCTGCTGCCCAGCGAAAAAATCGATTGGAAGATCGTTCGCAGGGCAAGCCGGCACGGTTGGGGGCCGTTGCTGGAATCCGGCGTTCGCATCGCGGAATACCAGACGGAGATTCTCCACTGCAAGTGCCTGGTCGCGGACGAGCTGTGGACCATGATCGGCTCGACGAACTTCGACTATCGTTCCCTGTATCGCAACGACGAAACGGTCGTCCTGGTCCGCGACGAAGCGTTCGCCCGCCATCATCGCGAGCTGATGGAAACGGATTGGCATGTTTCCGAACAGGTAACCCTGGCAGATTGGAAGTCTCGCTCTTGGCATCAGCGATGGGGAGATCGAATGGCCGCGCTGTTCAGCAGACAGCTCTGACAACGACCGCAGCCGGCGGTATCCACTGCTTCCTCCTCAATCAGCCCGTCACCCTGGAAACCACTTTGAGCAGCGCGCAACCATCCCTGTTTTTTTGCGGCGGGCATTCGTCATTTTGCTTCGCGGCAAGAGAGTCTGCGAGCCCGAGGCCGTTGCGACCGCAGGCCATCTACGAGCGCCAGTCGGCGCGGCATTTGCACGCTGCCCCGCGGTTGAAGGTGCTGCCGCGTCGGCGCAACCTGACGAACAAGCAGACAAGCTCCGCAGACAAAGCTCCGCAGATCGAGCGCCGCGATCACTTGCGGCAAAACGGAAGAGCAGGGTACACAAGTGAATGCGCTCTGTTGGTATGGCTCTAGCGACGTACAGGTCCGCGAGGTTCCCGATCCGAAGATACTCGAGCCGCGCGATGCGATCGTGAAGGTGACGGCGACGGCCATCTGCGGATCGGACCTGCACATCTACGACGGCATGGTACCGACCATGGAGAAAGGCGACATTCTCGGCCACGAGTTCATGGGCGAGGTCGTCGAGGTGGGCGGTGGCAACGGGAAACTAAGCGTCGGCGATCGGGTCGTCGTTCCGTTCAACCTGGCCTGCGGCGGCTGCTTCTTCTGCCACAAACAACTCTACTCGCTCTGCGACAACTCGAATCCCCACGCCGAGATGGCCCGCAAGCTGATGGGGCATTCGCCAGCCGGCCTGTTCGGCTACTCGCACCTGTTGGGCGGGTTCGCCGGCGGCCAGGCCGAATACGTGCGCGTGCCGTTCGCCGACGTGGGCCCGATCAAAGTGCCCGAAAGCCTGAGCGACGAGCAGGTCTTGTTTCTCTCCGACATTTTTCCCACCGGATACATGGCGGCCGACAACTGCGGCATCGAGCCGGGAGATACCGTTGCGGTTTGGGGATGCGGCCCGGTGGGGCAGTTCGCGATCAAAAGCGCCTGGATGCTCGGCGCCGAGCGCGTCCTGGCAATCGACCGCGTGCCCGAGCGGCTGAAGATGGCTCACGACCACGGCCAGGCCGAAGTGATCGATTTCTCCAAGCAGGACGTCTACGGCTGCTTGATGGACATTACGGCCGGCCGCGGTCCGGACCGCTGCATCGACGCGGTGGGGACCGAAGCGCACGGAACCGGCAGCATCGACGCCGTGCTCGACAAGGCGAAGTCCGCCGTGTACCTCGGCACGGACCGCCCGCACGTGCTGCGCGAGGCGATCATGTGCTGCCGCAAGGGAGGAACGATTTCGGTACCGGGCGTCTACTTCGGCGTTCTCGACAAAGTGCCCTTCGGCGCGGCCATGAACAAAGGGCTGACATTCCGCATGGGCCAGACCCACATGCAGCGGTACATGGAGCCGCTGCTCAAGGAAATCGAATCGGGTGCGATCGATCCCTCGTTCGTCATCACCGACCGCGTGCAATTAGCCGATGCACCTTCGGCCTACCGCAGGTTTCGCGACAAGACAGACGGCTGCATCAAGGTGCTCATGACCCCCTGAGTTTCTCGACCCCGCTAGGAGTATTTCATGGCCACGACTTCCATTGACCGATGGGCCGAAAACGAGCTTCCTTGGGCCGACGCGCCCGCGGCGAACCGCAACGTTGCCGACAAAGAGCGCCACTGGATGCTGCTGGGCGGAGCTGGATTAGCGGCCTACGGGGTCCTGCGAGGGGGCTTCGCCGGTCTGGGAGCGGCGCTACTGGGCGGCGCGCTTATGTATCGCGGCTACGGCGGCTATTGCCCGGTCTACCAGGCACTGGGAATCGACACCTGCCACCGAGGCGAAGGGGCCGACACGGCGGTTCGCAACGGCGTGCGGGTGCGCGTCAACACGACCGTGCAACGCCCGCCAGCGGAGGTTTACCGCCTGTGGCGCGACCTGGAAAACCTGCCGCGGTTCCTGAAGCATCTGGAAAGCGTACGCGTCGATGGCGACACGCGCAGCCATTGGATCGCGATGGGCCCGCTCGACCGTCGAGTGGAATGGGACGCCGAGATCATCCATGAGCGGGAGAACGAAATGATTTCGTGGCGATCGCTTCCCGGCTCCGAGGTCGACAGTGCCGGCAGCGTAAGGCTTAACCCGGCCCCGGCCGATCGTGGAACCGAAGTGCGGATTCAATTCAACTACGATCCGCCCGGCGGTCGCGCGGGGGCGGCCCTGGCGTGGTTCTTCGGCCGGGCCGCGGCACAGCAGGTCAAAGACGACCTTCACCGCTTCAAGGCCTTCGCCGAAACAGGCTCCGTGCCGGTGACGGACGGGCAGCCTCAAGGACCGCGCACGTAGGTGAGAGCAACCGTCTCAAGTTTGCTATGAAGATGGATCGCAAACCAGAAAACGCCAGCGATGTTAGGCCTCGTTCCGGCCCTGACGAGTTCGGAAACCCGGCAACCACTCCGCCAAAAGAGGCCCGAACAGAACCCGAGCGCGGCACGGGTGAGCTGGGGGCCGAGGGCAGCGATCCTGCAGCGCCACTGCGACCGCCGAACCTGCCCGATCGACTAGTCCAACCGCAAAGCGAGCATGTTATGCCAGATCCACAGACCGACGAACCGCGCAAAGAGACGCCGCGCGTTGAGCCCAAGAAGCCCGATCCTGCGGAGAAAAAGACGCCCCCCAAGTCGAAAGAATAGGGTGCCGTCAGAGCTGCGGTGGGGCGAGATGGTTTGAGCGCGCTCACGTGCTGCTTGGAAAGCAAGACCACCGGGCAGGCTCACGTCGTCTCGAACTCGATTTGCGTGTTCCAGGGATCTCCCGGGCAGGCCCGGCGGGCCATGCGCCGCAAGTCGCCGGCGGCCAGCCGCTCGGCCGTCGCGATACGAGCCAGCGCGAGCCAAGCCGCATTCCGATCGGCGATTGCCTGGTTGTGTTGCTCGCGCGCAGCGTGAAGGCTCATTCTCAGTCTCGAAATCTCATCCATTTTGTGCCTCTCCTTTCTCGCGGAATGCAAACCGCGGCGCAAAGCCGCCACCAGACGCCGAATCGCCTCGATTGCCCAACTACTCTGCGACATCGTCATCGAGAAACGTCGTCATTCGTTTCGCGATGGTCGCCGCCAGAACCATCGAACTCGGAAGTGCTACCCACAGCAGCGACCAGGTTTCTGAAAGCTCGTAGCTGGCTGACGGGCGGCAGGCAACGGATGCCAGGGTTGCCAGCACATCCAGGCCTGCCGTTGAAGCAAGAACAAGGCGATTCATGGCGTCTCCTCTTTTTTCGTGCAATGCGCAAAAAACAGCTCGTATCATTCCGTCTGTCTGGAGGCAATCTGCGTGCCGAACTTCCAGCGGCTTCGATCATCTCGCTCGCGGTGCTGAGCAGCCGCTCCTTTTCCTGCGAGTGTTGTCGCGAAATCCCCAAGCCGAGAACCACAGCATGAGGCGAGGCCCGGCAGCAAGGGACTCAGATTGGTTGCGACGAGACCAGACTGCCACTTACCTCGACAGGTGTCCAAGAGCGGTCTTGCCGAAATCCCCGCGTCGCGGCCTGGGATACCCCAGTCACTAACGCGGACGTGCAGGCACGCCACTTGCACTTGGAGTAGGCACGTCGACGTGATCGCGGAGAAAGCAGCACGATGAAAAAGTCGCTTATCTTGCTCGCGCTGGCAGGCGGCGCCGTGGCAGGTGCGAAGGTTGCTCAGTGGCGTCGGCTGTCCAAGCTCGCTGGAATGTCCGTGGTCGTTACAGGCGGAAGCCGGGGGCTCGGTCTGGCGCTGGCCCGCTGTGCGGTTGCGCATGGGGCACGCGTCGCCATCTGTGCTCGCGACCCCCAGGAAGTAGCGGAAGCCCGCGAGCTTCTTTTGCGCGAGTATCCGGGCGCCATGGTTCTCGCCGCCACGTGCGACGTCACCGATCGATCTGAGTCCGAGCGGTTTGTCAGCGCCGCCGTCGAGCAATTTGGAACGCTGGACATCTTGATCAACTGCGCGGGTGTGATTCAGGTCGGCCCATGGCAATCGATGGGTACCGAGGATTACCGCGAGGCCATCGAGACGCACGTGTGGGGGCCGCTGAACATGATTCTCGCGGCACATCCGGCGCTGCGGAGAAGGCGCGGACGGATCGTCAATATCGCTTCGATCGGTGGCAAGATCGGCGTGCCGCACCTGTTGCCCTACACGACGAGCAAGTTCGCCCTGGTCGGCCTTTCCGAGGGACTGGCTGCTGAACTGGATCAGCAGGGCATCACGGTGACCACCGTGTGTCCCGGATTGATGCGTACCGGAAGTCCACGGAATGCCTGGTTCCGCGGGCAACATCGGCAGGAGTACGCCTGGTTCAGCATCGGCGCCTCGCTTCCCGGTTTGACGGTGGGGGCCTCGAGTGCAGCGAGGCGCATTCTAGCGGCCTCGCTGGCACGCCGGCGGCACCTGGTCTTCCCGTTGCCCGCGCGGCTGGCGGCAATCGGTCGAGAGTTGGCTCCCGGTTGGACAGCTCGCATTTCGGCAGCCGTCAATGCGCGGCTACCGTCATCTACCGAAGCCGACGGCCCCCGGCGCCGGGGCTCCGAGAGCACTTCGCCATGGTCTCCCTCGCCGCTGACCTACTTGAACGACCGCGCTGCTAACGTCCACAACCAAGTGCCGCCGTCCTGAAGTTGATCGCCCCTGGACCCGGCTGGGACCGCAAATCGACCAAGGCGATCGGCGTTTGACCAAGTCGGTCTCTAAGGCACTAGATTGCCCTGCGGCAAGTGCGACAACGGGCCCATGACGCGTCTCGCGGTCATGGCTTCGGATTTGCTCCGAATTGACTGGCGGTCGCCGAACTCTTTCACACGATTCGCAACGGCTCACAAGACGGAGAACATGTCATGGTTCGCCCGATCGTCATCCACTTCGCTAGTGCGCTGCTTCTCGCAGGGCTGGGCGCGCAGACAGCGTTCGCCGAACAAGCATCCTCGCAGCGCGAAGACGACGCGTCACAGCCAGCAGCCGTGGTGGAGATGACCGACCAGCTCCACTACCAGCCGGACAAGGTAACCATTCAGGCGGGCGAGACGGTACTATGGAAGAACGAGCCGTCCACGATCGCCCACACCGTTACAGCAGTGCGCAAGCTGGCCAAGAATCCCGACAACGTCGCGCTGCCCGAGGGCGCCGACGAGTTCAACTCGGAAAAAATGGAAGCGGGTGATACGTTCACACATACGTTCCAGGTGCCGGGAACCTATCGGTATTTCTGCATTCCACATGAACGGGCCGGAATGGTCGGCGAGGTCGTCGTCGAGCCAGCCGACGCTCAGCAGGACGACGAAGCGGCGGACAAGCACCCTTCGACGGCCGAACAAGACGGTGATACCTCATCGTCGGGCGAGGAAACTGGCGCGGGCACGTCGGACGAAGGCGATACGTTGGTGCTCGGCATGCATTCTCCGCCGCGACCGCCGGACTATCGCGACGCCACGGGGCTCAAAAAGTTTCTCTACTGGGTGGGCAACTTTCATCCGCCGGGGAGCGACCTCCCCGTGGGCGCCGCGGTCGTGGCATTCGTGAGCGAGCTGCTGTTCCTGGTCACCGGACGAGCGCTCTTTGCGGCCGCGACGCGGGTTTCCGTCTGGGTGGCCGGATTGAGCGCCGCCGGGGTCGCCATTGGCGGCTGGTGTCTGGCCGGATTTCGTTTCGACGATCCCAACTGGATGCTCGAAACGCATCGCTGGTGGGGCACGGGCACCGCACTCGGCATGCTTGTGTTGGTGGGCATCGCCGAAGTGGCCTACCGCAAGCAGAGCGACGCCGCGCGCTGGACGTTCCGCCTGGGACTGTTGGCCGGCGTGATCGCCCTCGGCGTCACAGGTTACTTTGGCGGAGCCATGATCTACGGGATCGACCACTTCGCCTGGCCAGGCTGACCACGGCTGACGCCATCGCCCCCGGGCTGTTCGTGCATTTAGCGCGCCCCACGCCTGTAGCGATCCATCGCGATTCGAGAAAGACGATTGCCATGCCCACGATTCTCGAAGAGATGCTAGGGAAATCGATCTCCCCGCAATCGTTTGTCGACGATTACCTGTTCAAGCTGCCTTTCGCTTTGTCGGGAGGCTGCAATAACCTGCTCGATCTCGGCTCGTGGCACGTCATGGGGCAGCTACTGCGCGGGCGCGGCACCGACGTCTTCGTCGGGAACACGCGCGGCGAACGCAGTCCGCGGGTACCGACGACCTGTGGAGAAGCACGCGAGCTATTGGCCGAAGGCTACACCGTAGGCGTTCGCCAGGCGCACAACCACCACCCGGGGCTCCGGCAGTTGGCCGCCTCGTTCCGCGAGGAGTTCGCGGCGCCCGTCGATGTCCACCTGTATGCCACGGCGGCAGGCGCCTCCGGCTTGGGGTGGCACTACGATGCGGAAGATGTGTTCGTGCTGCAGACGGTCGGCTCGAAGGAATGGAGTCTCCGCAAGAATACGGTGAACCCCTGGCCCGTCATCGAGAACCTGCCTGAAGACATGCACTATGAAAAGGAGATCATGCCGCTGATGCGCTGCTTGCTGAGCGCCGGCGACTGGCTTTACGTTCCCGCAGGCTACTGGCACCTGACCCGCGCTGGGGAGGAGTCGTTGTCGTTGTCCGTAGGCATCGCTTCGCCGACGGGAGTCGATGTTTTCGACTTCGTGCGAAGCAAAGTCATCAACTCTCTGCGCTGGCGCGAGCGATTGCCGGCTGCCGCGAACCATGCCGACGGAGACGCGATGCTGGCCGACAAGTATGAGTCACAGTTTCGCATGTTGGCAGAGGATCTGGCGCGCATCCTGGGCAGGCCAGACTTTGCTGCCGAGTATCTCGCCTGGCGCAAGGAGAGCGGAAGGCAGGATGGCGAGCTGTCCGAGCTTCCATCGACGGAAGAGAGCCGGCGGAGTCCTTAGCCGCTTTGATCGAAGCTGACGCGGTAGACGCGACCGTTGGCCTCTTCGGTGAACAGCAGGCTGCCGTCGGGCATTGCCAGCACGCCGACCGGGCGGCCCCATGTCGTGGGAACCGATGGCTTCTCGAGAAACCCTTTGACGAAGTCCTCGTAATAGCCGCGCGGTCGACCGTTGCGTTCGAATGGGACGAAGACAATCTTGTAGCCTGTGCCGCGGTCGCGATTCCAGGAACCTCGAAACGCCACGAACGCGCCGTCGCGATAGTGCTCTGGAAATGCGTCGCCATCGTAGAACGCCAGCCCCAGCGCCGCCGAGTGAGACTGAAAGAGAACCTCCGGCGTCTCGGTCTTGGCGGCCAGCTCCCTGCGGCGAGGGGCTTCGGCGACGTTCAAGCGCGGATCCAGGCGCTCGGGCGTCAGGTACGCATAGGGCCAGCCGTAGAACTCACCCTCCTGCAGTCTGGCCAGGTAATCGGGCACGAGGTTGTCGCCCAATCCATCGCGCTCGTTGACCGTTGCGTACAGAGCCTTGGTTTGCGGATGGAAGTCGAGTCCTACCGGGTTGCGCAATCCCGAGGCAAAGACCTTCCGCTGGGAACCATCTAGATTCATCCGCAGTACCGACGCCCGCGGCAGCGGCTCAACGCTGGCGTTGGTTTTCGAGCCCACCGACACATAGAGCTTCTGGCCGTCGGGCGATACTACCACGTTGCGCGTCCAGTGCTGATTGTATCCCTGTCCGGGCAGGCTCGTGATCTGCTCGGGATCGCCGAGCTGAAAGGTCTCGCCTGATGAGTCCTCGCCTTTCTGATACGGATAACGCAGGACGGCATCCGTGTTGCCGAGATAAAAATACCCCCCGGCGAACGCCATGCCGAAGGGCAGGTTCGCTCCCTGCGCTTCGTCGAGAAACAGTTGCTCGCCCCCGGCGCGAGTCGGATCGGCGGCCGTCTTAAGCAACACAACCTTGTTCTCTCGCGAGGCGGCACAAAGCACGTCGCCCGAGGGCGTCAGCGCCAGCCAGCGGGCGCTTGGCACCTCGGCAAACACGCTCACGCGAAAGCCCGCCGGCAGCGCAAGCGATGCTCCCTCAGGCGGTGGAACGACCCGCGGGTGATTATCGGCGCTTTGCGTGGCGAACGGCTTTGGAAGATCCGAAATCGCGATGCGGATCGGTTCGGGCTGGAACGTGGTATGGGCCAGTTCTGCCGCGCGCCCCCAACTCGCCACCCCCGCGATAGCGCACAGCATCAATGTGGCTTGTTTCATTGCCTGCCTCCTCGAGAAATGCACCGTTGGTCCCGCCTAGCGACGACCGTCCGCACTAAGCATGGAGGCCATGATCACCTGAATCGTGACGGCCTCCCCAGCACGCCGCGCATGTTTCTGCGGCGACCACGTGCTGCGGACCTCGGCAGCTCGCCGCTGGATCTCAGCGGGGGACGGCGACTTCGAACCGTTGGCAAACTTTCCGTTGGCGTGACGTCGAATCATCGCGGCTCCCTTCGTGGCTCAAACTTCTTGCGCCACGCTTGAGCATTTCTCGCGCCATAGCCTGACAGCAATACCGACTCGAGGTCGAACTGCCACGGACAACTAAGGATAGCCGTAATACTCTGCATCGTAGAATGATGGGCTGCTCGGATCGTAGGGATCCTGAAACCTTTCGTAGGGAATGCGGCCGTAGGTCGCCGAGTCGCTGTAGTAACTCTCGAAAAGGCGCCGGCGGCCACGATGTGGTCGGCGGGCAGTTCGACTCAGAAAGACCGTGTCGGCGCCGCGATGAAAGTCGTAGTTGTCGCGCGCCAGCGGATCGTAGCTATAGTAGCCCGTGAATGGATACGGGTAGCGTGCGTGGGCCCCAGCATGCAACGACAAAACCAGGCACGTCGACGCGAAGAGGGCAGTTCCCAGAGGCCGTGGACGTCTCACTGGAAATCTCCTTTGTGAACGACATCGATCCCGTCGGCCTCCGATCGTTGCACCGCAATAGACACAACGAGGCGGAGGCGGCGGGATCGAAGGGCGCATTTCAACTGAACCTATGTCGTCGCCGTCACGAGCCGCTATGGCTGTCGCTGCCAGCCCCGTCGATCGTGATGCGGTTACCGTTGGACTCGATCCTGCGGGCGACCACGACAGGGACTCTATCCTGCGTTGCTAATATCGCTCCCGTGGCAGAGATCTGATCGCCGCGCGCGAGCGACAGGTCGCTGAGTTTTTGGATGGGCCCGGCATCGACGACGCGGCGGCGTCCGTCCCGATTCTCGATTAGCAGGATCAGGTGCCGTTTCTCGTCATTTTTCAGTTGGACCTGCTTTGTGGCGAGAATCTCTCCCGAGACGCGTTGCTGACGCGACCGATTTGATGGACGCCTGCCACGACCGGAAAGCTCCTGGCGAGCGCGCCGGCGGAGTGTGTCTCGCAGTTGCTGGCGGTCCATGCTGCCGTCGCGCGAATCGCGTTGGGCACGCTGGTCTTGTTGCCGCCTGACGACAATAAAATCTTCCAAGCCATCAGCGTAGCCCGCCAGATATCCGGCGGCGAAAATGGCCGCGTCGGCGTTGCGAATCCGTTGGGACTGCGAGGATTGTTCGTTCCGACGGTCACGGCTGGATCGTGATTGGCTGCGATCGCGCGCATCACGCTGGCGCGCGTCGGTTGAATCGTCGCCGGGCCGCGACCGGCTCGATTGCTGGCCGAGCGCCGGCGGAGCGATCAGCAGAGCGAGAGGCAGCACGAATAGTCGGATCGGCGTTGTGGTATGCATTGCGGAAGCACTCCTGTGGGTCGGTGGATGGTCTGGATCGCGGTGCGACTTGCCGACGGCGAGTGAGCACGACGTCAGTAGTAGCCGTCGTAGTACCCGCCCCAGTCGTCGTCGTTCCAATAGCTCGAGTGTAGTACGGGCTATCGTCCCACAAACGGACGCCATCGTTTTCGTAGCATAGCCGTACACCTGCGCTGCGGCGGCTGACGGGGCGGCCGTGAAGACCGCCAGCACAGCGGCAAACGCGAGTGCAGAACGTAGCAAATGATATGCCGACGCGCACGCACGCAAGGACCTCACCGCCATTCGAGCGGGCTCGCTCGCCGACCGTCGAGCAAGTAACCTCCGTCCCGCGGACACCGTCATGGCAATGCGCAAGGGTACTCACCAGACGCAGCGGGCCGCTGCGTAGTCATCCTGATGCTGCAGACACCAGCTTGGATTCGTCCACCCCATCTGGGATCGCCCTCGCGGTTGCTCGGAGGCTTGAGCGCGGGCCCGCTTCTTCCCGTGAGAAAGACCAGGAACTCCGTAGCAGTCCGTCGTTTTGAGAAACTGCCGCGGATATCTCGAAAGACGGGCCGGCGCGGCACCGTATGTGCCTGACGTAGGCCGCGTCAATGGACGAACTCTTATCGTTAGGGGACAAGAATGCGCTTAAGCAACACGGCGGTACTACTTCTGAGCACGACAGCATTGACCTTTCTCGCGGGCATGGCGCGGGCGGAAACCGTGATGTTCACATCGAGCCTGACGGAGTTGAACGCGTCGAATGTGTCGGGCAACGCGGTCATGAGCCTCGACACCGACACGCAGATGTTGGAGCTGGACTTAAATCTCTTCAACCTGGAACCCAACCAGGATCACGTGTTCCACATCCATGGCACGTTTGACGGCAGCGACAACCCCACCGACGCGACCACCCCCACGCTGGCAAACGACACCGACGGCGACGGCTTCATCGAACTGGCCGAGGGCGCCGAGACCTATGGCCCCGTCATCGTGCCGCTGGGAGTGCTCAACACCGCGACCGGCATGGTCGTGTTCAATGAAACCTACAACCTTGGCGACAGCAACACGTTTGCCGCCGGTTTCGATGCTAGCGATCTGATGCCATTGAACTTTCGCGAGATCGTCATCCACGGCAGAACCGTGGCCGACGGCCCAGGCCAGGGCACCGATGGCGAGGTCGACGGCACCGGCGGTTACAAGGCCGTGCTGCCGGTGGCCGCGGGTGAAATCGTTGGGGTCATTCCCGAGCCGTCGTCCTTCGTTCTGGCAGGTTCCGCACTGGTCGGGCTCCTGCTGGGCGCCTGGGGGCGGCGCGGTCGCACGCGCGGCTGGTCGGCTCCTACCCCGTCCGCACTGCCCGCACGCAACGCACCTTGTCGTGAACGACACACAAACTTGACTCAACTACTTATCTCGCGAGCTCGCCGACGTTTGTCGCGTGCTTTAAACAAAGGATGAAGAACATGAAATATTTTGAAACTCGTCCGAGAAACGCAGCGGCCTGCGCGGTCGTGGCACTGGGCACGTTGCTCCTCGCAAACCCGGTGCTCGGGCAGCAAGGCCCGGGCCGGCGCTCCCCATCAGAAATGTCGGCCGGCGACAGCAACCTGCGGCTGCGGGCACAAATGCCCGACCGCGTGCGGGTCGGCGACTCGTTTGACTTCGCCGTCGAGGTGCAAAACGTCTCCAACAATCTCGTGCTTCGCAACATCGAGATCGCCCAAACCTCGACGGGCCCCCTGAAGATCGAATCGGCAAAGATCGAAGGTGGCCCGCAGCAGAACGACCAGAGCAGCTCAGCCGGCAATCAACAATCTCAGCGGTCGTCAAACGCATCCGAACAAAGCCAGGCGAAATCGAACCAGCGCGAGAAGGAAAGCTCGGACGCCGTGCGCGAGGTCGCCAATCGGCAGGGCCAGCAACAAGAGGGCAAGAAGCAGAATTCGCAGTCAAAGGGCTCTCCGCAGAAGCAAGACACCGGCCAGCAGCAGGGAAAGAACGAGGACCAGCAGCAGTCGGAATCCGACGCCGGCTCGTCGGCCAAATCGTGGAACATCGACGAGTTGATGCCGGGCGAGAGCCGGACCATCCGCGTCACCGCGGCCGCCGACAAGGTGGGCCGGTTGGACACGTGCCTGGCAGTCCGGTCGTACGAATCGGCCGTTTGCCTGACGACCGACGTCGTTAAGGCGGAACTGGAGATCGCCAAGCGGGCGCCTGAGCGGGCCAGCACCTGTGAGATGCTGGAGTTCTCCTACTACGTTCAGAACGACGGGTCGGCCCGCTTGCCGAGATTCACCATTCGAGACGAATTGTCGAAAGGCCTGAAGACGAGCGAAGGCTCCGAGCAACTGGAGTTCACCGTCGATGGGCTCGAGGCCGGCGAAACGCGTCGCTTCGTGGCCAGCATCATCGCCGACAAACCGGGTGAGTATAGCAGTCGCGCCATCGCCGAGCGTCAGGACGGCGACACCGTGCGCTCCGCCGAAACGACCACCAAGGTCGTGGCTCCGGATCTGGCCGTGGCCATCGAAGGGCCCGACACCGTGCAAGTCGGTGACCTCGCCACCTACAAGGTTCGCGTCAGCAACAACGGCGAGGCCGTCGCGCCCGGCACGACCCTGAAGCTCGGCACCGCCGAGGTCCTCAACCTGGTGCGCGTCCAGGAACCGCAGCCCTCGGATCAGCAGGTCGCTTCGGTGAGGACCTCTTCCCGCAGCCAGTCTTCGCAATCTTCTGACTCGCAGCAATCTTCCGACTCGCAGGCCAATGCCAAGTCGGATGGCAACAGCGAACAGAAATCGAAGAGCCAGTCGTCCAATTCAAAGCAAAGCCAGTCTGGCAATCAATCGCAGAACCAATCTAATCAGAACCAATCCGATCAGAACCAATCCGATCAAAACCAATCCGATCAAAACCAATCCGATCAAAACCAATCCGATCAGGACCAGTCCGGTCAGAACCAGTCCGGTCAGAACCAGTCCGGTCAGAACCAGTCCGGTCAGAACCAGTCCGGTCAGGACCAGTCCGATCAGGACCAGTCCGGCAAGCAGGACGGCGGCGAGTCGTCGGCGAAGGACCGCCAGGGATCGCAGCAGTCGATGCGCCCGATTCATTGGGACCAGCATACGACGCGTGAGATCGAACTTGGCGACTTGAAGCCGGGAGAGACCATTGCCGTCAGCCTCACAGTGCGCGGCAACCAGCAAGGCACGTTTCCGGCCGTGGCCGAAGCACAGTACAAGTGCGACCTGCATCAAGATTCGCAGATGGCCAAAGCCATGGATCGAGCCAAGGTCGAGTTCGTGGCCTTTCCGGCGCTGCTGATCACGACCCGAGACCAGACCGACCCGGTCAACACCGGCGAGGAAATCGTCTACGACGTGAACGTGAAGAACCAGGGGGGAGCCAAGGATCAGGACGTGCAAGTCGTGGTCACCTTGCCCGAAGGCCTGGAGTTCGTTGGCTCCGACGGGCCCACCAAGGCCAACGCCAACGGGCAGGAAGTCACCTTCGAACCGATCGACGAACTGGCCGCGGGCGACTCCGCTCAATGGCAGCTCAGGGCCAAGGTGAACGACACGGGACAGGTGCTCTTCAAGGCGAAGCTGACCAGCCAGGGGCTCGCCGAAGGCGCCATGTCTCAGGAACCCACCCGCCTGATCGAGTAAATCGCACGTTCCCCCGGTCGCCCCAAGCCGTTCCGGCCAACCGGCGATGCCTGCGGACAAACATTCAGGAGACCCCAGTATGAAATCTGTCGTGTACCTATCGTTCCTGGTCTTGATGGCGGCGGCCGTTGGTTGTGCCGACACCGACGCGCCGGAGGGAGCCATGGACGCAGACGCCGGGACCGGGGCTACCGTCCCGCGCGGAACCGAGTTCGAGGAAGAGACCTCGTTCCGCGATGAGACGCCGACGCCCGAGCCCGAACCACAACCGGTCACGGTCGAACCCGAGAGCGGCACTGCAGACGCACAGCCCGTCGACCACGCACCGGAGCAGTCCGCCGACCGTGCTGAGCAACAGCCGGTCGACGCCGCGGAACAGTCATCCAATGCCGGCAACGATTCTGATCCCTCTGAGATTGCCACGGACAATCCGGCTGTTGACGAGGAGCCCGTGAAAAAGGTCCCTGAAAAACTCAAAGACGATAAAAAGGGAACTTAGTAGGTCTACTAAGGGCTGACGTCATGGCCCTCGCGGTGCTGCGGATGCCATACTATCTGGGGCATCAGCCCATTAGGAAACGCGAGCCATGAACGGCCCGCCCCCCACCGTCACGCATCACGCCGGGCATACTGGCCCGGCTACACCTTCGGCTCCAACCCGAAGAGACGATCTCTCGCGGCAGCCCGCCGACGCAGCCTGGCGCTGCTTGCTCGTCGTCTTGTCCGTGTCCCTTATCCTTGGTATCAGCGGTCTCCTGGTAGCAACGCTGGGCGTGTTGCTGCTCGTCTTTGGCGGCGTGCTGGTTGGGATTCTCCTCAATGGCATCACGCGCTGGGCGTCCGGCTTCTTGCCGCTATCCTATCGAACTGCGTACACGCTGGTCGTCGTGCTGCTTCTCGCATTGGTCACGGTCGGCTTCTACTACATGGGCTCGCAATTGGCGGCACAGGTGTCCGAGCTTTCGGCGCAACTAAGGGCCTCGGCGGAACGCGTTACTGCGCAACTTAGAGAGTATCCCTGGGCACGTCCCTATCTGAACGGCTCTCAAGTGGACGAGGTTGTCACGGGCAGAGTCGTTCCCAGCGTGATGAACGGCCTCGAAGCTGGCCTGTGGGCGGTAAGCGGTGTGGTGATTATCGTTGCCGTCGGCCTCTATCTTGCCTACGATCCAAAACTCTACAGCGAGGGCCTCTGCAAGCTCTTTCCGATGCGGCATCGCCGACGTTTTCAAGACGCCGTCGAGAAGCTGCGCACCACGCTGGGCTATTGGATTGTGGGGCGTTTGCTCTCGATGACGATCGTCGGGGTGCTCACCGCCACCGGTCTCTGGCTGCTGGGCGTGCCGCTCTCTATCACGCTGGGAATCCTGGCCGCGCTGCTTACCTTTATTCCAAACATCGGACCGATCCTGGCCGCTGTGCCACAGGCGCTGCTCGCAACGCAGGTCGGCATAAATACGGTTTTCTATGTGCTACTGTTCAACGTTGGCTTGCAGGCCGTCGAGAGCTACTTGATCACACCGGTCATCCAGCGGTACCAGGTGATGCTACCGCCTGCGGTGACGATCTCCGTGCAAGTGTTGCTCGGCGTCGTGATCGGCACGATAGGCGTCATCATGGCCGCCCCGCTCACCGCGGCCCTGATGATCCTCATCCAGATGCTCTACGTGCGCGAATACCTCGACGATCCGCATCCCGGAAGGCTGCTCGAGAGCTCCTGACGCTCGTTCCTCCGGCCCTAAGTCAGGCGCCATGTTGGTCAATGTATGCCCAATTCAGGCGGCAATCGACCAACCTGAGACAACAATGCCCGATTGGGGATCCGGCGATGCCGCGGGTCGTCGAGAGCACGATCCGACGATCGGGCAAAACGTCGGCGTGCTTGCGCCGAGATCCCGAAGTTGTCGCCGAAAATGCCGAAGCCGGTATGTCGTTTGCGACCCGTGGCGCCGACGGCGCAAGACGGCTTTGGTGACGGAGTGCATGGCACTCTAGCCGTTTCCGCCCACGTCAGCCGGACCCAGTCGCCCTGGGGCAGCCTGAGTCAGTGCTTCCGCAGGCGTCCGGCTAACTTCGCGAAACACGAGCACACAGACGGAGGAAAACCATGAAAGCGCTACGACGATGGACGCTGCTCATTCCGCTGGCACTTCTGGCCGCCCCAGCCGCGGGCCAGGAGTACTGGGAGTATTCGCCCTGGGAAGGCGAGTGGGAACGGAACGATCCGGTCGCGGGTTTGGAGTATGAATACGAAGACGGCTTCGTCGAGGCCGAGGAGGAAGCCTACGAATGGGAAGCCGGCGAAGGCTATCACGAAGAAGAGTGGTACGACCCGAGCGACTGGTTCGACGACGATTCGAGCGTCGACTACGAGGACGACTCGTGGGGCTACTACGACGACTACGGCTATGACTATGACGACTATGGCTACGGCTACGGTTACGACTACGACAACTACGACTACGACCTCGACTACAACAACTGGGCGTGGGATGACCGCGACGACGTCGACTACGAAGCGGACGTGCAGGCCAAGGGGCAGATCGAGTCGCTCAAGCGGATTCAGGGAGCCGAAGGCGCGCCGCGAAGCGTGCGGCTCACTCTTCGCACCGACGACGGCGAGCAACGCACCCTCCACCTGGGCGACGTCGGCTATGTGGAACGCTATCTCCCCGAGATCAAGAAGGGAGATCGCATCGTCATCGGCGGGCAGAACGTTCAAGTCAACGGCCGCCGCATGTTCAAAGGGAAGGAAATTCGCACTCCCGACGGCAGCTACATGATTCCCGACTATGAATACAATCGTCGGATCGAAGGCCGGCTGACGGGCCTGAAGAAGGTGCGTCTGCGCGAAGGCAACGTCGAGGCCGTGGTCGCCAAGGTCAAACCCTGGCAGGGCAAGACGATTAACGTCCTGTTGGGGCCGGTCGAGGATCTCCGCGCCGAAGGGCGCTCGATTCGTCCGGGCTCGCGAGTCCGCGTCGAAGGTTATCGCCGCGAGGTCGATGGCGAGAGTACGTTCGTGGTTCAGGATGTGAAGAGCCTCGAACAGCAGCAGGACGATTCCGACAACCAGCGGCGGCAACAATCGCAACGCTCTGCTCGCCGCAATTGACCAACGCATGTCTGGGTCGAAAGCCGAATCTCCTGGCAACCTGGCGGTCGCTGCCGCAAGGACGCCTTTGCCGTCCTGGGCGACGACCGCCAGGCCGGGATATCCGGGCCCGAGCAGCCCATCGGCGGCGACCGCTCGCGGTACAAAACGGCAGGCGAGATCAGAACTCGCTGCACACCAACCGCCTCGGTTGGCCATAGTCGAGCGTGCGCACCTCATCGGCTGATACGAGACCTTCCTCTGCAAAGCCCGGCGCCTGTCAGACCAAATTGGCTGTTGCACGCCCTCTCTGCGGGGATTCCCCGCAACAACTCGAGCCGCCCGGTATATTTGGACGCCGCAACCGGTGCAGTATGCGCAGCGTGCAATGGTCTTCTCGGACCGCGATATCGGTTTGGAATCGAATTTGCGTTCTCGGCGCTGCGCGTCGTGGAAGTGAGATCGGCGTAGCCCGGAAACATCGAAGGGAGCAAACGATGGCCGAGAACGTTGCAGATTTCCTGCTCGAGCGATTGCGTGATTGGGGTGTGGAACGCATCTACGGTTATCCAGGCGATGGGATCAACGGCATTCTCGGAGCGCTGAACCGGGCGGGGAACAGCCCCGCATTCGTTCAAGCACGCCATGAGGAAATGGCCGCCTTCATGGCCACCGGGCACGCCAAATTCACCGGCAGGCCGGGCGTTTGTCTGGCCACCTCCGGTCCTGGGGCGATCCACCTCCTGAACGGGCTCTACGACGCCAAGCTCGACCACCAGCCGGTCGTGGCCATCGTCGGACAGCAGCCGCGCACGGCCCTCGGAGGCCACTACCAGCAGGAAGTGGACCTGCAAACGCTGTTCAAGGACGTTGCCCACGAGTACGTCCACACCGTGATGGCCCCGGAGCAGCTTCCGGCACTTGTCGATCGCGCGATGCGCATCGCCACGATCGAGCGCACCGTGACCTGCTTGATCTTTCCCACCGACGTGCAGGAGCAGGAGGCGGTGAAGGAAACACCGCACGAATTCAAGATGACGCCCGGCAGCGTGGGATTTGCCCGGCCGCGGGTCTTGCCCCCGGACGAAGACCTGCATCGTGCTGCGGAAGTGATCAACCGTGGCGAAAAGCTGGCCATCCTGGTTGGCCAGGGCGCCAGGCATGCGGCTGACCTGATCGTCGAATTGGCCGAAAAGACCGGCGCCGGCGTGGCCAAGGCCCTGCTAGGCAAAGACGTCCTCCCTGACGACCTGCCCTTCGTCACAGGATCGATCGGCCTCTTGGGAACCAAGCCCAGCTACGACCTGATGATGGGATGCGACACATTGCTGATGGTCGGATCGAGTTTCCCCTATTCACAATTTCTGCCTCCGTTCGGACAGGCCCGTGGCGTGCAGATCGACATCGATGGCAAAATGATCGGCATCCGCTATCCCATGGAAGTCAACTTGGTGGGCGACTCGAAGCAGACGCTCGAATCCCTGCTCCCCCTGTTGGATAGAAAGCCGGATCGCGACTGGCAGGACGGCATCAAGGAAAACATTCAGCAGTGGTGGAAGGTCGTCGAAGCGCGGGCCATGAACGACGCCAATCCGCTGAATCCTCAGCGCGTGTTTTGGGAGCTGTCGCCGCGACTGCCGGACAATTGCATCCTCACCGCAGACTCCGGGTCGGGCACGAACTGGTATGCCCGCGACATCAAGATTCGACGTGGCATGCGGGCCTCGCTCTCGGGGACGCTGGCCACGATGGGGCCCGGCGTTCCATATGCCATTGCCGCCAAGTTTTGTCACCCCGACCGGCCCGTCATCGCAATGGTCGGTGACGGTGCCATGCAGATGAACGGCATGGCCGAGTTGTTGACGATCTCCAAGTACTGGAAGCAGTGGGCCGATCCGCGGCTGATCGTGCTCGTGTTGCACAACAACGATCTGAGCCAGGTCACCTGGGAAATGCGAGCCATGGAAGGCGACCCGCGCTTCGAAGCCAGCCAGCAACTGCCGGACTGCAGCTACGCGGGCTTTGCGGAAATGATCGGCCTGCGGGGAGTGCGCGTCGACAATCCCGATGACGTGGCCGGCGTGTGGGATGAGGCATTTGCCTCGGACCGGCCGATCGTCGTCGACGCAATCACCGATCCGAACGTTCCACCGCTGCCTCCGCATACGACCTGGGAACAGGGCATGGCGATGCTCTCCACGTTGTGGCGGGGCGATCCCGATTCGGCCGACATCATCCGCCAAAGTTTTAAGGGCAAAATCAAGGAGTTCACCGCAGGCTGAGCGACTCGACCTACTCGGCCCCTACGACCGTGTCACGAATTCACGACTTGCATGTTGCGGCGACCTGCCGCCGCGGGCTGGCCGCCCGGCCGACGCGGGCGTCTCCTGAACGAAGGTGCAACGTGGTCGACACTGCAACAGAGCCGGACGCGCGGGTATATTTCGCCGCCGAGCGGACGCAATTGGCGTGGATCCGCTCCGGCGTTGCGCTGATGGGGCTCGGCTTCGTCGTGGCCCGGTTCGGGCTGGTGCTACGCGAACTGTCGTCGGCGGATACGACCGGCCCGCACCATACGGCTTCGCTGTGGGTGGGTGTCGTGCTCGTGTTCTTCGGCGTAGCACTGCATTTGAATGCGGCCGTGCAGCACGCGATGACGATCCGCCGCCTGCGCCGCGGTGAGACACTGCAATTCAAGACCGTTTCGCTCGCGACCATTCTCACGGGGCTGCTGGCCCTGCTGGGAATCGTGGTGGGCGCGTACCTCGCTGTTCAGATTTGAGGAGCCGCCGAAGCGGCGAACATCGCGATTCCGTTGGGGCAAAGGAGCATTCATGACACAACGAACAATCGTGGTTACGGGAGCCTCTGCCGGCGTCGGCCGGGCCGTCGCACGCGCGTTCGGTCAACGCGGCGATCGCGTGGCGCTTCTGGCCCGAGGGCAAGCGGGTCTGGAAGGCGCGCGTGCAGACGTGGAGCAGCTCGGCGGCGAAGCGCTCGTCCTGCCCACGGACGTCGCCGAGGCGTCACAGGTTGAAGCGGCTGCAGCGGAAGCCGAGCAACGATTCGGGCCGATTGATGTCTGGATCAATAGCGCCATGGTTTCGGTCTTCTCGCCAGCGCAAGAGATTCAGGCGGAAGAGTTCGAGCGCGTCACGCGGGTGACGTACCTGGGGTGCGTGAACGGCACGCTGACGGCCCTGCGCAGCATGACGCCGCGCGATCACGGCGCGATTGTTCAAGTCGGTTCGGCATTGGCCTATCGCGGTATCCCGCTGCAGTCGGCCTACTGCGGGGCGAAGCACGCCATCCAGGGCTTTACCGAGAGCGTGCGATGCGAGTTGTTGCACGACCAGAGCCAGGTCAAACTGTCGGTGGTCCATCTGCCGGCGGTCAACACGCCGCAGTTCGACTGGGTCAAATGCCGCCTGCCTCACAAGCCCCAGCCCGTGCCTCCCATCTACCAGCCGGAAGTCGCCGCAGAGGCCATCGTTTGGGCCGCGGATCATTACCGCCGGGAGTGGCGGGTCGGCGCATCGACCGCCGTGGTGATCGCTGGAAACAAGCTGGCGCCGGGCCTGGGCGATCGCTATCTGGCATCCACCGGATACGGCTCGCAGCAGTACGACGGCGACGTGGAGCCGGACCGGCAAGACAACCTGTTTGCTCCCCAGGACGACGTTCACGATCACGGGGCGCGCGGCGAGTTTTCCGACCGCGCCCGAACCCGCAGTTGGCAGTTCTGGGCCAGCAAACATCGCAAGGTGCTGTCCTGGACGGCCGCGGCCACCGGCGGGGCGCTGGTCGCCTGGTCCGCACGCGGCGCGCGCCAGCGATAGCATGAGGCATCCATCCTTGGGAGCACGAGAACATGGCAAAACATCCGCAAGCGGTCGCAATCGCACTGATCTCTCTCGTCGTGTTGTTGGGCACTCCGGCCGCGCGTCGCCTCGGGGCTCAATCGGAGTCGCCTCCGGCCACGGAGGACTCTTCCGACACTACCGCGGTCGAGCGCGGGAAGTATCTCGTCCACCATGTGGCGATGTGCATCTATTGCCATACACCAAAGCGGTCTGACGGATCGCTCGTCGAAGCCGACCTGCTTCGCGGCGCGCCGATGCCCGTGAAGTCGCCCTTCGAACAACAGCGCTGGGCTTTGAAAGCTCCCAGCATTGCCGGGTTGCCAGGGGGCTGGAGCGAGAACGACTTGGCCCACTTCCTGGAAACCCGCGAGCCGCCTACCGAGCACATGCCGCGGCCCCCGATGCCGCCGTTTCGAATGAACCCCGAGGACGCGAAGGCCGTCGCCGCCTACTTGAAATCATTGCGCTAATTCAAAGCTTCCCTGGTCGCTAGTACGACTGAGGCCGCCATGACGACAATCCCGCGCGACAACCGGCTGGATAGCACCTGGGGGCGGCGTTGTGGCACGATCGACGAAGTGGGCGGTAGAAAAAGGCCCACCCAGCCTGTGGCGATGGCTAGGTGGGCCTCCGCCCAGTACCCGAGTCAACGTTTGGATCGGCGGCAGCAGCCTGTCGCCTCCACTCGCTGTTTTCAGCCTCGCGAAACGCCCGCGTCGCTTGGTCGATTCTCTCGGGCGTTCGCGCTCCCGTGGTTGGATCTACCAGGAGTAAATGGCGCTGCGGCCGATGGGGCTGGCGCTGCTAGCGGATGACAATCCGTTGCACCTTGAAACGTCCCCACGCGTGCGCCCCCTCTAGCCACTTTCAGCGCGTACGCGTGGGGCATTTACCTGCCCGTGGGATCTTCTCGACGCTCACGAGGCTCAGTAGCTGCCTAGAGGAACGCAGCGGCGCTATCCGTGGATGAAGCAGGGCCAGGCTCCGCTCAAGCCGCGTACCTACCCGGACTTCTTGCGTGTCCTGCAACACAAGCGGCAAGGTAGTTGCGATGCCACTTTTGCCCTTCAGCGACCAACGTGTGTTCCCGGAAGCCACTGCAATGCAACGTGGCAGGCCATGCCGTGCTGCGCCAACTCGATGCTTTCTTGTTCGCGCGCACATTCTTGCGTCGGCGCAACCCACCCGCGCCCTTGAGGCTGTGACATCGCTCTCCCGAGCCTGTCGTATCCGTGGGTAAAGCCTCTCCGTCTCGGTCCGGCATTTGCTGAGAGCGGCAGTCAGCGTTCAGATCCAGAGAACTTTTCAGCGGCGTGCTGATCGCCCGCACGACAGATCTCGATGTTTATCAGGCCAAGGAGTAGCAAGAAATGCACATGATTCGCACGATTCCACCATTGACCATGATGCTGTTGGCCGGCCTCGTGGCGGTTCCAGCCGAGGCCCAGAATCGCGGGGGGCGTTCAGACCAACAGCAACGCGACCGGCAGCGGCAGGATGACCGCCAACAGCAACGCGACCGGCAGCGGCAGGATGATCGCCAGCAGGGTGACCGCCAGCGGGACCGTCAGCAGCAATTGCGCCTTCAGCCGATGGGCTGGGTTACGATTGGCGTCGACCGCAACGATGACGACCGCTTTGAAAGCGTGGAAACGATCTATTACTACGACCTGGTCGAGGCGCGCAAGCGAAGCGCGCAGCGCCGCAACCAGAATCGCAGCCAAGAGCGAAGGACGGCAAGCCGAGAGCCGTCCGGATCTCGCCGCCGGGACAGGCCGCAGAATAGACAACGGTCTCACCGCCTTTCCGGTGACATTACGCAATTGCAGCGCATTCGGCTGGCGGATGGACAGCAACATCTGGTAGCGAAAGTTCGCACCGAGGGTGGCCAGAAGCAACCGGTGGATCTCGGCCGCGTCAGCAGAGTAGAGCGACTCGATCTGCGCGAAGGAGATCGCGTCACCGTCGTCGGGACGCCGGCTCGCATCAACGATCGGTCGATACTCGCGGCTCGCCGCATCGAGGCCAACGGCGAGAGCGTGACGCTCGGACGCGAGCAGGATCGCGGGGTCAAACGCGTACAGGGTGCCGTGATGAATCTACGAACGGCTCGACTTCGCAACCTGAACGCGCCCTTCCTGGTAGCCCGCCTGCAACTGAACGGTGGCCGAAATCAAACGGTCATTCTCGGCCCGAAAGAAAAGCTCCGCAACCTCGACATTCAAACGGGCGACGATCTTCAAATGCTGGTTCGCAGGGGAACGCTCAACGACCAGCCGGCACTGATCGCCGAGCAGGTTCGGACCAACGGCCAGACGGTGCGCGTGCAGCGACCACGGCGCGACCAACTCGACGCTCGGCAGCAGCAGCAAGCGAGGCGCGGCTCCAACGAGTGACGGTCGCAACGTTGGGACTCTTGCTCATTCGAACATTCACAATTGGGAAGAAAGGATCTTCGACGATGCCAACTTATCCACCATTGATCGCGGTCGCGTGCGTGATGCTCCCGATGCTTTGCGCCACCGTGCCACTCTCGGCCCAAGACTTCGACGACGATCGCTACGGCTACGCCGAAGAGAATGCTCGCACGGATCGCTATGCCGGCAACGCGGACAACGACTGGGCCTGGACGGACTACTGGGCCTGGACGGACGACCGGGCCTATGAGTACGGAAACGACTACGACTACCACAACGACTGGTACTACACCGACGACTGGTATGACGACGAAAGCGATTTCGACCTGTGGTACGACAGTTGACGCTCGCCTGCGGCGTGGTCAGCAAGGAGGCTGTGGATCAAATCAACCTGCAAACGTCCTGAAAGGATCGATCATGAGTGTGTGGAGAAAACCTCTGGCAATGGCCGCCTTCGTCGCCATCATGCTCTGCGGTGCGACGGCTCAAGCGCAATTCTATGACTACGGCTACAACGGCTATGGCTATGGTGGCTATGGCTACGACGGCTACGACGACTATGGCTACGACGGCTATCGCTACGACGGCTATGGCTACGACGGCTATGGCTACGGTGGCTACTACAGCGGCTACGATGGCTACTACGACGGCTACGGCGCCTACGGCTACGATGGGTACGGCACGGGCTACGACTACGGCGCCTACGCCGGCTTTTCGCCGTACTACTCGAGAGGTTGGTACGGCTGGGGTTGGTAAGTTTGTGGCCGACCTCGGAGTACGTGATGTTTGGATCGGCTGCAGCCTCGCTGGCGCCTGATTAAGAGGCTCTGCGCATATTGCGGCTTCCCTCCTTTTTCGGAGCCTCATTTGCTTGCTTACGGAAGGAGGCGGCGGCGCGTGCGCCGAGACGCTGATGACCTGCTGTTGAAAATCTGATCCATCGGTTATGAAGGTTTCTGGCCCCTAAGGGCAAGGAGACCTTCGAGATGACGAAACGACGGAAGCGACACAAT
>QQVE01000045.1:0-45822 GCA_003389325.1 Planctomycetota bacterium
GGTTCTGCATCTCTTCGTCTGGCATGCGGCCGGCGGCGAGCGTCAACTGCACGTGCTTCTCGAGCCGCGTCAGCGAGATCTTGCGGAGCGGCGAATAGAGCCGCGGATCGGCACCGCCCGGGTTGCCGCGCTCTTGCGCGCGGATGGCCGTCAGCCGCGCCACGGCCAGCCCCTTGGCTTGCTGCGGGGCCACGACGCGGCGCAGCACGCCGTGGGCATCGACGTACACGCCGTTCTGAAACGGCGAGACGCTGCCTGGTCCTCCCACTTCGTCCCACGACTGCGGGCGGACCGTGGTCGTGATCAGATCGATGAGCGAGTCGAAGTCGGCCTGCGCCCCACCGCCTGCGCTTGCGGGCAGCGCGCGCCGGGTAGCGGTAATGGCCTCGCTGCGCGAGCGATCCTCCGACACGTGGGCCAACGTATGAAAGGCTGCGTCGGCCGCACCGGCACGCGCCTGCGCTTCGGCCAGGCGTGCCAGGTAGGCATCGCGGCGTGCTCCGGCAGGTACCTGTTGGGCCGCGGCCAGTGCCGCGGAGAATTCGCCGGCCGCGAGTTGGGCATCGAACGCGCCGGGCGAAACCGGCGCGGCGGCGGCCACGAGTCGGGGGCTGCCAGCAAGCGTGGCGATGACAAGCAGCAGAAGCCATGCCTGCTGTGGGAACTTAAGCGGTGCAGGACCGCACAGCGCTACCATCACAGGATCTCCCTGTTCCGAAGGAAGTGAATTCGGTGTCGCGCACCGTCAAACTCCCACAATCGGTCAGGGCTGTCAAGAAAATGCTCCGCGCCTGAAAGCAAAAAAAACGGCCCTCCCGGATGCGCCCGGGAGGGCCGCCAGATTCACTGTCAAGGAGACCGCTCGAAGTCTCGCCAGTGCTCCGCTGTGGTCAATCAACCACCGCAGCCGCAGCTCGGCTCACAAACCGGGGCACAACAGCTCGGCTCACAGCAGCTCGGGGCACAGCAGCTGGGGGCGCAGCAGTGCTTCTTGCAGCGGTGACGATGGAACAGGCCACAGCAGCGCTTGCGGCAGCACTTGGGCGCACAGCAGCAAGGCTCGGGGGCACAGCACGAGGGCTCAGGAGCGCAGCAGGTCGGCTCCGGGGCACAGCAGGTCGGCTCACAGCAGCTCGGGGCGCAGCAGCGCTTCTTGCAGCAGTGACGATGGAACAGGCCACAACGCTTGCGGCAGCACTTGGGAGCGCAGCAGGGCGCGGCGCAGCACGACGGCTCGGGAGCACAGCAGCTCGGCTCCGGAGCGCAACACGACGGCTCCGGCGCACAACACGAAGGCTCACAGCAGCCGCCGAACAGGCGGGCTTCCGCCTGACCGGCGGAGAGCACGAACAGACCGACGAACAATAGCGCCGGCAGCACGATGCGGGATTTCATGGACGGAACTCCTAAACAGAAACTTCGGGGGATTCCACTCTCCTATCGCCGGCAAAGCCCGGGTGCCTCTGGCGCATTCGGTCTGCGAGTTCTCAGGCAGGGCGATGCGGCGATTGTCTGACGCTTTCCCGCAGGAAAGCCTCGCTGTTGGTTATCGTCGACCCACGTGGAACGGCTTAGTTTCTCCCCCCGTTTCGCCTAAACTTCCGCGGCGCCGCGTGCGAGCAAATCGAATCTGCCGGTTTTGCCGCACGTCGATCGTCGCGCGACGCCCCGCGCCGGGCTCACCGCGGCGGCGCAACCCGCACAGTCGTCACCAGCGGCTGACAGCATGCCTTCAGGTGCCGCGAGTTGGGGGGCATTTGTTTCAGTTGCGCGGGCGACCTTGGCCTAGAGTTGCAAAGGGCGCGATTGCGCTTGTTCGCGCGCGTACCGCCCTTTCGTTGCCGATTTAGAGGGGAGTTGGAGATGCCGGAGACTCGCGTCGGCCGTCACGCCATCCATTCGGTGTTGTCGACCGATCCGGAGTTGCAACAGATCGTCGCCATGTTCGTCGAGGAGATGCCCAACCGCGTGGCACGCATCGAACGGCAGTGGGATGCCGGAGACCGGGACGAACTACGCCGCTCCGCGCATCAACTCAAGGGTGCCTTGGGCAGCTACGGCTTTGACGAGTTGACGCCCCACGCCCTGCGGCTCGAGTCGCTGCTGGCCGCCGAAGCCCCGCCCGACGAGGTAGCCGCGGCCGTGAGCGAATTAGTCGCATACTGCCGCCGCATCACGGCAACACCGCGATAGCGTGGCTTTCGCCTGAAGTGCGAACCCGCGAGCAAGCCGGGCCGAGTGCCATGCTCACGCTCGCGTGAGCATGCTGCAACAAGGACTCGCAGAAGAAACTTTCGCGCACGACCGCGCGCATCGTGTCTCCACTTTAGCCGCCCTTCTCGTTCGCAGCGGCCATGCTCAGGGCCACCAGATACGGCACCGGCTCGCCGCCCAAGGCGTTGAGCACCGTGCCGCCGGCCGTGAACACGTGAGTGACATCGTCGGGCTGGCCGTACTTCTCGAGCGCCGCCCCGCCTTCGCCGCCGCCGACGAAGACCTCGATGCCCGCCTCCTTGAGCCGCTTGAGCTGGCCCACGAAGCGCTTCGTGCCCCCGGCGAACGCTTCCTCCTCGAACTTGCCGAACACGCCGTTGTGAAACGCCGCGGCCCGCTGGCCCTGATGGCTGGCGATGAACTCGCCGACCTTCTTCTCGAACAGCTCGCTGGTCTTCGGGCCGATGTCGAGTTGTTGCTGGCCGGGCCCGATCGTTTCGCTGGCGCTACCGTCCTGCAGGATGAAGTCGACCGGCAGCACGAACTCGATCCCCTTCTCGCGCCCTTCGGCCACCATCCGCTTGGCCTGCTCGATGCGCTTCTCCGGAATGAAGTACGGCTTGTCCGAGTGACCGGGGTCTTCGGCCACGCCCAGCGAGAAAGGCTGTCCGTCCAATAGCGCGGCGGCCTTCTTCAGTGCCATGGCCAGCGAGCCGGCCGTGAACACCATCTTCACCTTGCCGCGGGCGATCATCGCCTCGAGGTCGTCGAGCTTGTCGGCCTTCAGCCCGCTGAAGATCACCAGTTCCGTGTCGAGGCAGCGGAGCATCGGCCCGGTGAACTCCTTGGCCACGTAAGCGCCCAGGGCCACGCGCTGCATCGCGGCCGGCACGACCGTGCTCGACGTGTCGAGGCTGCCGGCCGAGAGGGCTTCGTTAACGTAGGTGGTGGCGATTTTCGCGGCCACTTCGCCGGCGAATTTGGCCAGCGGTTCGGAGAGCTTCGGCAAATCGTCGCCCGTGGCCTTCCACAACACGCGTTCGATGTCGTACCGCCGGGTGTTCTCGAGCGCCAGGATGCTGCCCGGCGGGCTGCTGGCGATGGCCTCGGCGGTCTTGTCGCTGACGGTGAGCGTCGATTCGTCGAGCCAATCGGACAACAGCGGGACGTCGCACTCCATCAATTCGCCCAGCCGCGCGGCGACCTTGGCCAGCGTCTCCTCAGGCTTGCGTCCGCGGTGACCGAAAATGACCTGCTTCCAGCCGCGCTCGCGGCCGTAGCTGAGCGTCTCGGTCATCGAACGCAGGCGGATGTCGCCTTCGCCGATCTTGGCTCCCGGCTTGGCATCGACGTCGCCCCGCACCAGCACCGGCGTGCCGCTGGCCACGTCGGACAGCGAGTCCAGCTTCGGAATCGCTTCCAAATACTCGCTGAGCGTGTGTTGCGGACGTTTGCCGTCCACGTCCAACAGCTTCTGACACCAATCGAGCATGAAGGCGGGAGTTACGCTCATCGCAGCACCTCAAGCGGGAAATCGCCTATTGCGGGTCCGTGCGCTGACGTGCAACGTGGCGCACGAGCAAGCGCGCCACTCAATGTACAGAAGCCCGAGCGGATTGACCACGCGCTCGCGCAGTCTTTACTCGGTGAGCCCGGGGATGCGCGCGGTTTCGGGCACGCGGTCGGTGCTTTGGCCGCCGCCGACGAGCACTTCCGAGAGGCGTTGCTCGTAGAGACGTTTCGCTTCGTGGTACTGGTCGAGATGTTGTTGCGCCAGGTTCTCGCCGTCCAGCAGGCGGTCGATCTTCGCCGGCAGCGTCTCGGCCAGATGGGCGTCGTAGCCGATGTGATAGTCCTGCACCGTGCCGTCGCGTCCCAGCACGATCGTGGTCGGCAGGCCCTTGAGCTGAAACACGCGGTCGGCGACCTGTTCGAGATCGCGGGCGATCGGCACCGTGAGGTTGTGCTTGGCAAATGCCTCCTGGACCTTGGCATTGGTGACGGCCGGGTCGTCCTTGCTGACGGCCAGGAATTCCACCTGATCGTTGTCCTTGTATTGCTGATAGACCTGCTCCAAGAGCGGCAGCCCTTCGAAGCACCAGCCGCACCAGGTGGCCCAGAGGTCGATCACGACCACCTTGCCGGCCAGCGACTGATTGCCCAGTGCAGTGCCGTCGAGCGTGACAAAAGTGAATTCGTCGACCGGCTGGGAGAGGATCGCCGGCGGCTCATCCGGCGGTGGCATGACGAACTGGTTGACCAGCTTCACCTCGCCAGGCAACTCGACCTGGAAAGCCACCGCGTCGACGGCCTCGTCGACCTTGGCCCCGCGGAATTCGGCCCACAGTCGAGCCAGGGGAAACTGCTTGCGAATCTCATCGAGGGGAAACTCGTATTTGACCAACAGCCCGCTGTCCTTTTCGATCCACAGGACGGCCTTGCCAGAGGGGCCCTGCAGTGCGATGCGGCCGCACTTCTTACCCTGGAACTCCGAATCGGGAAGTTGCAGCGGCGTGCAATCGCGCGAGATCGTATCCATCGGATCCTCGGCCAGCAGCAACACCAACTGCGGCATGTCCACGTCGAGTTGGCCCCGCATGGCCTGGCGGAGCATTTCGTCCTGGTCCAGCGCCGAGAGCTTCAGCGCCTGGGGGCAGGGCAGTGAGAGCACCTGGCCGGGGAGCGACTGGACAATGGCGCGAAACTTCTCGCCGTCGGCCACGCTCATCGTATCGAGCGCGTGCAAGCGGACTTTGTTCGGACGCTCAAGCGCCACCGAAAACGGCAGCGTGCGGTACTCGTCTTCCGGGGCGCCGTCGACGAGAAACCGCAACTCGCCGGCGTCCTGGTAGGTGTTGGCCTGGGAATAGCGCTTGGCCAGCGCGGCCAGGTGTTGCCGTGGCGTTGGCTCGGAGGCTTGATCGCCTACGGAAGATGCGCCGCCCGTGCAGCCGGAGGCCACGAGTGCCACGACCGAAAGCCCGAGGGCTACTTGCCAGCGCAGGAGGGCGAGGGTTTTCATGCCTTTTCTTCCTTGATCGAGCATCGACGAGAGTTCGCATTCGGCGGCGGCCCGGGCGATCCGAGGCGCCGGCGGGAAGAGTATTGAACTTCGCCGTCGGCGTAAAGCTCGACTTCTTGACCGCTTGCGCAGGGCCCCTATGATAGCGCGCGTCCCGTTCGCCAAGCCGCCACCGAGGCGCCCCCGCCAGGAAGGTACTTTTTTTGATGCCCGTGCTGCCCTATGGAATCGATTCGACCTTGTCGCTCGACTTGCCCGAGTCGACACGCCTGGAGCACTGCGCGGCCCCGCGGGGAAAATCCGACGACGTCCTGCGGCAGAGCGTCCAACAGGTGCTGGCCGAGCCACTGGAATATCCTCCGCTGGCCCAGGTGGCGCTGCCGGGCGATCGCGTCGTGCTGGCACTGGCCCGCGAGGTGCCGCAAGCGAGCCTGATCGTCGCCCAAACGATCGAGGCGTTGCTGGCAGGGGGAACCGAAGCCGGCAATATCGCGGTCGTGTGCGAATCGAGCGAAGTGGACGAAGACGCACTGCTAGCGGAGCTTGCCCCCGAGGTTCGACAAGCCGTTAGCGTGCAGGCCCACGATCCCGAGCTGCGCGAGGGTTTGAGCTACCTGGCGGCCGACGCCGAAGCGCGCCCGATTTACATCAACCGCACGCTGTACGACGCCGAGGTGGTGATTCCCATCGGCGTGTTGCGGTTGACCGACGCGTTGGCCTACGCCGGCATTCACTCGAGCGTGTTTCCCGCTTTCTCCGACGCCGAGAGCCTCGAGCGGTTTCGCGCTCCGAAGGCGGCCCGCGAGGGCGAGCAGGGGCGGCTGCGCAAACAGGCCGACGAGGTTGGCTGGCTGCTGGGCACGCAGTTCACGATCCAGGTCGTGCCGGCCGCTGCCGGCGGTGTGCTGCACGTGTTGGCCGGATTGCCCGAGGCCGTGCTGCGCGAGGGCAGCCGGCGGTGCGAACAGGCGTGGAGCTTCGGCGTGCCCGAGCGGGCTGCTCTGGTCGTGGCCACCGTGGTCGGCGACGCCGCGCAGCAAACGTGGGAAAACGTCGGCCGGGCGCTGGCGTCCGCGGCCCGCGTGCTCGAGGACGACGGTTCGGTGATCGTCTGCACCCAGTTGGATCGACCGATCGGTCCGGCCATGGCGCGGTTGATGGACGCCGATGACCTGCACGCGGCCGAACGGCGTATCGTGCGCGAGCGCAGCTCCGACGCGCTGGCCGCCCGCGAATTGGTGCTGGCGCTGAATCGGGCCAAGGTCTACTTGTTGAGCCGTCTGGACGACGACCTCGTCGAGCGGCTGGGCATGTTGCCGGTCGATGCGGCCGGCGCGGCGCGGTTGGCCGGCCGGGCAACGTCGTGCATCGTGCTCAGCAGCGCGCAGTATGCGGTAGCGCATCCGGAGTCGGAGGCGGCCCTGGGCTCGGGAAGCGGAGGATCGTCGCACCGATGAGCTTGCCCTTGAAATCCGACCAGGAAGCCATCGCCCAATACGAGGCGCTCACCCGGCGCGCAGGCCTGGTCGACCTGGGGCATCGCACGCAGATCGAGCTGGCCGGCGGCGACCGAACGACGTTTCTGCACAACCTGTGCACGGCCGACATCAAGCGCCTGCCCCTGGGTGCGGGGACCGAGGCGTTCGTCACCAGCGTGCAAGGCAAGACGCTGGCCCACGTGTTTGTCTTTGCCACGCCCGACACGCTGGTGCTCGACACGGTGGCCGATCAGGGCGAAACGCTGCTCAAGCACCTGGATCACTACTTGATCACCGAGGACGTCACGCTCACCGACCGCAGCAACGAACGGCGCGAACTGCTGCTGGCCGGTCCCGAGGCCGAAGCCGTGCTGTCGAAGGCATGCGACGTCGAAGTCGGAGAGCCAAGACTGTCGCACAGTCTTGCGGAAGTGGCCGGCCAGGCCGTGTGGGTGCGGCGCGTCGACCTGACCAGGCCCGGTGGGTTCCTGTTGAGCGTTCCCGTCGCGGCCGCCGATGCCTTCACCGCGACACTCGTCGAATCCGGCGCCGTCGCTTGCGGTCTAGCCGCATTTGAAGCCGCCCGCATCGAGGCCGGCGTTCCCTGGTTCGGCAAGGACATCACCGACGCCAACCTGCCGCAGGAGGTCGGACGCGATGCGCTGGCGATCAACTTCGTCAAGGGATGCTACCTGGGCCAGGAAACCGTGGCCCGCATCGACGCCTTGGGGCACGTCAACAAGATGCTCGTGGGGCTGCGGTTTTCTGGGAGCGACGTACCTCCCCCGGGCACCGCACTCACCTCCGGCGATGCGACGGTCGGCAGCGTGACTTCGGCGAGCTATTCGCCGGCGCTTTCGGCTCCGCTGGCCCTGGGCTACGTGCGGCGTGGGCACAACGACGTCGGCGGGCGGCTCACTTCCGACCTGGGCGAAGTGGAAATCGTGGCCCTGCCGCTCGACTAACCGGCACGCGGCGTTTTGGCGACTACGAACGTTTCGGCATGCTCGGCCAGCCAGGCACGCACGCGGGCCAGCACGTCCGCCTCGGCGGGAACCTGTCCCACGAGTTCGAACGCGCTTGATTCAAGGGCCTCGTGGAGATCGTGCAGATGCCGGCGTGCGGCGGCAACGAATTCGTCCGTCTCCCGCGCATCGAGCTCACGGCTGACTAACTCGACGGCATCCTGGGTGCGGCGTCGGCGCATCGTCACCAGCGTCGCCTGCCTGGCCTTGATGAGCGCTTCGCCGACGTGGGCCCGCCGCAATTCGCCGGCGGCATTGAACTGATAGACGAGCGTGGGACGTAGATATAAGCTCGGGCTGCCGTCGCGGCGAAATCCGGCGACCGTCTCCTCGCTGGCGCCCTGCAGGCGGAAGCTCACGCGCTCGACCAGCGCCGTGGCCTCGGCCAGCAGATCTTCGCGGTCTTGCTCTTCTCGTGCCATGAATCTGCACGCCCGCGAGCTAGAACGGCCCGAACACGGCGTCGACGTTGCCGCGCAGCACCTGGGTGCCCAGAGCGATGGCCCGCTCTTCGCTCCAGCCGCGGTCGACGACGAACCGTTCGGCCAGGATCTTGGCCAGGATGCGCTTGTACATGGCAAACTTCGGCAGCGCGAACTCCAGCTTGTACATGTCGCTGTAGTAGCCGATCTGCTTGGTGCGGGGCACCGCCTCGAGCCGCGCGGCCGCGTCGTGGGCGATGTAGGTGGGCGTGTTCGAGTACCACCAGTGGCCGTTGGTCAGCACGTTGGGAAAGATCCAGCTATAGCTGACGAGCTCCTGGTTGGTAACGCTGGCCAAGACGGAGATCGGGAACATCACCTGCGGGAAGGCGTTGAACAACTCGCGGTACTGGATCAGCGATACCCGGCTGTCGTACAGGTCGCGCCCCTGAAACACGCCCTCGGCGTACACGCCGCGGTTGACGCCGATCATCAGGTCGAAAGGCAGCTTGTGCTCGGAGCAGTGTTCGGCAAGCATCCAGAACACCGCTTGCGAGAGCGTGCCCAGTTGCTCGCCGCTTGCGTCGGGACCACGCCGCAGCACTTCCGTCAGCGCCGACTCGGCTGCTCCCTTGTCGATCTTGGCCGGCGCAAAGTCCGGCGGCAACGAGATCGCGCAGGCCTTGGCTCCCCGCTCGACGAAGTGCTCGAACAGCTTGCCGATCGCCGAGCGCAGCGAGGCGAGGTCTCCCAGCGCAATGCCGCCGGCCTTTTCCAGCCGCGTACGCACTTCGGGCTTGGCCAGGTGAAACACGAGGTCGTCGGTGCGCAGGCACGGCACGTAGACCGACGTGTCGAAGCCCTCCAAGGCGTCGTCGAACTCGTTGGTGAGAAATACGGCCGAGAGCTTGCTGCGCTTGAGCACGGTTTCGGCCCAGTCGGGCTGAGCCATCGACTGCCGCGAGCGATCGTAGAGGGCTTCCCAGTTGTCGGGGGTGATCGCCTCGTCGGGAAAGTCGAAGAACGTTTGCACCATCTCGATGAGCCAGCTCGATTGGATGGTGTTCTCGATCGTGCCCAAGAACTCGACCAGCCGGCCGACTTTTTCTTTCGGATCGAGACCTTCCTGCTCGATGCGCGCTATCGGCATGCCGGCCGAATGGGCCAACTCGGTGTAGTAGTGATAGCCCATGATGTCGGCCAGGGTAGTCGAGGCCGGGGCGTGGGCGTTGATGTGCGTGTGGGGATCGACCAGCACGATCTGGTCGAGCGCCTCGAACAGGCGCGCGCGAAGTTGCTCGGACATGAGAACTCTCAGGGGGGTGCGATTCCTAACGAATGACGCTCCCCAATCTGCCAGCACGGCCGCCGCAACGCAAGCCGCCGCCGGTCGCTAGGCCGTCAGCGGCAGCGCTTCGGCGAGAAACGCGTTCCAGTGCTGCACGGTGGCGGCCATGTCGTCCTGGCGGTCCAACAGAACACCCAGCACGCGGGCCCGCAGAATGACGCCTTTTTCGAGCCTTTGCGAAAACAGCTCGTGCCGCAAACGGATCGTGTACTCGTCGCCCTGCGGCGTACTCTGCAAGCGCGAGCGGTGCGTGTCGCGGGGATAGACCATTTCGGCGTAGCTGTACTTGCCGCCGGCCAGGCGGAACAAGTAGCAGTGCACGCCTGGGGAAGCGTCTTCGCCTTGCGCTTCGTCGGAGCCGGGCACCAGGTCCGTAAACGAGGCGCTGGCCGGGTCGGTCAATTGGAGTGCCTCGCAGGCCACCAGGTCGGTGCGCGTCGCCAACAGTGGACTGCTGTCCAACAGGTTGGTTTGCACCGAGGGCACCAACTCGATCGCGGCGATGGCGCTGCGGTGCGCGTGGGTTCCGGCGCGCCAATAGGCTTCGGCACGCATGGCCGTTGCCGGTTGATCGGCATAGGCCACGATCAAATCGCCCGCGCGCAGATAGTTTTCCGACGGTTCGGTGGCGGCTTCGGCCAGCTCGAGACCCAGGGGATGAAAGCCCGTGAGCGAGGTGCCATCGACGACGACGTGCTGCAGGCCGTGGGAGGGATGCCGGGGCGCGATCTCAGCGCGGAACCGACTCAAGTGCAGTTGCGCGACGTCGTCGCTCTGTTGCCACGGCTGCATCGCGGACGTTCCGGGGCGGGCGTCGTGAAAACCAACAAAAAAACCCCGCCGCTCGCGCGAGGCGAAACGGCGGGGCCGGAACAGAGAAGAGGCCGTTGGTATCGGAATTTGAATAATGGATAAGGCCGAGATGCCGGCGGGCACCTTCGAAGGCCCGCATACCAGCTCTTGGCTTTTCCCCTGTTCGCCCTCGATCTTACCATAATGGTTTCGGCAAGCAATAGTCTGCGGGAAATTTTTTAACAGGAATTAAACGTTGCTCTCGGGCCTCTCCTCGCGCCCTGGTTGCCCAGGGGTCGATGCCCTCTATAATCGCCGGACAAGTCGCCCCGCCGTGGTCCAAGCAGGATGCCGTTAGTGCCTGACTATTTAAAGCTTTGCGAACAGGCGGCCAGGGCCGGAGCCGGCGAGCTGCTCGACTGGGTCGGGCGTTTCACGGTGCGAGAAAAAGGCCCCTTCGACCCGGTGACCGAAGCCGACCTGGCCTCGCAAGAGGCCATCCGCAAGGTGATTCTCGCGGCCTGCCCCGGACATGACCTGATCGGTGAGGAGGGCGAGGACACGCAAGCTCATCTTGGGGCCGAGTACTGCTGGGTCGTCGATCCCCTGGACGGAACGACCAACTACGTCCATCAGGTGCCGCACTACTGCGTCTCGGTGGCGCTGCTCGAGCGCGGCCGCCCGCTGGTGGGCGTGATCTACGACCCGGTCTCCGACGAATGTTTTTCCGCCGAGCGAGCCCAAGGGGCCACGCTCAACGGGCAGCCGATTCGCACCAGCGGCGTCACCGAATTGGATCAAGCGCTGATCGCGGCCAGCTTCGCTTCGCGGGTGCCGTTTCCTTCAGCCGAGATCGATCAATTCGTGGCGCTGGTGCAGAAATGCCAGGCCGTGCGACGCACGGGCTCGGCGGCGCTGAACTTGTGTTACGTGGCGATGGGACGATTTGACGCCTTTTGGGCCCTCTCGACCAAGGCCTGGGACGTGGCCGCCGGCGTGCTGCTGGTCGAGGAAGCGGGCGGTGTCGTCACAGGTCTCGACGGCGAGCCTCTGCAATTGACCGAGCCGCATCCGGTCACCAGCGCCTCGCCCGAGCTGCACGAGGAGTTTTGCCAGTTGCTGAGAGGCGCAAAGTCGTTGGTCTAAGTCGCGGTTCTGGAGGAGGTTCGAAAAACGTCGGGTGGGCCCCGATCCTGCCGTGGAGTGTGGAAAAGTTTCGCCCTCAGGCGGGGCCAATTGTTTTGAGCAATCCGCCCAATCGGATTAAACTGAACGATGGAATCTCCCTTCACCTTTCGCTTTAGGTAACCGGTTCTGACGTGCTTCGCGGCGGGCCGGCAGTTCAGAGGCGTCTTGTCATGCGACCCCGATTCTGCGCATCCGGCTTGCTCTTCTTGCTGAGCCTGACGCTCGCAGCGCTGACCACGGGGATCCTGCGCGCCCAGGAGCCGGAGTCCGACGAGAAGGATCCGACGAAGTTCGAGTCCGCCGCCCAGGACGTCCTTCCTGGCGAAGATCTGCCCCAGGTGTACTACGTGCCGGATGCCGACGGCAAACTCCAGCCATTGCTGGGGATGTCGTACGAGCGCGTGATGCAGTTGTGGAAGCAGGAGCGGCAGGTCGTGCGCGCCAACGAGCGGCCGGCATACGGGATCGAGAAACTCGAAATCTCGGGCACGGCCACCGGCGACCGAGCCGAACTCGTGGCCCGCTTCGAGATTGCCGTGCATCGCGACGATTGGGTGGGCGTGCCCCTGCGATTGGGCGGCGCCGTGCTGCGCGAGACGCCCAGCTACGACGGTCCCGGCAAGTACGAGATGCACGTCGACCCCGACGGCGACGGCCACGTGCTGTGGATTCGAGGCGACGAGGAGCAGCCGCACCGCGTGACGCTCAAGCTGGCGGCGCGGGTCGAGCAGGTCGGACCGCAGTCGCGGCTGCAGTTGACCGTGCCGCGTTCGGCCGTCTCGCAGTTGCAACTGCAAGTACCGCTGGAGAACGCCCAGGCTGAAGTTTCCGAGGGCAGCACCCTCGACTCGGTGCGCCCGCTGGCCGGCGGCAAGACGGAGCTGAAGGTCATCGGAATGGGGGGAGAATTTGAAATGACCTGGCACGCTGCCGACAGCAACGTGGCCAGCGTGCCTTCGATTTTGGAAGCCAGCGGCGTGCAGACGATTCGCGTCAACGGCCGCAGCGTGAGCACCAAGGCCACGCTCAGCGTGCGCAGCCTCGGCAGCCCATTCGATCATTTCCGCATCCGGCTGCCGCCCGGGGCCGACTACGTGGGCGCCACGCAGTCGGACGTCAAGCTGGTGGCCGTGGACGTGGCGGCCGCCGAGGGCAAGCTGTACGAAGCGCGGCTGGACGAGAAAACGGTCGGCCCGGTCGAGGTGCAACTGGTCACCGAGCGCGCGCACGACGCGGCCCAAGCGGACGAGATGCTGCAACTGGCCGGCTTCGAGGTGGTGGGAGCCGTGCGGCAATGGGGCACGATCGCCGTGCAGGTCGAGGGCAACTGGCAGATCGTCTGGGGGGAAACCAACCACGTGCGGCGGGTCGATGACGTGGGAGCGGACATCCGCCGCGACGAGTTGGCCGCCGGCTTCGAATACTTCGTGCAGCCCTACTCGCTGATGGCACGCGTCGTGGCCCAGGAAACCCGCACGCGCGTCGAGCCGGAGTACGTGCTGCTGGTCGGAGCCGACGAAGCCCGCCTGCAGGCCCGCTTGAACTACACGATCCATGGCGCCGACGTCAATTCGTTGCGAGTCGAGATTCCCGGTTGGGAGCTGGACTCGGTGGGGCCGCCGAACCTGGTTTCCGGCGACGCGGCGATCACCGGCAACGGCGATTCAAAAACCGTGGCCCTGCTGCGGCTGCTGCAGGCCACGACTGGCCCGATTGAATTGACGCTCGAAGCGCATCGCTCGATCGAGCCCGGTGCCCAGAGCGTCACGCTCGAAATGCCGCGTCCGCTGGGCGAAGTGGCCTCGGCCGACGTGGCCGTGGTGAGCGACGACGATATCGAGTTGATCCCGCATCCCGACCGGATGACGTCGCTGGCGGCGCATTCGGTGCGCCCCGCCATCAACCTGCCCGAGCGGCAACATGAGCCGCTGTTCTTTCGCACGACGGGTGAAAATGCGACGTTCGTGGCCGACATCCAATTGCACGAACAGTCCATCTCGGCTGCCTTGGCGACGAAACTCTCGGTGGGGGAAGGAGACACGCAGGTCGAGCAGCGGTTGACGTACCACGTGGCCTACCAGCCGACGGATCGCTTCACGGTGATCGTGCCGCAGGGTATTCGCCCCGAGGGCATGTCGATCTTCTACAAAGGCGAGCGGATTACCGCCTCACCGGGACCTCCGGCGGAACGTGACGACGAGGCGACGCCGGTTACCATCGACCTGCCGGAACCGGTGATCGGCCGCCAGGAGTTGGAAATTCGCTACGCCTTGCTGCACGAGAAGCCCACGGCCCAAACCAGCACGCTGGTGGAAGTGCCGCTGGTCGTGCCCGGCGAAGGAAAACTGACCGACAACCAATTGGCCGTCGATTCGGGCGCGGGCATCGAGGTCAAGTATCCCAAAGGTCCCTGGTCGCGCGATCGTCAGCCCGAGCGGCCGCCGCAGTCGGATCATCTGGCGCTGACCGCCACCGCCCCGATCCCCGGCGTGACCTTGGCAGTGAGCTCCAAGCAGACGCCCGCCGCCGAAGCCACGACGGTCGAGCGGGGCTGGATCGAGACGTACCTCTCGCACGCGAATCGCCAGGACCGGGCCGTGTTCCAACTGGGCAGCCGGGCGCGACAGTTGGAGCTGACCCTGCCCGCTGGCGTCGATCCACGGACCTTCGTCGTCAAGGTCGACGGCACGCGCGTGGTTCCCGATTCGATCAAGCAACGCGAAGTCGTAATCGACTTGCCAGGCGGCGGCACCGGCGAACACCTGCTCGAGTTGTGGTATTCGTTTTCCGAGCGCCCGCCGCGCGGGGCCTTGCAGTTGGCGGCACCGCGGCTCAAGTCGGCCTCCTGGGTACAACTTCTGTACTGGCAACTCACCGTGCCCGAGGACGAGCACGTGCTGTACACGCGTGTGCCGTACACCGAGGAATTGGATTGGGCCTGGACCGGTTGGCTGTGGCAGCGGCAACCGACCCTGTCGCGTGCCGAACTGGAAAGTTGGATGAGCGGCGGCAATCCGGCGCTGGTCGCGCAGCTCGAGGCCCGGCCCGCATGGGACAGCGGCACGACGAATCACTACTTGTTCAGCACCGTGGGCGACGCCGAACCGCTCGCATTGCGCACCACCAGCCGCGCGTGGTTGGTGCTCTACGGCTCGCTGCCGCTGTTGGCCGCCGGTTTGCTGTTGATCTACTTCCCGGCCGTGCGGCATCCTGCGTCGCTTTTCGTCTTGGCGGTCCTCGTCTGCGGAGCCAGCATCGTGGCGCCGCAGCCAGCGTTGCTGCTGGCCCAGGCTTCGGTCCTGGGCCTGGTCTTGCTGGGTCTGGCCGCTCTGCTGGCCCGATTGATGCCGACGGCGCGTCCGGCGCCGATGCCGTCCCACGGTAGTTCTCGGGCCGTGATCGAGCGGAGCGTGACGGAACTATATCAACGTGCCCCCTCGGGCGGCAGCCATCCGCCTTCGACCGCCACCGACCCGCTTGTCTCCATCTCGCCGGAAGCAGAATGATGCGCGATTCGTGGAGGCTGGCAATCTGCGGCGCGCTGGCGCTGGCAGCGCTGGGCGCGCCCGCCGCCAGAGGCGACGAGCCCGAGCAGGTGCCGTCGTTTCGCCGCGAGTTTCTGCCGGCCGAAGCGCTCGATCGCCGGACCTGGAAGGACGGCTATCTGCCGGTCGATGCGAAGGAGTTCGAGCAGCGGCTGCGCGACGTGTACGATCGTGCACGCGGTGCTCCGGCGACGCATGCTCCGCGGATCGAGCGTGCCACGTATCGGGCCCGGCTCGAGGCGGAAGACCTGCTGGTGGGGACCGCGGAGCTTGAGCTAAGCGCGGTGGATGAGCCCACGTTGCTCGCGCTTGTGCCCTTTAGCGGCGCGCTCGAATCGGCCGCCTGGAACAACCCCGAAGCACGGCCGGCGCTGGTGGGCGTCGCGCCCGACGGCGGATTGCGGGCCCTGGTCGAAGGCGAGCAGTTGCAGCTCGCCTGGTCGCAGCGCGGCGAACGCACCGCCTCGGGCGCCGTACAGTTCGCGCTCGAGTTGCCGGGTTCTCCGCTCTCGCGCTTGGAAATCGAAGCGCCCGACGACGTCGACATCGTCGTCGACCATGGCATCGCCACGGCCAAGCCGCAACCCGCGGGCGAGGCGACCCTGTGGAGCGTGGAACTAGGCGGCTACCGCCGCATCGGCTTGCGCGTCGTGCCGAAGAACACGGCCGGCGAGCGCCGCGCGTTGACGCTGGTGCGGCAAGCCATGACCTACAAATTTTCGACGCGCGGGATCAACCTTGCGGCGCAGTTGCGGCTGGACGTGCACGGCGAGCCGCTCGAGCGCATCCTGGTCGATCTCGATCCATCGTTGCACCTGGTAAGCGCGCGGTACGGCGAGCAGGACCTGCCGTGGTCGGCCACGACCGACCTGCAATCCGGCCAGTCGCACGTGCTGCTCGAGTTTCCCGAGCCGGTGTCAGGAGCCGGCCGGGTGCTGCAACTCTCGGCCGTGACGCCGTTGACCACCGACGAGCGGTGGTCCTTGCCGGGGTTGCAGGTGCGGGGCATGGCCTGGCAGGAAGGCACCGCCGAATTGATTCTCCCCGAGGGCTTGCTGTTGGAGCAGTTGCTGACCGACGGCTGTCGTCAATCGCAGGTCACGCCGCTGCCGGCGCCGCTGGGGGAATCGATCGAGATTCAGTACTATCGTCCTGGTGCGAAAATCGAGCTGCGGCTGACCGTGCCGCGCAAGCAACTTGCCGTCGAGACCGGCACGCTGGTGCAGGTCGGTGGGCAGGAGATCGTGAGCCGCTGCTCGTTTGCGATTCCGCTCGATGCCGACGCGCGCCGCAAAGTTCGCATACCGATTCACGCCCCCTGGACGGTCGAATCGGTCGAGAGCATTGCCGCCAGCCGAATCGTGAAGTGGGATGTGGTCGAACGCCGCGGCGAGCCGGCCGAACTCGAGATTGCCATGGCCGGCCCGGGACGGCTCGTGGTGCGCGGCAGCCGTCCGCTGCCGGTGACCGCCTCATTCGACGCGGCGCAGCTTCAGATGCTCGACTTCTCGCAGTTCGATGCGCAAGCCCAACTAATCAGCGTTCGCGCCGCCGATGGCTCCGAGCTGCGTTGGAGCGGCGACGAACAGCTCGAGCGGCTCGAGCCCGACAACCTCACGGCCGAGCAGCTACAGCTTTTCGTGCAACTGCCCGACGGACCCGTGTTCGTCGAGAACGACGTGTTCGGCCGCGCGAGCGTGGCCCGCGAACGGCGGCGGCCGAACTACTCGGTCGATATCCACATTGACGCGGCGGTGCGCGAAGGCAAGCTGGCGGAGACATACACCATCCACTGCGTTCCCGACGCGGCCCGCGTCGAGCGGCTGCTTGTGCACTTTTCGCAGCCGCGCGAGATACCGTTGCAGTGGAACCTGGCGGGAGGAAACAACTCGGGCCAGTTCTCGGCGCGCAAACTCACGTCCGGCGAGCAAGCCGGATTGGGCCTGCCGCCCAGCGGCGAGGTGTGGGAGCTGCTGCTGGAAATCGCCCGGCCCGGGCCGTTCGAGTTGCGGGCCGATCGCAGCCTGCCGTTTGAGCAGGAGACCCCGCTGGCCCTGGCCTCGGTCGAGGACGCCACAACGCAGCGCGGCACCCTGGCGATTCGCGCCGTCGGCGACGCGGGACTCTCGATCCGCAATCGCGGCTTGATGTCGGTACCCGCCGAGTTGCTCGATCCGAATCGCTACCAGACGGCCCGGGCGACCTACCACTATCAGCCGTCGGGCGACGACCTGGAAGCCGAGCCGATGATCAGCATCTCGCCCGCTGAGTCCCAGCAGCCCGAAACCGGCGCCTGGGCCTGGAGTTGCCAATTGGCTTCGCGGTTTGCCGCCGAGGGCACGTGTTCGCACCGCGTTGCCGTTCGCATTCAAACGGCGGGGCGCAGCAGCCTGCGGTTCCGCCTGCCCGAGAAAACCCGATTGCTCGGCGCTTGGGTCGACGGCCAGCAGCTCGACACCAGCGGCCCGAAGCCCGAGGGCCATCGCGTGGAGTTGCCGCCCGGGAAGAGCCGGGCGCTGCTTACCCTCTACTACTCGACTCCGGCCGAGTTGCCCGGCCTGGTCGTGCGGCACGCCGCGCCGTTTCCCACGCTCGATATCCCGGTTCTGTTGCGGGAGTGGTCCGTATGGATGCCGCCGGGCTTCGAGGTGGCCGATTCCGACCGCGAGACTCCGCTGGACCGCCTGCGGCCGCCCACCTGGTCGCAACGCCTGTTCGGACCGCTGGGACGCGACGCACGGGGCCACATCTTTAACCCGCTGCTCTCGTCCGATTGGCGCGAGACGTTCGCCGCCCGCGGACGGACCGATCGCACGCACGAAGCCGGCGTGCAGTTCGTTCGCGACCTGGGGGTTCTGGCCGGCCAGTACATCGATGACGAGGCCCTCACCTGGGGTCAATTGATCTCCGCCGCCAGCGACGGGGAAGCGCAGGCCGGCGGGGCCTTGCTGGTCGATGCCGATAGCTTCGCCCAGGCCGGAATCATGCCGCAAACCCCCCTGGTTCGGCGGGACGCCGACTCGCCGCTCGAGCGCGGGGCGAACTTGCTGCGCGGGGCCGGCCTGGCGATCGTCGTCAGCGGGCGGGTCGTGCTGATCACGACCGCCGCGAACACTGCTTCGTTTGCCGATCAACTCCTGGCTCGAGACTCGGACGTGGTCTACGTCGCTCGGCCGGGCCGGCTGGCCGACGAACTGCAACTGGCGGCTCGGGATACCGGTTGGTCGCGCTACGAGACGGCCACCTGGTGGCTTACGCAAGCGCCCGAATGGTCGTTTTCGCAATCAGCCCGCCCGGCCGCGAGCGTCGGCCGCGGCTGGCATCGCTACTCGCTTTCGTGCGCGGCCGACGCAACGCCCCGCGTACGCATCGTCAGCACCGCTCGGATGCAGTCGCTGGCCTGGGCCGTGCTGTTGGCCGTCGTTGGGTTGGGGCTTTGGAAGCCGCTGGTGCGCGCCTCGGCCCTGGTGCTGTTTGTGGCGATTGCGGCTTCGCTGGCCCTGGTCGTGCCGCCGGCCTACACGCCGCTGGCCAGCGCCGCTTTCGTCGGCGGGCTGATCGCCCTGGCCATCCGCATGACCCACGTTCCCCCACGGCCGATGACGACCGAAGACGCCACGCGCTCCACGACGCGTCGCTCGCGCAGCAGCATCGTGCAAGGGGCGGCCACGGCACTCCTGGCCGCGGCCCTTGTGCACCTGGCCGCTTCGATCGACGCGGCCCAGGTCGAGCAGCAGCCGGCCGAGGCCGGCGCGGCCGACGCTCCGCAATACGTCGTCGTGGTACCGGTCGACGAGGACCAGCAGCCCGTGGACGACAAGTACTACGTGCCCGAAAAGCTCTACGAGGAACTGCTGCGGCTCGACGATGCCGGCAGTGGTCGCCCGAAGCAATGGCTCGTGCGCCGTGCAGTGTACCGCGGCGCGTTGGCGCGCGATCCTGCCAGCGGCGACCTCCATGTCGCGCGCCACCGCGCTCAGTTCGATTTGCACGTGTTCCAGAATCCAGCGGCGGTCAGGTTGCCACTTTCGCGCGAGCCCTGGGAGGCCGCGATCGCCTCGGCCCGTCTCGACGGCCGCACGATCGGCGTTCGCTTCACTTCGGCCGGCGAGGCGCTCGACCTTGGCCAGCTAGCCGCCGGCGAATATCGTCTCGATTTGGAACTCGATCCGGAGTTTGCGGCCGAACGTCCCTCCACCGCGTTCGATCTACCGATCCCGCGGATCGCTCAGTCGACGCTCGAACTCGATCTGCCGACCGACGTGACCACAGTCGACGTGCCCGGGGCGCGGGGCGAAGTCTCGATGGATGCCAAACGCGGACAACTCCTGGCTCGGTTGGGGGCGACTGACCGCCTTTCGCTGCGCTGGCCCGCGGGCAACGCGACCCAATCGATGACGCCGAACCTCGAGGCGGAAGAGTTGATCTGGATCAAGGTCCGTCCCGGCACGACGGTGCTCGACGCGCGTTTTACCTACCGCGTGCTTTCGGGCCGTGTGCGGCGGTTGCGTCTGATCACCGATCCCCGTTTCCGCTTGCTGTCGTCGCCCGACCCCGATTCGCCCATCCGGGCGGTGCATACGATTCCCGGCGACCCGCAGCGCATTGAGCTGGAATTGGCCGACGAGGTCAACGACGAAGTGACGATTGACCTCTCGTTTCTCGTTACCGGCACTTCGGGCGTGGGAAATCTCCGCTTGCCCCGGCTCGAATCAAGCGACGCCCGGGCGGCCCGCCGATGGTTGGGCGTGTCGGTCGATCCGGCGCTGCAGCCGCGTATTCAGGCGGGCGAAGATTCCCGCGCGCTGGACATCGCCGAGTTCGTGGGGGCCTGGGGCAGCACCGACGGCAAGCCGCACGCCGCCTACAGCATTCCCCGCGGCGAGCCGATTTGGGTCCTCTCCACCCAGCCCAGCGAACCCCAAACGACGGCTGAACAGCAGCTCGATTTGAGCCTCGCCAGCAGCTCGGTCGGCATCCAATATGAGGCCAAGTTGACGATCTCCGGAGGCGTGCTGATCCAACTCGCCCTTGAGGGACCATCGGGAATCGAGATCGAAGACGTGTCGATTGTCGACGAAGACGTGCAGCGCGTGTCCCGTTGGAGCATCGACGACGCCGGGCTGGTTAGCGTTTTTCTGACCACGCCCATCGACGGCGAGCAGACGCTTTCGCTGCGCGGACGTTGGGCTGCCGACCGTCCCGACGCGTTCGATCTCCCCACGCTGCGCCTGCTTTCGGCCGACATCAAGAAGAACCTTTTGTGCGTTTTCCGCCAGCCGTCGGTGCTGGCCGTGCTGGATCCGCGGCCCGGGGTCCGTCCGGTCGAAGCTCCCGACCAGGCGCCGGAGGAAGGGCTCGGCGCGCTGAGCCGCTGCTTCATGATCGAAGACCCCGCGGCCGTCGTCGCCGCCGAGATCTCGCCCAACAATCCGACAACCCAGGCCGTGGCGGTGACCCACCTGGAACACCAACGCGATCGGTGGATGGCTGAATTGAACTTCCACCTGAACGTGCGCGACGGCCTGGTCGACTCGCTGCAGTTCGAGATTCCGCGGCAGTGGTCCGAACCCTTCCGCGTCGAGCCGGCGATGCGCACCGAAGTCGTCTCGATCCCGGGCGAGCAGCGGAGGCGACTGCTCTTGTTTCCGCCTGAGCCGTTGGCCGGCGAGCACGTCGTGACCGTGCGCGGCCGCGTGGCCTCGTCGCCGGGCGACCGCCTAAGCGTTCCGGATGTCGTGCCCCTGCAAACGCAACAGGTCGAGCGCTACGTACTCGTGCCGCGGTTTCTCGACTACCAGCAGGTGACTTGGGATACGCTCCGCCTGTCTCCGGTCACGCTTCCCCCGACGCTCGTGCCGAAAGGGTTGAACATCGAGCCGATGTTCAAGTACCAGGTGACCGGCGAGCACTTTCAAGCGTCGCTCAAGGCCGTGCAGCGCGAAGATGCCGTGCCTCGTGTGCGATTGGCCGACATCCATCTGGCCTGGCACGACGATGGAAGCTACCAGGCCGTGGCGGCGTTCGACGTCGAGCCGGGCGGAGCCAGCCAGTGCGAGTTGCAGCTCCCCGCCGGTAGTCGTCTGATCCATGCTGCGGTTGAGCGGCTCCCCGCGTTGGTCGCGGCGCGCGAGGCCAATCGCTGGCGGCTCGGGCTGGGTCCCGAACAGTTGCCGCAGCGAATTGAGATTATCTATACCGGCACCGGCGTCGATTCACCGGCTCACCAGCGATTCATCGCGCCGCGACTGTTCGAGGCGGGCGGCAGCGAGGCGGAGTTGGAAGTCGCCGAAACGTTGTGGACCGTCTACAGCCCGCCACGACATGGACTGGCGGCTCCGCAGCAGGCATCGTGGCGCACCAGCCCCGCCGAACAGCAACTGGCCCGGCTCAACAGTGCGGCTTCGCTCGTGGAGCTGCCGGCCGAGGTGATCGGCGAGCACCTGCCCGAGGAAATTGCTCGCTGGTATGGCGCTTGGCGGCAGCGGTACCTGGCGGGGCGCGAGACGTTGCGTGGCGAGCTGGCCGCCGGCAACTCGGCCACACAGCTCGCCGAACTGGCCGAGGCCCGCGGCCTCGACGAGCGGATCGAGACCGTCGATCGACGGCTGGGGGCCGCTCGCACAGCGCTGCGCGAGCCGGCGGTCGTCGACCCATCCACCGAGTTGGTATCGATCGCTCGGGCCGAAATGTTGCCGCTGCGCTTCGCCGTCGATCAATCGACGCCCGCGCTCGAACTGCGGTACGCCTCGCCGGGGAGCGACTCCGTGGTGGCGCGCTGGCTGGCCGCGTTGGCCGTCATCGTTGCCGGCGGAGCGTTTGCCTGGTGGTTCGGCGACGCGACCCTGCCGACCTTTGCGCCCTGGATCGTCGCCGTCGTCGCGGGTCTCGCTTGGTGGTTGCTGCTTACTCCCAGCTTCATCGGCCTGCTGGCGCTGGTGGTCGCTTGTGGCGCCGCATTCTGGAGCCAGTGGCGCGCTTTTCGCGCGGATGTCGCCTAGCTCGGCGGGCGCTCTACGGGTTGGTGTTGAAGTAGTGCGAATAGTGCATGAATCGCACGTTCGACTTTGGCTGTAGCGGCGGTGCTCCCTTGCCGTGCAGCCGCTGATTGAGCTGCTCGAGCGCCGCCCATTGCTGCCGCAGCACTTCGCGCTCCTCGATCAAAGGGCGCACCAGCGTCTGATAGTTCGACAGTCCGCTGCTGGTCGTTCCCAGGTTCAAATAGGGGCTCACTGGCGACGTGTTCACGGCGGCAAATCGATCCGTAGCCACCGACGCGCGCGATGGCTCGCCGCGTGGCACCTGCCCGCGGGCAGGCGTCGCAAACAGCGCAGCCACGGAAGCTACCGCCCCGATCAGCATGGTGTATCGCATGGGTTTCGTCTCCCGGGTTGCTCGAATTGCTCGTAAGTGCCGAAACGCACCCCTACCCTAGAAGCCGGCGGCGCCGATGCCGAGGCCGTCGGGGAAGCGGTTGATGTTTTGGATGGCCTGGCTGCCCAGCAGGCTGGCACCGAAGACGCGCTCCATGGGGGCGGTCAGTCGGGCCAACAGCGAGTCGATGGCAATCAGCTTGTCTTCGGCGATGAAGATCCGGTCGCCGGGCAGCACCTGGTAGTTGCTGGCCGTGGCCCCGCCGGCGGTGATCTCGCGCCAGTCGACCGGCAGGATCGTGTCGCAGCCCGAGGTGCTGGGCATCGGCCGGGCGATCCAGATCCGCTTGCTCGACACCCGGCTCAAACCGTTGACCTGCGTCAACGCGTCGAGCACCGTCTCGTTGCCCGTGATCGGGAAGCGGGCCACGGTGTCGCCCAACCCGGCGCCCTCGGTGACGACGTAATACACCTTGCTGTTGTAGGCAAACACGGTGACCGACACCTGCGGGTTATCCAGGTGCTGGCCCAGGTGTTCGTCGATCGCCTGGCTGGCCTGATCCAGGGTCATGCCGGCCACGTACACCTGGCCGTAGCTGCCCAGGTTGACCGTGCCGTCGGGGGCCACCAGGTGCTCGCCGGTGATCGGCTGCATCGTGGCCGACTGCAACAGTTGCACCGAGACCTGGGGATCGCGCACCACTTCGCGCAGGCTCTTCTCGATGGCCCGGGCGGCCTCGTCTTCGGTCATGCCGGTGACTTCGACCTTGCCGGCAGTGCCGTAGGCCGGTCCGAGATTGACGTGTCCCGAGGGACTGACCAGGTACTGATCGGCGTTGGGCCCGCCGCCGCCTGAGACGCCGGGGATGCCGCCTTGCAGTTGAATGCTCACCACGTCGGTGGCCTGAATGCGGTAGGGCGGCTTGGGCACCACGCGAATGGCTTCGATAAACAGGATGTCGGGCGGTTCGATGACGTAGGGGGGCAGGGTGGTTTTGTCTTTTTCGGTGGGCACGCTGCCGCCGTAGTGGGGCATCTTCTGCGGGCCGACCAGCCGCGGCTCGGGCCGGCTGACCAGGCTTTGGCAGCCGCACAGTGCCAGCACCAGCAGGCACCCCCAGCGACCGACAGATTGGCAGCGACCCGACAGCATGCATCGACCCCGAGGTTAACCGACCGTTGAAGTCGGCCATTGGCGGCCAACTTCAACCTCGCCCCGTGCGCACAAAGCTCCGCACGGCTCGCGACCCACTCGCGCAGCAACACCCGACGGCCCTCCACCCCGCGCGACCGTCACCGCCCTACTAATCGGCAAACTCCACCACACACTTCACTAGCAAGTGCCAAATCTGAGATTTCCGGCTAATGAAAGGAAGCGTCTCGGTCCGAGCGGCGGCCGCCGCCAGCGCGGCGGGGGCCCGCAGGGATGGTCCCAAACAGGTGGACTTTTTGCCTATTTTGCCAATTATGCGTGTCACTCATCAAACTCTCATGGGTGTGATTCGTATGAGACTAGAGGCGCGTGCCAGAGGTCGCGGTAGGATGTCTGTTTCGTTGACAGCGGAGAGGGGTCAAGTAGGATAAGAGTTACGGAAAAAACCTTGCTTTGGGCCGGGCCCAAGCCGCCCGGCGACCGGCGAGGAGTCTATTGGCGCAGCCATTCGAGCGGCGTCCTGGTGGGATCATATTCGTTGGCGGACTGCAACACGCCCTGTCGTCGCTTGGCAGTTGGCGCCCCACATGAGCTTCACGCACCGACCTTGAATTTGGATGAGACATGAGACGACTTAACGTCAAACTGGCACTCTGGCTGGTGGGCATCACCGTGTTCTCCGTCGTGGGCGTTCACTTCCTGCACGGCTACCAGGTCAAGCGCAATGCCGAGGGCTTGAAGCTTCGGGCCGAGCAGGCGCGCAAGGACGGCGACATCAACGAGGCCATCAGCACGTACAACCAGTTTCTGCGTTACCGCGATGATCGCGAAGGCTACAAGGCCCTGGCCGAACTCGTGGTCGAGGTTGCCAACGAGGCAGACGCCACACGTCGCGACAAAGTCCGCGCCTACAGCATTCTGGAAGAGGCCATCCGCCGCCATCCGGACCTGGACGAGGTGCGCACCAGTCTCGTCGATTACACGCTCGGGATGCGCCGCTGGGGCGATACCCTCGAGCATATCAATACGATCCAAGCGAACCGGGCCGAGCGCAACGAACCTCCGGATACCGAGCTGGTTTACAAAGCCGCCCTGTGCAAGTTCCTTTCGGGCGACGAGCGCGAAGCTCGCAAGGACTTGTACGAGATCGTCGGCTACGACGAGACCAGCGGCACTTTCACGGACGAGCGTCCGGAAATGGCCGGGGAGGTCGACGCCTATCGGTTGCTAGCCGAAATCCTGAGTCGCGGCACCACGGAAGACAAAGATCTGGCCTCGCAAGTCATGCGACAGATCGTCGTCTGGAATCCCGACTCGGCCAAAGCTCACCTGACTCTGGCCCAGTACCTCATGGGCCAGTGGCAGGCCAGAGAGCAGTCGGGCAAGGCTTCGACGATCGAAGAGCGAGACGCCCGAGAGGCGCTGCTGGCCGAGGCCACCTCACAGGTCCGCAAGGCGGAGGAGATCGATCCGAAAGACGCCGACGTCATGCTGACCTCGGCCGGCCTTGAGATAATGACTCAGCGGCTACGATTCACTCGCGGTGAGGAGCCCGACTACGCGAGAGCGCAGCAGTTGTTGGATCGTGCCCTGGCGGAGCATCCCGCAAACGCCCAGGTCTACCTGCGCCGCTCCGATTTGGCCAGGTCTCGAGGCGACCTGAAGACGGCCGCCGCGGAGCTGGAAGCGGGCCTCGAGAAGGCCGACGAGACGGGCGACATCCTGAAGCAATTGGTCGAAGCCAAGTTCGAGTTGCGGGACTTCGACGCCGTACGCGCTCTCTGCTCGCAGATGCGCGAAGTCCAATCGATTCCGCTCGAGTTGATCAAGTTCCAGGAAGCGCGGCTCAAGCTGAGCGACAACGAAATCGTCGAGGGCACCCGCGAGCTCGAGCAGGTGCGGCCCGCGATGGAACGGCTCAGCCCGCAGTACGATCAAGCCGTGAATGCGCAACTCGGCCGTTGCTACGAGATGCTCGGTCGCCCGGACAAGCAGTTGGAGGTGTATCGCCGGTTGTTGTCGAAGCAGCCGACCTTGGTGGAGGGTCAGATGGGCCGCGCTTCGGCCCTACAAGCGCTCGGCCGCCACGAGGAGGCCGAGAGTTCGGTAGCGGTGCTGGTGAACGCGGCACTTTCCAATGCGTTTCAACAAAATCCATCTGTGCTACCGAGGATCTTGCAGCTCGCCATCGGCCAGGAGGCCGCCAAGCCGGTCGATGAGCGGAATTGGAGACGCGTCGACGCCATGCAGCAATTGTTGGCCAGCAGCGGCCTCCAACGTCCACTAGAGCAGGAACTGCTGAATGCAGAGCTATTGATTATCAAAGGCAAACCCGATGAGGCGAAGCAAATCCTCTTCGAAATTCGACAAGCGCAACAGAAGCAGAAGAACGAGCAGAAAGACGAGCTAACAGCGGAACAGAAGGAGCAAGAGAAGCAAGACGAGCAGCGCGTGTTGCTGACTTCGATCAAGGCCATGGCGGCCGACCCGGACAGCCAGAGCAAATTGAAGCTTGCCTTAGCGGAGGTGGAAAAACGGGTGGGGATGACACCCGACTTGTTCCGTCAGCACGTGCAAATGGTCGCCCGCGGAGACGCGGAGAAGGCCACCGAGGAGCTGAAAGAGCTCGAAGCCAAGCTCAGCGAGTTTGAAGAGGAGCAGCGCCCGGGCCTGCTCATGCAATTGGGTGCGGCCTATAGCCAGGCCGGCGACTACGACAACGGGCAGCGCTGCTTCATGTCGGCGCTGAGCCAGAGCCCGCGGGACGGCCGGCTTCGCAAGCTGGTGTTCGAAATGGCACTGGATCGCGACGACAAAGCGGCGATGGACGAGATTCTCAAGGAGCTGCGCGAGTCGCCTCAGTTCGGCAGCGAAGACCCGCTGTATAAGTACTGCGTGGCCTCGCGCAACGTGCGGCAGTACAGCCGCAATCGCGTGGAGAAAAAGCCGGTCACCGAGAAAGACCACGAGTTGCTCTCCCAGTCGCGCCGGCTGATCGACGAGGCTCTCTTGGTGCGGGGCGAGTGGGCCCCGCTGCATCGGGTCAAGGGCGAGGTCGAGCAACTCGATAAGAATATTGAAGGGGCCATCTCCGCCTACCAGGATTCGCTGCGGTTCAGCCAGAGCAATCAGGCCGGCACGGCGAAGCGGTTGGTCACGCTGCTCTACGAGGCCGAGCGGTACACCGAGGCCAACCAGGCGATGAAGCTGCTGGCCGGAACCGAGCTTACGGGCAACATGCGGAAGCTGGTTCAAGACAACCTGCAGCGATCCGGCAATCCGCAGGAAGCGCTGGAAATGGCCCAGCAGGACGCCGAGAAGGAGCCCACCCCGTCGAATTACATCTGGTTGGGGCAACTGCTCGAGAAGGACGGCCAGACCGAGAAGGCCGAACAGGCTTTCCAGAACGCCATTCGCGCCGCCCCCAAGCTCACCGACGCCTGGGTGCTGTACGTCGGGCGGCTGGTCAGCAACCAGAAGAAGAACAAGGCCGTCGAGGCGGTCCGTCTGGCTTTGAAGTACCTGGGCGAAGAGCCGCTGGTCTTGGGCGCCCTGCATCACATGACCGGCGACCTCGAGCAGGCCGAAACGCTGTACAAGCAGGCGTTGGACAAGAATCCCAACGACCTGAAGGTCATGCGTCAGATGGCCCAGATGTACTTTGCCACCAATCGCGTGGAGGAGGGCTTCGAGTATCTCGATCGCATTATCGAGCAAGGTTCCAAGTCGTCTGACGAAGATGCGAGCAACCACGTGGCGTGGGCGCGCCGCAGCAAGGCGCAGGGCCTGGCCACCAGCGGCGGCTATCAGGAGGTCATGCAGGCCATCGAGATGGTCAAGACCAATGCCCAGGACGGCAAACTGCCGGTGGCCGACAAGCTGACCGTCGTTGGGCTGCTGGGTAACCGCAACGATCCGAGCTCGCGGGCCAAGACCATCGAGCTGCTCGAAGAGCTTCAGGTCGATCCCGGCCTGAACGCGCGGCAACTCACGGCGCTGGGCAAGCTCTACAATGCCAACGGCGACTGGGAGAAGGCCAAGACGACGATGCAAGCGGCCGTCGACAGCCGTAGCGAGGATCCCGAGGTGCACACGCTGCTGGCGGAGATGTATTTCGAGCACGACGACATCAGCAACGCCGAAACCTTCACCAAGAATGCCGAGGACCTGATCGCCGAGGCGCCCAGTTCCTACCCCGAGCGCGTCCGCGTGTCGGCTCGCTTAATGCGGGCCAAGCTGCTCAAGGCTGAAGGGAATGAAAAGGAGGCCGTGGCCCTGCTGGAAGACCTGTTGCCGCGGCCCCTGCCGCAAAACCAGCTTTCGCGGCTCGATTCGCTGGCCAAGCAGATGGAACAGCTCGGGCTGTACGAGGGGGCCGAGGGCATTCTCGAGGAATACGTCTCGCTCGATCCGCGGGGCAAGATTGCGATGGCGGCCTTCCAGGGCCGGCGGGGCAACATCGACAAGGCGTTCGCCCTGCTCCAAGAATCGCGCAACAGCGAGCCGGCCATCCAGGTGTTGCCCGTGGCCAATGAGATCCTGCGTCTCTATCCCGACGCGGCCACGCCCGAGCGGTTCAAGCTGCTCGAGGGCTGGGCCCAAAGCGCCACCGAAACGCAGACCAACCCGCAGCGCGTGAAGCTGCTGCTGGCCGAGCTGTACGACATGCAGGGGCGCTACGACGAGGTGGAGAAGATCTACCGCGAGGTGCTGGCCGATCCCAACACCCGGCCGATCGACAAGGCCCAGGTGGAGAACAATTTGGCCTTCATCCTCACGATCGCGAACCCGACGCCCGAGCGAGGTGCCGAGGCGCTGGAATTGGTCGAGTCGGCCATCGACTACCTGGGCCCGCTCTCCGATCTGCTCGACACGCGAGCCCTGGCGCATCTGGCCAAGGGCGACACCGAGCAGGCCGCCAAAGACCTGCGCCTGGCCGCGGCCGATCGCCCGAGTACGATCAAGTACTACCACCTGGCCCAGGTCGAGAAGCGATTGGGGAACATGGACGCGGCCCGCGACGCGCTGGCCAAGGCCGAAGAGCTGCACGGCGAGCACAATCCGTTTACGCCGCTGGAGCGTGAGGGCTTCAAGCAGCTTCAACAAGAATTGAACTGACCGCGCGCAAAGTACCTGGCAGGGAGGCAGCCGATGGCGACGGATCTCACCGAAATGTGGCGGCGGTGCTTCACGCAATGGCCCGAGGAAATCGAGCGGCGCGGCGTGGTGGTTACGAACTTCGACGAGCAGATCGCCTTCGAAGCGTTCGCGGCCAGCCCCGAGATGGTCGTGGTCGAGCGCCGCGCGCCCGACACGGTCGGGGGCCGCACGGTGGTGATTCCCTACCAGTCGATCCTGGCGGTGAAGATCGTCAGCGTGGTGAAACTCAGAGCCTTCAAATCGCTGGGCTTCGAAGCGCCGCCGCCCCGCAAGTAGTGCCCTCCCCGCCTTGAGTACGACCGCTCCAACACGCCTCTCGACCGGAGTGCCCGGCCTCGACGAACAGCTCGGCGGCGGGCTGCTGCCCGGCACGCTCACCGTGGTCGTCGGCGCCAGCGGCATCGGCAAAACGCAGCTCGGCATCCAGTTCGCCCACGCCGGCAGCGAGGCCGAAGGCCGCCCGGGCATCGTGTTCGACATGAGCGCCCGGGTCGATTCGCAAAGCCATGCCGACTACGCCCAGCGGATGTTCGGCTGGCAAATGACGCCGCACGCGCACCGCCGCTTCGAGGCCGCCGGCTACTTCCAGCCCGATCGCGCGGGCGGCGACTACCTGCACGTGTTCGACCACAACGGCCGCCGCGTCACGCAAAGCGAGCTCAGCTTCGACGCCTGGCACGACTGGCAAGTCGAGCTGGCCGCCAAGCTCGAAACGACCATCGACTTCTTCTACGGCAACTTCGTCCGTGGCGCGCGTCGCGCCGTCATCGACGGCATCGAGCCGGCCGCACGGCCCAACGAATCGATCCAGCTCGAGCTGTTCGAGTACGTCTACCACCAGATCCTGCGCAAGGACGCCGCTTGGGTGGCCCGCGACTTGTTCCGCCAGTCGTATCGGCAGCATGCCGAACAGATCCAGCAGCGGGCCTACGCGTGCGAACAGGTCGCCGCGGTGCTGCTGGTCACCTCGCACGAAGCCATGCTCGACGCCCTCATCGAGCGCCCCCTGGCCGACGGCGATCTGCTGGCCGTGGCCAACACGCTGATCTACATGGGCAAGATTCGCGACGGCTCGACGATGGCCCGCGGCCTGTTTATCGCCAAACACCGCGGCAGCGCCTGCTCCGACGACATCCTTCGCTACCGCATCGACGACTCCGGGGTGCGGCTCGATTAGCGCCCCCCGCGAAGACACCCGTTCGGCGGAGCGACCTACGCGCGGCTCAACCCTGGATCATTCGCGCGCGGGCCATGGCGTCCTCGGCCTCGGGAATGCGGCCGGCCCGCTGATAGGTCACGCTCATGGCCGTATGGCTGAACGGGTCGTCCGGCTCCAACTCGCAGACCTTGAGCCCGTGGCGAATCGCGTCTTCGTGCCGATTCAGTCGGCCGTAGATCACCGCCAAGGCCGAATGGCCCAGCGTGAACGAGGGGTCCTGCTCGATCGCCTTTTCCAGCGTAGCGGCCGCCTCCGGGAGTTGGCCGGCATCCTTCAGGCGTTCGTACTCGGCATACAGCTCTTCGTTCGTCGGCATGCTATCTCCCGCAAGCTCTGTGTCGTGTGTGTCTCTTCGCCATCCTACCAAATCGCCTGCCGATTGCATCCGGCCTGCGCGAGGTTCCGCAGTGGTTCACTTTCCGAGAGGAGAATCCCAAGAAGCTCTCCTGATCACCTGCTCTCCTGTTCTGATCGTGCACTTACAAGACGCCTCAGATCAGGCGATCAGGTGAGCCGTAGAACTTTGTTCACGCCTACGCTGCCTCCGTCTTACGTCCCTCTTCGCCAGTCCCTCTTCGCCCTGCCATCGCGGCCTCAAAATCGCTCCGATCGTTAAACTCGATGATCCCCGCGGACCTCGTACTTTGGGTTGAATTGGCATGGCAGGAACAACCGATAGTGAAATGCAGCAACGAGCCATGACGCACGCCTGCCTCCGGCGCGTCGGCTCACCTCGCCATGCCCGCGCGAGGGTCCCCACCGGGACAAAGCCGCCATGGTAGCCGGGCCTGCTCTAGTGCGTGGAGAACCCCACCCGTGAATATCCATCCGCTCGCGATCGTCAGCCCGCAGGCCAAGTTGGGAAAAGACATAACGGTTGGCCCCTTTTCGGTGATCGAGGCCGACGTCGAGCTGGGCGAGGGATGTACGCTGGCCAGCCGCGTATCGATCAAAAGCGGCACCACGCTGGGCGACCACAACACCATCTTCGAAGGCGCCGTATTGGGCGGCCTTCCGCAGCACACCCGCATGCCGGAAAAGCTCGGCCGGGTGGTCATCGGATCGAACAACACGATCCGCGAGAACGTCACGGTGCATCGCGGGCTCAACGAAGACGCGGTGACCACGATCGGCAGCCACAACCTGCTGATGGTCGGCTCGCACATCGCACACGACTGCACGATCGGCAGCCACGTGATCCTGGCCAACAACGCCTTGCTGGGCGGATTCGTCAGCATCGCCGACCGGGCCTTCGTGTCCGGCGCCGTGGGCATCCATCAGTTCTGCCGCGTCGGCCGCATGGCAATGGTCGGCGGCTGCGCCCGGGTCGTGCAGGACGTGCCTCCCTACGTGATGGTCGACGGCCACAGCGGGCTGATCGTCGGGCTTAACCTCGTCGGGCTGCGTCGCAACGGCTACTCGGCCGAGGACGTGGCCCAACTCAAGACGGCCTACCGCACGATCTATCGCCGCGGCCTCCGCTGGGCCGAGGTGCTTGAGCGCCTCAAGCAAGAGTTTCCCACGGGCCCAGCGGCCGACTTCCACCCCTTCCTCTCGCAGGGTACCCGGGGATTCGTGCAGGAACGCCGCATGCCGCCCGGGGCGACGCTCAAACTGCGCCGCGCCGCCGACGAGGACACCCGCGGCCCCGGCATCACCGCCAAAGCCGGCTAGCGCTTCACCAACGGTCCCCGCCACCGTTTAGCCCGGAGCCATCGGCGACGGCGCGTCGTCCCTGCAGTGCGCGTTGCCGCGTCCGCCCCGCAAACACCGTCGCCGTTGGCTCCGGGCTAAACCGCAAGCGAACCACGGAGCGCATGCTCACGCTGGCGTGAGCACGGCACCGACATCCACCGGGCCCGGCGCTACTTCTTGCTCTTCTCGGCCACGGCTGCTTGCGCAGCCGCCAGCCGTGCGACCGGCACGCGGAACGGCGAGCAGCTCACGTAGTTCAGGCCGATCTCGTGGCAGAACATCACGCTCGGCGGATCGCCGCCGTGTTCGCCGCAGATGCCGAGCTTGATGTCGCTGCGCGACTTCTTGCCCCCCGCCACGGCGATCTTCATTAAGCCGCCCACGCCGTCACGATCGATCGTCTGGAACGGATCGCTGGGAATGATGTCGCGCTCGCGATACTCGTTGATGAATCCGCCGTAGTCGTCGCGGCTGATACCCAGCGTGGTCTGCGTCAGGTCATTCGTGCCGAAGCTGAAGAACTCGGCGTGCTGGGCAATCTGGTCGGCACAGATCGCCGCCCGCGGCAGCTCGACCATCGTGCCCACCAGGTACTTGACCTCGGTGCCGGTCTCGGCGAACACCTTCTCGGCCGTCTCGCGGACCACTTTCTCCTGGTTCTTGAATTCGGTGGCGAATCCAGCCAGGGGCACCATCACCTCTGGCTCGACGTCCACGCCGCTCTTCTTCACCGCACAGGCGGCCTCGAAGATCGCCCGGGCCTGCATGGCGGTGATTTCCGGATAGACGATGCCCAGCCGGCAGCCGCGATGGCCCAGCATCGGGTTGAATTCGTGCAGCTCGGCCACGCGGCGGGCGATGGCTTCGGCCGTGTGCCCGATCCGCTTGGCCAGGGCGGCCTGCTCCTCGGGCTCGTGCGGCAGAAACTCGTGCAGCGGCGGATCGAGCAGCCGAATCGTGACCGGCCGGCCGTCCATCGCCTTGAACAGCCCCTCGAAGTCCTTCCGCTGGTGCGGCAGCAGCTTGGCCAGGGCCTTTTCGCGGTCGTCGAGCGAATCGGCCAGGATCATCTCGCGGAAGTCGTCGATGTGCTCGAAGAACATGTGCTCGGTACGGCACAGTCCGATGCCCTCGGCCCCGAACGCGATGGCCTCGAGCGCCTGCTTGGGCTCGTCGGCGTTGGTCCGCACCTTGAGCTTGCGATGCTCGTCCACCCAGCCCATCAGTTGTTCGTAGCGGCGGAACGTCTCGGCTTCCTGGGGATCGAGCGACTTGGCCACCAGCACTTCCAGAATCTCGCTGGGCCGGGTCTCGACCTCGCCGGAAAACACTTCGCCGGTAAAGCCGTCGATCGAGATCGGGTCGCCTTCCTTCAGCACCTTGCCGGCGACGGTGACCGTGCCCTTCTTGTAGTCGATGTCCAGGTCGCCGCAGCCCACGACGCAAGCCTTGCCCATTTGCCGGCTGACCAGCGCCGCGTGCGAACTGGCGCCGCCGAAGGCGGTGAGAATGCCCTTGGCGATCTTCATGCCCCGCAAGTCCTCGGGGCTGGTCTCGCGCCGCACCAGGATCAACTGCACGTTGTTGTCCTTGCGCCAGAGCTCTTCGGCATCCGAGGCGTGAAACACGATCTTGCCGGCCGCGGCCCCCGGACCTGCGTTGATGCCCTTGGCCAGCAGGCGCCCCGCCTCGACCGCCTCGCGCTTGGAACCCGGATCGTAGATCGGCTGGAGCAACTGGTTGAGGTCGTCGGCCGGGATGCGCTTGGCGCTCAGCGCGTCCTGCTTGGTAATCAGGCCCTCGTTGACCATGTCGACCGCGATCCGCACCGCCGCGAAGCCCGTGCGCTTGGCGTTGCGGGTTTGCAGCATCCACACCTTGCCGCGCTGGATCGTGAATTCGATGTCCTGCACGTCTTTGTAGTGTGCCTCGAGCTTGTTGCCGATGCCGACCAGTTCTTCGTATCCCTTGGGCATCACCTTGGAGAGGGTCTCTTCGATGCGCTGCGGCGTGCGGGTGCCGGCCACGACGTCTTCGCCCTGGGCGTTGACCAGGTAGTCGCCGTTGATGCCGGGCACGCCGAGGGCCACGTCGCGGGTCATCGCCACGCCCGTGGCACAGTCGTCGCCCAAGTTGCCAAACACCATGGCCTGCACGTTGACCGCGGTGCCCCATTCGTGCGGAATGCCGTACGTGCGGCGGTAGACCACGGCTCGGTCGTTCATCCAACTGCTGAACACGGCCCCAATGGCGCCCCATACCTGGTCCATCGGATCGGTAGGGAATTCGGTGCCCGTCTGGTCCTTGATCGCCTTCTTGAACTCGGCCACGAGCTCCTTGAGCTGCTCGGCCGTCAACTCGAAGTCGTTCTTGATGCCGGCCGCCTTCTTCTTGGCATCGAGCAACTCTTCGAACGGGTCGTGATCGTGCTTGGTCTTGGGCTTCATGTCGAGCACGACGTCGCCGTACATCTGCACGAAGCGCCGATAGCTGTCCCAGGCGAACCGCTCGCTGCCCGACTCCTTGGCCAGCGCCTTGACCGTCTCGTCGTTGAGCCCGATGTTGAGCACCGTGTCCATCATGCCCGGCATCGACTCGCGGGCGCCCGAGCGGCAGGAGACGAGCAGGGGATTTTCGGTCGAGCCGAACTTGGCTCCCATCTCCTTCTCGATTTTGGCCATGGCCTCGTCGACGAGCTTGCGCAGCTCGGGCGGATAGGTCTCGTCGTGGTCGTAGTAGTAGGTGCAGACGTTGGTGCCGATGGTGAAGCCGGCGGGGACGGGCAGCCCGAGGTTGGTCATTTCGGCCAGGTTGGCCCCTTTGCCGCCGAGCAGATCGCGCATGGAGGCATCGCCGTCGGTGCCCGAGGGCCCGAATGCATAGACGTACTTCTCGCCCTTTGCCATGGATGTGGTTCCTTTTGGATGTGAAGCTAGCCGGTTCGAGCCCGCCCAGCTCTAGCCGCGCGACGCTGCGAGACAAACGGGCCAATCTAACAATTCGAGGATCGAACCGTCAAGAAGCCGTAAGCCTAGGAAGTGTCCTACGACTGTGTTGCCGGTCGGGGAGGCCAGAAATGACTGATCGGGTCCTGGCCGGGGTTTGGCACGTAATTTGTGCGGGGCTACAGCTTGTGGGAGTACTTCCTGAGGAACTCCCACGATCCTTCCTCGTGATCGTACGCGGCGCAGGCGCGAGTGTAGTACTGGCGGCCCATCTCATTCTCGTACCTGGCGTGCGCGATGACAAAGAGCTTCAGGGTGCCATTGGCGATCCGTTGGGTGTCGCCGACCGTCACAGCGTCCTGGCTCCTTGCCACGACTTTCAATTTGCTTCCCTCTGGCATGACATGTCCAGCGTTTTCGGATTTGTCTTCCGGCTGCATGCCAGCTTCCAAGACTCTCTCTATCGCTGTCTCGTCATCTCCGGTGAACAGACGATATGCCTCCGCAGCGAGCTTTGCCGGAGCCCTGCCGCTGCTGCGAAGCTCTACGGACGCAATGATTGGCAATCCTGGGGGAATCGTCGGTGGATAGATCGCTATCGAGATATCCGGCCGTTTGGTTTTGGGAAGATCAGTCTTGGACACAGGCGGGCAGCCCGGCAGGTGCCCGGTGATGACGCATGTTTGCTGATGGCCCCAATCGCTGTACCCGATCGTGATACGACCATCAGTGATGAAGATGCCAATGTCGCAATTTTGGATATAAGCGCAACCAAACAGCGTGTTTCCGACCTTAGTGCCGCGAATTGCCGCTCCTCCGACGTTGATGGTAGGTCCGAGTGGGACAAGCGCCGACACGTCCCGATCCGAGGCTCTGACGAGCGTTCCGTTTGGCGCGTACAGTTCTGCCCATCCTCTGAGACCGGCGGCTCCTTCGCGCCGAAGTTCGAGGAGCGTCTCGCCATTCAGCTCGCAGGCCGTCAAGTTCGGCTCATGCACGAGTCGTATGTTGGACTTCTTTCCGTCCTCTGTCTCGTACATCTGGCTTCCCTTAACGACGACGAGCGACCGCCCGTCGCTGTTGAAGACGTGAAATTTCGCAGAGTACCCAGCGGACTCGTATTGGCCGACTTCGAGCAAAGGGACTTCTTCGTGTTGCAGGATCGTCGGCACGTTCAGGAATGTATGGCTTGCGAAATACACCTCTGGCTGCTCTTGGAAAAAGATGGCCATGATTGTGCCTCAACCTCATGTTAGAGAGACGAACGATATGGACGACCACACAGACACCATTGAACGCCTCACGGGCGAAAACAAGAAGCTGCGAGCGGCCCTTGTTGGCCTAATTCGGTGGGCCGGAGAGTCGCCGGACGGGCCCCCGTGGGCAACACCGGAAGTAAAGCGAGAAAACCGCGAGGCGTACGAGAGAGCCCTTGAGGCCGCCTGCTCCTGCTTTCCCGAGGAGAGCTTCATCCACTTGGATGGCACCAGCGAGCCGCTTTGGCCGCGAACCGGAGGCTGACGATGAATGTCTCTCAGCATTATGGACACACCTCTTTCAATCCGGCGTCGCGCTCTCTGAGTCTACGGAGAGCGTCCCGCGTCTTGGAGGCGCAGCAGCCCTATAAGCTGCCGGAGGGGTCCGCGCTGGCGCGTACGGACGGGATCGTAACCCACACTCTCCGCTCAGCGTCCGTTGACGCTCCGTTTGGCGGCCCTCAGGAGGCATCCCCTGACCCATTCCGATGTAGTGACGCCAGCGACTTCTGCGGCGCTTTCCACGAGCGACCAGTCGTCGTCGTCCATGCGGAAGTAGCGTTTTGGGGTCTGCCCGGTAGCGGGCCGTCCTGGCCGCCTCTTTGCTTCTGGCTTGGTGCTCATGCCGCCAGTATATGGGCACCCACAAAGTATGCAAGTCTATATTTTGTGGGTGGACAGAAACGATTGGATTCACTAGGATGTACGCAGCAGTTGGGAGTTATGACCCAACAAAAAAGCCCCGAGCCTGCTGGTAACAGTCTCAGGGCCAACAACAATCCGGCGGCTAGCGCCGAATGGCTGCGTCAACTCCATTCTTACCCGCAAAGCCGCCCGAGTCAAAGGGAGCTTTGCGATGATGGTTGCCTGTGCCCATGCCCAAACCAAGCGCTTCGGATTCGACCGAAAGCGCAACCCCCGCGTTCGCTGCCTGATGTGCGGCAAGACCTGGACGATCCGCGAGACGAACCCTCTGGGCACCATGCGTATCCCGGTCGAAACGGCCAAGCTGGCGTTGCGTCTGCTGGTCGAGGGCATGAGCATTCGGGCCACGGAGCGCACGACCGGCCTGCACCGCGACACCATTTGCAAATTGCTGGTCCACTTTGGCGATGCCTGCCAGCGGTTCTTAGACGAGCGCATGCGGGGCCTCACTCTGTCGCACCTGCAATTCGACGAGCAATGGACCTACGTCTACAAGAAACAATCTCGCCTCACGACCACGGAGCGGGCCGAGACGAGCGAGCAAGGCGATATCTACTTGTGGACCTGCGTCGATCAGAAAACGAAGCTCATGCCAGCGTTCCTGGTCGGCAAGCGCAGTGCGGACAACGCCCGCCGATTCATGATGGACGTAGCCGGTCGGCTGACGTTCCCGAAGCCCCACGTGTCGGACGATCAGAGCTATCTGCGGCCTGGCTACAAGCCGGTCACCCAGATCAGCACGGACGGATTCAACGCCTACCCGGAAGCCGTAGACCTCGCGTTTGGTCCCTACGTGAAGTACGGCGTGATAATCAAAGAGTACCGCAATGCCCGGATGATCTACACGCCGTCCGAAATGGTCGGCACGAAGCGGACGGGCATGCGTGGTATAGAGGGCCGGAACCAACGGACGATATGCACCAGCCACGTCGAACGTTTGAACGGCACGCAACGGCTGTTCCTGAAGCGCCTGAACCGGCTGACGTACTGCTTCAGCAAGAAACTACGCAACCTGGAAGCGGCGTTTGCCGGGTTCGCGGCCTACTACAACTTCTGCTGGCAGACCCGCAAGCCTGGGAAATCCGGGGCCAAGCGGGGCACCGCCGCGATGATGGCAGGGCTGGCCGGGCACGTCTGGAGCTTCGACGAGCTTTTCGAGACGGTCCTAAATCCAGCAACACACAAATAGGACACTACCTAAGCCTAGACAAATTAAGGGAATAGCATAGGCAGCAGCCTCCCTTCCAGCGGCACCCCGCCGGGGGTGATAATGGCGGCGCCGCACACCACCTTCGTCCGCCGTGGGATGCGCGTTGGTGTTCGTCGCGCGGGCGGTTCCAGCCAGGGAGGCTAGCCATGTCGAGCTCACCGGTTCATTACTTCGCACCGATCGGCCGGCTGCTGCTGGCGCTGATCTTCGTGGCCAGCGCCGCGGGAAAGTTCAACGACTGGCAAGGCACGGTGAACATGATCGCCGAGAAGGGGATGCCGGCGCCCGACGCCCTGCTGTCGATCGCCGTGGCGCTGGAGATCATCGGCGGCGTGTCGGTGATCGTCGGCCTCTATGCCCGGCTGGGCGCACTGGTGCTGCTGGCCTTCCTGGTGCCGGTGTCGGTGATCATGCACAACTTCTGGGCCCTCGAGGGGGCCGAGCGGATGCCCGAGATGATCTCGTTCATGAAGAACGTCTCGATTTCCGGCGGCATCGTGCTGGTGCTGGCCTTTGGCGCCGGGCCGTGCAGCATCGACCGGCTGCTCGAGCGCAAACCCAAGAGCAAGCCGGAAGCCGCGCCCCAGCCGCCGCCGGTCGCTCCGTCGTGATGTCCGGGGGAAACTCGTCACGCCGCGACATGCTGGGAGCCGCCTTCGCCGTCGAAGGCGGACTCGTGGGGCTGGCGCTGGTGCTGGGTTGGCTCGTCGGCGAGCCGCCGCTGGCGCAGATACGGCTGACCGCCGCCGGCTGCTTGTGGGGCCTGGCGGCCGTCGTGCCGCTGTTGGTCATGCTGGTGCTGGTCGACCGCTACCCGCTCGGCCCGCTCAAATCCTTCGGCGAGATGGTGCACCGGTACCTGGTGCCGCTGTTTCGAGGCTGCACGCTGCGCGATCTGCTGGCCATCTCGGGGCTGGCCGGGTTGGGCGAGGAGATGCTGTTTCGCGGCGTCGTGCAGGGCGGGCTGACCACCTGGTGGCACCATCCCTGGCCGGCCATCGTCGCGGCCGGCGTGTTGTTCGGGCTGGCCCACATGATCACCCCCACCTACGCCGTGCTCGCCGGGGCGATCGGTATCTACCTGGGCTGGCTCTATGTGGCCACCGGCAATCTGCTGGCGCCGATCGTCGCCCACGCCGCGTATGACTTCGCGGCGCTGGTGTACCTGGTGCGTCTCACGCCGGTAGATTCCGACGCGCCGGCGGGCGAATGGTCGATCTAGTGGTCCGCGCGCACGCGCACGGGTGGACAAGCCACCCGTGGCACGTTCGACGGTCGACTAAGCGGCCTGCCGTGTTACGCGGCCAGCGAGCTTTGCGAGCGGCTGATCTGTCGCCAGACGGCCCAACCGCCGATCGACAGCGGCAGCAAAAACTGTAGCACTTGCGAGGCGCTGGGGTGCAACGAGAACCCGAAGCCGAAAGAGAACTGGCCCTGGGTCAACTCGGTGGGCAGTGCGAACTGCGCCATCGCCGCACCGCCGATCACGGCCAATAGCACGCAAGCGGTCAGCATCCACTTCCAGCTCACGCCGGCGTTGGACGCGATACGGCAGAACAGCGCCGCGGCCAACGAAACCGGCAACGTCATCAAGGCCACCATCACGTACGGCCCCACCGCGGCGGCCCACTGATAGACGGCACCGCTGGTGACGACCTTGCCGGTTTCCAGCCCAAAGGCCTTGACCAGCATCACCAGGGCGAAGATCGACGCCGCCCAGCAAAGCGGCAACGCCACCACCGGCAACACGACGAACATCAACACCGGGTGGCGGCCCGAGAATCGCTTGCGGCGATACTCTGTGGCGGCCGCTTCGGCCACCTCCGCAGGCGCGCCCAGCCGATGGAACACGCCGTGAAGATCTTTAGCATCCGTGCTCATACGATCCTCCATGAAATCGTTTACATGATCCGACAACTCCGAAACGAACCGCTCCACGTAGAGCGGCGGTAATCTGCGGCGAACCAAATCGGTCCGCAATTCACGAAGCCAGCGCTGCGCGTCCACGTTCGCCTCCCTGCAGAGCGTGGTGGATGGCCTGAGTCACGCGCTGCCAGGCGCTTTTCGACTCGGCCCATTGGGTCTTTCCTTTGGCCGTGAGACCGTACACGACGCGCACTCTCCCGCCGACGGCCTGCCGCTGGGCCGCCAGCACGCCCTGCCCTTCCAGGCGGTGCAGAATCGGATAGATGCAGCCTTCGCCGAATTCCAGCTCGCCGCCCGTGGCGGCCCTGATGGCCTGCACGAGCTCGTAGCCGTACATCGACCGCCGCGCGAGCAACTCGAGCAGCAACAGCTCGGGAACGCCGTTTAAGAACGGCGGATTCGTCTTACGCCCTGCCATGGTTTGGCCTCCAGCCGTGTGGCATGCCTCAAAGTTCGAGGGCTTGTACCTGACGGTTCGAGGTATCGCAAGGGCAGTTGGAGGAAGAAGTGGGCAGTGGTCAGTGGTCAGTGGTCCGTGACGGCGGGAAAGTGGTGCGTGCTGTCAGGCCGGTGCGGTTTCGCTCGGTGGGCTCGTCACTGCCGGGATGCGGAACTGGCGCTTGATGGTCACGCGCAGGATCAGGTAGCAGAGCAGGCCCACGGGGCCCATCATCAAGGTCAACACGAGGCAGGGCAGCACGAGCCAGTGGGTCAGGCCGATGCGCTGGCTGTCGCGCACTTCCCAACTGCCGACGAACAGGTCGAAGATCAGGTAGTGGATCCAGCCGGCCAGCAGCACGCCGTCGACGCTGAACGCCGACTTCACCCCGGCCAGCGAGCCGAACGCTCCAAAGCCCTCGGGTACCTCGCGAAGGTACATCGCGAAAAGCACCACGTAGGTCACCGCCAGAATGGCCGGCAGCAGCACGACGGTGATGGTCTGCGTCCACCGCCAGCGCGGCACGACGACCAACAGCACCCAGCCGAGCATCGCGATCGGCCCCACCACGTCGAAGAGACGCGCAAGATCCATGGTCCCCACTCCCCAGGTACGCACTCAGTTTCGTGGACGACGTCGACCGCCAGTCTGGCCTTCCTGCCGTGCAGGTCAATAGTTGCGGAACGGGCCGCGCGGCTCGGCGGCATCCATCTCGGCTCGCCAGCGGGCGAAGTGCTGCTTCAGTTCCGAAAGCTTCTCGGGCCGGCTTTCCGACAGGTCGGTCTTTTCGCCGATATCGCGCGACAGGTCAAACAGCCCGCCGCCGCGGCTGGAGTCGACCCACTTCCAGTTGCCCACCCGGGCTGCCTTGTCGCGGCGGCGCTGCCAGTACATCTCCGAGCGCGGCGAGGCCGCACGGCCGGCCAGCGTGGGCAGCATGTCGTCGCCGTCGAGCTTTACCCCCTCGGGCACTTCGGCCCCGCACAGGTTCACCAGCGTGGGCAGCACTTCGAGCGACGTGAGCAGCTCGCGGCAGGTGCTGCCGGCGGGGATCTGCCCGGGAAAGCGCACGATGCACGGCACGCGGATGCCGCCTTCGAACATCTGCCCCTTGCCGCCGCGCAGCGGTTCGTTGTCGGCCCCGCCGCTGCCGCCGTTGTCGGAGAAGAAGATCACGATCGTGTTCTCGGCCAGCTCGTGCTCGTCGAGCAGGTCGAGCACCTCGCCGATGGCCGCATCCATCTGCGTGACCGCGGCACAGTACTCCAGCCGCTTCGAGGCCTTGTTGTGCACCTGGGCGTTCTTGGCGTAGCGGAAGTCGCGGCGGACGTACGCGGCCTCGGCCTGCAGCTCGGGATACTTGTCGCGGTACTCGGCCGTCGATTGGGCGGCCGAGCGAATCTTGGGATCGAGGTTCGAGGCGCCGTGCGGGGCGTTGAAGGGCAGGTACAGGAAGAACGGCTCGTCGTGGTGCTCGTTCACAAACCGCAAGGCCTCGCGGCAGAACAGGTCGGTGGCGTAGGTGCCCCGGTCCTCGGTGGTCGGGCGGTTGTCGCGAACCATGCTCGGCACGCCGTACCGTTCGTGCGTGAAGTAGTCGATGCCCGTGTTCACGAAGCCGTAAAAGTCGTCGAACCCGCGCTGCGTGGGCAGGAACCGCTCGAGCGAGCCTAAGTCCCACTTGCCAAAGATGCCGCAGGCGTAGCCGGCCTGCGCGAGCAGCTCGCCCAGCAGCACCTCGCGGGTGTCCATCCCGCCGATCCGCTCGAAGGTGACGGCGTACTCCTCGGGCTGGTAGCGATGCCCGTAGTCGGGGGCCTCGTTGCGGATCATGTCATAGATGCCGTTGCGCTGCGGATAGCGTCCGGTCAGCAGGCTGCCGCGGCTGGGCGTACAGGCCGGCCACGTGACGTAGAAGTCGGTCAGCCGCACCCCTTCGCGTGCCAGGCGATCGAGGGCGGGCGTCAGCACCTCGTCGCTGCCATAGCAGCCCAGATCGGCATACCCCTGATCGTCGCTCACGATCAGCACCACGTTGGGCGGCGCCGCCGCGGCGGCCAGCGGAAGCATCACGAGCAGCAGCGCGACGAGCAGGAGTGGCATGAGCAGTGGTCAGTGGTCAGTGGCTAGTGGGCAGTGACGAGGGCTGGGGACCAGCATAACACCGTGTGCAGCAGCATGCGCACCAGCCGCGAGCGATGCCCCGCGGGTCAGCGTCGCTCTTGCCTTCACTGCCCCCTGACCACTAGCCACTGCCCCACTTCTGCCCGGCTTTTTCCACGCGGCGTCTTCCTGCCATTTTGGGCCGCTGGGCGGAAAACGTTTTTCGCACCTGTGGGCGCTGGCGGCGAAAAGGGGCGAGAAGGCGACGGGCCAACGGGTTAGGTCGCACCGGCCGCGGGACGCAAAACGGAACAACTCGCGCCGCGCCCAGAAGGCCCGCAGGCTACTAAAATCGCGATCCCCCGCGTGGGGCACAAGAGACGTTTTTGGCCGGGTGGTTTTTTGAGGGATTCGGGGATTAGGGGGAGTCGCGAGGCTTCATCGACCTGATTGCGAGGGCATCCGGTTGCCGCATATATTGCGAAGCCATCCCCCCTGCCGTGAGGGGCAACGATCGCATCCTATTCACACGCCGCAAACAACATGAACCTCAAGCGAATTGTCGAAGACACCGACACGCGCGGCGGTCGCGCATTTGCTCTGTTTATCCAGGCGATGATCCTCGTATCGCTCGTCACGTTTTCACTGGAAACGTTGCCCGATCTCGAACCGGAAACGCGCTACACGTTGTATGTCCTCGAAGTCATCACGGTGTCAGTGTTCACCATCGAATACGCGCTTCGAGTGCTGGTGGCCGACGACCGCCTGCGGTTCGTCACCAGCTTCTACGGTCTGATCGATCTGGTTGCGATTCTGCCCTTCTACGTCACGACCGGCCTTGATCTGCGCACGGCGCGCGTGCTGCGACTGTTTCGCGTGTTCCGCATCTTCAAGTTCGCCCGCTATACGGCCGCCCTCGATCGCATCAAGAACGCGTTTGTCACAATCCGCGAAGAACTGGTCATCTACATCATCGCCACGCTGCTGATGGTGTTCCTGTCGTCGGTTGGTATCTACTACTTCGAGTCCGATACGCAGCCGGAGCTGTTCGGATCGGTGTTTCACTGCTTCTGGTGGGCGATCGTAACGCTGACGACCGTCGGCTATGGTGACGTGTACCCTCTTACCATTGGCGGCCGCGTGTTCACGTCTGTCGTGATGCTGCTGGGCATCGGCATCATCGCCGTGCCGACGGGATTGTTCGCGACGGCGCTGTCGAATACTCGCAAGACAGACTCGGCTGCTTGAGACTCAACGGGAGGCGTTGGAGCATGTCCGGATTCTCGCCCGCGCCAGGAAAAGTGACGGCGGCGGACATCGAGCAGGCGCAATATCGGGTCGCCGCGCTGAAACCGCGCGCCGTGCAGTTGCGCAATAGCGTTCGACGTGCCAGCCGGCAAGTGCGTCTTCTTTCCCTTCAACTATCGCTATTGAAGAAGGTGTTGGGATGGCGTCACGCCTTCGACGCGAACCTCGGCAGGGTTGGCTTGTGTTGCATCGCCATGACCGCGGGCGCAGGCATCTTCGTGATCGGCGCTCACAGCATAGCGCCGGGCCCCCGAGGCCACTTGATGGCCATCGCGGCCGGGCTGATCGTGACCGGCGCGGTCTTGCTTCCGATCGTGTTCTATCCGTCGGACACACGTTTGCGCAGCCTGGAAGCTGCCGGCGCAGCCAGGCTTCCTGAGATAGTCAGCACGCGCGAATCGCTACGACTGGAACTCGCCCAGCAGGAGCAACGGCTCGCTCACGCACAGGCTGAACTCGACCAACTCGAGGCGGTCGCCAAGGGTGCCCGGCACAAACTCCACTCTGCTCCATGGCCGTCGATGCAGGGAACGGAGTTCGAGCTTTTTCTCGCCGACGTCTTTCGCGGGTGCGGCTATGACGTCACGCTCACTGGCAAGTCGGGAGACCAGGGCGTCGATTTGATCGTAAGCCGCGGTGGGATTCAAGTCGCGGTTCAGGCAAAGGGATACCCAGCGAGTTCGGTCGGCAACAGCGCTGTTCAAGAAGCGCACGCCGGAATGGCTCACTATCGCTGCCACGCGGCAGCCGTTGTCACGAACTCACGATTCACGTCGAGCGCCCGGGAACTGGCCACTAGCGTACGATGCATCCTCATCGACGGTAGCCAGATTCCAGATGTTATCGACGGCCGCGTTTCGCTGATCCCGACGCAGTGACCCTGTATTGGTCAATACATCCCACTAATCTCGCGAAACGTCACCGGCTCATCGGCGATCGTGGCGAACGTGCCTTGCTCGCGCATCTGTTTCGCTGCCCGCAGCAGTGGGCCGAAGGCGGCGCGGTAGAGGCCGGAGCCGATGCTGATGCGGCGGACGCCGAGGGCGGAGAGGGATGCGAGGGTGAAGCTCGTTCCGCTGAGGCCGGCCAGGACGTTGACGGGGCGGTCGACGCTGCGGACGAGGGTGGCGATGTCGTCTTCGCTCGTGAGGCCGGGGGCGTAGAGGACGTCGGCGCCGGCGTCCTGGTAGAGCTGCAGGCGGCGGATCGTGGCCGCGAGGTCGGGGCGGCCGACCAGGTAGTTTTCGCTTCGGGCGGTGAGGGTGAAGGGGAAGGCGAGCGCGCGGGCCGATTCGACGGCGGCGCGGATGCGGTCGACGGCGAGGGATTCTTCGTAGATGGGATCGTCGCGGCGGCCGGTCGAGTCTTCGATCGAACCGCCCACCAGGCCCGTTTGGGCCGACTGGCGGATCGTTTCGGCCACCACCTCGGGCGCGTCGCCAAAGCCGTTTTCCAAGTCGGCGCTGAGGGGCACCTCGACCGAGGCAGCCATGTCGCGGGCGTGGTGCAGCACGCCCACGCAGCCGACTTGCGTGTCGCGCTTGCCCAGCGAAAAGGCCAAGCCCGCGCTAGTGGTGGCCAGGGCCTCGAAGCCGAGTTGCTCGAGCACCCGGGCGGTGCCGAGGTCCCAGGGGTTGGGGATGATGAAAGCGGTGTCGCGGTGGTGGAGGGCGCGGAACGCTTCGGCTTTCTCGGCTTGGGTCGGCATGGCGCACCTCGCGGATGGTCTGGAGTGGAGGGTGTTCAGCCTAGCAGAGACGCGGCGGGGTTTCGTGGTTCGCGTGTGCAAGCGGCGCCCCGACAACAGAGTAGCAGGCTCACTCCGTGAGCCGTTGAAGAAGTGCCGTGGGGCTTGGAGCGACGGAGAGGCGCAGGTGCGGTTGATTCAAGCGGGCGGTGGGATATCCAGCGAGGTGCTGCTACGGCTCACGGAGTGAGCCTGCTACATCGTGGGCCTGCGGCACTTCTCGGCTTGGGTCGGCATGGCGGCACCTCGCGGATGGTCTGGAGTGGAGGGCGTTCAGCCTAGCAGAGACGCGGCGGGGTTTCGTGGTTCGCGGTGGTGGGTGCGTGGCGAACGCAGGGCCTCGCGTGCCAGCGGCGCCTCGACAACAGAGTAGCAGGCTCACTCCGTGAGCCGTCGCAGAAGTGCCAGGGGGCTGTGGGCGACAGAGAGTCGCCTGGTGCGGTTGATTCAAGCGGGCGGTGGGATATCCAGCGAGGTGCTGCTACGGCTCACGGAGTGAGCCTGCTACATCGTGGGCCTGCGGCACTTCTCGGCTTGGGTCGGCATGGC
>QQVE01000045.1:45842-49213 GCA_003389325.1 Planctomycetota bacterium
AGCCAGCGGCGACGGCGGTTGCGGTGGACAATAGCACGATGTCGGGACGACGCGCCGTCGCCGGTGGCTCGGGCTAAACGGTGGGCGGCGATGGTGTTGGAGCACGGCGTGTGAATGGGGCTCCGGTATACGGACGGGTCGACGCGCCGTCGCCGGTGGCTCCCGGCTAAATGGCGGGTGGAGAATGTTGGCGGAGGGCGACTACTGATCGTGTTCTTTCGCGGTGAGGGCGGCCAGCTCGGGGCGGTAGTGGGCGGTGACGTGGTGCAGGATGGGGGCCAGGTCGCAGGCGTCGGCGGAGAGATTGGCGAGGAGGACGACGGTGAGGCGGTCGTCGAGGGCGCGGAAGATCAACGAACTGAATCCCTGCCAGGCGCCGCCGTGCGACACGATGCGGTGGCCGGCGACGTCGCGAAACGACCAGCCGAAGCCGTAGCCGGCCTTGTTCGGCTGGCCGTCGGCCAGGACTTGCGGGGTCCACATTTCCCGGCGGCTGGCCTCGGAGAGCAGGCGGTCGTCGGTCAGGGCAGCATCCCACTTCACCAAATCGACAAGGTTGAAATACAGACTGCCGTCGGCGGTGGAGTCCATCGTGGGCGAAACCCACTTCTGGTTCTTGAGCTCGCCTTCGACCAGGCGATAGCCGGCCGCGCGGTGGGGCACGATGTCGGCTTCGCTGATCACGCCCGTGGCGGTCATCTCGAGCGGGCCGAACACGCGCTCTTCGAGAAAGTCGCCGTAGAACTGGCCCGAGACCTTGTGAATCAGGATGCCCAGGGTGATGTAGCCGGGGTTGCTGTAGCGCCAGGCGCGGCCGGGCTTGGTGGCCAGGCGGAGGCCGTAGATCACGTCGAGCAGCTCTTCCTCGGTATAGTCGCGCTGGTAGTCGAAGTCCTGCGGCATGCCGTGCAGGCCCGAGGTGTGCGAGAGCAGGTGGCGCACGGTCATCGGCTGCCAAGCCTCGGGCGCGTCGGTGAGGAATTTGTGCACCGAGTCGTCGAGATCGAGCTTGCCGTCTTCGACCAACAGCAGCACGGCCGCGGCGGTGAACTGCTTGCCGACCGAGCCGGATTGAAAGATGGTTTCCGGTCGGACCGGCACGTCATGCTCGACGTTGGCCAGGCCGTAGCCGCGTTGTTTGACGACTTTGCCGTCGTCGACCACCAGCAGGCTTACGCCCGGGATGTGCTGGCGCTGCCGCTCGGCCTCGACGAAGTCGTCGACCTCGTCGGCGGCGAGCGCGGGAGCGAGGGTGAGCAACAGCAGCGGGAGTGCGAGGCGGCGGGGTGTGGCGATCATCGGGTTCCTCGAAATCGTCGTTTGGTTGAAACGTCCACGAGGGCGGAATGGGGATCGGCCCATTCTAGGGCGAGTTCGTCGCGCGATGCGAGGAATTGGAATGCGACGGCGGTTTAGCCCGGAGCCAGCGGCGACGGTGTGTGCGGAGTGGACGTCGGGACGACGCGCCGTCGCCGGTGGCTCCGGCTAAACGGTCGGGGGCAAACCGGAAGGGGAGCATGCTCACGCAAGCGTGAGCATGGCACCGGGCGAGCAAGAGGGGGCCGGGCCGGGGAAGTGTGCTCGGGCGCCAAGGGGCGACGCGCCGTCGCCGGTGGCTCCGGGCAAAACGGTCGGGGGCGGAGCGGGGAAAGCATGCTCACGCAAGCGTGAGCATGGCACCGGGCAAGACGGCGGCCGGGGAGCACGCTCGGGCGGGGGCGCCATAAAAAACGGCGGCCCGGTCCATTGCTGGATCGGGCCGCCGGTGTTGACCAGACCTTTTCTGAAACGGCTCAGAAGAAGGTGACGCACTCACTCGCGGTCATCAGCCGCCGCAGCCGCAGCTCGGGGCCGCCGCACAGCTGGGCTCGCAGGCCACCGGGCAGCAAACCTGCACCGGCACTTGCTTGCAGACCACCTTCGGCACACAGCGGGTCACAGTGTACGCGACCTTCTTGGGCACACAACGCGTGACGTTGATCGTCTTCGTGTAGTGCACCGGCTTGCAGATCGTGTAGGGAACCTGCTTCGTCCGCTGCTCTTTCACCATGTGGCAGACCTTGTAAGTGCAAGTCTTGACCCGCTTCTCGGGCACCATCTTGCAGACGGTGTAGTTGCAGGTCTTGACGCGCTTCTCAGGCACCATGTGGCACACCTTGTAGGTGCAGGTCTTCACACGCTTCTCGGGAACCATGTGGCAGACCTTGTAGGTGCAGGTCTTGACCCGCTGCTCGGGCACCATCTTGCAGACGGTGTACTGGCAGGTCTTGACGCGCTTCTCGGGAACCATGTGGCAGACCTTGTACTGGCAGGTCTTCACACGCTTCTCGGGCACCATGCGGCACACCTTGTAGGTGCAGGTCTTGACGCGCTTCTCAGGCACCATCTTGCAGACGGTGTACTGGCAAGTCTTGACCCGCTTCTCGGGAACCATGTGGCACACCGTGTACTGGCAGGTCTTGACCCGCTTCTCGGGCACCATGTGGCAGACCTTGTACTGGCAGGTCTTCACCCGGTTCTCGCGAACCATGCGGCACACCGTGTACTGGCAGGTCTTGACCCGCTTCTCGGGCACCATGTGGCACACCTGGTAGGTGCAGGTCTTGACCCGCTTCTCGGGCACCATGCGGCACACCGTGTACTGGCAGGTCTTGACGCGCTTCTCGGGCACCATGTGGCACACCTTGTAGGTGCAGGTCTTGACCCGCTTCTCGGGCACCATGCGGCACACCGTGTAGTTGCAGGTCTTCACCCGCTTCTCGGGCACCATGCGGCAGACCTGGTAGGTGCAGGTCTTGACCCGCTTCTCGGGCACCATGCGGCACACCGTGTAGTTGCAGGTCTTCACGCGGTTCTCACGCTCGTAACGCACACAGTTGACGGTCTTCTCCTGAACTTCAGGAACCCAGACCTTCTTGCAGCACTTGATGGGCGGGCACTGCACACACTCGGTCTTGCAGCAGCCGGGCTTGTACACGCAGCGGCAGCAGCAAGGATCCCAGACCCAGCAACCGGGCGACTGGACACAACGCTTGACGACCGGGCCGGGCTTGCAGGTGACCTGGTTTTCCCAGTGGCCGCAGCAGACCTTGACCGTCTTGGTGTAGTGCACCGGCTTGCACACGCTGTAGCAGATCTCGCGAGTCTTCGTCTCGTAGACCGGCTTGCACACCGTGTAGCAGATCTCACGGGTCTTCGTCTCGTACACGGGCTTGCACACCGTGTAGCAGATCTCACGAGTCTTCGTCTCGTAGACCGGCTTGCACACCGTGTAGCAGATCTCGCGGGTCTTGGTTTCCCAGACCGGCTTGCACACGGTGTAGCAGATCTCGCGGGTCTTCGTCTCGTACACCGGCTTGCACACCGTGTAG
>QQVE01000008.1 GCA_003389325.1 Planctomycetota bacterium
GCGACCACCGAGATCACCACCGGCGGCACCGGCACCGGCATCAAGGTCGAAGGAGCCGACGCCAGCGCCGACATCCTCGACAACGACGCCTCCATCCACGGAAACCTCATCGGCATTGACGTCGACGGAAGCGCAGCCACCATCAGCGGCAACAGCATCTACGACAACGGCACCGGCGTCCTGGTGCAAAACGGTGGCGCCGCCTCGATCCTGGGCAACGACTTTTCGGCCGCGGCCAACGGCGTCGGCGTGGACGTCGACGGCGGCACGGCCCTGATCGAAGACAACGACCTGACCGGCAACGGCGTCGGCATTCGCGTGCAGAACAACGGTCTGGTCGACGCCGGCGACACCGACGGCGCGAACGTCACGGGTCTGGGCACCGGCACGGGCACCGCCGGCTCGAGCGCCGGCAACAACGTGCTGACCGGCTACACCGGCATCGCCGGCAACTTCGCCATCGAGGATTTGAATCTCGATCCCGAGTTCGACGTGCAGGCGCAGAACAACCTGTTCGGCAGCATCGTCGCTAGCGTCATCGAGCAGGTCGTCTACCACACGGTCGACAACGCCGCCAATACGCTGGTCGAGTTCACGCCGGCCCAGGGCACGGCGATTCCGGGCGTGGTCTACGTCAACGACGATTGGGCGGGCACGGCCCTGGCCAGCGATCCCGACGGCGGCTACGCCAACGGCAATTCGTTCGGCACCGACGCCTTCGCCACGATTCAAGACGCGATCAACGCCGTTAGCGCCGGCGCCACGATCTATGTGCTCAACGGCACCTACGACGAAACGATCGTCATCGACAAGGGACTGACGCTCGAGCATCTCGACACCGTGTCCGAGCCGATCGATCCCAACAGTGCCGTCGATGCAACCATCACCTCCACTTCCGGCACCAACGACAAGGTGCTCGTCGAGGTCCAGGCCGACGACGTCACCATGATCGACTTCCACCTGATCGTCGATCGCGCTTTCGCCGCGGGCGGCATCGTGGCCTCGAACTCGGCGATCCCTAGCGTCAACGTGGCCGGCGGCTCGTTCGCCAACCTGACGTTGCTGGACAACATCGTCGAATCGGTCGGCGACAACATCGGCGCGTTCGTGCTGCCCGGCGGATTGCCCGCCTCGGCGATGGGCATCGTCCTGCACGGGCAGGGCGGCCCGGTGCACAGCGTGCTGCTGCAAGGCAACCAGGTGCTGGCCACGATCGGCACCGCGCCGATCACCGGCCCCAATCCGCTGGGGATCTCGATCTTCACCCGCGGTCTGTATCTCGGCCAGGTACAGGCCACCGTCGGCGGAGCGGGAGTGGGCGAAGGCAACACCCTGCAGGGTCTGGCCCAGGATCTGCTCGTGCAGTTCGCCTCGGGCGGAACCACCGACATCATCGGCAACACGTTCAATGCCGCCGGCGTCGACGTGAGTGGCTCCAACGCCGCTTCGCCGGTCAATATCGCCGACAACCTGTTCGACATGCAGTCGGAACTGGTGCCGCAGTCGCTGTTAATCCGCGCCATTAACGACGCCAGCTCGACTGTCACCGTCTCGGGCAACACGTTCACCGGCCACACCACCGGCGTCGTCGTCGATGCCAGCTCGGCCGTGGTGATCGACGACAACGAGTTCACCGCCTCCAACGCGGCGGTCGACTACGCTCATATCGTGCTCGATACGAACCGCTTCGACTCGACCAGCGTTGGTCCGCTGCAGCCGGTCGGTGCGACGATCACCAACAACATGTTCCACGGCAGCACGGGCAACGGCACCGCCCTGGTGCTGGCCGACTCGAACACGGCGCTGGCGTCGGCGTCCCCTGACTTTGCGGGCATCGTGCTGGGCGGCGCGGGCAACGAGAATACGTTCGACCTCGGCGTCACGACGTTCATCAAGCTCGATCCGGCCGGTGCCGGCGGGGCTGTGGCCGACGATCTCGACGCGTCGGACAACTTCTTCGAAGTCTCCGGCGGTACCAAGCTGCCGTCGGCAATGACGCTTTCCGAGCAGTTCGAGCTCGAAGACAAGATCGTCCACGCCATCGACGTGGCCGCCCTCGGTTTCGTGACCGTCGTGGCGGGTCAGGTGTTCGTCACCACCAATAGCTTCCTCGCTCCGCACACCACCGCCGCCAGTGTGCAGCGCGGTATCGATGCCGCCGCGGCGGGGGATACCGTAAACGTGAACAGTGGCACGTACACGGGATTGATTAGTGTTGGCAAGGACGTGGACGTGGTGGGTGTGTTGGGGACGACGACGTTGCAGGCGGGCGTGGCCACGGCGTCGCTGGTGGAGATCAACGGCAGCGGTTTCGGTGACGACGAGACGGTGCGTTTCCAAAACATCGACTTCGACGGCCAGGCCGGCCTGGCCGATCGCGGTATCCGCGTGCAGAGCACGGCCGACTTTGCCAAGCTGGAAGTCTCCGACGGCTCGTTCTCGGGCTTTGACTTCGCCGGCGTGATCGTGTTCGGCAATAGCACCACGGGCCTGTCGGTGCAGGACGTGGAGCTAACGAACCTGACGTTCGCCGGCAACGGCACGGCCGGCGGCGGCGGCAGCGCCGACGTGCAACTGTTTACGTACAACGGGGACGCCACGCTCACCAACCTCGACCTGGTGGGCAGCGGCAGCGGCGGGGCCGGCATCCAATCGGGTATCCAACTGCGCGGCACGGGCGACGCGGTGGGCACGGGCGACCAGCCGATCGGCACGGTCGTGCTGAACGATATCGACATCAGCGGGCACTACGTGCGGCAGTTTATCGGCCTGCAGCGGTACTCGGACCTGGCCGGGCTGACGATGACCGACGTGAAGCTGGGCGGGGTCGGCTCGGAGATCACCGGCAGCTTCGGCTCGGGCCTGCGGATCGACGCGGTGGGCGACGGCACGACCTCCTCGCCCAGCACGTTCAACCTGGGCAACACGCACTTCCGCGGCCTGGACGGCACCAGCGCCCAGCGTCACGAGATCGAGTTCGCGCCGGATAACTCCCACACGTTCCTGCGGGTGGACGCCACGGGCACGACCTGGAACATCGGCGGGACCGACTTCGCGGCGGGCGCGCTAAGCGTCTCGCAGGGCTTTGACGTCGAAGACCGGATTCTGCACTACGTCGACAAGCTGCACCCGGCGCACGGGGTGACCTACGGCGGCTACAAGGGCTTTGTGGATGTGCAAGCGCTGCAGGCGTTTGTGACCGACGCGCCCGATGCGGGCGTGGTGGGCGAAGGCTCGGTCAACCGCGCCGTCGAGATCGTCGGCTCCGGCGGCACCGTGCACATCGCCAGCGGCACCTACGACCAGGAGATCGACACCTCGGGCAACAACGTCACGCTGGCGCCCGGCTCGAGTCCGGGCCAGGTGATCCTGGGCGGCAACCTGACCTTGGATGGCGACGACACGCTGGCCATTGAGATCGACGGCACCAATGCGGCCAGCGACTACGACAACTTCGTGGTCACCGGCGCGGTGACCCTGGGCGGAGCCGCGCTATCGGCCACGCGGGGCTTCGATCCCACGTTCGGCGACACGTTCACGCTGGTCGACAACGACGATACCGACGCGGTCACCGGCACGTTCGCCGGGTACGCCGAAGGCAGCACGGTCACGATCGACAGCATTCCGTTCACGATCAGCTACGTGGGCGGCACCGGCAACGACGTCACCTTGACGGTGACCAATCCCAGCGAGGTGTGGGTCAACGACAACTGGGTGATCAGCAACGACATCGGCCCCGGCGGCCTCTCGTACGGCGACACGGTCGAGAACACCGGAGCCGGCGACAACGGCACCGTGACCGGCAAGATCTTCGGCTACAACGCGTTCGACGTGATTCAGGACGCGCTGGATGCCCTGACCGCCGCGGGCACGGCCCACGTGCTGGCCGGTCTGTATGCCGAGGGCCCGCAGATCGTGGTGGACCAGGACGTGACGATCGTCGGCGAAGGCAAGGCGCTGGTCACGATCAATCCCACGGCCGACACCGGCACCAGCGGCGATGCCCGCGGCTGGTTCCTGGTCGAGACGGGCATCAATCTCGACCTGAGCGGGGTGACCCTCGACGGCGACGGGTACAAGATCTGGCAGGCGATCCGCCACAAGGGCACCGGCACGATCGACGAGGTGGCGTTTAGCGACATCCAGTTCAACGCCAGCGGCCCCCACTACAACGGCGTGGCCATCGCGGCCTTCGGCGGCGTGGGACCGGTGGACGTGACCAACTCGATGTTCAGCGACATCGGCCGCATCGGCGTGCTGTACTTCGGTCCCGGCACGACGGGCACCTTCGAGGGCAACACCTACACCGGCAAGGGCGCCGGCGACTGGCTCGACTACGCGCTGGACGTCAGCAACGGGGCCCAGATCGACATCCTGTCCAACACGATCAGCGGCAACCTGGGCGTCGCCTCCAGCGACTCGTCCACTTCGGCCGGTATCCTGGTCAGCACGTTCTTCGGACCCGGCACGCAGGCCACGATCTCGAACAACGTGATCACCGGCAACACCACGGGCGTGGCGGTCGGCTTCGACAGCGCCGATACCAGCGACGCGGTGATCTTCGACAACGACCTGTCGGGCAACACCTTCGGCGTCTCCAACAGTAGCGCCACGACCACCGTGGACGCTTCGGGCAACTGGTGGGGTACCAACGCCGCGGCCGGCGTGGCCGGACTGGTGACCGCGGGCGTGGACTACACGCCCTGGCTCGACGTGGGCACCGACACTAGCGCCGCACCCGGCTTCCAGGGCGACTTCTCCTACCTGCACGTCGACGACGACAGCCCGCAGTCGGGTTCCACGGGCCGCATCCAGGAAGGCATCGACCTGCTGGCCGACGGCCTGCTGACCGGCGCCAGCCGGGTGGTGGACGTGAAGGCCGGCACCTACATCGAGCAGGTCGAGATCGACAAGGAAGCGATGCTCTTAGGCGCGCAAGTGGGTGTCGATGCCCGCCTGCGTAGCGCCGTGCCCGAGACGATCGTGATGCCCGACGTGTCGGACCCCGACCCCAACACGGCCCCCAACCCGGTGCTGTTCTACATCACCAGCGACAACGTCACGGTCGACGGCTTCACGTTCGACGGCGACAACCCGGCGCTCACCAGCGGCGTGATCTTGAACGGCGCCGACCTGGACGCCGAAGAAGCCATCGCCTCGTACGAGGGCGTGGGCGGCCTGACGGTGCAGAACAACATCGTCCAGAACACCAGCTACTCGGGCTTCGACTTCTACAACTACAACAACAGCGGCGGAGCCACCTCGGACAACGTCATCACCCAGAACTGGATCAAGAACCTGGGCGCGTTCGGCTGGGGCATCGGCATCCTGGTCTACAACAACTTCTACGCCGAGATCACCGACAACCTGATCGAAGACGTGCGGGTGGGCGTGCAGACCGGCAACTTCTACCAGGCGAATCCCGGCGCGGCCGCCACGATCTCGAACAACGAGATCAACGCCCGACGGTTGGGCGTGTTCTACAACCTGCACTACAGCAACGCCTCGCCGTGGACGCTGGACTCTAACGCCATCAGCGCCGCCGACGACGCCTCGGTGCCGAACTGGTTCGGCATGCTGATCAGCTCGCAGCAGACGGCCGTGGACGCCACGATCACGAATAACACGATCGACGGCAGCGGCGTCAACGCGGCCACCACCGCCACCGGTTACACGGTGTGGAACACGCCGACCACGGCCGACCTGACGATCACCGGCGGCACAGTCAGCGGCGTCAACTACGGTGTGTGGGTCAATAACTACGAGGGCTACAACAGCAACGCCAGCGACACGAGCATCAAGATCGACGGCGTGGACATCACGGCCACCGACATCGGCGTGTACGTCTTGGATAGCCCGAGCAACACCAACGGCTCGAGCGTGTTCGCCACGATCACCGGCGACACCGAGATCACCACCGGCGGCACCGGCACCGGCATCAAGGTCGAAGGAGCCGACGCCAGCGCCGACATCCTCGACAACGACGCCTCCATCCACGGAAACCTCATCGGCATTGACGTCGACACCGGCAGCGCCACCATCAACAACAACCACATCTACGACAACGGCACCGGCGTGCGTTTCATCAACGGCGGCAGTGGGTCTCTGGCCGACAACAACTTCGTCGGACCGGCCGACAACGACACCGACCTGTTCCTCGACGCCACGGCCGGCACGGTCACGATCGGCGCGAACAACGCCTTCGCCGGCGACACGTTCTTTATCGACAACCAGAGCACGCAGAGCTACGACCTGTCGGCAAACGGCACGACCTTCGACGAGACGAACGACTTCCGCATCGAAGACAAGATGCACCACCGCGTCGACACCGATCTGCCGCTCTCCAACGGCCTGATCACCTGGGTGGCCGACACGCTGTTCGTCACCGACGGCGGCACCGACCACTCGATTCAGCGGGGCGTCGACGCGGCCAGCGCGGGCAACACGCTGTACGTCGAAGAAGGCACCTACAACTACGCGGCCGGCGTGATGGTCGACAAGGCCCTGGTCATTCGCGGGGCTCAGTGGGGCGTCGATGCCCGCACGCGTTCGGCAGTGCCCGAAACGATTCTCGAGTACACCGGCCCCGGCCCAGCCGGCGCGTTCGACATCAAATCGGACAACGTCACGATCGACGGCTTCCTGTTCGACAACGCCTCGTACGCGGTAACCACCACCGGCGGCACGACCGGGCGCAATAATATCAAGCTGCTCAACAACCTGGTCGAGGGCGGGGCAGCCAGTGCCTACGGCTTCTTCACCTTGCGGATCGGCAACGGCGCCGGCAACGAGATGGCCTTCAACTACTTGAAGAACATCAACACCGTGGCCGACAGCAGCGCGATCCACCTGGGGCTGGGCAGCCCGGCCGGCACGCCAATCACGGCCCGAGTGCACATCCACGACAACAAGATCGAAGACGCGCTGGTCGGCATCAATGCCTGGCTGGAAGACTCGACGATCGAGGACAACGAGATTCTCGGCAACCCGTCGCTGATCGGCGGCGGCGGCATCACCGGCCAGTTTGCCAATACCACGATCGACAGCAACGCGATCTCCGGCTACGAGGCCGGCGCCGCACTGGCGTTCGTCGCCTATCTCGACCGGCCGACCTCTTCCGGCTTGACGATCACCAACAACATGCTGCTGGGCAACCTGGCCGGCATGGCCGTGGGGCACAATGGCGCCGGGCTGCTCACCTTGTTCCAGGACAACACGATCACCAACGTCGCCGGCGGAGCGTCGATCTCGCACAGCGGTCCCGACACGCTCGACCTGACGATCACCACGAATCCGACCTTCACCGGCAACACGCTCAACGGCGTGAGCCTGCACTCGCCCTCGCTGGCCGATCAATTCGCCATCGAGGACTCGATTCTGCACCTGGTCGACGGCACCACGCCCACGCCGCTGGTCATTGGACTGTTCCCCACGGTTGGCCGCGTCCTGGTCGTGCAGGACAACCTGTACGTCACGCCCAATAGCTTCAACCCCACGTTCCTCGGCACGACCACGCCCAGCATTCAGCGGGCGGTCGATGCGGCCGACGCCGGGTTCACCGTGAACGTGCAAGACGGCACCTACACCGAGTCGAACATCACGATCGACAAGGCCCTCACGCTGCTCGGTCAGTCGCAGGCGGCCACGATCGTCCCCGACGGCGTCGACTCCCACGTCGACGACTCGTTCGCCGGCAGCCCGTTGCAGGCCATCATCGTAATGGCCGACGACGTCACGGTCTCGACGCTCACCATCGACGGCGGCGCGAACAACGACTTCCGCAGCGGCGTGATCACGCCGAACGACGCCATCGATCGCTCGAACCTGGTGTTCACCGACCTGGCCGTCAAGAACATCTATCGCCGGGCCATTCAGATCACCTGGTCGGGCAGCAACAACGAGATCAGCAACAACGTCATCACCCAGAACACGGGCCCGCTGTCGAGCGCAGGCGCCGGCATCGCCGTCTTCGGCGGCAACGCCTCCCCGGCGCTGGCCACCCGCGTCGAAGACAACACGGTGAACAACACCGCGGCCGAGGGCATCGTCTCGAACTTCGGGGCCCTGCTCACCATCACGGGCAACGACATTTCGAACACCCCGCTGGGCATGAACCTGGCGGCGCTGGACGCCGGCAGCATCATCGGCGGACCGGCACTGGCGGACCAGAACACCGTCGACCTGACGGGCCTGGGCTCCGACGACATCGGCATCCTGGTCACGTTCTCGGGCGACTCGCCTTTCACGCCGGGCACGGTCACCATCCAGGGCAACGAGATCCTGGCGGCCGACGGCGACAGCGGCATCTGGATCTTCCGCACCGGCGTCGACCCGGTCCTCATTCTCGACAACACGATCACCGGCACCACCAGCAGCAGCTCGGGCGCGGGCTCGGGTGCCGGCATCTTCATCACCGACGATGACGAACTGCTGGGCGAGTCGAGCACCGACAACGACGCCAATGTCGAGATTCGCGGCAACACGATCGACGGCATGTTCTACGGCGTGCACGTCCGCAGCGTCGACGACGAGGGTGCCGCCGAAACGCTCGCCGTGACCATCGGCGGCGCGAGCCTCGGCGACGAGAACGACATCAGCGGCGCGGCCGCGGTCGGCAGCAAGGGTATCTTCGTCGAGGACGACGCCAACCCGAGCAGCTCGGTCGTCTCGATCCTGAACAATGACAGCTCGATCCACGGTTTCGCCGTGGGCGTCGACGTCGACGGTGGAACCGCCACGATCAGCGGCAACCACATCTACGACAACACCACCGGCATCCGCGTCTCGAATAGCGGCACCGCCACGATCACGGGCAACGACTTCGACGGCGCGGCCGATCCGGACAACGCCACCGACGTCGACGTCGACGGCGCGACGGCGATGCTCGAAAGCAACGTGTTCCACGCGACCACGATCGGCCTGCTGGTGCAGGGCGGCGCGATCGTCGATGCCGGCCAGACGGGCCGTCCGGCGCCGGCCGACTTCACCGGACTGGGCATCAGCAGCGGCGGCAACGACTTCACCGATTGGGGCACCACGGCCGCCACGAGTTCCTCGGGCGCCATCGTAAACCTCAACACGAACTCGCCCAACGATCTGGGCGGTCCGCAGGGCGACCCGAACGACACGACAGCGTTCGGCAACGTGTTCGACGCCTCGCTCACCTCGCCCGGCGCGATTGCCGGCGTCATCTGGGACGACGCCGACGACGCCACGGTCGGCTTCGTCGATTTCGCGGCACTGGCCTCGCTGACCATCACCGACTTCAGCGCTACCACGATCGACGAAGGCGACATGGTCACCATGATTGGGTCGTTCACCAACGATCCGCAGGACCATACGCTTACCATCGACTGGGGCGACGGCAACATCGAGGTCATCCACCTGCTGCCCGGTACGTTCAACTTCAGCGTGCCGCACACCTATGCCGACGACGATCCGACGGCCACGCCCAGCGACGTGTACCCGATTTCGGTCACGGTGCAGGAAGGCTTCCCGGCCGCGGGCGCCTCGCTCAACGACACGACCAGCATCACGGTCGACAACGTGGCGCCCACGATCGCCATCACGGGCGCTCCGGGTTCGAGCCCCGAAGGCACGCTGATCAACCTCGGCTCGTCGGTCAGCGACCCCGGCACGCTCGACACGTTCACGTACCTGTGGGAAGTGAGCAGCACCAACGGCCAGGTGATTCCCAACGGCGCCTCGCCGAGCTTCTCGTTCACGCCCGACGACAACGGCACCTACACGGTCACGCTGACCGTGACCGACGACGACGGCGGCGTGGACACCGACACGGCGATCATCACCGTCACGAACGTCGCGCCTTCGATCGACACGATCTCGATCACCAGCCCGATCAACGAGAACGATGTGGCCACGTTGAGCGGCACCTACAGCGACGCCGGCTCGGCCGACACGCACACGATCGACATCGACTGGGACGGCGACCTGGTGTACGACGAGTTGGGCGTGGTGGTGACCGGCGGCGTGTTCAGCATCAATCACACGTATCTCGACGACGACCCGACGGGGACGATCTCCGACACGTTCAACGTCAACGTCCGGCTCAACGACGACGACTCGGACATCGACACCGACAGCGCAAGCATCACCGTCGACAACGTGGCGCCCACGATCGCCATCACCGGCGCTCCGGGCTCGAGCCCCGAAGGCACGCTGATCAATCTGGGTTCGTCGGTCAGCGACCCCGGCACGCTCGACACGTTCACCTACCTGTGGGAAGTGAGCAGCACCAACGGCCAAGTGATCCCCGACGGTGCTGCCTCGACGTTCTCGTTCACACCCAACGACAACGGCACCTACACGGTCACGCTCACCGTCACCGACGACGACGGCGGCGTGGACACCGACACGGCGATCATCACGGTGACCAACGTCGCGCCTTCGATCGACACGATCTCGATCACCAGCCCGATCAACGAGAACGATGTGGCCACCTTGAGCGGCACCTACAGCGACGCCGGCTCGGCCGACACGCACACGATCGACATCGACTGGGACGGCGACCTGGTGTACGACGAGCTGGGCGTGGTGGTGACCGGCGGCGTGTTCAGCATCAATCACACCTACCTCGACGACGACCCGACGGGGACGATCTCCGACACGTTCAACGTCAACGTCCGGCTCAACGACGACGATTCGGACATCGACACGGACAGCGCCAGCATCACGGTCGACAACGTCGCCCCCACGGTGGCGATCACCGGCGCTCCGGGCTCGAGCCCCGAAGGCACGCTGATTAATCTCGGCTCGTCGGTCACCGACCCCGGCACACTGGATACGTTCACTTACCTGTGGGAAGTGAGCAGCACCAACGGCCAGGTAATCCCCAACGGCGCCTCGCCGAGCTTCTCGTTCACGCCCGACGACGAGGGCACGTACACCGTCACGCTCACCGTCACCGACGACGACGGCGGCGTGGACACCGACACGGCAATTATCACGGTGACCAACGTATCGCCCACGATCGATCTGTCGGGCAGCGACACCGTGGTCAACGAGGGTTCGGTCTTTTCGCTGGTGCTCGGTCCGGTCACCGACCCGGGCGACGACACGATCATTCCGGTCAACGGCTACATCGTGTTCTGGGGCGACGGCACGTCCGACACGTACAGCACCAACGGCATCAAGACGCACACCTACGACGACGATGCCCTGGTGGTGAATCCCAACATCACGGTAACGCTGGTGGACGAAGACGGCGCTCATCCGTCGGCCGGCGTGTGGGCTCGCACGGTCAACAACGTGGCTCCCACGGCGGTGCCGCTCAACGGCGGCCCGGTCAACGAAGGCTCGGTCGGCCAGGTGCTGTTCGTCGGGCAGTTCGATCCGTCGAATAACGACACAACCACCGGCTTCACCTACAGCTACGACTTCAACAACGACGGCGATTTCGGCGACGCCGGCGAGTTGTCGATGACGACGCTCAGCACGGTCAACGTGCCGGCTACGTATCTCGACGACGATCCGGACCAAACGATCCGGATGCTGATCCACGACAAGGACGGCGGCTTCACCGAGTACTTCACCACGATCACCGTCAACAACGTGGCTCCGGTGGTCAACGCGGGTCCCGACGCTACCGCGTTTGCGGGTGTCCCCTTCACCCGGGGCGTCACCTTCACCGACCCGGGCAACGACGCCATGTGGACCGTCAGCGTCGACTGGGACGGCCTGCCGGGCTTCGAAGACGTGTTCAACGTTTCGGCCCACAGCTTCAACATCAACCACACCTACGGCGCGATCGACATCGGCAACACCTACACGGTCACGGTGCAGGTCGACGATCACGACGGCGGTATCCACTCCGACACGTTCGACGTGACGGTGGAAGAAGACACGTTCCGCGTGGTCAATTTCCAGACCAACGCCAGCGGTTTCGACGTGACGTTCAACCGCGCCCCCGAGCTCGACGACCTGAACCTGTACTCGGGCTTCCCCAGTGGCCCGATCGCCGCCGACGTGTCGCTGATGGGCAACACCGTGGGCGACGTGCCCGGCTCGATCGTGTGGAACGCGGCCACGAACACGATGAGCTTCATCAAGACCGGCGGCGTGCTGGCCCCCGACAGCTACGTGGTGACGATCTTCAGCGGCGACAACGCATTTGCCGATCTTTCCAACAGCACGCCCGGCGAGGGCTGGCTGGATGGCGACGGCGACTTCGACGACAACGAAGTGGCGGACCACTACTTCCAGAATTTCGTCGTGGCCCCCTCGGCGGCCCGCGTGGTCAGCATTCGCGACTTCGCCCGTGGCCCCGGCCAATCGGTCGACGATGCCCCCGAAACCGCCGGCTCGAAGCTGGGCGTGCGGGTCTCCAACGCCACGTCGGTTACGGCCCTCGACTTCGAGGTGCACTACAACCCGGCCCTGCTGTCGATCACGGCGGCCAGCGTGGCGCCCGGACTTCCCGCCGGCTGGACCACGACCTACAACCCGATCTCGCCCGGCGTGATCAAGGTCACCGCTTCCGGCTTTACGGCTCTCTCGGGCAGCGACGTTCCGGTGGTCGTGCTCACGGCCAACGTTCCGGCCTCGGCTCCCTACGGTAATTCCGAAGTGCTGCGGCTGGTCGACGTGAAGCTCAACGGCGGTGCAATCTCGTCGAAGGCCGATCACGCGGTGCACAAGAACGCCTACCTGGGCGACGCCGACGGCGACGGCATCTACCTGGCGTTCGACTCGGCGTTGATCTCCCGCGTGGCGGTCGCTCTGGACACCGGCTTCGATGCCCACAACTGGACCGACCCGATGATCGTCGCCGAAGCCGACCGCAACGGCGACATCGACGGGCAGGACGCTTCCTACGTGCTGCAAAAGTTCGTCGGCTTCCCGCGTCCGGAAATCCCCAACCTGCCGGGCATCGTGCTGATCCCCGGCACGCCGGGCGTGGATCCGGAGTTGAGCGTGCCGGTCGGACTGGTCGGCTATCGCAACGACGACCTGGTGCTGCCGGTGTCGATCGACGTGCTGCCGGCCGAGTCGGTGATCTCCTCCTCGTTCGACGTGACCTACGACACGGCGGTGATGAGCTACGTCGGCGCCAGCGAAGGCGCGTTCTGGTCGTCGGGCGACGGCTGGACGATGCTGGCCCTGGAAACCTCGCCGGGCGTGGTGCGCGTCGGCCTGGCCAACGGCTCGAGCACCAGCCCCGTGGGCGCGGGCGTGATCGCGAACCTCGAGTTCGAAGTGCTGGGCTCGGCCCCGTACGGCGCCTCGCCGGTGGACATCGAGCCGGTCAGCCCCAACGAAGGCGGCCTGACCTGGACCAACGTCGACGGCAGCGTGCAGATCGATCCAAACTTCGTGGTCGGCCGGCAGTTGTTCTACAACAACTCGAAATACGACGGCAACACGCCGGGCGTGAGCACCAGCGACGACGGTGCGATCGCCACGGACAAGACGGCGCTGTTGCCCGGCGGCGGGCAAGCCACGTTCGACAACATCTCGAGCTACTCGCGCGGCATCAACGGCATCATCCTCGACCTGGCCGGCGTGAGCCCCGACCTGACCGACGAGGACTTCATCTTCCGCGTCGGCAACAACAACACCCCCAGCACGTGGGCCGCCGCCCCGGATCCGGTCACCGTGTCGGTGCGACCCGGTGCCGGGCCTGGTGGCGCGGATCGCGTCGAGATCATCTGGGCCGACGGCGCCATCGCCAACACCTGGCTCGAAGTAATCGTCAAGGGCAACGACGCCACCGGTGGCTTCAACACCGACACGGGTCTCGACGCCTCGGACATCTTCTACTTCGGCAACCGCATCGGCGAGACCGGCAGCGGCACTCCGAACCTGGCGATCACCAACGCCACGGACGAAGTGGCGGCCCGCGCCAACGTCGGGCTGGCGGCATCGATCACGAACCTCTACGACTTCGACCGCAGCGGCCTGGTGAACGCCACCGACGAGATCATCGCCCGCAACAACGTCGGCCTGCTCACCAAGATCGACATCACCGACCCGCCCCCGGCCCCGCTGGCCAACCCGCAGAGCGCATCGGCCGACCTCTCCGGCGTGGCGCTGGCCCTGAGCCTGCCGGAGTCGACCGATGGCGAAGCGGGGGGAACGGTCTGGACGTTGCCCGAAGTCGGCAGCAGCGAGTTGGCCGGCTCGCCGGCGAAGTTGTCCGGCGACGCCGCGAGTGCCGAGGATTTGGTGGCCGCGAGTCTGCTGACCGAGTCGGGCCTCGATGCCGAATCGACCGGCGTCGACGAAGAGCTGCTGGCTTCGTTGCTGGCAGGGATCGAACTGGAGTAGTCGAACCCTTTGACGGGGAGGCAGGGAATGTACGCCGAAAATCGCCACGCGTTGGTTCCGGGGCTGGATCAGCTTGTCGAGCAAGGAGACGCCGACGGGCTGCTCCGCGAGATTCGCAAGGCGGTCATCGCCATCGCGATCGACTGCGACTTCCATAAGCGCGCGGCCCTGGCCTCGGGCCTGGACCAGATCACCGCCGCCCTCCGCGCCGGTGCCGAGGCCTCGGCCTAGAAAAAAACCCCAAAGAGGGCGTCCGGTTCACGAAAAAAAGTTTCCAACCGTTCTCCGATCGATTCCGTTGGCACCTCCCCCAGGCTTGGCGTAAGCTCCACGAAGCGCGTACACCCTGGTCGGTGCGGCCCCGAGCTGCGCAGGTCCGAACCGTCCTCAGGCGCGCAGGTCCCCAGCGCAGCCGGGGCTGTTTTTCATGCCCGCGGTTTGCATCCCAGCGGTCGCTGCCGACAAAATCGCGCCCGCTTGCGCCGTTGTTGCGCGCCGGCCGCGCGCCCTTCAATTCTGGCCGCGCCCCCGCGCGCGCCGCGATTGCATCGAATTCGTAGATTCTTTGCCGGCGACCAACTAAGATCTCACGACATGGAAGGTGTCCGAGCAAATGCGCGCATCCGTGTCGAACCGACGGCCAGTCAGGTCGACCTGTTGCAGATGTGGCTCGACCGCTTGAACGCGGGCGATGATTCGGCCCGCGAGCGGCTGATCGAGTTGGCCACCGACCGTCTGCGGATCCTGGCTCACAACATGCTCGCCGGCGATCGCGTCCGCCGCTGGGAAGAGACCGACGACGTGATGCAAGAGGCGCTGGTGCAACTGCATCGCTCGCTGTCGAGTCTGCGGCCGCCGACGGCGCGCGACTTTTTGCGGATCGCGTCCTTCCAAATCCGCCGGGCCATTCTGGGCATGGCCCGCCACTACTTTGGGCCGCGCGGCATGGGCACCCATCAGGCCGGGCCGCAGCTTTCGCTCGAGAACGACGCGCGCCCTTCCGCTTTACAAGAAACCACGCCCAGCCAGGTGGCGTCGCGTCACGAACAGTGGCTGCGCCTGCAGCACCAGGTCGACCAGCTACCGGACGAGCTGCGCGAGGTGACCGAACTGATGTGGTTCCACGCGCTGCCCGCCGTCGAGGTTGCCCGAGTGGTTGGAGTTTCGGAGCGCACCGTGCGGCGCAGGTGGCAACGGGCTCGGCTTCGCCTGGCCGACGCGCTTCACGCGCGGCGGCCCGTTGCGGCACGTCAAGGGAACGGCCACGATGTGGGATGATTCGCAACTCGACGACTTGTTGCTCTTGTTCGAACAGCGCAGCGAACAAGGCTGGGGACAATCGGTCGAGGCGATCTGCGAGGCCGACCGGGAACTCCACGACCTGCTCGATGACGATCCGAACCTGCGCGAGGAACTCGGGCGGCGCTTCGAGCGCATGCGGCAGGTCGATCAACTGATTGCCGGAGTCGTGGATGTTCCGCTCGGCGAAGTCCAGCACGTTCCCGGCTACGAGCTGTTGGACCTGATCGGCCGCGGCGGCATGGGCGTGGTGTACCGAGCCCGCGACCTGACGCTCAACCGCACGGTGGCGCTCAAGTTTCTGCTGGCCGGACGCTTCGGCAGCCCCACGCTGGTGGCTCGGTTTCGCGCCGAGGCCGAGGCGATTGCCCGGCTGTCGCACCCCGGCGTGGTCAAGATCTACGAGTTCGGGCAAGCGGCCGGCACGCCGTTTTTGGCCCTGGAGTACGTGGCCGGCGCGAACTTGAAGCAGCGGATGGCCGGCAAGCCCATGCAGCCGCGCGACGCGGCCGCGTGTATCGCCAACATCGCCCGCGGCGTGGAGCACGCGCACCGGCAGGGGATCGTGCACCGCGACATCAAGCCGTCGAACGTGCTGATCGCGACCGACGGCCAGCCAAAGATCATGGACTTCGGCCTGGCCAAGTCGCTCAAGGGTGACTGGACGTTCACTTCCAGCGGCGACACGCCCGGCACGCCCAGCTACATGGCGCCCGAGCAAGTGACCGGTCAGGCGATCGGCCCGGCGACCGACGTGCACGCCCTGGGGGCGATGTTGTACGAGTGCCTCACGGGCCGTCCGCCGTTTCTGGGTGCGACCACGTCGGAGACGCTGATGCAGGTTGGCCAGCACGAGCCGACTCCGCCCTCGCAGCTCCAGCCCCGCATCGAGCGCGATCTGGAGTCGGTGTGCCTTCACTGCCTGGAGAAAGACCCGGCCCGGCGGTATGCATCGGCCGGGGCGCTGGCCGACGATCTCGATCGCTGGCTCAGCGGACGCGTGACGAAGGCCCGGCCCGCCAGCCCCGCGCGTCGCCTGTGGAAGTGGGCCCGCCGCCGTCCGACGTTGGCCGGCATGGCCGCGGTGTCCGCCGCCGCGCTGCTGGTCATCGTGGCGCTCACGGCCGAGTACACGCGGCACTTGCGCGAGTCCCGGGCAACGGCCCAGCGGCTGCAAGCCGAGGCCGAGGCCAGCAACCTGCTCGTGCGGCAACAGTCCTATGCGAGCAACATGCGGACGGCGCAGTGGGCGTACGAGAGTTTGAACTATCGCGAGATGAATTCGATTGTCAATCAGTTTGCGGACAGCGATCTGCGTGGTTTCGAGTGGCACCATTTAAAGCATCGCAATTCGCTGGGGCGCCTGTATCCAACCGTCGCTTGCGAGCTGGACGGCGTCGCTTTTTCTCCCGACGAGCGGCGGATCGCCACCGCCAGCCGCGACGGTATGATCGAAGTTCGCTCGGCTCCTGATGGCGCGCCCATCGGCCGCTTCCGCTCGCACGAGCAATGTGCCAATCTCGTTCGCTACTCGCCCGACGGGCTGCTGCTGGCCACGGCCAGTTGCGACGGCAAGATTCGGCTGTGGGATGCCGAGTCGTTCGAAATGGTGCGCGAGTTTCACAATCCCGGTGGTCCGGTGCGTGCCATCCGCTTCAGCCCGCAAGGGGACCGAGTGTTCAGCGTCGGCGACGAGATGATCGCGCGGATGTGGAACGCGGCCACTGGGGAGTTGGAGCATGAGTTCGAGGCGAGCGTCGGCCTGCAATGCGTTGCCGTCAGTCCCGATGGCTCACTCGTCGCGGCCGGAGGGCAAGGGGAGTGGGTCGGATTGTGGAATACCGAAACCGGCGAGCTTGTAAACCAGATTCAATGCGGCGATGCGCTGGCGGTCGACTTCATCGGCTACATTGGCAGCGATCAACCGCTGTTGGCGATTGCCGTGCAGAACGACGCGGTACACCTCGTCTCGGTTCCCGATGGACAACTGCGTGAAACCTTCAACACGCACGGCCCAGCGCACTGCCTGGCCGCCGGCCCTCGTGCCGGCATCTTCTACCTCTACTGCGCCACCCACCGGGGCGTCGTCGATGTCTGGAAGGAAGGCGAGGGCGTCATCGCTTCGCTGCCGCGGCACGAAGACCGCATTACCGACGTCGCGGTCTCTCCCTCTGGAAACTACCTGCTTACCTCGGGCGCCGATCGTGCGGCGGTACTCACCGACGTCCATCGACCAAACCCCGGTGAAATCTTCCAGCGCGTGGCGGTTCCGCAAGGAAAGATCCACCGAGCGGCCCTGAACGGTCACTCGGCGAAGCTCGCGCTGGCCTACAAAGACGGTCGCGTCTTGGTGCGCGATGTCGGCGAAGGGGGACGACAAAGCGAGCTTCCCCGCAGCTCTTCGTGGCTGCCGCAGCACGTGCATTTTTCGCTCGATGGTCGCTTCTTGGTCCTTCAAAAGGTTCCAAAGCTCGAGACGTGGTGGCTGGCAGGCCAGAAGCCCGTGCTGTGGGACGCGGCGCATCGCAGCCGAACGCAAGGCGCAAGCCAGCGCGACTTCCATAACTTCGAAAACCGCCCGGAGGGTTTTTCGGTATTCGATGTCGATGACGGCCGAACCGTTTTCGCCTTCGAGCCGACGAGAGGAACCCATTTCGTCGACTTTCTCGCCGGTGGGCAGCTCCTCACGATGAGTTTAAACGACATCTCCGTTTGGGACCCGTACGCCGGTCGCCAGGTCAGTTCTGCCACGGTGCCGGCAACCGGACGCGCGGTGAGCCTGTCGCCGCAACAAGAGATGCTCGCGGTGACAACCGTTCGCCAGACCTATCTGTTCGACTTTCCCGAATTGACGCCACGGTACCGCGTCGGGGGCCATCGACATGCCGTTGACTCCGTCGCGTTTTCGCCCGATTCCAAGACGCTGGCTACGGCCAGTGGCGGCGGTTCAATTCGGCTATGGAACGTGGCCTCCGGCCAGCAAATGCTCTGGCTGCGGGGCCACCACCAGGCCATCGCGGGGCTCAGCTTTTCGAAAGATGGCAAGACACTCTGGAGCCTCGGTGTCGACCATTCAATGAAAGCTCCCCCCGAGATCTACTCCTGGGAGACGGAGTAAGAACCGGCTCAATCTTTCGGGAGCCGCTGCAAATACTGCCCGTACTCGCCGGGCGAGTTGGCCGCCAGGCGTTCCAACTGCGCGGCATCGATCAACCCCTGCGCGTAGGCGATCTCTTCAGGGCAGCACACCTTGCCGCCCAAACGTGCCTGGGCAGCTTGGACCAGGTTGCTCGCCTGCCACAGCGCGTCGTGCGTGCCCGTGTCGAGCCAGGTGACGTCGCCGGCAAGCGGCTCGACGTGCAGCATTCCCTCGGCCAGGTAGCCTCGATTGACGTCGGTGATCTCTAGCTCGCCCCGGGCCGAAGGTTGCAGACCGGCCGCGATCTCCAGTGCGCGGTTGTCGTAAAAATAGAGCCCCGTCACGGCCAAGTCCGACTTCGGCCCAGCGGGCTTCTCCTCGATCGAAACCGGCCGACCGCCGCCGTCGAGTTCCACCACGCCATAGTGGCTCGGCTCCGCCACGCGGTAAGCAAACACGGTCGCCCCGTGCTCGCGCCGACAGGACCGCGCGAGAACCTCGTGCCACGCCGGGCCAAAGAACACGTTGTCGCCCAGCGCCAGGGCCACGTGCTCGGGGCCCACAAAGTCACGGCCGATCAACAGCGCCTCTGCCAGCCCGCGGGGACGGTCCTGCACGGCATAGCGAATCGAAATGCCTAGCTGCGAGCCGTCGCCCAGCAGCCGCTCGAAGCTCGGCACGTCGCCCGGGGCGGAAATCAACAGCACGTCGCGAATGCCGGCCAACAGCAGCGTCGAGAGCGGGTAGTACACCAGCGGCTTGTCGTAGACCGGCAGCAACTGCTTGTTGACGGCGCGCGTCGTCGGATCGAGCCGCGTGCCCAAGCCGCCGGCCAACAAGATACCCTTCTGGAAATACGACGCACTCATGGCGCAACGCTCTCGCCGGGCTGCACGTCGACCATTACTTCCGCGACCCACTCGGAGTGTTCCAGGTACCAGGCCACCGTCTCGCGCAGCCCCCGGTCGAAATCCACGGTCGGTCGCCACCCCAACGCGCGCTCGATCTTCCGCACGTCGAGCGCGTACCGCCGATCGTGTCCCGGGCGATCCTCCACCAGCGAGATCAACGACGCGCGGGCCGGCTGTCCGGTCTCGGGCCGCAGCTCGTCGATGATCTCGCAGATGCGCTGCACCACGCTGAGATTTGTCCGCTCGCACTTGCCGGCAATGTTGTAGGCTTCGCCGACCGTTCCCCGCGCGAGCACCGCGAGCAGCGCCCGGCAGTGATCCTCGACGTGCAGCCAGTCGCGCACCTGCTGCCCGTCGCCGTACACCGGCAGCGGCTGTCGCCTCACCGCCCGCACGGTCATCAGCGGAATCAGCTTCTCGGGAAACTGGTACGGCCCGTAGTTGTTCGAGCAGTACGTGCGGATGGTGGGCAAGCCGTACGTGCGCGTGAAAGCGTCGGCCAAGTGATCGCCGGCGGCCTTCGAGGCCGAGTAGGGAGACGTGGGCCGGTAGTGCGCGTCCTCGGCAAAGCGGCCGGGCTCGTCGCACGACCCGAACACTTCGTCCGTGGAGATCTGCAAGAAGCGAAATCGCTGCTGGGCCTCGGCATCGAGCGAGCGCCAATAGTCCAGCGCCGCCTGCAGCAGCCGAAACGTGCCGGTGACGTTGGTGTCGATGAAGGCCGCCGGGGCGAGGATCGAGCGGTCGACGTGGCTTTCGGCCGCCAGATGCAGGATGGCCTGCGGCCGATGGGCCGCCAGCAGCGATGCGACCAGCGGTGCGTCGCCAATGTCGCCCTGCACGAACTCGTGCAGCGGGTCGTCGAGCACCGCGCGTAGCGACGAGCGATGGCCCGCGTAGGTCAGCTTGTCGAGCGTGACGACGCGGGCCAGTCGGTTCTGCACCAGATGGCGGACCAGGCAACTTCCAATGAAGCCGGCCCCGCCCGTGACGAGCAAGCAACGCACGACGCACCCTCCGCGTGGCGAAACCGAGAGACGTCCCGAAACGGGGCAGGGGAGATGCCGCGTTTGTTTGCCGGGCCGCAACGCTGCCTAAGCCTACTTTCCAAAGGCACCGCTGGCAAAGGCAGGAGATGCGGAGCGTACCTTGCCGACACCCGCCCGAAGCGCACGCGACGGAGAAACAGACACTAGCCCGAGGCGTAAGCGAGGGAGAAACAAACACTAGCCCGAAGCGCAAGCGAGGGGTCTTAGTCGAAACGCGGAAGACAGGAAACCCTCGCTTGCGCTTCAGGCTGGTGTCGAGCCGATGCTACTTGCGAGACACAACCTAGCCGACCTCGCGCAGCCGGCGCTCGAGATAGCGGCGTTCGCTGGCGTTGGTCACCAGCTCGAGCGCCCGGCGGTAGCTGGCGGCCGACTCAGACGATGCGCCCATCCGCCGCAACAGGTCGGCCCGCGCGGCGTGCAGCAGATGGTAGCCTTCCAGGTCGCCCGCCGAGGCCAGCTCGTCGACCAGCGCCAGCCCGGCTTCCGGACCGGAAACCATCGCCACGGCCACGGCGCGGTTCAGCGAAACGATGGGCGACGGCTGCACGCGCAGCAGCAGATCGTACAGGCCGAGAATCCTTTGCCAGTCGGTGTCTTCGGCGCGAGCGGCGCGGCAATGCTCGGCACCGATGGCCGCCTGCAGCGCATAGGGGCCGGGCGCGCGCGCGAGCGCTTCCTGCACCAGCGGCAGCGCCTCGGCAATTTGCTCGCGGTTCCACAAGCTGCGGTCCTGATCTTCGAGAACGACCAGGTCGCCGCCGGGGTCGAGCCGTGCCGCCCGCCGCGAATCGTGCAACAGCACCAGCGCCAGCAAACCGGTCGCTTCGCCCGGCGCCTCGGGCGACATCAGCGAGCGCAGCATCCGGGCCAGTTGAATCGCTTCGGCCGACAGGTCGGTGCGCACCAGCGACTCGCCCCGCGTGGCCGAATAACCCTCGTTGAAGATCAAGTAGATCACCGCCAGCACGGCCGCCAGCCGCGCGGGGATGTCGTGCCGCTCGGGCACCGAGTAAGGAATGCCCGCATCGCGAATCTTGCGCTTGGCCCGCACCAGTCGCTGGGCCATGGTGGGCGTGGGAACGAGAAACGCGCGGGCGATCTCGTCGGTCTCCAGCCCGCCCAGCATGCGCAGCGTGAGCGCCACCTGCGCTTCGTGTGCCAGCGCCGGATGGCAGCACGTGAAGATGAGCCGCAGCCGCTCGTCGGGAATGTCGTCTTCCTGGAGTGCCGCCGCGGCGTCGATCGGATCGGCCGCCACCTGCGGCTTGATCTTCTCGTCGAAGTGCGCCTTGCGGCGAATGCGGTCGATGGCCTTGTGCCGCGCGGTCTGAATGATCCAGGCCGCCGGCGCATCGGGCACGCCGGTTGCCCGCCATTGATGCACGGCCGCGGTAAACGCTTCCTGGGCCACCTCTTCGGCCAGGTCGAAGTCGCCGAACAGCCGAATCAAGCGCGCGACGATCCGACCCCAATCGTGGCGATAGACTTCGTCGACCGTGGCGTCCGCCGTCGAAAACATGCTGTCGATAATAAAGGATTTCGCGCTGCGAGTGTCGATCCCCACCTCCGCCGTTCGACTTTAGGGCGGAGGACAAGACTATGATAATGATTTGCATCGACCCCCTGGTACGCAACGACGTCACCCGCTGCGACGTTTTGCGCAAGCCCGCACGGCAAACGATTGTCGTTGACGACCGCGATCGGGCCGCAGCCGACCACAATAGGGGCAATCTTGACAGTCCCGCCGTATCGCTCGACGAGCGCCGGCGCCGGATGATCGAGGACGCCGAGGCATACCTCGCCGACCCCGAAAGCGAGGGCTGGGTTCGGCGAAGCCTGGCCGGGCCCGACGAGCCTTGGCGGCTGTGGCGCCGGCTGCAGGTTTCTTGCGAGGCGACAAGGCAACCGCTCGTGCCCGCCGGCCCGAACGGCTAGCGCACTTTTTCTGCCCCAGGATGTCGATGCGGCCGCTGGCCGTTCGACCTGTTTCTGGAGGCACCGCTCGGGTGCTGGCATCAGGCGGCGGACCGATAGACAATGTCCGCAGGTTATTCACGGTCGAGGACCCATCATGAAATACTTGCTGCTGATCTACATGGACGAGCAGGCGATGGACGAACAGGAGTACCAGGCGTGCTACGTCGAGTCGGCCGGAGTGGCCCAACAGCTCGCCGAAAAGGGGCAGTACTTGTCGGCCAACCCGCTGCATCCCGTGGCCACGGCCACCAGCGTGCAAGTGCGTGAAGGCAGGCCGAACGTGACCGATGGCCCCTTTGCCGAGACGCGCGAACAGCTCGGGGGCTACTTCCTCATCGACGCTCCGGACCTGAACGAGGCGATCGAGGTCGCCAGCCAGCTCCCGCCGGCCAAGAAGGGCACGGTCGAAATCCGCCCCGTCCTGGAAGTGCCCGGACTGCCCGAGGTCTGACAATGCAGGCGCGTCTTGCGAGGCCTTCGTCTATCCATTCATGCGGAGTCACCAACCATGCAATTCATGCTGATGTGCTGCATCGACGAGAAGAAGTGGAACGGCCTGCCTGCCGAGAAACGCGACACGATCATGCAGGAGTACCACGGCCTGATGCAATCGCTCAAAGCGAGCGGGCACCTGATGAGCGGCGCGAAGCTCGACGACTGCTCCACCGCCGTGACGGTTCGCCAGGCGTCGGTGACCGACGGCCCGTTTGCCGAGACGAAGGAACAACTCGGCGGCTATCACGTGATCGAGTGCGAAAACCAGGACGAAGCCGTGGCCATCGCCCAGCGCATTCCCACGTTGCCCAGCGGGGGCACGATCGAAGTGCGCCGCCTGTTGTACGCGGAGTGATCCACCGGCGCAACCCTCCCCAGGAAACCAAAAACCATGTCCAGCGAACCCCCTCCCGCCGAAACGAAACCGAGAACGTCGCTGGCACTGCAGATTGCCGGCTGGGTCCTCGGCGCGTTGCCGGCGCTGTTCATGATCGTCAACGGCGCGATCAGCGTGACCAAGCCGCCGTTCGTGGTCGAAGGCACCACCGAGATGGGCATGTCCGAAAGCGTAATCGTGCCGCTGGGCGTGATCATGGTCACGTGCTCGGTGCTCTACCTGATTCCCTATACTGCCGTGCTGGGCGCGATTCTGCTCACCGGCTACCTCGGCGGCGCCGTCGCCACCCACGTGCTGCACGGCGACGGCTGGTTCGAGATGCTGTTCCCCGTCTTGTTCGGCGCGCTGTTCTGGCTGGGGCTTTACCTGCGCGACGCCCGCATCCGCGCGATCGTGCCGATACGCAGATAAGCCGCATCGCGGCGCAAGCAAGATGACGACCCTGCCACCACGCATCGCTCAGGCTTTGTTGCTCGGATTGTTATCAGCCGCATCGTGGCTGGCGATGATGGCCGTGCAGGAGACCGGGCACGTGCTGCATGCGTGGCTCAGCGGTGGTCGCGTCGAACGCGTCGTGCTGCATCCGCTGGCGATTTCGCGAACCGACGTTTCGCCCAATCCGCGGCCGAGATTTGTCGCCTGGGGCGGGGCCATTTGGGGCACGATCTTGCCGTTGTTGCTGCTCGGTGTTGTCCGTCTCGCCAACGACAAGTACACGTATTTGGCCAGGTTCTTTGCCGGCTTCTGCTGCCTGGCCAACGGCCTGTACCTGCCCGCCGGATCCGTCGAAGGTGTCGGCGACGCCGGCGATCTGCTCCGTCACGGTGCCGCGGGCTGGCAACTCTGGCTGTTCGGCTTGCCGGTGAGTCTGCTGGGCCTGTGGCTATGGAACGGCCTGGGGCCGCACTTCGGGTTCGGCCCGGCAAAGCGAGCGATCGACACTCGCGTGGTGATCGCGCTCGCCGTGGCTCTGGCAGCGGCCGTGCTTCTGGAATGTGCGTTGTCGCCGCGCGGCTAGCCGTCTCGGACATTCAGCGGACGTACGCATCCCACGCGCCGTAGGTCTCGCGAATGCGACCGCGGGGAAGGGAGAGCACTGCCGCGGATGCCGCCAGCAGCGTACAGGCAGCGGCGTAACCTGAGGGGACATCGCCGGCCAGCCACACGCCGCCGGCGACGATCAGCCCCAGAATCACGTTCGCGTAGCGGCCGATCCGCACGACTTCGCCCATCGCGATGACCGACACCGTCACGATCAACGCGCCGCCCAGGTGGCCCAGGTCCGCCGCGGTCGTTTCGATGTCGATGCCGAACCAGGTGGGGCAGCACATCAAGGCGATGCCCGCGGCCGTCGATGCCACCAGCGTCCAGGGGAAGCTCATGCCCCAGATCGACGCCTTGAACAGTTGCCAGGGGTGCTGGGGCATGTCGATCAGGGCCGGCGTTCGCTCGTCCGGCTGGCAGCCGTCGGCCTGGCCTCCCTTCCAGAAGATCGTCCACAGCGAGCCGCCGCGATCGCCGCGCCGCTTGGCCTGCCGCACATGCTGAAACATGGCCACCACCTCGTCGACTTCCAGCGGGATCATCGGCAGCATGATCGCCGCGGCCAGCAGGCACATCGTGCACCAGTGATGCACGATCACCGGCTGCGAGATCACCAGCACAATGTGCGTCAGCCCCAGCGGGATAACCAGAAAGCCGAAGAAGGCCACCATCCAGGGCATCGTCCGCCAGCGCGACGGGCTGCCCATGTAGCCCATCATGAATTCGAACGTGTACGACACGGCCCCCAGTCCGCCGTCGGAAATCGGCCACATGTGCGACAGGTCGGAATCGAGCACCCGCTTTGTGCCCTCGGCGAACCCGAAGAACGGGTCCCACACGTAGTCGACGTATCCCAGTTGAAACACGGCCAGGTACCGCGACACGATGAACCCCAAGAGGCCCGTGGCGATCATGATCCACCGCTGCGGCCAGCTCGACGGGTTGTAGCTCCAGCCGGGCGGCGTCGGCGGCCCGTGCTGCATGTACATGATCATGTTGGGCATGCCGGGAATCAGGATCGTCAGCGCCATCACGACGATGCCGACCAGCGAGTCGTTCAGATACGACGCCGCGGTCGGGGCCCAAAAGACGACCGGGGCCAGCGTCAGCCACACCCCCACGCCGCAGCAGATCCACAGGCTCACCGGACGATTCGGCGTGAGCGACCGCCACCCAAAGACCAGCAGCACCAGCCCGCACACCACGTCGCTGCCGGTCATCAGCCAGGCGCGCAGCTCGCGCAATTCCGGGGTCGATTGCTCGGCGAACCACGGGCCGCGTCCGCCGCTGGGGTCGACCCACAGGGTCTCGTTGAGATAGCCGAACGTGAAGGGCGCCAACAGCAGCCACAAGCCCAGCACCGGCAGCGTCCAGTACACCCACAGCGTGTGCCGGTGGTGCATCTGGAGCATGCCCAGTCGCTGCTCGCGGTCCATCTCGTGCCCGCCGTGCTCGTGCGAGCCGTGGTCGTCTCCGTTGCGCTGCTCGCCTTCGGCCATGGGTCGCGTAACGCCGCGGGAGCCCATGCCGAGTTGCTCGTGCTGTGTGCCCATGTTGCCTGTGATTCTTGCTACCCGACCGTTTGATCTCGACGGGGGAAAGCTGGCAAATTGCGTGCCGCGGCAAGCTGGAGGGGCAAGCGTGTCGGCGGTGCGGGGCCAGCGGTCTCCGGCCGCGCGAGGTGGTACGTCACGCGTCAACCCGGTCGTCTTGACGCCGAGCAACGCCCCGGCTATAAATACGCATTACACGTACGCATTTAGCATGTTTATCCATCGACGGCCCATGCGACTCACCACGCACACCGACTTCGCCCTCCGCACGCTGATGTACCTGGCCACCCAGGGAGGTCGGGCCACGGCGGGCCAGGTGGCCCAGTTGTACGGCATCTCGACCCATCACCTGGGCAAGGTCGTCAACAACCTCGCCCGGCTGGGATACGTGCGCAGCGTCCGCGGCATCGGCGGGGGCATCGAATTGGCCCGCGAGCCGCGCGAGGTGCGGCTGGGCGACGTGATCGAGGCGTTCGAGGGCAACATGCACTTGCTCGATTGCGTGGCCACCGACAACGTCTGTGCGATCGAATCGTTCTGCAAGCTCAAGGGCGTGCTGGCCGAGGCCGAGCGCCTGCAACTGGACTACTTCAACCAGATCACGCTGGCCGACGTGGCTCCCACGCGGCGTCAACTGGCTCGCCTCGACGCGTCGTCGGCGTGACCTCCCGCCATGATTCCCACCCCGTTTCAACCAACGAAGGACACGCCATGACCAAGCTGCCCACCTTCACGTCATGTCTTGTGATCGTCATGATGATCGCTGCTCTCTCGCTTCTCAAGAGCCCCGTGGCCGCCCTCGCGGCCGATAAGGACGCGCCTGCCGCCCCCGACGCCGCGGCCGTCGAGCGTTCGCGGAAGACGGTGCAGATGCTGGATCAGATCTACAAGCAGGCCATCGTGCTGATCACCGACAAGTACGTCCACGATGAGGACGACTTCCCCGCCGGCAGCGCCGCGGTGGCCTGGTTCGACGCGATCTCGAAAACGGGCTCGCACCAGGTGCGGCTGATCGATGCCAGCGGCGAACCCTACGAGCCGAACAACGTCGCCCGCGACGAGTTCGAGCGGCAGGGGGTGAAGCGGCTCAAGGCCGGCGACGCCACGTACGAACAGGTCGTGTACGACGACGGCGAGCCCCACTTGCGCGTGCTCACGCCGGTGCCCGTGGTGATGAAGAAGTGCGTGATGTGCCACCCGCACTACGCCGACGCCGCCCCCGGCGAGCCGATCGGCGCGATCAGCTACACGATGCCGATCGAGTGAGTAACACTGACTCTGTGGTCCCGGTCCCACGACGTTGTCTCGGCGTCGTGGGACCTTGTAAATATGCTGCGTCACCCATCGACGACTCGGCGGCCGCTAGCACGTGGCATCCAATCCTGATGAAATTCTCGCGCTCAAGCTGTCGGAATCCGAACGCTTCCTGATCGTGGCCCGCTTGTTGGAAACGCTTTCCTCCGACCACCCAGGGTTGTCTGCAGACGATCCAGGTTTCCCTGACGAGCTTGAGCGTCGCGCCCGTGACACCGCGCCCACCATTCCAGCCGACACGCTATGGAAGCAGGATTGACGCTTGGCCCGACGCGCAACTGCTCGGCCTGGCTACGATGGTATGCCGGTCTCGGGTGGCGGTGGTGGTAGATTGTCGGCTCGCGTCGTCCGCCGCTCGAAGACATGGATCAACAGGCCCAGCACGAACGTGCAAACCGGCATGGACAACACTACCGCCAAGGCGAACACGCTTTGCGGGACCTTCTCGGCGGCGAATGCAAATCGGCCGTGCCATTCATCGAGCGGAGCAATTCGCCAGAGCCCTGCTCCCGCGAGTGCGACCAGCAGCATTCCCACGACGGGCACCGCGAACCTGGCCCGCCACGGCAGAGGCCTTGGCCACAGCAGCATCCACAGCACAAAGTAGCATCCCGTCCAACCGACCAGACCTGCCACGAACTGCACCGAGTTGGGTACGGTGCATCCATGGTGCGTCACGATCTTGTGAATCGGCGGCAAGTAGAGGGCCAGTGCTTCGTTGAATTCGCCGCGCGGCTCCCAGACGAGTGGCAGACAGAGCCACGCGAGCTGGTAGACGCATTCGAGCACGAAACCCGCGACCGGCGCGATTACCCACAGGCGACGGCGTCCGCCGGCCAGTGCCGGACACAGCGCAAACAGCGTGCCGCGCAATCCGATCGGCAGGTAGATCGCGGCTCCGGCAACGCCCGCGGCTACTTCGGTGGAGAGTCGCCACTTCATGCCCGTCTCCGAAAGCTGGCTGCCCGCATTCTACCACGGTTCGAAAGACCAGATTGATTACAATGGAGAAACAGGCGTTTTCCAGCTTCGATAGCGATCGCGCCGTCGACCGCATCGCTGCTCAAGGCGGAGTGCTCACGATGGTCAAACGCAAACGTATCGCGGTTGCAGGCGCCACCGTCATTGGGATGTTTGTTCTGTTCGGCCCGCTCACGATTCGCACTCGCGGCCATCTCGGCTGCTGCGTATGTCGCATGGAGCGCACAGAGCACTCGCTTCTCGGCATCGCGTTTCACACAGACCGCGACAATGACTTCGCAGAGTGGTACCTGGCGCACCATCCTCGTCACGAGCACGACTGGAGGCGCTCAGGCTGCACGGTCGGCATTTCCGCGATCGGTTGGCCGACCTATTTCGCGTGTGGGCGCATTCATCCGGTGGCAATCCTTCAGCCGTCCGTGCTGCTGTGGTACTGCCAGCAGGCCGATGAAGCGACGCGACGCGCCTATTTCGAGGGGATCCAATCAACCGATCCTGCCGTACAACAGCAAACCGTCGATGCCGTCAACGCTTGGTTCGAACAATGGGCAGCGAGTCACAGTGATGTGTGGCCGTAGACGCGGCGGGCGTTTCGTCACTTCAGCTCCGCGCCCAGCAGGGTGATGTCGTCCTTCACCTCGCGGCCGCCGGCAAACTCGCTCACCGCGTGCAGGATGCTATCGAGCGTCTGCTGGGGGCTGCCGCGGTCGGCTGAGGCGAGCAGCGTTTCGAGGCGATTGCGGCCGAAGCGGCCCTCGGGGCCCACGACGTCGGCCACGCCGTCGGTGTAGAACAACAGAAAGTCCTGATCGACCAGCGGCACGACTTCCTGTTCGCAGGGAATGTCCACCAGCGCCGAGGAGATCAACGGGCCGGTCGAGTTGAGCAGTTCGACGCCGCCGGCGCGATGGTGCAGGATCATCGGCTCGTGCCCGGCGTTGACGTACGTCAGCTCGCGCTGCTGCAAGTCGACCCGCGCACAGCACAACGTCACGAACCGGCCGGCATCCAGCGGCCGCACCGCCTCGCGCACGCGGTTCACCACGTCCAAGGGGTCGAACGCCCGCGAGCGGGCCGTGTGAAACGCCGCCTTGACGATGCCGGTCATCATCGCCGCCGAGACGCCGTGCCCCACGACGTCGGCAATCAGCAGCGCCGCGGTGCCGTCGCCCATTTCGGCATAGTCGTAGAAGTCGCCCGCCAGCTCCGTGCAGGCGGAGTACCGGGCCGAGATCGACAGCCCGCCGAACTGCGCTTCCGGCGGGGGCAGCAGGCTCATCTGAAACTGCCGGGCCTCTTCCAGCTCGCGTTCCAGGCGCCGCGTGTGCTTTTGCATCTCGAGCCGCAACCGCCGCAGTTCGAAACAGCGCGTGACCAGCGCCAGCAGCACCCGCCGCTCGAACGGCTTTTGGATGAAATAGAACGCGCCGGCGTCGATGGCTTCCACCAGGTTGGCGTCCGGCTCCTCGGCATTGCCGGTCATCAGAATCACGTCCAGGTCGGGCACCACTTCCCGCAGCCGCCGCATCAGCTCGAAGCCGTTCATCTCCGGCATGCGGATGTCGAGCACGGCCACTTCCGGTGGGCGCTCCTTCGAGACCAGCTCGAGCGCCGCGGTCGGGCCGTCGGCACATTTCACGTCGTATTGCGCGGCAAAGATCCGCGACACCGCGCGCAAGATGCCCGGGTCGTCGTCGACAATCAGCATCCGCGATCGTTTGGCCGAAGAAATCATGCAGTCTTCTCTTGCCGGGTGGGCAGCGAAAGCCGGACGGTGGTGCCTTGGCCCTCGGTCGATTCGATGCGCATCTTGCCGCGCAACTGCGAAATGATCGAGCGGCAAATCGACAGCCCCAACCCGTTGCCCGCGGGCTTGGTGGTAAAGAACGGTTCGATAACCTTGGGCAGGTTTTCGGCAGCAATGCCGTGGCCGTTGTCGGCGATCACCAGGTCGATCCGCCCCTCGGCCGGCGTGGCCTCGATCGAAAGGCGTCCGCCCGAGTCGAGCGCGTCGCGGGCGTTGCCCACCAGGTTCAGCAGCACCTGGTCGATATCGGCCTGAATGCCCAACAGCGGCGGCAGATCGGCCGGCACGTTGACCACGGTCTCGACGCCCAGCCGCGAGAAGCCTTCTTTGAACACGGCCAGCGTGGCGTCGACTTCGTGCTTCAGGTGCACCTCCGAGGCGTTGCGCGCCGCCCCGCGGGCAAAGCCCAGCATGCCGCCGAAGATTCGCCGGCAGATCTGCATCGAGCGTTCCACCTCGCGCAGGTCGTCGCGCATCACGTCGGCCGTCAGCTCGCCGGTCTCGAGATCTTCGCGCATCTGCTGCACCAGCGGCACGACGGCGCCGATGGCATTGTTCACGTCGTGCGACACGGCCCGGGCCAGGTCGGCCATGGCCTGTTTGCGTTCGGCGGCCCGCATCCGCATTTCGAGCGACTCGGTGCGGCGCATGTTCAACAGCGCCACGGCCACCTGCGGCAGAAACTGCGAGATGATCTCCACCTCATAGGCACCCAGCGCCCCCGCGTGCACCGAGGCCACTTTGAGCACGCCCACCAGGCCGTGCCGGGTGATCAGCGGGGCGCACAGCATCGTGCCCTCGGCCGAAAGCGTGCCATCGTCGCGGTTGTAGTCCAACAGTTCGGCCAGCGGCGTGCCTTCGGTATCGCTCCAGTCGACCCACGCCCGGCCGTCGCGATTGAAGCCGAACACCACGTTGTGATTCAGCAGCTCGCCGGCCTGTTCGCTCAAGGCGAGCTTGAGCCCCACTTTCTGGCTCTTCGACTTGCGCCACGTGATCTGTTCGCCGACGATCTCCAGCGACCGCTCGTCGGGATCGCAGGTCAACAGCGCCGCCGAGTGATCGTAGGCGATCAGCGAGCGAATGCCGTGCAGGATCTGATAGAACAGGTCCTTGGGCCCGATCTGGTCGAGGATCTTGTGGTCGATCTTGTTGCGCACCTCGGCCACGCGCTGCTCGTCGATCCGCTCAATCAACTGCGTGGCCGCCGTGCCGATCGACGAAAACGCCTTGCGGGCATCCCAGTGATATTCGACGCCCGACCCGCGCACCACCAGCGCTCCCCACATCCGGTCGTAGCGGCGGATGCGCGCAAGCATCAGTTCCTGCGGAATGCTCACCTTGTGCCCGCGCAAGAAGCCGGCCACCAGCGCCCGATCCCAGCGCGCGCCGCCCGGCGACGACGAGACGATATCGGCCTCTTCCCGGCCCGGACGCACGACCGCCACGCATCCTTCGCCGGCGCCGAAGAAATCGAGGCTCAGCCGCAGTGCCGCGGTGAGCACTTTCTCGGCGTCGCCCGTGGCCCGCTGCTGGGCATGGAAGTTCCACAGCCGCTTGAGCAGGTCGAACTCTTCGTCGCGGGTGACGACCTCGGGCGCCGCGCCCCGTTTGCGGCGGGAGACCGTGGGGGCCGATGCTGGGGCGCGTCGCTTACTCATATTGCTCTCTGCCACGCGCACGGGGGTGCCGGCGCGCACTGGGGCGCCGGCGCGCACCAGCGATCTCTCGACCGAGATGGGCGGCTACTTTTCGACGACCCAAATGTTGCGATAGCGGACCGGATTGCCGTGATCCTGCAAGTAGATCGGGCCGGGCGAGTCTCCCTCGGCCACCGGCGCGGCGCGGGTTGCCTCGGGCACCTCGACGTCGCGGTGAATCACTTCGCCGTTGTGCCGGACCGTCATCGTGGCGTTCTTTACCTTCTTGCCGTCCTGGTACTCGGCGGCTTTGAAGTCGATGTCGTAGGTCTGCCACGACAGGGGCGGAAAGCACATGTTCACGTCCGGCCGGCGGATGCCGTAGATGCCGCCGCACTCGTTGTCTTCGCCCTCCAGGCCGAACGAGTCGAGCATCTGCACCTCGTAGCGCCCCTGCAGGTAGCAGCCGCTGTTGCCGCGCCCCTGGCCCCGCGCCTCGGGCATGAACGGCAACAGAAACTCGACGTGCAACTCGCAATCGCCGAACTTCTGCTTGCTCGCCGCCCCGGCGATCAACAGGCCGTCGTCGCTCATCCTGCCGGGCTGAAACTCCTCGGCGCTGGTGCCGTCGAACAGCACGACCGCGCCCTCGGGCGGCTGCTTGCCCAGCGTGGGGCTCTTGCGCATGACTTTCTTGAGCTTGCCCAGCTCTTCGCCGCCCGTGCCCAGCAGCACCATCGCGCCGTCCTCGAGCTTCGCAGTGGCTTCGTCGCCCTCGAACGTCACTTTGCCGTCGGCGACCTCGCCCTCGGTTTCGAACTTGGTGAAGCCGTCCCAGCCGTCGCCGGGCAGCCCGCCCACGTAGGCCACGCCGCGGAACTTGCCCTCGCCCAGGGCGATCACTTGCGCGCCGAGCTTGATGGGTCCCGAGCCGTCGGGCGATTCGATTTCGCCGGAGTACTCGCCCTGGATCTTGAAGTCGGGATGCTTGGGCCCCGAGACGTCGCCCTCGGCCGCCAGCGCCGCGCCTGAAACCAACCCCCATCCGATCGCGATCGCCAGCACCAGCAGCGTGCGTTGCATGTTGTTTTTCTCCGCCTCACGAGTGAAATCGACAGCCGTCAGCGATCATTTTGGGCTGCCGGCCACCGCCCCGCAAGCACCGCATTCCCGTCGCCCGCGGCGCCCCCAATGTTTTCCCCCGCCCACGGATGCGAACCGCTCGCCGAAAAGGTACGATTGCCCACAGAACCCCAACCACTCGCCCGTTTTGCCATCGGCGACGTCGCCCCAACGCGAGCCCCGAAGAACCCATCCCCGCACAATTCATAGGAGTCGCCCGATGCACCGCCGAGCCCCTTGGATGATCGTTTCCGCCGTCGCCCTGATCCTCGCCGTATCCACCGCCGCCCAGGCCGCCGTCCGGCCGCACGGCCTGTTCACCGATAATGCCGTGTTGCAGCAGAAGGTGAAAGTGCCGGTCTGGGGCACGACCGACGCCGAGGACAAGGTCACCGTCAGCATCGCCGGCCAACAAGCCGAGGCCACGCCCGAGGACGGCAAGTGGAAGGTCGAGCTGGAGCCGCTCACCGCCGGCGGGCCCCACGTGATGACGATCACCCAGGGCGACGACAAGCTCGAGCTGAAGAACATCCTGGTCGGCGAGGTCTGGCTTTGCGGCGGGCAATCGAACATGCAGTGGACGCTGGCCAACAGCGACGGCGGCAGCGAAGCCATCGCCAACTCGGCCAACGACAAGCTGCGGCTGATCACGATCCCCCGCGAGCCCGCCGACGAACCCCGCAGCGACGTTGACGCCGAGTGGGTCGTCGCCGGACCGCAAACCACGCCGGGCTTCTCGGCCGTGGGCTACTTCTTCGGACGCGATCTGCAACAGCACCTCGACGTGCCCGTGGGGCTGATTTCGTCCAACGTGGGCGGCACCGCGGCCGAGGAGTGGACCAGCCAGGAGGTGCTCGAGAACACGCCCGAGCTCGAAGGCACTTCCGAGCATCCGCGCGGCTCGAGCCGCCTGTACAACGCCATGATCGCGCCGTTGGCGCCGTACGCGATTCAAGGGGCCATCTGGTACCAGGGCGAGTCCAACGCGGGCCGCGCGTTCCACTATCGCAAGCTGCTGCCGGCGATGATCAAGAACTGGCGCGACACGATGGGGCAGGGGGACTTTCCGTTCCTGATCGTGCAGATCGCCCCGTACGACCGCGAGCACACCCGCTCGCCCGATAACCAGTGGTCCGAGATCCGCGACTCGCAGCTCTACGTGAGCCAGACCGTGCCGCGTTCGGCGCTGGTGGTGACGATCGACGTCGGCGACGAGGAGGACATCCATCCGCGCAAGAAAGAGCCGGTGGGCGCTCGGCTGGCGCTGGCGGCCCGGGGCGTGGCTTACGGCGAAAACCTCGAGTATTCCGGCCCGATCTACGACAGCATGAGCACGGCTGACGACCATCGCATTCGGCTGCGGTTCAAGCACACCAGCGGCGGCCTGGTGTCGAAGGACGGCCCGCTGGCCGGTTTCACGATCGCCGGCGAGGACCAGCGTTTTCACCCCGCGAAAGCCGAGATCGACGGCGACACGATCGTAGTGTGGAGCGACAAGGTGCAGAACCCCGTGGCCGTGCGTTACGCCTGGCTGCCGTTCCCCGAGGGCAACCTCTGGAACGAGGCCGGCCTGCCCGCCTCGTCCTTCCGCACCGACAGCTTCCCCATCACCACCCAAGACGCCAAATAACCTCCCGTTTCGCCCGAAGCCACGGGCGACGGCGCATTGGCGATGCTACCCGTTTAGCCCGGAGCCACCGGCGACGGCGCGTCGGCGTAGCAACGACGCTGTGCGCCGTCGGGTTGGCTCGTACTGCAAAGTAATGCCGATGGAACGCTGCGCCGAGATATCGCGTCACTACGAGCGGCAGTGGGCAAACTCTGTTGTTCCGCGTTCGTGGGGGCAGGGCCCTGTGAACGAATTGCCACCGGGATTCCTCGTGTTGGAGTTTCCGCCCTCGGATGCACGCGGCATGTGGACCTATGCCACTTGCTGCATGTCGCAACCGGCGGATGCGGCTCCCATTGAGATTCATTTATTCTCGGCAACACAGGAAGAATCGCACGTGGAGCTGTTGACGGTGATTGCCCACTACCATCGGACTGGAAGGGAATTGGGGCTTGCGCATACGGTCAACTTCGGACGTCCCTGGTTGCCAGGATCTGCATGCGAATTCGGCGTGTTGTCCAGGCCCTATCTCGACGGCCAGGAACTTGAATTCTTGGAGTTGTCGGCAGCGACAACGCCGGTGCGCTGCCTGTGGTTGGTGCCGATCACTCGCGACGAAGCAACCTTCGCGAAGCAGAACGGGCTCGATGCGCTCGAGCGAGAATTCGAGCGGGCGGATCTCGACTATCTCGATCCCAACCGGGCGAGTGTCGTCTGAGAAGCGAATGCGGTGGACCGAACCGACGCGCCGTCGCCGGTGGCTCCGGGCTAAACGGCGAGGGCGGGCCGCTACGCGCCGAGTGCAGTGCGCAATTCGGTGAGCTCTTCGCGCAATCGGGCGACTTCTTCGCGCACGGCGTCCAATTGCTCGCGTAACTCGTCGAGTGCCGTTTCGTCGGCCGCCGCGGGCGCCGCTGCGGTGGCGACGGGGGCTGACGCGGCGACGGGAGCGGCGGCGGCCGGCGGCTGGCCCTCGGCACCGGATACGAACCGCGATCGCACTTTCTCCAACTCCTGCTCCTGGTACAGCGCGTGCGTGACCGTGTGGCCGCGACCCTCGGGCGACAGGGCCAGGACCAGGCCCTTTTGCTTGAGCGACACCAGCAGCGGGCGCAGGGCGTTCAGGTCCGCCAGCGGCTCCATCCGCGCCACGCGGCCGCGCAGTTCGCCCTCGGTCTGGGCGCCGCGGAGCAGCAACTCGGCCATCACGGCCAGCTCGGCCTTGTCGACGCCGAGCCATTCCAGCAGATAGTGGCGATACCGCGGCACGCGACCGCCGCCGTGCACCTCGCCCACGGCACCCAGCTCGCGGAGCCGGGTGAGCGATTCCTCGACGTCTTCGACTTCCAGCTCCATCAGCGGATAGCGATTGCTCTTCTGGTTGCAGCCGGTGCGCAGGGCGTTGACCGACATTGGGTAGCCTTCCGGCGTGGTCTTGGCTTTTTCGACCAGCACGCCCAGCACGCGGCGGTCGGCGGCGACCAGCGGCTGCCAGCGCGGAGCCGCCTCGGTCTGCGAGGGATCGGGAGCCGCTTCGCTCATGGCACGCTCCTGGGGTTCGTGAAATGCGAGCGCTCCGGGGGCCGAAGCGCTCGATTCGGGCAATGTAGGCGTCCGGCCCGCGGAGCACAACCACCGTGCTTTCCCGCCGAAACGCGCCCCGGTGCCGCTTCCAGTAGCCGGAAAGCGTCGCTCTTGCTACAAATTGACTGGCGGCCCCCCGCCGACACGAGGGCCGCCGCCGTAGGCATGGGGCGAAATCGAGGAGGACAAGCAAGAACGTGAACACGGAGCTGTTCCTCAGCGTGCTGGGCCTGTTGGCCGTGCCGCTGCTGGTTCTTCTCAATGCATTCTTCGTCGCCGCCGAATTCGCGCTGGTGGCCGTGCGGCGGACGCGGGTCGACGAAATGGTCAACCATCGCTGGGTGGGGGCCACGGCGGTCCGCCACGCCATCGAGCATCTCGACGATGCCATCGCCGCCACGCACTTGGGGATCACGCTGGCCAGCCTGGCCCTGGGTTGGATCGGCGAGCCCACGGTCGCCAGCCTGATCGAGCCGCTGTTCTCGTTTCTGCCCGAGCGGGGCTCCTGGATCGCAGCCCACAGCGTGGCCACGATTCTGGCCTTTACGGCGATCACCTTTCTGCACGTGATTCTGGGCGAGCTGGCGCCCAAGGCCGTGGCCTTGCAGCGGCCCGACCGGGTCAGCTTGTTCGTGGCCCAGCCGCTGCTGTGGTTCTCGCGGATCGCCCATCCCTTCATCGTCGTGATGAACGGGGCCGGCAACGGCGTGGTGCGGCTGCTGGGGTTCACGCCCATCAGCGGGCACCAGATGGTGCACTCGGTCGAAGAGATCGCTTTGTTGATCGAAGAGACGAAGCAGGCCGGCGTGCTGCCCCGCGACGAGGCCGAGTACGCCCACAACGTGTTCCGCCTCTCGGAAAAACGGGTGGCCGACTGTCTCGTGCCGCTGGAAAAGATGGCTGCCCTCGAACTGCACATGCCCGAGCAGAAGATCCTGGAATCGGTGCGGGCCGGCGCTCACACGCGGATGCCGGTCTACGACCACGACCTCAACAACATCGTGGGCATCGTCAACACGAAGGACCTGTTCCACCTGTTCAGCCTGCGGGGCATGGTCGTGCTCGACGACGCCATGTATCCGCCGATCTTCGTCGACCCCGACCGTTCGATCTCGGAAGTGATGCGGCAGTTTCGCCGGCAGCGGCGCCCGATGGCCGTGGTGCGCGACGCCCAGGGCCACACGCTGGGCCTGATCACGCTGGAAGACATCGTCGAGGAAATCGTCGGCGAAATCGAAGACGAGCACGATCCGCCGCGCACGGGTTGAGCGCGGGGCATCGCCGGGCAAGTGCTCGCGGCATTGGGAACCTCTCGAAAAAAGGCAGCCGCGCCGTCGCCGGTGGCTGCCGGCTACGGCGGGGCGTCGTTTCCCGTTCGATTGGCACAACCCGAAGCGCTTGTTGCGCAAACGGTTGTCATGGCGTGCGCGCACTCTAGGCAGGGCGAGCGGCCGCGGTGCTAGCGTCGTGGCGCGGCGCAAGGAAATCAAAAATTCTAACCCGCTTATTTATCATGCGCTTCGGTTGATCTTGCGTGATTGCGCACGCGGTTCGCGGCACGTCTTGGCATAGTGATTGCGATACCGTTGACCCACGCTTGCAGGGAGTGGCGAGTGCATGAGAACGAGTAACACGGAAGACAAATGTGAAGCGAGCCCGCCGCCCGCGGCCGCCGTAAACGTGGCAGCAACTGCGCCGGTTGCCGCGTTGACAGCGGCTGCGGCGGCAACCTCGCGACCCAAATGATACAAGCGAGTTTTGAAGCGCGTGGAGCTGGAGCGCCACGATGGACAAGACGGGAACTGTGGACGCTACCGTTTTGTCGCACCTTCGTGGTGGTCTGGATGGATGATGGTTGGTTGGCTACTCCTGGTTCGCCTCGGCTCGGCTGCCTCACGGCAGTCGAGCCGAGGTACCGGGGGTGTCCACCGGACCTCCGCCAGAACAGCCGACGCGAATTGGGAACTACCTCGAGGATCTCTGGTTTCCGCCTAGCCAGAGAGACGCCCCACACGACTTGAGCGGGTCGTTTTCGGCCCGCTCAAGTCGGGGTTCCTCAAGCTTCTTTCTTTCCCACCCCCAACGTTTGCCCTGCGGCAATACTCGTGCGCGCACATCGCCGCACGCCGTTTAGCCCGGAGCCACCGGCGACGGCGCGTCGCCCGCACGTACCGGCATTGCGAGCCGAACGGATCAGCCCGCACCCGCGTTCCACAGAATTCAACGTGTGATTCAGAAACGCCGTCGCCGGTGGCTCCGGGCTAAACGGCACCGTCGCGCACGATGCGGGGCGCATACGACGAGGAGCGTGCTCAGCTCTCCAGGAACCGGATCCGCTTGTTGATGTCCGTATTCACCGAGTGATACGGCCGGAACAGGTTCCCCGAGTCGAACAGCGTTTCCCGCGTGTGCTCCAGGTCGTCCAGCCCGATGGCGTCGGTGAAGATCGGCAGCAGATACTCGATGCCCATCGGCGAGGGCTTCATCTTCTCGGCGTCGTAGAACGACTCGTGCACGTAGCGGGCGTGGATGTGCCCCCAGCGGTCGCGGAACGAGTGACCGCCCACGCTGTCGAGGTAGAAACCCTGCTTCGAGTTGTGCTGCAGGATCGACACCGAATCGTTCTGCCCCTCGAACAGCATGTCGACGGCCTTGCCGCCGAGCTGGGCGGCATGAAAGCGATCGAACGCCAGTGGCCGGCCGCCGCGCTGCGTGTGGCCGATTTTTCGAGTGAAGATGGCCTCGTGTGCCGCGTGGCCCCGCCGGTGACTGCGAAAGTAGTCGTCGCCCAAGGCCTCGATCAGGCGTTGCCGCAACGACTCGGACGCTCCCGAGAGCGAAATGTTGCCGGCCGGATCGGTCGTCCGCTTGGCCGCCCCCAACGGCACGCCTGCCTCGTCGACAATTCCCTCGCCGCACACGATAACGACGTTTTTCTGCAGCTCGTACAGCTCTTTCACGCGCTCGACCAGCAGCGGCATGTTCACCGGATGCTCGGGCAGCAGCACCAGGTCGGGCTGGCCGTAGGAGGCTCCCAGGGCGATAAAGCCCGAGTGCCGGCCCATCACCTCGACGATCGCAATGCGGCGGTGGCTTTCGGCCGTGGTGCGCACGCGCTCGACGCCCGAGGCCGACACGAACACGCTGGTGGCGTAGCCCGGCGTCACGTAGTTGATCATCTGCTCCAGGTCCATGTCGATCCGCGAGGGCAGGCGGCGATAGCGATGCCCCGGCGGCTCCTCGCACGGCTCGCGCACGCATTCGTCGACCTCGCTGGCATAGTTGAGCCCCAGGTCGTTGTCGATCGTCTTGGGGCACAGCACCGTCGGCAGGCGTTCGCAGAAAGGCTGCAAGCCGTTGAGCGTGCCGTCGCCGCCGATGCACAGCAGCCCCTCGATCCTCAGCCGGTCGAAATAGCCGAAGATCTTTTCGAGCGTGTCCCGATCCTCGGGATTCACGTAGTCGCGCGAGCCACCCAGGATCGTGCCGCCCTTGGTCGGGTCGAGCTCCGGAATCTCGCAAAACAGCGGATTCAGGTGCACGTGCGGCACCCGCGGGTTGAACAGGCTATTGAATCCTTTGATCAGCCCCAGCACTTCCACTTTGAGCTGGTTGGCCCGCACCACGGCCCCGTGAATGCTCGCGTTGAGCGCGGGCGTGTCGCCGCCGGCGGTGAGAATGGCAATCCGCTTCATAAACTAGGCTCGCTGGCAAACCATCAATGTTTCCTGACCCCGAGGCGCACCTCGATCGCAGTGACCTCCAAATTTAAAGAAGTGCAATCCCCGCGCCAAACGGCCCCGACATCGGGTTGCCGGCGCGAGCCCACCTGCCACCGGGGCAGGGGGATCGCCGGGGAGAGCGACGCCTTGTCGTCTAGCGCCCCGGCACATCGAGCGATTTGCCGTTATCTCGCCGGCCCAGCCCCAACAGCAGCGGCACCGCACGCGTGGCCCAATCTTGCGGGTCGGGGTAGCTCGAGGCGGCCCCGCCAAAGCAGGTACGCAGCATTTCGGTGTCGATGATGCCCGGGTTCAGGGCCACCGCTGCCATCCCCGCAGGCAGGTCCTGGGCCAGGCCCCGGGTGAGTCCTTCGACGGCCCACTTGCTCGCGCAGTAGGGGGCCACGTCAGCCGACGTGGTTCGGCCCCAGCCCGAGCTCATGTTCACCACCACGCCCCCGCCGGCGGCGATCATCCGCGGCACGAAATGCCGCACCACGTTGGCCACGCCTTCCACGTTCACGCCGATCACCCGGGCGAACTCGTCGGCCGACACTTCCCACAGCGGCGCGTTCTCGTTGATCACGCCTGCGTTGTTCACGACCAGGTGCACCCGGCCGGCCCGCTCGAACACCGCATCCGCCCAGCGTGCGACGGCCTTATCGTCGGCCACGTCCACCGCGTCGAAGCCGTGCGGCGCCGGCCACTGCTCGCGCAGGGGGGCCAGGCTCTCGTCCTTGCGGCTGCAGCCGAACACGGTATGCCCGGCGCCAGCCAATCCGTCGAGCATCGCCCGCCCCAGCCCGCGGCTGGCGCCGGAGACGACGATGTTTTTCGCTTCGTTGTCTTTGGCCATCTGAGCTTCTTCCTGCCAACGGTTCGATCCCGGCGAACTACAATGCACGCACCGTGCATTCTCGCTAGTCAGCGCACGCGCTCAAGTGCGAAACCTCCAACCAGGAAACGCGCCATGAAAGACCACCTCCTCACCATCGTACTGACCATGACCACGACAATCGCCCTGGTCAAGCTGACCGACGAGCATCCGTCGCCCCGCGAGCTCGAAGTCGATCGCCTGATCGTGCGCAAGGAGTTGATCGTCTCGGACACGGGCGAGAAGTGGGAGGCCGGCTACGAAGCCCAGGAGATTCCACGCGGCCTCTATGCCCGCACGCTGTCCGACGGCGTGGCTGGACTGTGGGTTCGCAGCCGCATCATCAAGTGCGAGCTCGACGATCCGTTCGACGACCGTTTTCACGCCCTGGAGCGCAACGGCCAGTTGCGCGGCGTGCCCGGACACATTTCTTGGAACGCCTGGCTCGACGGGGCCTGGCGGCAGATGGCGATCGTGCAGGGAGAGGGACTCGATCCGTCGGAGGTGCCGCCCGAGCGCTGGAACGGATCGACCCATCCGGGGCGGCTTCGCTTTCAGTCGTTCCGACCCGGCCACGACGAGCCGCTGACCGATGCGGTGCTGGGGCAGGGGATGATGTCGCTCGGCGGCGGCGGATATGGCGGCGGCGGGTTGCCGTTTCCCGACGAAGTGCTGCAACTCTGGGGCGGCCAGTTGCGCGAGACTCCCGTGACGGCGCCCGAGGCTCCCCGGGTCGTCTCCGATGACGGTTCGGGGCCGCACCGCTATGCACTCTTGGCCGTGGGCCCCCAAGGTCGTCGCTCGGAGGCTTCTCCATCGACAACGGCGGCGGGCCTGGCCACTCTGGCCTGGGACAGCGTCGCGGGGGCCGACTCCTACGTGGTCCTGCGCGACGATCGGCCGGTGGCGACGCTACGTATCGAGGGTTCGCAAAAGCAGTGGACGGATCGCGGTCCGAACGACTCGCAGTAAAACGCCTGCCGCCGCGGCCCTGGCTTACGTCGGCTCGGTATACTTCCGCCGGTAGTGGCGAAACTGGTGGTAGGTCAAACCGAGAATCCGCGCCGCCTGCGCCTGGTTGCCGCCCGATTGCTTCATCGCGTCGTGAATCAACTGCGCGCAGTAGTCGCCGACGCGCTGTTGAAAGCCCGCGCCGTGATCCTGCCGCCGCGGCTTGGGCAACATGCCGATGTCCTCGGGCGTGATCTCGTTGGTCGTGTCGCGATAGGCGGCCCGCTCGATGATGTTCTTCAGCTCGCGCACGTTGCCGGGGAAGGAATAATCGCGCAGCATCCGCAGGGCCGAGCGTGCGAGCGACTTGCCCTTAAACGCCGGAATCTCGAGCGAGAATTGATCCAGAAAGTGCTGCGCCAGCACATCGACGTCGCCGGAGCGCCTGCGCAGCGGCGGAACGTGGATCACTTCGAAAGCCAGCCGGTCGTAGAGATCGCCCAGGAAACGGCCGCCGCGGATGCGGGCCTTGAGATCGACGTTCGTGGCCGAGATGATCCGCACCGAGGTCTTTTGTTCCTGCTGCCCCCCGACGCGCATGAATGTGCCGTACTCGACGACGCGCAGGATCTTCTGCTGAAACGGCGGGCTCATGTGCGCGATCTCGTCCAGAAACAGCGTGCCGCCGCTGGCCAGCTCGAACTTGCCCTGCCGCGTCTCGTCGGCGCCGGTAAAGGCTCCTTTCTCGTGGCCGAACAGTTCGCTCTCCAGCAGCGCGTCGGAGAACGCGGCGCAGTTCACCGTCACAATCGGCTGCGACTCGCCGAAGGCGGCGAAATGGATCGCCCGGGCCACGAGCTCCTTGCCCGTGCCGCGTTCGCCGGTAATCAGCACGGGGCGAGGCACCTGGGCGATGCGCTTCACACCGGCGATCAGCTCCTGAATCTCGGGCGACTCGCCCACGATGCGAAAGCGGGCCTGGATCGCGCGCTGCAGCTCGGTGTTGCGCTGGTCGAGCCGTTCCACCCGTTCGATGGCCCGCAACAGCGTGCGCATCTTGGCCAGCAGCGTGGCCGTGCGGGCGTGCAGATCGTCGCCGCGCACCAGGAAGTCGTTGGCGCCGGCCTCGATCATGTCGGCCGCCGAGCGCACGTCGCCGTGATCGGCAAAGGCCACGATGGGCAACTCGGGCGAGGCACGCCGCGCCTTGGCGATCAGCTTCTTGCCGCTGGAGCGCCCGTCGCCGCGTTCACCGTGTACCAGCAGCAGCGAGTGCGTGTCGATGTCTTCCAGCCGGCGCAAGAGCGCGTCGCCACTGGTGATCATTTCCACCTGGCACCCCTCCGGCACCAGCGACTCGAACTGCTCGCGCAGGTCGTCGACCGAATGGTCGCCCGGGCCGGCAATGATGACGTGCTGGAGCATGTTCTTAACGTACCCCACGATGTAGCGAAATTCACCATATCTAGCGAAAATGGCTATATATCGCTGTCGGGGTCTCTTTTGCAAGTGCCTTGAAAATAAGGCGTTACGCGGATGCGCGTAGCTGGCACGACGGTTGCATTCAGTACCCCGACGGAGTTGGGCGTTCCCACGCGGCTCGATCTGACGCAAAGGAGGTTTTGGTGAAACACACCCGTGACGGTCGTTTGTTGTTCCGCATCCACTGGCCCTGGCGCGCGCTGATATTCCTGGCGTTGGTGGTCGTGATCCTCGACTTAGAGCAGGCGCTCGAGTCGTGGTGGTTGCCCACGACCGCGGCGGCCCTGGCCGTGCGGCAGTTGCAACCCAGCACCGGAGCCGCCGAATCGTTGCGCGTGTTCGAGTGGGCCCGCCACATCCTGCCGGTCGTGTCCGGCGGCCTGATTGCCGCCGCCGGCCTGGTTGCCTTCGTGCCGCTGCCGCGCCGTTGGGTGCAGTGGTTTGAGCGCACGTTCGCCTAGAAACTCCCCGCGCGCCGAGGGCGCGCATTCTCTTGTGGCGTATCCACGCAGAAAGGGTATGTCGTGAAAACGTTCAAGCTATTACTCGCCTTGTCTCTCCCGGTGGCGATTGTCGGATGCCGGCCGTATGACACTCCGGAGTTCATCGAAATCGATACTTCGGAAACCGGCTTCCTGATTCCGCTGGAAGGAAACACCGACGACCAGGCCAAATTCGAATCGGAGCGCTACCTGCAAGACCGCAAGGTGGCCACCAAGCGCGTGCAGATCCCGCACCGCTGGGTGCAGACGGGCCGCCCCTACTGGAGCGGCGACTGGGTCGACGTCGTGCGTCTGGTCAAGGTCGACCGCTCGCCGGTCACGCGGCAGTGGACCGCCGATACGAGCAGCGGCACCTCGTCCTTGAATCAGGCTATTTGGATCGAGAGCAAGGACTCGGTGGGCTTTTCAGTCGGTTTCGACTGCACGGCCCACATTGCCGAGGAAGACACCGCGCGATTCCTGTACATGTATCGCAACAAGTCGTTGGCCGAAATGATGGACACCGAAGCCCGCGCTCGCGTGCAGTCGGTGGCGGCCGAAGTGGCCGCGCAGTACGACCTCGACGAGTTGCGTTCGCGCAAGCAGGAGATCATCGACGCGGTGCGCACCGACGTGATTCCGTTTTTTGCCGAGCGAGGCATCACGATCACGACGATGGGCATGTTCGGCGGCTTCACCTACCAGAATCCTAAGATTCAGGAAGCCATCGACGAGACGTTCGTGGCCCAGCAGTTGAAGGTGATTAGCGACGCCAAGTTTCGCGCCCAGCAGAAGGAGAACGATCGCGTCGAGCTCGAGGCCGAAGCCATGGCCAACAAGGCTCGCACCATCGCCGAGGGCGAAGCCGACGCCATCCGCAAGATGGCCGAAGCCACCCGCGAGGCGCAGTCCGACCCGTTGTTCTTGCAGCTCAAGATGCTGGAAGTGCAGCAAGAGCGGATTACCAAGTGGGACGGCAAGTATCCCACCTACCTGATGCAGCTCGGCGCCGGCGAAAGCGGCCCGCAGTTGCTGGTGCAGTTGCCGGGGTCGGGAGAGGAGTAGGCACCAGGGCCAACAGCCGGCGATGGGATAGAATGCGTGCGGCTGCCAAGCGGCGCAGAAGCAATCCCATCCCGGCTCGGCCTTCAAAATCGTCGTTCAATTCATGATGCACGACGATCCGCTATCATCAGGCTCGCAAGCCGCGTAGCCGCCGCGATTGTAGCAGGCTCACTCCGTGAGCCGTCGCAGCCCCTCGACCCGCTTTGAAGCAATCACACTACAGGCTCGACGCGCAGCAAGCCGAGTTGGCAGACATATCGCCGCCGGGCTTCTGCTTAACGGCTCACGGAGTGAGCCTGCTACACTTGAGCCGTCGCAGCTACGCCCCTGAAGTGAGCGGGCTCAGGCGAACGCGTCGGGGACACGATCGTAACAAATCGCAACCTTGCCGCTTGATTGTCGGTACACTGGAGACCCAAACGGCCGCTTCGATGTCGCGTTCACCGCGAAGGGGGGAACGATGAGCACGGTACTGGTCACCGGCGGATCGGGCTTCGTCGGCAGTCACTGCATCCTGCAACTGCTCGGCGCAGACCAGCAGGTACGCACCACGGTGCGCAGCGCCAAGCGCGAGGACGACGTCCGCGCGATGCTCCGCGAAGGCGGGGCCGAAGCCGGCGATCGCTTGAGCTTCGTGGTGGCCGATCTGGAGAGCGACGATGCCTGGGGGGAAGCCGTGGCCGGTTGCGACTACGTGCTGCACGTGGCGTCTCCCTTTCCCGAGCACGTGCCCAAGGACGAAAACGAGATCATCGTGCCGGCCCGCGAGGGGGCGCTGCGCGTGCTGCGCGCCGCGCGCGATGCGGGCGTCAAGCGCGTGGTGCTCACGTCGTCGTTCGCGGCGATCGGCTACGGCCACCCAGAGCAGCACCGGCCGTTCGACGAGACGAGCTGGACCGATCCGGCAGGCGCCGACGTGCAGCCGTACGTCAAGTCGAAGACGCTGGCCGAGCGGGCCGCCTGGGACTTCATCGAGCGCGAAGGGGGCGACCTGGAGCTGTCGGTCGTCAATCCCGTGGGCATCTTTGGCCCCGTGCTCGGCCCCGATTACTCCACCTCGATTCTGATCGTGCAGCGGCTGATGGACGGTGCGTTGCCCGGCTGCCCGAAGCTGGCCTTCGGCGTCGTCGACGTGCGCGACGTGGCCGATCTGCACCTGCGGGCCATGACCCATCCGGCGGCCCGGGGCGAACGGTTCCTGGCCATCTCGGGCGATTTTCTATCGATGCGGGGCATCGCCGGGGTGCTGAAGAGCCGCCTGGGCGAGGCGGCCAAGCGCGTGCCCACGCGCCAGTTGCCCAACTGGCTGTTGCGGTTGGCGTCGCTGATGGATCCGGCCGTGAAGCAGATCCTGCCCGAGCTGGGCCGGAACCGCAACGCCACCAGCGAAAAAGCCCAACAACTACTCGCCTGGAACCCCCGCCCCCGCGAAGACGCCATCGTCGCCACCGCCGAAAGCCTCATCCGGCTAGGGTTGCTGAAGAACTAGGTTGGTCCGTTGGCCTGACGCTAGAGGCCCGATGTCCGCGTCGCGCCCGACGCCACACGACCATACGACATGAGGACAACGCCACGCACGCGCGGAATTGTGAGCCGACGGCCCAACCTGCTTAAGCCAGGGGTAACGCCCCTGGATCTCGGTCCGGCGAACATCATCCAAGCCCCAACGGGGCGCGCTGCCGCATCACAGGACGCCCCTTCAGGGCTTGTGAAATCCCTCCGGTCCCACGGAGTCCAGGGGCGTTGCCCCTGGCTTAAGCAGAGCGGGCCGTTGGCCCTGGGACGCGCTGACGACACCAACGCCGCTTGCGTCATGGCAACTACCGCTTGAGCGCACTACGCCAACACCTTCTCCAGCACCGTCCCACTCGTGTCGGTGAGGCGATAGTCTCTGCCGGCGTAGCGGTAGGTGAGCTTTGTATGGTCGAGGCCCAACAGGTGCAGGATCGTGGCGTGGTAGTCGTGTACGTGGCAGGGTTCGTCGGCCACGAGGATGCCGTAGTCGTCGGTGGTGCCGTAGGTCATGCCGCCCCGCACGCCGGCGCCGGCCAACAGCGAGGTGAAAGCCCGATGCCAGTGGTTGCGGCCCTTGCCGTTGTCGCTCCAGGGCGTGCGGCCGAACTCGGTGCAGATGGCCACCAGCGTCGACTCGAGCAGCCCGCGCTGTTCCAGATCGTTGAGCAGCGCGGCGATGGGCTGATCGACCCGGGCGGCCTTGCCGCGATGCTGCTGCATGTCGCCGTGGGCATCCCAGTTGTCCGACGAGCCGCTGTCGATCAACTCGACCACGCGCACGCCGCGCTCGACCAGCCGCCGGGCCAGCAGGCACTGCGCGGCAAACGACGTGCGGTCGCCCGTCTGCGAGCCGTAGGCTGAGAGCGTGGCCGGCGTTTCGCTTCCCAGGTCGAACGCCTCGGGCGCCACCTGCATCATGCCGCGGGCCACCTGGAAGCTGTTGGTCCGCGCCTTCACGTCAAGGTCGCTCGGCCGCGCCTGGGAATACTGCTCGTTCAGGTCGCGGAGCATCCGGGCTTCGAGCTCGGCCAGGCGGACGTTGCGCGCCGGCGAACGCAGGTCGGGAATCGGCTCGTCGCCCGGCTTGATCCGCACGCCCTGGTAGTAAGGCGGCAGGAAGTTGTTGTCCCACACTTGCGCCCCGGCATAGGGCGTGTGCTCGGCCAGCACGACGTAAGGCGGCAGGTTCGCGTTCAACGTGCCCAGCCCATAGCCGAGCCAGGCCCCGAGGCTGGGCAGGGGGATCGTGGCCGACCCGGTGTGCATGGCCAGCGTGCCCTGGAAATGCTCGACGATGTCGGTGTGCAGCGAGCGAATCACGCACAGCTTGTCGGCCACGCCGCTTAGGTGCGGAAACAGCTCGCTGATCTCGATGCCGCTCTGGCCGGCGGGAGCGAACTTGAACGGCGAGCCCAACAGCGGCTGGGTCGACACGTCGCGCAGGCTCTCGGCGCTGACCGGCTTGCCGCTGTCGGCGGTCAGCTTGGGCTTGGGATCGAACGTGTCGACGTGCGAAAAGCCGCCGGTCAGGAAGATAAACACCAGGTTCGTGGCCTTCGGCGCGTAATGGCTCGGCCGCGGCGCGAGCGGATGCCCGCCGCCCATTTCGGCCGCCACGCTCAGCGCGCCATACAGCGACCCGCCCGCCAGCGCCGCCGACGACCGCATGAGAAAATCACGGCGATGGATGGAGTGGCGGTTCATGGTGTGTAGCAGCCTTGTGTTTTCTCGTGCGCGGGTGAAGCTATGAAAAGGGAGGTCGCGTCGCGTTTGGGGAGTCCTTGAATGCGTGGTAAACCGGTGTAGACCCAGTTTCCACAAAAGGAGCATTCCCATGAAATACGTCGGCGTCGACCTCCACAA
>QQVE01000064.1 GCA_003389325.1 Planctomycetota bacterium
GCCGCATCGCGGCCCGAGTCCCGACTTCGATCACTGGTCCAAAGCAATGGACCAGGCACGCAGTCGCGTCAGAATCAAGACCCTGCTGGCCGACGCCGGACAACAAAAAGGGGACATCACTGATAAACAATGAGTGATGTCCCCATATTGCATCCAATTGCTGCGCGGACGAAACGTGAGGCGGACAACCGGCGTTGGTTCAAGGGCAACATCATGCGTCGATGCTTTGCCATCCCCGGCAGCGGACTACAACGGTCCGACAGAATTGAGGCCCCAAGGGGATCCAGTCGAATTCTGATTACCCTGGAGCGCATCAGGAAACGCGGATGTGAACCATGCAACCCAGACGACGTCACTTGCCACGTGACTTAGACCGGGTGGGCGCGAGACAGCCGCTTGGCTTGCCCTTCAGGGAGAGGGTTCGTGTTGCACTGGCTCGGGGGCGGGGGGGGTGATGCTGAGCCAGCTTTGGATGTGGTCGGCCAGGCTTTCGCCGACCTGCTCTTCGTCGCCGCAGACGGCATGGGCGCCCGCGGCGGCAAAGTCGGCGGTGTGGAGCTGGTAGCGCGATCGCACGATCACGTGCACGTGGGGCGCTTCGCGCCGCACCGAATCGAGAATGCTCATCGCCGATCGGTAGTGCGGAACGGTAATGATCGCCGTCTTGCACTCGTGCAGCCGCGCGTGCTCGAGCACTTCGCTTTGGGTCGCGTCGCCCAACTCGCCTTGGAACCCGAGCTGACGCGCCTTGCGAATGCCCGCCTGATTGAGATCGATCACCGTGGTGCGCACGTTGTGCTCGATCAGGGCGCGGGCCGCGACCTGCGCGGCCGGGCCGAAGCCGATGAGGATGGCTTCGGGAGCCGGCTCCGGCGTGGCGTCGCTGTCGGCGGGCGCGGGCCGCGATTGAAGCCGGGCCATCCAGTTGCCGAACCGCGGAGCCAGCGGCACGAGAAACGCGCTGAGCACGAAGGAGACGATCGTCACCGAGACGATCAGGGCATACATGTCCTGGCTGACTACGCCGCTAGTGCGCCCGATGCTGCCCAACACAAAGGCGAACTCGCCGATCTGCGCCAGCGCCAGACCGGTGGCCGCCGCCACGCGCAGGCTTTGTCCCAGGGCCAGGAAGATGCCGCCGGTCACCAGCAGCTTGCCCGCGGTGACGGCCAACGAGACCAGTGCGACGAGATACCAGTTCTTGAGGATCCAGAGGGGATCGGCCACCATGCCCGCGGCGCCAAAGAACAGCGTCAGCAGCACGACCCGCAGCGGCGAGATGTCGGCGCGAATCTGCGTGGCGAAGGCCGAGCTACCCAGCAGCATGCCGGCCACGAATGCTCCCAGGGCGGGCGAGATGCCCGCGTAGTGCGCGGCCCAGGCGGCGCCCAGGCCCGCCACGACGGCGAAGATGACGGTCAGCTCGCGGTTGCGGTACAGCGTCAACGTTCCGAGCACGACCACGGCGAGTTGGTTGAGCAGCAACAGCGCCGCGACGAGGCCGCCGGTCAACAGCAGCAGCCGGCCGATGCTCCAGGCGATTTCCGCGGCACTGCCGGCTCCGCCCAGAACGGTCATCAATAGCGCCAGCGGGACGACGGCCATGTCCTGCGTGAGCAGCACGGCCAGGCTGTTGCGGCCGTGCGGCATCTCGAGTTCGCTGCGCTCCATCAGAATCCGCAGCACGACGGCGGTACTCGATAGCGCGATCATCGCTCCGAAGCCGGCCGACTGGGTGGGCGTCAGCCCGAAGGCCATGGCCAGTGCCGCGGCCACCGCGAGCGTGAGCACGATTTGCAGGACGCCGCCCAGCAACGGCCTGCCGCCCAGCTTGCGCAAGCGATCGAGGGAGAACTCGAGTCCCAGGCTGAACAGCAGCAGCGCGACGCCGAGTTCGGCGATGGCCTCGATCTCGTGCTCGGAGCCCACCGCGCGAATGCTGCCTGGGCCGCCCAGCAACATGCCGGCCAGCAGATAGCCGACGAGCGGGCTTTGCCCGAAGCGTGAGAAGATGCCGCCGACCAGCAGCGATGCCGCCAGCAGGACGACGATGTCGCCAAGCAGGGGCCAGAGTTCCGAGGCCATCGATGCAGCGACGAGGGTGTAGTCAGCAGACCCGAACACGACCCGGCCGCTCCGCTATCAGACCGTTGAAGTACATCCTGGCCAACTTCAACCTCGCCAACTGCGGAGCAACGCTCCGCGCGGAAGCGCAGTTGCGACTTGCGTCATCATTTGAAGATCGCATCCAAGCGATCACGCAAGCCGGTTGAATACTTTCGCAGGCTGGCAGGGCGCGGTCGACCCATTGGCTCACTGCACGACCCAGGTTTCGCCGCTGGAGAAGAGGGATTGCAGGTCGCCTTTGCCGCGCTGTTGGGCGGCGGCGATCTGGTCGCCCAGCACTTCTTCGTAGCGGGGGGCGTCGATGTCGCGGAACACGCCGATCGGCTCGGGGAACTCGGGGTACGACATCCGCGACAGCAGGTAGGCCAGCGTCGGCTCGGGCGCCTTTTCGTCGTGGAACAGCAGATCGTCCTCGCTGATGCCCTTGCCCAGCTCGACCACTTCGGGGTTCATGCCGTTGAGGCGAATGCCCTTGTCGCGGTTCTTGCCGAAGATGAGCGGCTTGCCGTTTTCGAGGGTGAGCGTGCTGTCGGCCTTCACGTCGCGGCCGGTGGCGTACTCGAAGGCGCCGTCGTTGAACACGTTGCAGTTCTGATAGACCTCGACGAACGAGGTGCCCACGTGCTCGGCGGCCCGCTTGAGCGTGGCGGCCAGGTGCTTGATGTTGACGTCGATCGAGCGGGCCACGAAGGTGGCCTCGCAACCGATGGCCACGCAGAGGGGACGCAACGGCGTGTCGATGGCGCCGGCCGGCGTGCTCTTGGTGACCTGGCCCAGCACCGAGGTGGGCGAGTACTGCCCCTTGGTCAGGCCGTAGATGCGGTTGTTGAACAGCACGATGTTGATGTTCAAGTTGCGGCGGATGGCGTGCATCAGGTGATTGCCGCCGATCGACAGCGCGTCGCCGTCGCCGGTGATGACCCACACCGAGAGGTCGGGCCGGGCGATCTTGAGGCCCGAGGCCACGGCCGGGGCGCGGCCGTGAATCGAGTGCATGCCGTAGGTGTTGACGTAATAGGGGAAGCGGCTCGAGCAGCCGATGCCGGAAATGAACACGGTCTTCTCCGGGGGCACGCCGAGGGTCGGCAGCACCTTCTTCATCTGCGCGAGGATCGAATAGTCTCCGCAGCCCGGGCACCAGCGCACTTCCTGGTCGCTGGCGAAATCACCGGGGGTCAACACGGGCAACGCGGTTTCGGTACTCATTGCGGTCGGAGTTCCTTGGTGTTGTCTGACGGCGTCGGCCCGTTGGGGGGACCGCGGTCAGAGTCAGTCTTTCACGATTTGTTCGATCTTCTCGACGATTTCGCCCACGGCAAACGGCTTGCCCTGCACCTTGTTGAGCCCGATGGCATCGACGAGGAACTTGGAACGCAGCAGCATGCGGAGCTGGCCCGAGTTGAGTTCGGGCACCAGCACCTTGTCGAAGCGCCCGATGATCTCGGCCAGGTTCGACGGGAACGGGTTCAAGAATCGCAGGTGGGTGTGCGAGACGTTGGCGCCGCGGCGGCGAGCTTCGCGAACGCCCGTGGCACAGGCGCCGTAGGTGCCGCCCCAGCTAATGACCAGCAGCTTGCCGCTGGCGGGGCCCTCGACTTCCTGCGGCGGAATGTCGGCGGCCACGTTGGCCACCTTCTTGGCGCGGGTGTCGATCATGTGCTGGTGGTTGGCCGGCTCGTAGTTGACGTTGCCGGTGACGTCCTGCTTTTCGAGTCCGCCCAGGCGATGCATCAGGCCCGGCGTGCCCGGAATGGCCCAGGGGCGCGAGAGGCGCTCGTCGCGGGCATAGGGCATGAACGGCTCGCCGTTTTCGTTGGCCGGCGGATGCTTCACTTCGATCTGCGGCAGCGAGTCCACGTCGGGCACCTGCCACGGCTCAGCCCCGTTGGCGATGTAGCCGTCGGTCAGCAGGAACACGGGCGTCATATACCGCACGGCGATCTGCCAGGCATCGAGCGCGGCGTTAAAGCAGTCGGCTGGGCTGCGCGCCGCCACGATCGGGCAGGGGCATTCGCCGTTGCGGCCGAACATGGCTTGCAGCAGGTCGGCCTGCTCGGTCTTGGTGGGCAAGCCCGTGCTGGGGCCGCCGCGCTGGACGTTCACGACCACCAGTGGCAGCTCGGTCATCACGGCCAGGCCGATGGCTTCGGTCTTCAGCGCAATGCCTGGCCCGCTGGAAGCGGTGACGCCCATCGAACCGCTGAAGGCGGCTCCGATCGCCGAGCAGACGGCGGCAATCTCGTCCTCGGCCTGGAACGTGCGGACGCCGAAGTTCTTGTGCCGCACCAGCTCGTGCAGAATGTCGCTGGCGGGCGTGATCGGGTAGCTGCCGAAAAACAGCTCGCAGTTGCTGCGCACGGCGGCGGAGACCAGGCCCCACGCCAGGGCCTGGTTGCCGGTAATGTTTCGATACAGGCCAGGAGCCAGCTCGGCTTTGCTCACGCGGTACTGGCTGGCCATCGCGTCGGTGGTTTCGCCGAAGTTGTAGCCGGCCTTCAGCGCCCGGCGATTGGCTTCGGCCACCGCGGGCATCTTGCCGAACTTGGCGTCGATGTAGCGCAAGGTCGGCTCGAGCGAGCGATCGTAGAGCCAGAAGGTGAGCCCCATGGCGAAGAAGTTGCGGCAGCGGTCGCTTTCCTTCTGGCCCAGCCCCAAACCGTCGACGGCGGCGCGGGTAAGCTTGGTCATTTCGACCGGAAAGAGCTGGTAGCTTTCCAGGCTGCCGTCTTCCAGAGGGTTGGTCGTGTAGCCGGCTTGGGCCAGGCCCTTGTCGTCGAAGGCGTCGGAGTTGGCCACCAGGATGCCGCCGGGCATCAGGTCGCACAGGTTCGTCGCCAGCGCCGCCGGGTTCATCGCCACCAGCGCATCGACCTGGTCGCCGGGCGTGAAGATTTCGGTGCTGGCGAAGCGAATCTGAAAACCGCTGACGCCGGCCTTGGTGCCGCGCGGCGCTCGAATCTCGGCGGGGAAGTCGGGAAACGTCGCAATGTCGTTTCCGGCCAATGCCGAGGTGTTGGTCAGTTGCGTTCCGGCCAACTGCATACCGTCGCCCGAGTCGCCGCAGAAACGTACTGTCGCGGCATCCAACTCGACGAGTTGCTTGGAACGAGTTGTGGTGGCCATTTGGGGGTCCTGAAATCCTCTCTCTTCAAGCTCGGGGGCGCCGTGCGATTGCCAGGTTATCTTTAGCGGTTCGGCCGGCCGGGCAAGGGAATACTATCGGGAATTCGGTCGCCAATCAATTTGGTTCACTCTGTCGCGCTCCGTCGCGGGCGTCGCAACTCAATTCTTGAAATGACACGATTTCAAGAACGATCGACTGGCCCAGCCAAGCGCGGCGGGAGACTGCCCAAAGAGGCGACGTACCACCCCAGGCCCGGCTGCCGAGGCAGCCGACAGGCGGTCGAAGCGATCGCGCCGGCGCGCACGCGGCAAGCATGCTGCATGATCACGCAGACACGAGGAGGGACCCGTGAACGGAAGGAGGGATGTCGATCGATGCCGGCCGCGAGGAATGGTCTGCCCCGCCAGCGACAAGATCCATGTGAGCTCGAGGTTCACCGCACGCTCGTGCAAAGTAAGAGCTCGTTGTTGCTTAACGATGACGCTGTATTTAAATGTACCACCGCTGCTGCGGGCGGACAAGGACAATGCAGCTTGCCCAACCGAACCGCAAGGCGGGTGCGGGATTCGCGCGTTTTCCCGCGTTATTGGGGGTTTTCGCCGCTCGGGGGCTTTTGCGGATCGACGTAGAAGTCGGTGATATCAATGCCGCCTTTGAGCTCTTCTTCGACGAGCTTCATGCGGGCTTCGATTTTCTCCAAACGGCGCGCAAGCTGCGGCAGCAGTTGCGGCGAGGCGTCCGGTTTCTGGGGGCGCGGCACCTCGGGATAGCCCAGGTGCCGGTGCAGGGCGTTGAACAACAGCAGGGGGTCTTTCCCCCGGTTGGCGAGGGCGATGCGTCCTTCGCCCTCGCCGAACAGCACCGCGCGCGGCTGCTCGTCGTCCGCTGTGGGATGGCGGCGGGCATAGTGCTCGCTGCGCACGTAGATCAGATCGGCGAAGTCGACCAGGCCCACCTGGTGCCGCACGATGGCGATCCAGTCGCGCCAATCCTGGTTGAACATGGGATCGCCGCCGATGGCCTTGAGCCCCCGATCGTAGCCCAGGCGGTTGCGCGCGAGCGACTCGAACTCGTAGAGGAAGATGCCCTGCTCGGTGGCCCCTTGGGCGCGGTACTGGGCCTCGCGGGCCAGGATCTGCAGGGCCAGCATCATGTCGAACCGCCCGACGTCGCTTTCGGCCTCGCCGATGACAAATGTCTGAAAAGGCGTGAAGTAATGCGACAGTTTGGCCATCGCCGGGTGAAACACCCCGTTGAGCTTCAGCTCGCCGGTCAGAAAGTCGATCGCCAGCGGCAGCTTGGTCGTGGAAAGGGCCTCTTCGCGGACCATGCCCAACAGCTCCTGGGTCGACATGCCCAGCGTGGTGCGCTCGGCCAGCCGTCCAAAGAAGTGGGCCTGCTCGACGTGCTCTTCGCGATCCAGCATGAAATGGCGCTCGGTGGGCGTTCTGGTGGCTCGATCATACCACACCGCTACGCGGCACCGCCCGGTGCGAGAATCGGCCGGCCGCCGCTGGATGGCGCCTCCTTCGGTTGGGTATACTGCCAGTGCGTCGTCGAGGGGGCTGTTGAAAATCGAGGTTGCATGGACTTAGAAGAGGGCTGCACACCATGTTCGCGCGACGACTTTCGGGACGGCTGGTTCTCTGCACGTTGGGCCTGGCGATCGGCGTTTGCGGCGCGCTCGCTCAGGCGGCCGACACGATCGACCCGAGCAAGCTCAAGAAGGGCGACGAGCTCGAGGTGAAGGTCGGGCGGAATTGGGTGAAAGCGACCTTTGTCGAGCCCTTCTCATCCCAGTTGATCCACGTGAAGCGTGACGACTTTCCCGTGCCGGTCGGAGCATTCTTGAGCGACGTGCGTTTGCCGGCAAGAGGTCGCGGCGGCGTAGGAGCTAGTGCCGCGGAGAATCCCTTTGCCACGGAGGAAGAACGCATCGCCGCGCGCCAGCCGCGCACCTGGAGCGACGCCAGTGGCAAGTTCAAGGTCGAGGCCAAGCTGCTGCGCGTCGACGGCGACAACGTCGTCATCAAGCGCGCCGACGATAAGGAACTGGCGGTGCCGCTGGCCCGCTTGAGTGACGCCGACAAGAAGTACGTCGCCAGCATCGTGCCCGGCACCAGCACGGATTCGCCGGCGGAGGAAAGCGCCGAGGCGATGCCCGCGCGCGAGGTCGAACTGACCGAAACGCACCTGGGAGCGGCGCGGGTGGTGCAGATCTCCGGTCGGGATTGGAACTATCAGCCGGACGCGTCGCCCACGGAACGCAAGCTCCGCAACGTGCGGATCCCGCTCAAGGAGATCGAGTTCCTCGCGTCGGTCGAGTTGTTTCTGCTGCCCGACCAGGGCCGGGCGTTCGTCGCGGCCGCGCTATCGCACGGCAGCGAGCAGAAGGCGACCGTGCAGGCGATCGACTTGCAACGCGGGCTAGTGGTCGGCGAGGGAGTTTTCAGCAACGAAGTCACGCCGATCGACATGTCGCTCGACGGCAAATGGATTCTGGCCCGCTCGCAGGGATTCGGCACGGGCACGTCGGCCGAACTGCGGCTCTATGAGCGGAAGGGCATGAACGCCGAGCCCAAGGTGGCTTGGGTGCCCTACAACCATCACGGGCCCGCCACCGAATGGGCCGGACGGTGGAGCTACCCGTGGAACGCCGACGTGGAGTGGGCCAAGTTTCTCGGCTCGGAGCACGTCGTGACGCTGAGTCATGACAACGAGCTGGCGGTGTGGCAGATCGACGGGTTGAAGCCGATCTATCAAGCCAAGTTGTCGTCGTGGAGCCGTCCGACGTTTTCGGCCGGCGAGAACTACCTGGCCATGACGGTGCCCGAGGGCATCGCCATCTTGCACGCTGCCACCGGCGCGACGGCGGGAGTGCTTCCGCAGGAAAACGCGGGCGGGCCGAGCCTGCTTGCCTTTTCGCCCGACGGGACCAAGCTGGCCTCGTGCACGTACCAGGGACACTTGCGGGTGTGGGACCTGACCACGCAGAAGCTGATTCGAGAATTCAGCGTGTCCCCCTCGGGCGGTTCGACTTCCGCGCGGGACCTCGCATGGCTCGACGACAAGCTGCTATTGCGCGGCGACGACGTGGTCGACGTCGAGCATTATTGCACCGTGTGGAGCAGCGGCACCACGCCGCACCGCGAGGCCTACGCCGTGCTCGAAGACCAGCTTTGGCGGGTCGAACGTCCGCACGGAGGAGCGCTGATCACGTCGATGTCGGTTCCTCCCGCATCGGTGCGCGACCAATGGGCCAAGGTTCCGGCCGAGGCAGCCGTGGTGATTCGGCCGGGCATGGAAGTGGCCGTCGACATTCAAGTGGCCGACCAGTACGCAGACGAAGCGCGCCAGGCGATCGTCGATTCACTCACACGGCGCGGCATGAAGGTCGTGCCCGAGGCCGATCTGAAGCTGGTGGCCAAGATCGAGCTGGGGAAGACCGAGACGATGAACTACGAGACGCGCCAGTTCGGCCGCCCGTTCAGCCGCTCGACCACGCAGGTGAACGTGCAGCGGCAGATCGGCACGCTCAGCTACGAGTTGGGCGGCAAGACCGTTTGGAAACGCGAGCAGCACGGCGGTGCCCCCTGGCACATGCACTTGAAAGAGGGCGAGAACATTCAGCAGGCCGCGCAGGACAAGGCCCGCCTCGATTCCCGCATCTTTCAGAAAATGTGGGTGCCCGTGACCGTGGCCGACAAGGACAAAGTCGCCCAGGCCACACCGTCGTCCTAGGCGATCGGCGCTACGCAGGCCCGACAAGTGGCCTCGCAGGGCACGCCGGCCGCGTGCCGCGGCAGTGGCGCGCGACTGGCATGCCGACTGGCCGCGGCCCTATAATTGAGCGTAGGCGTCGCTGGCCCGCATTGGCTGCGACTACCCTGCCCCGCGCGCTTGGCAATCATGGCTAAAGCGCCCCCGTATCCGTATCGAGCGAGACGTGAAATCATGGGCGGCGAATTTTCTACGATCGAGGCGGCGATCGACGCGATTCATCGGGGCGAGATGATCATCGTCGTCGACGCCGAGGACCGCGAGAACGAAGGCGACTTCATCTGCGCGGCCGAGAAGGTCACGCCCGATATCGTCAACTTCATGATCACGCGCGGCCGCGGGCAGTTGTGCATGCCGATCCTGCCGGAAGTGTCCGATCGGCTCAAGCTCACGCCGATGGTCGAGGCCAACACCTCGTTCCTGGGCACCTCGTACACGGTGCCGGTCGACCACAAGTCGTGCCGCACCGGCATCACGGCGCAGGAACGGGCCAAGACGATCACCTCGATCATCGATCCAGCCAGCACGCCGGCCGACTTCGTGCGGCCCGGGCACTTGTTTCCGCTGGTGGCCAAGGAAGGCGGCGTGCTGCGCCGCGCCGGGCACACCGAGGCGGCGGTCGACCTGGTGCGGATGGCCGGTCTGGCGCCCGGCGGCGCGCTGTGCGAGATCCTGGGCGACGACGGCGATCGGGCCACGCGCGAGGACCTGTTCCAACTGGCGCGCGAGAACGACCTGGAAATCATCTCCATCGAAGAGCTGATTCGCTATCGCCGCATGCGCGAGAAGCTGGTCTATCGCATTACCGAGGCCCGGCTGCCCACGCGGCACGGCGAGTTCAAGTTGATCTTCTACGGCGTGAAGTACGAGGCCCAGCAGCCGTTCGTGCTGGTGATGGGCAAGCCCGACGAGGGCCCCGTGCCGCTAGTGCGATTGCACTCGGCCTGCTTCACCGGCGACGTGCTCACCTCGCTGCGCTGCGACTGCGGCGACCAGTTGAACCGGGCCCTGGAGATGATCGCCAGCGAGGGCTCAGGCGTATTGGTCTACCTGCCGCAGGAAGGCCGGGGCATCGGCCTGCTGGAAAAGGTGAAGGCCTACGCCCTGCAGGATCAGGGACTCGACACGGTCGAAGCCAACCTGGCGCTGGGCTTCAAGGCCGACACGCGCGACTACGGCGTCGGCATCCAGTTGCTCAAGGACCTGGGTTTGACCAAAGTGCGGCTGCTGACCAACAACCCCAAGAAGACCGACGCCTTCATCTACGGCGGCTTCGACCTGCAAGTGGTCGACCAGGTGCCGATCCATCCCGCCGTTAACGAGCACAACGCCCGGTACCTGGCCACGAAACGCGAGAAGATGGGGCACCAGTTGCCGGATACGGCGTAGCGCTGCCTCGGCGACTCGACCTGCGCTAATGGGCGCCGGTCAGGTGTTGCTCGGAGTTGCTGGTTCGCAGCTCGCGACGCTTCCCGGCCGCGACGCTCTGCTCGGCCGCGCTGCTCTCGCTGGAGGTGCGCCACAACTGCACGAGCGCCGCGGTGAGGCTTGGGCTCTCCGTCTGGCGATAGGGCGAGTCGGCCGGCAGCTCGGCCATCAGCCGGGCGTGGGCCTTGGCCAGGTTGTGGTACGGCAGCGAGGGGAACAAGTGGTGCAGGGCATGGAACCGCAGTCCCACCGGGGCCCATAGCGCCGAGAGGAACGGGTGGCGCGGGTAGTTGATCGAGTCGAGCAACTGGTCGAGAAACGTCACCTCGCCGCCGGCGTTGGTGTACCGGTGAGCTCCCAGCGTGCGCACGGCATTCATGAACAGGATGCACACGCTCACCAGGTACGCGGTCGGCAGGAACTGCCACGGCACGATGCCGGCGATGAGCAGGCCCGCGAGCGACGCACACCACAGAAAGCAAAGTACTTCCTGCAGGCGGAAGATCCGCAACACCTGCCGCGAGGGGAGCGGCCGAATGTACGTCGGGTCCATCACCATCGACGAAGCGTGCCGGTGCACGAAGTTGCGAAACCGGGGGCTGATCCACGACAGCGGCGCGAGGAGCAGAAAGCGCACGACGGCGATGATCGGAATCGCGAACGGCTGGCAGAGGTAGATCAGGATGTGCAGCGGCGACTGCGTGCCCAGCGGCAGGTATTCGCCGTCATCCTCGGTGCCGAAGTGCTTCCGCATGTGGTGTTCGACGTGCGTGTAGTACATGAAGCTGGGCATCAACAGCGGAATGCCGCAGAGCAGATTCCAGGCGATGCGAAACGCGCGGAACGTGCCGGCCCGCAGGTGCGTCAGCTCGTGGGTGAACAGCACGGCCCGGTAGAAGAGCAGACAGCAGGCCACGAAAGCCAGGATCTGCGGCAGCGAGAACGGCTCGAAGACGCGCCGCACCAGCGTGAAGCAGATCATGCCGCCCAGGGCCGAGAGCAAAAAGTCGGCCCAGTAGATGACCGGGTTGGGCGTGAACAGGTCTTTGACGATGTGCCGAGCCTCGGTCAGCGAGAGCTCCGGGTGCGCTAGCTGCTTCATCTGACGAGAACCTCGAACGGGACGGGCACGGGAAGTCTGCGATTTGAAAGTCGGATCACGGGGAATGTCGGGCCGAGTCGTTTGCCGTCCGGGGGCGGAACCCGGAAGGCGGGGCGACATTCGTGACTGACCTTCGCTGCGACTGATGCGCGGCACAGGGCGGCTACATTCAGCCATAATTCCGTATCGGCCGGTGGACCGCCGATTCCATAGTCAAATTAGTGAACATCGGGGGTTCTGGGGACCGAACCTAATTGCGTAGCTTGTTCTGCCTGTCTGGAAACGATACGATGATGTTGTTTCTAAGCCTTGCAAACAGCGCACCTTACGGCACGACGTGCCGCATTGCCTTCCTTCCGCCCCCTGGGCCTGCAAGCGATCTGAGCCAGCGCAACGCTAAGATTCCGCTGCCTGAGCTCTCGCCTTGCATCACGCATGCCAGACCATGATTGATCGAGCGCCGGAAATCGTGATCACCGGAATTGGAGCCGCCAGCCCGATTGGCGTCGGCTTCGAGGCCGTGCGCGAGTCGTTGGCCGCGGGCAACAGCGGCGTGCGCCGGCTCGGCGCGTTCGACACGCCCGAGTTTCCTGTGCGGATCGGAGCCGAAGTGGTCGACTTCGAACCAAAGAAGCACGTGTCGGCCCGCAAGAGCCTGAAGGTGATGTCGCGTAGCATCCAGTTGGCATTCGCCTCGGCGCAAGCGGCGATCGACCAGGCGGGCTTGAAGGACTCCGGCGTCGAGCCCGACCGCATCGGCGTGGAGTTCGGCGCCGATATGATGCAGGTCGAGCCGCAGGAGCTGGTCGACGCGTTTCGCACCTGCGTCACCGAGGGCAAGTTCGACTACGCCCAGTGGGACGAGCGGGCCATGGGCGAGATGTTTCCGCTGTGGATGCTGAAGTACCTGCCCAACATGCCGGCCTGCCACGTGGCGATTGCCTACGATGCCCGCGGGCCGAACAATACGATCGTGCTGGCCGAGGCCTCGAGCCTGTTGGCGATTGCCGAGGGCATGCGAGTGATTCAGCGCGGCGCGGCCGACGCGATGATCGTGGGCGGCACGGGCTCGCGGATCCATCCGATGACTTGGGCGTTTCGCGACAACATTCAGTTGCACTCGCCGCGGACCGAGCAGCCGGAGCTGGTGTCGCGCCCGTTCGACGCCGGCCGCGACGGCATGGTGTACGGCGAAGGCGCAGCGGCCTTCGTGCTCGAAACCCGGCAAAACGCCGAGGCCCGCGGAGCCCGCGTGCTGGCGCGAATCTTGGGCTTTGCCAGCCGGTTCGAAGCGTGCACGCCGGCCAAGACGTTTCCCGGCGAGGCGATTCGGGCTTCGATTCGCCAGGCGATGGCCGAAGCGCACCTCGAGCCGAGCGAAATCGGCCACGTCAACGCTCACGGCCTGAGCACCCGGCTGCACGACCAGGGCGAGGCCCACGCCATTCGCGATACGCTGGGCGACGTGCCCGTGACGGCGATGAAGAGTTACTTCGGCAATCTCGGCGCCGGCGGCGGGGCGGTGGAACTGCTGGGCACGCTCTCGGCTTTCGAAACCGGCAGCGTGCCGCGGACGCTCAACTACGAGCAGGAAGATCCGCAGTGCCCGATCAACGTCGTGCGCGAGCCGCTCGCTACGAAGCACAAGACGGCCGTGGTGCTCAACCAGACGCTGATGGGCCAATCGCTGGCCATGGTGCTGGCCGGCGAGTAAGGCAGCGGCGAACGTAGGCGTGCTAGGTTTGCGTGCCCGCGCGGTGCGAAGCGTCGTGGCGCACCAGCGCCGGAGTCGGCCCGTGCGTCGGCGGCGGGGCCGACTTCTCGAGTTCTTCGATCCGTTTTTCGGCCTCGGCCTGTTTGACCAGCCGGCGGCCGAAGAAGTGCGCGATCGGGCTGGCTAGCACCGAGGCCAGCATGAACAGGTTGCCCACCAGGGCCGCGGAGAGCAGCAGGAACATCATCGCCCCGAAGCGCTGGGTCGGCACGAACGAGCTTAGGGCAAACACGGCCAGCCCCAGGCCCAGCACGGCCCAACTCTGGTACATCGCCCGGGCGCAGCCTTCGTAGGCCAGCATGATCGCGCCCTTGCGCGGACGGCCTTCGCGCAGTCCGCGGCGGTACCAGATGAGGAAGTGCACGACGTCGTCGACCGAAACGCCCAAGGCCACGGTGGGCGTCATGATCGTGCCGACGTCGATCACGATGCCGAGCCAGCCCATCAGGCCGAACACGATCATGATCGGGAAGATGGACGGCACGAGCAGAATCAGCCCGGCCGAAAGATCCCAGAACACGAGCGTCATCACGGCGCCGATCGTCAGCAGGTCGGTGACGAAGTTCCAGGCCAGGCCGTTGAGCATTTCGCGCTGGGCTTTGTAAACGACCGGCACCATGCCAGTGTAGACGGCCGACACACCCATGTCGCCGGCTGGCTCGACCGCGGCCAGGGTTTGCACCGCGGCGCCCGAGGCAGCCTGCTGTTGGGCCTGGCGCCTGGTCCACTCCTTGGCCAGCCGCTGGCGCTCGGCGACCAGGATCGGATCGACGCTCTTGCGGATCTCTTCTTTGAATTCGCCGTAGTCGACGTCGTTGAGCGCGCCGACCCGGGCGCTGATGCGCCATAGCTCGGTGTCGCCGTCGAGGCTCATGAAGTCGCTCTCGAGGTACGCGTCGCGGTTGGCCACCAGGCGCTTGTCGGTCACGCTGCGGTTCATCCGCGCCGACAGGAAGCCGCGGCGGCCCTTGGGCAACTCGGGGGCGAACGTGGCGGCCGACATCGTGCAGCCGATGTGGTCGATCGACTGCATCTGCTGCTGAATGCGCTGGATCAGCTCCATCTTTTGGAGCATCGTCATCTCGTCGTTGTCGATCTTGACGATGACTTCCATCGGCACCAGCGGGCCCAGGTTGTCCTCAAGCCACTGGTAGTCGTGAATGATCTGGGCGCTGGGCGAGAACAGCTTGGTCAGCTTGATCGACGTGTCGACGCGGGTCAGGCCGTAGCCGCAGGCGATCATGATCAGCATCAGCCCGGCGAACACCAGGCGGTGGCGATTGATCGCGCCTTGCAGCAGCACCCGCCAGCGGTGCGGCAGGTCGATGTCTTCGGCCTTGGGCTGCTCGCCGTCGAGCAGGCTGTGCGGCTTCATCGGCCAGAGCTGCATCCAGGCCGGCAGGAACAGGAACAACAGCACCAACGTGGACATCACGCCGGCGGCCGAGAAGATGCCGAACATCTGAATCGGCACCAGCTCACTGGTATACAGCGAGGCCAGACCGGCCGAAGTGGTGCAGGCGGCCAGAATGCACGGCAGCCACGAATGTTGCAGCGCGCGGGCCGGGGCCCCTTCGACGCCGCCCTCGGCCACCGAGTCGCGGTAGTAATTCGAAAAGTGAATGGCGCCGGAAATGCCCGCCACGTACACCACCGCGGGCATCGTCAGCAGGATGGCGTTCATGTTGGCGCCCGAGTAGTGCACGATCGCCAGGCTGATGGCACCCGAGTAGAGCGCGGTGCTGAAGACCATGATCGTGAGGCGCACGCTGCGCAAGCACCAGAAGGCCAGCAGCAGTCCCACGGCGCCGGCAGGAATGAACAGCCGGATGAGCGTTTTTTCGCCTTCAACGCTGATGGCGACGTTGTCGACCGGCGGACCGCCCATCTTGACGCGCTCAGGCGCCAGGCCCAGTTCGTCTTCGCACACCGAGTACAGCTTGGTCAGCGTAGCGCGCAGATCGCGCTTGCCCTCCTCGGTGAGCGTCACGACGGCGCAGGTGGTTTCGTTGTCGGCGCCCAGGAACAACAGCCGCATGCGGTCCATGGCCTCGGAGACCGAGAGGCTGATCGGGGCTTCAGTCAGCGTATCGAGGATGCGCGTGCCGGTGTCGACGTGCTTGAACAGCGGGCCCGTGGCCTTGGGCTTGCCCGTGTCGCGCTCCATGAACCACTTGGCGATCAGGATGTCGTCGTACCAGTTGCCCTGCTCGGGCTCGGGCAGCGGGCCGTAGTGCGGCTGCGGATCGTTCGCCCCCGGCGGCACCAACTTCTTGGCCAGCAGTTCCAGCCGGGGGTCGTCCAGATGGCAACCTTCCCAACTGATCAGCACGAACGTTTCGTTGTCGAAGTGCTTCTTGAACCAGGTGAAGTCCTGCGTCTCGGCGTAGGTCTTGGGCAGCCAGTCGTGGACGTCGTTGTCGTTGCTTTGCAGGGCCTTGCGCGCGCCGCGACCCATCATGGGCAGCAGGAACACAGCCACCAGAATGATCAGGAAACTGAAGCGAGTGAAGAATTTGTCTAGCACGCGCGAGCCCTAGGTGGCTCCATGATGCGCCAAACCGCGTCCCTTCGGCACGACCGCGTGTGCAGAGAGTAGGAGGTACCGGGGCGTTCCCGGGCGGTTAGCCATCCATGGCGAAGAGTAAAGGTACCTGTTCGATACCTTCGGAGTCTATATGCGGCGGACTTGAACTCGGTTGGAGGGTCCGTCGCCGCGACGCATTCTTCCCAGGTTCACACGGCGTGCTAGCGGTACCACTCCAAGCCCAGCGAGACGCCCTGGAAGAACAGGGCGTGCGAGTCGGAGATTTCCGCCGGGATGCTGGGGAAGAAGGTCAACTGGTTTTGGGCCAGCGCCAGATCGGTGACCCACATCAGGTCGTAGGAGGCACGCAGCCCGAAGTTGGGCCGAAAGCGATACTCGCCGACGAAGCTGAGTTCGCCCACGAACGACATGGTGTGGTCTTTGGCGAACTCGTCGCGATTGGGCACCAGCGGTTCGCCGTCGGTATCCAGGATGCGGACCGTGCTGGACTGCGAGGCCCAGTTGACCAGCGGGGCGGCCTTAATGCGCGTGCCGACGCGCCAGTAGGCGCGCTCGACGAACAGGTCGGCTCCGATCTGCGGGCCGACCATGTTGTTGTGCGTCACGACGTCGTAGTTGCCCGTGCCTTCGGTGGCGTCGGCAAACCATTGAATCCGCTCGTTGACGATGGCCACGCGAAGCCCGGCAAAGAACGAGCCCAGTAGCCGGGGAGTCGCTTCGCGGATCCAGCAGCCGTCGCGGCTGTAGACCATGCGGTCGCGTCCCAGGCGGCGGTCGATGCGATAGTTGAACTCGTAGCTGTTGAAGTCGGAGGTCTGATCGAACCCCTGCACGGTCGAGCCGGTATACACCGGCACCGTGAATCCCGGATCGAGCGGGCTGACCAGTTGGCCGTCGGCCGAGGAGAGACTCTGGGCGTACTGCCAGTGGGTGAGCCCCAGAAAGGTAAACTCAACCGAGTGGTCGCGGTTGTTGGAATCGCGGCCCAGGTACCGGCCCAGGGTGGACCGCAGGCCGGGCTCGAAGCCCAAGTCGAGTTGGACATTGAGTTGCTCTTGCGGAAACGTGAAGTCGAAGGCCAACTGCACGTCGTTCTTCACCATCGCCGTGCGCGAAAGATACACGGCGCTTTGCTCGGTGTACCAGAAACCGTTACGCAGCCAGTCGCCGGAGCTGACGGCCGGCGCGGGCGCGAACGGATCGACCGGGTGGGCGTCGTATTCCTCGATCACCGGCCCGTCGAATGCGCCCGACGAGGCGGCCGGATCGACCATCATCGGCCGGGCCTGCGGATCGAAGTACGACGCGCTGAATCCGAGCGGCTCGTGCGGATTGGGGTGCTGCGCGATGTAGACCGACGGTTCGACGTCGTCGACGACAAATCCCTCGTCGACCTGTTCCACCGGCGGTCCGGCAGGCGCAAGCGCGTGCGACGCCCCGCGGCTGCCATATCGGGCCCCGGGCCGGTCGGCCGCGGGCGCAGCGGCAGCCCAGCCTGCGATCGCGATCCATGTCAGCAATACGACTCTGCTGTGCACGACGACGACTATCCTTCTGAAATCCCAGCGGTGCTAGCTCGATGGGCAGTCCGCGGGCCCACCGCGAGACGGCGTCAGGTACATCGGCGCCCGAGCGGCCCGCAAATCAGGAATAATCGTTAGCATTTCAAGATTAGGAAAAGTCGGTGCAGATTCTCCAAAGGTCCCGGCCTTGCTGGTACTCCATGGCCGGGCTCTCCGCGCCAGGGGCAGCAAGCCGAATTTGAATCCCGCCCGCCGAATCGCCTTGTGTTTCAGGGGTTAAGGGGTACAAAGACTTAGTGAGGTGTCAGGCTCGCGTGTGCGAGGCCCTCGGGGCCCCAAACCCCGGCAGTCGCGGCATGACCCGATCCTCGCAACCCAGCCATCGTCGCCCTTTGGGCAGTCGATATAAATTCCCAAGAACACCCAAGCTAAGCGAGCACGCCATGAGTTCACCTTTGCGCTCCCTGATTGCCAGCGGGACCAAGCTGTGGCTCGACTCTGTCGATCCCGATTTGATCGCCAAGAACCGGGCCGAGGGCGCGACCGGTGCGACCTCGAACCCGATCATCATCTCCAACCTGATCGAGACGGGCCGTTTCGACAGCGACATGGAGCAGGCCATCGACGAGAAGCTGTCCGACGAGGAAATCGCCTGGCGGCTGGCCGACATTCTGGTCAGCCATGCCCAGAGCGTGTTTCGGCCCGTCTGGGACCAGACGCACGGCAACGACGGCTACGTCAGCTTCGAGCTCGATCCGCTGCTGGAAGACCCCGAGGCGAACATTCCGCACGATAAGCGCGTGGCGCGCTACATCGAGCTGGGCAAGAAGTGGTCGCAGGGCCACGTGAACCGCATGATGAAGGTGCCGGCCACGCCCGCCGGCATCGAGGCGGTCGAGGAGCTGGCCGCGGGTGGCATCACGGTCAACGTCACGCTCACCTTCACCGAGCGGCAGTACGAGGCGGCCCGCGACGCCATGTGGCGCGGTGCGCAGCGCTACGGCAACCCCGAGCACTTCAAGAGCGTGTACAGCATCTTCGTCTCGCGGGTCGACGTGTACACGGCCAAGCACGTGCCGCAGCTATCGGAAGCGGCCCAGGGCATGGTGGGCATCGTGGGCGCGAAGCGGATCTGGGCCATGAACAAGGAGTTCTGGGCCGACAAGAAGCTGCCGCTCGATCAGGAGATCGTGTTCGCCAGCACCGGCACCAAGATGAAAGACGATCCGCCGTGGAAATATGCCGCGGCGTTTGCCGGTAGCGACATCGAAACCAACCCGCCGGCCACGAACGAAGCGATCGCCGAGAGCGGCCGCACGTTCTCGCGCGAGATCGACCAGATGCCGCCGAAGGAAGTGCTCGACGAAATCGATCGCGAGGTGAAGGTCGAGCATCTCGAAGAGACGCTGATGGCCGAGGGCATCAAGAAGTTCACCGACCCGCAGAAAGAGCTGCTGGCTCTGATCGCCCGCAAGCGGAAGTCGCTGGCCGGCGCGAAATAGGCACAAGCTCGATCGCCGCCGGTCGCCGCACGCGTGCGCGGCCGGCGGCCTCTTTTGTGGCACGGGGGGCGCTCCCCGCGGACCCCCGGCGGGTCGAATTCCCTGGCCGGAAATGATACGATTCACGGCGCCACTTCGCGCGCCTCGTATCTCCGACCCCCGTGAGCCCTCATGCCCATCGATCCCTATTCTCCCTGTCCCGGCGGGACCGGCAAAAAGATCAAGTTCTGCTGCTCCGACCTGGTGGGCGAACTCGAAAAGATCCAGCGGATGCTCGAAGGCGATCAGCGCGCCGCCTGCTTGGACCACATCGAGAGCATCGAAGCGAAATACCCCGAGCGGGCCTGCCTGCTGTCGACCAAGGCCATGCTGCAGGCGCAACTGGGACAGGAAAAACAAGCCGAGGAAACGCTGGGCACGTTCCTGGCGAAGTACCCGGACAACCCCGTGGCCCTGGCCGAAAAAGCGACGCTGGTCGCCGCTTCCGAAGGGGGCGTGGCGGCGTTGACGCTCGTGCAGCAGGCACTGGAAAGCTGCGTCGAGCAGATTCCCGCACAGGTCTACGACGCCATCGGCCTGGTCGCGCAGATCCTGATTGCCGAGAACCAGGTGCTGGCCGGACGCGGGCACCTGATCCTGCAACTGGGCTTTAGCGGCTCGCAGGATCAGCAGCCCCTGCAGTTGCTGATGCGGGTGAACAACTCGTCGTCGATTCCGCTGGTGGCCAAGCAGGAGTTTCCGCTGTTGCCGGCGCCGGAAGACGCGTTGTGGAAAAGCGCGTTTCAAAAAGCGCTCGAGCCGGCGATGCGGGGCTGTTGGAGAAAAGGCGCCGCGCAGCTGACCGAGTTGGCGAAGGAAGTCGGCGAGTGGCCCGCCATTCGTCACAACGTGGCCGTGCTGCGGACCTGGCTGGCCGACACGCCTGGGGCGATCGCAGCCTGGCGTCACTACGCCGCGGCCGATATCCCGCTCGACGACGCGGTCGAGGCCGAGGCCATGGCTCAGACGCTCGATCCCGAGGCGGTCGACCTGGTCGATCTGGTATCGGTCGAGTACGAGTTGAAAGACATCGAAGTGGCCCAGGCCCAGCTCGCGGCCAGCCCGCTCGCGCTGCACATGCCGGTGGACCTGTCGCAGATGGGCAGCGAGGACCAGCCGCCGCCGAAAACCGGTTTCTGGCTGCTCAGCCGCGACGTGCCCGAAAGCGCCGCGGGACTGACGCCGGCCGACGTGCCGCAGGTGGTGGGGCAGGTGTTCGTCTACGGCAAGCAAACCGACCGCGCGGCGCGCGTCGAGCTGGCGGCCTACCGCCCGCAATTGGAGCAGGGGGCCGCGAAGCTGACCGACATCGTGGGCGACGCCCTGGGACCCCAGGGCGAATCGATGGTCCGCACCGAAGTGCCGGCGCTGCAGCACGCGCTGACGACCAACTGGCGGTTGCCCTCCGATACGTCGCCGGAAAAGCGGCGCGAGCTGGTCGAAGCCCAGCGGCACCAGGTGCTGTTGAACGTTTGGCCCGAGATGCCGCAGAAGATCTTTGGCGGCAAGAGTGCCAGCGAAATTGCCGGCGACAAAGATCAGCAAATCAAGTTGCTGGCGGCGGTCCTGCTCCTGGAGATGGCCACCGACGCGGTGGCGGCCGAATTCGACTACAACGAGCTGCGCCGCAAGCTCGGCTGTCCGGTGCTGGGGCCGATCGACCCCTCGACGGTCAACCTGGCCGAGTTGCCGCTGCTGCGGCTAGCGCGCGTCGAAGTCAAGAAGCTCAACGACGATCAACTGATCGATCTGTATCGCCGGGCCGACCACTATCGCCACGTGGCGGCGCTGCGCAAACTGGCGCCCGAGGTGGCCGAGCGACCGTCGCTCGACGGCAAGATCGACAAGTCGGAAGTCTACGGGTTGCTCGCGCAGATCGAGCCCGACTCGAGTAAGGTCGTGGCGCTGTTGAACCAGGCCCGCACGGCGGCCGAAGCGGCCGGCAAGTCGACCGCGCCGTGGGACCTGACCGAGTTGGCCATGCGGATCGGCGAGGGCGAGGTGGCCGAAGCCGATAAGCTGCTGCACCACATTCGCGACGAACACATCCGCGAGCCGGGCGTGGCCCAGGCCCTGTTTCAGATTTTGTCCGATGCCGGCATCATCGGCCCCGACGGCAAGCCGGCCGTGCCCGGGGGCGGTGCCGGCGAAGCCTCGCCCCTGGCGCCGCAAGCCGCGCCGGCGGCCGAAGCGGGCAAAATCTGGACGCCCGGCGGCGACGAGCCCTCCGGCGGCGGCAAGAAGTCGGGCATCTGGACGCCCGACTAGCCGTCTGACGATTCTTGCCGCAGACTACAGGTAGCGGCCGTTCGGCTGTCGAAGCGCGGAACAAGCGCGCAAGGTGCCCCATGAACGACGAGTTCGAATTCGACGCGGTCCACATGGCCCGCGCTCTCGAACTGGCGGCCCAAGGCCAGGGCCTGGTCGAGCCCAACCCGATGGTCGGCTGCACGATCGTGCGCGACGGCGAGACCGTGGGCGAGGGCTTTCACCGTCGCTATGGCGGACCGCATGCCGAGATCGAAGCGCTGCAGGTGGCGGGGAAACGCGCGGCGGGCGCGACGGCCTACGTCACGCTGGAGCCTTGCTGCCACCACGGCAAAACGCCGCCCTGCTCCGAGGCGCTGATCGCAGCAGGCCTGCGGCGGGTCGTCGTGGCCCAACGCGATCCATTTCCACAAGTCGACGGCGGCGGCATCCAGGCCCTCGAGGCGGCCGGCATCGACGTCGACGTCGGGCTCCAGGAAGAGCTCGCCCGGGAGTTGAACGCGCCGTATCTAAAGCTTGTCGGCCGGGGGCGACCCTGGGTGATTGCCAAGTGGGCCATGACGCTCGACGGCAAGCTGGCCACGCACGCAGGCGACAGCCGCTGGATCTCGTGCGAAGCCTCGCGCGCCGCCGTGCATCGCCTGCGCGGACGCGTCGACGCGATCGTCGTGGGACGCGGTACCGCCGAGGCCGACGATCCGCTGCTGACGGTCCGACCGCCGGGGGCGCGAACGCCCGCGCGGATTGTGCTCGATTCGCGCGGATCGCTGGCGGCCGAGAGTCAGTTGGTGCGCACCGCGGGCGACGCGCCGGTGATCGTTGCCGTGGCCGACAGCGCGCCGGGCGATGCGCGCGACAAACTTGCCGCGGCCGGCTGCGAGGTGCTCGCTTGTGCCGGAGCAAGCCACGCTGAGCGGCTGGAAGCGCTGCTCGACGAGTTGGGGCGGCGCCGGATGACCAACGTGCTGGTCGAAGGCGGCAGCACGCTGCTGGGGGCGCTGTTCGATGCCGGGGCAATCGACGAAGTGCACGCCTTCATCGCGCCGAAGCTCGCCGGAGGGCAGGGGGCGCCGAGCCCCGTCGGCGGCCAGGGCGTCGACCTGATGGCGCAGGCCGTATCGCTGATAAGGCCGGTGATCGAGCTCTCGGGCGACGATGTCTACATCCACGGACGCATCGCCCGCCAGCAAGCGCGCTAGCGGCGGAGCGAGACGGGCTTCTTCGGTCCGGTCGGTCGCAAGGGAGCCGCGACCGGTGCCGTGGCCGAGGCTCGTACGACCGGCTGCGGTGTCGAGCCGAGTTCGAGACGATAGAGATGCGTGTCGGTGCGGAAGTAGATCGCGCCGCCCACGAATGCCGGCGAGGCCAGGGCCTGTCCGTCGAGATGGTTCGTGGCCAGCAAGTCGAAGTGGTCGCCGCCTCGCACGACGTAGGTCGTGGCGTCTTCGGCCACGAGGTAGATCTTGCCGTCGGCCGCCGTGGGCGAGGCCGAGAAGTTGCCGGCCAGCCGTTCGCGCCACAGCTCCTTGCCCGTGGATGCGTGCACGCAGGTGAGCACGCCCATGTCGCTCACCAGGTACAGCCGGCCGTCGCTCACCAGCGGCGATGGATTGTGCGGCACGCCGCGGCGAATCGAGTAGGCGATGTGGCTGTCGGTCACGTCGCCGCTGCCACCGAGGCGAATGGCCAACAGCGAGGGGTTCCAGTAGCCCGTGCAGCAAAAGACCAGTCCGCCGGCGGCGACCGGGCGCGGCACGACCGAGTGGCCCGTGTAACGGCAGCGCCACAGTTCCTGCCCCGTAGCCGGCGCGAAGGCGATCGCGGCGTTGCCGCGGCTGGTGACCAGTTGCTCGGCGCCGCCCATGTCGACCAGCGTGGGCGTGGAGTACGCCTGGTCTCCCTGGTGGTCGGCGCGCCACCGCACGCGGCCGGTGCGCTTGTCGAGCGCCACGAGATACTGCTCGTCGGGGGCGTCGCAGGCGACGATCAACAGGTCGTTCCACAAGACCGGCGAGCCGCCGGGCCCGTGGCGATGGTCGTACTTGAGTTGCGTTTGCCAGACGACCTGGCCGTCGGTCGTGAGGCAGGCCGTACCGTGCGCCCCGTAGTGAACGAACACGTGGCGGCCGTCGACCACCGGCGTCGGCGAGGCATGGCTGTTCTTCGAGGCGATGCGGCCCAGGTCGTCCTGGTGGAACACTTCGACGTCGTGCACCACGCTGCCGCTGTCGCGATCGACGCAGACCGCGCGGAGCGAGCCCTGTTCGCTGATGGCCGTGGTGAGCCAGACCTGCGATCCGACCACGACCGGCGAAGACCAGCCCAGGCCCGCGATCGGCGTTTTCCAGCGCACGTTCTGCGTCTCGCTCCAGGTAGTGGGCAGGCTGGTGGTCGCGGCGTGGCCTTGCCCGTCGGGTCCGCGAAACTGCGGCCAGTCTTCGGCGGCCGCTGGTACCGCGGCGATGGCGAGGCTCGCCAGCGCGAGCAGCAGCAGGAGAGTCGTGCGAAACGTCATGAAGCACCCCGAGGAAAGGCGGACCCGAAAGGTCGGCTAACGTACGAGTTCGAGTTGTGGCCTGGTGCGGCGTAGTTCATCGAGCGCCGCATCGCTGATCGGCGTGCCGCGCACGTCGAGCCGCACCAATTGCGGCCAGTTGCCAACGACGTGAATGATGCCGTCGCCCACGTCGGTCTGCGAAACGTCGAGCATCGCCAGTTGGCTCAAGGGCGCAAGCCGCGCGAGGCCCTCGCTGTCGACTTGCGTGCCGCTGAGAGTGAGTTGCACGAGCCCCCGCAGTTGAGCCAACGCGGGCATGCCGTCGCTGGTGACGTCGGTGCCGCCGAGCAGCAGCACGCGCAATCCGCCGCAGCGGGCCAGGTGCTTCAGGCCTTCGTCGCTGATCGGCAGGTTGGACAGGTCGAGCCCTTCGAGACGATGCGCGGCCGAGAGGTGACGCAGCCCGTTGTCGGTCACTTGCGTGGCCGCCAGCGCTAGCGCCCGCAGGTTGGCCATGTACGGCACGCGCGCCAGTGCCCCGTCGCCCACTTGGGTCTGGTCGAGCCACAGTCGCTCGAGCTTCGGCAATTGCCGCAGCACGTCCAGCGAGCGGTCGGTCACGCGATTGTAGGACAACTTCAGGGCCCGCAACTCGCTCAGGGCGGCCAGGTGCGCCACGCCCTCGTCGGTCACCTTGGCGTCGAACAGGTACAGCTCTTCCAGTTGCGGCAGCCGGGCCACAAGGGCCAGCCCCTCGTCGCCGGTTTGCGTCCAGTTCAGGTTCAGAATCCGCAGGCTCTGCAAGCCTTGCAAGTGCGCCAGCCCCCGGGCGGAGGTCTTGGTGTCGTGCAGCGCCAGGCCTTCCAACTGGCTAAGGCCGCTCAGGTTGGCCAGGCCGTCGTCGGTGACGCGCGTCTGTTGCAGCTTGAGCACTTGCAGTTGCGTCAGCCCGCGCACTGCTTGCAGCCCCTCGTCGGTGACGTTGGTGCGCGAGAGGTCGAGCCAGCGCAGGTCGCGCACCGCGTGCAGGTGTTCGAGCCCTTCATCGCCGGCATACCAGGTGACCAGGCGAAACGCGTTGCCCTGCGCGTCGTTTTCAATCTGGTGCTGGCCGCCGAGTTGTTCGATCTGCGCAATCGCGGCATCGCTCTCGGCACTGCCGCCGGGCAGCAGCCGCGCGAGCGAGAATCCACCCGGTTCGGCGGCCGGGGCGGTGGGCGGCGGACGACGCGCCGGTTGCGCTCCCGCAGGCTGCACGGACATCAGCCACGCGGGCACCAGAGCCATCGCCAGGAAGAGAATCCGCATCATGGTTTTTCTTCGGCCATATACTCCGAAACGGTGCGCGAGGCGCGACGCTGTCGCTTGAGAAAGTCGATCCAACTGGCCCGCCGCACCGGGCGCCGCGGCGTGGTAGGCACCTGCGGCGTGCCGTGTTCGGGCGGCAACGTCAGCTCGGGGACGACCGTGTCGTCGGGCGCGGGCATGTTTGGGGTACTACGACGCGTGCCGAGCGGGTTGCGAAAGAACCCTTTGGCGCCCGCCACGAAGCGATTCCAGCCCGAGGGCGGCGCGTGCTGGACCGTCGCCGGCGGCGCAGCAGCCATCGCCAGCACGGCGAGTCCGATCACCAGGCAGCGTTTGCATCGCATGAAGACGTCACCCCAATAGCGGTGTGCGCGGCTTGGTTTTTCCAGGGTGGTTGGCCCTCCCGCCCGAAGCGCGGGGCGGGAGTGTCGCAAAAAGGGCGCCCAGGGTCCAGCCCGGGTGAACGCGTGCTCGCTAGCACCAGGGATGCGCAAAACGGCGTGCGCGCACCGGCTTTGGCGCGGCCTGCCCGTGGGATGGCCGCGTCCGGCGAAATTTTTCTGCTAGCCCGATCGCGCACGCAGGGACTACAATTCACGATTCGCCCGAGACCAGAACGAACGGAATCGCGCTGCTGAAAAGAGAGCTATGGCCGCTTCGGACATCGTCATTAAGGGAGCCCGAGAGCACAACTTACGCGACATCGGGCTGTCGCTTCCCCGCCATCGCCTGATCTGTCTCACCGGCGTGAGCGGGTCGGGAAAGAGTTCGCTGGCATTCGACACGCTGTATGCCGAAGGGCAGCGGCGCTACGTCGAAAGCCTGTCGAGCTTCGCCCGGCAGTTTCTGGGCCAGATGCCCAAGCCCGATGTGGACTACATCGGCGGCCTGAGCCCGTCGATTTCGATCTCGCAGAAGTCCTCGGGCCAGAACCCGCGCTCGACCGTGGGCACGATCACCGAGATTTACGACTACCTGCGCGTGCTGTATGCCCGCACGGGGCAGGGGCATTGCCCCGAGTGTTCGCGGCCGATCACGGCCCAGACGCGCGAGCAGATCATCGAGCGGATCGGCGCTCTGCCGGCGGGCACGCGGTTTGTCGTGTTGGCTCCGCTCATTCGCGCCCAGAAGGGCGAATACCGCGATCTGTTCGTCGACTTGCAGAAGCAGGGGTTTGCCCGGGCGCGCGTCGATGGGCGTATCGTGTCGCTGTCGGACGATTTGAATCTCGATCGCCAGATGCGGCACAACATCGAAGTGGTCGTCGATCGCCTCGTGGCGGGACAAGCCCGGCCGCGGCTGGCCGAGGCGGTGGAGCTGGCCCTGAAGATGGGGCAGGGGAATCTGATTGTCGCGACCGACGCCGCGGCGGGCCAAGCCGCCAGCGAGCCGGAGGCCGAAGCGGCCAAGCCGGGCAAACGCGCTCGTCGCACGGGCAAGAAGCGCTCCGCAGCCAGCGATGCCACGGCGGACGACTTGCAGCTTTCGGCGCACTACGCCTGCACGCACTGCGGTTTGAGCTTCGAGCCGCCCAGCCCGCAGTTGTTCAGCTTCAATAGCCCGCAGGGCATGTGCGAGTACTGCGACGGGCTTGGCGAATTGTACAGCTTCGATCCGGCGCTGTTGGTGCCCGATGCCTCGTTGTCGTTCAAGCAAGGGGCCTTCGAGCTGCTGGGCGCGTGGCGCGACCTGGGGCGCTGGAAGCGACACATCTACCAGGGCGTGGCCGATACCGTCGAGCGCAAGCACGATCTGCCCAAGGGCACAATGCTCGATACGCCCTGGCAGGATCTCGATAAGCAGCTCAAGGACTTCTGGCTCTGGGGCACCGGCGAACAGCACATCACCTTTACCTGGCGGGGCGGCTCGTCGGGACATAAGTACGGCGGGCACTTCGAGGGCCTGATTCCCGACCTGCTCGACAAGTACCGCAATTCGCAAAGCAAGATGCAGTTGCGGCAGCTCGAAAAATACATGCACGTGATGGAGTGCGAGGACTGCGAGGGCCAACGGCTCAACCCGCAGGCGCGTGCCGTCACGATCACTACGCGACACCCGGCGTTTGCCGAGCAGGCAAAGCGCTCGCTGCCGGAAGTGTGCGCCCTGCCGGTGTGCGATGCGATCGACTTCTTCACCGAGTTGGAAATGGACGCCACCCGGGCGGTGATCGCCACCGAAGTGCTCAAGGAGATTCGCGGGCGGCTCGGTTTCCTGAGCAACGTGGGGCTCGACTACCTGACGCTCGATCGCACTGCGCCGACGCTCTCGGGCGGCGAATCGCAGCGGATTCGCCTGGCCGGGCAAATCGGTTGCGGACTGGCGGGCGTGCTCTACATTCTCGACGAGCCCTCGATCGGCCTGCACCCGCGCGATAACGACCGCCTGCTCGACACGCTGACGCAATTGCGCGACCTGGGCAACACCGTGGTGGTGGTCGAGCACGACGAAGACACGATGCGCGCGGCCGACCACATCATCGACTTCGGCCCCGGGCCCGGCGTGCGCGGCGGCGAAGTGGTGGCCAGCGGCAAAGCGGCCGAGATCGCCAAGAGCCCGCGCAGCCTGACCGGGCAGTATCTCTCCGGCAAGCTGCAGATCGAGGTGCCCGAAAAGCCGCGCCCCACCGGCGACGCGTGGCTGAAGATCGTCGGCGCCGAGCACAACAATCTCAAGAACGTCGACGTCGAGATCCCGCTGGGCACGCTAGTGTGCATTACCGGCGTTTCCGGTTCGGGAAAGAGCTCGCTGGTCGGCGATATCCTGGTGGAGGCACTCAGGCGCGATCTCAATCACGGCGAAGGCGAGCCGGGCAAGCATGAGCGGATCGAGGGCCTCGAACACCTCGACAAGCTGATCGCCATCGATCAGTCGCCCATCGGACGCACGCCGCGCTCGAACCCGGCGACGTACATCAAGCTGTTCGACGAGATTCGCGATCTGTTCACCAAGCTGCCCGAATCGCGCACGCGCGGCTACAAGCCGGGCCGGTTCAGCTTCAACGTCTCGGGCGGTCGGTGCGAGGCCTGCGAAGGCAACGGCTCGAACAAGCTCGAGATGGACTTTCTGGCCGACGTCTGGGTCACGTGCCCGGTGTGCGAGGGGCATCGTTTCAATCGCGAAACGCTGCAAGTGCGGTTCAAGGGCAAGAGCATCGCCGACGTGCTGGAGATGGACGTGCAGCAGGCGCTCGAACACTTTGAAAACATTCCCAAGGTGCGGCACAAGCTGCAAACGCTGCACGACGTAGGGCTCGACTACTTGAAGCTGGGCCAGCCTTCGCCCACGCTCTCCGGCGGCGAGGCCCAGCGGATCAAGCTGGCCCGCGAACTGGTGAAGAAGAGCACAGGGCAGACGCTGTACCTGCTCGATGAGCCGACCACGGGCTTGCACTTCGCCGATATCAAGCTGCTGCTCAAGGTGCTGCACGACTTCGTCGACGCCGGCAACACGGTGCTGGTCGTGGAGCACAACCTCGACGTGATCAAGACGGCCGACTGGATCATCGACCTGGGACCCGAGGGGGGCGCCGGCGGCGGGCGAATCGTGGCCACGGGCACTCCGGCCGAGGTGGCCGCCAACAAGCAATCGCACACCGGCCGGGCGCTGGCGGCGCACATCAATCGCGACTCGATCCTGCAGAACGGCAAGAAGGCCCCGGCCGCGAAGAAGCGCCGCACGGCCGCGGCCAGCAAGTCGATTCGCGTGCGCGGGGCGAAGCAGCACAACCTCAAGGGGCTCGACGTCGAGATCCCGCGCGACCGCACCACGGTCTGCTGCGGCATGAGCGGCAGCGGCAAGAGCTCGCTGGCCATGGACACGATCTATGCCGAGGGCCAGCGCCGCTACGTCGAGAGCCTGAGCGCCTATGCCCGACAGTTCGTGGGGCAGATGCAGAAGCCGGCGCTGGATCACATCGAGGGGCTGTCACCGGCGATCGCCATCGAGCAGAAACACATGGGGCACACGCCCCGCTCGACGGTCGGCACGGTGACCGAGATCTACGACTACGTCCGAATTCTGATGGCCCGGCTGGGCACGCCTTACTGCCCGGCCTGCGACATTCCCATCGGCACGCAAACTTCCGACGAGATCGTCGACAAGATCCTGGCCGAGCCCGAGGGGACGAAGCTGTACCTGATGGCTCCGCTGCAAGTCGAGGTCGGCGAGAAGTACGAAAACCTGTGGCTCGACATTCGCTCGCGCGGCTACATCCGCATGCGCGTCGATGGGCAGACCTATTCGGTAGACGAGCCGCCGCAGATCGATCGCCGCCGCAAGCACACGGTTGAGGTCGTGCTCGATCGGGTGAGCGTCAAGCAAGAGTCGCGCAGCCGCATTGCCGAGACGGTCGAAGCAGGCCTGTCGCTGGGCGGTGGCGTGCTGCACGTGGCCTATCCGGATGCCGAAGTGCCCGAGCCCAAGTGGCGGACCGAAGTGCACAGCCAGCACTTGGCCTGCGACAAGTGTGGCCGCAGTTTCGAGCGCCTGACGCCGCACAGCTTTTCGTTCAACAGTTCGCTCGGCTGGTGCCCGGCCTGCGAGGGATTGGGCACGCAGACCGGGGCCGACCCGGCGGCGCTACTGCGCGATCCGAAGCTGACGCTGGCCGAGGGCGCGGTGGGGCTGTGGCCCACGGCCAGCCCGCCGATGTTTCAGGCGATGCTCGAAGCGCTGGCCCGGCAGTCGGGCGTGCCGCTCGACGTGCCGTTCGATCAACTCACGGCCAAGCAGCGGCGCGTGGTGTTTCACGGCACCGGCGACGAGTGGATCGACGTGCACGTCGACAAAAAGCGTTCCGGGCCGCCGCTGTTCCGCTTTCAGTTCAAGGGACTCTACCCCGCGCTGGAAGAGGCCGCGCGGCTTTCGCCGGCGCTGCGGAGCAAGTGGGAACAATTCGTCGGCGAGGTCGAATGCTCCACTTGCGGCGGCAGCCGGTTGCGCGACGATGCTTCGGCGGTGCGGCTGCACGGGCGCACGATCGACGACTTGTGCCGCCTGCCGCTGGGCGACCTGGTAACGCGTTTCGAGTCGTGGCAGCTCGACGCGCGGGAGCGGAAGATTGCCGGCGAGCTGGTGCGCGAAGTCGCCAGCCGGTTGCGGTTCCTGGTCGACGTAGGGCTCGAATACCTGACCTTGGGCCGGCCGGCGCCGACGCTCTCCGGCGGCGAAGCCCAGCGGATTCGCCTGGCCAGCCAGGTGGGCAGCGGATTGTGCGGCGTGTTGTATGTGCTCGACGAGCCCACGATCGGACTTCACCCGCGCGACAATCGCCGGCTGTTGGGAGCGCTCGAAAAGCTGCGCGACCTGGGCAACACGCTGCTGGTGGTGGAACACGATCGCGAGGTGGTCGAAGCGGCCGATCAACTGCTCGACTTTGGTCCCGCGGCCGGCGACGGCGGGGGCGAGATCGTGGCCCGCGGCACGCCGGGACAAGTGGCCCGTAAACGCGCTTCGGTCACGGGGCCGTACCTCTCGGGCAAGAAGGCGATTCCGGTGCCGACGAATCGCCGGATGCCGATCCTCTCGCAATGGGCCGAAGCGAACGACAAGAATGGCAAGGCGCGGAAGAAGAAAACGACCAAAAAGGGCAAGGCCGCCAGCGGAAAGAATGCCCCCCCTGCCCTGCCCTCCTCGGCAAGCGAATTGCCCGATGCGCCGGGCGGCTGGCTGGAAGTGGTCGGCGCGCGGCACAACAACCTGCGCAACGTGACCGCTCCCATCCCGCTGGGCTGCCTGTCGGTGGTGACCGGGGTGAGCGGCAGCGGCAAGAGCTCGCTGGTCGAGGACGTGCTGTACAACGCCCTGGCCCGCACGCTGCATCGAGCCAACACGTCGCCCGGGCGGCACGACAAGCTGCGCGGCATCGAGCAGATCAACAAGGTGATTCGCGTCGATCAGCAGCCGCTGGGCCAGACGCCCACGTCGAACCCGGCCACGTACACCGGCGTGTTCGAACAGATTCGTTCGTTGTACGCCCAATTGCCCGAGGCACGCTTGCGCGGCTACACGCCGCGACGGTTCAGCTTCAACGTGCCGGGCGGCCGCTGCGACGATTGCGAAGGCAACGGCCAGATCTGCATCGAAATGCACTTCCTGCCCGACGTGTGGGTCGAGTGCGAAACCTGTCGCGGCAAGCGCTACAATCCCGAGACGCTGGCGGTGACGTTTCACGGGCAGTCGATTGCCGACGTGTTGGACATGTCGTGCGGTAAGGCCGTGGAACTGTTTGCCAACATTCCCAAGATCCGCCGCACGCTGCAAACGCTGTGCGACGTGGGGCTCGACTACCTGACGCTGGGCCAGGCCGCGCCCACGCTTTCCGGCGGCGAGGCGCAACGCGTGAAACTAGCCGCCGAGCTCTCGCGCCCCGACACGGGCCGCACGCTGTACCTGCTCGACGAGCCGACCACCGGGCTGCACTTCGAAGACATCTCGAAGCTGCTCGACGTGCTCAACCGGCTGGTGGACCTGGGCAACAGCGTGGTGGTGATCGAGCACAACGTCGACGTGATCAAGACGGCCGACTGGGTCCTCGACATGGGGCCCGAGGCCGGCGACGGCGGCGGATACATCGTCACCTGCGGCACGCCCGAAGACGTGGTGGCCTACTCGCAGAGCAATGGCTCGCTGCGCTCGTACACGGGCGAAGTGCTGGCCGAGGTGCTGGCCGAAAGCCCACGGGCAAAGCGCAAGGTGTTCGACTTCGCGGCCGAGCAGTCGGAGCGTGAGGGGGACATCGACATCGCCGAGGTGGGCAAGGACGCGAGCATGCCTTGGGAAGCGGGCGGCCGCCGCTGGCACACGCAGGACCGCGTGGGTCGCAAGGGGCAGCCCTGCCGGTGGGACGGGCGCATTCTCGAACGGATCGTCGATCGCATCGAGCAGTCGGATCAGTTCGCGCCCACCAACTGGAACGCCCGCACGATCGTCGAAATCACGTCGCAGACCAAGAGCGAGGGCTGGTTCCTGCACGCCATCACCGGCGAGGAATGGCTGTTGAAGCTGAAGTTTCGCGTGGCCAAGAACACGTTCAAGCGCGACGAGCTGATCGCGCGGCTGAAGCTGAAGCCGCTCAACGATCTGCACGATCTGCCGGTCTACGGCAACGAGCCGCGGGTGAAGTGCAAGAACCTGCGCAGCCCGTTCCAAGAGGTGCAGTTGCAGGTGCATGAGCTTGCCGAGATCGACACGCCGGAGTTCTGGAAGTTTGTCGACGAGGCGATCGCCGGTTACGAAACGTTTACCACCCGGGTGCGTCAGAAGCCCGAGGACGTGATGCCCTGGAAGGTGCTGGGTCAGAAGTGGCACTTTTCGCGGAAGGGTTTTCCGCCGGGCAAGACGCCGCAGTGGGACGTGGACGTACTCGAGGAATTGTGCGAGGCGCTCAAAGAGACCGCGCCGCGCGGGCAGTTCCTGTGGAACAACCAGCAACTGGTGCACGTGTTTGTCGAGGGCCAGCGGGAGCCGTGGGCCACGATTCACACCAAGCGGCTGCCCTGGCTGGAGTTGACGCTCACCGGGCCCAAGGGCCAATTCGCGCTGGGCAGGGTGAAGGACATTGGCGCCGATCGCGAATTCCAGGGCGGGCCCGAGCGCGACCTGGTGCGGTTGCGGTTCCGCACCAGCGAAGACCTGCACCGCGGCGACCTGGCGCGTTTTCTGGACGAGCACTATAAGAGCCTCGGCCAGCGGCCCAAGCAATTTGCCGGAGTGAGTCGATGAGCACGCAACTGCTGCCGACACGATTTCTGTTTCGCTTTGCCGCGCCGCTACGGTACGAGGCGTCGCTGTCGGCGCAATCGCTGGGCGAGCTGCCGGCCGAGTGTCGTCTGCCGATGCTGCAGGAACTGGACGGCGATCGGCCGTTTGCGGACGTGCGCGGGGCCTGGAACGAGCACGCGCTGGCGTTCAGCATGCGGGTGGAAAACAAGCGGCAACCCTGCTGGTGCCGCGAAACCCGGCTGGAAGACAGCGACTCGCTGCAGATCTGGATCGACACGCGCGACACGCACAACATTCACCGCGCGAGCCGCTTTTGCCACCGCTTCGTGTTTCTGCCCGGCGGCGCGGGCCGCAGCTACGAGCAGCCCGTGGCCGACCAGTTGCTGGTGGATCGCGCGCGGGAGAATGCCAACCCCGTGCGGCCCGGGCAGTTGAAGATCCACAACGAGAAGCGGGTCGACGGCTACGTGCTGTCGGCGTTGATCCCGACCGACGCGCTCACGGGTTTCAATCCGGTCGATCATCCGCGGCTGGGCTTCACCTACGCGGTGTTCGATCGCGAGCTGGGGCTGCAATGTTTCAGCGTCGGCGACGAGTTCCCGTATGCTTCCGACCCCAGCCTATGGGGTACGCTGGAGCTTTCGCGATAGTTTTCCCTGGCCGGTGGGTGAAGATCGTCCTCATGCGGCGACGCCCACTTGCATCGCCCCCGGCCCGAGGTTCAACTGGGCATCACCGGCGGACGCGGCTGCGATCCGCTGCCCCGCCAACGCCCTCACGCCTTCGCTTTGCTGGAGATTCCTGATGGTTAGCTGGGTCATGTCCGCCGCGCTGCTCGTGGGCGGTGCCGCCGTGGCACATCCGGATCACGACGAGCGCGACTTGCTGTATCACTTTGCGGTCGGCACGCACGACATTCAAAACGGCGTCTGGCCCGACAAGTCGCACCAGGTCATGGCCCAGGTCACGGGTTCACCGAAGGTCGTCTCCTGCGGACCGACCGACGGGCTGCTGTTCACCGGCAAGGAGTGCCTGAGACTGGCGGGCGATGGGGTCGAAGCCCGCAAGCATTTGCCGAAGCGGGCCTTCACCGTGGCGGCCTGGGTGCGGCTGGACGACGCGATCGAGCGCGGCTCGATCGTCAACTATGCCGAGATCGAACGGCGCGATCCGCGCGGCTGGTCGCTGGGTTTCTACGACGGGGCGTTTGTGTTCACGCTGGCCACTACCGGCGAGGATGAAAAAGCGCCGCCGACCATGACGTTTCTGACGGCCGAGTCGTCGATTGAAAAACGCTGCTGGTATTACGTCGTGGGGACCTACGATGGACGGGCGATGCGGCTGTACGTCAATGGGCGGCTCGAAGCCGAGTCCGACGCGCCAGCCGGCGACATCGCCTATCCCGAGGAGGCCGAGTATCTCGTGGGCGCTCGCTCAAGCGGCGGAAAGCGCAAGCATCATCTGGAAGGCGCCCTGTTCGAGCTGAAGGCTTACGCCCGAGCACTCGACGGCGAGGAGATCGGCCGGGTGGCCGAGACGAACCGCAACCTGCTGGCGTATCGCGAGTCGCCCGAGAACGACCTCGTGTTTCTGGTGGACCCGTATCTGCAATTTGCCACGCAGGATTCGATTATCGTGATGTGCGAGACGTCGCGCCCCACGAAGATGCACGTCGAGTATGCCGAGGTGCAGCCGCTGGAGAACAAGGCCCAGGCCGACGCGGCCAGCCTGATCAGCGAGGTGAAGCTCGAGGGTCTGAAGCCGATGACGCGGTATTTCTATCGCGTGGTTTGCGTCGACGAGGCGGGCGAAGAGCTGCGAAGCGAGTTGTATTCGTTTCGCACGGCGCCGAAAGACGACATGCCCTGGGCGTTTGCAGTAATCGGCGACACGCAGCGCAATCCGGAAGTGACAAGGCGCTGTGCCGAGGGGGCTTATTCGCGGCGGCCCGACTTCCTGTTGCACTGCGGCGACCTGGTCGACGACGGATTCGCCAAGCACCAGTGGCTCGAGCACCTGTTCGGGCCCAGTTCGGTGTTGATGTCGCGCGTGCCCACCTTTCCGGTGATCGGCAACCACGAGCGCGACTCGCACTGGTACTACGACTACTTCGCGCTGCCCAAGCCCGAGTACCACTACACGTTCACGTACGGCAACGCCCAATTCTTCATGGTCGACAGCAATCGCTCGCTGAAGCCCGGTTCGCCGCAGTACGAGTGGCTGGAAAAAGAGCTGGCCGAGTCGCAGGCCACGTGGAAGTTCACCTGCCATCACCATCCGTGCTTCAGCTCCGAAGAGAACGACTACGGCGACCACGAACGCGGGGCCGAAGACAAGAACTTCACCTACGGCGATACGAATGCCCAGAAGCTGATTCCGCTGTACGAGAAGCACGGCGTGGACATCGCCTTCAACGGCCACATCCACTACTACGAGCGGACCTGGCCGATCTTCGCGATGGCGGTCAACGCGAAGCAGGGCGTGCGTTACATCACCAGCGGCGGCGGCGGGGCGGTCTCGAATCGGCCGCGCCGCAGCGCACCTGGTTCAACCTGCACTTCGAGCGGGCCTTCCACTACTGCTACGCCGCCATCCACGGCCGCACGATCGTGTTCAAAGCCTACGACATCGACGGCCGGCTGTTCGCCACCTTCGAGCTGACGAAGGCGGAGGATCGTTGATCGGGTGAGGGTCTGCTAAGCCGCGAAGCGACGCGGACGCGCTTGCGGCTTGGCACGTGTTCGCGCGAGTCGAGCCGGCGCTGCGCATCGGACACGAATCAAGCGTGCATCCGTGGATACGCAAGCGCCAGCCCCGCGGCATAGACCGCTGCACCCAGAATTGCCGGCGCGAGGTGCACCAGGTCGTTGTATCCGATCAGCGGATGGATGCCGATCGCGGTGCCGAAGCCGACCAGTCCAGAAAAGGCGAGCACCTGCCAGAGGCTGCGCGACGGCTGGGCGCACCAGACGCACGCCAACATGATCGTGCCGCAACAGCCCACGCCGCCGCCGAAGCCGGCGCGGTCGTGCGCGATCAGGGGCACGAGGTTGGGATTCACCGCGTCGATCTCGGCATAGCTCATGTCCATGTAGTTGAGATCCTGGGGCACGAACACCGTGGTCATGCCCACCGTCATGATCGTGGCTCCGGCGCAGACGAGCCCGATCGCGGCACCCATGAGCAATCCGCGTCCCAGACCGAACTGCGAGAACCAAGGAACTTCGACAGCCGGCTTGAGCAGCGTGGTGGCGCTGTGGGGCCCGGCCAGCGTGGGATAGGAACGCAGCAGGCCAGCAACGAAACATGGCAGCAATGCGAGCGTGGCGATGCCGTGCCACGTGTCGAGATAGCCGTAGCCCAGGTAGGCCAGGAAGCTGCCGAAGCCGACGGCACCGCTGACTAGAAACAGCCACCAGCTCCAGGCCCGCCGCGCGCGTAACGGAAACTCGGCGAGCCACAAGTAGAGCGCGCCGATGGCCACGAGCGCGCCGCCGAACGATACGCGGTCGTGAAACATGAAGTGCACGATGCGGCACTCGTTGAGCGAGCACAACTCCTCGGGCTGCATGCCCAGAAAGTCGACGTCGTGCGGCAGAAAGTGGCCGGTGGCCGACTGAAACAGGGCGAACGCTCCGGCCAGCAACAGGCACAGGCCCACCAGCAGCAGCGGCGGGCGACCGTCGCCGAGCAGTGCGTCGAGTAAGCCTCGATTGTCGTGATCCGCGCCCGACATTCGCATTCCGTGGAACAATCGAAACGGGTAGAGCCGACGCGTTTGTAGCACGCCGCGGCGACAATTCCCAGCACGAGTTACCGCTGTCGATGTGCAGACATCACCGACCTGCTACGCCACCGCGGCCCAGGCGAACACGACCGTGAAGGTGGCAAACAGCACGGTGAGCGCGTAGTAGCCGGCCCGAAGCCACCAGGTGGTGAGATGCTCGCGCACGTCGAGCACGGCTTGCAGCGCCAGGCGGATTCCCCAGAACACGGCGGCGTAGACGCAGAATGCCCGGGCCAGGCTGCCGCCGGCGGCCAACTCGCCGCTCTGGGTGAGCGTGATGGTGCCCAGGGCGACGATCGAGAGGACGACGTAGCCGCCGTAGACCCAGTACATTTGCCGATGCAGCGGCGAGAGGGCTTGGAACTCGCGCCGCCAGTTCAAGCGCACCGGCACCAGCGCCGAAGCGATCAGCACGCTGAGTTGGCCCAGCCCCACTGCGAACAGCGCGCCTGCGAGTGTGACGTTCATCAGGCGATCCTCATTGCATCGAGCATCGGCACCACGACCCGCAGCACGAACGGTTCGGGAAACAGCAGCGGCAGCGGGGCCACAACGGCGCAGGCCGTGAACGCCCAACCGCGCCAGCCGTGTCCCAGGCCGAGCCGGACACCCCAGTGCGCGCGCTCCAGCAGCGCCGCGGCGGCCTGAATGAGAAAGTAAAGGGTCGGCGCGCCGTAGGCGGCACCGGCCGAAATGGAGATGACCAGGTCGTGTACCAGTCCGCTGACGACGAACACGGCCGCCATCGCGGCGCGCCCGCCCGTGCGACCCACCAGCGGGCGAAACACGAGCTGATGCACGACGTCGCGAAAGGCAGTGTTCCAGCGGCGGCCCCAGAATCCGGCCAGGCTGCGGGCCAGCGGCGGCCAGTTCATCAGCGGCCGGGCAAACACGCCGGCACGTCGCCAGAAGAGCGACAGTAGGTCGATCAAGCCAAAGTGCAGCGTCATCGCGATGCCAACCAATCCGAGCCAGCCGCGCGCCAGCGGCGGAACGTTCGACCCCATGCCCACGGCCCAGGCCAACAGCGCCGCGCCGAACGCCGTCTTCGCGGCGGCAAACCACCAATCGAACGGACGGGGTCGCAGGGCCTCGGGAACGCCGTGTGCAAGGAACGCCCGGGCATCCATTCCGACCCAGGCGAGCAGGTACGCCGCGTGACGCCAGGGCGCGGCGGCGCGATGGCGCTGTGGCCACCACGTGGCCCACTTGCAGCCGGCATATACGGAAACTGCCAGCGTCCACATCAATGCCCAGCGCGGCCACTCGGTCGGCACGAACAGCAATGCCGCCATCGGCAGCAGCACGAGCGGGCCCGCCTGGCGGACCACCTCGAGCGACGGATGCTCCACCGCGGCGCTGAGCCGGTCGACGTTCGAGGAGGGCACCGGGGGTGGGGCAGGTGGCACGGGAACCTCGCGGAGAACGACGGGCTGCAAATGGCTACCCGTCTTCCCCATGCTAACCGTCGAGGTGACGTACCATTAACCACCCATGTTGTGGGGCGGGAATCGTGCCGCTTAGCTGGTCAGCACGGGGCCGCGGTGGCGGCCGTCTTCGGCGCCGTCTTCGCGGTCGATGGCGGTCACCAGCGACTCGAGCTCTTCGAGGTTGACGATCTGCTTATCGAGCAGCAGGCGAAACACCGTGGCCACGTAGAGCTTGAGCTCGTTGTTCTCGGCCGTGAGCCGCCGCAGCTCGTCGGCCACCGAAGCCTGGCCCAGGGCCGTCTTGTTGAGCCGCTGCTGCAGGATCCCCAACTCGGCGATCGTCGCCGACAGATCGCGCTGATGGCTGACGTCGTCCAGCAGCAGCCAATGTCCCCAGCCCATGTGTGACCTCCGCGAGAAAGGAGCAGCGTGAGTGGAAATGCTCGGGCGACCCAAAGAAACGGACCGCGAGAATCCTCGCAACCCTACGTCGCGGTCGGGCGATGGGCAAACCGGGTGATGCACGGGGATAGACCGTGTCCGGCGTGATTCTCGGCAGGTAGTACCGGCTGTTTACGATGCTAAGCCTATGTTTACGACGATATGCGAATATTGCGTATGTTTCATTTGTTTCGTTTGCATGCTATGATGATAAGAGGGACTTTCGACACGAGGAGGACGCCATGGCGGTCGCAGAGAATTCGGGGACGATTTCCCCCACAAGAGAGGACGCCGATTTGGCGCGCCGTTCCAGCCAGGCCCTGGCTCGTTTCGCCGACCGGCACCCCGACGTTCGACTCGAGGTAAAGTCCGATGGCGAAAATCCGGAAACAGCAGAGGTAACGCTGCCGCTTCCGGCGTTCCGTCTGCTGTTAGATATTCTGAATCAGATGGCGCAGGGCAATGCGCTCACCCTGATCCCCGTTCACGCCGAACTGACCACGCAACAAGCCGCGGAGATTCTCAACGTCTCTCGGCCGTTCGTCATCAAGCTGATCGAAGAGAGCGAGCTTCCGTGCAAGATGGTTGGCACACATCGCCGGGTCTTGCTCAGCGATCTGATGAACTACAAGAGAAAGGTCGACGCTGATCGGCTCAAGGTTCTTGAAGAACTGGCAGCTCAGGCACAGGATCTCGGCATGGGATACTAGCGGTGGCCAGTCTCACAGTTGTCTACGACGCCTGTGTTCTGTATCCAGCGCCTCTGAGAGATTTCTTGATGCAATTGGCGTTGACGGACCTGTTCAGGGCGAAATGGACGCAGAAAATCCATGATGAATGGAAACGAAAACTTCTGGAGAACCGGCCGGATCTGACGCAACGGCAATTGGATCGTACGCAGGAATTAATGGACAAACACGTGCGTGACTGCCTTGTGACCGACTACGAAGAATTGGTTCCTTCGATCCACTTGCCTGATGACCACGATCGGCACGTGGTTGCCGCAGCAATCGTTGCTGGTGCAGCCACAATCGTTACGTTCAATCTCAAAGATTTTCCAGCGACGGAATTGAGCAAGTACGACCTCGAAGCGGAGCACCCCGACGACTTCCTGGTCCACCAATTCGGCCGGTCGGAATCGCTTGTTTGCCGTGCCGCCAGGAATCATCGCGCCAGCCTCAAGCGTCCAGCCAAGACTCCCGACGAATACCTGACCACGCTGGACGCTCAAGGGCTTCCGCGGACAGTCGCACAGCTTCGACCGTTTGCCGAACTGATCTAGCAGGTGCCGGAGATCAGACCCTTTAGAGCGCCTCGGCCATCTCGCGGGCGTGGTAGCTTGAGCGCACGAAGGGGCCGCTGGCCACCTGGGCGAAGCCCATGCGCCGGGCTGCTTCGCCGAGCTCGTCGAACTCTTCCGGCGGCAGGTAGCGCACCACGGGCAGGTGTGCCGGCGTGGGGCGGAGATACTGGCCGAGCGTGAGAAAGTCGACGCCCGCGTCGACCAGGTCGGCCAGCGTGTCGAACAGTTCTTCGTGGGTTTCGCCGAGGCCGAGCATCAGGCCGCTCTTGGTCTTGAGGGCTGGATTCAGTTGCTTGACGCGGCCGAGCAGCTCGAGCGTCCAGCGATAGTCGCTCTTGCGGCCGCGCACTTCGCGATAGAGCCGCGGCACGGTCTCGGTGTTGTGGTTGAACACCTCGGGCGCCGCCTCCACGACGCGCTCAAGCGCCCCCGGCTTGCCGAGAAAATCGGGCGTGAGAACTTCAACCGTGGCGCCGGTGCGCTCGCGCACGGCCAGCACGCTGCGATAGAAATGCTCGGCCCCGCCGTCGGCCAGGTCGTCGCGGGTGACCGAAGTGATCACCACGTGCCGCAGCCCCAGCCGCTCGGCCGCCTCGGCCACGCGCGCCGGCTCGTCGAGCTCGAGCGCCTCGGTCTTGCCCTTGGGCACCGAGCAGAAGCCGCAAGGGCGCGTGCAGACGTTGCCCAGGATCATGAACGTGGCGGTGCGCTGCGACCAGCACTCCATGCGATTGGGGCACTTGGCGCTTTCGCACACGGTCTCCAAATTCAGCTCTTCGACGAGCCGGGCCGTGAAATGATTGCCGTTGCCCAGCGGCAGATTCTTCTTCAGCCAGCGCGGCAAACGCTCCGGCGGCTCGCTGGGAGTGACAATCGGCAGCACGCTACTCATGCGGTTCTTCCTCTGCCCAGCGGCCGTTACGGCTGGGCGGCTTCAGGATCGATCGTGTATACAATATTATCGCACTTCGGCGCGGCGCGTCGATGGGCCCCGTTCGGCACGCGAGGCGGAGGGGCTATTCGTTCATCGGCCGGCCGAACCCGGCAAGCCGCAGCGCGTTCTTACCAGCATGGCGAAATCGAAGAAAAAACCTGACGTCGACCGCGAGCACGACAACCAGCGCGTGATCGCGCAGAACCGCAAGGCCCGGCACGAATACAACGTGATCGACACGCTCGAGTGCGGCATCGTGCTGGTCGGCAGCGAAGTGAAGAGCCTGCGCAGGGGCACGATCTCGCTCGACGAGGCCTACGGCCGCGTCAAGGACGGCGAGGTGTGGCTCGTAGGCTGCGACATCGCCGAATACGTCGAGGCCAACCAGTTCAACCACAACCGCCGCCGCCCGCGCAAGCTGCTGCTGCACCGCCGCGAGATCCGCAAGTTTGCCGGCAAGGCCTACGAAACGGGCCTGACGCTGGTGCCCTTGAAGATGTACTTCAAGGAAGGCAAGGCCAAGGTGCTATTGGGCATTTGCAAGGGAAAGAAACTGTACGACAAGCGCGACGCGCTGAAAAAGAAGTCGATGCAGCGCGACATCGACCGGGCCCTGCGCCGAGGCTAAACCATGGCCGAGCGGCAGAATATCTCCTCCGGCACGAAGTGGGAGCCGCTGGTCGGCTATTCGCGCGCCGTGCGGGTGGGCGACCGGGTTTTCGTTTCCGGCTGCACGCCGATCGATGCGCAGGGACACGTCGTCAGTCCCGGCGACGCCTATGCCCAGGCGGTGCAGACGCTCAAGAACGTCGAACGGGCTTTGAACCAGGCCGGCGTGCAATTGGCCGACGTGGTGCGAACGCGAATGTTCGTCACGGATATCGAGCGGTGGGAGGAGTATGGCCGGGCCCACGGCGAGTTTTTCGCGCGTGTTCGACCGGCCACCAGCATGGTGCAGATTTCGCGGCTGATCGATCCGGCGATGATGATCGAGATCGAGGCCGACGCCCTGGTGCCGCCGCGATCGCCCGACCGCACGCTGGCCTAAAGTCAGTGCCAGCACAGCCCCGCGGCGAACCTCGCCGGGGGGACGCTCGTAGAGACGAGTATCGGCCCCGGGCGAAGTGCGCCCGAGCGTGCGCGGCACGTCGGGGGCGAATATCGCGATTCTCCGCCGGATCGGGGCTGGAGTTGGCCTTGTGACTTTGCGATAACCTAATACGATTAAACGCATTGGGCGCTTTCTCTGCCCACCTTGCCGACCATCGCTACGTCCCGGAGCGGCCGCACCATGCTGGTACTGAAGGACGTCAAAAAAACCTATCGCGAGCCCGACGGCAGCCCGCTGCCGATTCTGAACATCCGCGAATTTCACCTCGGCGCCGGCGAGCAGGCCGTGCTGATGGGCAAGAGCGGCTGCGGCAAGACGACGCTGCTGCACGTCATCGCCGGCATCAGCCGTCCCGATTCGGGGCTGGTGCAGATCGACGGCACGGACATCACCCGGCTGAGCGAATCGGGTCGCGACCGCTTTCGGGCCGACAAGATCGGCTACGTCTTCCAAACGTTCAACCTGCTGTCCGGCTTTACGGCGCTTGAGAACGTGCTGCTGGGCATGACGTTCGCCGGCCGCAGCACCGATACGGCGCGAGCCCGCCGGCTGCTGGAACGCGTGGAGCTCAAGCACCGCATGAACCATCGCCCCGGGGCCCTGTCGGTCGGCGAGCAGCAGCGCGTGGCCGTGGCCCGGGCGCTAGCGAATCGTCCGAAGCTGCTGTTGGCCGACGAGCCCACGGCCAACGTGGACTCGGGGCACCAGCAGCAGATCGTCGACCTGATCCGCGAAACGTGCCGGGAAGAGAACGTGGCCATGCTGCTGGTGACGCACACGCCCGAGGTATCCGAGCAGTTTGACCGGGTCGAGCGTCTGGAAGAATTCAATCAAGCCGTGGCCGCCGTCTAAGGGAAACACCGCGTATGAGCCTGTGGAAGATTGCCTGGCGCAGCATTCAGCAGCGGGGGCTGGCCTCGAGCCTGACCGGCTTTTCGATGGCGCTGGGCGTGATGCTCGTGGTGGCCGTGCTGATCATCTACGGCGTGTTGAACAACTCGTTCCTGAACAACTCGTCGCTGGGCTACAACGTAGTCGTGGGAGCCAAGGGCGGCCGGCTCGACCTGGTGCTCAACACCGTCTACTACTTGGCCCGCCCGGTGGAAAACATTCCCTACACGTACTACCAGCAGTTGACCGAGAGCCCTTACGTGGACAAGGCGATTCCGATCTGCCTGGGCGATACGTACGAGAACTATCGCGTGATCGGCACGACGCCGGCGTTCTTCAACGAGCTCGACTACGGCGGTAACCGGTACACGTTCTCCCAAGGCAAGAACTACACCGACGATGACGACTTCGGCGCGGTGATCGGAGCCACCGTGGCCCGGGAGACGGGGTTGCGCGTGGGCGACACGTTTCAGCCTTCGCACAGCGGCGGCCCCGAGGCCCACGTGCACGAGGAGAAGTTCACGATTCGCGGCGTGCTCGACAGCACCGGTACGCCGAACGACCGCGCGCTGTTTATCAACATGGAAGGCTTTTACCTCATTCCCGAGCACCGCGACGAAAAGGCGACCACCGAAGAACACGCCGCCGCCGACTCGCATGCCGAAGGCGAACACGAACACGCCGCAGGCGAAGCGCACGAACACGAGCATCCCGAAGGGGAGAAGCATTCGCACGCCGAGGGCGAAGAACACGCTCACGAACACCCTGAAGGCGAGGACCACGCCGATCACGAGCATGCCGAAGGCGAACAGAAAGAGTCGCCCGAGCATAGCGAGGAGAAGAAGGCCGCCGCCGGTTCTGCCGAAGCCGAAGAGCACGAGCACGAGTACGCCGAGGGTGAGGACCACGCCGATCACAAGCATGCCGAGGGCGAAGATCACGACCACGAACATGAGCATGCCGACGGCGAGGAGCACGCCCACGAACATCCCGAGGCAGGCCACGAGCACGAACACGCCGAAGCGGATCACGCCCACGCCCACGGCCACGAGGAGCATGCACACGACGAGCATGCCCATGGGGATCATGCCCACGACGAGCACGATCATCACCACGGGCATTCGCACGAGCCGATTCCGCTGGAAGAGCGGGAGGTGACCGGCGTGCTGGTGCTCACGGCCGGTTTTGGTGGCCCGCCCGAGCTGACGGCGCCGATGCTGATGAGGAGCATCAACGAGGGGCCCACGGCTCAGGCCGTGCTGCCGATCCGCGAAATGAGCACGCTGTTCACCACGTTCGTCGATCCGCTACGGATCGTGCTGCTCGTGCTGACGGTGATGATCGTCGTCGTCTCGGGGATCGGCATCCTGGTGAGCATTTACAACTCGATGGCCGAGCGGCAGCACGAGATCGCCGTGATGCGCGCTCTGGGCGCGGGGCGGCAAACGGTGATGCTGCTGGTGCTGCTGGAATCGATTCTGCTGAGTTTAGCCGGCGGCGTAGCGGGCTGGGTGATCGGGCACGGACTGATCGCCCTGTTGAGCCCCTGGATCGCCGCTCAAACGGGCGTTTCCATCGGCTTCTTTGAGTTCGTCCCCTTTGAGTTGGTTATAATACCAGGGCTGATCGCGCTGGCCGCTGTGGTCGGATACCTCCCGGCGCTGGCTGCCTACCGTACGGACGTGGCTAAGGCCCTAAGCGCAACGCCCTAAGACGCCGTAACTTGCCCGCGCTGGCATCGCCCCGGCCGCCCTACACCTTAGATGCAAGGACCCAGAACATGACTGCCAAGTCGCGATTTGGATTCGCCACGACACTAGCGGCCCTCGCGGCCACCGTGGGCCTGGCCGCCTGGGGTGCCTGGGCCGTGGCCTGTCCGTTTTGCAGTGCCGTGTCGCTCACCTTCAGCGAAGAGATCGCCGGCTCGCAGGTGGCCGTCATCGCCGAGATGACCGAAGCCCCGCCGCCGTCGGACGAAAACTCGCTCGACGTAGCCAAGGCCAAGTTCAAGGTCGTCCAGGTGCTCAAGGGCGAACAAGAACTCGGCAAGAAGCGCGAGATCGAGGCCGTGTACTTTGGCGACAGCCCGGTCGGTACCAAGTTTCTGGTGATGGGCATCGATCCGCCCACGATCAACTGGAGCACGCCAATCGCGATGACGAAGCGCGGCGTCGACTACGTGACCAAGACGATGGACCTGCCCAAGGACGGTCCCGACCGGCTGGTGTTCTTCCAGGAGTATCTGGAAGACGACGACGACATGCTGGCCCGCGATGCGTACGACGAGTTTGCCAAGGCCCCCTACTCCGACGTGCTGGGCCTGGCCGACCGCATGCATCACGACAAGCTGATCGAGTGGGTCCAGAGCCCCGAGATTCCCGTGAGCCGCCGCCGGCTGTACCTGACGATGCTGGGCGCGGCCAACCGCAAGCAGGACATTCCGCTGCTGGAAGAGATGATCAAGTCGAAAGACCGCCAGACCAAGGGCGCGCTCGACGCGCTGGTGGCGGCCTACCTCACGCTCAAGGGTCCCGAGGGCATGCCGCTGGTCGAGGAGCTGTTCCTGAAGAACGAGGACGCCGAGTACACCGACACCTACGCCACGATCATGGCCCTGCGGTTTCACGGCACCGAGGAAGACATCATCCCCCGCGAGCGATTGCTGGTGGGTCTGCGGATGATGCTCGACCGTCCGAAACTGGCCGACCTGGTGATCCCCGATCTGGCGCGGTGGGAGGACTGGTCGGTCGTCGATCGCCTGGTCGAGCTGTTCAAGACCTCTGACGAAGAGTCGAGCTGGGTCCGGGTGCCGGTGATCAACTACCTGCG
>QQVE01000014.1 GCA_003389325.1 Planctomycetota bacterium
CATGGGAATGCTCCTTTTGTGGAAACTGGGTCTACACCGGTTTACCACGCATTCAAGGACTCCCCAAACGCGACGCGACCTCCCTTTTCATAGCTTCACCCTTTAGGATTTGGTGGACGTGGTGTTCGGCGCGGCACACGTGCCGGTGAAGTGCCGGCCGCGCGGCGGGATCGGCTCGGCACATGAATGTGCCGGCTAAACGCTGACGTCGCGGCGGGATCGGCTCGGCATATGAATGTGCCGGCTAAACGCTGGCCGCGCGGCGGGATCGGTGCGGCATATGAATGTGCCGGCTGAACGCTGACGTCGCGACACCGAGTACTACTCCTTTAGCCGGCACATTTATGTGCCGAGTGCCGTATTCCAGTTCTCGGCATGTTTCCTTCGTCGGCGTTCCCCTTTCACGGAGGTCTGCAATGCGTCCGCTGATCGCGTGCTGCTTGACGTTGTTCTTGTCGGTCGCCGCCGTCGCGGGCGAGCCGGAGGGCGAGAACGCACCCGGTCGCTCACCGCGCCAGGTGATGCTCGAAGTGAAGATCGTCGAAGCGTCGCTGTCGGAAATGAAGAAACTTGGCTTCGCGTTCGCACCGCTGGGCTCCAGCGGCAAGGCGTGCAAGGGCGGCACGTGCGAGACGGACGGCACGAAGAACTCGGTCGACAAGTCAAGCACAGCTCTCGTGCCCGGCAACGGTTTCGCGTCCTTGCTCGAAGCGCTCGAGCGCGAAGGCGTGGTGCGCGTGCTGGCAGTGCCCACGGTTGTGGCGCAAAGCGGGCTTCCGGTGTCGTATGCCGTCGGCGGCGAGTTTCCCGTGCCCACGGTGCGCGACAACAAGATGCACATCGAGTTCAAGCAGTACGGCACGGAGCTGCATGCGCTGGCGGTGCTGACCGAGGGCAATCGCGTGCAGCTCAAGATTCGCCCGACGGTCACCGAGCTCGATCCGGCATACAGCGTACGCGAGGGCGACAACGAGGTGCCCGGCGTGCGCGTTCGGTCTCTCGACACTGGCTTCGAAATGGAACTGGGTCAGACGGCCATTATCGGCGGCGACGTGCGACGCTGCACTTCGGGGGCGTGCGATGCGTTTACACACGAGCAAGTGCAGACGCTGTACGTGGTGACGCCGACGCTGGTCGACGCGCCGCAGACGGCAGCGAAACCGGCCGAGTCGCGGCAGGAATAGCCGCGGCGGCGTGCGGCCGGAAGCGACACATGAATGTGTCGGCGAACGTGCGCGCACCGGAGCCAGGCGTTTTCCCGCTGGCCGACACATTCATGTGTCGAGCGCCATGTCCCGGCGCAACGCAACGCCGCGCTGTTACCGTCCTCCCGGCGGGACGTACTCCTTCAGCCAGTCGAACACTTCGCGGTGCCAGAATGCGCTGTTGGCGGGTTTGAGCACCCAGTGGCCTTCGTCGGGGAAGTTGATCATCTTGCTGGGGATGCCCAGGCGCTGCAAGGTGGTGAAGAGCTGGTAGCCTTCGGCGACGGGCACGCGGAAGTCCTGGTCGTTATGGATGATCAGCATCGGCGTCTTGAAGTTCTCGGCGAACAGGTGCGGCGAGAACTTTTCGTAGCTTTCGCGGTTGCCCCAGGGCGGGCCGCCGTGCTCCCACTCGTCGAACCACAGCTCGTCGGTGGTGGCGTACATGCTGTCGAAGTTGTACACGCCGCAGTGCGTGATCAGCGTCTTGAACTTGTCGGTGTGGCCCTCGAACCAGTTCATCATGTAGCCGCCGAACGAGGCCCCGGCCGCGGCCATGCGGTCGGTGTCGACGTAGGGCAGCTTTTCGAGATAGGCCACGCCGGCCATCAGGTCCTCGAAAACCTTGCCGCCCCAGTCGCCTGAGATCTCGTCGACGTACTGCTGGCCAAAGCCCGTGCTGCCGCGCGGATTGGGCAGCGCCACGACGTAGCCTTGCGCGGCCCACAGTTGCGGGTTCCAGCGATAGCTCCACGAGTCGTCCCACGCGCCTTGCGGTCCGCCATGCACAAGGTAGACCAGCGGCCACTTCCGCTCGGGCGTGAAGCCCGGCGGCCGGATGATCCACATCTGCATGGGCGTGCCGCCGGCGCCAGAGACCGTGACGCTTTCGGGCTCGTGCATCTCGATGCCCGCCAGCAGCTTCTGGTTGGCGTGGGTGATGTCGCGCCACTGGCCCTCCGGGTCGACCACCACGACTTCGGCCGGCGCGTTGAGCGTCGAGCGGCGGCAGGCCATCAATTTGCCGTCGTCGCTCACGGTGGCCGAGCCGAACGAGCCGCCCGAGACGAGCTCGCTCACCTTGCCGTCGCCGGGGGAAGGCTTGATGATCGGCCAGCCGGCGTCCTTTTCGGCCGAGAAGTAGATCGTGTCGTCGTCGGCCCAGACGAACGAGGCGACCGAGAGATCCACCTCGGCCGTGAGGCTCTTCGCTTCGCCGCCGCCGGCGGGCATCAGCATCAACTGCCAGCGGTCGGCCTCGTAGCCGGCCTTCTCCTGCATGCGGTAGGCGATGTGCTTGCCGTTGGGGCTGAACTGCGGACCGCTGTCGGCGGCTTGGTTGGCCGAGGTGAGGTTCACCGGCGGGCCGTCGCCTTCGATCGCTACGCGGTAGATGTCGTGGTTCGTGCTCCAGGCTTCGTCTTCCAGTGGCGGAGCGGTGAACAGCAGGGCCTGGCTATCGGGCGAGAAGCAGAAGTCTTCGCCGGCCGAGAAGGTCGACGACGTGGGATAGGCGTCCCAGTCGCCCGGCGTCACGTCGCGCGGCTCGCCGCCGACGGCCGGCACGACGAACAGGTGCTGCCGCTTGCCTTCCACCCAGGAGTCCCAATGCCGGTAGAACAGCTTGTCGAACACGCGGGCCTTGACCGGGTTCTTCTTGATCTCCGCGATGCGCTTTTTGTTCGCGGCGTTGCTCTTGGCGTACGGCAGGTTCGAGTACTCGGGATACACGGCCGAGACGAAGGCCACCCATTTGCCGTCGGGCGACCAGAGACCGTTCGACGCTTCGGTGGCGATCGAAGTGAGTTGCCGCGCTTCGCCCCCTTCGAGATCGATGATCCACAGTTGGTGGTCGCCCGAGCGATCGGACTGGAACAGCACCTGGCGGCCGTCGGGGCTGAAGCGGGGGCTGGTGTCGTGCTTGGGCCCGCCGGTGAGGCGGCGCGGTGCTCCGTCGCCGGTGGGGGCGAGCCAGATGCGCGAAGTCGAGTTGTTCTCCTTCAGGCTCACCTCGCCCTGGGCGTAGGCCACGAGCTTGCCGTCGGGGCTAATGTCCGGCGAGGCGATCCGCTTCATCTCGAACATCGCGTCGAGCGAAAGCGGCTCGGCGGCGCGGACGCTCGCGGGGGACAACAGCAAAACCAACAGCAACAGGCCAGGCGATCGGGGGCGCATGCGAAATCCTCGTAAGCGTATCAGGGTGCGTGAACCGCTCTACAATCCTAGGCCATTCTTTCCCGCAAAAGAATGGCCGAACTCCGTTTGCAGCGCATACGCTCGGCACATGAATGTGCCGGCCAATGTGCGAAACGGCCGGGACGCGAAGTTCCTTAGCCGACACATTCATGTGTCGTGCGCGGCCGCAAACGGTACCAGAGCAGGGAAACTCCCAGCACAAGCGCCAGCACCAGCGAACTCGGCTCGGGGACGAACGTCACTTCCACCGTCATGTTGTCGACGTACACCTCGGCATCGAGGCCGTCGATCGCGTAGTCGGCGCTCAACGCATAGCCGAACTGGAACGGCTGGCTGAAGTCGGGACGTCCCGGGCCGCCGCCGACGGGCGTGAAGTCCGAGGCCAGCAGTCCGCTGCCGTCGATCGGAACCCAGGAGCTGCCGGGACTGATCGACTCGCCAGCGCCGCGGGCAACGAAGAACTCGTCTTGATAGAGCGCAAGGGTTACGTGGATTTGGCCCGGGCCGTCGATCACCGAGGGGAGCACGTCCAACTGGAAGTCGAGCGATTCGACCAGGCCCTTGGCCGTGGGATCGAACTCGAATTCGTTGTCGAAGAAGGGGTAGGCGACCGCCGCCGATTCAAGCGAGCTGGAGGCCGGAGCCGCGAAGGTGAGCAACACGCTCTCGGGCGGATTGCCCTCGGTGGTCGAGCCGCTGCCGGCGATGGTGAGGCTGCCGGCCGTGTCGTGAATGTCGACGTAATGCGCGCCGATGTTGACGTGGGGTTTGCTACGGTCGAACGTTTCTTTGGCCATGAGCTTCCTCCGCCGGGGTTTCCTGGGCCGCAGATCCTACGCCGGCCTCGGAGTATAGCAGAAAAAACGCCGCCGACACATTCATGCGTCGCCGGCCGTTGGATTGTGCCGTCGCTCGGCACATGAATGTGCCGGCGAACGGTAGAAACCGGCCGATACGCGAATGCTTTAGCCGACACATTCATGTGTCGAGCGCACACCGCTACGACCGACGCGCGACACATGAATGTGTCGGCTAATGGGGATCGACCGCGCGATACGCTTCGATCACGGCCATCTCCCCCGCGGCACCGGGGCGCGCATTCCCGTGCTCCATGCCGAGAATCCCCGTGTAGCCGCGCTGGTGCAAATGCTCAAGCACGTTGGCGTAGTGGATCTCGCCGGTGCCGGGTTCGTGGCGGCCGGGGTTGTCGCCGATCTGGAAGTAAGCAATCTCGTCCCAACAGCGATCGATGTTCGCGATCAGGTTGCCTTCGCTCACCTGCTGGTGATAGATGTCGAACAGGATCTTGCACGAGGGGCGGTTTACCGCCTTGCAGAGGGCGAACGCCTGTGGCGAACGCACCAGGAACTTGCCGGGATGGTTGGTCCAGTGGTTCAACGGCTCCATCACCATCACCAGCCCGTGCGGCTCCAGCACGTCGCAGCAGCGGTTGAGCAAATCGACCGCCAGCACCGTCTGGTACTCGGGCTCGAGCTTGGGGTTCACGTCGCCCAGCACCGCGGTGAGCCACGTGGCCCGCACGCGCTTGGCGACGTCGACCACGCTCTTGATTCCCTCGACCACGCCGTCGCGGACGTCCTTGTCTTCGCTCGTGAAGGTGAGCTTGTCGCTGGTGCCGCGCGTGCACGAGATCACGCCCATCTGCATGCCGAGCCGCTCCATGGCCGAGGCCACGCGCTGTTGATCGGCCACCGGGCGGCTCTTCATGCCGTTGTCTTCCCAGGATCGAAAGCCCCGGTCGGCGGCAAAGTCGAGCTGCGCCACCAGGTCTTTGCCGGCCGAGTGGCGAAACATGCCGAAATGCGGCGCGTAGTTGAGCGTGAACGTCGACGACTCGGCGGCGCGAAGGCTGGCAGAGGGCAGCAGGGCGAGGCCCGCGGCGGCGGCGGCGGTGCGCAGAAACGTGCGGCGATGCATAGCGGGTGGACTCCGGGTGCAGTTGGCTACACTTCGCGGTCGATGCCGGGCATGGGCAGGCGGTACAGGCCGTCGCTGTCGGGGAGCTTGCGGGGCGCGGTGTCCCAGCCGGCCATGGTCTCGGGCGTCAGCACACACTGGCTGGCAAAGCCTTCGTCCCAGGTGACGGTGCGGCCGGTATAGGTGGCCATGCGTCCCAGGATGGCGGTCATCGTGGCCTCGGCGCCGGTTTCGGCTTCGTTGTGCGGCGTGCCCGAGCGAATGGCCGCGAACAGCACGTCGTGCTCGACCTGGTAGGGGCTGTCGGCCGCGTACTTCGACCCGCGGTTGCGGCGCGTGCGGGGATAGTGCCACGCGTTGTCGCCGGCCTCGATACGATACTTGCCGACGTCGGCCGTGCCGCGCGTGCCGGTGGCAAACTCGCCCACCAGCGGCTCGCAGCCGGGCATCTGGCGGCAATAGCCAAACATCTTCGTGCCGTCGGCATAGGTGTATTCCACGGCATGGTGATCGAAGATGTCGCCGTAGTCCTTGCCGGTACGCATCAGCCGTCCGCCCATGCCCACGGCCGACACCGGATGGCCGTTCATGAGCCAGTTGCAGACGTCGAGGTTGTGCACGTGCTGCTCGACGATGTGATCGCCGCTGAGCCAGGTGAAAAAGTACCAGTTGCGCACCTGGTACTGCATTTCGGTGAGATCGGCACGGTCGACGGGGCGCTTGATCGTGCCGCCGTTCCAGTAGGCCCGCAGCGTGTGCAGGTCGCCGATGGCGCCGTCCTGCAGCCGCTGGATCGTCTCGCGATATTTCACGTCGTGATGCCGCTGCAAGCCGACGCCGACCTTGAGATCCTTGTCGCGCGCTGCTTTCGCCGCGGCCAGCACGCGCCGCACGCCGGCCGGGTCGGTGGCCACGGGCTTTTCCATGAACACGTGCTTGCCCTGGGCGACGGCGTATTCGAAATGGTCGGCCCGAAAGCCGGGCGGTGCGCAGATCAGCACGACGTCGCAGGCGTCGATGGCCTGCCGGTAGGCATCGAGCCCGACGAACTGGCGATCCTTCGGCACGTCGACGCGCTTGGCGACACTGGTGGGCACGGCTCCGCCGGAGGCGCGTCCGCCTTTTTGCAGAATGCCCAGGCTGCCGGCCAGGCGGTCCTCGAACGCGTCGGCCATGGCCCAGAGCTTGAGGGGGCCTGCGGTCTGCAGGGCATTGGCCGCGGCGCCGGTGCCGCGATTGCCGCAGCCCACCAGCGCGATTCTTAGCGTCTCGTCGCCGGCCGCGTGCACGGGCTGCGCCAGCGACGTGAGCGATGCGGCCGCCAGCGCCGCCGACGACGTCTGCAGAAAATGGCGACGCGAGGGGCGCGACGATTCGCCGGGGGAATTGGCCATGAGGATCCTCCGCTAGGACGAGGTTGGCAGGCCCGTTAGCCGGCACATTCATGTGCCGAGCAACCGCCGCCCACCGCGGTTGCACGCGGCAAGTTGGTTGGCTTATCCCAGAGTCTACCCACGCCGCGGGCCGAGATACAGGCTTTGCCCGCTGGGGCGCGTTGGTTTAGGCTCTGGGCACGCTCACGGCTTGAGAAACCGGCGAAAGGAACGCATGGACGAGCACGACGACGACTTGTACGAGCACGACTACGACGGCGAGCCGTACGGCGAGGAGGAGGACGAGCCGACGGTCGCCTGCCCGTACTGCAAGCGCGAGATTCACGAGGACGCGCAGCGTTGTCCGTATTGCGAGCAGTATATTTCGGCCGAGGATTCGCCGCCGGGGAGCAAGCCGTGGTGGATCGTGCTGGGGGCGGTTCTTGCGCTGTTTGGATTGCTGTGGTGGGTGCTGTTTTGACGCGCGGCACATGAATGTGTCGGCTAATGGAAATCGTGCATTAGCCGGCACATTCATGTGCCGCGCTTATACGCTTGCTGCTTCGGCGCGCATCTGCTCGAGGTGCTTGTCGATGGCTTTCTTGAGCATCCGCGACACGAGCCACATCATCGGCCAGGTGAGCGCGCTCTTGGGGTGCACGCGAAACGCGCGCGTCACGTGCGTGGTGCTGTCGCGCACGTCGAACTCCCACGTCTCCTCGAAGCGCTCGGCCAGGCGCGACACCGGCGGCGAGAACTCTTGCAGGTGCAGCGTCAGTCGTTCGCCCGGCTGCCACGCGACAATTTGCTCGACGTGTCGCGAGCCGTCGGTGTTTTCCACGCGAATCCGCGTGCCGACGAGCTCGGGCGTGCGTACTTCGAACTCGGCATGTTTGATGCCCGGCAGCATGCCGTAGCCCTGGAACTCGGGCCAGTTCGACATGTCGAGAATCCGCTCGACAATGGCTTGCGGCGGCAGGTCGAGCGTGCTGGTGCAGGAGAAGGTGATCGGTTTCATCTAGGGAACTGCCTGTTCGCGACAAGACCTGGTTGTGAAAGACACAGTTTATCACGGCGACGCGTCCGGGCGAGAGTCGGCGACGCGGCATCCATTCACTTCCGCCGATCCGAGGGCGGGTGCGCACGAGCGGCTGGGCTCCTGGTTGCGTTCCCGCGGGGGAGCGCCGAGCCGCGCGCCGCGGTGTGAATTTTCGGATAAAAACGATTCGCCGCGGTTCTCTCGGCCGCCAGAGAGCTATATTAATGCAAGTGCCGCCGTGCATGATTTCCTTTTTCGCGTTCTGCGTTTTCCAGGCGAGCCACTGACGAAGTCAACCGATCGATGCGGCCGCGCGGCGCTGAAGCGCGCGCCGCTTTCTCCGACAAACGTCCCTCTAAGCTGTGAGGACCGTCCCATGACTGGTCGCATGCGTGTTTTGTGTCTGGTGGGTTGGATGGCCGTGGCGGGCTGGGCTGCTCCGGCCGTGTGCCAGGAAGCCGCCGCGGTCGACGCGGTGCGCAAGAACGCTGAGAAACGCGAGAAATCGTTCAACGCCGCCCAGGTCGACGAGGTGGTGGGCATGTTCATGCCTCAGGGCGAGCTGATCGACGAGGAAGGTGTCGTTTACAAGGGACAGGCCGAGATCAAGAGCCTGCTGACCGCGTTCTTCGAGCGCTTTCCCGGCGCGAAGTTGAGCCTCGACGTCGAGAGCATCCGCCTGGTGGGGCCGGTGGCGATCGAGGAGGGCACGCGCACGATGTCGAGCGCCGAAGGCGACGTCCAGTCGCGTTTCCGCTACATCGCCGTGTGGGCCAAGGCCGACGAGGGACAGTGGCGGCTGGCCTCGTTCCGCGATTTTGTCGACGATCCCGTGCCGACGCCGCACGACTACCTGCAGCCGCTGGCCTGGCTGGTGGGCGACTGGGTGAACGAGGGCACCGACGGCAAGGTGGCCGTCTCGTACCGCTGGTCGGACGATAGGAACTATCTGCTGGGCGAGTTCAATTTCACCACGCCCGAGGGCGTCGAGCGCAAGTCGACGCAGCGGCTGGGCTGGGATCCGGCGAAGGGCAAGATCCGCGCCTGGCTGTTCGATGCCGACGGCGGCTTTGCCGAGGGCGATTGGACGATCGTCGACGACGGCTCGGTGGTGGTGAAGTCGTCGTCGGTCAATCCCGACGGCAGCACCTCGACCGCCACGCTGACCATTACGCCCACCGATGACGACCATTACACGATCGCAGGCACCGACCGCATCGTGGGCGGCGTGTTGGAACCCGACTTCGAAATCACCGTCGCGCGGCGCCCCCCGGCCGCGGGCAATTAGACTGCCGCCCCTGGCGTAAGGAGAGTTCGAGATGAAGAAGTTTTGCAAGACGGGAATGGCCTGGGCGGTGGCGATTGGTTTACTTGTGGCAGGGTCGCCCAGCGTCGAGGCCCGCGGCGGACGCGGAGGCGGCGGGCGCGGAGGCGGGCGGCCTTCTATGGGCCGCGTGGGCGGCGGTGGCGGTCGGCCCTCGATGAGTCACGGTGGCGGCGGCCGCTCGATGCCGCGGCCCCAGTCGCGACCCAGCGCAAGTCGGCCTTCGATGGGCCACGCCACGCGCCCCAGTGGCGGCTCGCGGCCCTCGACGGGTTTTCATCCTTCCGGCGGCGGCCGGCCGAGCGCTTCGCGGCCGAGCACGCGGCCCAGCGGACCGAGCCTCGGCAATCGGCCGGCCTCGCGCCCGCCCTCGAACGTGCGACCCACGCGTCCGTCGCTACCCAGCGGCGGCGTGGCCAGCCGGCCGGCACCGCGTCCCGGCGGCGGCAACAATCGACCCAGCATCGGCAACCCGCCCGGCGATGCGACGCGACCGGCGCCGCGTCCCGGCGGGGATCGCCCCAGCCTCGGGAATCGTCCCGGCGGCGGCGAGCGTCCTTCGATTGGCAATCGGCCCGGCGGCGGCGATCGCCCGAGCATCGGCAACCGTCCCGGTGGGGGCGACCGTCCGAGCCTGGGCAACGTCGACCGGCCCAGCACACGCCCCGGGGTCCTTCCCGGCGGCGGCGATCGCCCCGGTATCGGCGATCGACCGGGTGCTGGTGGCGATCGACCCGGTCTCGGCGGAGGTGACCGTCCCGGGCGCCCCGGCGGTGGAGATCGGCCTGGCCGACCCGGCGGTGGAGACCGGCCGGTGATCGGCGGCGGTGGGGATCGCCCCGGGCGACCGGGCGGTGGAGACCGTCCGGTGATTGGCGGCGGCGGCGATCGGCCCGGGCGACCTGGCGATCGACCCGGACGTCCCGGCGGCGGCAACATCAACATCGGCAACGACATCAATATTGGCAGCGGGAACATCGTCGGCAATCGGCCGGGCTGGGACAACGGCAATTGGAATCGACCCGGCTGGGGCTGGGGCGGGGGTTGGGCCGGCAACTGGCACAACAACTGCATCCGCCCGCACTACGGTTGGTACAACGGCTGCTGGACCGGCTACTGGGGTAGCAACTGGTATGCGCCGCTCGCTTGGGGCGCGGTCGGCTGGGGACTCGGCTCGCTCACCAGCGGCTGGGGCTACGGCACCGGCTACTACAATCCCTACTACGTCGAAAGCGCCGGCGTGCCGTACGACTATTCGCAGCCAGTCGTGGTGAACAACTACGTCGATAGCTCGGCCGACGCCGCCACGGGCGATGCCACGGCCACGGCCACGGACGAAGCGGAGCAGGACCCCGCGACCCAGCAGGCCACGGAGTTGTTCGACCAGGGGCTGGCCAAGTTCAAGTCGGGCGACTACCGCGGGGCGCTCGATCTGCTCAACCAAGCGCTTAAGAAGCTGCCGGGCGACCCGGTGATTCACGAGGTGCGCGCGGTGACACTGTTCGCGCTGGGCGACTACCAGGCTTCCGCCGCGGCGCTTAACTCGTTCCTGTCGTCGGCGCCCGGCATGGACTGGACGACGATGAGCAGCCTGTACGGCAACGTCGACGACTACCAGACCCAACTGCGCAAGCTCGAAGGCTTTTGCGGCGAGCATCCCGACGATGCCGCGGCGTACTTCGTGCTGGCGTATCAGTACCTGGTGATCGGCTCGAAGGACGCGGCGGTCGACGCCTTGAAGGTGGTGGTCAAGGATCAGCCCGAGGACACGACCGCCAAGCGGATGCTCGCGGCGCTCGATCCTGACGCGGTGCCTGCTCCGGCGGCGACGCCTGCCGCGCCGGCCACGCCTCCGCAACCGGCAGCAGCCGGGGGGGAGACGCCCGAGACCGACCTGGTCGGGACGTGGCGGGCCAAGGCCGGCGACGCGACGATCGATCTGTCGATTACGGACGACTCGCAGTTCACCTGGAAGGCCGAGCAGTCCGGCCAGCCCACGATCGACCTGCAAGGTCAGCTCGATGCGACCAGCGATGCGCTGGCACTGGTGAGTGCCGACCAGGGAACGATGGCCGGTTCGGTCACCTCGCTGGGACCGGACAAGTGGCAGTTCGTGCTCAGCGGCGCCCCGGCGAACGACCCGGGCCTGACGTTTGAGCGCGTGGGCGGTTGACGATCGACACGCGGTCGATCAAGCATGGCGCAGTGCGCAGTAGCAAAGAGCACGGAGGCTCAAGCGCCGGAAGAGGGCAGCGGTGCGGTGTGCCGGACCGGACGTGCGGCCGAGGCGACCAGGTTAGCTCGTGCGGCGGCGGCGCCACACGATACCCGCCAGGGCAAAGGCACCGGCCGCGGCCAGCACGATGCTCGCAGGCTCGGGCACGCCGCGGATCTCGCCGGTTCCCGACGCGGAAAACTCCTCGACGAAGCCGCCGGCGGTGACCAGCGTGCCGGGAAGGATCTGCGTCGAAAACGACACTGAGACCGGCTCGCCGATGACGAGTCCGAAGGGAAGCGATTGACCGGCAATCGCGGCGACCGATCCACCGAAGCTGAACTGGACCGTGGTCAGGTCGATGTAGGTGACCGTCGCGGCACCCAGATCGAGGTCGAGGAAGTCGGCCCCGGGTAGGCCCAGATTAAAAAAGCCGCCAGGCGCGCTGACTACGATCGCACCGGTGTCGGCGATGGCCGGCACGTCGGGAATGAACAGGTCGAGAGTGATGTCCGTGGTCAGCACGCTGCCGACCATGGAGCCGTCGACCAGAAATGCGACGGAGTTGAGCGTGTCCGGATCGAACGCACCGTCGTCAAAGATATCGTCGCCGTCGAATCCAATATTCACGCCGCCGAGTTCGATCTCGAGCAGTGTGGCCTGGGCACTGGGCGCCGCGAAGGCGGCGATTACGGCGGTCAGCAAAAACGCGAACAAGGTGGGTGCGGAGATTCCGCAGCGCCGCGTCGGTTGGAGCTTCGTCATTAGGCGGTCGTTCCCCGTTGCTACTGCAACGCGCTGTCAATCAAAGATGCTTTGTCTCAACCCAGCCGACGACACAACAAATGCCGCCCCGTCGAGACCATCGGGGTCGTGTAACTACAGCACGAGGCAGAATAGTCGAGCCAAACGAAAACGTCAAGCATTGGGCTCGAAATACTGGTGGGAGACCCGCCGCACGAGGGATTTTCGCGGGGAATTTGCTCCACGGGGGGATTTGGAGTGTGATTCTACGTGGTGGCAGGCCGGGCAGGGCGGCGCGACTACGCAGACTTGCGGCGACGCCAGATGAGACCCAGCAGGGCCAGGCCACCCAGCCCGCCCAGCACAACGCTGGCCGGCTCGGGCACGAGGATCCCGCGGACTTCGCCGGTGCCGAAAGCCGTGAACTCCTCGACGAATCCGCCCGCGGTGACCAGCGTGCCCGGGTCGATTTGCGTCGAGAACGAGATGGAGACCGGGTCGCCAATTTCGAGGCCGAAGGGGAGCGACTGCCCGTCGATCGCCGCCACCGAGCCGGCGTAAGCGAATTGCACTGTGGTCAGATCGACGTAGGTAATCGTGGCCGCATCCAGATCGAGGTCCAGAAAGTCGGCCCCCGGCAGGCCGATGTCGAAGAAACCGCCGGCGCCGCTCACGACGACGTCGCCCGTGTCGGCGATGTCGAGGACGTCGGGAATGAACAAGTCCAGCGTGATGTCGCTGGTCAGGACGCTCCCCACCTGGACGCCGTCGACCAGAAACGCGACCGAGTTGAGCGGGTCGGGATCGCCGGCGCCTGCGTCAAAGATATTGGTGCCGTCGTAGCCGATGTCCACGCCGCCGAGTTGAATCTCGAGCATCTCGGCCCGAGCCGCAGCCGGAACGGCCAGCGCGATCGCCGCAAACGCAAGGAGTTTCCGGGCGATCCGAGCGAACGATACCTGGGCACAAGGCCCTACCTGGGCAGTGGTCATGAGCTCTCTCTGCTGTTCCGAGTCTTCTGCTGTTCCGGGCAACCGCGTCGCGCAGCGGGGAGCTGCGCACGCACGATTTACGCTTATTTCTTAGATTATCTATTTACCCTAATCGGGCCTTCTCGCCGGTCAACCTTTAACTGCCCAAGCGTTCATTTTTTGCCACGTTGGGGTTCCAGTCGTAGGGGGATGGCTGGCCAGGGGGGCGAAAAAGCCGCACACGGGCTGGCCCAAGGATGGGCGATCGCTCGCGAAAAACAGGGGCCGAGCCGCGAAGCGAGGCTGCCCTTTCCAAGATTTGCCCGCGAAATGAGGTTCCGCCATGGCGCGATTGCTGCTGGTCACCGCTGGGAACCGTGCTGAATCTGACCGGCTGGATCGGCAACGCGATCTGCGGACAGGCCTCGCATAGCGGTATGCTGGGGACATGGACGACACCCACCAACTTCGCCCGCCGGTGATTCTGGCTGACCTGGAAACCGGCACGCGCGCGGTCGGCTTCAAGCTGGCCTCCGATCCGCTGACCGGGGCGCTATTGCGCACGCTGGCCGCTTCCAAGCCCGGCGGACGATTGCTGGAAATTGGCACGGGCACCGGCATGGGCACCGCTTGGCTGTTGGCGGGCATGGATGCAGGCGCCACGCTGCTGTCGATCGAGAACGATGCGCGGTTCCTCGATGTTGCCCGGCGGTGTCTGGGGGACGACTCGCGCGTGACCTTCCGCCAGGCCGACGCCGCGTGCGTGCTGGCCGAGTTGCCCAAGTCGAGCTTCGACCTGATCTTCGCCGATACCTGGGCCGGCAAGTACACGCATTTGGAGGAAGCCTTGTCGCTGCTCGCCCCGGGCGGCCTGTACGTCGTCGACGACATGCTTCCTCAATCCACGTGGCCCGAGGGGCATGCGGAGAAAGCAGCGCGGCTGGTTGCGGAACTGGACGCGCGCGAGGATCTGGTGGTGACCAAGATGTGCTGGGCGACCGGCATCATCTTGGCGGTGAAGAGGGGAGTGTGATGCTCGTTACCAGGATCTTTCTGGCGATCGTAGGCGCCGCCTATGTGGCGCTGGCGGCCTGGTGCGTGGTGCGGCCCGGGCAGACTTCCGGCTCGGTGGGTTTCGAGCTGCGGCCCGGTGCCGGGCAATCCGAGTTTCTCGTCGTGTACGGCGGGTTGCAACTGGCCCTGGGCCTGGCGTTTCTTTCGCCGCTGCTGCGGCCGTCGTACCTGCCGTACGCGCTGCTGTTGTGCCTGGTGATTCACGCCTGCCTGGCCGTGTTCCGCACGGCCAGCTTCGCGCTATTCGCCGACATCCCCACCTCGACCTACGCGCTGGCCGCCGTCGAATGGCTGATCCTGCTCGGAGCGGCCTGGCGGTTCTTTGGCAGTGGGAAATAAGCCGCGCGTGCGTGAGGCGTGCCGTTCTCAGGTCGCCGGTGATGCTGGTGACGATAGCGTCGACCTGTTTCACCGCAGCGCGACTACGATCAACGCGGCCGCGACGATGGCCACGGCGTCTTCGAGGAAGGCGGCCGGGCGGTCCTGGCCGAAGGCTTGGGCCAAGCGTCCGCGGAAGGCGCGGCCGCCGAGGGTGCCGATCACGGCGCCGACGATGCCGCAGAGCAGTCCAGCAAACATCGAACCGGTCGATCCGGCCGAGGCCCCCAGGGCCGCGCCCGAGAGACCGCCCGAGAGGATGCGGGCAGCGAACGCGGGTGGTATCGTGCGGCTGGGCGTGCCGGGCAGTTGGTCGGTGATCAATTCCAGCAGGGCCAGGGCCGTAAAGATGACGCTGGTCCAGATGCTGCCAAGAAAGGCCAGCCAGGTTCCGCTCAGATCGAGCCAGCCCAGATACGCCGCCCAACTCGCGGCGGTCGGCGCCATCATTGTCCGCATTCCCGCCACGACGCCCAAGCCCAGGGCGAGTAGATAAGTGACCATCGCGGCAACCCTCGAAGCCGGCACGTTTGCGATTTCGCGCGGCCGCGCTTTGCGCCGGCCGAAGCGTGCTCGTCGACCAAGCGCCGCCGACGCGGCGCCTCGTCGGCCAGAGAAGGATCGTGGCGGCGGGGCGGAAAGTCAAGAGGGCGGGGCGAGGTCATCTTTCGACTTCGCTAGCGAAGCAGGAACTCGCGCGACATCTGTCGGATCGTGGCCCAGTCGGGGTGGCGGATGAAGCCGCGGTTTGTCCAGAAGGTGGGATCGAACAGTTTCTCGTGCGCGGTTCGCTCGCCGAGCATCTGGTCGATCTTCGTGGCAGCTTGAATCACTTCAAGGTCCGCCGCGCCGGAGTAGTTGTGGAGGATGGCACGCAGCATTTCGCTCAGTTCGTTGGACTGATCGTCGGGCACCAAGATCCGCTCGCCGCCGAGACGGGAGATGGACGCTTGCGGATCAGCGGCGAAGAAGGCCAGCACCGAGTAGACCTGGCCGAACAGCCAGTAGTGGTCTTCCTGGATGTTGAGCGGCATGCGTGTATTGCTCCTGCTCGACCGTTTCATCTGTGGGTTGATTCATCGCACGATAGAAAGATGCCCCGAGGGCCGACTCCCATCCAGGTCCCGGGGCTTTTCGTTGCAACAGGTTCACCACCTGATCCGTCTAGCGCTTGTCGCCCAACAGGACGTTGAGCTTGCTGTTGGCGGCGACCTTTTCGAGCACCTCCAACTCGCGCAAACGCATCAGGGTCGGGTTGTCGGCCGACAGCTTGGGCCTGGCTGCGGATGGCGGCCGTTTTCTCGTGGCGGGCGATGAGGTTGGCCTCAGCGGCCTTCTTTTTCGCTCGCGGTCGCCTCCTCACCCGGCTCGCCGTCGGGCGAGTGCCTCGCAAAGCGGCGAGGGAATGAAGGGAAGACGCGCGGGGAGTGGCTTGGGTTCGCGAAGATATGCGCCCACGATCGGGTGAGAACGGTTAGGATGAAGGATGATAGCGGCCATCCATTGGTTAGCTAGGGGGCGGAACGATGGAGGAGGCTTTTCTGGCACGCTGGCTGTCGGCCACGCCGCGGCGACGGCGAGCAGTACGCTATACCGTTTACACCGCGCTCGGCGTAGCTTGTGTTGCAGCGGCGGCATCTTATCTTGGTCGGGCGACGGCTGAGCAACGCTACGAGTTCGATATCGTCAATCTGCGGTTGCGATACTGCGAGGGCAACATCTACAGCGAACGCTGCAGCAAACCGGTCGACCACCCCACTGCCGAGAGGCTCCGCGAGCTCGGCATTCTTGGACCCGTCTCGGAAGAGCAGGCGCGGTGGGAGCTCACCAAGGGGTTCAAGAGTGGAGTACGCGGATGGTCAGGCGCCGGCAGGGACTACGTCAAGGGGTTGGGGGCGTCCACGCGGCTGACGCCCGTGCCGTTTCCGGCTGAAGAAGATGTCTCGAAGAACCTTTGGGTGCGGTGGGCCGTGGCGAGTCCGGAGGACGCCAAAGAATTCTGGCGCCGGCAGCAGGCGCTGGCGCACGCCGATCCCTGGTTGTCTGGCATGCGCGTGCGCCGCGCGCAGGATTACCTCGAATGGCACGATGCCAACATCACCCTCGACGAACTCAACACTTATCTGCGGGAAATGTTTCCGGAGCTTGCCGAACATTGAGCCGTGCTCCATCGCCGTTGGGATCGTTCCGTTCTCCCGTCCATCGACAACACGAACGAGATGCCAGTCGGTAGTATCAACATGTCGCGGTGGTGAAGCCTGAGCGGGGCCGACGATGACGTTCAAGACACTGCTGTATCTGGGTTCGGGAGTGGCCTTCGTCGGCTTTGCCCTTGGCACGCTGTGCTTCCTGGCGTGGGCCCTGATCGGTCGGGGCGGCGAGCCGCGCAGTCGAAGGCTGCGGCTGGCACTGTCGAGTGCGGTGCTGTTTGCGGCTTCGTTCGTGTCAGCCATCGCGCTATTTCACCTCGTGCTGCTGCCGACTGCGACGTGGGGCTTACGGCCTGGTTTTCGGGCGCCCTACGCCTGGCAAAGCGATTTCCTGGTGGCAGCCGTGCCAGTTGCGTTGTGCGCCTCGGCCATCTTCCTGATTCGGGCGATGTACCGACCACCAGGCGCAAGAATGCAGGCCGCGTGGCTGCCGGCGGCGTACTTGTTGCTCGCCCTGCCGCTGTACGGCGCGAGCTACGCGTTGATCTACCGCGTTCAGGTGCCGGCACTCGATCGATATGTCTTGATCGAAAACCGCGAATGGAAGACGCACCTCGGCGACCCGGCCCCGGACATCTCAGTGGTGATGCTCGACGGCACGGAGCGGCGGCTGTCGGACTTGCGCGGGAAACTCGTGCTGGTGAACTTGTTTGCCACCTGGTGCGGGCCGTGCATGCACGAGTTGCCGCATTTGGAGGAACTGTGGCACGAGCTTGAGAACGACGACCGCGTGGCGATGCTGGTGATCGATCGGGACGAGCCCGAGGAAACCGTGGCGGAGTTCCTGGCCGAACGGGGTTTCACCTTTTCGGTGGCGCTGGATGCGAATGCCGAAGCGTTCCACGCCTTCGCCGAAAGCGGCATCCCGCGGACCTATCTGATCGGCCGCGACGGCACGATTCTGTTTCAAACCGTAGGCTTCGCAGACGACCTGCCGGTGTATCAGCGCGAGCTGGCGACGTTGCGAGAAACGATCGAGCGAGAGCTGGCGGCGATCCCACAGCCGTGAATCGCGCCGCTGGAACCGGCCGAATCAACCTTTTGGGGAGACGACACAGCCACGGCGCCGGTTCGCGCTCGCGAAACATCAAGCGAACGGTTACGCTGCGCGAACCTGATACCCCGCGCGCCTCTCAGTGCAGCGACAGGAGTTAGCAAGGTCCTGCGGCACGAGCCTGACAAGATTTCGGCGCCAAGCCGTATGAGGCCTCTCTGCTTGGCTGGCGGCAAGATGACACGAGAAATTTGCTGTCGAAGAATGTGAGAACCATGATTCGGGTCGAGTTGTCTGGAGGGGAAGTTGAGCTCGATGACAACATCGCGCGGTTGGTGCGCGCTTGCGATCAACTGCCAGGGCTCAGCACAACCAGCTCCTGCGGTGGACACGAGAGTCCAAACGCCGAGCACGGACAACAACCGCTCGGCCAGTTCTACGTCAGCCTTTGCGTTGCCAACTGGTGGGAGGCCTGGCGCGGGCTCACGATGCTCACCGCAGCGACCTTCATGCGATGTGAGGGGAACCTTTGCTTCCGCTACGATGGCCCCCAGAATCGTCCGGACGATTTGCGGTTCCTGCGCGTCGAGCTGCACGGGACAGGCGACCCGGACAGGCTGGCGAAGTTCGTCGAGTACGTCGTAGACGATCCGGCGCACCACACAGCGAGTAACTGATGTCGGCGCTACGCTCGTAGGATGCACTAGCGATGGTTTTGGTCAATGTGTTTGGACGAGAAGTTGAGCTGGACGACGATTTGGCGCGGCTGGTGCGCGCACTGGATTCGCACCTTCGGGGCCTCGAGGTGTCTAGCGCCCGAACCGACGAACATGCAACGGCCGAGACAGGCCGGGCAGCTTGCCGGCACTACTTAGTCAGCTTTTGCATTCTCAACTGGTTGGAAACCTGGACAGACTTGACGATGCTTGCCGCAGCGGTGTCTGTCTGTGAAGACGCGACGTTGGTTGTGGATTACGACGGCTGTACGAACGACCGGCCGGACGATCCTGACTTGCTGTCTCTCTACCTGCACGGAACAGGTTCCCCAGAGCAACTGGCAGGCGTCATCGAAGGCTTGGCCGCGGAACAGCCACGTCATTTTAAGATTGGCTAAACCTCGGGAATGCCGAGCTGCTCGAAGAAGCTGGCGCGGTCCCAGTAGCCGCGCTGGAACTTGATCTTGCCGTCGACGATGTGAAAGAAGCCGCAGCCTTCGATCTCGAAGGTCTTGCCGTTGGCGGGCAGGCCGGCGAATTCGCCGCTCCAGGTGCCGCGTCCGCGCCATTCGGCCATCGCCCAGGGGCCGTCCTGGAACAGGTTCTCGAGCTGCGTCTCGCCGTCGGGGAAGGCCGTAAAGAAGGTCTGCAACTCTTCCTGGATCGCTTGCCGGCCGACCGCGGGCACTCCGATCGCGACCTGCAGGTTGGTCGCGGCTTCGTGGTACAAGCTCGCTGCGCGGTCGGCGTCGCAGTGGTCGATCGCCTGAACCCATTCCCTCACGACTTCTCGGGGCTCTCGCATCAGGGGTCCTCCGTTGTTGGGGCTGTGCTGAAGACGCCGGGGCTAATGACGGAAACCGTCACGAGGTTAGAGACCCCCAAAACGCCGAAAGGTTCGAGAAAAACAAGCGGACGAGGACGGACGGGGACGCAGCCTTCGACAATTGTCGAAATGGGTGCTTAAACTCGCCGCGGCAGCCATAATCGGGGCGGCCTGCTGTCGCAGGTCTGTGACGCGATCGCGGTCGTGGCGGCGAGAAACTTTCTAGCGCCGCCGCCCGCGGCGCGGGACAGATGCCTCTGGCGGGCGACTTCTCTACAGAGAACGGGTTCACTCGAGCGGCTCAATCGCCCAATCGATGGAAAAGGCCGTCCTGAAGCTGGTGCAACACGTCCTGGAGACCCAGGCCGCGGCACTCGAGCTGTACGCTCGGGCGTGGTGCACTACGCCCGAGGACGTCGTGCAGGAGGCGATCGTGCAACTGGCCCAGCAGCGGCCGCTGCCCGAGCGCCCGATCGGTTGGCTGTACTGTGCGGTCCGCCGCGGGGCGATCAGCGCCGGCCGGGCCGAGAGCCGGCGGAAGCGCCACGAGTCGGCCGCGGCTCGGCCGCTCGATTGGTTCGAGCCGGCCGTGGGCGAGGCGCTCGACGCGCGGGCCGCGGCCGAGGCGCTTGGCGCGTTGTCGCTCGAGCAGCGCGAGGTGCTGGTGGCCCGGCTGTGGGGCGGATTGAACTATGGCGAAATCGGCGAACTGGTGGGCTGCTCTTCGAGCGCGGCCCATCGCAGATACGCGGCCGGCCTGGCCGCCTTGCGTGAAAGGTTGGGTGTGGCATGTCCCAAGACGAACTCCTGCCCGAAGAGTTGAACGATTGCCAGCAGGCGCTCTCGGCGCTGGTGCCGCGGGCCAGCCGCATCGATCGCGATCGGCTGATGATCCGCCTGGGCGAGCAGTCGGCCGCGCGCGGCTCGCTGGGGTGGAAATGGGCCACGGCCGCTTCGCTGTCGCTAGCCGTTTTGATGGCGGTGCGCCCGTGGTTCGTTCCGCAGGCAGGCGCGCCGGAACAGGTGGCCCAGCAGCGCGAATCGGCTGAGCCGCTGACAATCCAACATGAGCCGTCGCCGCCCGCGGCGGTCGAAGACCCCGCGCCGTCCAGCGATTCGCCGGCGAAGGCTGTGCCGGAAATCGACGAGGAAGGGGCCTGGCTGCTGGCCGTGGCCAGCGGTCAATACCAGTCGGCGGGCATGCTCACCGTGCGTCCGCAGCCAGAATCCCTCACGGCGTCGCGGGCCGCGGATGCGACAGAGGCCTCCGACGCGTTGCTCGAGCGTGGGCTCGAGCGGGCGCCGATGTTGCGTTGGCGCGATCGTGCTTTGCGGCGCGATGGATTCGGGCCGGCCGCGCCGCCGGCGTTGTAAGGTTTGCTTGCAGGCGAGTTTCATTCTTCTTCACTTCTCCGGAGCCAGACGCATTATGATTGCTCGCTTCTTGCTGGCCGCGTTGGCCGTGTGGATTGCCTCGACTCCGCTGGCGGCCGACGACAACCTGCGCGTCGTCAAGCTGAGCGTCACGCCCGCCGGGCCGCCTCAGCCGCTGTTGCGGTATCGCTTCGCGCCCGCGCAGCGGCAGCTCGTCGAGGGGAACGCGGCGGCCCTGTACTACCGCGCGATCGTCGTGCTGCTGCAAACGCCCCGCGAGAAGAACGACCAGGTGCAGATCTCCGACTGGCTCGGCTTGCCGCCTGCAGAATTGCCGCGCGACGAGGCCCGTAAGACGCTGTCGCGGCACAGTACGGAGCTCGACGAGGCACGCCTGGCCGCCCGCCGCCGATCGGCCGCATGGGACTTGCCGCTGCGCGACGAAGGGGTGGCGACGCTCTTGCCCGAGATCCAGGAATCGCGCGCCCTGGCCCGCCTGATGGCGCTGGAAGCGCGGCTGGCGATTCTCGAGGGCGACTACGCCGCGGCCAGCCTCGCGCTGGAGAACATGTACACGATGGCCCGCCGAGTGGGCGAATCGGGTACGCTGATCAGCATGCTGGTCGGCATCGCGATTCAAGGCCTCGCTGCCGACGAGGTACAGCACTGGATTGCCCAGGAGGGTTCGCCTAACGCCTATTGGGCGCTGACCTGCTTGCCGCCCTCGGTCGGAAACCTGGCCGACAGCCTCGAGTCGGAGGACCTGTGGATCGAAGGCTCGGTGCCCTATGCCGATCTGCTGGACAAGGCGATCCTCACCTCCGACCAGCTAGACGAAATGGCCCGCGAAATGGGCAGCCTGGCGTCGCTGGAATGGATGAACGCCGGCTTTCAAGTGGAGCTTGCCTCGGGCAAGCAGGTCGACGTGCGGGTGCCTGCCCAGGCGGCCCTGCTGCCGATCGTGCTACGGGCCTATCCGGTGTGCAAGCGGCAACTGCTCGAGTCGGACATGGACCGCGAGATGGTCGAGGGGATGCAGCCGCTGCAGGTTGTGATGCTGCGCTGGGTGCAGGTCTATCGCGAGCTGCTCGACGAGATAGTAGTTTGGGCTCGCCATGCTCCCGTCGAAACCCGCCAGGCGGCGGAACAGATCGACGAGCGGTTTCACGAGCTGGCAGGTCGTCCAGAAGCCGCGCTGGCCAACTTCATGCTGCCGGCGGTTAATGCGGCCAATCGGGCCGTGCTGCGCGGCGATCAGCAGTTGGCCATGCTGCGCGTGGTCGAGGCGCTGCGACTGTACGCGGCCGCGCACGACGGACGGCTGCCCGAGGCACTTGCCGATATCACCGAAGTGCCCGTGCCGCACGATCCGGCGACGAACGGTCCGTTCGAGTACCGGCTCGAGGGCAAGACGGCTTTGCTCCGCTCGGCCGAAAAGGGAGCGGTGATTCCTGAGACCCAGTTCAAAATCACGGTGCGTCAGTAAACGCGACGGCACGAAGACATCTCACGCCTGACCAGGAATCGAATCATGCGACACCTGTTGACCGCCTGCACGCTGCTGTTTGCGACGATGGCGAGCAGTTGGGCTCGCGCTGCCGACGACGATGCGGGGCTGGCCGCCCTGATGGACGAGACGGCGATGGCCGTCGTGAGGATCGATATCTCGGCCGAAGGACCGGCCACTACGTTCGCGTCGCTGGCCTTTCCAGAAATCATGGCATCCTCGCAAACGACCCAATGGCACGAGGTGTTCCAGAAACTGCTCACCGCCGCGGGCGTGCGTCACCTCTACCTGATCGTTCAGCTTCCCGACCGGTTGCCCACGACTTACCAGCCAGTCGGCATCGAGGCCCTTTGTGCCATTCCGTTCGACACGCCCGAGGAGGCCGAGGCGTTGGCCAGGTTGCAGGGCATAAGACTGCCCGAGCGCGGATGGCGGATCGCCGCCGGCGGACGCTATTGCCTGGTGGGCCCGAAGGCGCTGGTCGACCGTGCTTTGGCGGGCAACCATCCGCCGCGGCCGGGGCTCGAACAGGCGGTGGCCGCAGCGGGCGACGCACCGCTGGCGCTGGTCGTGGCGCCGACGGCCGATCAGCGACACGTGCTCTCGGCCGTGTTGCGTTGGTGGCCGGCAGAGCAGGGGGGCCGGCTGCTGCAGGCGTGGGCCGATCGGGCCGCGTGGACCACGGTGGCTTACAAGCCCGATGAGTCGCTGCAAGTGACGATGCAGGCCGAATCGCCTGAAAGTGCGAACGCGCTGGCGGGCACGATCGGCACGTTTCTAACCGACACCGTGGCGAAGGTACGCAAGATCAACGCTCATCCGGTGCAAATGGATGCGCTACTTTCGGTGCTCGATCAGCGGGTCGAGAACGACAAGATCGTGCTGGCGGTCGATCTGCAAGAGCTGCCGCCGGCCGACAATCCGTTTCTTCAGGCGACCAACATGGCGCTATGGGCTATCGAGCGGCAACGCGCCGTCTACAAGCTCAGAAAGATCGGCATCGCGCTGCAAACCTACCATGACGTCCACAAACGTTTTCCCGACGCGGCCAGTCGCGACGCCGACGGCAAACCGCTGTTGAGCTGGCGCGTCCATCTGTTGCCGTATCTCGAGGATGGCGATGCACTGTATAAGGAGTTTCATCTCGACGAACCGTGGGACAGCGAACACAATCGCCCACTAGTCGAGCGGATGCCCGACGTCTACCGCCTCGGCGGCACCGGCGAACTGCCGCCGGGCAAGACCTGCGTCGTGCTGCCCATCGGCGAGGCCACGGCCTGGCCCGCGGGGCGTGGGCGGCCGATTCGCGAGTACATCGATGGCACGTCGAACACAATTCAAGTGGTCGAGGCCGACGACGAGCATGCCGTCGTCTGGACGCAGCCTGCGGACCTGGCCTACGACCCGGAGCATCCCACCGCAGGCCTGGGCGGCCATTTCGGTAGCGGGTTCCTGGCACTTACCGCCGACAGCGCCTCGCACTTCCTGCCCCTCGACATCGACCCCGACACGCTCCGCAAGCTGTTCACTGCCGCCGGGAAAGAACCCGTGAGTTGGCCGGGGCAGTAAGCGCCGCGCGAGAACGCGCCGCTGGACGACGTCTGCCCGGCAACGTCTCCTGGCGCTTCTGCTTCACGGCTCACGGAGTGAGCCTGCTACATGACGATCGCCCGCCGTGCTTCAGAGTAGCAGGCTCACTCCGTGAGCCGTTGCAGCCGCCCGTGAGTCGGCCGGGGCAGTGAGCGCCGCGCGAGGGCGCGCCGCTGGACGATCGATGCCGCGGCAACGTTTTTTGGCGCTTCTGCTTCACGGCTCACGGAGTGAGCCTGCTACATGACGGCTTGCCCGCCGTGCTTCAAAGTAGCAGGCTCACTCCGTGAGCCGTCGCAGCCCATCGCAGTGCGTCGCCATCCAGCCGCCTGCTAAATGTAGTACTCGATCACGTGCTCTTCCTCGACCGAGAACCGCAGGTCGCGGTCGGGGGTGGGCACTTCGTCGACCAGCAGCTGGGCCACGCGCATGGCCTGGCCGCGCAGCTCGGGCACGGCGGTGGTTTCCCACAGGGTGCCCTTCATCAAGGGGCCGATCACGAATAGTAAGTCGGAGCTTGCGCCCGCGGCGTCGATGGCCGCGAAGTCCGGACCGACGTCGATGCCCATGTCCAACTCGTCCGGCCGCACCAGGCCGCGCTCGATCAGGTTGCGAAACAGGGGGACGGCGGTGCGCGAGAAGCCGCTGTTGGGGCCCGTGCAGTTGATGACCAGCCCACCGGTGATCGTCTGCTCGTCGCCCCTCGGCGTGCGCAGCGCCACGCGCACGCGCGATTCGTCGACGCTCAAGCCCTCGACGTTGCCCTTGATCACCTGGATGCGGCCGTCGGTGATGGCCTCGGTGATCCGCTGGTGGATCGGCTGCGGAATGCGATGGCGGATGACGTTCCACCGCGCGGCGTGATCCGACAGGAAGGCCCGCTTGTCCTCGGGCGAGAAGTTCCGCCAGATCCGCTGCGTCAGCGGGCGGAGCCGATCGACGATGATGCCCGGGTTCTCGCCGATGCGGCGCAGCCGGGCGCAGTGGTCCTCGAGAATCTCGACCAGGCGGGCCAGGCCGAGTTGATCGGCATCGTCGGGCAGGAAGTCGGGATACTCGATGCCGCGAAAATGGGCCTGGGGAATCATGCCGTTGCGCGACACGACGACCAGGCGTCCCGGCCAGCCGAGCTCGCAGAGCGTGAGATAGGTGTCGACCATCGTCAGGCCCGAGCCCAGCACGATCACGTCTTCGTCGGGCGGGGGGAGCTTTGCGCGCCAGTCGGTCCACGGGTCGGGGCAGTAGCCGGCGTGCGTAAACGGCCCGCCGTTCGCCGAGATCGGCGCCGGCGGCTGGTTGCCGGTGGCCAACAGCACGCGATCGGCGGCGAGGGTCGCGCCGCTCTCGAGCGCGACTTCAACGCGGCCGTCGTCCTGCGGCACGACGTCGACGGCCTGGTCCTGGTGAATGTGCATCGTGGCCGGCTGATGCTCGTCGATCGGGCGCGCGTAGTTCAACAGCAGCCCGCACAGGTAGTCGCCGTAGACGCGGCGCGGAGCGTAGGTTTCGCGCAACTGCGGCTCGGGCATGTCGCGATATTCGGCCCGCGTGCGAAGCCAGTCGAGGAAGTGGCCCGGATGGTCGGGCACGGCCGACATGTTGCGGGCCGCGACGTTGAGCAGGTGCTCTTCGCGGGGCGTGCCGTAGGCCACGCCGCGGCCCAGGGGATGATCGCAGTTGATCAGCTCGACGTCGAGCGGGCCGCTGCTGAGACGCACGAGATTCACGGCGGCCATCGTGCCGCTGAACCCGCCCCCGATGATGGCCACGGTTCGTGTCATGTCGCGCGGTTCCTCACGGCGTAGCCTATCAGATTCCGGCGCCGGCCACGAACTCGTCGTTGACCGGATCGAAGAACGTGTGGGCCTCGGTTTCTTGGAGCGAGAAGGACTGCATCCGCAACAGCGGCGGCGAATACAGGTGCAGCGTGACCAGATCGGCCTGGTCGGCCTGGAGGTTGGAGATCTGGTGGATGTCGCTGTCCTCGGAGTAGGTGGTCAGCCCGGGCGCGAGGGTGCTGGAACCGGTGGCGTAGACCATGCCGTTGGGCGCGATCTCGAATCGCGTTTCGGTCGCCACCCCGGCCAGCACGCGCACCGCGCAGTGCGAGCCGGCGTGGTCGTGGATGGGGCTGCGCTGCCCGTTGCGCCAGCAGAGCACCAGGGCATGATAGGCCGGGCCCGAGCGAACCAGATTGCGCACGTAGCGAGTGGGCGAAAACCGGCAGAAGTCGCGCACGTCGTCCAGGCACAGCGTGCACTCGTCGGCCCACCGCCGCATCCGCTCGGCGGGAATGATCTCGTCGAACGCGTCCAACGGTTCCAGCAGCGCGGCGATTTTCTCGTTCATCCCCCGAATGTAGCGGGAGAGGGGGCGGAGTCAACGAAGGAGATCTGAGACTTGCGACCTGAGGCGGCAGGGGAGAGTGTTGCGCCTGCATCGCCCCTCGCGCCTCGGGTCTCGCGGCTCAAGCCTCGCCGCGTAAGCTGCATGGCAGCCGGCACTTGCGGCTTGCCAGCGAAAAACCTTGCAGTTTTCGTGAGCCTCGCCAGCGGTGTTTGGCGCTAGGTCGCTTGGGACGTTCGACACACTTGCGCCACGACACGAGGACGATGCCAATGTTCCGATCTCATTTTGTCTGCGGCCTGACGGCCGTCGCGATGCCAATCCTCGCCGCGACGCCCGTTCGGGCGGAGTTCCTGGCCGGCGACGTGCTGCTGAACAACTTCGCCGGAGCGAACATCGAGCAGATCGCAGCCGACGGCACGCTGACACAAACCTTCACCGGCACGGGGCAATTCTGGGTGGGGGCGTCGCTGACGCCCGAGGGCAACCTGGTGACGGTGTACCGCAACATCGGCTCGATCGTCGCCGGCGTCAACGTGTTGCTGCCCGACGGCACCGAGCAGACAACGTTTTCGTTCACCAACGCCAACCCCGGCGACGTAGCCGTGTTTGCCGACGGGACCATTGCCGTCAGCGCGGCCAACTACGATCGCGTCGATCGCTATTCGCCCACCGGCACGCCGCTGGGGTTCATCAAGACACTCGGCATGGACGCTCCCGGCGGCGTGGCGATCGGGCCGGACGATACGCTCTGGGTCGCCAACCGGTCCAGCTTCGATCTTTCGCACATGGCCCAGGATGGCACGGACCTGGGCGGGTTTCCCCTGCCGTTTTCTCCGGGCGACGTCGTCGTCGATCCGACCGACGCGACGCTTTGGGTTTCCGACAAGGACTCCGGCCTGCTCTATCACTACTCGACCGCCGGGGTGTCCCTCGGGAGCTTTCCGACCGGAGTGTCGGGCGACTTTCAGGGCCTGGGAATCGGCAGCGACGGCACGCTGTACGTCACCGGCATCGGATCCAGCGCGATCCTGCGCTATGCGAGCGACGGCACGCTGCTGGGCTCGTTGCCGATCGACAGCCCCGCGACTCCGTTTCGCTTGACGGTCGTGCCGGTGCCCGAGCCGGCGGCGCTCGTCATTGCGGGGATCGGACTTTTGGGACTCGCGGCCGTTTGCCGCAGGGCAAGTTGCCGCGCCTAGCTTCAGGTTTCGCAGGGGCGTGCGGCACCTACCAGTCTCACGCTCCCGCGGCCTGAAGTGTTGAGCGGGAAGAGGCTGCAGGCTCCAGCCTAGAGGGTGCGGCTCGCTGGGATTGCTGCTGTTGGTGCCTCGGCCGACAGCGCCACTTTGCTTGGAACGGGTGAACCGATCGGCTAGGCTGTTTACAATGGCAGGCGAGGCCGAGCCCCCAGCAGACGCCCGACCTGGACCGACTCCCTTTCTTGTCCGCGCATTTGGAAGCTCTTTCGAGAGTCCGGCGCTCAGTTCAGCGCGAGGAGATTGCTATGAGTGGTTGTCGTTCGTTTCGTGGGGGCAACGCGTTCGGCTCGAAAGTCTGGCACTATCTTCTCGCCCTGGCCGCATCGCTGGCCGCCGCGACGAGCTACGCGGCCGAACCGCTGACCTACTACGGATTCGACGGCAAGAACTGCTCGCCGGAAGCCGCCGCGGGCTTGGAAGAGATCTTTGCCGGCCACCTGTTCAACTACGGCGTGCCGGCCGCCGCGGCCAAGTTTCTGATGAGCAGCCAGAGCGGCTACGCCAAGAAGCTCGGCTGGGAACCGGGTTCGCAGGAAGCCCTGTTCTATGCGTTTGGCAAGTTCCACTCGCCCGAGGATCGCCAGCACGGCGACGATCCCACGTTCGGCCTGGGCGAGAGCGTGTACGATCGCGACGGCACGGCGATGGTCACCTTCAACTGCTTCAGCTGCCACGCCGGCGTGGTCAACGGACAGGTGGTGGCCGGGCTGGGCAACAATCACATCAACCAGTCGGATCGTAACCGCGTCCGCACCCGCGGCGATAACTTTGGGCCGTACTCGGTGTGGCGGATGGGCGCTCGCATGGCCGATCCCGAGAAGAAGGGGATGGAGCCCGCGGCCGAACCGACCGAATTGCTCAAGCTGCTCGACTCGCTCGAGCTGCCGCCGGTCGACCCGATGCCGTGGTGGACGATGAAATACAAGCGGTGGAACTACTGGTACAGCGACGGCGGCAGCCACAACGCGGCCAACTTCTCGGTGAACTTCACGATTCCCAGCGCCGACGTGAACGAGCGCCGCGCCGAGCACGTGGCCACGGTGGCCAAGGCGCTGGCCTTCGCCAGGGAAACGCAATCGCCGCTTTATCCCGGCTCGCTCGATGCCGACCTGGTGAAAAAAGGCGCCGACCTGTTTCACGGCCGCACCAAACCGGCGGCCGAAGGCTTTCGGGCCTGCACGAGCTGCCACGGCAAGTACACGAAGAAGGCCGACAGCGACTACAGCCAGCCGGGCTCCTGGACGGTGGCCTACCGGTTTTCGGACACGCTGCGCAACGTCGGCACCGACGCGGCCTATAGTGAAACGCTGCGCCAGCTCGGCCCGATCGCCGAGCACATCAACAAGCTGAAGGTGTATTTCACCGAGCAGGGCATGCCCGAGCTGACGCCTTCGGCCCGGGTGCCGGACCGGCCGGGCTACGTTGCTCCGCCGCTGGTGGGTGTTTGGGCCTCGGCGCCGTATTTCCACAACGGATCGGTGCCGACGGTCGAAGCCGTGCTGAACTCGAAGCTGCGCCCGGAGATTTGGGCCCGCGACAACCGCGATCCCTGCGCGTACGACCTGGAGAAGGTCGGCATGCAGTACCGCCCGGTGACGCGCGAGGAGTTCGACACCAGCGCCACGGCCACGGCCGGCAAGCCGTATCTTTCGCCGGAGGTGATCGACCACGGCACGCTGTACGACACCCGCGAGTTTGGCCACGGCAACGGCGGCCATCCCTTCGGCGACAAGCTCACTGCCGACGAGCGCGCCGCGATCATCGAGTTTCTCAAGAGCCTGTCGGGCCCCGACATGCCGCCGGCCGAGGAAGGGCAGGTGGCGGGGCAGGCCGGAGGCTAGAGGGGAGAGGCCAGAGGCGAGAGGCGCGAGCGCAGGCGACCTGAGGCTTGAGGTTTGGCCTCAGGCGTTTTCCCCTTCGTCCTCAAGCTTCGGGACTCAAGTCTCACGCCTCACTCAAGAGCCGACGACTGGATTCGCACCGAGTCTGTTTACTTCCTTGGGCCCGGAGGCCGGAATATCCTGCGCCGCCATGCTTTCGGCAGTCGGCGCTCCAGGTGTTTCCGATTGAGATGCGATACGTCGATCGGCTCGGGCAGCGTGCCGTGCCGGATTGCAAAATGCCACTGTCCACCGACTTCGATCATGCACCATTCACAGCCGTAGAGCGCAACGCATTTCTCGCCAAGCACCAAACCCTCTGTCCGTTCCAAAACTCGACGAACCTGGGGCGCGGAGGTCACGTTTTCGTAGCGAGCAAAATCGAGTATCTCCCAATCGTGCGAGAACATGTCCTGCCAACACGCAAATTCCGCGCGAAACGGCGCTAGCTGCTCCTCCAATTGAAGCCAGTCTTCCGGCAATAGGTCGCGAACAGCTTTAGGTGGTTGTGACTTGGTCATCGCTAGCCTTGGGCGTTCGCCTTACAACCTACAGTTTACTGCCGCAAGTCTCACGCCGCACCCAAGAGCCGACGGCTGGATTCGCACCAGCATGAGCCTGTTTACAAGACAGGCGCCTTTCTAAATCGAGCCACGTCGGCGGGGGGAGCAGGCCAGAGGCGAGAGACCAAAGGCCAGAGGGCTGTACGCGGAAATCTTTCCTCTGGTCTCTGGCCTCTTCCCTCTGGCCTGCCCCAAAGCTGCGGCGGCAGGAATCGAACCTGCGTCGGGGCGGTTAACAGCCGCCTGCCCGTACCAGCACGGGCCCCACCGCAATGGGTCAATTGACTAGTGTTGATACAATGGCCGCTCCATTTACCTGATTGGGTTCGCAAGTGGCCGAGCAATACGTCCACACGCTGATTCCCGAGTCGTGCGACTTCGCGCCCGAGGCCGCTCAGGTCCAGGGGTTTCTGCGAGCTTTGGTCGAGCTGGCGATCGTGTCCGCGCCGCAGCGCATTCGGCTAAGAGTGCCAACGGGCGAGACTCGAACGTTTTTCGATCCTTTCACGAAGCAACCGATTGTTCGCAAGATTCTGCAACATAAGGACGTGGACAGCGTCGACCGAATCTCGGCTTCGGTTCGACACCTGGCCGACTACCAGATCGAACTTGCTGGGGAGGGGCGCCCGGCGACGCCCCCGCTACCGATTGATTTCGACCGGCCGTATCACGTAGCCGTAACGGTTCGCGTGTCGCCGGTACTGCTTTCGACGTCCGAGGCGGATGAAGCAGGTCCCGGCTATGGCGAGCCGTGCGCGAATCCGCGCGCGACGGGCAGTTTCGCGAACCCGCACAACCTGGAGCGAATTGAGGTCGCGGGGGCCGGCTGCTCACGCTTTTGGATCGAGATTCGACTGGGAAAGTTTCTCTTTCCCGACATCCAGAACAACAATCTCCAGATCCTCCATCCATCGGTCGTTGACGCAGCCACAGCGTCGTTCGGCGTGCCGTTCGTGCAAGGCCTGGGTCCGTACGACTAGCTTGGCCCCATTGGCGGCCGATTGGACGCACGTGGAGGGGCGCGTCATAATCGGGCCGCGAGGTGAGCACGGAGCTCACGGCCAACGAATCGACTCGTACTCGGAGGTAACGCTCATGACTCGAGTAGCCCGTTTTTCGTCCGCGATGCGCGGTCTGCGCGTCGCGGCTTCTCTGGCTTTGCTGTGCCTGGTGGTCGCGCCGGTGGAGGCCGCCGAGGAGACTCGCGACATTTTGTACACGTACTTCGAAACCGGCGACGTTCCGACCGAACAACAGTTCGGCGATCTGATCGACAGTTTCCTTGCCGACGTCAATCCGAGCGCGACCTTTCTCGGCAGCGTCGACGACGGCCTCGGGCAAGGCGCGCTGTTCTCGGCGAACACCGAGATCGGGCCCGGCCTGTCGGTCAGCCAGGTCGCCGGATTGGGCGAGGCCTGGGTCGGCGAGTCGGGCTTTCTGCCCTTGCAATTCGGCCTCAACGGCCAGACCCACTACGGCTACCTGCAGATCACCTCCGCCACCGACGACCAGTACCCGATGTTCGTCGAATACCTGGTCTACGAGACCGATCCCAACACCGCCATCCTGACCACCACGGTGCCCGAGCCTTCGACCGTCGTGATGCTGGGGTTGGGCGGCCTGCTGGTCGCGGCGGCCGCACGCGGAAAGTGGCGATGGACCTCGAAGCGATAACTTAAGTCAGGGTGGTCGGATTTGAACCGACGACGTCCTGCGCCCGAAGCAGGTGGATTACCAGGCTATCCCACACCCTGAAATTGAAGCGCCCAGCGGCGAGAGCAACCGAGCCCGCGACACGGGCGTGTCGCGAGCACAGGGCGGTCGCTTGCCATGGCGGAAGGCGGACTACCGCGGCCGGCCTTCCTCCTCCCTAATCGGTCGGCGGCCGACCTTGCTGCCCGCGCTTCCGCCATGGCAAGACAGCAGGCTGCCGTTACATCATGGGCGCTGGTGGCTTTGCCGAATTGTCAAAGAGCTTGTAGTGGTCAGTGGCTAGTGGCCAGTGGTCAGTACGCAAGTAAGTACGACGTCCATGACACTAGCCCGAAGCGCGAGCGAGGGTAATGCGGCGAAGGGTTCACGCCATGCGGTGCGGCGTTCACGAAGAACCCTCGCTCGCGCTTCGGGCTAGTAACAACGCCAACGGCGCGCGGGGGCGCCTTTGGTCTCTGGCCTTTTTCCTCTGGCCTGCCTGTTCCAACAAAAAAGCCCGATGTCGCGTGACACCGGGCTGGGCAGCCGGAGCAGACCTTGCGGCCAAGCGTCACAGGCGAGGGGGAGGCGCGGGCGGATTGCCTGCCGGCGACGTACGTCGGGGCGTACAACCGCTCGCGGGATTCCATCGCGAGTCTGCGTTGGGCCGTAAGAAGATCATGGCAGGAACCATCCGAAAAGGCGTTGGCCTTGGTGTGTCGCTGGCGCGATCCGCGCGGCAGGCGACCCTTCTAAACACCTAGACGCGGCCCAGGTTCCGGTGGTTCGCCGGAAATCGAGAAAGTTCACGTGAGGTACGGTAGGCGCGGCTTGCGATGACGGCGGCCGTGGCCATAGGGGATGGCCGCAATCTGAAACGCGTCGTCGTAGACGATGCGGCCCGGCATCTGCGTCGAACGCTTGCGCACCGGCACACCTTCTTCGCGCAGGATCGCCACCAGGTGCCAGATCTCGCGGACCACGCCTGACCGCGACCGAAACCAGAAGATCGCCCGGCGATCGCGGACGTCGGTCCACGGTGCGGGCAGATTCCGATGAAACCATCGCAACGACTCGCGCAGCCACTGGCGCGACCAATCGCACATCTGTTCGCGCGAGGCGACCTGGTTGGCCGCCCAAAAAATACCCAGGGGCTGGCTGCTCAGGTCACAGTAGTACGGCGTTTCGAAGCGGACGTAGTTCGACATGATGATTCCGTGACACGATGAAGCGAGCGCGAGCATCGCGCCTTCGCAAACATGGTGTCCAGACAGAGGCCATCGCCGCCGGGTTCGGTAGCGATTGGCAAGCCCGAAAGAAGAAGCGAAGCAGCCGCGCAAGCGTCCTACGCGCTGTGCAGAGAATCGGCCAGTGCCGTCTCGACGCCGCCCCATAGACGCTCGCGCGAACGAAGCGCGCCGGCGGCGGCGTTTTCGGCGCGGCGCCAGTTGGCTTCGTCGATGCCGCACAGCAGGGCCACCAGGCGCTCGGCCATGGGGCCGTGTTGCTCGTCGTCCAGGTCGATGTGGCGGTGCAGGTAGTAGGTGAACCTGTCGAGCGAGCCGTCGGCCTGGACGCTCAACTGCCGGACCATCTGGCGAAACAGGTCGGGCAGCAGCTCCTCGCGGCCGAAGGTGAACGTGGCGGCGATCGCGCACAGATCGCCCGAGTCGATCACGGCGAAGGTCTGCGTGACGAAATCGACGACCGCGCCGGGCGCCTTGGCGCTGTCGAGAGCCTGCGGCACGCTCGAGCCGGCGTGCAGCCGTTCGACGAAGCGTTCGACCGCGGAAGTATCGGCGCCGCACTGCTGCATGGCCCGCAGGTAGAGCTCGAAGTGGCTGGCGTAGCCGCCCTGGCCGTCTTCGTCGCTTTCTTCAGCCAGCACGATCTCGTTGACCAGCCGGCAGGCCTCGCGATTCTCCGGCGGCAGCCAGGGCGCGTGCACGGTGGTGAGCCGCTGCTGCAGCGTCTTCAAGAGCGACATGAAATCCCACACCGCGAAGACGTGATGCTCCATGAACGTCCGCAGCGCCGGCAGCGAATCGATCCGCGCGTAGATTGCGTGCTCCAACAGCGATTGCCGCGTGGGCGCCAGGCGGGCCTGGATTCTCTCCGTCGATGTCATCGGGCGGCTACTTCCGGTTCGGGCTCGGGCGGGTCGACAGGTGATTCTAGGCGAGTGGCGGCTGGCGGGGAATGGCCGGCGGCGAAAGCTTGCGTCGCGGTGCTGGGATGCGCGATGATGCGTGGCGGAAGCGGCCGTCGGTAGGAGTCAACACGTAGGAGCCAGGGACCCATGCCATCCATTCCCAGCGACGAACTGGCTGCGGCGATCGGCCGCGATGCGGGCCATGAACTCGCCGACGCGATGAAGCGCATTCATCACTGCGTGGATCAGCTCACCGGCGAGCAGCTCTGGTGGCGCGAGGACGAATCGCAAAACAGCATCGCCAACCTGCTGCTGCACCTGGCCGGCAACCTGCGGCAGTGGATCATCTCCGGCTTAGGCGGTGTGGAGGACACGCGCAACCGGCCGGCGGAGTTCGCCGAGCGCAAACCGATCGGCGGCGACGAGCTCTTGCGGCAGTTGGACGAGGTCGTGCAGGAAGCACGCGAGGTACTCGCAAACATGACCGCGGCCGAGTTCCTGCGCGTGCGGAAGATCCAAGGCTTCGACGTGCGCGGATCGCGGGCCATGCTGGGCACCGTGTCGCACTTTCAAGGGCACACCCAGGAGATCATCCACATCACCCGGCACCTGCTCGGCGAGCGGTACCAGTTCTACTGGCAGCCGCAGACGCCCGAGCAGGGGGCGGCGGAGTAGTTGGTCGGTTCCCGTTTCACTCGCCGCGCCACTCTGCCAGCTTCTCTCTCGCCTCGTACACCTTCGCAAACGCTCTCGCGATGTCGTCCATGTCGTCGCGGGGGCCGAGGAAGATGGACTGCTCGAGCCACACGGATTGCTCGCGGCAGAGGCGGTCGCTGTGGGGGCAGGGGGGGAAGGTGAGGCGGTCCTTGACGCCGGGCAGGTAGGGGCCGAAGGCTTTGTGCTGGAACATCGGCTGCTCGTTGAGCGAGAAACCGTAGCCGGCCACGCAGGGGATGCCTTCGGCACAGAGGGCGGCGATCACCGCTTCGCGCGCGGCGCCGAACGCCTCGGCGTCGAGACGCAGCATGAATAGATGAAACGAATTGCGGGTGCAGGCCTCGGGGCGCTGCTGCGGATGGATGCCGGGCAGGTGCGCGAGCTTTTCGGCCAGGTAGCGGCCGTTGGCGTCGCGCGTGGCGGTTTGACCTTCGAGGCGTTCGAGCTGCGCGTTGAGCAGCGCGCCTTGCAGTTCGCCCAGGCGGTAGTTGCCCGAGATCACGTGGTGCTCGTACCACACGCCCTCGGGCACGCGGCCGCAGTTGTGCATCGAGCGGCAGGCGGCGGCCAGCGCGTCGTCGTTCGTGGTGAGGATGCCGCCTTCGCCGCTGGTGAGGTTCTTGCTCGACTGAAACGAAAACGACCCGATGTCGCCCAGGCTGCCGGCCGGCTGGTCGCGATAGGTCGCGCCGTGGGCGTGGGCGGCGTCTTCGATCACCAGCAGGTTATGCTGCTTGGCAATGGCGTTGATCGCGTCCATGTCGGCCACTTGCCCGGCGAAGTGCACGGGGATCACCGCCCGGGTGCGCGGCGTGATGGCGGTCTCGAAAGCCTTCGGGTCGAGATTATAGGTCTCCAGCTCGACGTCGGCGAACACGGGCACCATGTTCGCTTCGACCACGGCCGAGGCAGTGGAGAAGAACGTGTAGGGCGGAATGATCACTTCGCTCTCGGCCTCCAGGCCCGCGGCCAGCAGGGCCAGCCGCAAGGAGACCGTGCCGTTGGCCACGGCGATGCCGTGCCGGCAACCGTGCATGCGGGCAAAGTTCTCTTCGAACTGGGCGACTTCGCTGCCGTCGAGCCGACCCCAGCGGCCCGAGCGCAACGCGGCCAGCACACGTGCTTCTTCGTCCGATCCGAACACGGGCCAGGTGGTGAAGGGAGTGTCGCGGACGGGCGAGCCGCCGAACAGGGCGAGAGACATGGGGTAGGGGTTGGGGGTTGGGGATTAGGGGTTAGGAATCGGTGAAACGCTGGCCGAGGTACAGGTCGTCGGCGGTGCGGGCCAGTTCGTGGAAGCCGAGGCGAGCGTAGAAGGCTTGGGCGTCGGTGTTCTTGAGGCTCACGGCGAGGTGGGCGCCGGGGGAGCCGCGCTGGGCGAGGGCTTTCACTTGTTGCTGCATCATCTGGCGGCCGATGCCTTGGCCGCGGACGCGCTCGAGCAGGTCGATGTGCATGTGCGACGGATACGAGGCGTAGGGCTCGGGACAAAAATACTCGGGATGATGATACCAGGAATGGACGTGTTCGGCGCGCGTCCAGGTGGCGGGATCGCCGGCAGGGTAGGGGAATTGCTCGCAGAGCGCGGGCCGCCAGCGGCGATCGTACTGCTGGTAGAACGCGCGGGAATCGAGCGCCGCCAGGCAATAGCCGCACACGCCTTGTTCATCTTCGACCACCAGGCTCAGCTCGGGCTCGAAGGCCAGGTAGGGGCCGACAAAGATGCGGCCCAACGCATCGGGATCGTCGCGATAGAACGGCTCGCCGTCGCGGCCGTGATCGCCGGTTTTCAGGCACACGTAGTAGGCCGCCGCCTGATCTTCGGGTCGTGCGAGGCGGACGGTGGGCATGAGGGGTTGGGGGGCTGGGATTGGGAGTTACGTAAAGAACCGCTCTGCCTGGGAGGGACGCCGGCGCTCGATGGCATTCGGCTACGTGGGGGGATATTATCGAAAGCTGGTTTGCCGGCCCTGTTGAGTTCCCAGTATATCGCATGCCCTCGGAGAGTTGGATGACGCGCACGTTCTTTAATCGGTCGGTCATGGCCACAGCGATCTTGCTGGGGATTTCGGCGAGCGCGGTGGGGGGCGACGAGCGCCGGCCCGAGGATTTGGGAGTGATCCCGACGCCGCAGGAAGTGATCTGGACCGACGAGACGCTGGTGCTCGACGCGGGCACGAAGATCGTGCTGGCCGAAGAGCCCAGCGCCGGCGCAAAGTTCGCCGCGGCAAACCTGATCGAGCGGCTGGCCGAGCAAACGGGCGTCAAGCTCGAGATTGCCGACGCGGCCAAGGCGCCGAAGCTGATCGCGATCGGCAATCCCAAGAACGACGCGCGCGTGGCCGAGTTGATGAAGCGTTACGGCCTGGAGCTCACCGAAGCAATGGCGGCCGAAGGCTATGTGCTGGGTATCGGCAGCGCGGGCATCGTGATCGGAGCGGAAAGCGACCGGGGACTGCTCTACGGCACGACGACGCTGCGGCAGATGCTGTTGGCCGGGGGCAAGAACCAGCCGCTGCCGGCGGTGCGGGTGCGCGACTGGCCGCAAATGGCGATGCGCGGCATTCACGACGAGTTCAGCTACGGCCAGGTCTCCACGATGGAGAACTTCAAGGACATGATCCGCTTTCTGGCCGAGTACAAGATGAACACGCTGATCTTCTATTTCGAAGACACGTTTCGCTTTCAAAACTATCCGACCGTCGGCGAGGGCCGCGGGGCGATGACCCGCGAGCAGGTCGACGAGCTGGAGGCGTTTGCCAAGCCGCTGGGCGTCGAGATCTTTCCGGTGTTCGAGATGCTGGGCAACCAGGGGGCGCTGTTGATGCTGGACGAGGTGCGCCCTTTTGCCGAGTACCCGGGCGCCCATTCGTTTTCGCTGGACGACGACGCGTTCAATTTCTTGGCCACCTGCTTTCGCGAGATGGCCGACACGTTCGACTCGCGCTACTTTCACGCTGGGCTCGACGAGTCGTGGGACCTGGGATTCGGCAAGAGCGAAGAGCGGGTGAATGAAGTCGGACGCGGCCCGGCGCATGCGGCCCACTATCGGCGGATCAACGAGCTGCTGAAGAGCCGCGGCAAGACGATGATCATGTACGGCGACATCATTCTCAACTATCCCGAGATTCTCGACCTGATCCCCAAGGACATCGTGCTGATGGACTGGCAGTACCACGCGGCCGACCACTATCCCACGGTCGACGTGCTGGGCTCCAAGGGTTTCCCGATCCTGGTGTTGCCGGGCATGAGCAACTGGGACCGCATCTTCCCCGAGATGTCCAAGGCGATGATCAACATCCGCAACTTCACGCTCGACTGCTACCGCCAGCCGCACGCGCTGGGCTCGATCACCTCGACCTGGGGCGACAACGGCTCGAAGAACTTGCGCGAGTTGCTGTACTACGGCTACGCCTACGGGGCCGAGGTGACCTGGTCGCCCGATTCGACCGACGTGTCGAGCTACGCCGACCGCTTCTTCACCCAGTGGAACGGCCCGGGCACGGCGGCCTACTTCGAGGCGATCTACGCCTTGCTGGAGGATTGGCCCTGGTGGTACCCGATGCTCGACTACTTCCGCCACCCGTTCCTGCCGCGCAAGGACGAAAAGCCGCACACCACGCAGGAGCTATACCGGGTGTACGAGGACGCCCGCACGGCCCAGAAGCTGTGCGACATTCTGCAGCCGCTGGTCGTGCGGCGTAAGGGCGATGTCGACTACCTGCGCTACTGTGCGCGGATGCACGAGCACTACGTGAAGAGCCAGCGGCTGGTGGCCGACCTGAATGCGTTCGACGCCGAGACGGCTTCGAGCGAGGAGTTCGCGGCGGCGAAGGCTGAGTTCCTGCAGCGGATCGGTGCGGTGCGCGACGAGACGGCCGACCTGCGCGACACGTTTCGCGAGTTATGGCTGCGGACCAACCTGCCGGCCAACTTGCACTATGCGATCGACGAGTACAACGCGATGGTGAAGGTGTGGGACGACGCGGCCGAGCGGGCGAAGCAGGGGGTGTTTGCGTACGATCCGCGGCCGGACGCCGAGTTTATCTATCACCCCGAAGCGTTCGAGGGCGATCCCGTGCAGCACGCCTTGTTCCGCAAGGAGATCGAGCTCGACCCGAGTGAAGTCGACGCCGCTGGCCTGCAAGTGCAGGGGGATACGCACGTGAAGCTCTACGTCAACGGTCACGAGATCGGCGAGCAGTTCGCCCGGCGGAATCTCTCGGCACCGGTGAATCCGAAGCTGCTGGCGGTGTACGACATCAAGCCGTACTTGCGCAAGGGGCGGAACGTGATCGCGGTCGACGCCCGCGGCTACGGCACGATGAACGACGAACTGGAGCCCGGCGGCCCGGAGCGCAGCGGCGGGTTTCACCTGTATGGCGAGATCCGCGACGCCGACGGCGGAGTGCGGCCGATCGCCTCGAACTCGACCTGGAAGGTGAGCGCCGAAGCCCCCGCCGGCTGGACGAAGCCCGACTTCGACGACGCCGATTGGGCCGCGGCCAAGCCTGATTCGGAACCGAGTGTGTGGGTGACGTATCCGGATTTCGACGCGGGCTTGCGCGGGTTTAGTGATATTCGGTAGGGCCGTCGCTTCGCCGACCCAAGCTAGGTAAGCCTATGTCGGACAACTGGCTGCAGCTTGTACCAACTGATCCTACGTATCGACCCTCCGCAGAGGCCGCTGATCGGGCGCGTGCGTTGCTGCTCTTATTCGCTCCAGACTCGCAAGAGACAAGCATCAACTTCTACGATTCAATCCGATTCATTCATCCAAGTGCGAATTGGTCTGGCGTTCGGTGCCCGATTTGCCATGCGGATGCTCAGGAGTGGTGGTCCGAGGTTGTGAACTCCGCGTATCCGTCCGGCGTGTTCTCAGATCTGAACGTCATCGCCCCGTGCTGCGGCGCTACCGTATCGCTGAATGCCATGGAATACTTATGGCCAGCCGCATTTGGCAGCTTCATGCTGGACGCGATGAATCCCAATATCCCGAATCTCAGTGATGAGCAGTTGCATCAACTCGAAAGCTGCCTTCGTTGCAGGTTGAAGTGTGTATGGGCACACATCTGACGATCGACAAACCCGTGGACGCCGCCATGAAGCTATTTCGCCGCGTTCTGTTTTCTACGGCAATAGCGATCCTGCTCGTTCTGCACGGCGCTCCCGCCCTCTCAGATGGTCTCACCGTCATCGAAGCCGACGTGTGCGTTTACGGCGGCACGTCGGGCGGAGTGGCGGCGGCGGTGCAGGCGGCAAGGCTGGGTAAGCGGGTCGTGCTGGCCGAGCCGGGACGGCATCTGGGCGGCATGACCTCGGGCGGGCTGAGTGCGGTGGATATCGGCGATCCGCGCAGTGTCGGCGGAGTGGCGCGGGAGTACTTCACGCGGCTGGTGGCCGGCTACGGCAAGCAGCTCGAGTGGGATCAGCCGTTTCGCCGCAAAGGCGGGCCGGCCACCGGCGGAGCCTATTCGATCGAGCCGCACGTGGCCGAGGAGCTGTTCGACACGATGTGTCGCGAGGCCGGCGTGCAGGTGCTGCGCGAAGCGCGGCTGGCCTCGGCGAACAAGTCGGGCGCGCGTATCGTGGAGATCGTGATGGACGACGGCCGCACGATTCGGGCCAAGATGTTCATCGATACCACGTACGAAGGCGACCTGATGGACGCCGCCGGCGTGAGCTACACGCTCACCCGAGAAGCCAACGCCCAGTACGGCGAGAAGTACAACGGCATCCACTACGCCGCCAAGTACAAGCCGCGCACCGGCCACAAGCAGCCGGGGGCCAATGGCCGCGTGCCGGGCGGGCAGGGAGTGTGGGACCGCGACTTTCCGCTCGATCCGTACGTCAGGAAGGGCGATCCCACGAGCGGTCTGCTGCCGCTGGTCGACGCAGGCGATCCCGGTACGCCCGGCGAAGCGGCCCCGGGCATCATGGCCTATTGCTTTCGGCTGTGCCTGAGCACGGCCGACGACCGTCTGCCGATCGAGGCGCCGCCGGATTACGATGCGAGGCGTTACGAACTGGTCGTGCGATTTATCGAGGCGTGCCTTGAAAACGGCGACACGATGGACCTCCGCTGGTTCAGCAAGCACGATCCGCTGCCGAACCAGAAGTGGGACTTCAACACCGCCACCTTTGGCGGCAACCTGCCGGGCATCAACTGGGAGTGGCCCGAGGCCGGCTACGCCCGCCGCGAGGAACTTACCCGGGCGATCGAGAACTACCATCGCGGGCTGCTGCACTTTCTGGCGACCGATTCGCGCGTGCCCGAGACGGTGCGCGACGACATGGCCCGATTTGGGCTGCCGCGCGACGAGTTCGTCGACACCGGAGGCTGGCCGCATCAGCTCTACATTCGCGAAGGCCGGCGGATGGTGAGCGACCTGGTGATGACCGAGCATCATACGTTCGGCCGCGAGGCGGCGCCGCACTCGATCGGGCTGGGATCGTACGGCACCGACGTGCACGAGATTCGCCGGATCGTGAAAGACGGCGTGGTGACGCGCGAGGGCAAAGTGGCCGGCGGCCGCGGCGGATTCGGCCCCTACCAGATCGGCTACGGCGCGATCGTGCCCAAGCGCGGGGAGTGCGAGAACCTGCTGGTGACGTTCGCCCTGTCGGCCAGCCACACGGCGTTTGCCAGCATCCGGATGGAGCCGGTGTTCATGGTCACCAGCCAGTCGGCGGCGACCGCAGCCTGCCAGGCGATCGACGCCGATGTGCCCGTGCAGGACGTGGAGTATGCCGCGCTCGAAGCACGGCTTGTAGCCGACGGCCAAGTGCTCGCCTGGCCGCCGGGCAGGTGAAGATCGCGCGCCACTGCGTCGACCGTTTAGCCCGGAGCCAACGGCGACGGTGTTGGCATTGGCGGACACACCGTCGTTGCGGCCGCACCGTGTTTGCGGCCACACCGTCGCCGTTGGCTCCGGATGGGGATGGATGAAGGGCTCGTTGCTCCTTTGGGGTTTAATGCGAGCATTGAGCCCAAAACCCTGTTTCGGAGCAACGAGCCATGTCGAGTATACCAGTTTTTGTAGGTCTGGATTA
>QQVE01000019.1 GCA_003389325.1 Planctomycetota bacterium
CGTGTGCTGCTTCCGCTCCGGCTACGCCTCCGCTCCAGCAGCACACGCGAAGACAAAAAGAAGAACCTTTATCCCGACCCGTACCTTCATAACCCCTGGTACAGAAAATCAAAGCTCGTCAGGGGGTCGCGTAACGGTCGTGCGTCTCTCAAGGCAGGGCCGGCGATTCATCGGGCATCTTGTGAATGACGAGGAACTGCGCGAGGCAGTGCGGAATCCGCGGACAAGGACTGAGGCAATACTCGACGGAGTCTTTTCTAGGGGGATTGTGCTTGTCGAGAGTGAGGGTGACCGGGAGGTGTACCAAGCGGCATCGGAGTCAATTGACGACTATCCAGCAAGGGAAGTTCACTTCGTTCCCGTCGGCGGGACTGGTGGTTTTGTTGCACCATTGCGGTTTTACAGTGCGCTGCGAATTCCAGCTGCCGTGATCGTTGACCTTGATGCACTAGTTGACTCGGAAAAGGTCGCCGACATCGCAGAGGCTCTCACCGGTGCGTCAAGCGACATGCACGACCTCATAGAGAAGCAAAGAGATCTTGCGGAAGGAATTAGGAACCAACCCCCAACTTTCACCGAATCCGACGCAAGGGAGCGGCTCGAGCAATTGTCGAGGCAGAAACTCGATTGGCGAAATGGCGATGACAATCTGCTACGCCGGCAATTGGCCGAGTTGAGCGGAATAGTGAAGCGGGTTCGGAGACTCAAGGAAGGTGGGGTGTCTGCGTACAAGGATGATCCTGAGATTTACTCGCTATTGAATGAGGTGGTAGACGGGTTCGCTCAGGTCGGTCTGTTCTTCGTTCCTGTTGGACAACTTGAGGACTGGGTCGTGCAATTGATGGCCGATGTTCCGAAACGGGGCACATCAAAGACAGATCGCGCAGCGATTGCCGCGGATTGCATTCGAGCGGCAACTGACAACAGCGGCGACGTTTGGGCGTTCACACGACGAGTACTTGACTATCTGAGGGCGGCTAGGAAGTGAGCTCGTGCGCTCATTTTCATGAGCCAAGGCGTGGTCGAATCGATTTCATTGTTGGAGCGGGGCAGGGGAGGCCCGTGATGGTGCGTTTGCTACTAGGCAACGACCCACAACGGACGTTGCACACAGACGATACATGAAGTGAGATAACGATCATCGGTGAGATCGCAATGACCTTTGAAGAATTAGCAAAGCAGCCGTTTTGGATTGCTGTTCCTTCGGTTCTTTGGTTCGTCTTTGGTGTCGTCTTGCTCCTCGTGCTTCGTAGGCAGATCGCGCAGCTCTCGTTCAGCTTGGTTGAGCGTCTTAAATCCGGCGCTGCGATCAAGCTTGGCGGCATTGAGGTTGGTGAGATTATGTCTGTCCCGAGCGCATCGGAACTTTCGAAGGCGAATAATCACTTCACCGTGGCTGACACTGGCGAGCGTGAGAAGGATCGGAGCGTGTACTACGAGCGTTGTCGCGGAGTCATGCTAGTACACAAGATCTTTCGGTCAAATGTGCCCGATCAGACTTATGACGCTCTCGTCTACGTTATCCCTCATGGTTCGTTCTCGCTCGCTGGTGTAACGAGCGTTGAGTACTACTTCGGGAAGATGTGGAAATCGAGAATATTTGCCTCCTCTGATCGGGCGCGCGGGTTTCCGATTTTAGTTTCGGCGTATGGGTCTTTTCTCTGCGCCGCTAAGGTCGTGTTTAACGATGGCGAGTCAGTCATTACTCATCGCTATATTGACTTCGAAATGGGGGCATTCGCTCCAATATTGAAGCATGATGCTTAGCTGTCGAAGCCGTTGCCGCCCTGACGAGCCCGCGGGTGGCGCCGACAACTTTGTTGCCGGGGTGCCGGAGGCACAAGCGGTGCCCGCGCACGCGCGGGGGCTCGAGTCAGTCGCCGGTTCAGCGTGAAGTGATGCGCAGGTAGTAGCCGTCAGGGTCGGCGACGCGGAAGTCCGTGAGGCCCCAGGGGTGCTGGCGCAGGGGGGAGAGGATGCGTTTGTAGCCGGTCGCGTTGACTTCGTCGAAGAACGCTTGCACGTTGTCCACTTCCAGGACGATCTCCACGCCCAGGCCACGGCGGCAGTTCTGCACTTCGGGGTTGAAATGGTGCTTCGGGGGCAGGCCGGCCGCCGGTCCCAGCGCAATCAGCACCGAGCCGGAGCGAACGGGCACGCAGTTGGGTTGCCCCTTTTGTTGCTCGAAGCCCAGGACGTTCGTGTAGAAGTCGATGGACTGCTGCATGTCGCTCACGAACAGTTCGAGCCGCAGGGTCGTGCCCTGTGGCTTCCCCTGCTTGGCGTCGTCGCCGGCCGCGGAGTTGACGCCGACGAGAAGAGCGATGGCGAGGCAAAGAGCAAACCTCATGGGCAATGGTCGTCCCGATGGGGCGCGGCGGTTGAGGAAAGGGGGACGTATCCGGAACCGGGCGAAGATCGTGTCTATTAGAAATCGCCTGCGCTGCTAATCCGTTCTCCGCCGCAGGGCAACGGATAGCTTGCGCCAGGCAAGGGCCAGGGCAATCAGTCCGGCCTGGCCCATCATCAGCAGGCTGGCGGGTTCGGGGACGATGGGTCCGAACTCGACGTAGAAACCGGCGTCGGTCTGGGGGGCGCCGGGGGAGTCGTTCCATTCGCCGCCGCGGGCGGGATCGAATTGCAGGTAGTCTTCGCCGGGATACGGAAACCCGAATTGCGTGTTGTCGTAGTCGTTCGGTTCGTTGCCGCCCCAGTCGGCGTAGATCAGCGTTTGCCGGTTCGGGTCGGGATACTCTCCCACGAAGAACAACTCGCCCGTTTCGGGTCCAGCCACCCAGCGCCACTCGCCCTCGACGGCGGCATCGCTGCCGGCCAGCCAGCCGCGTTGATTGAAGTTGCCGATGATGAAGTTGTTCTCCGCCTCGGAAGTGATGGTCGCCAAGTAGCCCGGCATCCCGTTGTGCGTCATCGACGCGGCCATGTCGAAGGCCTCTTGCCAGGTGGACTCGATGCCGACCCAATTGTAGAAGTGGCCGTTGCCGCCGTTGGCGACGAGCCATTCGATCGTCGCCCCGCGAGCGCCCGCAGTCAGAAACAAAGCCAGAACAAAGAGGCACGATCCGATTCGCGCCGTCGTCAGCCGGGTCATGATGTAAAACTCCCGTTGCAGGGTCGAAGGAGGGTGGTCCGATGCAGACGCATCGATAGCGCCGCGCCATGAAGCGAGTGGCAGGACGTCGTTCGGAGCACAGAGCGTGCTGGAGAGCTCGACTAACTAGCGGCACCAGAGACCAGAAGAACCTCTCTATCAAGTCTCCACGGGCACGGTCCCCGAGTCAAGCAAGGTGCCGGCGCAAATCGGCCCTGGACACGTGCCGCGGTCGCCGCAGCAATGTTCCGGCGGGCAGGGGAACGGGGTTCTGAAGCGGCGGCGCAAGCCGGGCCAGGTGCCTCTTGTTGCTTCGCAACACCGACAACGAGTTGTCGGTGGCGCCCGCGGCAATTGGGTGAGAATGCACGCGTCGGAATCGCGGCTGCGCGGGCGGCGTGGTAAAATTCGGGAAGACCACTCAAGGACTTTGGGGAGTGACGATGGCCTATCAGTTTCCTCCGGATCTTGCCGAGCGGATCCAGCAGCAGATTGCCACGGGTGCGTATGCTTCGGCCGACGACGTGTTGCGCGACGCGCTGGGAGCCTTGGAGCAGTTCGAGCAGGAGAAGCGAACCCGCTGGCACGAGCGCAATCGCCTGGCTGTCGAGCAGAGCGAGCAAGGCCTGTCGAAGCCGCTCGACGATGCCCGCGTGCTGGCGCGGCTGCGCGAACGGCTCGCCCAGGAAGGAATTCTCGACTAGATGAGCCGAGCGGTTTGGACGCCCGTGGCCGAATCGGACCTCGACGAGATCCTGTTCTACATCGCCTTCGTCGACCGCAGTCCCGCAACCGGCGAACGCATCTATTTCGAGATTCGGAACCGGGTTGCCGCGAAAGCGGAGAAGGGGGCTGTCAGGTCATCGGCATCCAGACGCGCCAAGAGGCTGGAGCTATTTCAAGCACTACCGCTGGCTTGTGTTCTACCAGCCACACGCAGATGGGATTGAGGTAATGCGGGTTGTTGATGCGGTTCGCGACCTGCCGCGCGAACCAGGCGACGTTTAGCGTGTGCTTCTCGTGATCGGCTCACCGACTAGGTCGTCGAATCTGACGACCAGGGATCGCCGGGGTCGGCCTCGCCGACGGATCGCCTGATGAGACGGCGCCAGCAGTACTGAACGCCCTTGTCGACGAAGGAAGCGCCGGCCAGGCCTGCCACGGCTAGCCAGAAAATGCACACGATGTACGGTCGAACGATCCCGTGTCCAAATGAAACCGCGTCGAGAATCGCAGGGTCGCCAACGAAAAAACCCGCAGCCACGGGCGTGACTGCGGGTTCAAGACGCTCGCTCTTGTGCTTCCACTCACCATCTCCACTCACCGGCCCAACTGCGAGGTGCTCGTATTGGCCAGGCGGTTGATCTGGGTTTGGAAGTTCTTGGGCACGTCGGTCCGCAGGGCCTGGTCGATCTTGGAGATCGGCGATTGCAGGCGGGACAGGGCCGACGACAGGCCGTTGAGCTTGCCGCTCAGGGCGGACAACTCTCGCGGCAGCTTGATCGTCAGGCTTTTCTTGGGAAGCACCGGCTTCAGGATCTTTTGGGCCAGGGCCTGCAGCGGCTTCACGGCGATGTCGATCACCTTGCCGGGCGATTCCAGGATCTGACGTACTGAAACCGACACCTTCACGGGGAACTTGATCGAGATGCGCTTGTTCATCACCTTGCTCAGCTTGCGAGCCACGTCGTCGGCCTTGGCCAGGTCGCGATCGAGCTTGGTGACCGAGCTCTTGGCCCGGCTGACGCCGTTGAGCGTGCTGGCCAGTGCGGCGAAATCGCGATCGACGTTGCCCAGCGAGCGGTCGAGATTCGAGACCATCTGGCTGACGGGCCGAATCGTCTGTTGCACGCCCCGAGCGATCGACTCCAGCGCCCGTGCTTCCGAGCGGCGGTTGCCGCGGCCTTCGACAAAGCTGCGCAACTGGGCCAGCTTGCTGCGGGCTTGCCGCGTCTGGGCGGCGACGCCGCGAAGCTGCGAGAGCTTTGTCTCGAGCTTGCCTTCGACGCTCTTGAGACGGCTGATCATCGGCTTGACGTACTTGCGGTCGGCCTCTTCGGCCTTGACGCGCAGCTTGTGCACTTGCGTCTGCACGTTGGCCAGGGCCTTCGACAGCGGCTTGAGCAACCGCAGTTGCGGGATACGCACCAGCGAGTCGACCTCGCGCTTGATGCGGCTGATCTTGCCTTCGAGCTTGGCCAGGGCCTTGATCATGTACTGCACGTTCTGGGCGGCCTTGCGGGCCGACTCGACCGACTTCTCCGTGCGGTGGAGCTTGGCGATCAGGGCGTCGAGCGCGTTCTGCGTGCTGCGCAGCTCGCCATCGAGCCGCGAGGTGTTGGGCAGGCTCGACGATGAGCGGTTGCTCGATTGCGGGCGGCCGGCGGTGACGAACATCGCGGGCTGGGCGGCCACGGCGGCGGCTTGGGTCAGTAGGACGACGGCGGCGGTGAGCGAGAAGGCGAAGTGGCGGGTCATGATTCGGTCCTTTCCAGTGCGGTGTGGGTCTCCGGTTTCCGGCGGCCGCAAACGCTCGCGGCTCGGCCTTCACACAAACTGGCGAGAGAAGGGGGCGAAGCCCGTAAAAGATTTCCGAAGTTCTTGCCGCGGGGGCGAATTTGCCGGGAAAAAGCGGCGAAAACGGGGTGTGGAGCGGGGCAGGTCGCGGGGGAGACCGCCGGCGAACATGGCGAAGAATCCTCGAAGCGCGTTGGCGACGGGGGGCGATGGGCTGCGACGGCTCACGGAGTGAGCCTGCTACTTTACGGAATGTTGCAGGCTCACTCCGTGAGCCGTTAAGCAGAAGTGCCGGAAGGCGTTGCCTGCAGAAGGGCGGGGCGGGGCTAGTGGCGGCGGAGGAGGAGGGCGACCAGGGCGAACACGCCGCCCAGGACGAGGCCCATCCAGCCGAAGGCTTCGAGCAGGCCGGCGCGGGTCCGCTCGACGTCATCTTCCAGCGGGCGGATCACTTCGAGAATGCCGCGGACGTCGCCGGGCCGCCAGTCGGTCTTGGTGCTATCCGGATGCGTGTTGTGGCAATCGCAGCACGACTGCTCCATCCGCATAGCGATGCCGTACCGCAAGGCGGGCGTGCCGTCGAAGTCGCGGAACTCGTAGTACGACTTGCGGCCGCCGGTTTCGAACGCGCTTAGGGCGGTCAGCTCGAAATCGTCGAGCGGCGGCCGGCCGGCACGCGGCTTGAACGGGTACTCGCTCAGCAATCGGGCGGAAGTGCCCGAGCGGGCTTTCGACTGGTTGAGGAACTCGAACAGCTCGATGGTGAAGGTGGCCGGCGGCTTGAGCTCGGCGGCGGCCACGGGGGCCTTGGTCTTGATGCCGTCGAGCACCTCGGTGTAGTAGCGATGGCCGTGCAGCAGCATCTCGGCCTGTTGGGCGGCGCTTTGCAACGCCGTGCGTTCGACCAGCACGCGCGAGAGCTGCGAAAGGTAGAGCAGCCCGAACAGGGCGGCCAGCAACAAACCGACCAGCAGACTGGCGGGCACCGGGTTGCGGCGGCAGACGCGCCAGAAGCGCTCGGTGCGGGAGAGCGGTCGGGCCACGGTTTGCTCGCCGGCCAGGTAGCGTTTGATGTCCATCGCCAACTGCCCGGCCGAGGCGTAGCGCCGCTTGGGCTCGCCGCGCAGGGCCATGCTGACAATGTTGTCGAGATCGCCGCGCAGTTGGCGGCGCAATTGCTCGGGCGTGGTTTGGCGTTGGGCGGCCACCTCTTCGGCCGGGCGCGTCTTGGGCGTGCCGGAGCTGGCCGTTTCGGTGGGGGAGAGCACGACGCTGCTAGGCTGAGGCGGCTCGCGCAGCTCGGCGGCGGCGGCCTGGCGCTCGGTGTCGGTGCCGCGGCCGTCGGTCGGGCGGCGACCGGTCAACAGCTCGAAGAGGAGCACGCCCAGCGAGTAGACGTCGGTGGCCGTGGTAAGCGGTTCGCCGCGCAACTGCTCGGGGCTGGCGTACTCGGGCGTCAGCGCGCGGTAGCCGGTGCGGGTGGGGTTGATGGTTTCCTCGCCCAGCTCGGGCGAGGTGATCTTGGCGATGCCGAAGTCGATGAGCTTGGGGCGGCCGCGCACGTCGATCAGCACGTTGCTGGGCTTCAGGTCGCGGTGGATCACCGTGTGCTGATGGGCGAAGTGGACGACGTTGGCCACCTGGCCGGCCAGGTCGAGCCGCTCGTCGATCGAAAGCCGGTTCTTGTCGCAGTACTGGTCGATCTGCATGCCCTCAACGTACTCCATCACGAAGTACGGCAGGCCGTCGTCGGTGGTGCCGGCGTCGAGCAGTCGGGCGATGTTGGCGTGTTGGCCTAGCGCCGCGACGACGCGGATCTCCATGCGGAACTTGCGCAGGATGTCCTCGGTGTCCATGCCGCGCTTGAGCACCTTGATGGCCACGCGCTGCTTGAAGTCTTCGACGCGGGTGGCCAGGTAGACGTTGCCCATGCCGCCCTGGCCGATGCGCTTGCGCACTTCGTAGACGCCGAGCCGCACGCCGATCAGCGGATCGCCGGGCTGGAGCGCGGCGGCGGTGGAGGAGAGCACGTTTTCGGGCTCGAGGAAGCTGCCGCTCTCGATCTGGGCTTCGCTTTCGAGCAGGGCGACGACTTCGCTGCGCAGGGCCTGATCGTCGCCGCAGTGCTCGTCGAGAAAGGCGTCGAGCTGGCCGGGATCGAGCGCCAGGGCCTGGTCGAACAACTCGCCGACCTTCTTCCAACGCTGGTCACTCATCGGCCACCTCGCTTACGCATCGCCCGGGGACGCGTCGTCGCCCAATTGGCGGTGGAGCCAGGCCCGGGCCAGCCGCCAGTCTTTTTCGACCGTCGAGGCCGACACGTCGAGGTGCTCGGCGATTTCGGGCACGCTCATCCCGCCGAAAAAGCGTAGCATGACAATGCGGTTTTGCCGCTCGCTCATCGTCTCGAGCCGGTCGAGCGCGTCGTTCAGGGCGACCAGATCGACCTGGGCATCCGATTCGATCGCCTCGACCGCGTAGTCGAGCCCCTGCCGCTGGTAGTCGCCGCCGCCGCGACGTTGCGCGTTGCGGGCTCGAGCATGATCGACGAGCACACGCCGCATGGCGGTGGCCATGGCGCCGAAGAAGTAGGCGCGGTCGCCCGAGGCAATTTGGGCGTTGCCGCCGAGCAGGCGGAGGGCGGCTTCGTTGACCAGGGCCGTGGCTTGCAGCGTGTGGTCGCTGCGTTCGCGGCGCATCATGCCGCCGGCCAGGCGCCGCAGCTCTTCGTAAGCGGCTTCCATCAATTCCGACTCGGCGTCGGCATCGCCGCTCGAGGCCCGGCTCAACAGCAGGGTCAGGTTTTCGGACGAACGCTGCGACATGCCACGATTATAAGCCGGGCATGAGCCGTGGTGCGATACGGCACGTCGGTTCCAAACCAACGCTGCACCACCAGATGGGGCATGGGTCGCCTATCGCCTTCGAGATTTCCCGCCGCGCGCTGCCAATCCTGTCGCGTGGGGAACGAATAGTGGCTATGCTCAGGGCCAACAAATAGGCGGCCGACAACCCGGGAGGCAGCCGGCACGCGTGCCGGGCGGGACGACAGGTCTGCGGTCGATACCAACGGAGGCGAGCACGAGCGGCTTGCCGGTACGGCATCTTTTCGAGGGGGAAAAGCGATGCGCACGATCGTCTGTTGTTTCTTGCTCGTGTTTCTGGCGGCCGAGGGGCCGGAGCCGCCGATTGCCGACGCGCGGCTGCCGGTTTCGACGCTGGTGCGCGAGGACGTCTTCGCCGGCTGGATGGACCAGGACATGGAACGCTTCGCCCGGGCCGAGAAGAACCTCGACCAGTTGATCGAAGAGCGGCCGCGGTCGAAGGCCGAGTCGCTGGCCTGGAAGGGTGGCACGAAGCTCTATCGTGCCGTGTTGGCCAACGAGGCCGGCAACCAGGAAGAGTACGACAAGTATTACCAGGAAGCCAGCGAGCTGTTTGCCGAGGCCAAGCAGCTCAACGCCAACAATGCGGCCGTATGTGCGGTAGTGGGGGGTAGCCTGGGATTGTTCGGCGATCGGCTGCACGAGGAGCATCGCGCCGACGCCTTCGGCCAGGCCTGGGACAACTACAGCATTCTGTGGACGATGCAGTCTCGGGTGCTCGAGCGGCTGCCGCTGCACATCAAGGGCGAGCTGCTGGCCGGGCTGACCCAAAGCGCCGAGCGCACCGGGCGCACCGAAGAGTACAACAAGTACCTCGACAAGATGATCGAAGTGCTGCCCGACTCGCACTACGAAGAGATTGCCCTGGAGTGGAAGGCCGATCCCGAAGTGGCCAAGACCGGCACGATCATGTGCCAGTATTGCCACGACGACGGCAAGCTCGAAGAGCGGATGGCACGGCTGGAGAATCTCGGGAAGGATTAGCCGCGCAGGGGCGGCAGAGTGCGTTGAAACGCTGACGCCGTCGCCGGTGGCTCCGGGCTCAACGGCGAGTGGCCGGAGGTAACGGTTCCGTCAGTCGACGACTTCGACGCCCTTCCAGAAGGCGACGTGGTCCTTGAGGTTCGCGGCCTTGGCCATCGGGTCGGGGTAGTACCAGGCGGCTTGCTGGTTCACGGCGCCGTCGACCACGACGTCGTAGTAGCTGGCCGTGCCCTTCCAGCCGCAGAAGCTGGTGTGGTCGCAGGGCCGCAGGTGATCGCGCGCCAGCGACTCGGGCGGAAAGTAGTGGTTGCCCTCGACCACGATCGTGTTGTCGCTTTCGGCCAGAACGGTATCGTTCCACACAGCTTTCGGCATGGCGAGTTCCTCCCGATCGGGCAGTGGATCCATTGTCTTTCGGCCCCGGCCGCTTAGCCCGGAGCCACCGGCGACGGTGCGTCGGCGTTTCCTCCCTGCATCATACGCGTCACGCCAACCCTAGCGAAGGGCCGCGCTGCCTGCCAAACGAACCTCGCCGAGCGGGCTCGGGTCGTTAGAATCGAGCCTCCGCCCCGCTGGGGCCGTTGTTGCCGCCCATCGTTCCGCCCAAGTCTGCGCCTCGAATGAAAACACTCGATCTGCAACCGCACCTGGTCGGCGAACTGGTAGAGCTGCGGCCGATCGCGCCCTCGGACTGGGAAGCGCTGTACCAGGCCGCCTCCGATCCCAAGGTGTGGGAGCAGCACCCGGTGAGCGACCGCTACCGCGAGGACGTGTTTCGCGGATTCTTCGCCGACGCGATCGCGTCGAAAGGGGCCCTGGTGGCCATCGACCGCCGCACGGGCACGATCATCGGCTCGTCGCGATACGACGGCTACGACCCCGAGCGGAGCGAAGTGGAAATCGGCTGGACGTTCCTGGCCCGGGCTTACTGGGGCGGCCGCTACAACGGCGAGATGAAGCGGCTGATGCTCGAGCACGCCTTCGGCTCGGTCGAGCGGGTGCTGTTTCTGGTCGGCGACGACAATGTCCGCTCGAAGAAGGCCCTGGAAAAGATCGGCGCCCACCAGACCGACCGCCACAAGGCGATGACCGTCGGCGGCAAGGTGTACGATCACGTGGTGTTCGAGATTGCGCGGGCGGCCTCGCAGAATGGAGCGGATGCGGCGCGGGGTTGAACTCGCAAGTTGGGGTGCCATGCGTGCGCCTCGCCAGCATGCTCACGCGAGCGTGAACATGGCACCCGCCTTTGCAAGAGTTGGTCATTAATACTCACTTCGCTTCGCGAACATGTGGTGAACCTGCCGGGCGTGCATCATGAACGCCCGGAAACACGGCTAGACGCCCCCGCTGGTATCTGGAGTTGCACATAGTGGACTGGACGAAATTCGGGTTGTGGGCGACCCTCATTGCGTCCCCGCTGGTGGTGCTATTCGTGGCGTCGCGGGCCATCTGGTCTCTCAAGACGGGTGAAATCAGAGTGGGATACGACGGGGCCAAACGGCAAAGCCACCCTTTTAAGTTTTGGTACTTGTTCCTCGTATCTTGGTTTTACGTTGCAATCAGTGTCATGTTCGGCGTCATCGCCGCTACCAAGTTGTTCGGATAGTGGGTCAGTCTTCACTTCGCTGAGGATTCTGCCATGAGCGATCAACAGCTTCGCCAGCACGTGCTTAACCTGCTCAGCGGGCGGGGAGCGCACGTGGACTTCGACGCGGCGGTGGCCGATCTGCCGAAGCATCTGCGGGGGCGAAAGCCCGAGGGGGTGCCGCACTCGCCGTGGCGGTTGGTCGAGCACCTGCGGATCGCGCAGTGGGACATTCTGGAGTTCAGCCGAAACGCCAGGCACGTCTCGCCCGAGTTTCCCAAGGGCTACTGGCCCGCGGGCGATGCCCCGCCGAACGAGAAGGCTTGGGACGAAGCTGTCGCGGCGTTTCGAACCGATCTGGAAGCGATGCAGCAGTTGGTGCTCGATCCGGCCACCGACCTGTTGGCCCGCATTCCGCATGGCGACGGGCAGACGATCCTCCGCGAGGCGCTGGTGCTGGCCGACCACAATGCCTATCACGTCGGGCAGTTGGTCGTCGTGCGTCGGGCGCTGGGGGCGTGGCCGGAGGAGTGACGAAGCGCTCGACTACTCCGCTTCGTCGTCGGTGAACAGCGCTTCGAGCGTGGTGATATTCACCGGCTTGACGAGGTGTTCGTCGAAGCCGGCTTCGGCAGTTTGGCGGCGGTCGCTCTCCTGGCCCCAGCCGGTGACGGCGATCAGGCGGACGTGCTTGCCCCATTCGCGCTGGCGAAGCTCGCGGGCCGTGTCGAGCCCGTTGGTGTCGGGCATGCCCAGATCGAGCAGCACGATATGGGGCTGGAACTTGGGGCCGGCTTCGAGCGCCTCGCGGCCGCTGTAAACGACGTGGGTTTCGTGGCCCTTGTTGCTTAGCAAGCGGGCCAGCATCGAGGCGGCGTCGCGGTTGTCGTCGACGACGAGGATGCGGCGATGGGGCGCGGACGGCTCGTGCGGTGTGTTCTGCCGGGTTGCCTCCGCGGGCCCGGTTTCGGACACCAGCGGCAGCGTGACGACAAACTCCGAGCCCTGGCCCACGCCCTCGCTGTGCACGCCGATGGTGCCGCCGTGCAACTCGACCAGCGAGCGGGTGAGCGTGAGCCCGATGCCCAATCCGCTTTGCGACTTGTCGAGCCGCTTTTCGCCCTGCACGAACAGATCGAACACGCGGCGGAGCATCTCGGGCGGCATGCCGATGCCGTTGTCGCGGACGCGGATTTCGAGCGTGTTCTCAGTCGTTTTCGCTTCGAGTTCGACGTGGCCGCCGGCGGGCGTGTAGCGGGCGGCGTTGGAGAGCAGGTTGCTGAGAATCTGCGTGAGGCGGACCGGGTCGGCGTCGAGCTGGACGGGGGTCACGGGAAGGTGCACGTCGAATTGGTGGCCGCGCTGGTCGAAGAGCTCCGCGGTGGCTTCCACCGCGCCTTGGACCACTTCGTGGAGGTCCAGACGCTGCTTACGCAGACTGACCTTGCCGCGCGAGATGCGCGAGACGTCCATCAACTCGTCGACCAGGCGAATGAGCTGGTGGGTCTGGCGCTCCATGATTTCGTAGAGCTGCGGGGCATCGTCGCCGTCGCCCATCCGCAATAGGTCGAGGCTGCTGCGAATCGGCGCGAGCGGATTGCGCAACTCGTGGGCCAGGGTGGCCAGGAACTCGTCCTTGCGCTGGTCGGCCTCGCGGAGGGCCTCTTCCATGACCATCCGCTCGGTGATGTCCGTGTTCGTGCCGAACCAGCGGCGCACCGAGCCGTCGGCATTGCGGATGGGCATCGCCCGGGAGAGGAACCAACGATACTGGCCGTCGGCCCGGCGGAGGGGGAACGTATCTTCCCAGGCTTCGCCGGCGGCCAGGTGCGTGCGCCACTTCTCGACGACGCGCGGCAGGTGCTCCGGATGATGGACGGCCTGCCAGCCCCAGCCTTCCATTTCGCCCAGCGTGGTGCCGGTGAATTCGAACCAGCGGCGGTTGTACCAGTAGATCGATCCGTTGGGATCGGCGATCCAGGCCAGTTGCGGGACGTTGTCGGCCAGGGCACGGAAGCGTTCTTCGCTGTCTTCCAGCGCCTCGTTGACGCGCTGCCGCTCGAGGGTCTCGCCCAGCAGGTTGGCAATCGCCTGCAGGAAGTGGACGTCGTCGTCGCTGAAGGCAATCTTGCGATTCGAGTGCGCGCCCAGCACGCCCCAGGGGCCCGCGGTTCCCTGAATGATGACGCTCATGCCGCTCACCACGCCGTGATCGCGCAACAGCTTCGGCCCCGAGAAGCGCTTCTCGGTGCCGAGGTCCTCGACGATCACCGGAGCGCTCGAACGGAGCGTGTAGCCGGCCTGCGATTCGGTGCCGACGCCCAGGGTCAGCTTTCCGACGAGTCCCTCGCGAAAGCCGTGGCTGGCCCGCAGCAGCAGGCGCTCGCCGTCGGGCAGCAGTTCCAAAACCTTGGCGAATTCGACGCGCAGGGCATCGGCCACCAACTCGACGATGCGATCCATCAGCGCCTGCGAATCGGGGTCGGTCAAGGCCTGCTGGCCGAGTTGCGCAAGCGCCGCCTGCTGCCGCTCGCGGCGGCGCAGCCGATCGGTGAGCGCTTCGAGCCTTGTCACGTCGGCGAAGGTGATGACCACGCCCTCGATGCGGTCGTCGTCGCTGCGATAGGGCAGGATGCGGCGCACGTAGGCCCGGCCGCTCTCGCTCTTGACTTGCGCTTCGCGGGGCTGCAAGTCGTCGAGCACGGCTTCGGCGTCCGATACGAGCGCGTCGTCGGTGAAGCGCCTGGTCACATGCTCGAGCGGCCGACCGACGTCGCTTTCGATGAGGTGGAACAGGTCGCGGCAGGCCGGCGTAAACCGCCGAATGCGGAACTGGCTGTCGAGAAACAGCGTGCCGATCTGGGTGCTGGAAAACAGATTGGTCAGGTCGTTGGTGGTCCGTTGCAACTGGTCGACCTTCATCTCGAGCTGGCTGTTGAGCGTGGTCAACTCCTCGTTGAGCGACTGCAGCTCTTCCTTCGAGGTTTCCAACTCCTCGTTGGTCGATTGCAGCTCTTCGTTGGTGGCCATGGCCTCTTCGTTCGAGGCCTTCAGCTCTTCGTTGGCGGTCTCCAGCTCTTCGACCGTGCTGTTGAGTTCCTCCCGCGTGGTGGCCAGCTCTTGTTCCAGCTCGCGGGCGCCCACCTCGTCGACGGCGACCGATGACCCTTCGGGCGTGCCGTCGTGTTGGAGTACCGGCTGCGGAGCAAAGGTGACGAGCACTGTGCGATCCTCGGGCGAACCGCCCAGGTAGCGCATGCTGATCCGGCAGTGTTCGTAGCGCCCGTCGCGTTTGACGCGGGCGTCGATTTGCGCCGGCTCGCTGCCCTTGCGAATGCGATGCAACAGCGAGCGGACCTTGACGCGGAGGCCGTTGCGGCAAACGTCGACGATATCGGGCAGTTTCGGCGAAAGCTCGCCGGCGGGCATTTGCAGGTACCGGTCGAAGGGGCCCTGCAGGAGCACCAACTGGTTTTCGGCGTTCACTACCGCGATGGCCTCTTCCGATTCGCTGAGCAGTTGCTGGTGCACCCGCGCGGCCAGATCGGGAGACTTTCGCCGCTGCCGCTGCTCGGGTACTTGGGCGATTTTAGCGCCGGCCAGCGGTCCCTCGGGAAAGTCGACCATCGGGGGCGCTTGCTGCGGCGTGCGGACGTAGATCCGCCACTTGGGCGAAATCGCCGTAAACAGATCGGTGCGCTCGCCGACCGACTCCGAACTGCCCAGGAACAAGTAGCGTCCTTCGCGCAGCGCGAACTGGAACACGGAGAGCAGCCGCCTTTGAGCATCCGGCTCCAGATAGATCAGCAGGTTGCGGCAGATGATCAGGTCGAGCTTGGAGAAGGGGGGCTGGGCCAGCACGTTTTGCGAGGCGAACACCACCGACTCGCGCAGCGACTTGGTTACGCGGTAGGTGTTTCCTTGCTTGGTAAAGTACGTCTTGAGGCGTTCCTTCGTAATATCCTGGGCGATCGTTTCGGGGTAGAGCCCGGCGCGGCCGGTTTCCAGCGAGTCTTCGGCGATATCGGTGGCAAAGATCTGAAACCGGCACGGCTTGCCCGCCCGGCGGATTTGTTCGTCGAGCAGAATCGCCAGCGTGTAGGCTTCTTCGCCCGTGGCACAGCCGGGCGTCCAGGCGCGGATGGGCTGCTGCTGGTCGCAATCTTCGACCAGCGGAGCGAGCACGTTGTCTTCGAGCGTTTCCCAGGCATCGGGATCGCGAAAGAACCCGGTCACGCCGATCAGCAGGTCGCGCGCGAGCGCGGTGATCTCGGCGCGGCTGTCGCGGAGCACGTGCAGGTATTCGCCCAGGTCTTCGATGTGCTTGAGTCCCATGCGGCGGTGAATGCGGCGCAGCAGCGTGTTCTTGCGATACCGCCGAAAGTCGAAGTCGGTGCTCTTGCGCAGCACCTGCAGGATGGGCGTCAGGTGGTCTCGCTGGCTTTCTTGCAGCGCCTGCGCGGTGAGCGGGCCGTGCAGGTACGAGTGCTGCACGTACTTGACGAGCGTCTCGGGCATCTCGCCGACGGGGAGCACCAGGTCGACGTGCCCCGAGTCGATGGCACTGCGGGGCATGCCGTCCTGGCCCGCTTCTTTCGGATCCTGGGCGATCGTCAGCCCGCCGAGGTTCTTGATCTCGCGCAGCCCGGAGGTGCCGTCGCTGCCGGTGCCCGACAGGACGATGCCGATGGAGTACTCGCAGCAGTCCTCGGCCAGCGAGCGGAAGAAATAGTCGACCGCCATCCGCATGCCGCGCGTCTCTTTGGGATCGCTGAGCTTGAGCACGCAATCCTCGATGGCCAGGTACTTGTTCGGCGGAATCACGTACACGCGGTTCGGTTCGACCCGCGTGTCGCCGTCGACCTCCTCGACCACCATCGAAGTCTGGCGGGCGAGCAACTCCGTCAGCGCGCTCTCGTGCGTGGGATCCAGGTGCTGGATCACGACAAACGACATGCCGGACTCTTCGGGCACGGCGGAGAGCAGCTTGCTCAGCGCGTCGAGTCCGCCGGCGGACGCACCGATGCCGACGACGACCGGTTTGTCGCCGGTGTGTTCGGTCCGCGGATGGGCTTCGGGATGGGTACTGCGCTCTTGCATTAACTACTTGGCACGGACGTGGGCATCCTACAAATTGCCTTGCAGCAGGCATGCAACATTCGCACCGATTTACCGATTGCTTGCCGCGATCAGTAAACTGGTGAGACAGCATAGTCGATCGCAGCACGACAAGAAAAGCGTCGTCGCCTGCGTCGCTTCGAAATCGTGGCTGCGTGCCCGCGAGTGACTGGTTGGTGAACGACCGGGTTGGTCGGTTGGCGACCGCCATTGACCTGTTCAACCATCCGCGCTGGGATGTTGGCAGGCGGCGCGCTGAAGCAGTTCGCGGGACTTCGCGTCGAGTTGGTTTGGGCCGGCGTCCATGCCGACGGGGTTCTCGCCGAACAGCGCGGCCAGGAAGACGCAGGCCGCGAGATAGCTGCCGGCCGGGCTGGGATGGCTGCCGTCGCGATCGTAGAGGTCGGGGTGGTCGTGCTCGGCCAGAAAGGCTTGCCAGGCGAGTCCGACCGGCACCACGAGGGCCCCGAGTTCCCTGCCGATCTTGGTGTATGCCTTGCTGATCGCTGCCTGCGTCTCGGGCGCGTGGCGGCGGGCCCAGGTCATGTACAGCACGGTACGCGAGCCGGCCTCGCGGATGACGGAGTGAAACTCGCCGACGTTCTCGGCCATGCGGGCGGCATTCTTCACCGGCAGCGTGCTTTGTTCTTGCAGCACCACGTCGTCGTAGCCGCCGTCGACGATCGCATCGATCGCCGGGCCGGCGTTCCAGTGCCGCCGCAACGACGCCCCGCCCGCGCTGATCAAGTCGTGCTCGATTCGCAGGCCGCGGGCGGCGGCCAACTCGGTCAGCATGCCGGGCAGATCGTTGCGGGCGGTGAAGCTGTTGCCGATGAACAGCATTCTGCGCGAGGTCGAGCGTGTCGGCTGGGTCATGGCGCGGGCTACACGTGCTGGTCTACGAGGATCGGGTTGCCGTCGGGATCGATCGCCACGAAGCTGGCCGGCCCGGTTGTCGTTTCGTCGGCTTCGGTGGCCAGCGTCACGCCTTGGGCCTTGAGCTCGCGCTGCAACTGGCGCACGTCGGTGAACGACTCGAGCGGCTGGGCGCTCTGACTCCAGCCCGGATTAAACGTCAGGGTGTTCTTGTCGAACATGCCCTGGAACAGCCCGAGGATGTGCTGGCCGTTCTTGAGAATCAGCCAGCCTTGCGAGGCCTCGCCGGCGAACACCTCGAAGCCGAACTTCTCATAGAAGGAGCGTGAGGCCTCGAGGTCCTTGACGGCCAGGCTCACCGAAAAAGCGCCGAGCTGCATGGGAAGTCTCCGCTGCGCGAACTGGTTGCGTGAAGTGGGATGGCGAACCGAGCCCGCATTAGACGCTTTGGCGAATCGTTGTTGAAGGCCCCGGGGCGGCAAAGGGGCGGGGGCAGGATGACGGTCGTGCCGCGTTTCAAATGCGCGATCGGAGGTGTTCGGCCAGGCGCATGGTCAACGCCACGAGCGTGAGCACCGGATTCGCCGCGGGGATAAACGGCCACACCGAAGGATCGGCGCAGTACAGGTTGTCGTAGGCCTCAAACTTCAATTGGGAATCGACCACGCCGGTGCCGTCGCCGCTGGTGCGGAGCGTGCCGCCGGCGTGGTGTACCGTGCCCTCGTTGCCGTAGCCCATGCCTTCCTCGGCGGTGAAAGGCACATCCAGCGAGGCCAGGATCGCGTTGCGCGTGTGGCGGGCGGCGTCGAAGTGGGGCCTGCCGGTCTCATTCGGCCTGACGTGAACGGCGAGTTTCCGGCCGTTGCCCCGCGATCGCACGAAGTTGGCGTCGTCCAAAAGACTGGCAAACGTGAACGTCATTTTGATCTTCGATGGCTGCGCGCCGCGGAACAGTTCCGGATCGGAACTACGCACGTGCCAGTACACCGGATTGACGACTACCTCGACGTTGAACGGATGGTTCTCGAACGTGGCGTCTGGGCGGAAGAGATAGACTTTGGCGTGGTGGTCGCGACCGGCGAACGGAGTGCCGTCGGGAATCGTGTACTCGGCCGAGAAAAACGCGGGGTGGTCGGTCAAGCCGACGCCCATCTTGTGATTGGGATCGTCCAATTGGCTGTCGAGCGCGATCCGGGGGCTTTCCAACGATCCGGCGGCCAGCACGACGAACCTGGCACGATAGCGGCGCGTCGTGTTGCCAAGCAGATCCTGGCAGACGACGTGGGTCACCCGATGGCCGTCGGTCTCGAGGCGCGTTACGAGGTGGCCGAGATTGATCGTGAGATTGTCCCGGCCCGCGGCGCCGGGAAATGCCAGCGAAGAGAGTAGCAGGTCGGCAGTGGAGAAGACGCCGGTGGAGCTTTCGAGGATGTCGACGAAGTCTCCCTCGCGATTGACGAACGGTTGGTGGCGCGAGCGGGGGAGATCTTCGATCGTCCATCCGTTCAGGTCGGCACGCAGCTTCTGCACGACGCGGTCCTGAAAGCGGCCCAATCGCCTTCGCATGCGCAACAGCGTTTCCGCGCCGTCATATCCGTCGCCGGCGAGATAGGCGCGAATGTCGTCGGGCCAGAACTGCAGCTCCCAGGGATGCATCCGCGGAATCAGTCCCGACCAATAGACCGACCGTCCCCCGAGGCTCAGATGCACTCCGCGCAGAAACCCCGAGCCGGGCTCGTTGTCGTAGTGGCCCACCTGGTGATGCTCGGCCAGCCGGGTCCAGTCGCCCGGCAGGTTCGTCATGTGCGAGGGCAGCGCGAGCCCACCGGCCTCGAGGACCAGCGTCTTGACGCCGGCGTCGGCCAACTCGTCGGCCAGCGTGCCGCCACCCATGCCAGAGCCGATGACGATCACGTCGTAGAGGATGTCGCGCGTGTTGCGCGGCACGGCCTCTTGCATGCGCTTCGAGGATTCGAGGTTGAAGTTGTCGTAGCCGTGCTGGTATCGGGCGAGCGGCGCGGGAAACGCAATCTCCGCTTCGCCGAATTCCTGATCGGCGTTCGTGGCGATGCTGTGGTCGGGTGCTTGCTCCCAGTGTTCGCCGTCGAGGACGAACTTGAACGTCATCGTGTCCGGCAAGCTGGCGATCTCGAAGAAGAACTCCCAGGCCCCGTCGCGATACGTGCCGAACGTGTCCGAGGCCCATCCATCGACGTCGCTGCGAATCGTGACGACGTGATTGGGCGCGAAGCGGTTGGTGACGAAGCGGATCTTTCGCAGCGCGAGCGGCGCCGCCAGCATCTCGGCCGCAAACCGGGCGGGTCGCTCCGGCGGGCGCGGGCCTACGAATTCTCGACCGCTGCCGCTGTGATAGTTCAACTCGTCCATGCGCGCTCACATGGGGGTCGGCCGCAGACCTATATGGAGAACGTTGCGCCGCGTGCGGTGTTATAGTGACCCCACCTGAGGGTGTCAACGATTTGTCGGGCGAGTGGGCCGGGCGCTCGCTATGATCGATTTGACGGCGGGTCGGCGGAGAGCTGCTAGGGCGATACGTCGTCTTTCGCGAAGCGGATGTTCTGCGCGCGGCCGGAGCCGACGCGGCAGGCGGTGATTTGTCCGGCATCGTCGGCGGTGAAGTGCAGCTCGATGCCGGTGCCGGGCAGCGAGAAGGCGTGGGCATCGTCCAGCGGGGCGAGCTTGCCGGGCACTTCCCGCGTGTGCTTGAGCACCAGGTCGGTGCCTTCGGCGGCGATCTCGTAAGTGACGTCGAGCTCGTCGCTGGTGTAGCGGCCGGCATAGCGCTTGAGGCTTTCGCCGATCGCCTCAGCCAGCACGACGTCGGCCACTTGCTCGGCGAGCTCCGCCGGGTTCGCGGTGCCGAGGTTCGCCAGCACGATCACCGCCGCCCGCTGGTCGGGAAAGCCGACCAGGTGCGTGCGAAAGCCCATCATCGCTCCGCCGTGCCCCAGCGTGGTGAGGCCCTTGTACTGGCCGTGGCTCAGGCCGAAGGCGTAGTCGAGCTCGCTGCCGTCGTTCAGCTTGCCGCGGGTCTTCATCAGCGGCAGAAAGCCGTCGCCGCCGATCTGGTTCGATTCGAAGTTGCGGACCCACAGCACGAGGTCGTCGACGGTGGAGAGCAATCCGCCCGAGCCGACCTGGTCGAAGTTGGCCAGGTAGCTGATCTGGTAGCCGTCGCCCTGCGGCATGTAGCTGATCACGCGGTTCTTGACGATCTCGCTACGGTCGTCGTGAAAACGCGTGTTCTTCATGCCCAGCGGCTCGAAGATCTTTTCCCGGGCATACTCGCGCATCGACTTGCCCGCGGCACGGCGGACGATTTCCGAGAGCAGGAAGTAGCCGGAGTTGGAGTAGAGATACTTTTCGCCGGGGGCGAAGTTGAGCTCCTGGTGCCGAGTGATCAACTCGAGCACTTCGTCGACCGAAGTAACGTCCTCGAACCGCCGACGGCCGAGACTCATCAGGGTCAGGTAGTCGCGCAGCCCGCTGGTGTGGTGTACCAGGTGCCGCACGGTGATCGGCCCGCCGTCGTACTCGGGGAACTCGGGAAAGAATTTGGAGAGCGGATCGTCGAGCGAGAGCTTGCCCTCCTGCACCAACAGCGCGATGCAGGCCGCGGTGAACTGCTTGGAGACGCTCGCCAGGTAGAACACCGAATCCGAAGCGATCAGAATGCCGTAGTCGAGATTGGCGATGCCGTAGCCGCGCTTGTGAATCACCTGGCCCTGGCGCATGACCGCCACGGCGCACCCCGGCGAGTCGGGCTTGTCGAACCGGGCAAACACCTGGTCGATCTGCTCGGCCAGTTCGCCCGAGGCCTCGTCCGCCGCCGCGGGGGCGATGCTCGTGGAAGCGGTCGCGGTTAGGATGGCCAGCACGATCCAAGGCGGCACACGGCGCGGGTTCGAAGCCATGGTGCACGTTCTCGCGAGGCGGATGGGCTCTTGGGAAAAAGAGGCGCAGCCATCGTGGCCAGCCCCCTCGATGATGTCAAGCTGCGCGTGCTGGGCGACGCGTGGGGGGCCGCCGCTGCTCGCCGCGCGTCCGCGGGGGGCGAGAAACGTCCAGCTCGGGGTCGGGGGAAATCCAGCGGCAGCCGGGCTTTTGGGCCTCTTTGGGCAACGGCATGGCAAATGCGATACGTCGACTTGCCCTGGCACGCGGCGGCAGCGGGCGGCCGTGGCCGGGCGATGATCGTCTGCTTATCGAGGTGCGTTATGTTGTGGACGCTGCTATTGATTTTGTTGATCCTGTGGGCCCTGGGCTTCGGTTTCGGGTTCGTGGGCAACCTGATTCACCTGCTGCTGGTTGTGGCGCTGATCGTGTTGGTGATCCAACTCGTGCAAGGCCGCAAGGTCGTGTAGGCCAGCAGGCGAGAACAGGGCGGTTATCGGCGCGAGGCCTCCGCGGTATACTGCCAGCGCGGCGGTGTGCCGCAGAAGTCGACGTGCTAGCAAGGCGTCGCCGCCGCTTCGAAGGTCCCTGATCCTGCCTGATGAGACGATCCTTCCTGGCCACCTGGAGTCGCGTGATCGTGATTGCCGTGGTGGCGATGTTTCCACTCACGGTCGTCGGCGCCCTGCTCGCGCTGAGCACCAACAGCAACGACGTCGCCGAATGGCTGCCCGAGTCGTTCGAGGCGACGCAGGACTACCGCCGCTTCGAGGCCACGTTCGGCAGCGAGGCCTTCGTGCTGGTGAGCTGGCAGGGGTGCACGCTCGAAGATCCCCGGCTGCGCGAGTTCGCCAGTAAGCTCGACGCCGAGGAGCCGCATTACTTCCATGAGGCTCTCACCGGGCCGGGCATGATCGACCGGTTGATGAGCCCGCCGACCAGCCTGTCGCTCGACCAGGCCATCGGTCGGCTGCGGGGCACGTTTGTCGGTCCCAACGGCGAGCAAAGCTGCGCGATCCTGTCGCTCACGGATCTCGGCCGCGACAATCTGCACCCGGCGCTGGACCAGGTGTACCACGTGGCCGTCGACGAAGTGGGGATTCCGCTGGAGAGCCTGCACCTGGGCGGGCCGCCGGTCGACAACGTGGCCATCGATACCGAGGGCGAGCGGATGCTGCTACCCTTGATGTTCCTTACCGGCGGGGTCGGGCTGGTGCTGGCCGGCTGGTTCTTGCGCGACGTGCGGCTCACCATCTTCGTGTGCTTTGCCGGGGCGTATTCCGCCGTGCTGTGCTTTGCCCTGGTGTACCTGCTGGGCAGCACCGTCGACTCCGTGTTGCTGACCATGCCGGCCGTGGTGTACACCGCGGGCCTGGCCGCGGCCATGCACCTGATCAATTACTACCGGCACGCCCGGGTCCAGGGGGACGAAGGCGCCATCCAGCGCGGCGTCGAAGCGGCCTGGCTGCCGTGCCTGCTTTCGGCCGGCACGACCGCCATCGGGCTGGTCAGCCTGATGATCGGCGACCTGCGGCCGATCGTGAAGTTCGGCTTCTTTACGGCGCTGGGCGTGGTGGCCGCCGTGGGGCTGGTGTTTCTGTTCCTGCCCGCGGCGCTGTACTTGTGGCCGCCCAAATCGCACGAGGGAGAGCCGGGGGCCGACCCGCGCACCGTGCGGCACTATGCCCGCATGCGCAGCGTCGGCGAGGGCATCGTCGGCCGCGCGCGCTGGGTGTGGGCGGGCTTCGTGTTGTTGATCGCCATCGGCTTAAGCGGGCTGGTGCAGGCGCGAACCACGATCAACCTGATGAGCCTGTTTTCGCCCGACGCGCAGATCATTCTGTCGTATCAATGGCTCGAAGAGCATCTGGGGCCGCTGGTGCCGATGGAGATCGTCGTGCGGTTCGATCCCGATGCAGGCGATCGCTCGCTGGTCGAGCGGATGCGCATCGTCGAGCAGGTGCAGGACGCGGCCCAGGACATCGACGAGGTGGGCGGGACGCTGTCGGCCGTGACGTTTGCGCCCAATCTGGCTCCCAAGCGCAGCGGTTTGTTGCGCGGGAGCACCTACGACGACGTGCTCAACCGCCGGCTGACCGCCCATCGCGACGAGTTGATCGATCAGGGCTATCTGGCCGAGGACGAGGCCACCGGCGACGAGCTGTGGCGGATCAGCCTGCGGGTGGCGGCCCTGCAGGACATCGACTACGGCGTCTTCATCCACGACGTGCGCGAGCACATCGAGCCGGTGGTCGACGCGCACCGCGGACCCGAGCAGGGCGGGCTGGTGGACGTGACCTACACGGGAATGACGCCCATCGTGTACATGGCCGAGCGGGCGTTGATGAATGGCCTGATCAAGAGCTTTGGCACCGCGTTCGTGATGATCGCCGTGGTGATGAGCTTGCTGTTCGGCGACGTGCGGGCCGGGCTGCTGACCATGTTGCCCAACGTGTTTCCCGTGGCCGTGGTGTTCGGCCTGATGAGTTGGGCCCGGGTGCCGCTGGACATCGGCACGATGATGACCGCCAGCGTGGCGATGGGGGTCTGCATCGACGACACGATGCACTTCGCCCATTGGTTCCGCCGGGCCACGCAGAACGGGGCGGGCCGCAAGCAGGCCGTGGTCATGGCGTTTGAGCACACGGCCGGCGTGATCTACCAGAGCTCGGCCATCGTCGGACTGGGGCTGGTTACCTTTGCGCTCAGCGCGTTCATGCCCACGCGGCGGTTCGGCTTGCTGATGTTCACGCTGTTGAGCTTCGGGCTGTTGGCCGATCTGACGTTGACGCCGGCCATGCTTTCCGGCTGGTGCGGTCAATTCTTCGAACGGCGCCACCGCCGCGGCAAGCCCGAGGCCGATGCTCCTGCGGTGGCTCAGGACACGCACGCCGGTTGATGCCGCTACGGGGAGCGCGCTTACCAGAGCACGGCGTGCAGGAAGAACACGGCGGCGAAAGCCCCGCTGCCGACGGCCGCTCCGGCCAGCGTCTGCATCAGCGTGTGACGCCGCAGGTAGAGCCGGGCCCAGATCACCAGCGGCACCAAGAGCGAGAGCACCAGCGCCGCGCGTCCCAGCGTGCAGAACCCGAAGGTGGCCAGGCCGGCGCTGGTGGCCGAGTGAATGCTGATCTGCCAGACCAGCGTGATGGCGAACAGCATCAGGGTTTGCGCAAGCGCCGCCACCAGCGGCACCAGGAAGGCATCGGGCGCGTGCAGATAGAACAGCAGTCCCACGGCCGACAGCGCCGAGCCCGAGGCCACGGCAAAGGGGCCGGTTCGTTCCCGGCGGTCGGGCAGGTGAAAGTCGGTGATCCGCCCGGTGCGCAGCAGCCACAGCAGATAGGCCAGCGGCACCGGGACCGCGACGGCGAAGTAGAGCAGGGCGTAGAGGTAGGTTCCCGGCACGTCGCTGGCCCACACGCCCAAGGCCAGGGCCGGCACGGCCAACGCGGCCGGACTGAGCAGATCGGAGATCACGCGGGCCGCGAGCATCAACCGTCGCGCATCGGGCGCGAGGCAGGCAACTTGTGCCATGCGAAGATGTTCCTGAAGTAAGAGGGTGCGAGGTTGCCCCGGGTCGGCGGCCGGCGGCGGTTGGAATGGCTTCTTGCTGTGTTTATTACGCAGCGGAAGCAGGTGGGTTCTTTTGGGGAGGAATTGCACGACGCGCGAGGCAATCTTAGCGTGTCTTGCCTAACCGGCAAGTCCCCGCGCCCCTTCGGTTGCGCAGGCGTGCATTGGCCCGGCGGGTTTGCTATGTTGTTTGGGGGGTGCCGGGCGTCGGTAGCGGCCTTGGTTCCGGGCGGTGCCGCGCCGGTCGATTCCCGCGAGCGGAAAGGATTTCCGAAAAAGTGGCAACCATTCGCCGCGATCCAGCAAATCTCGGTCGCGCCTGGGCGAAGCGCAATGAGATGATTGCGGCAGGGACTGGCTAACGGGAGGTGCGCTCTATGCGTCACGGTTCCAACCCAGCAGGCGAGGGGCGCCCGGCGACCCAAGTCGCTGTAAATGAGCGGAACGGGGCAGGCAGCAGCAACGGCACAGGGAACCACGGGGCACTCGACAGCAGAACGTCAGTAGACACCTCGCCGCGACGCGACGGGCCGCACGGCAAGCGGCCCGGGGTCGTACGGCCCCGGCACCGCTGGCTGATCGAAAAGCTGCTCCACATGATCGGCTGCCCGCCGGTGGCCGTCACACTGTGGGACGGCCACGAGATACGGGCCTCGGAGCGCTCGCCGCTGGCCACGGTGGTGGTGCACAACGCCGCCACGCTGCGGCGGATCGTGGTAGACCCCTTCTATCAAATCGCCGAAGCCTACACCAACGGCCAGATCGACATCCTGGGCGACCTGGTCGGCGCGGCCGAAGCATTCAACCGCTCGCTCCGCACGGTGGCCGGCACCACGTTCTGGAACAGCATTCCCACCAAGCTGCGGCTGCCGCGGATCAACTCGCTGTCGAAGTCGCGCGACAACGTCTATCACCACTACGACATCGGCAACGACTTCTACGAGTTGTGGCTCGACGAACAGTTGGCCTACACCTGCGCCTACTTTCCCACGCCGCAGGCCACGCTCGAAGAAGCGCAAGTGGCCAAGTTCGACCACGTATGCCGCAAAGTGCAGCTCAAGCCGGGCGAGCGCGTCGTCGAGGCCGGCTGCGGCTGGGGCGGGCTGGCGCTGCACATGGCCCGGCACTACGGCGTCACGGTGAGGGCCTACAACGTCTCGCGCGAGCAGATCGCCCACGCCCGCAAGCGCGCCAAGCAAGAGGGGCTCGACGACCGCGTCGAGTTCATCGAGGACGACTGGCGCAACATCACGGGGCAGTACGACGCCTTCGTGTCGGTCGGCATGCTCGAACACGTCGGCAAGGGGTACTATCGAACGCTGGGCGAGGTGATTCACCGCTCGCTGACCGACAAGGGTCGCGGCCTGGTGCACTCGATCGGCCGCAATCGCCCGACGCCGGTCGATCGCTGGATCGAGCGTCGCATTTTCCCCGGCAGCTTCACGCCGTCGCTATCGGAAATGATGCGGATCTTCGAGCCCCGCGAGTTCTCCGTGCTCGACGTGGAGAACCTTCGGCTGCACTACGCCCAAACCCTACGGCACTGGCTGTCGCGCTTCGAGCGCGGCGTGAACCGCGTGCAGGAGCTGTTCGACGAGCGATTCGTCCGCACCTGGCGGCTGTACCTGGCCGGATCGGTGGCGGCGTTCGAGACCGGCGAATTGCAGTTGTTCCAGGTGCTGTTTGCCCGGCACGACTTGAACGAGATGCCGATCACGCGCGACCACCTGTACGCGCCGCAGGAAAACGCGCCGGCCGTGGCGGCCGAGGGCGCCTGACATGCCGAGCGATGCGTGCGACGTATTGATCGTAGGCGGCGGGCCGGCCGGCAGCTCGTGCGCCTGGGGACTGCGCGAGGCCGGGCTTGACGTGCTGGTCGTCGACCGCAAGGCCTTTCCGCGCGACAAAGTCTGCGCGGGCTGGGTCACCCCGCAGGTGATTTCTGCCCTCGAGGTCGATCTCGAAGAATATGCCCGGTCGCGCGTCTGCCAAGGGATCACGGGCTTTCGCACGGGGCTCATCGGCGGTCGCGAAGTGGAAAACCACTACGACCGCACGGTGAGTTACGGCATTCGCCGCTGTGAGTTCGACGAGTACCTGCTGGCTCGCTGCGGCGCGCGCACATGCGAGGCGGAGTCGGTCGACCGCATCGAGCGCGACGACGACGGCTGGATCGTCAACGGCACGCTGCGTGCCCGCCTGCTCGTCGGCGCGGGCGGACACTTCTGCCCCGTGGCTCGCCTGCTGGGGGCGCGCAGCGTGCCCGGCACGCTGGTCGTGGCGGCCCAGGAGATCGAATTCGCGGCAACGCCTGTGCAACTGGCAGCCGGCACGATCGAGGCGGCCGTGCCGGAGCTGTTTTTCTGCCGCGACCTGGAAGGCTACGGCTGGTGCTTCCGCAAAGGCGACTATCTGAACATCGGCCTGGGCCGCACCAAACGCGAACAGCTCGCGACGCACGTGCAGCAGTTCGTCGACTTTCTGCGCTCGCGCGGCAAGATCGACGGCGACGTGCCGGGGCGATTCCATGGGCACGCTTATCAGCTCTACGAGCGGACGCTGCCGGTGCTATGCGACGACGCGGTGCTGCTGGTGGGCGACGCGGCGGGGTTGGCCTATCCGCAAAGCGGCGAGGGCATTCGCCCAGCGGTCGAGTCGGGATTGCTGGCCGCGGGGGTGATTGCCGCGGCCGAGGGGAACTACGCCCGGGGGAAGCTGGCCGAGTACGAGCGGCAGGTGATCGAGCGGTTGGGGCGGCCACGTGCGGGCGCGGCGACGGATTGGCTGCCGGCCAGTTGGTTGCGCGGCCTGGCCCAGGGGTTGATGGCGTCGCGGCGTTTCGCCAAGAACGTGGTGATCGAGCGGTGGTTTCTGCACATGCACGAGCCCGCACTGGTGCCGCCGGTGGGGAACGCGGCACATGAATGTGCCGGCTAATTGAGAACGCGGTAGCCGAATAGAACCGCCGACGCGCGGCACATGAATGTGCCGGCCAATTAATTCGACAAATTGTACGGCCGATGCGCGCGGCACGCGAATGTGCCGGCCGGCCGTCGTTTAGCCGGCACATTCATGTGCCGCGCGTCGACCGGAGAATGTGTGCCGCGTGCTCGACCGGGAACATGTGCCGCATCGGCCGGCAATCATCTGCCGCGAGCTTCGCTCCGCAAGCGGCCGTGCACTTCGTCGGCGGCGCGGTGGCCGCTTTGGATGGCGCCGTCGAGGTACCCCATCCACTCAGTGGCGGTTTCGGTGCCGGCGAAATGGATTCGCCCGCACGGCTCGCGGAGGGCTTCGCCAAACGCGGTCAGCGTTCCCGGCCCGGTCACGCCCACGTAGCAACCGCGGCTCCAGGGATCGGCCGTCCAATCCTTTTCGGCAAACGCGATCGGCTGGGCCGCCTCGAGACCGAAAAACCGCACGAACTCGGCCAGCACGGCTTCGCGGCGCTCGTCGGCCGTGTGCCCCGACCAGTCGCGGGCCACCTGGCCGTCGCTGAAAGTCACGAGCGCCGGATGCCGGCCGTCGTGCGATGTGTCGTCGAACGTGGTGACCGTGATGCCCGTGTCGCTGATGGCCTCGCCGGAAAAGCCCGCTTCGCGCCAGAAGGCCCGCTCGTAGACGGCGACATACTTAATGACCGAGCCCATCGGCATGCGGGCGGTGAGCTGATCGCGCTTGACGGGCAACGGGGCGGCGTAGTCGATGCGGCCGGCCAGCACCGGCGGAATCGCCAGAATCACCAGCGGAGCGCGATAGGTGCCGGTGTCGGCGCGGATGGTGACGCCTTCGCTATGCTGCTCGATGGCGCGGACCGGCGCTTGGAGCATGACGCGGGGAGCGAGCCGCTCGGCCAGGCGCTCGGAGATCTGCTGCGCGCCGCCCACAAAGCGATCCTGCTGGGCGCCGTCGGGAATCGAAATCAATCGTTCCAAACCGTGCCCCCAGCGGAGATAGCTGAGGAAGTACAACAGCGACACGTCGCGCGGCTCGCAGGTCAATACGGCGCGGGTCACCACGTCGACGAACAGCCGGGCGCCGGCGGAACGCAAGTGGCGGCGCTTCCAGGTTTCGAGCGTCATGCCGTCCCACTCGAGGGCGCGCGGCGCCTGCCAGGGGGCCTCGGGCGGAATCTCTGCCAGAAACTTCTTCCAGCGGCGATCGGTCAGGAACAACTCGGCCTGCGCCAACAGCGAGAGCGGCGGCAACGCGTCGCGATAGTCGCTGAGCCGCCCGCCCCAACTCAAGAGCTTGCGGCCCGCGTGGAACTGCGGGAAGGTCTCGACGCCGAGCTCGGCGGCCAGCGCCGCCAGGCGATGCTGCGTCGGGCCGATCCATTGGCCGCCCAGGTCGATCATCGCCCCGCCCAATTCGCTGCTGAGCGTGCGGCCGCCCACGCGATCGCGGGCTTCGAGCACCGCGACCCGAGCGCCGCGCTCGACCAGCGTGCGCGCGGCGCACAGTCCCGCCAGGCCCGCGCCGACGACGACAACGTCGAGCGGCTCGCCGGCGGTCGGGTTGGGATGATCTTTCTGCACGGTGGTGCGCCTCGCGGGGTCGTGCGTCGGCTGCGCTTGATCGTAGAGCGGGAAGATGCGCGATACAACCTCTTGAGTTGAGCGCCGGGGTGCCATGCTCACGCCCCGCGTGAGCATGCAGTTCTTGGAGTCGACTCGATTCAGCACGCTCACACGGGCGTGAGCATGGCACCCCGGCCTACGCCCCGCGTGAGCATGGCATCCGGCTACTCGGCACGTCGCTGGGCGGCACATTCATGTGCCGCGCATCGGGCGCCGAGCGTAAGCTATGCTAGAGGAGACCTTTGGCGTGGTTCGTGCGGCGGTTTGGGGTCCCGTCGCGGCGCCCGCCGCGATACACTGACACGCGAACCGTCCACGACCAACCACCGATCAAGCGATTGCCATGACCCAACACGACAAGCACCATCACGGCAAGGATCATCACCACGGCACAAAGCCCAAGAGCAAGGGTGTGCACACGGATTGGCGGGCCTGGGTGGTGGTGGGGCTGATGCTGGCCGCGATCGCGATGTACGTGTTGAGCGACGACGAGTCGATTCAGCCGGGCCAGAACGCGCCGGCCCCGCCGGTCGAGGCGGCTCCCTGAACGCGTGCCCCCGGCGCGTGCCGGTTGGTTGTGAGGCGCCGGCGGCGCGGTTACGCTGAGGGCGGCCGCTCGACGTTGCCAGAATAAGCCAGCGTCCCACCACGAGCTTCGCGAGCGCTTCCGTGGCCGAATCAGCATCGCCCAAATCCCGAGCCTCGATCCGCCGCATGCGGTCGTTGGTGGGCAAGCCCTCCATCGTCGGCGGCCGTGGCTACCGCTATTTGTGGATCGCGCCGGTCGTGGCCATCCTCGCCCTGGTCATCGCCGGTCTCTGGGTCCGCTCCCACATCGAAACAGCCGTCTCCGAACAGACCGAGGCCGAGCTGACCACGCTGTTGCGGGCCGACGTCGAAGCCCTGCAACTGTGGATGCAGTTGCAGCAGGACAACGCCAAGATCATCGCCGGCGATGCCAACGTTCGCCGGTTGGTGATGCAACTGGCCAAGATGGCCGACGACAAGGCCGGCGCGGCCGAGCTGCTGCAAGCGCCCCAGCAGAAGGAGCTGGCCGCCGAGATGCAACCCTGGATCGACCGCCAGTCGTATCTGGGCTACGTGGTGTTCGATCACGAGGGCCTGATCATAGCGGCCGACCAGCAACTGCTGATCGGCCAGAACACGGTGATCTCGGGGCAGCAGAAGTTCATCGACGAGGTGCTGGCCGGCAAGACGGCCGTTTCGCATCCGTTTCCCTCGCGAATCCTGTTGAAAGACGCCCACGGTCACGAGGTGGCCGGCATGCCCGTGATGTTCGTCGCCGCGCCGGTCGGCGAAGAGGACCAGCAGCCGACGGCCGTGGTGGCGCTGCGGATCGATCCGGGCCGCGAGTTTACCGACATCCTGACGGTGGCCCAGCCCGGCGAGACCGGCGAGACCTACGCCTTCGACTCGCGGGGCGTGTTTCTCTCCAAGAGCCGCTTCGACGATCAACTCAAGCAGTTGGCGCTGCTCCCCGACCAGCAGGATGCCACCAGCGTCTTGACTGTCGAGCTGCGCAACCCGGGCGTCGACATGCGGACCGGCGTGCGGCCCGAGAAGCTGCGCGGCGAGCAGCCGCTCACGGCGATGGCCGCCGACGCGATCGAGAACCGGCCGACGATCGACGATCCCGGCGTGAACGTGACCGGCTACGGCGACTACCGCGGCGTCGATACCGTGGGGGCCTGGGCCTGGCTTCCCAAGTACGACCTGGGCATCGCCACCGAGATGGACCGGGCCGAGGCGTTTCGGCCGGTGCTGATTCTGCGGTCGCTGTTTTGGGTGCTGTTCGGGCTGTTGGCCCTGGTGGCCGTGCTGTTGGTGGCATTGACGTTCCTGGCCGGGAGGCTCGAGCGGCGGATGGCCCAGGCCGTGGTCGAGGCCGGGCAGCTCGGCCAGTATGCGCTGGAGGAGAAGATCGGCGAGGGCGGCATGGGCAGCGTCTACCGCGCGCGGCACGCCATGCTGCGGCGGCCCACGGCGGTGAAACTGCTCGAACCGTCGAAGACGACCGACGTCTCGGTCGCCCGCTTCGAACGCGAAGTGCAGATGACCAGTCAGTTGAACCATCCCAACACGATCACGATTTACGACTACGGCCGCACGGCCGAGGGCGTGTTCTTTTACGCGATGGAGTTTCTCGAGGGCTACTCGCTCGACGTGCTGGTCGAACGGTTTGGCCCGCAGCCCGACGGGCGCGTGATTCGCATTCTGGAGCAGGTGTGCGGCTCGCTGGTCGAAGCGCACTCGATGGGGTTGATCCACCGCGACATCAAGCCGGCCAACATCATGCTTACCCAGCGGGGCGGCGTGTGCGACTTCGCCAAGCTGCTGGACTTCGGTCTGGTCAAGGCGATCGATTCGAAGAAGATGCAGACGCTCACCTCGGCCGACGCGGTGACCGGCACGCCGCTGTATATGCCGCCTGAGACGATTCAGGACGCCGAGGGCACCTGCGCCCGTAGCGATCTGTATTCGCTGGGGGCGGTGGGATACTACTTGCTGACCGGCCGCCCGCTGTTCGAAAAGAGTAGCGTGGTGGAGATCATGCGGGCGCACGTCGAGTCGCGTCCGATTCCGCCCAGCAAGCGGCTGGCGCGGCCCATGTCGCGGCAGTTGGAGCAGTTGATTCTAAAGTGCCTGGAGAAGCTGCCCGAGGATCGGCCGATGGATGCGGCGGACATGGCCCGGGAGCTGGCCGAGTGCGTGCCGGAGCAACCGTGGACGACGGCCGACGCGGCGCTTTGGTGGCAGCAGCACCAAGTGACGCTGGCGGCCGACGCGTCGCTGGCGGCCACGCAGGACCTGATGCCGCACGCCACGGCCGAGTTTTCCGACGTCGTGCCGGCGCGCGAGCAGGATCGGTAGCAGGCCCGCGGAGCGTGCAAGCGCGGCTATGCTTTGCGGTCCAGCGTCAGCAGCGGGTTGGCCACGACGATGCCGGCCAGCCGCAGCGGATCGATCTCGGCCGAGAGGTGCACCAGCTCGACGTCGTTGACGACGTTCAGCTTGTCGAACACGCGCGAACGGTGCTTGGCGGCGGTTTGAATCGTGATGTCGAGCGACTGGGCGATCTGCTTGAGCGTCATGCCCGAGACGATGAGATCCATGATTTCGGATTCGCGCGGCGTGAGCTTGGCGCGCTCGATGCGGGCGCGAACGACCGGGGCGATCATCGTGGAAACGCGGCGGATGAAATCGACGTCGTCGTCGGAGTAGGGCAGGGGCGCGTCGCCGACGTGGATCAGCCCCAGGCAGACGCCGTCGTGCACTAGCGGAGCGACGAGCGAGCGCGTCAGTCGACGGCCGCAATGCATGTTGCGCGGCGCGTTTTCTGCAAAGCACTGCTTTTTGGCCAGCGCGCGGTTCCACAACTCGCTGCGTTCCTCGGGCGAGCAGCGCAATTTGCGCACTTCGTTCGGGGCGATGTAGCAGCCGACGAGCGTCTCGTCTTCCACGCGGAGCACCGTGCCGGCTTCGCTATCAAGCGCCTCGAGCACGCTCCGCAGCAACGTCGCACAAGCGTGGTCGGGGCTCGCGTTTTCCAGGGCGCTGAGAATCTTGGGTACGGTGATCGTCAGTCGCTCCAGGTGGCGGACGCGAGAGGCCAACTGCGCCTCGGCGTTCTTGCGCGCGGTGATATCCTGGATCTGCGCGACGAAGTAGCACGCCCGGCCCTCAACGTCGCGGACCATCGACGCGCTGAGCAGGATCCAGATGGTCCGCCCATCCCGGTGGAAGTACCGCTTCTCCATGTCGTAGTGATCGATCTCGCCGCGCATCAGCTTGGCGGCCAGTTCCAGGTCGGCGTCGAGATCGTCGGGATGCGTGATCGATTGAAAGTCGCGGGCCAGCAACTCGGCCTCTTCGTAGCCGACGATGCGGCACAGCGAGCGATTGACCCGCAGGAACCGGCCGTCGAGATCGACCACGGCCATGCCAATCGCGGCGTGTTCGAAGATGTCGCGAAAGGGACTGCCGAGGTTGTGAAATGCACGCCGGGCGGCGGCGCGCTCGTCGGCCGAGGGATACTCGCGCGAATCGTCGATCAGGGGTTGAGCATCGCGAGAGGTTCGCTCATTCTGTTCCGGTGATGTCGCGTCCATGACTTTCGGGGCAGGAGTGATCTTCTTGTCACCAGGGGCAGGAAGCGAGAATTCTAACCCGAAGCGATGGATAAACCCAAGCCGAATGCTGTGGATTGAGCGGGATCGTACGTAGGATAGGCGAGAGTTTGGCGGCTCTGCGCAAGAAAAAGCCCACTCGCACGGGGCAGTCTGCGAGTGGGCGAGCGGTATCGTACTGAGTGCCAGTCTTCTCCGCTGCAATGGTTTATCGGCGGATGCGGGTGTTCGAGGCTGTGCTAAAAATTCACCCTTCGGCTATAGATTTTTGCCCCCAAGGCGCGGGGAGATCGTGACCAATGTGTAAGCTTGACCCCCCGAGCACTTGTGATCTTGGGGTGGACGCGTGCGAGCGGTTCGTGCCGGTGTGGCGTCCCTGAGGCTCGACTAACACCCAGAACCACCACGTTTGGCCTCCAAGGACTCCCCCCGTGCCACGCCCGACGCGCCTGCTTCGCTGGCAGATCATCACGCTGGTGTTGATGGTCGTTGGTTACTCGGGCATCTATCTTTGCCGCTCGAATCTGTCGGTCACGCTCACCTCGATCGAGGCGGAACTGGTGGCCCAAGGCTACACGGGCGACCAGGCCCGCATCTGGATGGGGCGAATCATTTCGCTGGGCGTGGCCGCCTACACGCTGGGAAAGTTTTTTACCGGCAGCGTGGCCGATTTTTTGGGCGGACGCCGCAACATGCTGTTCGGCATGCTGGGCAGCGTGCTGTTGACCGTGCTGTTCGCCTTCGGCGGTGCCGCGCCCTGGTTCACGATCGCCTGGTTCGGCAATCGGCTGGTGCAGTCGTTCTGCTGGACCGGCATGGTCAAGATCACGGGCCGCTGGTTCTCGTATTCGGCCTATGGCACGGCGATGGGCATCGTCAGCCTGAGCTATCTGTTCGGCGACGCCGCGGCGCGGCAGTTCATGAGCTGGCTGCTCGAGGCCGGGCTCGGGTGGCGGCAGGTGTTCTGGTCGGTCGCCGGCGTGCTGGCAGCGATCTCGGTGGCCAACCTGGTGTGGCTCAAGGAAACGCCCAGGAAGATCGGCGAGCCGGAGCCGACGGCCAACCCGCTGAACGTGTACGGCCAGGCCGCCGACGACGAGCAGCGGCCGCCCAGCCTGCGGGCGCTGTTGGTGCCGCTGCTGACGAGCCCCGAGTTCGTCGTGGTGTGCCTGCTGTCGCTGGGGTTGACGCTATTGCGCGAGACGTTCAACACCTGGTCGCCCACTTACTTCAAAGAGGTGGTCGGCTCGAGCGAATCGGAGGCCGCGCGGCAAAGCGCGCTGTTTCCGCTGTTGGGAGGGGCCGCGGTGCTGGTGGCCGGCTGGCTGGGCGACCGGCTGGGTCGCGGCGGCCGGGCCGGCGTGATTCTCGGCGGCTGTGCCCTGACCAGCGTCGTGCTGTGGCTGCTGGGCACGGCGTCGTTTACGAGTGGGTCGCTAGTGCCGGTGTGGCTGGTGGGCCTGGCCGGGTTCCTGATGCTGGGACCTTATTCCTACTTAGCCGGGGCGATCTCGCTCGACCTGGGCGGCAAACGCGGGGCGGCCACGGCCTGTGGCATTATCGACGGCGTCGGCTATCTTGGGGGCATCCTGGCCGGCGAAAGCGTCGCGCGGTTGAGCATCGCCTACGGCTGGTCGGGCGCGTTTCAGGCGCTGGCCGGCGTGGCCGTGCTGACCAGCCTGGCCGGCGCCGTGTTCTTTTGGATCCAACGCCGAAAGGTCGCCGGATGACGGTCGTTGACGAAGTCTGCGAACTGTTTGCCAGGCGCGGACACGAGGCCTACGTGGGCGAGCCGGTGTCGCAACTCGAGCACGGCTTGCAAGCCGCGCACCTGGCCGAGCAGGAAGGCGCCAGCGACGCGCTGGTCGTAGCGGCCCTGTTGCACGACATCGGACACCTGCTGCACAAGCTGCCCGAGGACGCGGCCGATCATGGCATCGATACCCGGCACGAAGCGATCGGCCGGGCCTGGCTGGCGCGCTATTGCGGACCCGAAGTGACCGAGCCGATCCGGCTGCACGTGCCGGCCAAGCGCTATCTCTGCGCGACCGATCCGCAGTACCTGGCCGGGCTGTCGCCGGCCTCGACGCAGAGCCTGCGCTTGCAGGGCGGCCCCTTCACGGCGGAGGAGAAGGCCGAGTTCGAACGAAACCCCTACTACCGCGACGCCGTGACCCTGCGGCGCTGGGACGACCTGGCCAAGATCCCCAACCTGAGCGTGCCGGAACTCGAGCACTATCGCCCGCGGCTGGAGCAGGTGCTGCACGAAGCGTAGGGGCGCAGCGTTGTTTCGATTCGGGTAGCGCCGCGCCGTCCTGGCGTGTCATGCTCACGCCCTGCGTGAGCATGTTGAATGGGTGGACGGCTCCAAGCATCGCATGCTCACGCGCTTCGAGAGAATGGCACCCCGGCACCTCCGCAACTTCTCGCCACACCAGCCCGAAGCGCCAGCGAGGGTCGCTTGCCGTATGAACCAGCGGCGCGCCACGGACCCTCGCTGGCGCTTCGGGCTGGTGTGGGTAGAAAAGCGCCTGGCGGGTGGCGCTTGGCTTACAGACCGAGCAGCGCGGGCAACTCGGCCACGGTGGCGATGAGGTGGGTGTGGGGGAAGGGTTCGAGTTGCTCGGCGGTGTGCGAGCCGCCGGTGACGCCGATCACCATGCCGCAGCCGGCCGCGTCGCCTTCCTGCAAGTCCGAGGGCGTATCGCCGACCTTGGCCACCCGGGCCGCGTCGCTGACGCCCAGGTCGCGCATCGCCTTTTGCACCAGGTCGGGGTGCGGGCGTCCGCGCTGCACCTCGTCGCTGGTGACGCTGGTTTGCACGAGCGAATCGTCCCGCCAGCCGAGGCGCTCGAGCAGCACCTCGACGATCTCGCGCGAGAAGCCCGTGTCGAGGGCCACCTTGATGCCGGCCGAGCGAAGGCGGCGGAACGTGGCGCTGGTGCCTTCGATCTCGCGGACCGAGGGATCGGTGCGGTAGAAGTGGATCATGCGGCGGACGAAGTCGTCGTGGATCGCTTCGAGCTTGGGGAGCAAGTCCTTGCGGTCGTGCTTTTCGAGCAAGCGCTCGATGGCCAGCGGCTTGGGAATGCCCATGAAGGCGTTCACCGCGTCGCGGCTGGCGAACACGCCGACGTGTTCCAGGGCGGCGCGAAGGCACAGGTTCACGCCGTCTTCATCGTTGACCGTCGTGCCGGCCATGTCGAAAACCACCAACTCGATACTCATGCGGGTTGCCTTTCCAAAGTGCGTACGACCTCGTCGGCCAGTCCGAACGAGAGCGTCATGCCGGCTCCGCCCACGGCATTGACGACCGTGGCACCGGGAGCCGGGTGGGCCACGAAGTAGCCGTCGCTTTTGTGCTTGGCGTAGATGCCGTGCCAGCGGGCGGCGATCTCGAGATCGGGAACGTCGAGAAACGTGTTCAGGTAATCGAGGATCAGGCGATCGATCTCGGGTTTGTCGAAGGGCTCGATGTCGTCGCCGTATTCGTGCGAATCGCCCAGGATCAGCTCGCCGCGCCCGTTTTGCGAAGCCATCACGTGGATGCCGTAGCGGTCGAAGTCGGGCGTCTCGCGCACCACGCGGCTCTTGACGTCGGCCAGGCTGGGGCAGTCGCGAAAACAGGCATAGTGCCGCAGCGTCAGCCCGCCGGCCAGCATCGGGCCGAGTTGAAAGCGATTGCCGTAGGCCTGCGAGCGCATCATTTGCAGCTTGCACAGCAGGAAGCCGGCATCGGCGTAGGCGTCGGGGTAGAGCGTCTCGAAATCGGCGCCCGAGCAGACGATCAAGCGCTCGGCGTGCCACGAGCGTCCGCCGGCAGTGACGTGCGGGTGGTCGTAGGCCGTGACTGCGGTGCCGAACTCGAAGCGCACGCCGAACTCGCGCGTGAGCCACTCGGGCAGCTCGCCGATCACCTGGCGCGGGTCGACGCAGACTTCGGTGGGACTCCACAGCCCGGCCAGCAATCCCGTCGTGCGAACCGCGGGCGAGCGCGAGGCGACCTGCTCGGGAGTGAGCAACTCGCACACATACCCGGCATCGCCTGCGCGGCGGGCGAACTCGGCGAGCACCTCGGCTTCGTCTGCCTGATAGGCCAGGTGCAGCGACCCGACGGGGTTGTGCCAGAGCTTCGCGGCGGTGAGCACTTCGAGCCAGAAGCCGCGGCTGCGCAGAGCCATCTGGTGCATGGACCCCGTGGGCTGACCGATGGGCCAGACCATGCCGAAGTTGCGCACGCTGGCGCCCGAGGCCCGGGAACTGCGCTCGAAGACGACGACCTTGCGTCCGGCGCGGGCCAGGTGAAAGGCATGGGCCAGGCCCAACACGCCCGCGCCGACTATTGCATCGTCAAAGGATTCGCTCATCGATCAGCAGGTGCGAGGACTGGTGGAATGCCAGACCCACAGTCCTCTAGTCGTTTGTTTCTCTTGTGTGGGTCGGGCCGGCGTAGCGCGACAGCCAATACACCGGCAGTCCGACCAGCAACAATCCAAAGCCCACGAGGCTCAAGTTGCCGGCGTACTGCAAGCCTCCATAGAACATATATCCGCAGGTGGCGACGAAAAAGAGGGGGGCGAGTGGATACAGCGGCGCGCGGAACGGACGCGGCACGCCGGGTTCGCGATACCGCAGCACGAACAGCGAGACGCTGGTGAGCAGAAAAAACAACCAGAACACGGGGGCCGTGCACTGCAGCAAGAGCTCGAAGCCGCCTTTGCCTTCCCACGCGACCTCGCCCAGGCCGATGCGCGAAAAGACGGCGTTCAATGCCGCCTGACCGAAAGGCGTGCCGACGGCCAGAAGCATGGCCAGCGTGACCGCGGCCTGCGCCCCGAGCGACCACAGCGGCGTGCGAAATTGCGCATCCTGACGGGCCAACAGCGCGAACGCTCGGTGGTCTTTACCCACCGCGGCATACACGCGCGAGCCGGCAAAGATCAGCCCGTTGACCGCCCCCAGCGCCGAGACGGCCACCAGCAGCGCGACGGCTCGGGCGCCGGTGGGTCCAACGGCCTGTTCCATGGTGTCGGCGGCGATGGCCTGCGAGTCGCGGCTGCCCTGAAAGCCCAGCACGCGCAGGTAGGCGAGGTTCACCAGCAGGTACGTGGCCATGATCACCAGGATGCCGAGCGTGAGGGCGCGGACGATCTTGCGGCGGTCGGCCATCTCGGCGACGAAAAACGCCGCGTCGTTCCAACCGCCGTAGGTGAGAAACACCTGCACCAGCGCGAAAGCGAACGAGGCGCCGACCAGCGTCGAGAGCGCGTCGGCGGTGGAGAGTTGCTCGACGGGTGCAGCTCCCTCTGCCGGCGCGGCAAACGCAAAGGCGGCCAGCACGACGGCGGCCAGCCCGAGCAGCTTGGCCGAGGAGAGCACGTTTTGTACGCGCTTCCCCAGGGCCAACCCGGCGGCGTGCGACAGCGTGAGCACGATGACCGAGGCGCAGGCGTAAACCAGCGTGGTGGCCGGGCCGAAATTCCACAGCGTGCTGGCGTAGTCGGCGAACACGTAAGCCATCATGCCGATGCTGCCGGTGAGAATCACCGAGATCTGGGCCCAGCCGAACAGGAAGCCCACCCAGGATCCATACGCGCGGGTCAGATAGACGTAGTCGCCGCCCGAGCGCGGATACGCGCTGGCTAACTCGGCGTAGGTGAAGGCGCCGTTTAGGCACAACAGTCCGCCGGCGATCCAGGCCACCATCGCCAACCCGGGCGTAGCCACGTTGCCGAAGATCAAGGGCGGCGTCTCGTAGATCCCCGCGCCGATGACGATGCCCACGATGACGCTGACCGTGTCCCAGGTCGAAAGTGCTTGCGCGCGACGCGTCGCAGCGCCCGGCTCGTTGTTGGAAGTTGTGGTGGCCATCGTCAGCCACCAAACATAGCGGCCGTGACTTCGGTAGAAAACTCCCGTTGGCCGCACGACCGATTAGCCCGGAGCCACCGGCGACGGCGCGTGGAAACGACGGAACGCAGCGCCGTCGCCCCGCCGCTTAGCCCGGAGCCACCGGCGACGGCGCGTGGAAACGACGGAACGCAGCGCCGTCGCCCCGCCGCTTAGCC
>QQVE01000031.1 GCA_003389325.1 Planctomycetota bacterium
TTCGTCCGCCTGCGATTCGAGTTGGGCCAGCACGCGCAGCTCTTCTTCCTTGCGCCGCCAATTCGCGCCGCGGCGAAGCTGGTCGATCGCGCGCCGCCGGGCAGCGGTCACCAGCCAGCCCGCCGGATTGGCCGGCACGCCGTCGCGCGGCCAGTGCGCAAGCGCCGCCGCCACGGCATCCTGCAGCGCGTCCTCGGCCAGGTCGAAGTCGCCCAGCGAGCCGATCAGCACCGACAGCAACCGCCCCGGCTGTTCGCGCAGTAACTCGTCGAGCACTCCGGCCGCTTTGGCGTGCCTGTCTTGTTCCTCGTTCACAGTTCTCTAGTTGCACCACACGGGGCGAATTTCGATCGAGCCATGCTTGGCCGAGGGAATCTTACCGGCCAGCTCGATGGCCTGGTCCAGGTCTTTGCAATCTAGGAGATAGTAGCCACCGAATTGCTCCTTTGTTTCGACAAACGGCCCGTCCGTGGTGAGCGTCTTGCCGTCGCGCACGCGCACGGTAGTGGCCGTTGCCGTGGGCTGCAGGCGATGCCCGGCCCGCATCACGCCCAGCTTCTCGACGAGTTCGCCGAAGGCCTGGTATTCGGCCATTAGCTCCTCGAAGCCGGGATCGCGGGGACCAAGCTGCTCTTTTTCCACGTCGGCAATCATCAGCATGTATAGCATCGTACCCTTTCTCCCCGAATCTTTGACTTGTCGGGGCGTTCCACGGCGGTGCCCCGCGATGGTAACGAACAACGCCCCGCCCAATCGACACGCCGAGAAAAAAACTCTGCCGGCGGTCCATCAGGAGCCCTTGCGCGATCGCGCGACGGCGCTCCACGTCCAGTGGCGATCGCTGGTCGGCGCAACGGTGCCGGGGTCGAAGCCCAGCTCGGCGGCCAACGCCCGTATCTCGCCGACGGTGAGCGCGGCCCGCAGCGAATCGTCGAACAGCTTTCGCTGCTGCGCATTGCAGTCGCCGGCGTAGGTTTCGACGAGCCGTGCGACCTGCGCATCGTCGGCCGGTCGCGACAGATCGCGCAGGAACAGCAATCCGCCGGGGCGGGCGACGCGCACCGCTTCGGTCAGCGCCCCGCGGGGTTCGGGAATGTGGTGGACGATGCTGTTGGACATCACGGCGGCGAAGCAGCCATCGTCGAACGGCAGCCGCTTGGCGTCGACCGCCTGCAGCCGAATCCGTTCGGAGTACCCGGCCCGCTCGACGTTGGCGGCCGCCAGTTGCAGCATTTCATCGGCCAGGTCGATCGCCACCACGCGCACGCTACCGTCTTGTCGGCACAGCTCGATGGGAATTTGCGCCGTGCCCGTGCCCAGGTCGAGCACTTCAACCTCGGGCCCCAGTCCGGCGGTGGAGAGTGCCGCGAGAAAGTCGGCGGCGAAGCGGCGATTCACTTCGCCGTGATCCATCGCGTCGTAGTCTCGGGCTTCGGCAGCCGAGTCCATCACTTCGGGCTCGAGCACGCGCGGCAGGGCCGAGTCGACCGGCGCCAGGTTCATCGCTTCGACTTTTCGCTGGCGACTTCGTCGACCTTGATATCGACGCCCAGAGCCGCCTTGGCCACACGCGCCAGCGAGGCGGCGTCGCCTTCGATGTGGAAGGTGGCCTGCGTGTGCGTGATCGTCTTGCCCGTGGGCAACTGGGCGGCCGGCGACAGCGACTCGAGCTCGTAGAAACCGCCCAGCGCCGCTTTGCCCGGTTCGGGCGGACCGTCGTTGTAGCTGTTGAAGACGTCGCCGCGGTACGGCTCCTCCTGCTTGCCCCAGAAGTTGTTCACGTAGCCGAAGTTGGTCGGGTCGTCCGGCATCGAAAAGTGCACCAGCGTCAGCACGCCGTTTTCTAGATCGATCGAGCCGGCGATCGGCTTGACCCGGGCTTGGGGCACGCCGATTTTCGAGCGGTAGTTGCCGTCGCCCGCGAACCAGATCGCCTGCGAATTGATGCGCAACCGCTCGGGGGGAATGTCGCCGAAGTATTCCGTGTTGACGACCGGCCCCAGGCTCGGATCGCCAGGATCTTTGTACGGCACGATGATCGAGGTACGCCGTCCGGCGGGAAACTGTCCCAGGATCCAGATGGCCACGAGCCCCTTGGTGCGCGTCATGGCGGGGCCGCGGTTGACCAGCGTGTTGATCGTCTGAAAGCCGACCATGCGCAGCGAGCTGGCCGCCTGCTGGGCATCGGAGCCGAACAGCTTGCCGAAGTGATGTAGCTTCTGCAGGTGAATCTCGCGGTGCACCTCCAGGTCGAACTGTGCTTGAGACGCGTTCTGCACGCGGATGCGCCGCGCCAGTCGATAGAACGGATCGCTGTCCTGCGAGGTGATCTGGAAGGGCCCGTCGTTAAGCGCCTGCGGCGTGTACCAGTTGGCCAGCGTCTGGGCCGCGCCGGGGGCGAACCACAGGCTGTAGGGTCCGCCCTCGGGACCCAGCCAGAAGCGGTCCTCACCGCCGTAGTTGTTGAAGTGCTTGTCGGTGGCGCCGCGCTCGATGAAATCGCGGTTGATCCAGCCGTGGCTGAGACCCTCCATTTCATTGGTGCTGGAGGTCATCACGCGCCCCTGGTACTCGGGGCAGATGGCCACGCGCTCGCCGTTCTCGCCGGTCAGTTGCACGACCTTGGTATGCGCGACCAGAAAATTGAAGGAGTCGCCGTAGGTTTCGCGCCGATCGGCCGCCCCGGCCACGGTCGCCACCAGCAGCCAGACGACCGGAGCCAGCGCGGCGATGCCCATCCTGTGTAATTGCAACATCGAATCCCTCCCTTGATACCTGCGTCGCCGGCGTGTCAGACGGATGCACCGGGCCTTCGATCGAGCGCGTGCCAAGCCGTGCGTTTTGGACCGGACCAGAGTCATCGGCCACGGGATCGGTGCCGCGGGGCAGCCGTGGCTCCCGGACCGCAAAACCCGCGTGGGGCGGGGCTTAAACCGACTCGAAAGACGCGATTATAGCGAATCACCCAATCTTGGGGAGCCGACTGATATGGCCTGGGAGCACGTGGTAGAATTTCGAGTCGTTTTGCCGTGCCATGCCGCCCACCTGAGTGCGGCACCAAGCGGCAATTTCTTTGCTACAATACGTTTCGGGTCCTCCCTGCCGATATTGCCGGGCCGCGCTGCCGGCCGGTCGGCTCCCGCAAATCGGGGAGCCGCACAAACTTTTTTTGACCCTGCGGTTGAACTCTGCGCCCGGGCTTCGCGTACTGAGAGATGGATAAGGTCGTAGGAAACACGCCATTAGCGACAGCCGTTCCCGACCCGGCCCAGGCGACCGACGAGGAACTGCTGGCGGCCTACCGAGATGCCAGCGATCGCGAGGCATTCAGCGAGCTGGTGCACCGGTACGAGCGGGAGCTGTATAGCTACCTGCGGCGCTATCTCGGCGATGCTCCAATGGCCGAAGACGCGTTCCAGGCAACGTTTTTGCAGATTCACCTGAAATGCGATCAGTTCGACGATGGCCGCAAGTTTCGACCTTGGCTTTATACGATCGCTACCAACCAGGCGATCGACGCCCAGCGCCGCAACAAGCGGCACAAGAGCGTCAGCTTGGATCGAAATACCCGCCCGGAGGATTCCGACAGCGTTGGCACGCTGATGGACTTGCTGACCAGCAACGAGCCGGCTCCCGACGCCCGCATCGAGACAGCGCAACAACGTGATTGGATCCGCTCGGCGGTCGAGAGTTTACCCGATCCGCTGAAACAAGCCGTCAACCTGGTTTACTATCAAGGGCTGAAGTACCGCGAAGCGGCCGACATCCTTGACATTCCGGTCGGCACCGTCAAAAGCCGGCTGCACTCGGCCATCCTGAAACTGAACCAGGCCTGGATGGACAACCACCCCCCCGTCAATGAGTAGCGAAACTGAAATGCGAGAGCACCTGATCGGCTACGTGCTGGACGCTCTGGAACCGTCGGAGCGTGCCATGGTCGAGGCTCGATTGAGCCGTGATCCTCAACTACAGCGCGACATGGAAGTGCTCAAGCGCGGGCTGGAGCCGCTGGGCGTCGACAAGGCGCACTACGACGCGCCGATCGGACTGGCGTCGCGCACGTGCGAATTCGTGGCCGTACAAACCAAGGCCAAGCCGGCCCCGCAGCCGGTCACTAGCGTTTCCAGCAATTGGTCGATGGCCGACATGCTCGTGGCGGCCGGGATCTTTCTCGCGGCGAGCCTGCTGTTCTGGCCGGCGATGAACCAGAGCCGCTTTGCCGCCCAGGTGCGCGGCTGCCAGAATCGGATGGGCCAGATCGGCGTGGCACTTGCCAACTACAGCAACCTTTACCCGCGGCAGTTGCCGTCGCTGGAAGTCGACCACGAATTGAACCACGCCGGCATGTACGCGGTGCTGTTGCGCGAGCACGGCCTGATGCCGCGGACGCACATCCTGCTGTGCCCCGCTTCGCCGCTGGCCGAGCGGCCCGAAGAGTTCACCGTGCCGACACGCGAGCAGTTGATCAAGGCCAGCCCGCAGGAGCGGCTCGACTATTTCCGCCAGATGGGCGGCAGCTACGCCTACAATCTCGGCTACTTCGAAGACGGGCGCTATCATCCGCCCCGCGATCTACGGCAGGCCAATCAGGCGCTGTTGGCCGACATGCCCAGCGGCACGGCCGAGGGCCGCTCGTCGCAGAACCACGGCGGCTGCGGCCAGAACGTGCTGTTCGGCGACATGCACGTCAAGTATTTGACCAGTTGCAAGCGATCCGGCTGCGAGGACCACATCTTCCTCAACAAGGAAGGTAAGCCCTACGCCGGGCTCGATCGCAACGACATCGTGCTCGGCGCCAGCCACGACGTTCCACTGGCCCCGTCTGCGACGCAGGTGCCACTTCACGCGACGCCGTAGCGGACGCTCGCTCGTCATTCTTCATTCGCCGGCTGACCGCTCCCTCGTTCGCGGACGTCCCCGGCATTTTCCCGTGCGATCGTGCGCCGCCGGGCCGCGGCTGCGTATCCTTGGTGCCTGGCGGGCGTCGCGAGAAGCCGACGTCGATGTTGCCCGGAGGCAACATGCCGGCCGCGGCATCGCTCCGCCGTTTCTGGCGCAAGTTGGATACTGACGCCTGCTTGCGCTTGCCTCACGGTCTCCCACCGCTCCACTGGCATCGGACTTGCCTCTCTTGGGCATCGCTGCCAAGCAACCCGCGGCGGCCGCCAGAGCCTTCGTCCCCTCGGGCTCTGGCGGCCCTGCCGCCGGTCCTGTCGCAGTGCCGGCGCTTGCACCTTTCTGCCGGTAATCCCCCTTCCCGCCAGCCTCAGGTTCGATCCCCATGCACGTTCGCGAGTTGGTTGAAGTCGCCGGAGTCGTGGCCACCAGCGGTCCGCTCATCGTCGAAGGAGCCGGCCCGATTTCGCAGGCCCATCTGGGCCAGTACTGGGCGGCCTCGCGGTCTCGTTTCGATCGCTGGAACCAGGCGCTGAAGCAACTTGCCGACGAGGACACTGAGTTCTCCGAGTTGAACACCGACCACTGGGTCGGGCTGCGGTCGACGCTCGACGAGATCTTTGCCAGCGAAATCCTCACGCGTCTCTGGACCGCGATCGTCGTGGCCCGCGAACGCCGCACCGGCACCGGCAATAGCGAGCCGGTGGTACGCAACATCTTCGATGCCCACATGGAAGCCCGCCGCCGCGCCCTCGACGTGCTGCTCAACGCCGGCTGCTTCAGCACGCGTCAGCCTTCGGCCGCCAATCGGCTGCGGCTCCGCGCCGAGCGCTGGAGCGACATGCTGCTCGGCAGCCTGTTGTCCGACAACGACTACCTGCACGAATTCGCCGTGAACCCCGAGCGGGCAGCCGACTTCGCGCTCGATCTGGCCCAGCGCCAGCTTCAGCCCGGCGGAGGGCAAGCCTGGCGGTTGCTGTTGGTTTCGCTGCGGCTGAGTTTCGCCGGGGGCATGGCGCCCGAACCGGCCAACCCGGAGGCCAACGCCCGGCTCACTTCCGCCCTGCTGGGTTGCTTTCCCGGCGAACTGTTCGACTCGACGGGACTTTTGTCTTCGTTGTGGATGATGCGTCTATCGGCCACGGCCAGCGACGCCCAAGGTCTGATCGAGGATCTGCTGGGCACCGCCGCCGGCGGCGAAATCGCTCCATTCCGCGGGAAGTCGCGCATCCGCGGTAGCTAGCACACGAGGTGCGCGAGCAAGCACGTTTCGTGCTATCGCCAGGCGACGCTGCGTGCCTTGCTAGCATCGGCGTCTCTTTCGTGGGCGAACCTCTGTTGCCCCGTTTCCCCCTGCTCTGTACCCTATGCCCTCCAATCGGTCACGGCGCAAGGACGTGCGCAACGACCGGCCGACCCAGGAGCGGTCGCATCAACACATCGATTTCTGTTTGCCTGTGAGGATGGACGGAGCATGCGAAATCACTCTCAGCCGCGGCGCGCAGCCATTGCGCGATCTCTCGCCGTTCTGGCATGTGCGGCAAGCAGTGCATGGCTGACTTGCGCCACGGCGGGTGCCAAAGAAGCCGAATGGATCTGGTCTCCCGCCTACGAGAAGGAGCTTGCGCCGCAAGGCGAATGCTACTTCCGCAAGACCTTCGAGCTCGCCTCGCCCCAGGGCGGCACGATTCAGGTCGCCGCCGACGACAACTACGAACTGTTCGTCAACGGCAAGTTCGTCGGCAAGGGTGAGAACTGGAAAGTGCTCGATGTCTACGACATCACGAAGCACCTGGTCGACGGCCCCAACACCGTGGCCGTGAAGGCCGAGAACACCGAAGGCGGATCGGCCGGCGTCGTCGCCCGCGTCGTCGTGCAGCACGACGGCGACACCAAGGTGGAACACTCGACCGACGAAACCTGGAACACGGCGCTTAAGGAATTTCCGCGCTGGCACGATGCCGACTTCGACGATGGGCAGTGGCTCGCCGCCCGCAGTTTCGGCATGCTCAACGCCACGCTCCCCTGGGGCAACGAAGTGATCGTCGACGGCGACAGTGGCCGCTACCGTGTCACGCCCGAGTTCCTCGTCGAATGGGTCATCGGCCCCGAGAAAACCGGCTCGCTGATCTGTATGACGTTCGACGAGTTCGGCCAGATCATCGCCGCCCAGGAAAACGGCCCGCTGGTCCTCGTAAAGGACTCGAACAAGGACGGCCTGGTCGACGAAGTGACGCCGTACTGCGAGGAGATCAAGAACTGCCAGGGGCTGCTGGCAGTCAGCGGCAAAGTGTACGCCGTGGGCGAAGGTCCCGAGGGCGCCGCGCTCTACGAGCTGAGCGACGACGACCAGAACGGCCACATCGAGCAGGTGAAAACGGTCCTCAAGTTCGAAGGCGAGATGGGCGAGCACGGCCCCCACGCCCTGACGCTCGGCCCCGACGGCCTGATCTATATGCTGCTGGGCAACTTCACCGAGCGCGTGCGGAAATTCGAATCGTCGAGCCCGTATCGCAACTTCTACGAAGGCGATCTGCTTACGCCGCGCTACGAGGACGCCAGCGGGCACGCCGTCGGCGTCAAGGCTCCCGGTGGCACCATCATTCGCACCGACTTCGCGGGCACCGCGGTCGAAGCCTATGCCGGCGGATTGCAGAACCCCTACGACCTGGTCTTCAACCAGGACGGCGAGTTGTTCACTTGCGACTCCGACATGGAGTGGGATTCGGGCATGCCGTGGTACCGCCCCACCCGGTTGAACCACGTGGCCGCGGGCGCCGAGTTCGGCTGGCGCAGCGGGTGGTCGAAGTGGCCTGAATACTTCGTCGACAGCCTGCCGCCCACGATGGAATTGGGCCGCGGTTCGCCGGCCGGCATGGAGGTCTACGACCACTTCATGTTCCCGGTGCGCTATCACAACGCGTTGTTCGTCTGCGATTGGTCGCGCGGCCGGATTTTGGCGATCCGCACGCGTCCGCACGGCTCGACCTACAAGGCCACGGCCGAAGTCTTCCTCGAGGGGCAGCCGCTCAACGCCACCGACATCGAAGTCGGTCCCGACGGTTGGCTCTACTTCTGCACCGGCGGCCGCGAGACCGAAGGCGGCATCTATCGCGTGGTGTGGGAAGGCAAAGTGCCGCCCGAGATCCTCGATCGCGGCCAGGGTCTGACCGCGGCGATCAACCAGCCGCAATTGGGCAGCGCCTGGGCTCGCCAGAAGATCGCCCTGACCAAGCAGCAACTCGGCCCCAACTGGGGACGCGAGTTGGCCCAATTCGTACAGAACCCGCGCAACCGCGCTCAAAAACGCGTGCGAGCACTGGAATTGCTGCAACTCTTCGGGCCGTATCCGCAGCCTTCGCTGCTGATCGTGGCTTCGAAGGACCGCTCCCCGGCGTTGCGGGTCAAGGCGGCCTACCTGATGGGGATCAACGCGGACAAATCGACCGAACAGCGGTTGATCCAGTTGCTGGGCGACGAGGATCTTTCCGTGCAGCGGGCAGCGGCCGAAGCACTTGCGCGCAGCGGCGGATCTCCGCCGGCCGAACGGTTGGTGCCGCTGTTGGCTTCGCCCGATCGGCACGTAGCGTGGTCGGCCGCGCGTTTGCTCGAGCGGATGCCCACGGCCCATTGGGACACCGAGATTCTCGAACAGCCCAATCCGCGGGCCTTCCTGGTCGGATCGATGGCCCTGCTCACCACGTCGCCGCCGCGGGCCACGATCGACGAAGTGCTCGATCGCTGCCAGTCGCTGTTGGCCGGCTATCTGACCGACGACGACTTCATCTATCTGTTGCGCGTCGTGCAACTGGGATTGATCAAGGGTCACATTACCGGCGACGAAGTGGCGACGTTGCGCTCCAAGCTGTCGGCCGAGTACCCGGCGCAAGATCATCGCATGAATCGCGAGCTGGTGCGTCTGCTGGTCTACCTGCAGGAGCCGACCATGGCCGAGCGGCTGGTCGAGCAGTTGCACACCGACGTTCCGTCGGTCGAAAAGATGCAGATTTTGACGCATGCCCGTTTCCTCACTGCGGGCTGGACGCTTCCCTTGAAGCTGGAAATGCTCAAAGCTTACGAGGAGGCCCGAGCGATCGAAGGCGGGCATAGCTTTGAAGGCTACGTCGAGAATGTGTCGCGCGACTTCTTCGCCAATTTCAACGAGGAAGAGCAGCGGCTCGTCCTGGCCGACGGCGTGCAGTGGCCCACTAGCGCCTTGAGCGTGTTGGCCAAGCTGCCCAAGAATCCCACGCCCGAAACGCTGCGTGAGATCGAGGCGCTCGACGCCCAGGTGGCGAAGCTCGATAGCGAGGCCGCCAAGCGGCTGCGGATCGGCATCTGCGCAGTGTTGGGTGCCAGCGGCGATCCCGACGCGATGGCCTATCTCCGCGAGCTGTACGACGCGGAGCCGGATCGGCGCGTGACGATCGCCATTGGGCTGGCGCAGCAACCCGACGACGAAAACTGGCCGTATTTGTTGCGTTCGCTGTCGATCGTCGAAGGCGCAGCGGCGCAGGAAGTCATGATGCGGCTGTCGCAAGTCGACCAGCGCCCCAACCGGGACGAGGCGGAAGTGTACCGCCAGGTCATTCTGCGCGGACTGCTGTTGGGCGAAAACGGCAGCCGCCGGGCGGTCGCCTTGCTGGAGAAATGGACCGGCCAGCCGCAAAGCGCCCCCGGCGATCCGTGGGACCAGTCGCTGGCCGCCTGGCAGCAGTGGTTTGCCAAGACGTATCCCAACTCACCGCCGGCCACGTTGCCGGTCGACGACGAACAAAACCACTGGACATACCAGGAACTGCTCAGCTATCTGACCGGCCCTGACGGTTCCTCCGGCGTGGCTCAGCGAGGCGCCCAAATCTTTGAAAAGGCGCAGTGCGTCAAGTGCCACCGCTACGGCAACCGCGGCGACACGGTCGGTCCCGACCTGACCAACGTCCGCAAGCGTTTCCAGACGAAGGAGATCCTCGAGTCGGTCTTGTTCCCCTCGCAAGTGATCTCGGATCAATACGCCAGCCAGACGGTGATCACCAACGACGGCAAGACCTATGCCGGCCTGGTGGCTCCCGGCGCCGGTGGCACGGTCGTCGTGCTGCAGGCTAACGGCGAGAAAGTCGAGATCCCCGAGGACGAGATCGACCAGCAGGCACGCAACAAGACTTCGGCCATGCCCGAGGGCTTGCTCAACGAGCTGACGCTGGAGGAGATCGCCGACCTGTTCGCCTATCTCTCCAGCCGTCCGCGCCATGAACTGGTGCGGCGGCCCGTGCGTGCCAAATAGCCGCACACGGGGTGGACGTGCACCAAGCGAGCAGGCGGCCGCCTAGCCGGGCGAGCCGGCCGGTTCGCCGATCCGCTCGTCGACCGCGGCAAGCGGCAGGCGGACGGTGAACGTCGTGCCGCGGCCCAGCGTGCTCTCCACTGCGATCGTGCCGCCGTGCGCCTCGACGATCGACTGGCAGATGCTCAGGCCCAGCCCGTTGCCGGCGGTGAGATCCTCGCGGTGCCGCGACTTGTCGCCGCGGTAGAAGCGGTCGAACACGTGCGGCAGATCTTCGGGGCCGATGCCCGGTCCGGTGTCGGTGACCATCAGTGCCAGTTGCCCCACGTCGTCGTCGCTGCGCAGGGCGACGACCAGGCGGCCGCCGGCGGGCGTGAACTTCAAGGCGTTGTCGATCAGGTTGTTGACCACCTGCCGCAGGCGATCGGCGTCGCCCGAGGCCATGATCCCGTCGGCCACGTAGTCTACCAGCTCGATGCGCCGCTCTTCGGCCACGCCGCGAAACATGTCCAGCGAACGCTCCACGACCCGGGTAAACGCCACGGGCCGTGGCGTTACTACCGTCCGCTGGATGTCGGTTTCGGCCAGCAGCAGCAACTGGTTGACCAGCACGCCGAGCTGGCCGCATTCATCGGCGATCTCGCCCAGCGTTTCCTGATACTCTTCGACCGTGCGATCGCTGGCCAGGATCACTTCAACCGAGCTCTGTAGTGCCGCCAGCGGCGAGCGCAGCTCGTGGGCCGCATTGGCCACAAACTCGCGGTTGCGCTCCAGGTAGTCGCGCAGCAGATCGAGAAAGCGGTTGATCGTCAGCGAGAGTTTATCCAACTCGTCGCCGGTGCCGCGAATGGGCAACCGTTCTTCGAGATGGCTGGGGCGCAAACGTGCCGCGGTCGTAATGATTCGCGCCAGCGGGCGCGTGGCCCGACCGGCCAGAAAATATCCCAACAGCGGCGCCACGAAGACAATCATCGCGCCGGCGGCCATCATCAACCGGCTGAGCTTGGCCACGTCGTTCTCGATCATGTCCAGCGAAGCCCCCACCCGCACGGTGTAGTCGGGCAGACCGTCGTGCTCGACTTGCCGCGTGGCGACGCGGTATCCGTCGAACGAGACCAGGCCCGTCGTGGTCGAGGCTTTGGAGAGATCGGGTGGCTCGCCGCTGGTCCAGACGACCTTGCCGTCGGGATCGAGCAGTTGCACGAACAGATCGCGATCCAGGTGCGCCTGGGCCTTGCGCTCCATCTCGTTGAAGATCTCGTCCCGGTCGGGATAGAACCGCTCCACGGCCAGGGCCACTTCGTTGGCGTCGTCGACCAGCACGTGGTCGTTTTCGGCGATCAGGGTGTAACGCAGCGCTTCGCGCACCCCCAGCAGCGTGGCCACAACGATCAGTAGCACCGCCGCGGTGTTCCAGGCGCTGAGACGGAACCGCAGCGAGCGGAAAAATGATTCAAGATGCTCGAAGCGCATAACCGCGCCCCCGCACGGTCTGGATCACGGATTTGTCGTATCCCTTGTCCAGTTTACCCCGCAATCGGTTGATGTGCACTTCGATCACGTTGGTCGCGCCTTCCCAGTTCGATTCCCACAGGTGCTCGCACAACATCCGCCGCGTGACGATGTGGCCCGCGTACCGCATTAGCAGTTCCAGCAGGCTGAACTCCGTGGGCGTCAATTCGATCTCGCGGCCGTCACGCGTGACCCGGCGGGTGGTCAAATCGAGGGCCAGCGGGCCGGCCTGCATGACCGCCGAGGGACGGCTCGCCGTGCGGCGGCAGACGGCTTCCAGCCGGGCCATCAGTTCGACCAGCGCGAAGGGCTTGACCACGTAGTCGTCGGCGCCGGCTTGCAAACCGCTGACGCGATCCTCGACGGCGCCCATGGCCGTCAGCACGATGACGGGCGTGCGCACGCCGCGGTCGCGCAGCTCTTGCAGCACTTCGAGTCCCGGGCGGCCCGGCAGCATCAAGTCGAGAACGATCGCATCGTATTGCTGGGCCGCGGCCAATTCGAGACCGCGCAAACCGTCCTTGGCCCAACTGCAACCGTGACCCGCCTCGCAAAGACCCTGCCGGAGTGATTTGCCGATCTGGGGATCGTCTTCAATGACCAGCAGTTCCACTTGATATCTCGGCGGAAAGCGGGAGCACCCCGATACGCCGGGTGCTCCATTGCTTCAATTATACCGAGCGCGTCCAGCATCGAATAAGCCCCGGGAACCGGCGGCCACCTTACAACTTCGTAAGGATTGCGGTTCCTTACGGATTTGTAACCACTTCGCCGGACGCGCTCTTCTCGGCGCGGCTTATATTCCATTTTGTCATTTATCACCCCGGCGCAAGTCCCTCCCGAAAGCCCTCCACGCGAATGAGCACTGCAACGGAAATCGCGGCGCCAAAACCCGTCACCCATCGACAAGATAAACCTCAAAACGGCCTGGCAGGGCTGAAGCACTGGCGCTACGACTTGCGCAGCGGGTTCATGGTGGCCATGATCTCCCTGCCCTTCTCGATGGGCATTGCGATCACCTCGGGCGCCCCGCCGGTGTGCGGCATCATGTCGGCCGTGATCGCCGGCTTCGTGCTGCCCTTTATGGGCGGCTCGTACGTCACGATCAGCGGACCCGCGGCGGGCCTGGCCCCGGCGCTGTTTGCCGGCATGATCGCCCTGGGCGACGGCGACCTGGCCGTCGGTTATCCGCGCGTACTGGTGGCCATTTGCATCGCGGGCGTGGTGCAGTTCGTACTGGCGAAGCTCAAGGTGGCGCGGCTAAGCGCCATCTTTCCCGCCGCGGCGATCGAGGGCATGCTGGCCGCTATCGGCCTGCTGATCATCGTCAAGCAGATCCCGCTGTTCTTCGGCGTGCCGTTCGAGGGGCACGAGTTCTGGCACATCCTCCGCGAAGTGCCGCAACAACTCAGCGCCATACATCCCGAGGTGTTCTGGCTGGGCGTGGGCTGCACCGCGCTGATCTTCACGCTCGCGGCGCTGCCGGGCCGGTTGTTCAAGATCATGCCGCCGGCCATGTGGGCCTTCGTGCTGGGGACGGTCGTGGCCCAGTTCTTTCTGCCGATCTCTCCGGAAAACTTGATTCACGTTCCCGACGCCCCGCTCAAGAACGGCATCGTGCTGCCCGACTTTCGAGGCGTCTTCGCCCATAGCGAGCTGTGGGGATCGCTGGCGGTGGTGGTCGTCACGCTCGTGCTGATCGATGGGGCCGAATCGCTGGCCACGATCGCCGCGGTCGACAAGCTCGATCCCTACCGACGCAAGTCCGATCCCGACCGCACGCTGCTGGCGATGGGCACCTCGAACGTCGCCTCGAGCCTGCTGGGCGGGCTGACCATCATTCCCGGCATCGTCAAGAGCACCGCCAACATCCTCGGCGGCGGACGCACGCAGTGGGCCAACTTCTACAACGCCTGCTTTCTGCTCTCGTTCCTGTTCTTTGCCCGCGGGCTGATCAACATGGTGCCCACCTGCGTGCTGGCCTCGATCCTGATCTTTATCGGCTACAAGCTCTGCCGTCCGAAGGTCTGGAAGCACATGGCCAGCGTCGGCAAGGAGCAGTTGTTCATCTTCGCCACCACCGTCGTGGTGACGGTCTCGACCGATCTGCTGATCGGGCTGGCCGCGGGCGTCGGGATTAAGTTCGTCCTGTGCCTGTGGTACAATCTTGGCGGTGTTCTCACCGGGCAGGGCTGGCCGCGGCGGCTTGCGCAAAGCTGCGGCGATCTAGTTCGCAATCCGGTCGGTCGCCGAGAGTTTGCCGAAGGCACCTACGAGCTGCACGTGGATCGGCCGATGGTGTGCTTCAACCTGTTCCACCTGATTCGCGAGATGGATCGCATTCCTAAGAACGCGAAGCAGGTGAACTTGCAGATATCGGACAAGGTCACGCTGATCGATCACACGACGTGCGAGAACCTGTTGCACTACATGGATCAGTTCAACAATTCGAACGGGGCCGGCCGACCGCGGCTGGAATTGCAGGGTTTCGCCGAGATGCGGCAAACGACGCCCGATGAATCGTCGATCCGCCTCCCCAACCGCCGCGACGCACTGCCGATGTCGACCGCGTGTAGGAAAGGAAACGACGTTGTTTAGGCGGATCCTGGTGCCGCTCGACGGCTCTCCTCAAGGCGAGCACGCGCTGCCGCTGGCCGCCGTGATCGCCGAGAAGTCGGGCGCCACGCTGCACCTGGTGCTGGTGCACGAACCCGACGCGTACACCGAGTACGGCGCGGCCAGCTTCGAAGACTTCGACGAGGAGAGCAAGGCCAAGGAAGTGGCCTACCTCAATGCCGTGCTCGAACGGCTCACCTCGGCCACGTCGATCACGGCCGAAGTCCACCACCTCGAAGGCGTCATCGAAGAGACGCTGGCCGCCGAAGTCACGAGCCGCGAAATCGATCTTGTGGTGATGAACGCCCACGGCTGGGGCTTCACCTCGCGGGCGCTGCTGGGCAGCGTGTCCGACTACCTGATGCGAAACCTCGAGGTGCCGCTGCTGTTGATGCACGCCCACGATCAATCGGGCGAAGAGGGACCGAGCCGACCGACGTCGATCAAGCGCGTGCTGGTTCCGCTGGACGGATCGGAGCTGGCCGCCTCGATTCTCGGACCCGCCGAGCAATTGGGCGAGGTGTGGGATGCCGAGTACCGCCTGGTCCGCGTCGTGCCCGCACCGAGCTCGCTGTTCGGCATGCTGGGTAGCGACAAGGGAGCTTCCGACGCGGCGCTGCTCGAGCAGCCGCGCCAGAACGCGGAGCAGTATCTGGAAAAGGCGTCGGCAGCGCTGCGCGAGCGGAATCACACAGTCAGCACGCAGGTGCTCGTACACCGCCAGGCCGCGGCCGGCATCCTGCAAGAGGCCGCCGAGTCGGGGTGCGACGCCATTGCCATCTCCACCTCGGGCCGCGGCGGACTTTCGCGGCTGCTGGTCGGTAGCGTGGCCGACAAGGTCGTGCGCGGCGCCGAGCGGCCCGTGCTGGTCTATCGCCCGGGGCCGGGCTGAGCGGCCTCCAAGCCGCCTCGCCGCCAAGGGGTCGACGCCCTATAATGGGTCGCTTGACCTTCTGGCCACCGCGTCGCCCTAGCCGAGTGCCATCATGGACCGTGAATTGATCGATCGAGCCCAGGCCATCCAAGAGCGGATCGTCCAACTACGAGACTCTCTTTGACCACGCGGCCAAGCAGAGCGAAGCCGAGGACATCGAAAAGCAGATGGCCCAACCCGGCTTCTGGGACAACCAGGAACAGGCCCAGGCCACGATCGGCGAATTGAAGTCGATCAACGCCGTGCTCAAACCGCTCGACGAGGCGATCGCCGCCGGCGAGGACTTGGCCGTGCTCGTGGAGATGGCCGATGAGGACGCGTCGCTCGAGGCCGAGGTGGCTCCCGAGGTCGACCGCATCGAGAAGCTGGTCGGCGAACTGGAACTCAAGGGTCTGCTCAGCGGCCCCTACGACTCCAAGGGCGCCATCCTCACTCTCCACGCCCGCGACGGCGGCACCGACGCCAACGACTGGGCCGAGATGCTACTGCGAATGTACATCGCCTGGGCCCAGAAGCACGACTACGACGTCGAGATCCTCGATCGCCAGGACGACATCGTGGCCGGCATCCAAAGCGCCGCGCTGGCCGTGCGCGGACCGATGGCCTACGGCTACCTGAAGGGCGAGACCGGCATGCATCGCCTGGTGCGGATCAGCCCTTTCAACTCCGAAGGCAAACGGCAGACGAGCTTTGCGGCGGTTGATGTTTCGCCCGAGATCAGCGACGCGGTCGACGTCGAGCTGGTCGACGCGGATATCCGCGAGGACGTGTTTCGCGCCAGTGGTGCCGGCGGCCAGCACGTCAACAAGACCTCGAGCGCCATCCGGCTGACGCACATTCCCACCGGCATCGTCGTGCAGTGCCAGAACGAGCGTTCGCAGCACAAGAACCGCGCCACGGCGCTCAAGATGTTGCGGGCACGGCTAGCCCGGATCGAAGAAGAAAAGCGCGAGGCCGAGCAAGCGGCCAAGTACCAGGAGAAGGCCAAGACCGGCTTCGGCTCGCAGATCCGCAACTATTTCCTGCACCCCGACCAGCGCGTGAAGGACGTGCGCACCGGCTACTACGTGGGGAATTTCCAGAGCGTGCTGGACGGAAACCTCGACGGCTTTCTCGACGCGTATCTGCGCTGGAGAGCGGCGTAGCGCGCGTCGCGGAGATGCCAAGCCGCCTTGGGCTTTACACGCTTTCGGCCTGCTGCTCGTCGTCGTGTTCGGCCGCTTCGGTCGCTGAGCGCTTGCGCTCGGTGTCGGTGCCGGGCACGATCTGCGGGCTGGGCGAGTTTTCCTCGATGATCGTCTTCAGCTCGTCCGAATCGACGACTTCCTTCTCGATCAGGCGGGCGCTGAGCGCCTTGAGCGACGACATCCGCGTTTCGAGAATGTGGCGCACCTTCTCAAACGACTCGTCGATGATCCGCTTCACTTCTTCGTCGATCTCACGGGCCGTCTGCTCGCTGTGGCTGTGCTCGCGCTGCATGTCGCCGCCGGTGGCCAGGAACGGGCTGCGGGCACTTTCGCGGAAATTCACCCGCCCCAGCCGGCTCATGCCGTAGTCCATCACCATGCTGCGGGCGATGGCGCTGGCGCGTTCCAGGTCGTTTTGGGCGCCGGTCGAAACGTCTTCGAAGACCATCTCCTCGGCACACGTGCCGGCCAGCAGCACCTGGATGCGGCTCTCGAGCTCGCCCTGCGTGAGCAGGTAGCGGTCGCCCTCGGGCCGCTGCAGCGTGTAGCCCAGGGCGGCCAGGCCGCGGGGAATGATCGACACTTTGTGCACCGGGTCGGTGTTGGGCAGACAGTATGCCACCAGCGCGTGGCCCGATTCGTGATAGGCCACGCGCAGCTTTTCGTCCTCGTGGATGATCCGCTGTTTCTTTTCGAGGCCCGCGGTCACGCGTTCGACGCCTTCGTTGAATTCGTCCATGCCGACCGAGGTCTTGCCTTTTCGGGCAGCCAGCAGCGCGCCTTCGTTGACGAGGTTTGCCAAGTCGGCCCCCACGAAGCCGGAGGTGATGCCCGCCACTTCCTTGAGGTTCACGCTCTCGTCGAGCTTCACGTTTTGCACGTGCACCTTCAGGATCGCCTCGCGGCCGCGCACGTCGGGGCGGTCGACCAGCACGTGACGGTCGAAGCGGCCGGGACGCAACAATGCCGGGTCGAGCGTTTCAGGCCGGTTCGTGGCCGCCACCACGATCACGCCGCTGTTGGAATCGAAGCCGTCCATCTCGACCAGCAGGGCGTTGAGCGTTTGCTCGCGCTCGTCGTGCCCGCCGACGATGCTGCTGCCGCGGGTCTTGCCCAGCGCGTCGAGTTCGTCGATGAAGATGATGCAGGGAGCTTTGGCTTCGGCCTGTTGGAACATGTCGCGGACGCGCGCGGCGCCGACGCCGACAAACATCTCGACGAAGTCGGAACCCGAGAGGCTAAAGAACGGCACGCCCGCTTCGCCGGCGATGGCTTTGGCCAGCAGTGTCTTGCCGGTACCGGGAGGACCGACCAGCAGCAGGCCCTTGGGAATCCGCCCGCCGAGCAGTTGATACTTCTCGGGCGTGCGGAGGAATTCGACCACTTCGCGCAGCTCTTCCACGGCCTCGTCGATGCCGGCCACGTCGTCGAAGGTGACGCCCAGGTCTTCCTGCGCGTACATCTTGCCGCGGCTGCGACCGAAGGCCATGGGCGATCCGGCGCCGCCCAGGCGGCGCATCAAGTAGAAGAAAAAGACCACGCACAGCGCGGTCAACAGCAGCATCGGCAGATAGGCCTTCCAGGTGCTGGGGCCTTCGGAATTATCGAACGGCAGGCCTTCCTGCTCGAGCACCTCGGAGAGCCGGTTGTCCATCGGCTTGATATTGCTGGTGAAGGAAACCGTTTGAGGCTCCTCTTCACCGGCGCGCTGGCGATCGATCTTGCCCGTGACTTCGTAGCTGCCGATCCGCAGTTCGCGGGGGTTCGAGAACTTGACGGCCTGCTTCTTGTCGCCGACTTCACGCTCGACGTTGATGTAGCCCTTGCCGTCTTCGTCTTTGACCAACCGCAGCAGGTCGCTGTATTGCAGGCTCTCGGTCGTGCCGCCGGTGAGCAGCAGCACGACAAACGAGGTCAACAATCCCATGGCGATGATGACCCACAGGATGTTGTTGTTGATGGGCGAGGGTTTCTTGTCGGTGCTGCGTCGGTTGGGCTCTCGATCGTGTTTCATAAGAGGTGCTCGGGATTCCCGGATGGACTGCCGCGGCGGCCCAAATGGCCCGGCTGCAAGCGGCACGATCGGCGGCGGCATGCCCCGAGAGAACGGCGAAGGCGGGACTAGCGCGTACCTGTTCATAGTATGACCTATGTTTTGAAATTACAACGAGCGGGCGGCTCGCGAGCTCTTGCGGCGAGGCACCGTCGCGTGCGTACTGCGGCCGTGGATACGACTCCCGCGGCGTCGTTCGCGGGCGAACGCCTAGGGGACACGCTGGCGCACGGCCGGCAGCAAGTGGTTTCTTCGCTGTTTCCGCCCGCGCGGGCCGATTGTGTCGCCTTGTCCGATTCGCCGGTTTGGCCTTAGAATACGGCCGGTTGGCGGCTCGTCGGGACGGCCGTCCATCGCCCGGCTTCCTGCCCCGAAACGACGCGGCTGATCCGGCGCCTCCTTGGTGGGGCGAACGACGTAGGACACCGCCGCAGTCGCGACGTGCGGCTCGCTTGCGGTGCGATGCCCCCTCTCAATCTTGTGCGGTACTTATGGCTCCCCCTGTCGCCAACGTGGCCGTGCTCGGTTCGACCGGCTCGATTGGCACCAGCGCGCTGGAAGTGATCGCCGCCGCGCCCGACACGTTGCGGGCCTGGGCCCTTTCGGCGCACTCGAGCTGCCAGTGCCTGCTGGCGCAGGCGGAGCGGTTTGCCCCCCACAGGATCGTGGTCTCCGATCCGGTCGCCGCGGCGGAGTTCTGCTGGGAGGATCTGCCCCCGCAGGTCGAGCTGCTCACCGGGCCCGAGCACCTGGAAACCATCGCCCGCGAGCCGGAAGTCGACGTCGTGCTGGCCGCGATCGTGGGCAGTGCCGGCCTGCGAGGCACCTGGGCGGCGGTCGAGGCGGGAAAAACCGTGGCCCTGGCCAATAAGGAGACCATGGTCGTGGCGGGGCCGCTGGTCACCGATCTGGCGAACCGCACCGGGGCCCGGATCGTACCGGTAGATAGCGAGCACAGTGCCGTTTTCCAGGCCATGCAGGCCGGCCGTCGCGAAGAGGTCAAGCGCATTATCCTCACGGCCAGCGGCGGGCCGTTTCGCCGCCACTCGGCCGAGCAACTGGCCGAGGTGACCGTGGAAGACGCCTTGCGCCATCCCACCTGGGACATGGGTCCCAAGATCACGATCGACTCGGCCACGATGATGAACAAAGCGCTTGAGATCATCGAGGCCCGCTGGCTGTTCGATCTGGAGCCCGATCAGATCGACGTCGTCGTGCATCCTCAATCGATCGTCCATTCGATGGTCGAATTCGTCGACGGCTCGATCGTGGCCCAACTCGGCTCGCCCGATATGAAGCTGCCGATCCAGTACGCGCTGACCTATCCGCGCCGCGCCCCTTCGGTAGCCACGCCGCTGGATTTCGGCGAGGCGATGAGCCTGGAGTTCGAGCCGCCCGACGAGGAGCGTTTCCCGGCTTTGGCGCTGGGACGCGAGGTGGCCACCAGCGGCGGCACGGCCGGAGCCGTGCTCAATGCCGCCAACGAAGCCGCCGTCGAGCGGTTTCGCGCCGGAGAGCTACACTTTACTGAGATCGTGCCCAGTTGCCGGGCCGTCCTTGAACAACACGATTTCGACCCCAGTCCGTCGCTTGCCGAGCTCGAGAAGCTCGACGCCTGGGCTCGTCAGGAGGTACTGCGTTGGGCCTGTCTCTAATCGCCATGTCGCTGTCGGATGTGTTCGGCCTGTTGGTAGTGATCGTCGAAGTCGCCATCGCGCTGGGCACCGTGATTTTCGTCCACGAGCTGGGCCACTTCGCCGTGGCCAAGTGGTGCGGCGTGAAATGCGAGAAGTTCTACCTCGGCTTCGACATCTACGGGCTGAAGCTCTTCAAGCGGCAGTGGGGCGAAACCGAATACGGCATCGGCATCCTGCCCTTGGGCGGATACGTCAAGATGCTGGGACAGGACGACAACCCCGGCAAAGCCGCCGAGGAGCGCGAGCGCTCGCAGCTCAAGCCCGAGGAGGGCGCCGAGAATCAGGCCGCCGAAGGCGAGCTCGATCCCCGCAGCTACCTGGCCAAGAGCGTGCCGCAGCGGATGGCCATCATTTCGGCCGGCGTGATCATGAACGTGATCTTCGCCTTCATCTTCGCCGTAATTGCCTTCGGGCTGGGCGTGCCGGAAACCGTGTGCGGCGTATCGGCGCTGATGCCCGGCGAGCCCGCCTGGCAGGCCGACCTGCAGCCTGGCGATCGCGTGCTGGCCATCGACGACTACGACGGACCGCTGCGCTTTCGCGACCTGATGAGCGCCGTAGCCCTGGGCGACATGAACGAAGGCGTCGACTTCCTGATCGAGCGCGAGGGCGTCGAGAAGCCCTTCCTGGTGAACATCAAGCCCGACATTCAGGACGGCCGGCTGGTGCCCATGATCGGTGTCGCCTCGCCGCACGTCCCCACGCTCAAAAGCAACCCGATGGTCCTGGGCGCGACGCCCGCGGCCGAGACCGGCAAGTTCGAGCCGGGTGACAAGATCGTGGCCGTCAACGACACGCCGGTGGACTCCTACGCCGATCTCGTGGCCCAGCTCACGCGGCATGCGGACGAGTCGCTGTCGTTTTCCGTCGAGCGTCCCGTCGAGAGCGACGACGACGCCCAGCCGCAACCGCCCGAAAAGTTCGAGGTGACCGTCGAGCCCCGGCCCATGCGCACTCTCGGCCTGGTGATGACCATGGGCGAAATCACCGCCGTACAGGTCAAGTCGCCGGCGGCCGAAGCCGGGCTGCGCGCGGGCGACATGATCGAAACGATCGACGGCGAGCCGGTGCGCGATCCCATGCGACTGCCGGAGCAATTGCACGGACGCGAAGGCGAGACCGTCGAGGTGGTCGTTGCCCGCAAGCAAAACGGCAAGACCGAAACGATCACCAAGGAGATCACGCTCCGCAATCGGCCGTGGCCCGAGGAGTCTTCGGTGCCTGCGAGTCCCGTGGCCGTGCCGTCGCTGGGGCTGACCTATAAGGTGCTGGCCACCGTGCGCGAGGTCGTGCCCGACAGCCCGGCCGCCCAAGCCAAGGTGGAGAAAGAAGGCAAGGCGAGCGGCAGCCTGTCCGCGGGCGACGAGGTGGTCGCGGCTTACTTCGAGGCGCCGGAACTGAGCCAGAGCGAGCGCGAGGAGCGCGACGCGGACGAACGCGTCGTATGGGCGACCCCCACCGATGAGACAATCGAGTTCTCGTCCAAGGAGCCCAACTGGCCGTTCCTGATGACCGCGGTGCAGATCGCGCCGCCGGGCACGAAGGTCGTGCTCGAACTGGCCGACGGCCGCACTGCCACGCTCACGCCGGCGGCGGCCGAAGACTGGTTCTACTGGAACCGCGGTCTGCGCTTCGCCGCCGACGAGACGATCATCCAGGCCAGCAACTTCAGCGAGGCGGTTTCACTGGGATGGACCGAAACGCGCGACGCCTTGCTGATGGTCTACAAGTTTCTCGGCCGGCTGGGCAGCGGCCAGGTTTCGCCCATGGCCTTGGGCGGACCGCTGACCATCGCCCAGGCCGCCGGCAGCGAGGCCGGCGCCGGCATTTCGCGGCTACTGTTGTTCCTGACGATGCTCAGCGCGAACCTGGCCGTGATCAACTTCCTGCCGATTCCGCTTTTGGACGGCGGGCACATGGTGTTTCTAATCCTCGAAGGCATCATGCGCCGGCCGGTCAGCGAGAAAGTCGTGATCGCGTTCCACTACGTCGGCTTCGTGTTCATCATCAGCCTGATGATGTTCGTCTTCGGCCTCGACTTCTCGCGCCTGTTCGGCGCGATGTAGCGTCCGCTACTCCTCGATCTCCAGGTCGGCCAGGTAGATGGCGGTGATCGTGTTGCCGTCGGCGTCCTTCTCGTGCGAGGAGTACCACGACAGCAGGCCGTGCGACGCGTCGAAGGCGACGAAGCCGGGATACGAATTGTCGCCGCCGCTGGGGAGCTGGGCACATTCCACGAGCTCGGCGTCGGCGAGCCAGTAGAGCGTCGTCTTGGGCCCCTGGCCCGTGGACTTGCGTCCGCCGACCAGGTAGCGATCGCCCCATCGCGCGAGCAGCGGCCCGCCCACGTAGCCGAACAGGTCCTTGCGGTCCCAGTCCGTATAGGGCGGCTGGCTGCGCAACAGTTGGGCCGGCTCGCTGCCGCTGCGCCCCACGGCCACGATGCTGCCATCGGGCTCGAATAGAAACGCGGTTTCGTCGCCGCGGTTCTCCTGGAACAGGGCCCGCTTGCGCCAAACGAGGCCGTCGTCGCTTTCGAGCATGGCCGACTGCACAGTCTGGCCCTCGCCGCGGGGCCCGACCTCGAAGTTCTGCTTGCGACGGCCGCACAGATAGGCCTTGCCGTCGAACGCCGCTGCCCGCCAGATGTAATGGCCGAACGTTCCCTCCAGCAGCACCGGGTCGCTCCAGTGCCGGCCGTCGTCGGAATGGACGGCGTAGCCCAGGTGCAGGTTCAGGTCGTACTGGTCGCGCGGCAGCGTCGTGTCGCCGCTGTACCAGGTGCCGGTGTAGACAAACAGCCGGTCGTTGAACACCAGAAAATGCGGATCGCGCGTGTCGCGCTTGGGCACGCCGAAGCGATGCACCTGCTCCCACGATTTGCCGTTGTCGTCGCTCGCCAGCACGAGGATCGACGAGGTGGGATGCACCATGTGCCCGTCGGGGCAACTGCGAAACGTCAGGTACAGCTTGTCGCCGAATCGTACCAGGTCGGTAAAAGCGTTGTGCTCGCCGTTGTGAAACGCGCGGCGGATGTTGCTGACCTTGACCTTCGGCGGTTCCTCGGCACGGCCGGCGTGCACCAGCGGTGCAGCAAGCAGTGCCAACGACAAGGCGACAAGCGGAAGTATCCTGGTCATGGTGCGATCCGTGGGGGAGAAGTCGTAAACGCGCGCAAGTGGTTGCTGGCGCTAACGACTATAACACAAACGTTGGCCCGTTTCGCGGCGTCGCCGGGCCGGACGCCGAGGGAATAAAGTGCGGCTCGCGCCGATTACGGCGTGGGATTGCTCGACACCACCTGGCCAAAGCGCGGGTCGAACGAGTCGTTGATGCGGCGGGCAAACGCAAAGTCGTCCTTGTAGTCGATCGGCACGAAGCGCATCGCCGCCACGCTCGCCTCGTCGCTCTCGCCCTTCTGGGGCTTGCCCAACTCGTTGTCGAACGACAGCACCGCCTCGCGAATCGTCTCGGCCAGCTCGGGCACCAGGTTATGCACGTGGCCGATCGTGCGCCGCGGAATCACTTGCGACTCGTAGATTAGGCGAACGTCGCCTTCCTTCAGGTCGCCGTCGGCGAGCATGTCTTGCAGCTTGTCGTCGGAGATCGCGGCCACTTCGAACTTGCCTTCGACCACGCCGCGAATCGAGCGCTTCTGGCCGAGCGAGAAGTGGATGCCGTAGTCGGCGCCGGGCCGCAACCCGGCCTCTTGCGAGAGTACCGCAATGGCGGCGCGATAGCCGGTAATCGAGTCGGGCCGCGTGCAGGTCAGCTTGTGCCCGCGCACGTCGGCGAGGGTTTTGATCGTGCTGTCGGCCGGCACGGCGATGTCGAGATGGTTGCCGCTGGCGCCCGAGTCGCTGCCCAGCACGGCAAAGGGAACCAAGCCGGCGTGGTTGACGATGTAGGGCGTGTCGGCCGCGTGCAGCGCCACCAGATGGATCTCGCCCTTCTTGATCGCGGCCACCTGGTCGGCCGTGTTGAGATAGGGTTGCCCGACGACATCCCGACCGGTGGCTTGTTTCAGGTGGTTGCGCAGACCGTCCCAGTGGACCCGCTCCTCATCGTCGTCGTCCCCCTCGTAGTAGGCCAGCACGAGCGTCTCGGGATCGAGCCGTTGCTCATCGTCCGGCACATCGGCCATCAGGTCGCCGTCCCGGTCGCTGTACTCGGGGGCCAGGCCCTTCTCGCTGAGTTGAACGAGCCCGTGTTGCGCGACCAGTCGGTCCTGCCCCTGCCGCATGGCGGCCTGCTCCTCGACGGCCCGGTAGGCCACGTAGGCCACGGCCACCACGGCCACGGCGAGGCTGCAGTACAACACGGCCCGCAGCACGAGCTTGTGCGTCGGGAGTCCACCGGATGGCGGAAAAGACGACTCGGATGCGGAAGGCGTGGCTTCGCTCATTGACGCTTCCTCGCGCGCGAGAGGCAAGTGGCTTTCAAACTCGTTTTTCTATGCGTGCCGTATTTGCTTTTTGTTAGTCGTGCGTTTTTCTTGTATTCGGCGACGGATCAGGGGCGTTTTCCCCTGCTTCGCCTCTGCCGGGCCGCTCCTCTTCTCCGCGCGATCATGACGGCCGGCAGAGCCAAAGCTGCCAACAGCCCGCATGCCGGTTCCGGCACCAGCGTGACGCTGATCTCACCCAACAGAACGTGCGACTCGGCCGAGGTGGTGTCGTCGCCAAAAAACAAAAAGCTCGGATTGTCGTACGGATCGATCAACGCCGTGACGCCGCTGGGATTGTAGTTGCGTAGCGGGCCGCCCAGGATCGGCGCTCCGCCGGCCAGCAGCGTGTACGTGGCGCCCTGCACGACCAGGTCGTAACGCGTGACGGCGGCCGTGGTGTCGATAGCCACGCCCTCGGCCTGCGTGAATTGCGAGTTCGGTCCTTCGCCGGCCGCGGCGTACGCCCACACGCGGTCCTCGAAGAATGCCAGTTCCAGCCCGAGCAGATCCTGGCTGATGGCGATCACGCTAAAACCGGCGCGGTCGTCGAGGCCGTCGCCGTTGTCGTCGCGCGTGTTGTGTCCTTCGGCGAGCACCTGCAAATCGAAACTGACCGTGTAGCCGGTCGCTCGATCGAGCACGGGCATCTGCGGATGCTGGAGCAACCCGTCCGATGGCTGCTCGCTGAAGTAGCCCGCATAGGCGGCGCGGTCGGCCGTGGTGTCCAACTCCACCAGCCCGCCGCTATGGCTTTCCACAACCGGCGGAAACACGAACGGAAGCCATCCCTGATCGATTGGCAGCGTGCCGGCCAAGGGATCGTACAGCGACACCGTGCCGGCCTGCGACGCGGAAGCGGCCAGCGCGAGCGCAGAAAATGCGGCTGCGAAAACGACCACGCGCGTCGTGGAGGCGAATCGAGAGCGAGAGATCATCGTGGTGCGGCGCCTGCCGGCGGGAAGGATCAATAGAGTTCGGCGATCGGCTGGCGGTTGTCGTCGACCAGGTAGCGCGGGCGGCCCGACAGATCGGGAATCTTGACGGTGTTCACGTCGATGCCGAGGTTGCGATACAGCGTGGCGAAGACTTCCTGCACGTGGACGGGCCGATCGGCCGGTTCGCCGCCGCTCTTATCCGTCTCGCCGATGATGCGCCCGCCCTGCATGCCGCCGCCGGCCAGCAGCACCGACTGCGTGCCCGGCCAGTGATCGCGTCCGCCTTTGGCGTTGATACGCGGCGTGCGGCCGAACTCGCCCCACACAACGACCGAAACGTGCTCACTCAGCCCGCGCTGGTGCAGATCGTCGAGTAGCGTATCGATCGCATGATCGAACACGGGCAGGTACTTCTTGGCCAGGTGTTCGATCGAACCTTCGCGATTGGCGTGCCAGTCCCAGGCGCCGAAGGCCACGCTCACCACGCGCACGCCGGCCTCGACCAGCCGCCGCGCGAGCAGCAGGTGCTCGGCGCTTTGCGGGGCGCCGCCGAAGCTGGGATCGGTCAGCTGCGTCTTGCCGTAGCGCTCGCGCACGGCCGGGTCTTCGCGGTCGAGATCCATCGCCTCGGCCAGGCGGCTCGAAGTGAGAATATCGAAAGCCTGCTGCTGAAAGCTGTCGAGCCCCTCGACGCGAACTTGCCGCTGGTAGTTGCTGAAGGCCGCCAGCAGAGCCCGGCGATCTTGCAGCCGCGCCAAGTCGACGCCGTTGAGCACCAGGTCGCCCTGCCCTTCGCCGTCGAGCGCAAATGGTGTGTGCCGACGTCCCGTGAAGCCGGGCCAGGAGATCTTGCCCGACGCGTCGTGGTAGCCGGCGTTGTTGTAGGGCCGGTAGCTCATCTTGGGCCCGGCGTCGACATAGGGCACGATGCCGCCCGGGCCGGAACCCAAGACGTGCGACGCGACCGAGCCCAGTCCCGGCCAGCCCCCGGCGGGTTCGTTGTCGCCGTCACGTCCGCCGGGCCGGCCCGTGTAGCACTGGTACGATTCGTGCCGGTTCTGCATGCCCACCAGCGTACGGACGATCGAGAAGCGATCGGTCCGCGCCGCGAGCTTGGGCATCCACTGGCCGAAAGCCACGCCGGGGATCCCGGTGCGCACGGTGCCGTAGGGCCCGCGGATCTCGCTGGGCGCCGCGGGCTTGGGGTCGAAGGTCTCGTGCTGCGTCGGACCGCCCGGCAGGTAAATCATGATCAGCGAGCGGGTCGGCTCGGCCTGGCCCACGGCCTCGGCGCGGAGCAACTTCGGCAGCGAGAGACCGCCGGCGGCCAGCGAGCCGATACGCAGGAACTGGCGGCGCGAAATCCCGTCGCAAAATGATCCGCGTCGACTGGAGAGCAGCGTCAGCATGGCCTGGCTTCGTGGGGCGGGCGTCGTTTTCCCAACACGTCTGCAGCGCGTGCATTGTCGGCCGATTGCCGGCCAAATGCAATCCGGCGTGCCCCGCCGCTTAGGCGTAGAACTGCTCGATCTTGTAGATCCGCAGCGTGATTTCCGAGTCGCGCTTCCAGGCCGTATCGCGCGAATAGTACGCCACCAGCGCCTCGTCGCCCACAAAGGTCACCGAAGGATACGCCGCGTCGCGGCCCGCGCGGTTGTCGACGTCGCGGAAGTGAGTCCACGAACGTCCCTCGTCGCGCGAGATGGCGGCCGTCAGCGGGATCCGCGGCCAGTTGCTCTTCGAGGCCACGTTGTTCCAGATCACCAGCAGATCGCCCGTGGTGGGAATGCGCTTCACGATCGCGGGCGACTCGGGCGAGGCCAGCTCGGACGGCGCGGGCTTGGTCCAATGGTCGCCGCCGTCCTCGGAGATGCTCGCGTACTGGCAGCGGTTGGTGTTTCGCAACAGGCACAGCAGCCGGCCGTCCTTCAATTCCACAATCGTCGGCTCGTGGCAGCCGCGGCCCGGCGCGGTCATGCTGTCAACGCTGCGCTTCCAGGTGCGAAAGCCGTCGTCGGAGTAGAACACGAAGGAGTGCAGGTTGCCGCCGCGATACTTCGTCCCGCCGATGTAGTCCTCGGCAAACGGTCCGTGGGCCGGCAGTAGCACGCGACCGGTCGAAAGCTTCACGGCCCGATCGGCGTTGTTGCAGTACCAGCCGGGCTCGGAAATCTGCACTTGCTCGCCCCACGTCTGGCCGTTGTCGAGCGACCGGCGCAGGTAGACGTTGCGCGCCGTGGGGGAATCCCAGCCGACGTAGGTGAACAGGATTTCTTCGTCACTGAGCCGGATCAGGTTCGGATGCTTGACGTTGTGCTGCCAGGTGTTGGGTTGCAGCACCTGGCGGTCGCCCCAGCTTCGCCCGCGGTCGTGCGACACCATCGAGCTGATTTGGCAGGCCACTTCGTCTCCGGCGCCGGCGTGGCCCTTCTTGCGCACTGGGTCGTCAGCCGTCGAATAGTACTCGCTCCACACCAGCAGCAGCCGGTCGTCGTCGAGAGGGAAGATGAGTTGATGATCGTGCCGCGGATGCTTGGGCGTCCAGGGACAGACGATGGCGTCGTGGATCGGCTCCAGCAACGGAGTCTTGGAGTCGTCCGACTCGGCGGCGCGCAACACGCCTGCACCCAGCGCGGCCGTACCGAGCGCCGAAGCCAGGAAATCGCGTCGCGAGGGGTAGGATCTTCGGTCGAATACGTTCATGCCCGCCAGCATAGTCGCCGCTACACGCGATTTCCACGAACCCTGGCGCCCGCGGCGTGGCACGGCTGTCGGACTATCGTTTCGGTCGCAGCAAGGCGTTAGAATGACGCAGCCCCCATCCATCGCCTTCCGCATCCATCCAGCGAGACGAAGGAGCCGCCCGTGTTCGATCACGAACTGACCCTCTACGAGTTCAACCTGCGATACCTGCAATGGCTGATGGCGGACATCGACGATGCCGACCTGGCGAAGCCGCCCTTTCCGGGCGCGAACCCGCCGGTGTGGATTCTGGGGCACCTGGCCATTTGCACCGACTACGCCGCGCGGCTGCTGGGCGGCCGGCCCGAGTGCCCGCGCGCGTGGCACAAGCAGTTTGCTCCCGGCTCGAACTCGGCGGCGCTCGAGCCCCCGCTGCCGAACAAGGCCGACCTGCTTTCGGCCATTGAAAAGGGGCACGCCCGGGTGGCCGAGCTGGCGCCCGGCGCTTCGGCCGAGATGATGAGCCAGGAGCACGAAGTCGAGCTGCTCAAGCCGACGGTGCTCAAGACCAATGGCGACGTGGTGGCGCACCTGATGTGCACGCACCCGGCGTTTCACCTGGCGCAGCTTTCGGCCTGCCGCCGTTCGGCCGGCAAATCCCCGCTGGTATAGAGGGCCCCGCTGGTTTGAAGGCACTCGGGCGCGCTAGGCGTATTTTTGCAGGAACGACGTGACCCGTTGCGGGCTGACGATGCCGATCAGCTTGTTGCGCACGTTGAGCACCGGCACGTGGCGATAGCCGGCCACGACCATCACGGCCAGGGCGGCCGCGGCCGAGTCGGTTTCGTACACGTAGATCGGGTCGTCGGTCATTACCTCGCTCACCGGCTTCGAGGCGACCTGGTCGTACTCGAGCGCCACCTTTTTGAGCACGTCGCGATCGGAGAAGACGCCCAGCAAATCGCCGTCTTTCTCGACCAATAGGCAAGCGATGTGCAAACCGGCCAGCTTCTTCACCGCGTCGGCCACGGTTGTCTCGGGCGCGATCACCTCGTAGGGCACGTGCTCGACGGTAGCCACCGTTTCTTCGCTCAAGGCCTGCTCGAGCCGGTCGGCGTATTTCTTCGGATCGTAGTTGGCCAGCGGATCCTGAAACTCTTCTTCGGGCTGCGGTTTGTCTGACATGTTCAGGCTCCCTCGCGTTTGTCGCCGACCGACGTGCCGCCGATCCGCTGCACCATGACCTGGCCGGGAAAGTGTTCGGCCACGTACTCCATCAGACCCTTTTGGCCGGTGAGCCCGATCAGCCGGTCGTTCTCGTCGACGACGCACAGGAAACGGACGTTCTTCAGGTGCAATCCGTCGAGCACGTCGTGAATCGGATCGGTCGCCCGGACCCACGGCCAGTGTTCGGCCATGTGCTTCGACACGGGCTCGTCGACCACCTTGGGATTCGAAGTGAGCAACTGCGTGAGCATGCTCTCGGTGAACATGCCCACGGGCTTTTGATCGCTATCGACGACGATCACGCAGCCGAGCCGCTGCGCTCGCATCCGCTCGACGGCCTGCCGGATGGTGTCCTCCGGCCCGGCGGTAACCGGTTTGCGCAGAGCGAGCGTCTTGACCGGCTCGTTTCGCAGGTTTTCGTACAACCCCATCCGTACCCTTTCCGCGTTGTTGAGGGGGAAAATCGCGCCACGCCCGATCCGCCCGTCGAGCCAGCGCCCCCAATCTACCGCAGGGCATACATCCCATCTAGGGCGCGCGGATACGGGCGCCATGGGCGATATCGGGCCGGGTGTCTACTGCGACCGACCGCCACATCGCGACGGCTGGTGCAGAGTCGGATCGCTTACACCCGCTCGTCCAGCTCGTCGACGAAGCGCTTGGCTTGGGTGAGCGTGTAGTTGCGCTCGTGCACGAGCAGGCGGGCGGCGTCGAGGCGGTCGCCGCGCTTGACGAGCTCGAGCACGCGGTCGTCGATCTCGGCGTCGGAAATCTGCGACGAGGCCTTGCGGGTCTCGCCGGCGGGCTCGGCGATCTCGGCATGCTGCGACAACTCCGCCAGCGCGCGGCGCAGCGAGGGGACGACGGCGTGATTGTAGCCGCCGCGCCAGGCAATGCGGATCACCTCGGGCGAGGGCAGCGACACCGGAAAGTGCGTCAGCCGGGCTCGGCTGCGGATGAAACCCAAGAAGACCCTCTCGGGCTGCCTTGTCTGCCGGCCCGCGGCTAGCGCAGCCTCGAACTCGCCCGTCTCCGGCTGACGCAGCCGGACTTGCAGCGAATCCACTTTGTGGTACTGGCGAGATCGACGCGACTGCACGCTGTACCGCTCCGCGTGCCGGCCGATCTGGGCGATTTCGGCGTACGACAACTCGACGACCGCGGGACGGTCGTGCGGGCTTTGGTCGCGATAGCTGCGCAGGTGAATCCACAGCCCGTCGGGGCGAATCCACAGCAGCCAGTTCGAGGAGCGAAACCGCGATAGCATGTCGCCCCACAGCAGCGGCACAATCAGCAGCGCGAACAGGCCGAAGGGGATGCCTAGCCAAGGGATGCCGGCAGCGTAGCCAAAGCCCACCGGACAGGCGAACGCGGCGCTGAATACCGCGAAGGTGACGATGCCATACACCCGGCCCTGCCGACACACCAGGCCGCTGCCATCGGGCACAACGTCGCAGGAACGGTGCAGCTTCACGAGTCGGGGCCCCTGTGTCCGCGGCGGGCGACTGACGGTCAATGGTATCGCATTGCAAAGCTAGCATGCCGCACCGATCTTGTTCCAATCCGACTAGCGCGTTAGATTTCCGTCCCCTCAACTACTCTGAGGCAGACTGCCGGCGGCACTTCAGCACGGAAAGGATTCCGATCTATGCCGACCACCCTTTCGGCATTGGCCCAACTCGTAAACGGCGAAGTCGTGGGCGACCCCTCGATCGAAATCGAGGACGCCGCCACGCTGCTCGACGCCGGACCGCAAGACATCACGCTGGTCGACCGCAACGCCAAGCCCGGCTCGCTGGCCACTGCCCAGGCCCGGGCGGTTGTCGTGCCGCGAGGCTTTCCGAGCGAAGAGCTGACGCTGCCGGCCATCGTGGTCGAGGACGAGCATCCGGCGTTCACGACGCTGGTCATGCACTTTCGCCCGCCGCGCCGCACGCAGCGCGTGGGGATCAGCCCGCAGGCACAGGTCGATCCCACGGCACGGCTGGCCGCCGACGTCGAAGTCGAGGCCGGCGCCACGGTCGGACCCCACGTCGAGATCGGACCCGGCTCGACGATTCGCTCCGGCGCCCGGGTGATGGCCGGCTGCCGCCTAGGGCGCGACGTGACGATCCATCCCAACGCCGTGCTCTACGACGACACGCGCGTGGGCGACCGCAGCGTGATCCACGCCAACGTGGTGCTCGGCTGCCACGGCTTCGGCTACCGCGTGTTCGAGGGCAACAATCTACCCACGGCGCAACTCGGCTGGGTCGAAGTCGGCGTCGACTGCGAGATCGGCTCGTGCAGCACGGTCGACCGCGGCACCTATGGTCCCACGCTGATCGGCGACGGCACGAAGATCGACAACCTGGTGATGATCGCCCACAACTGCCGCATCGGCCGGCACAACATGATTTGCTCGCAGGTCGGCGTGGCCGGCAGCACGATCACCGGCGACTACGTCGTGATGGCCGGCCAGGTGGGCGTGCGCGACCACGTGCGTATCGGCGAGCGGGCCGTGCTGGCCGCCAAGGCCGGCGTCAGTTGCGACGTGCCGGATGGGGCCCACATGCTGGGCATCCCGGCCATTCGCGAGCGCGAGCAGAAGATACAGTTCGCCGCCATTTCCAAGCTGCCGGAAATGCGCCGCCAGTTGCGCCGTTTGCAGCGCACGCTCGACGAGATGGCCAAGCGTCAGGAGTCGTCCCCCGCGCCGAAACCTCACGCGGCCTGATCCTCTCTGTGCGGAACTCTCTGACGATGGAGCCACGGATGACGTCGCCGCAGGTGCCCTCGAAGGTCGGCCTGATCGCCGGCTGGGGACGCTACCCGATGGTCGTGGCCGAGGCGCTCGTGCGGCAGGGCATCGGCGTCTACGGCCTGGGCATTCGCGATCACTGCGACCCGGACCTGGCGAAGCTCTGCCAGGAGTTCGACTGGATCGGGCTGGGGCAGATCGGCAAGGTCGTTCGTTTCTTTCGCCGCCACGGCGTGACCGAGGCCACCATGGCCGGCAAGGTACACAAGGTGCGGCTGTTCACGCGCTGGGCCTGGCTGCACCATCTGCCCGACTGGCGCGGCCTGCTGACCTACTATCCGCACTTCATCTCGCGCAGCCGCACCACGCAGGACGACAGCCTGCTGGGCACGATCGTCGGCAGCTTCGGCCGCGCCGGCATCACGATGAAGCCGGCCACCGACTTCGCCCCGGAGCTGCTTGTGAAACTCGCCTGCCTCACCAGCCGGCGGCCCAACGCCGCGCAGCAGCAAGACATCGACTTCGGTTGGAAGCTGGCCAAGGAAATGGGCCGGCTCGACATCGGCCAGTCGGTGGCCGTGAAGAACCGCTCGCCCCTGGCGATCGAAGCCATCGAGGGCACCGACGAGTGCATCCGCCGCGCAGGGGCCCTGTGTGCCGCGGGCGGTTTCGTCCTCGTGAAAGTGGCCAAGCCGCAACAGGACATGCGGTTCGACGTGCCCACCATCGGCATCGGCACGCTCGAAACGCTGGCCGACGCCGGCGGCAAGGTGCTGGCCGTCGAAGCCGGCCGCACCATCATCATCGACGAGCCCCGCGTCATCGAGTTCGCCAACCAGCGCAAGCTGGTCGTCGTGGCGCTGGACGAAGCCAGCCGCGGCGCGCTCGCGCCCGAGCGGATGGCCGGCTAGGCGTTCGGATTTCGCTGCTTTCGATGCCCAGCTTCAAGCCGAGGGGCCCCCTCGCCTGGCGCGACGACTCTGCTAGGATAGAGAAAGAGCCATCCTGGCCGGGAAACCTCCCGGCACGCAGAGTCTTTCGCTGGAGGACAGCGTCTTGTCCACCCCGCTTTCCGTCGAGCCGTCGTCGCTTCGCATCGTTCAGTACCCGCACCCCACGCTGCGCCACGTGTCCAAGCCGCTGCGGCGGGTCGACCCGGAGCTGCGGGCGATCGTGCGGAGCATGTTCGAGTTGATGTACGCGGCAAGCGGCGTGGGGTTGGCGGCCAACCAGGTCGACCTGCCCTACCGGCTGTTCGTGATCAACACGAAGTCCGACCCCGAGGCGGTCGAGGACGAGCACGTGTTCATCAACCCCGTGATCACCAGCCGCAAGGGCATGGCCGAGGCCGAAGAGGGCTGCCTCAGCCTGCCGGGCATCTACGGCCAGGTGAAGCGGCCCGAGCGCGTGACGCTCAACGCTTTCAACCTCTCCGGCGAGGAACTCAACTTGCAGCTCGAGGGCCTGTTTGCCCGAGCCGTGCAGCACGAGCTCGACCATCTGGACGGCATCCTGTTCATCGACCGCTTGAGCCCCACCGGCGAGATGGCCGTAAAGGAAGCCGTTGAAGATTTCGAATCGCAGTTCGCCGGCCAGCGCGAGCGCGGCGAAATCCCCGACGACGAGACGATCGCCAAGCGCCTCACCGAACTCGAGAAGCTGCGCACGTAAAGCGTCGCCGTTCGTTAGCCCCAGCGAGTGCGCGCGCCCAGGGTGTTCCGCCAAGTCACCAGCCCGAAGCGCCAGCGAGGGTGCTTCGTCGATTCTTGGACGACGGCACAATCGACCTAGTATCAACTACGCTTAGTTGTCGGGTACAAGAACCGTGCGATCGTGGGTGCCATGCTCACGCTCGCGTGAGCATGCTTGCGGAGCGCAAGCATGTCGACCTGACCAATTGACGTAGTTGGTCTACTAGGGCGCTATCAAACGACCCTCGCTCGCGCTTCGGGCTGGTATTCGCGACGCGTAGCATGTGCGCGGGAGCGTGCGCGGTCAGTAGCCCAAGAACGGCGCGGGCACGAGAAAGGCGTGCTGCTCGTACAGGCTCCACACGCCGTACCAGGACAGGTACTGCGTGAAGTACACCAGAAACACGTAAAACGCCACCAGCGGCACCATCGCCAGCCGCGCGGGCCAGCGCACCCACCACCGCCGCGCCGCGTGACGCCGCGACGCCCGGGCGAGTGCCCAACCGGTCGAGAGCCGTGCCGGAAAGATCGAGACCACGAACAACAGGCTCGGCAGCCAGGCCGCCTCGCGGGGCACGATTTCGATCTTGAGCAGATACAACGGCAACGCCAGCGCCAGCGTGAGCGCCAGCGCCACCAGAAACGCCAGCGGTGCCCGGGCGAAGCAGCGGCGTATCGCTTTCAACTCGAACATGGCAGCCAGTCGGTTTTCGGCCGCGAACCGCGCCTGCACGAACGGCAGGTACAACAGCGCCACGGCCATCAATGCCCCGCCCAGCAATCCCACCAGTCCGCCCGCCGGAGGCGAAAGCCGCGAGGCCACGGCCAACAAGCTGATCGGCACGGCCAGCCACAGCGACGCTCCCACAAAGCCTCGCAGCCCGAGCCAGAAATAGTACGGCAGCCGCAGGCCGACGGCGAAGTCCCACACCGCATCGCGCGCCCGGGCGTACGTGTCGCGGCGCGCCAGCAGCCGCGCCGAGCGAATGGGGCGCGGAATCAGGAAGTGTCGGATCCGCGCGCCGCGCAGGCACCCGGTCACGATTTGAAAAAGCACCACCGCGGCAATCACGCCGACGGCGATGCTCCAGCCCTGCACCTGTCGACTGGCCGGATCGATCAACTGCGCGCGAAAGCGCAGAAACGCCGCGATCCACAAGGGAATCATCAGGATCGTGATGCCCAACGCGATGCGGCCGAGCTGGGCCGCCTTGCGAATGCCGACAAAGCCGTCGCGCAGCCGCGCCTCGCGGGCCACGCGTCCGCTCGTCTCCAGCAGATAGCCGAGGCTCAACAGTTGCACGACGGGAATCGTGGCCACGATGGCCAGGGCGACGATGAGCGTCAGCGTGCCGAAGACCCATTCCAAGGCGCTGCGCATTCCATCGAGACAACCGCGGACGAAGCCGGCGAGGCCCACGGCCGGGGTCGCTCGCGGCGGCGTTTGCTGCTCGTAGGTCGCGTACGCGGTGCTGGCCATCGATCGATTCCGCGGAAACGTGTGGCGTACCAGAGCGGGATTGCCCCAGCCGTATTCGCCGCGCCGCGGCCGATCTTGGCCCGCGGCAGCTCGTATGCCCCGCCGAGGCGGTTTTCAGTATAGTCTTGGGGCCGGGCTCAGGCCCCGCGAAACCTCCTCCGCCCCGGGGAAAACGACGATGAACTATCTGTATTTGTTGCTGGCGATCGTGGCCGAAGTGGTGGCCACTTCGACGCTCAAGGCGACCGACGGCTTCTCCCGGCCGCTGCCGACGCTCATCGTGGCGGCCGGCTACAGCGTAGCGTTCTTTCTGTTGAGCATCGTCGTCAAGTCGATGTCGGTCGGTATCGTGTATGCCATCTGGTCCGGCGCGGGCATCGTGCTGGTTACGGCCGTGGGGGCGGTGTGGCTCAAGCAGGTGCCCGACCGTCCGGCGATCATCGGCATCGCGCTGATCATGGCCGGCGTGATCGTCGTGAACCTGTTCTCGAAGTCCGTTACGCACTGAATTTCGCTGTCAAAATCCGGCCTCATGTTCCGGCTGGCTGGGTATCATGTATTCTTCTGAGAACGACAGCGTCTTTGCGGGACCGCGCATCACTGCACCCGCGCTGGCAAGCCGTCCGAAGCGCGCGTAGGATGCAGTATTGGAGCCGGGAATCAGGCGACGAATGAAGCTTCAGTGCTACGCAATCGACATCGACCCTCCCCGCATGGCCCCGGCGCGTCCGGAGCGGGCGTGGATGGACGCCAACCGGCACGCCTATCGCTGCCTGCCCTTGTCGATCGCCAACGCGTACGGCTGGGAGTTGCTCTCGCCGTCGACCTTCTCGATCTATTGGAACGGCGGTCCCGACAAGAGCGACATCCGCTTTACCTGCGAAGACAACTACCCAAGCTTCGGGCGCTTCGCCGAGTCGCACTTCTCGCGCGGCATCGTCACCTTTCGCACCGGGTACATCTTTCGCACCGAGCCGGGCTGGGGGCTGCTGGTCACGGGCCCGTTGAATCATCCCAAGGATGGCATCGCACCGTTGGCCGGCGTCGTCGAAACCGATTGGCTGCCCTACCCGTTCACGATGAACTGGCAACTGACCCGGCCGGGCACGGTGCGTTTCGAGAAGGGCGAACCGTTTTGCCTGGTCTATCCGGTCATGCAGCAGGCGCTTGAGCAGACGCAGCCGGAGATACTCGATCTGGAAACCGATCCGGAACTGACCGCCAGCTACCGCGCCTGGCGCGAAGAGCGCGACGTGTTTCGCGTGCACGCTCGGGCCGGCGACGAAGAGGCGCTTAAGGCCGGCTGGCAAAAGTACTATTTCAAGGGCGAGTTGCCCGACGGCCGGCAGGCCGACCTGGGAAACCACATTCAGAAACTACGGCTCGACGCGCCCATCGATCGCCGCGAGACCGCCGCCACGCCAGCGGCGAACAGTACCGAAGGCCACGTGGCCACCAGCGCGGGCCGCGTGTGGTATCGCGTAGTCGGCGCTGGCGACGACATTCCGCTGCTGGTCGTCCCCGGCGGCCCGGGCTTTCCGCACGACTATCTGGATTCGCTCTCCATGCTGGCCGACGAGCGGCGTGTCGTGTTCTTCGACCCGCTTGGCTGCGGACGCTCCGATCGCCCGCACGACCCGCGGCTATGGAGCCTCGAAGCGTGCGTGGCTCGGCTCGACGAGGTGCGGCGGTTGCTGCAGTTGGACCGCGTGCACCTGTTGGGGCACGACACCGGCGCCGTGCTGGCGGTCGAACACGTGCTCGCCGGCGCGAGCGGCATCGCCAGCCTGACGCTGGCCAGCCCCTGCTTGAACGTGCCGCAACTGAATGCCGACAGCCGGCGGATGCAGACCGAGTTGCCCGACGAGTTTCAAACGATCATCGCCGAGGCCGACTCCGGCCAGGTGCGCCATCCCGAGTTGTACCAGGCGGCGGTGCGGGCGTACTTTCGCCGTCACTTGTGCCGTCGAGAGCCGTGGCCGATTTCCGTGGAACGCACGTTCTCCGGCGTCGGGCAGGGCGAGTACGGCACGCTGTGGGGCCCGGTGCCCACGACCTGCAAGGGGCAGTTGCGCGACTACGACGCCACCAGCCGGCTGGCAAGCATCTCCGTGCCCACGCTGTTGACCTGCGGCGCGCATGACGACACCACGCCCGAGGCCGTCGGTGCGCTCCAAAGCCAAATCGACGGCGCCCAGCTCAGCGTGTTCGCCGACAGCTCGCACATGCCGCACGTCGAGGAGCCCGAGGCGTACCTGATCACCCTGCGAGCCTTTCTGGCTCGCGAGACCGTGGCGCCGACCGATCGCCGCCCATCGTAAGCTGCTGCCAGCCCTGGACGTAATCGATGCCGTCCGTTCTACGTGCTGGTGTCGGTCTCGCTGTAGATATCGCTGTATCCCGCGATCCAATTGATGGCCAGGTGACGTTCGGATGCGATGCTTTGGCAGATAACGACGTCGCCGGGATCGGCCTCGGCAATCGCGGCGTCTCCCACCATCATGTCATTGTTCTCAATGCGGAACCTGGAGATGTCGAACGTTCCGATCCAGCAGTCCTTGGAGAATGCGACGAAGTCCATGGGCTCCGGCCGGAGCGAATAGTCTCGCAGTCGCCAGTGGGCCATAGTGACATGGTTCTGATAAGCCGCCAATTCGTCTGCGGAACGCAGCCTTACGCTGGCGATGATATCTCGCGCCGCGTCCGCATCGAACATCCCCACGATGCCGAACAACTCCATCGGCGTCACCAGTTCGTCGTAGGGCGGCGGTTCGTAGAGCCCCAGCGCCCAAAGCAAGACTCCCAGTCCTTCCAGCCGCCACACAGCGTCGATCGCCGCCTGCTGATCGAGCTTTCCCGGCGGGCGTTGTAGTACCTCCCATTCGTCGGGCTCGACCTCTTCGACGACTCCGCAGGCGTGCAGCCAATCAATCATCGCTTCGCACGTTTCCCGCGGTGAGTCGTGCGTGTCGATTTCGTTCTCGACCAGCCCACGATTGCTGAGCGCGGCCAGGACGATGGCCCGCCGGGCCACCCGATCGGCGGTTGGGGGTTGGAGACGCGTTTCTGGATCGAGTCCGTCGTCGTAGGCATTGATCTGTTCCATATCCGTGGCCGACCCCGGGAAGTCTGGCAGCACCGCGTCGACGTCGTACTCGCCCCCTGCCGACGCCAGGACCTGCCCGTGAGCGTCCAGCAGCATCGAGGGTGTGAAGATCACGCCGTCCAGGTATTGGCATAGAGCGAGGACCCAGGATCGCGATTCGTCGTTGATAAGAACGCCGATGTCGTTTTCGGGAAACGCTAGAGAAAAGCGAAAGCTGCTCACGACTCTTTGGATCTCCACCGCCCAGGGCGAACCGCGAAATCCCGTCACGTAGTTTGCCATGCCGGACAAGTATGCTGGCCAGTCGGGCCGCTGATAGAAATCCGGGTCGTGGTCGATGACCAGCCGTGCTCGCTTTCGCCAGAGGCGCTTTCGTCCCAGCAAGACGAGCCGGCGCCAGTCGTGCTGGGAACCATCTAAATAGCTCCACGTAATTGGGATAGCGGAGCGTCGTTTGGTGTTCTCAAAAAAACAGGCTTGGCTCTAGGTTGGTTGTTGCTTGACGACAACGCAGACCCGGAGACCAAGCCATGGACGGCAGTA
>QQVE01000025.1 GCA_003389325.1 Planctomycetota bacterium
TTGTGGAGGTCGACGCCGACGTATTTCATGGGAATGCTCCTTTTGTGGAAACTGGGTCTACACCGGTTTACCACGCATTCAAGGACTCCCCAAACGCGACGCGACCTCCCTTTTCATAGCTTCACCCGGGCAACCTGGCAAGAGCCTGGCGTCTTGCGCCGATTCAGGAGCCCCGCGCAGCCTCACTCCACCCATCCCGGGCAGTGGGACGCATGTGCTATACTCGGTCTCACACTGGCCGTTCGATTCCACGATCCCCCCTCTTGCGAGTAGCTGCTGCCGATGCGCGATCCCGTCATGGAAACCCAACTGGGTAAACTGCCGGCACGTCACGGCAAGGTGCGCGACATTTACGAGGTCGACGACAAGCTGCTGCTGGTGGCCACCGACCGTATCAGCGCGTTCGATTGGATTCTGCCCACCGGCATTCCCGACAAGGGCCGCGTGCTCACGCAGGCCAGCGCGTTCTGGTTCAGCGAGCTCGCCGAGCCGCATCACCTGCTGACCACCGACGTGCGCGCCTGCGATCTGCCGATCGGCGTCGATTCCGAGCCGCTCGAGGGCCGCTGCATGCTGGTGAAGAAAACCGACGTCGTGCCGATCGAGTGCGTGGTGCGCGGCTACCTGGCCGGCTCGGGCTGGAAGGAATACCGCGAGAGTCAGAGCGTGTGCGGCATTGAGCTGCCGGCGGGCCTGGCGGAAAGCGACGCCCTGCCCGAGCCGATCTTCACGCCGGCCACGAAGGCCGAGAGCGGCCACGACATCAATATCTCGTTCGACGAGATGTGCCAGCGCGTGGGGCGCGACGTGGCCGAAGAGCTTCGCCGCCGCAGCCTGGCCGTTTACCAGCGCGGCGCCGAACACGCTCGCGAGGCGGGCATCCTCATCGCCGACACCAAGTTCGAATGGGGACGCTCGGGCGACGACCTGATCCTCATCGACGAAGTGCTCACGCCCGACAGTTCGCGTTTCTGGCCGGCCGATGCCTACCGGCCCGGCGGCCCGCAGCCCTCGTTCGACAAGCAGTTCGTGCGCGACTGGCTCGAACAAAGCGGCTGGGACAAGAACAGCACGCCGCCGGAGCTCCCCGAAGACATCGTGACCAAGACCCGCGACAAGTACATCGACGCCTACGAGCGTCTAAGCGGCCTGGCCTTCGGCTGGAAGTGACGCCCCGCCCCGCCCGACGCTCCCCACACAAGCCCGAAGCGCGAGCGAGGGTCGTTGGTGTTCGAAGCGCGCAAACGTTGCCGTATGTCGATCGTCTACGAAGAACCCTCGCTCGCGCTTCGGGCTGGTGTCGCGATTCGCCTCGATGCGTGTGGCGGCGCTACTGCGAAGTGTTGATGGCTCGCACGCCGCGGATCTTGCCTTTGGGGCGGTAGCGATCCAGGGCGATGGAGTTTTCGGTGCTGTCGATGCCGACGTTGCCGGCTTCGTCGCGCACTTCGAGCCGCAGCAGAATCCGCTCCGGCACCCGGTCGTCGAGACGCCAGCGGTAGCTGCCTGTGTTTTCCAGACCCGAGGCGATCGGCGTCCAAGGGCCGTTGGCGCTCGAACTGAACAGCAGCGTCACGGGCCGCGCGTTGAGCAGATCGTCGCTGGCCTCCCAGCGTATCAGCAACTCGGCGGCATCGGGCGAGACTTCGTGGGCCGTGATCCGACAGATGGGCTTGGTCAGGTCCACGCCGATCCACAAGTCGGGCATGTCGCCTTGGGCCGGCGGGCGGCTGCCGTAGCCGCTGCCGCTTTGCACCAGAATGCGAAAGCCGTAGATGCCTTCGCCGTCGACCTGCACGGGCATCGGGCTGCGGTTGTCGGCATCGGTGGCGTAGTCGCTCCAGGTGCGTCCGCCGTCGCGCGTGCCCCAGAGCTCGACCTTGCCCACGCCCGAGGGACCTACCGATTCGATCTCGTAGTCGACCTCGAAGTTCGGCGAGTTGACCATTCGCGGACGCACGGCAGCCGGCAGCAGCGTGAAGTCGAGCGGCGAGCCGGGGCGTCCGCCCACGCGGTTGTTCTGGCTCACGGGACGGGCCGCGGTGCGCGGCGTCGTTTCGTCCGGCGCGAACCCCGGGGGAGCCGAATGCGGCGTCGTGGCCGACGACGGTGGTCGGCTCGAGCGGGCTTGTTCGGTCGGGCTGCCCAAGGGCGCCAGGCTCGTGCGGTCCGGAGGCCACGTGGTTGTGTCGCGGGTGCCGGGATCGGGAGTGGTGTTGGGTCGCCAGCCGCTTTCGTCGTTCGAGGCCGCGAGCGGTGCCTGGGGCGTCGAGGGAGCCACCGGAGAAGTCGCGTCGCTGGGCTTGGCCACGGCCTGCGACACGGCCGGGTTGCCCCCGGTGTCGAGGACCTCGGCTCGCACCAGAATCGGACCTTCGGCGGCGCTGGGCCACCAGGTGGCTTCGCCCGTGGTCGAGTGACGCATGGCGCTGGGCGGCGCTTCCACGGCCACGCGCTCCCAGGGCCCGCTCGAGGTGGTTTGGTATTCGAGCTTGAAACTGTCGGGCTTCAGGTTGGGATCGACCGCCTGCCAGCGGGCCACGATCTCGCCGGCCGGTCCGCGCGTGACCGACAGGTCGAGCCGCGGAGCGACGGTGTCGACCGTCACTTTCAATTGCGCAACCAGCGGACCCTCGGGGCGGGCGACTCCGGTCTTGTCCACCGTGCGGATGCTGTACCAGTACTCGCCGTCGTGCGGAGCGCGGTAAACGAATGCCGACTTGTCGGGCTTCACGCGGCTGTGCAATTGCCAGGTGGCGCCCCCATCGGTCGAGACGTGCAGTTGCACCTCGGCCGGATAGTCCGCGGGCGATTGCGGCGTCTCGACGCGGAAGGGAATCGTAAACGCGTTTTGCCGCGTGGCGGTCACGATCGGCGCAGCGGCAGCGGGCGTGGCAGCCGCGGCGCCGCTATAGTCGGGCGCAGCGAGAGCCATCTGGCCGGCGACCAGTAAAATGCCTGCGGCAGTACATAATTGAAGCCGCATCGCGCTTCCCGCGGTTCGTTCGTCCTCGCAACAGACGGCTGCCCCAGCCGACAACCAGGCGCGCACCGAGTCGGGCGCCCTCGCGGGCGCACTCTGTCATCTTTATCGCCGCCAGCGACCTTGCTGCTTGAACGGGACTTAGCGACGCTATCGGCGGCACCAAGCAGGGTAAGCTGGGAAGGAATAACGGCGGCGCAAGCGTTGATATCACCCGGCCAACTCGAAGCGATCCGCTGGCTTAGCCAGCACGCGTGGCGCGGACGATCTCGACAAACTGTCGCGCCAGGCTCTCGATCTTGGCAAAGTCGCCGGCGGCTACGGCGCTGCTGCTGACCAGCGAGCTTCCCACGCCCAAGGCAAACGAACCGGCGCGGAGATAATCGGCGGCCGTCTGCAAGTTGACCCCGCCGGTGGGCATCAAACGCACCTGAGGCAACGGTCCGGCCAGGGCCTTCAGGTATTGCGGCCCGGTCAGATCGGAGGGGAATACCTTCACGATGTCGGCGCCCGCCTCCCAGGCGGTGAGCACTTCGGTGGGAGTCAATGCCCCGGGCAGCACGAGCTTGTCGTAGCGGCGGCAGAGCTTGATCACGTCGAGATTCACCGTGGGCGAAACGATGAATTCCGCCCCGGAAAGCAGGGCGATGCGGGCCGTTTCGGCATCGAGCACGGTGCCGGCTCCCAGCAGCACCTGCGAGCCCAGCCGTGCGGCCACGCGCTCGATCGCGCGGTGGGCCTGCGGCACGGTGAAGGTGACTTCCATCACTTCGACGCCGCCGGCCAGCAGGGCTTCGGCCACGTCGGCGAGCAATTCGCCCGAATCGGCGCGGATCACGGCCACGATGCCGCCGTCGTGCAGCCGGGCCAATTGGTCGAGTTTGCTCATCGGACGCGGGGGTTCCGGTTGCGAAAGGAGTGGCAATCGTGTCCCCAAGCTAGCGCCGGCGCGTGAGGCTGTCAACGAGCACCCTGGGGCGGCACCGGGCCGCGGGGCGGCTAGTGACACGTTTTGCACGGCGGCGGAGGTGGATTGCCGCGAAAAACCAAGCGGTCGGGCCGCAAGAGCGGGATGGCAGAAGCCCTGTTTACCCCGCGCGGCAGGCTCCGGCGGAGGCCGACATTTCTGGACTCAAATCGGCCTGCCGTGCATAATGGGGTGACTGGTGGGCTGAACGGGGGCTTTGATAAAGGCAGCCCTTTGCGCTGTGCTCGCAATGGCCGACTTTCTCTCAAGCCCCTTGGCTTCTGTCGTGATGTTGCTGGCCGTGACGGCCGTGCTCGTGGCCGTCGGCGTCTACGTGATCGGCAAGGTCCGCGCCGGCCTGCGGGAAAGCGAACCCGACGCCAGCCAGTGGCTGACCGGTTTCCGGGAGTTACACGACCGGGGCGAGCTGGACGACGAAGAGTACCGAACCATTAAGTCCGTGCTGTCCGAACAGTTGCAGCACGAGATCGACGATACGGACAAACCACGTTAGTCGCGTTCTGCTGCTGGGGGAATCGACCGTCGCTGCGAAGACCTTGCCGGCTCGTGTGATTATGGCGCGCGTGCTGCCCAGGTGCCCCACTAGCACTTTGGCTGTGACCCGAGCGACCGACCGCTCGAAATAAGTTCCATAACTTCGGACAGGGAAGCTGGATCGGCCGAAGCAATGACGCGCCCGTATGGCCACTGCGAGTAACACCTTGGAGACACCTTCGAACGACGGCCCGCGACTCTCGCACCGCCGGCTCACGGAGGGAAAATAAGAAGGAGTAGATATGCCCTCAGGTAGGGATATTGGCACGGGTCGACGGGGCGGCGGCACGACCAAGAAGAACGCATTCTGTTCGTTCTGTCGCAAGAGCTATCGCGACGTCGGTCCTTTGGTTGAAGGACCCGGCGACGTCTACATCTGCGGCGAGTGCATCGAACTGTGCCAGTCGATTCTGGAGCAGGAGCGCCGGCGGCGCGGCACCAGCAAACAACTGTTCACCAAGGTTCCCACGCCGCGCGAAATCGTCGCGCACCTGGACGAGTACGTCATCGGCCAGGAACACGCCAAACGCGTGCTGGCCGTGGCCGTGCACAGCCACTACAAGCGCTTGATGCTGGGGGCCGAGGGCGGCTCCGACGTCGAGATCGAGAAGTCGAACATCCTGCTAATCGGTCCTACCGGATGCGGCAAGACGCTGCTGGCCCGCACGCTGGCCAAGATCCTCAACGTGCCGTTTGCCATCGGCGACGCCACGACGCTGACCGAGGCCGGCTACGTCGGCGAAGACGTCGAGAACCTGCTGCTCAAGCTACTGCACGCGGCCGATTTCGATCTGGAAGCCGCCCAGCGAGGCGTGCTCTACATCGACGAGATCGACAAGATCGGCAAGACCAGCCAGAACGTCTCGATCACCCGCGACGTCTCCGGCGAAGGCGTGCAGCAGGCCCTGCTCAAGATGCTCGAAGGCACGATGGCCAACGTTCCGCCGCAGGGCGGGCGCAAGCATCCCGAGCAACAGTACATTCAGATGGACACCAGCAACATCCTGTTCATCTGCGGCGGCACGTTTGTCAACATCGACAAGATCATCAGCAAGCGACTCGGCAAGCGCACCATCGGCTTCGGCCAGGAGAGCGGGCTGAAGAGCGAATCGGAGATGGCCGAGTTGCTGCCCCAGGTCACCAGCGACGACGTGCTGGAGTTCGGCCTGATTCCCGAGCTGGTCGGACGCATGCCGGTGATTTCGGCGCTGACGCCGCTCGACCCGCCCGCGCTGGTGCGAGTGCTTACCGAGCCGAAGAACGCGCTGGTAAAGCAGTACCAGCGGCTGTTCTCGATGGAAAACGCCGACCTGCAATTCACCGACGACGCCCTGCTGGCAATCGCCCGCAAGGCCGAGGAAAAAGATACCGGCGCCCGCGGCCTGCGGTCGATTATTGAGCAGGTGATGCTCGACATCCTGTTCGATCTGCCGGAGAACGGCCCGGGCAACCGGTACGTGATTTCCGAAGACGTGATCGAAGGTCGCAAGCCGCACCTGACGATTGCCGAACCCAAGAACAAAAGCGCGTAACGTTCAAGCCCGTGCCGCCTTCGCGCGCCGCGGGGCCCTTTCGAGTTTCGCGCTCTGCTTTGAAAGCCCGGGACGCGCACCATCGCGCGGCCCGGGCTTTTTTTGTCGGCCCAGTTCGAGATACTAGCCCGAAGCGCAAGCGAGGTCGCCGGAGTAAACGCCATGCAGAACTCAACGCTTGCCATTTGGGCTAGAACCAGAATCCCTCGCTTGCGCTTCGGGCTAGTATTGTGAGGGGAACGCGTTTCGTTGCACGGTGCCGAGCGGACGCAGAATCGGTGGGGTGAAGACCCGGCAAGGACCAAGCCATGACCTATACCTGTCCGATGCATCCGGAGGTTCGCCAGGAGGGGCCCGGCTCGTGCCCGAAGTGCGGCATGGCGCTGGAGCCGGTCGAGGTGGAAGCGCCGCCGGCGACCGAGTACACCTGCCCGATGCACCCGCAGATCGTGCGCTCCGAGCCGGGCAACTGCCCGATTTGCGGGATGGAGCTCGAGCCGCGCGTGCCGGCCGCCGCCGAGGAGAGCGACAATCCCGAGCTGCGCGACATGACGCGCCGCTTCTGGGTGAGCGCCGTGCTCAGCGCGCCGCTGCTGGTAATGGCGATGGGCGAGATGGTCGTGGGGCACGGCGTGGTGCCGCTCGATCCGCGCATGATGGCGTTCGTGCAACTGGCCCTGGCCACGCCGGTGGTCGTGTGGGGCGGCTGGCCCTTCTTCGTGCGCGGCTGGCAGTCGGTCGTGTATCGCAGCCTGAACATGTTCACGCTCATCGCGCTGGGCACCGGCGCCGCCTACGGCTACAGCGTGCTGGCCGCGCTCGTGCCGGGCATCTTTCCCGATTCGTTTCGCGGCGAGCATGGCGAAGTGGCGCTGTACTTCGAACCGGCCGCCGTGATCGTCACGCTCGTGCTGCTGGGCCAGGTGCTCGAACTGCGGGCCCGCAGCCGCACCAGCTCGGCCATTCGCGGCCTGCTGGGCCTGGCGCCCAAGACAGCTCGGCGCATTGCCGACGACGGCAGCGAGCAGGACGTGCCGCTCGACCAGGTGCATCCCGGCGACCGGCTGCGGGTACGGCCAGGCGAGAAAGTGCCGGTCGACGGCGAGGTGCTCGAGGGCACCAGCTTTGTTGACGAGTCGATGATCTCGGGCGAACCGGTGCCCGTGGAGAAGCAGCCCGGCGATCGCGTGACCGGCGCCACGCTCAACGGTAACGGCGCGCTGGTGATGCGGGCCGAGCGCGTGGGCAGCGAGACGCTGCTGGCGCAAATCGTGCGCATGGTGAGCGAAGCCCAGCGCAGCCGAGCGCCCATTCAGAGGTTGGCCGACGTGGTCTCGGCGTGGTTCGTGCCGGCGGTAGTCGTGTCGGCCGTCGTGGCATTTATCGTCTGGGCGGTTTTCGGCCCGCAGCCGGCGCTGGCCTATGCGCTGCTCAACGCCGTGGCGGTGTTGATCGTGGCCTGCCCGTGCGCGTTGGGCCTGGCCACGCCGATGTCGATCATGGTCGGCACCGGCCGCGGGGCCACTGCCGGCGTGCTGGTGAAAAACGCCGAAGCCCTCGAAACCTTGGAAAAGGTCGACGCCCTGGTGGTCGACAAGACGGGAACGCTTACCGAGGGCAAGCCGCGGCTGACGTCGGTGCTGGCCACCGGCGCAGTCGATGAAAACGAATGCCTGCGGCTGGCCGCGAGCCTCGAAAAAGGGAGCGAGCATCCGCTGGCCGCGGCGATCGTCGCGGGCGCGCATGACCGCGAACTGAAACTGGCCGATGCCGAGTCGTTCGACTACACCACGGGCAAGGGCCTGCAAGGACGCGTCGAGGGGCGCAACGTGGCCGTGGGCAACCGGGCCCTGCTGGAAGACGCGCAGATCGACCCCGGTGCGCTGGTCGAGCAGGCCGAACAGATGCGCTCCGATGGCCAGACCATGATGTTCGTGGCAATCGACGGCCAGGCCGCGGGACTGTTGGGCGTGGCCGACCCGGTGAAGGAATCGACGCCCGAGGCCTTGCGGCTGTTGCGGACCGAAGGCATCCGCGTGGTGATGCTCACCGGCGACAGCCGCACCACGGCCGAGGCCGTGGCCCGTTCGCTCGAGATCGACGAAGTGCACGCCGAGGTGTTGCCGGAGAACAAGAAGCAGATCGTCGAGGGGCTGAAGCAGCAGGGCCACAAAGTAGCCATGGCCGGCGACGGCATCAACGACGCGCCCGCGCTTGCGCAGGCCGACGTGGGCATTGCCATGGGCACCGGCACCGACGTGGCGATGGAGGCCGCCGGCGTCACCCTCGTGCAGGGCGACCTGCGCGGCGCGGCCCGAGCCATTCGGCTGAGCCGGGCCACGATGAAGAACATTCGCCAGAACCTGTTCTTCGCGTTTGTGTACAACGCGGTGGGCGTGCCGATCGCCGCCGGCGTGCTCTACCCGTTCGTGGGGCTGCTGCTCAATCCGATGATCGCCAGTGCGGCGATGAGCTTCAGCTCGGTGTCGGTGATCGCCAACGCCCTGCGGTTGCGGCGGGTCGAGCTTTAGCGCCGTTTAGCCGGCAGATTTATCTGCCGAGTTCCGTCGCCGGGTGTTTGCGCTCGTATTCCTTGCGCCGCCGTTTGATCTCTTCGAACACGTAGCCCGGCGGCACGGGCTCGTCGCTGTGCATCACGAGGTTGTAGAGGTCCTCGGGCAGCACGCGGAAGAAGGTCATCAGCCCTTTGACCGCCTTGTACCACTGGGGACGCAGGCCGCGGCACTCGCGGCGACTCTCGATCGCGCGGATCGCCTCGTCCGAATACGCGTGCATGTGCATCATTTCCGGGTAGCCCACGACGTCAAATGCCGGGTTCTCGTGGTCGAAGCTGACGTTTGGCCGAGACTGCAAGTCGGCCTTGAACGTGGCCAGCGGCGTCTGTTGACGGATGCGCGGGCCGACCTGTTCGGTCATGTGGTTCATCATGTGATGCACCATGTGGCAGTGCAGTAGCCAGTCGCCGGGGTTGTTGGCCACGAACTCGAAGTCGGTGCCCTGAGCCACGCCCACCAGCGTGTTGTTGCGCGGGATCCACGCCGAGTACGGAATGCGCGAGCCCTCGTGTCCGGTGACCCAGAACGTGTGCCCGTGAATGTGAATCGGGTGGTGCTGCTGCGGACTGAAGTCCACGACGCGAATGCGGACCCGCTGGCCGTGCTTGATGACCAGCGGCGTGGTGAACGGGCCGGAACGGCCGTTGATGGCCTGCCAGTTCCAGTCCATGGCCATGGCGTCGGGCACGGTCGTGTTGGGGCCGATCTGAAAGTTCTGGAACATCAGCCCGAAGTCGCGATCCACGCGGGGCTCCCAGGTGGCGGCCGGATGGATGATAAAGAACCCGGCCATGCCGAAGGCTTCCTGCATGGGCATGTGCGAATGGTAGAAGAACGTACCCGCCTGGTGCAGATCGTACTCATAGGCGAAGCTGTCGCCGGGCATGATCGGGTCCTGCACCAGAAACGGCACGCCGTCCATGTCGACGGGCAGCTCGAGCCCGTGCCAGTGCACGGTGGTCGGCTCGGGCAATTCGTTGTGCACGACGATGCGGATGCGGTCGCCCTGCACGGCTTCGATCGCGGGACCCGGCAGACTGCCGTTGTAGCCGAAGAAGTTCATCCTGTAGCCGGGCAACAACTCGCGCGAGACCGGCTGGCAATACAGATGGTACTCCTTGCGCCCGTCGACGATCTTCCACGGCACTTTGTCGAGGTCGGGCGTTTCGAACGGCACCGGCGGCAGGCCAGGTTCGCGCAGGCCCGGCACCAGCTTGCCGACGTAGTGCGGGCTGTCGAGCGGCCAACCGTACGATGGTTGCCAGCGTGAAAACTCTTCGAAGGGTCGCATGGCCTCGGCAGCCTTGCGCGCCGCAGCCGGAGGAAGCGGCTCGGGCGCGTCGCGGGTTACTTCGGGGCGTGCCAGCTCGGGGCCCGACGACGCACGGGCAGCTTGCGCGCCGGCCAGCGTGCCCAGCGTGGCCAGCGTCGTGTTCTTGATGAAGTCGCGGCGGCCGTCGTGCTTGGTCATCGTTTCTGCTCCCAGGTGGGTGGGCTCGCGGCCTAGCGCGGTTGTGGGTTGACGTTGATGTGCCCCGGCGGCACGGGGTTCGGCGGAGCCATCAAACCGTCGCTGAGCAAGTAGCCCACGATCTTCACTTCCGACTCCCGCAAGCCGATCAAGTGCTCGATGTATTCCGACCGCAGGTCGAAGTAGTCGCGCTGCGCGGCCAGCACTTCGGTCCACCGCACGCGGTCGAAGCCGTAGCTATCGAGCAACACCGCGTAGGCCGCTTTGGCTTCGGGCAGGATCACGTCGCGGAAGTTCTGCACGTGCTGAAACTCCGTGATGTAACGCTCATACTCCCGGGCCAGCAGTTGCCGCAGGTGCAACTCGACCCGGCGGATTTCCGATTGCTGGCGGGCCAGATCGCTGCGGGCCTCGCGCACGGTGCCTTCGTTGCGATTCCAGATCGGCAAATCGAGCTCGATGCTCGCCATGCCGACGGTGCGGCTCGGGACGCTGGTGAAGTCCTGACCGGCGCCTGCCCGCACGGCCACGTTCGGCACGCTTTGCACCAACTCGCGTTGCAACTGCATGCGGTCGGCTTCGACCTTGCTCCGCGCGGCCTGCATTTGGGGGCTCTCGGTCACCACGCGATCGAGCGCCTCGTGCCACTGGATGGCGGGCCAGCCGTATTCCAGCGTTCCGCTCAAACGGGCAAATGGCAGGTCGACGCCGGCCAGGGCCGTCAGCTCCTGCCAAGTGGTGCGGAGCTTGTTCTCGCTCTCGAGCACCGCCAGGCGCTGCCGTTGCAGCGCGATGTTCGCTCCGTGCACGCCGGCGATCGTGGCTTGTCCGACGTTGTACTGCTCGCGACGCGTGAGCAATTCGTCCTCGGCGTTCTTCAGCAACTCGCGCTGGATGTCGGTGATCTGCTGTTGCCCCAGCGTGCGGAAGTAGTGGATCCGCACGTCGTTGAGCACGCGAAACTGTTGCTCGATGGCCACCCACTCGGCCACTGCCGTGCGGGCCAGGTACTTGGCGCGGCTGAGCTGTTGCTTGTGCGCGGTGATGATTTCCTGCCGCACCGTGGCCCCCAGGAACTCCGCGGTGCGGCCGTCGGCGCCGAGTTCCTCGCCCGAGAGGGCCATTTGCGGATTGGGCCACAGCCCGGCTTGAATCGCCATGCCCAAAGCGGCCTGCGTGTGCGCGCGGGCCTGGACGAGCGTCGGGTTGTTGGCGCAGGCCAGCGATTCGAATGACTCGAGCGTGGTCGCATCGGGCGCAATGGCACCTTGGGGACCGATCGACGCGGCCGCGTCCCGCGGCTCGCGCGGCACCGGCGGCGGCGGCACGAACTGCTGCCCCACCTGGGGCACGATCGGCGGCGAGTAGGGATTCATCTGGTGATGGGTCAAGGGCAGTTCGTGCGCGGCCCCCTGGCTGCCGCCCTGTTCGCGGTGGTCTTCCGGCAGGCGGTAGGAAACCTGGCGGATGCTTTCCTGCTCGCGGTCGTCGTCGTTCGAAACGACGTCGGTCCGCACCGTCAGCTTGTCCGCAGGCGACTTCTCGCCCACGGGCGACTGGCAGCCGGCCAGCGCGGCAAGCAACGCGCAGCATTGCAGGGTCGCGGTCCGCATGGAACGTCCAAATCGACGCGAGGCGTGAAGGAAAAGGCGAGCGAAGGGAAGCTAGCACGGAGGGCAAAGAGAGGGGGACGCTTTGCTTCTATCGTCGCTCGAGGCATGAATGATCCAAACAAATCGGCTGCGACGGTTGCCGCAAGCCTGACGGCTGGGCGACGGCTATCAAACAGCGGGCACGAAACGTGCGCGGCGTATCAAACAGCCGATGTAGGAAAAGCCCCTTACGGAATCGGAGCTGCCCTCATGCGCTATCCCTTGCTAGCAACGGCTCTGGTCGCCGGGATGCTATCCGTGTCGACGGCCCGGGGAGCCGAAGACCTGCCCTTCCACCGGCACCCCGGCTATCACACCGAGCGCTCAGTGTACGGCTATCGGCCCTACAAATCGTTCGTGGGACCGATCCGCGCCCGCTACGCGCTGGATCCCTACGTGTACAGTCCCCGCAAGGCCGGCGTGGACTATAGCTGGGGGCTGGGATACTTCTTCGGCCGAGGTCCCGGAGACCGCGCCTATCAAAGCGCGCCCCAGCGATGACGCGACCCAGCGTAACCGTCGCGCTGCTGGCATTGGCGGCGACGATCGCCGCGGGCTCGCCGCGCGCGTCGGCCGCGGAATGGCTCTCGCTGCCCTGCGGCTACTTCCATTCCAGCGGCGGCTTCTACGAATTCGACGACGGCCACAACGCCTGTTACCGCTATGCACCCGCCGGTGGCTGCACGATCCCGATGAGCTATCGCGCGTACCGGCCGCAGGTGTTTTCGGCCGACGCGAGCGACGCGCCGGCGGTCTCCTGGTATGCCGGGGAGCAGCCGTCCTATTGCGACGGACCGCGCATTCCCAATCCGGGTTGCCCCGCGCCTGCGTCGGTGCCGCACGAGTACGGCGAAGAAGTCGGCCCGGGCGAGCTCATCGCGCCGTAGGCCCCCGGGGCAAACGGCCGGAATCGCGCCACCAACGGGGCCCGCCCCAACCGCGCGGCGCGGCGCGGAGGGGGGACTCCGATGGGCGAACCATGTTCGCACGAGCGAGTTATGCAAATGGAATGCCACGCCTCGGCAACAGGCAAATAAGCTGCGTCGCGCCGCATTAAGCCGCACCGAGCGACATCGATCCCCCGGATGGGGCGGCTGCCGTCTCGCCGCGCGTGGCCAAATTCTGTCCAAGGCAGGCTATTGTATACCCGTGAAGGCGACGACTAAAGTCCAATGCTGAAGACCATCTTCAGCGGCACTTTGACCGTTTCGGTGGTCTCGTAGGAAACGATGCGCACCGCCGCCTTGTCCACGACCTCGCCGAGGCCCAGCATACGCGTATAGGTCATGTTGTTGCCGCTGCCGAACGAGCCGCTGCTCATCGACTCCATCGGAATTTCGTTGCCCGCGGCGTCGAGGAACGCCAGTTTCTTGATCGTCGACATGGGCGACGACGACTGCAGCGCGATCATCATCTTCATGTCGCCGAACTGCTGCGGTTGAACCTGCTGGATCACGATCGGCACGGGGCCGTCGATCTTGGTTCCCTGGGCCAGTGCCACTTCGGGCAGGTCTTGGGTCGCTTCGCCCTCGCCGCAAATCAGGTGCAGCTCGCCTGAGATGCCGATCCGCGTGGCGTTGGCGGTGGGGATCGACGGCTCGATGATTTCAACGACGGCGGCCTGGCTGGGGTCGCTGGTCTGGAATCGAAGTTCGCCAAAGCCGGCAGGTCCGCCCGACGAGCCCTTCTGTAAGTCGGTGCCCTTGTCGTCGCGGCAGAACGTGATCTTGCTCTGCTCTTCGTCCAACCCGATGATCGTCCGCGCGCCGTCGCCGATCATCAAACTGATTTGCGTTCCCGGGAACCCGCCGAACATCGTCGCGCCCCCCGGTGAGGAAGCGCGCTTGATTTCCTTATGAATGCCGAGGCCCACGACCTCGACCTTCATCTCCGCAGATGCCGCCGGCCGCGAAGCCGTCGCCGTTTCCGGAGCCGGCGATGCCGTGGCTGCCGCGACCGGTTCTTCCCGCGGCTCCGGTTTCTTTTCGGGTTCCTTATCCGCGGGCGCGTCCTTCGTAGCCTTCGGCTTCATCCCGTCGGGATACGTCTTCTTGAGATACTCCACATCCGCCTTGCCGAGCTTGTCGATCGGAATATCGATCTCAAGGCCAGTCGGATACCTGAGGCGCGCGACCTTGCCGTCGTAGCGCAGTAGCTCCGCCTCGGACTTGAAGGTGCCGGTAATGTCGCTCCATTCGCGCGCGGCGGCCAGCCAGGCCAGGCACATGACGAGGGAGCATCCAAGAACGACGTGCCGGAAGAAGCGCTGGGCAAGATATCGCATGGTCAGGACTCCTGCATTCCGGGGGGGACGGGACTCTCCTCACTCTAGCCGCGCCAGAAGCGCGTCGCAAATGCGCAGCATCGATCGGTGAGAAATCCCCCTGCGGGTGGTTCGCTAATCGCGCTCGTGGGCGATGCGCTTGAGCACTTCCAGGCCGCGCTCGATCGTCTCGTCGCTGGCCGCATACGAAATGCGAAAGTGCGTGTCGTGATCGCTGAAGATGTGGCCGGGGATGATCAGCAGCTTGTTTTCGATCGCCTTGAGCACGAACTGATCGCCGCTGCCCCAAGGGGCCTTGGGATAGGCGTAAAACGCTCCGCCGGGGGTGACCAGCTCGTAGTCTTCGCCCAGGGCCGCCACGACCCGATCGCGCTTCTTGCGATAGGCGTCGATTTGCGGCGTGGTGTCGATTTTGAGCGCCGCCAGGGCCGCCCACTGCGCCGGCTGCGGCGCGCAGACAAACGTGTACTGCTGCAGCTTGATCATCTGCTGGATGATCTCCGCCGGGCCGTGCGCGTAGCCCAGCCGCCAACCCGTCACGGCGTGGCTCTTGGAAAAGCCGTCGATGACGATCGTCTGCGGATTGAACTTCGCGGGCGAGAGAAACGGCTCGTCGTAGCAATAGTGGCTGTAGATTTCGTCGCTCACCAGCGCGATGTTGCGCTCGGCGGTCAACTGCGCCAGGCCGCGAATCTCTTCCTCGCTGGCGGTCACGCCCGTGGGGTTGCCCGGGCTATTGAACAGCACGGCTTTCGTGCGCGGCGTGATGGCGGCGGCCACCTTTTCCAGATCGATGCGGAAGTCGGGATAGGTGTCCACCACGACGGACTTGCCGCCGACCAGTCCCACCAGCGACGGATACATGACGAAGTAGGGGTCGAACACGATCACTTCGTCGCCCGGGTCGACCAGGGCCATCATGGCCAGCACGAGGCCGCCGCTGGTGCCGCTGGTGACGAACACCTGCCGCCGGGCGTGGTTGTATTGCGACTCAACGCAATCCTGCAGGGCCTCGCGCAACGGGCCGATGCCCTGGGTCGGCGTATAGCCGTTCTTGCCGTCGTGCATCGCCCGCACCGCGGCTTCCTGCACCGGCTCGGGAACGGCGAAGTCGGGCTGGCCGATCGACAGGTTGATCGGGTCGGTCATCGAAGCGGCCAGATCGAACACTTTGCGGATGCCCGAGCTGTCGAAGTACTCCATGCGCTTCGAGATCCAGGGATGGTTCATGGCAGGCTTTCCGGCGACACTCGCCCGCGGCGCGAGCGAAGGTCACTCAGGGTTGGTTCCCAACAAAGAAACGGAACGAAGGAAGGCGCCAACGCGCCCCGCGATGCCATCGTTTTACTCGGCCCGGCGAATCGCGTCGAGAAGCGCGCCCGTGCGGCCGTTGGCACTCACGCTTACGGGGAAGGAACAAGGTGACATATCAGCAAGGTAGCGAGGCTGCCTCGCGTCAGGACGCGGAAGCGTTCCCACAGGCGGTATCCACGACTTCGGAGAGTGTGCGGTCCGATTCGCTGAGCACGGCCAGCAGCACGCTCGTGGCCAGTAGCGCGTCGGGCAATGGCGGAGGACCGGCAAACCACAAGCGGCCGTTGCCGCCGCCGATCGCCGCGCCGGTGGCTACCATGGCGTCGTGCATGCCCTGCCGCGTCGAGCTTCCGCGGCAAACGTTCGCGCCGGCTTGCGCCAGCATGTTTCTGGTCGTGGCATCGACGGTCGGCTCGACCACCACGGCAGCTCCGCGACGCTCGCGGCAGGCGAAACGCGCCAGCAACACGAGCAACTGCTGGGGCGGCACGAGCTCGCCGCGCTGGTCGACCAGTTGACACGCTTCCCCCGCCCCGTCGATCCACATGCCGAAGTGTGCTCCCTCGGCCACGACGTCGCGCCGAAGAGAATCGAGCACGCCCGGGCCGCTCGCCGGGCGAGGTCCCTGGTGCCCGCCGGCGCGAACCATGCGGCAGCCCGAGGCGCTGGTGAGCTGCCGGCAGGAGCGCGCGAGTGGCTCGCAGTCGGTATCCAACACGAACACCAGGGGCCGCAGCGCGTGAAACAATCCGTCGAACGTCGCCAGGTAGGGCTCGTCCGGAGAGAATCGGGTACGCCCTCCCCCGCCCCGTTTGGGGCGCGACGGTGTGCGCTTCGACGCGGCGGCCACCGAGTCGAGTGCGCCGGGCGACGAGCTCGGGCGACCGTCGGCCCGCCACAGCGCGATCCGTCTCGCGCCCGGCGAGCTGTCGTCGCGTACCATCCAGAGCGCCGCCGAGGCCCGGGCCCACGCGACGGCCAGCGCCGCGGTGGGCGCGCTGACGGCTCCGATCTCGACAGCCTGGCAGCCGGCCCAAGCCAGCGCCTGGCAAGCCGTCGGGACAAAGTCGGCCGTGGACCAATGGCCGTCGTGGCCGACGAGCACTTGCGGCGGCGAAGGCGGATCGTGCTGCCACAGTTCCGCGGCCACGGCCATGGCCATCCGATGAATGATGTCTCCCGCGAAGCGCCCGCGGCCGGGCAAGAGCAGGCCTTCGGCGGTCCATTGAGCCGGCGACGCATGCCGGCGCTCGACTTCGGCCCGCAGTTGCAGTTGCAGCGCGCTGAGTCCGGCCGTGTCGTCGCGGTGCGAACAAGTGAGGCACGCCGGATAGAAGGCGGCCAGCCGCGCCAGGTGCGTGACGCGGTCGATGGCGTGCGGCTCGCCGGGACAGCAGTAGCCGGCCGTTGGATGCGGCGCGCGGCTGGCAGCGTCTTCCATGACGGGCTCCGTGGCGAAATCGCTGGCGACGGGTCGGCCGAGGCCTCACTCGCGCCGGTCAGGCGCTCTCTTCGGCGCGTTCACGCATCTTACGCCGGGCGCGCGAGAGCGTGGGGCCTACGCTGTTCTCGGGCATGCCCACCGCCGTGCTGATTTCCTGGTAGCTCTTGCCCTCGAGGTGGTACATCCGCACGATGTTGGCCTCGGCCGAATCGAGGTCGGCCATCATCCGCTCGACTTCTTCGCGATCGCTGACGCGCTGCTCGAGCCCGCCGTCGCCGTCGGCCCGCTGTGCGTGGGCCAGGCTACCGTCGAGCTTCGAAGGCCCTTTACGCTTGAGCAATTCGGCGACCGTGGCGCGGCGCGCGATCACGGTGAGGTACGTGGCCAGGCTACTCTCGCCGCGAAAATGACGCAGGATGCCCAGGTCGTCCTTGACGATGGTCAAGAAGACGTGGGCCACGAGATCCTCACGGTCTTCCGGCGAGAGGCGCAGCGAGCGGCTCTGGGCCGAATGGTTGACCACGTGGACCACCAGGCCGGTGAATCGGTCGACAAAGTCCTCCCACGCCCGGGGCTTGCGGGCCAGGCAGCGTTGGAGGAGATTGCGGTCGATCTCAGAGAGTGCCACGCGTGGAATCCCTGTCAGTACGGTCGGACGGCGGCCCAGAGCAGGTCGCCAGCGGCCTGCGGCTAGCAGCTTGGGGGCAAGAATTGCACCCGAAACCGTTAACACTCTTGATTTTAAGTAGAGGTGACAATCCAAGCAAGCCGGAGTTGCCCGGGAGCCGATGATGGTAGGGTTGGCTCGCTTGACAGTGCCCGGGGCCAGCACTAGAATTCGCGCGACAGCACGATAAAGTGGCGTTCAAGTGCTTTCGTTTCAAGGGGTTTTAGTTGCGTTCCCACTGCAGGAGCGCTCGTAAGGAGAGCAGTCTCAATGACTCACGTTGTTGCGGAACCGTGCTTCGGCTGCAAATACACCGACTGCGTCGTAGTTTGCCCTGTGGAATGCTTCTACGAGGGCGAAAAGATGCTTTACATCCATCCGGATGAATGCATCGACTGCGAAGCCTGCGTTCCGGAATGTCCGGTCGAAGCGATCTTCCACGAAGACAACCTTCCGGAAGAGTGGACCGAGTTTACGGCGCTGAATGCGGAAATGTCTCCGCAGTGTCCCGTGATCACGGAAAAGAAAGAGCCGCTGGCCGGCGCGTAAGCGTCTCTCTGCCGCGCCTCCGTTCCCGCCTGTGCCGTTGGCCCCGCCCGCGCCGCTCCTGTCGCCTGCGCGCTTAGTAGCAGCCTCGCTCTGCAAGCTGTAGCTGCGCCCGCGTGCAATGCTGCGCATCGAGTGTTTTTGCCCGAAGGCTGCTGCCCATGCCCGCTTCGGCTTGTGTCTACTTCAGGTCGACCGACCAGTAGGCGCTGTCGAGAAACGTCTTCCAGCTCTCGTACTTCGGGTTGCCGAGCTTGATGGCCAAGAGCGGGCTGCGCTTGGGCTTGGCCGGCTGGCGAATCAGCTTCATGTGCGCTTCCTGCGGCGTGCGGCCGCCCTTGCGGACGTTGCACGTGACGCAACTGCACACAATGTTCTCCCAGCACGTCTCGCCCTGGCGGCTCTTGGGCACGACGTGATCGAGGCTCAGCTCGCTGGTCGGAAAGCTCTTGCCGCAGTACTGGCAGCGATTGCCGTCGCGGGCGAAGATGTTGCGCCGGTTGAAACGAATGGTCTGCTTGGGCACGCGGTCGAACGCCAAGAGACGAATCACGCGCGGGACCTGGATCTCGAAGTTGACCGACGAGATCCAATCTTCGTGCGGCTCCTTGAAGGCGGCTTTCAGCTCGCTGATCTCGCACCACGACTCGAAGTTGTAGTTGGCAAACTGCCCTTCCTCGATGTGGATGACTTCGGCCAATTCGCGAAACAACAAACAAAACGCCCGCCGTACGTTGACCACGTGCACGGCCATGTAGAAGCGGTTAAGCACCAGCACGCTGGCGCTGAGCGGATTGGCGGCGGCGACCGAACTCATCATGGGCAGGCTCCAACTGTAGGGATTCTCCGTCCCGCGCTGGCTGAATAAGGATGTGTATCAGCCAGCGCCCGCGAGGAGCAACCGCACTTCGCCGTAACGCGGTGAGCGTCCCCCCGCTACGGTTATTGTAAACCGCAGATTTGGCGTCGACTAGTGCAGCACCAGCGCGTGGGCGCGTCCGATTTGGCCCGCAATTGAGGCCACCGTGCCAGCGGCACGAGCGCGCGGTTGCTGGCGCGCCGGTGGCCAACTTCCGTGCCTTTTGGCACGCGGTATGTATGGCGCGCCGGCTCGTAAAAAATAGACCAACACGACTTGCTACGCTTCGCGCGGCGACATTAGGATGGATTCGACGCTGCTGCCTGGTATTGGAACCAGGCCCGCAGCAGCCGCTTGAAGGAGCAAGAACGCAACCCATGAAAGCGATGCCGCGAGGATGTTCGTTTTCGATTAGGAATGCGTTGCACGTTGCCAGGAAGGAATCCCAAGGGTTTATTCTGTCGCGGGGAAGGTGTCGATGATTCATTACTCCTGTGATTGCTGTAAGCGGGCCTTCGACTCGGACGACTTACGCTACGTCGTCAAAATGGAGGTCTACGCGGCGTTCGATCCCGACGCCATCGACGAGATGGACGATGATCGCGATCACCTGCAAGAGATTCAGGAAATCCTCGAGCGCTCCGTCGACGCGGCCGACCCGCAAATCGGCAACGACGTCTACGAGCAAATGCGGTTCGACCTTTGCCCCGATTGCCGCAAGAAGTTTCTCAAGAACCCGCTGGGCCGCGACATCAAGCCCTTCGAGTTCAGCAAGAACTAGCCGACGCGCACCGGCCGTCGACTCGCGCAGGCACGTCGGCAGCAAGCGCCGTCAAGGCGCGTCGCCGTGTGTGGTTTCGTTTCGGCGGTGCGAGCCCGCGCCGGTGAGGGGATGAACGCTCCGGTGGATCCAGGCACTCGCACCAGCGCTCGTCGATTCCGCCGCAGTCCCTACCGCACGCTGGTGGTCGTCATCGTGCTGGTGATCCTGGCGATCGTCCGCTACGTGCGCGAAGACGACGCCGTCCCCACGCCGGCCGAGCCCTTGGCCGAAGGCATGCATGGAGTGGTGCGCGTGGTCGACGGCGACACGATCATCGTCGGCAGCGATAGCGTGGTGCGGCTGATCGGCGTCGACACGCCCGAAACCGTCAAGCCGGATCACCCGGTCGAACCTTTCGGTCCCGAGGCCACGAAGTTCACCAGGCAATTCCTGGCCGGCGGCACCGCGCGACTCGAGTTCGATCGCGAGCGCGTCGATCGCTTCGGACGCTTTCTGGCCTACGTCTGGGTCGGCGATCGCATGCTCAACGAAGAACTGCTGCGGGCCGGCCTGGCGCGCTGGGAGCCGAACTTCCACTACTCGGCGGCGAAGAAGGCCATCTTTAGAGAAGCCCAAGAGCAGGCCCGCGACGAGGGCCTCGGCCTGTGGTCCGACGACGCCAAAAAGGGGCAGGAAAAGGCCAGCCTCGACGGCGATCCGGCAACTCGGCACGCGCGCGTCGAGGCAGCCGGGCTGTGCGAGTTTGCTATACTGACCGCTTGAGCCCGCGCCTCGTATGGCTTTCCCGACGCCGAACTCGTACACCGGAGAGTAGACCATGGCCGATAAAGTCCAGCCGGTCCCCGAAGGGTATTCCACGGTCACGCCGTACTTGATTGTTAAAGGCGCCGCCGAGGCGCTCGACTTTTATAACCGTGCCTTCGGCGCCACCGAGACCATGCGAATGCAAGACCCCGGCTCGGGGCAGGTCATGCACGCCGAGATGCGCATCGGCGATTCGAACGTGATGCTGGCCGACGAGCATCCCGACATGGGCTTTCGCGGTCCGCAGTCGCTGGGCGGCACGGCCGTGAGCCTGGTGCTGTACGTGGCGAACGTCGACGACCTGTTCAAGCAGGCGCTCTCCGCCGGCGCGAAGGAGATGCGTCCCGTGCAGGACCAGTTCTACGGCGACCGCATGGGCACGCTGCAAGATCCCTACGGCCACGTGTGGTCGATCGCCACCCACATCGAAGACGTGTCGCCCGAAGAAATGCGGGAGCGCGCCGCCGCGATGTCCCAGGGCGGCTGAACCGCATGGTGTTTAGCCGGAGCCACCGGCGACGGCGCGTCGGTGGTCGGTTCGGCAGCAAGTTCTTCGATTCGGCCGAGAATCGCGTGCCGACGCGCTTGAACCGTGCTCGACGCGGTTTGCCGACGCAATGCGACGGACCGATTCGCCGGCCACGCGCCGTCGCCGTTGGCTCCGGGCTAACCGGGTGGCGTGCGGCCCAGAATAGCGATGATTGCCGGCTGGTTGAGACTCGCCAGACGCACTGATAGAATCGGCTATTTCCCACCTAGCCGAGTTTCATGCGAGGGTCTCTCTTGAACGCCAACCAGCCACTACGGATCGCCGTCATCGGCGGAGACGGTACCGGCCCGGAAGTGGCCGCCGAAGGAATCAAAGTTCTCCAAGCTGTCTCCAAGCTCGACGGCTTCAAGTACGAAACGGTCGACTTCGACTTCGGCGGCGATCGCTACCTGCGCACCGGCGAAGTGCTGCCCGAGGGGGCCGTCGAAGAGTTGAAGAAGTTCGACGCCATCTTCCTGGGTGCCGTGGGCCATCCCGACGTGCAGCCCGGCATTCTCGAAAAGGGGCTGCTGCTCGAGTTGCGGTTTCAGCTCGATCAGTACATCAACCTGCGGCCGGTGAAGCTGTTTCCCGGCGTCGAGACGCCCCTGGCCGGCAAGGGTCCCGACGACATCGACTTTGTCGTGGTGCGCGAGAACACCGAGGACCTGTACTGCGGGGTGGGCGGATACCTGAAAAAGCACACGCCCGACGAAGTGGCCAGCCAGACGGCCCTCTATACCCGCAAGGGCTGCGAACGGTGCATTCGCTGGGCGTTCGAGTTCACGCGCCGGCGCAACAATCCCAAGAAGATGCTGACGCTGGTGGCCAAGACCAACGTGCTCACCTACGGCCACGACCTGTGGTGGCGCACGTTCCAGGAAGTGGCCAAGGAATACTCGGACATCAAGGCCGACTACAACCACGTCGACGCCTGCTGCATGTGGATGGTCAAGAACCCCGAGTACTACGACGTGATCGTGACCACGAACATGTTCGGCGACATCATCACCGATCTCGGCGGCATCCTGCAGGGCGGCATGGGCGTGGCCGCCGGCGGCAATCTCAACCCCGAACCGGGCGGCACGAGCATGTACGAACCGATGGGCGGCAGCGCGCCCAAGTACACCGGCACCGGCAAGATCAACCCGGTAGCGGCCATCAACGCCATGAGCATGCTCTTGGAACACTCGGGCCAACCCAAGAGCGCCGAGCGAATCCAACAGGCCATCCAAACCGTCACCGGCACCAAAATGAAAAGCCAGGCCGCCGGCAAGATGGGCTACACCACCAGCGAAGTCGGCGATCTCGTCTGCGAGGCGTTGTAGCTTCACGGACGAGTATTTCGGCCCGTTTAGCCCGGAGCCATCGGCGACGGGGTGCGCGGTTGTCCGAAACCCATTCGCGTCTTTGCGTTTCTGATTTTCTGTCTTTCAATGTGGAGACGACATGCACTCCCTCTTCGATCTAAGTGGACGCGTGGCGCTGGTGACCGGCGGTAGCAAGGGGCTGGGTAAGGCCATGGCCCGGGGGTTTGCGGAAGCTGGCGCCAACGTCGTCATCTCCAGCCGGCATGAAGACGAGCTCAACCAGGCCCAGGCCGAGATTCGCGACGGCACGGATGCCAAGGTCGAGTACTTCGTGGCCGACATGACCAACCGCAAAGAAGTGAATCGCCTGGCCGAGCAAGCCGTTTCGGCGATGGGGCAAGTCGACATCGTGGTCAACAACGCCGGCAGCAACGTGCCCCAGGCCATCGACGCGATTACCGATGAGCAGTGGGATCGCATCGTCGAATTGAACCTCACCTCGTGCATGGCGCTGTCGCGGGCGCTGGTCCCGCAGATGAAGCAGCGTCGCTGGGGCCGCATCATCCACATCTCGTCGATCATGGGGCTGGCCTCAAAGGACGAGCGCAGCGTCTATTCTGCCACCAAGTCGGCCCTGCTGGGGCTGGCCCGGGCCAGCGCGCTCGACCTGGGCGAGCACAACATCACGGTGAACTGCATCGCGCCGGGCCCGTTTCTGACCGATCTGCCCGGGGGCCTTCTTTCGGACGAGCAGAAGAAGGCACTTGCCGCGCGCACGGCGCTGAACCGCTGGGGCGATCCGCGCGAGCTGGCCGGCCCGGCCCTGCTGCTGGCCAGCGAAGCGGGCAGCTACATCACCGGCGAAGTGCTGGTCGTCGACGGCGGGCTATTGGTCAAGACGTTCTAGCGACCGCAGAGTCTGTCGCAAACAAGATCGCCGCGCGAGCTCCTTTCCACGGATCGGCCGGCAGATTCATCACGCGCATCCTGCGCCCGTCCAACGACTATCGTCGGCCTCGTATGAGACCTTGGCGCCCGCGCTGGAGGGGTTTGCCTGTGCGATCGCTCGCGCAATCCTTGCGACACTCTAACAATCCCTTCACCAATCCCCAACAGTCGGGCGATAGGTTGGGCCATCGCTTGTGAGGACGGCGGCACGGTCTTCGTGCGCGGTCGGCTTTGCCAGCTTGGGATGGTTAGCTTCCGGGCGTTCTTGTGATCGCTCGTCGGCGATGGATATCGACGCAGGGATCAGCGAACCCCACGTTCGCCTTTTGTTCCGGAGGAACGCTCATGAGACGACAACTTGGCTTTGCAGCCCTCGCGGCTGCGCTTCTGGTGGGTCTGTCCACAGACCGCGCCGATGCGACCATCTATTTGATGGAAGATTTCTCGACCTATACCGACGGTGATCTGGTCGGCCAGAACGGCTGGACGCAACGGGGCGGTACCTCCAGCGCCCCGATTCAGGTTTCCGGCGGCAGCGTGGTCATGCCGGCCCCGGCTGGAATCAACCAGGATGCCTACATCAACAACAGTGCCGGAACGATTCCCGCTCCCGGCGTAGGCACGACGACGGTCTACATGGGCTATAAAATGAGCGTGCAGTCGGCCCCCACGGTCGACTTCACCAGTACGACCCCCTCGTACTTCTCGGCCACGTATACTGGCGACGATGCCAGCGGCTTCGCCAACGAGCGGATCTTCACGTCGGCCAGCGGCTCGGGATTCGTCTTCTCCGCGAAGGTCACCGGCCAGGCGGCCGCTCCATTCGGGACCGGCGTCGACGTTCTGAGCTTTAACACGGACTACAACGTCATCGTGCGGGCCGACATGGTTGCCGGACCGGGGAACGACACGGTCAGCATTTACGTCAATCCCACCAGCGGCGACGTCAACCTCGAAACGCCGTACGTGACCGTGGGCGTCGGTGGCGGCTCCGATCCCGCGGGCATCGGCTCGCTCGTGCTGTCGCAGTTCGAAATCCCCGGGGCGGTGCTGCAATCGGCCGTGACGATCCACTCGATCGTGATGGCAGACACGTTCGCCGAAGCGTCGATGATCCCCGAGCCGTCGAGCTTCCTGTTGGCCGGCATGGCCGGCGTCATCGGCCTGGGATACTACCGCGTGCGTCGTCGCCGTCGCTAGACGCGCCTGCGGTTGGAGAAAATCGTTTCCCGAGTGAACGGCGTCGGACAGGCGCCGTTCACTCGGGGTTTTGCGTCAGTGGCAAGGAGCCGCGCTTCGTGCGGTATCTCGTTGGATTGGGGTCAGGAGTACGCTCATGCGAAGAGTCTGCAAGGTTGGTGTCGCGATCGTCTGCTGTGTGGCACTCTCCGTTTCCTTCGACGCCGCGGCTTGGGGCGACTCGGTCCGCTTTGCCACGTACAACGCGTCGCTGAACCGAAATTCGGCCGGCCAGTTGATCAACGACCTGAGCGTGACGACCAACTTGCAGGCCCGGCGCGTGGCCGAAACGATCCAGCGCGTGCGGCCCGACGTGCTGCTGATCAACGAATTCGATTACGATGCCGGCGGCGTCGCCGCCCAGAGCTTCCAGAACAACTACCTGTCGATCGGCCAGAACACGACCGGCGCCGGGGCCGCCTCGCCGATCAACTATCCCTACCGCTACGTCGCTCCCTCGAACACCGGCGTTTCGTCCGGCGTCGACTTCGACGGCAACGGCTCGATCGACAACTATGGCTTCGGCAACTTTCCGGGCCAGTTCGGCATGGTGGTCTACTCGATGCACCCCATCGCGAACGACCGCACGTTTCAGAACTTCCTCTGGAAGGACATGCCCGGCAACCTGATTCCTGCTAACTACACGCAGACCGGCATCGACAATGCCCGACTGTCGTCGAAGAGCCACTGGGACCTGACGGTGGATATCGACGGGACCGACGTGCACGTGCTCACCAGCCATCCCACGCCGCCGGTGTTCGATAGCCCGGTGTTCGACGAGAACGGCCGCCGCAACTTCGACGAGATTCGACTGTGGAACGACTACGTCACGCCCGGCCAGAACGGCTACATCACCGACGACGACGGCCTGGCCGGCGGATTCACCGGCGGCGAGAGGTTCGTCATCCTGGGCGACCAGAACTCTGACCCCCTCGACGGCGACAGCCTGCCGGGGGCGGCGAATCAGTTGCTGACCAATCCCCTGATCAACACCAGCTTCACGCCCAGTAGTGCCGGCGGTGCGGTCGACGGCGCCGGCGATCCTCACCTCGGCGATCCCCAATTCGACACCGCCGACTTCGGCAACCCGCCAGGCAACCTGCGCGTCGACTACGTGCTGCCGTCAGCGAACATGGGCATCGACGACGGCGGCGTGTTTTGGCCCGTCAACGGCGACCCGTTGCGCTCTTTAATCTTCGCCTCCGATCACCGCATGGTGTTTGTGGACGTCGCGGTCCCGGAGCCCTCAACAGCGGTGCTGATGGGCATCGCCGGCGTGGGGTTTTTGGTGTGGGTCCGTCGCCGCCGTGCCGGCTAGTTGATCAACAGCTACCATGACGCAGCGCTAAGCTGCTGTCGCGCAAGATCGCCGACGTGGCATCTCATGACCAATCGAACGTGGTCAGCGCCAGCCGCTGCCGGCGGTGGTAGAACAGGTACACGTTGCAGCCGCGGCCGGGCGCGTATACGTAGGCCGGTACCCAGCCGACGAAGGTGAACTCCGAGCCGTCTTCGGCTAGCGGGATGCAATCGGTTTCCTGCTCGCCGTCGGCATTGGTAAACCCCCGCTTGGCCAGCGGCACACCGTTACTGGTCACCCAATTGCCCCAGCCCGGGTGTCCACGGATGTCGCGTACCAGAGCGCTTCGCGACGATTCTGGGTAGCGTCCCTTCCTTCTGCGGACGTGCTCGGGATGCAAGGCGCCGGCCTCACGGTAGTGGGCCTCGCGATTCGCGAATGCCTCGCGCGTCGACGCGTACAGCGTCTCCAATTCACTGCGAGCTCGCTTGGTAAGCCGCACGTCGTCGCGCTCGTCGAGATCGGCCATTAAGAAATAGCGAAACGGAGCGGCAAGCTGGTAGCAGCTCCGCCGGTTGATTCGGAAGCCGATCCAATTCTCACGACAGAGATACGTGTGATAGCGTTTGGTCGATTGTCCCACGCAGCCGTCGTACGGTTCGATCGGTAGCACAAAGTGCACCCAGCCGCCCCATCGGCGATTGAGCCGTGAAAGCGCGACCGAGGCCAGCGGCAACAGGTAGTTGGCGTGTTCTTTCGACTGGGCTCCGAAGACTTCCTTGGCGTTCGGGAAGGGCCGGAAGTACTCGGTCGGTCTGTCAAGCGTTTCGCCGAACATAACGCCTGGTCCTCCATCGCGCGCACATCAACGGAGTTTCACGGCAGCCGCGACTGGGCCAACGGGAGCCGTACCGTTGCACGCCGGCCCACGCTTCAGTGTGTGTCGAACCGTTAGAGACTACTGCGGCGCATGGCTGAGCGTGCTAGTCCACCTTCTTCATCTGCTCGCCGCAGCAGATCTCGCTGTGCGTGTCGTCGCCCGGGCAGGGGCACGCCTTCTCATAAACCAGCACGGCTCCACAACTCTTGCACTCGTAACGTTCTCCGGTCTGCCGTGGCATGAGATGATCCTCCGTAGCGCTAGTTCCGAACCGGCCGCGCAGCCGTCCGTCGGCGGCGCGCCGCGACGACCGCAGTATAGCAGACCGCGCCAAGCGGCCGCTGACTCGACGATGCTGTTTCACGTTTCAGCCCGGAACGAACCACCGGCGACGGTGACTCGTTCCCTTGGGAGCGCTATCAATTCAACGAAACACGCCGTCGCCGGTGGCTCAGGGCTAAAGAGTCCGGGAGCGGGTATAATGGCTGAGAAGCGCTTCTAGCAGGAATCGAGATGGGCATCATGCGTCGGCGAACGTTTCTGGCATCGACCGCGGCGGCAGCGCTGGCTGGCAGGGTGCCGCTGGCGGTAGCTGCCGATCCGGCGGCAGAAGACGCGCTGGCTTGTGCCGAAGCGCTGCTGCGGCCTGCGCCGCTGGTGCTTTCCCCGTCGCAGAACGCCCTGCCCTTGCTGATCGAAGCGGGTCGCCTGCTGACCGACGACGAGCCCGACGGCGATTTCGTGGCCGAGGATTGCTTCAACCCGGTGAGGCCGGACGCCGAACGCGATCGCGCGGTCGCGGCCTGGATTGAGGCGAATCGTCGGTCGCTGGACCTCGTCGAAGCCGCCGTCGGTCGCGCGGGGCTAGAGTATCCACACGAACCGTGGGCCGACGAGCGGCTGAAAACGATGATGCGATTACGCGCCCTGGCACGATTGCTCGCCTATCAGGGGCAGCGTTTGATGTGGCAGCGAGACTTCGCCTCGGCGGCCCGCACCAGCTTGGCGCTCGAGCGTGCCAGCCGGTTGCTGCTCGGAGGCGGCGGAGTCGTTGTCGAACACATCGTGGGCTCCGCGAGCAACGGCACTGCGTGTTCGTTGATACAAAGAATCTCACAACATCCGGGTGCCGATGCCCCAACGCTGCGTACGATGCTGGCAGGCCTTGCTGCCGGCGCCGGTGCGCTTGCGGGAATGCGGAAGGCAATTCGAGCCGAATACAGTTTTTACATCGTTCCAGAGCTGGAAAGGCTGAAAGACGCCGACACGCGGACGATTCTCGAGTCGCTTGCGCCATGGGATGAGAACCTGGCATTCATGGTTCCTCGCAGCGAGTACGATCTGCGGCTCGAGAAGTTGAGCCAATTGTTTTGCGGTCATCCCAATGCCTTCGACGCGGAGGACACCAGACGGCGGGCGGTGGCCCAGTATGCCACCTGGATCCACGAGCTTGACCTGAGCTGGGCGGCGCATCAGGCCCGCCCCGATCCTGCTCCTACCGCGGAACTTGCAGCCTGGCCAGAGCAGCTCGCCACGTCGCTGTTCGGCAACGGGAAGGCAGGCGAGCTGAGCGAGACGGAGCTGGCCACGGCGAGAAAGAGGCTTCGCTGCGTCGACAACCCGATCGGCAAGCAGTTCCTCGAGCAAACTCTGCTCGAATCGAAAGCGCTGCACCGATCCGCGCTTGCCGCCGAAGCTCAGCACGCCGGCACGCGGCTGCTGCTCGCAACACGCGCTTACAAACTCGAGCGAGGCGAGCTGCCGCCGACCCTGGAGTCGCTCGTCGAAGCGACGATCCTCGAAGCGCTGCCGATGGACCCGTTCACTGACAAGCCCTTCCGATACTCGCGCGAGGAGCGGGCGATTTGGAGCGTCGGCCCGGACGGCGACGTGTCGCCGGATGCCTCGCCGGATGACGTGGTTTACGCCGACTCGCTAATCTGGCGGCTTGAGTAACCACCGCAAAAGAGTTCTGGCGCCCGGTTTATACCGGAGCCAGCGGCGCCGGCGCGTGCTTCGTTCGTGCCGGCGCCAAACCACACACGCCGTCGCCACTGGTTCCGAGCTAAACGGAAGATCGCGGGTACAATGCGGGAGGCGAACCAACCGGTGGAGGAGGCGCGATGAGCGAGCTCGATCGGCGGATGTTTCTGGCGTCAACTGCGGCGGTGGCGCTGGCCGGTCGGGCACCGCGGGCATATGCGGCGGTACCGGCCGGGGACGATCTGCTGAGCTATGCCGACCCGATTTTGCGGCCCGAGCCGCTGGTGCTGGCCGAATCGCAAAACGCGCTGCCGCTGCTCGAGCGGGCCGGCGAAACGCTCGTGGTCGACATTCCCGACGGCGAGTACGAGCTCGAAGACTGCTTCAGCCCGGACAAGCCGGACGAGGACCGCGACCGCCGTGTGGCGGCCTGGCTCGAGGCCCACCGCGATGCGATCCCGCTGGCCGAAGCCGCGGCCGGCCGCGCGGGGCTCGAGTATCCGCACCTTGCGCTGTCGGGCACCGAGTTCGAGCATCTTTCGAAGGATCGCCGGCTGGCTCGACTGCTGGTGCTGGAAGCCCAGCGGCAGATGGGCTTGGGCAACTTTGCCCGGGCCGCGAAGCTCGCGCTGCTGCTGGAGCGCGTCGCGCGGCTGAAGAGAGACGCCGGTCGCATGGTCGTGGACTACCTGGTCGCTAGCGCCTGCGAGAGCTGCGCCCTCGCGCTCGCCCAGCGGATCGCATTGCACCCGACCGTGCCGCCGGAAGTGTTGCGAGACATGCTGACACGCCTTCCTCAGCGGTCCAATTCGTTCGTCGGGCTGCGGCGAGCGATTCGCGCGGAGTACTGCTTCTATTTCCTGCCCTCGCTCGACAAGCTGCGCGCGGCACGGCCCGAGTCGTTCTTCCAGACCTTGCTGGACTGGAGGCTCGCTGAGCTCGACGCGGCCGCGAACCGCGAATGGGAGAATCGCTGCCGCCGACTCGCCGCGCTGTTCGACGGCCACCCCTGCCCGTTTGACGCGGTGGACACCGCGCAGCGTGCGAGCGTGTACTACGCAGCGTCTCTGCGCAGCCTCGACGGGTCGGGCGAGCTGGACGATTCTGAGTCGTGGCACGGCCCGCTGGCCGCCTGGCCGGAGGCGTTGGAGCTCTACCGGTCCGAGCATCGGGCCAGCGAGCTAAGCGATGCGGCCCCGGCAAGGGCGCGGGAGCAACTGTTGCGCGTGAAGAACCCCATCGGGCGAAAGCTGCTCGAGCACAATGCGCTAGGCGCCGGGGTGTACCGGCAAATCGCCTTGGTGACGCAGGCCGCCTACGACGGCACCCGGCTGGTGCTGGCCGCGCGGATCTTTGCGCTCGAGCAGGGTGAGCTGCCGGCGGATCTCGAGGAGCTGGTCGAAGCGGGCCTCATGGGAGCGCTGCCCACCGATCCGTTCACGGGGCGGTTCTACGTGTACTCGCCCGAGCAGCGGACGGCGTGGAGCGTGGGTCCGCATGGGGACGTGTCGCTCGAGGCGAGCGCGGACGACACGCCGTACTACGAGGCCCTGCTCTGGCGGCTCGGGTAATGTCGACGTGTGACGGGTGCGTGACTGTTTAGCCGAAGCCGCCAGCGACGGCGCGTTTGGCAAGGACGATACGCTCGATGCGATGGCGGACGCGTGAATCGAGACGGCGGAACCACAACGCGCCGTCTCCGGTGGCTCCGGGCGAAACGGCGGGGTTCGACGTCGTACGCGCGCGAAAAAAAACCCCGGCGGATCGTGTGATCCGTCGGGGTTCCTGTGAAAAATCCGGCGATACCTACTCTCGCACTTGTGGTACTACCATCGGCTCTGAAAGCTTAACTACCGTGTTCGGAAAGGGAACGGGTGTGGCCTTTCAGATCTGGTCACCGGAAAGCGCCGCCCGCGGCCGACAGTGAGGCCGCGGGCGGCTGTGTTTGGTTGTTGCGTCGAGTGGTCGACTTGTATCGATGGCTCTTGGCTTTTTGAATCGAACGTGCACTTGCCTGGGCAAGAGCGTTGGATATATGTGGCCAAGCGTTCGTCCGTTAGTACCGGTTAGCTGAATGGGTTACCCCACGTACACATCCGGCCTATCAACCTGGTCGTCTTCCAGGGGACTTTCGGGCATTGCCCTACGAAACCTGATCTTGGAGCGGGCTTCACGCTTATATGCTTTCAGCGTTTATCCTTTCCGTTCATAGCTACCCAGCCGTGCCGCTAGCGCGACAACTGGAAAACCAGAGGAACGTCCTTCCAAATCCTCTCGTACTAAAGAAGAACCTCCGCAAGTTTCGTGCGCCCACAGCAGATAGGGACCGACCTGTCTCACGACGGTCTGAACCCAGCTCACGTACCACTTTCATTGGCGAACAGCCAAACCCTTGGGAGCTTCTTCACCCCCAGGATGTGATGAGCCGACATCGAGGTGCCAAACCGCTCCGCCGCTATGGACGCTCGGGAGCGATAAGCCTGTTATCCCCGGAGTACCTTTTATCTGATGAGCGATGGCCCTTCCACACGGGACCACCGGATCACTAAGTCCTACTTTCGTATCTGCTCGACTTATGAGTCTCGCAGTTAAGCACCCTTCTACCTTTGCGCTCGAAGCCTGATTGCCAACCAGGCTGAGGGTACCTTTGAACTCCTCCGTTACTTTTTTGGAGGAGACCGCCCCAGTCAAACTGCCCAACTGAAAATGTCCTCTGCCCGGATTCACGGGAATCAGAGTTAGAACTAAAGCATATTCAGGGTGGTATTTCAAGGATGGCTCCCTGGACACTGGCGTGCCCAGATCAACGCCTCCCACCTATCCTACACAGAACATACCTCAACCCAATATCAGCCTGCAGTGAAGGTTCATGGGGTCTTTCCGTCTAGCTGCGGGAACGTGGCATCTTCACCACGACTACAATTTCACCGGGTCACTGGTTGAGACAGTGCTTCAGTCGTTACGCCTTTCATGCAGGTCGGAACTTACCCGACAAGGAACTTCGCTACCTTAGGACCGTCATAGTTACGGCCGCCGTTTATTGGGGCTTCGGTCGCGAGCTTCACTCCGAAGAGCTAACCCTCTTCCTTAACCTACCAACACCGGGCAGGCGTCAGACTCTATACATCCTCTTGCGAGTTAGCAGAGTCCTGTGTTTTTGATAAACAGTCGCTGAAGCCGATTTACTGAGACCTCCAGAAGCGTGAAACTCCGGAGGCACCCCTTATCGCGAACTTACGGGGTCAATTTGCAGAGTTCCTTAACCAGTGTTCTCCCGAGCGCCTTAGACTTCTCGTCTCGCCTACCTGTGTCAGTTTTAGTACGGTCACGCTGACTTCAACCCTTAGAAGCTTTTCTTGGACGTCTTTCGGATGACTTCTCGAACATAAACGCGATCGGTCCCAACCGTTGGCTTGCGAGGGCGGATTTACCTATCCCTCACCTTCGATTGAGCCACGGACATTTCTAGTCGTACCGCTCACCCTACGAACGCCGTCCCTCCATCGGTCCATCAGCATGGCGCAGGAATGTTGACCTGCTGTCCATCGTCTACGCCTTTCGGCCTCGACTAAGGCACCGGCTAACCCTGGGCGGATTTACCTTCCCCAGGAAACCTTAGGCTTTCGGCGAGCAGGATTCTCACCTGCTTTATCGTTACTCATTCCGGCATAATCACCTGTACACCCCGACACCGTTCCTCTCGGTACGGCTCGTATCTGATGTACAGCGCTCTCCTACCACGATCGCTAGTCCGCAGACCGGCGATCATCCACTGCTTCGGTGGAATACTTACTCCCGTTCATTATCGGCGCAGAATTTCTCGACCAGTAAGCTGTTACGCACTTTTTAAATGGTGGCTGCTTCTAAGCCAACATCCTGGCTGTCACAGAAACTCAACTTCCTTAGTGACTAAGTATTCCTTCGGGACCTTAGCAGGTGGTCTGGGTTGTTTCCCTCTCGACCGCGAAGCTTATCCCTCGCGGACTGACTCCTGAGATAGTCGCATCGGTATTCGGAGTTTGGTTCAGCAGGGTAGCCTTGGAGGGCCCCCAAACCGATTCAGTATCTCTACCCCCGATGCGTAGTGGCTCAAGGCTAGCCCTAAAGCTATTTCGGAGAGAACGAGCTATCTCTGCGCTTGATTAGACTTTCACTCCTCCCCACAAGTCATCCCCTCGGTTTTCAACCCAAGTGGGTTCGGTCCTCCACGCGGTATAACCCGCGATTCAACCTGCTCATGGGTAGTTCGTGCAGTTTCGCGTCTAGCACCAACGACAATCGCCCTATTCAGACTCGGTTTCCCTATGGCTTCGGTCCGGAAGACCTTAACCAGGCCGCTGACGCTAACTCGCCGGATCATTATGCAAAAGGCACGCCGTCACACATTGCTCCGAAGAGCCATAGTGCTCCGACCGCTTGTAGGCACATGGTTTCAGGTTCAGTATCCTCCCCTAGCAGGGGTTCTTCCCATCTTTCAGTCGCCCTACTGAGTTCGCTATCGGTCGTCAGGTAGTATTTAGCCTTACGGGATGGTCCCCGTAGATTCAGTCGGGGTTCCACGTGACCCGACCTACTCAGGTACCTCTCGGGAGACGAGCTGCTTTCACCTACGGGACTGTCACCCGCTGTGGTCTGACTTTCCAGACAGTTCGGTTAGCCGCGCGCTTTGTAACTCCCATGTGAGAGGCCCTACAACCCCGCAGAGGAAAACCTCCGCGGTTTGGGCTATTTCCCGTTCGCTCGCCGCTACTGAGGAAATCGATTTTTCTTTCTTTTCCTGCGGTTACTTAGATGTTTCAGTTCGCCGCGTTGGCTGCATACACCTATGGATTCAGTGCATGCCAGTTCGGGAATCTCGGGATCAACACTCGTTTGACAATTCCCCCGAGCTTTTCGCAGTCTTCCACGCCCTTCAAAGCCTCCTGACGCCAAGACATCCCCCATGCGCCCTTCGTAGCTTGGTCCACATAAATCCAACCCTCTCCAACACGCCGCCGCACGTTGCCGTGCCTTGCCGTGCCTTCGAAGCATGAACCCATGCAGTGCCAACTACTGATCCAGACCGTGCTTCTTGGTAAAGCACGGCTGAAAAAGAGTAACGCTCGATTCTTTTGTGCCCAGACTCCCTCTGCCCCAACCGTGGTGCGATTGGTGCAAACGTCATCTAGTCACGCTAAGAGCCTTGGAGAACATACAAGATCAATCACACCTTGCGATGCGATCGACCCGGCATTGTTCAATTCAATACAAGATGCCACTCTTGCAACAACCAAATTGTCAAAGATCGCCTCGACGTGCAAACCGCCCGATGCATCAGACGCTTCGTCTTCGAGTCTGTCGGTGGACAGAGGCCGAACTCAACCGCCCCGGGGAGCCTTCGTTGAAGTCGGCCTCAGGCCACCGCCACCGCGCCTCACGGCCGCCCGACCCGAAAGCCAGACACCGTGTGGGAAACAGCTTATCTTACTGATCGCCACTCGCTCGTCAAGAGCACCGCCGCCTAACCTTCTACGGTCGACAGGCGGGCTCCGTTCGCGCCGGCTGCAAATCCGCCTTGCCCGGCCCAGCTCGGAATCGGCTCGGCTGGCAAAGTGCCGGCAATATTGCATTCTATCGCTCGCGCCGGCTTCCGCAAGTGGCCGGAAAACCACGGCACGTCGCGAAAAAAAGAGCACCGTCCGCTAAGGGACGGTGCTCCTCGTGTTATCGGCGATTCCCACCCGCCGGGCGAGTGGAAAGGGGCCCTTGGCCCGCGGTGGTTCTAGGCCTGGAACGAGCTGCCGCAGCCGCAGGACTTCACGGCGTTCGGGTTGTCGAACGTGAAGCCGCGCTTCTCGAGACCCTCGTAGTAGTCGACCGTCGTGCCGTCCAAGTACAGGGCCGACTTCTTGTCCACGACCACGGTCACCCCGTGATGCTCGTATTTCGAATCGACCTTGTCGTCGAACGACTCGTCGAATCGCAGGTCATACGAAAAACCGCTACAGCCACCCCCGACGACGCGCACGCGAAGCACCGTATTCTCGGGGCACTTCTGCTCGGTCATCGCTTTCTTGACTTCGGTGGCCGCACGTTCGCTCAAAGTGATGCCCATCTCGCACTCCCCTACTGGGAAAAGGATCAAACCGGGGCCACGCGGGCCCGCTGGGATTTTCGCAATTCAGACTGTCTAAATTATACGATCCCGGCCGAAAAGGAAAGCCGTTTTCCGCTTTTTCCAGGGCCAGATTGGCGGCCAATGTACGTTAATTTCCGCCGCCGCCAGGCTACGCCATGCTGCTGAGCTTTCGCAGGCGGCGAACGACTTCGGCGACCGAGGCGATGGCCACGCTCACGTCTTCGTCGGTGTTGAAGCGGCCCAGGCCGAAACGCAGGCTGCTGCGCACGGCTTCGTCCGCCAGGCCCAGGGCCCGCAGCACGTGGCTGGGCTCGGGATTGGCCGAGGTGCAAGCACTGCCGGAACTGACGGCCACGTCTTGCATGTTCATCAGCAGGGCCTCGCCATCGACGTACTCGAAGCTGACGTTCAGGTTGCCCGCCAGCCGCAGCCCGTCCTGCTCCAGACTTGGCCCGTTGAGCGACACGCCGTCCAATTCGCTGGTCAGCCCGGCAAACAGCCGATCGCGCAGCTCGGCCAGCCGGGGCTGTTCGCGGGGCATTTCCTCGATGCACAGGGCCAGCGCCTTGGCAAAGCCGACGATGCCCGGCACGTTGAGCGTGCCGCTGCGAAAACCGCCCTCGTGTCCGCCGCCGGCAATCTGCGGTTCGAGTCGCACCGCCGGCGAGCTGCGCCGCACCCACAGGGCGCCCACGCCCTTGGGTCCGTAGATCTTGTGCGCCGTGAAGCTCATCAGGTCGACGCCCAGGGCCAGCACGTCGACGGGGATTCGGCCCACGGCCTGGGTGGCGTCGCAGTGCAACAGGGCGCCGCGCTGGTGGCAGATCTCGGCGATCTCGGCGATCGGCTGCAGGATGCCAATCTCGTTGTTCGCCAGCATCACCGACACCAGCAGCGTGTCGTCGCGCAGGGCTTGGCGCAGTTGGTCGGGATCGAGCCGCCCTGCCCTGCTGCTGCCGGCTTGCTCGACTTCGAGCAGCGTCACCTCGAACCCGCGCCGCCCGAGCCGCTCGATCGGGTCGAGCACGGCTCGATGCTCGGTACGCACGGTGACCAGGTGGTTGCCGCGGCGATTCTGCCGCTCGCACACGCCGCGGATGGCCAGGTTGTTGCTCTCGGTGGCCCCGCTGGTAAACACGATTTCGCGCGGTTTGCCGCCGATGCCCGCCGCGATTTCCGCCCGCGCGTTGTCGACCGCCTCCTTGGCTTCGTGGCCGAAGCCGTGACTCGTGCTGGCCGCGTTGCCATAGATCTCGGTGAAATACGGCAACATCGCCTCAAGCACGCGCGGATCGACCCGCGTGGTGGCGTGATTGTCGAGATAGATGGGGTCGGCCATGTGCCAGGCGGATGAGAGTCTTTCGGCGGAACCGCCTTCATTATAGGTCGCGCCGACGATGAACGTGAATGCCGCGGACTGCTGCGTTGCAACCTTCGGCCCGCCTACAATGGGTACATGGCCCAGCGCACCCGACACAAGAGACGCAGGCGACGCCGCCATCCGGCGATCCCGCGGTGGGTGTTCTGGGCTCGGATGTCCCGGCGTGGATACTTCGCGCGAAGCCGTTTCCAGATGCGGCTCAACCTCTGGATCGGGCTGGTGGCCGGCAGCGGCCTGCTGATCTACGGGCTGCTCTTCGACCCCAAATTCCCTTCTCGTGGCTTTCTTGTCGCGGCAGCGATTGCCAGTTGGATCTGGTCGCTCTGGAACTGGCTGGCCATCCGCTGGCTGGACCGCAACAAGGCGTGGAACAGTGTGGCCTGGCCCGAGAGTGGCGGGGTCCGCGACTTCTTGGGGTTCTCGTCAAAGCGGCTCGCTCGCCCTAGAATGGCGGATTCCAAATGAAGGACTGGGGCGGCCTGCGACGCGCCCCGCCGACCGCCATCCGCGAAGTAGTGCCATGCCGAAAGTCATTGTGTTGGACAAGTTGGCCCAGGAGGGCCTCGATCTGCTCGCCGCCGCGCCCGGCATCGAATACGAGGTGCGCACGGGCCTCAAGGGCGAGGAACTCCGCCAGGCGCTGGCCGAGGCCGATGGCGCCATCTGCCGCAGCGGCGTGAAAATCACCGCCGACGTGCTCGAAGGCAACTCGCGGCTCAAGGCCGTCGTCCGAGCCGGCGTGGGCACCGACAACATCGACTCGAAAGCGGCCACGCGGCTCGGCATCGTGGTGATGAACACGCCCGCGGGCAACACGCTCAGCACGGCCGAGCACACCATCGCCATGATGCTCGGCCTGTCGCGCAACGTGGCACCGGCCTACCAGAGCCTGTGCGAGGGCAAGTGGGACCGCAGCCGCTACATGGGCACGCAACTGGCCAACAAAACCCTGGGCATCGTCGGGCTGGGTCGCATCGGCCAGGCCGTCGGCGCGAGGGCCAAGGCCTTTCAGATGCGCGTGCTGGGCTTCGACCCGTTCCTGTCGCGCGAGCGGATCGAGGAGCTGGGCTACGAGGCGGCCGACAGCGTCGAGGCCATGCTGCCCGAGGTCGATTATCTCACCGTCCACACTCCGCTGACCGACGAAACGCGCAACCTGGTCGACATCCCGCAGCTCGAGCGGCTCAAGCCGGGGGTGCGGCTGATCAACTGCGCCCGCGGCGGCATCTACAACGAGGCAGCCCTCGTCGAGGGCCTCAAGCAGGGCCGGATCGCCGGTGTGGCACTCGACGTCTACGCCAGCGAGCCCTGCACCGATAGCCCGCTGTTCGGCATGCCCGGCGTGCTGGCCACGCCGCACCTGGGAGCCAGCACCGAAGAAGCCCAGGCCCAAGTGGCCGTCGAGGGCGTGGGGCTGCTGGTCGATTACATCACTACGGGCGTCATCCGCCACGCGGTGAACATGACGCCGCTCGACGCCAAGACGCTCAGCGAGTTGCGGGGCTACCTCGACGTGGCGTTTCGCCTGGGCTTGCTGTTGGCCCAGTGCGAGTCGGGCACGATGGCCCGCTGCACGCTCGAATACCGCGGCGACGTGGCTGGCAAGAACACGAAGCTGGTCACCGCCAGCTTCGCCGCGGGTCTGTTGGCCCACGCGCTAGCTCAGGACATCAACATCGTCAACGCCGAGGTGCTGCTCCGCGAGCGCGGCATCGACCTGGTCGAGAAGCGGCAAAGCGAGATGGGCGCTTTCTCGTCGGTCATCATCGCCCAGATCGAAACGGGCGGTGCTTCGCACTCGGCCGCCGGCACCGTCTTTGGCGTCGATATGCCGCGGCTGGTGCAGCTCGACGATTTTCGCCTCGACGCCTATCTCGACGGCGTGCTGATGGTCTTCACCCACAAGGACGTGCCGGGCATCATCGGCGCCGTGGGCACCATCTTTGGCAAGCACCAGATCAACATCGCCCAGATGGCCGTCGGACGCGAAGCCAAGGGAGGCGAAGCGATCGGCATCCTGAACCTCGACCAGCCCCCCACGCCCGAGGCGCTCGACGAAGTGCGGGCCCATCCGGCCATCAATCGGGCCTACGTGATCAAGCTGCCGCCGGCCGGCGAGCGCCCGGCCTGGATGGCCAGTTAGCTTTCCGCACACGGCTTTTCTTCGCGACACCAGCCCGAAGCGCGAGCGAGGGTTGATCGTCGATGTTAGTGGCAGTTCCACCGCAAGCGTCGGACGCCGCTGGTGCGAAGCTCCGTCGCCGATGGCTCCGGATGGGGATGGATGAAGGGCTCGTTGCTCCTTTGGGGTTTAATGCGAGCATTGAGCCCAAAACCCTGTTTCGGAGCAACGAGCCATGTCGAGTATACCAGTTTTTGTAGGTCTGGATTA
>QQVE01000023.1 GCA_003389325.1 Planctomycetota bacterium
GCGAAAGTGTTAAGTGCTCCGCCTGGGGAGTATGGTCGCAAGGCTGAAACTCAAAGGAATTGACGGGGGCTCACACAAGCGGTGGAGGATGTGGCTTAATTCGAGGCTACGCGAAGAACCTTATCCTAGTCTTGACATGCACGGATTAACCCCTGGAAACAGGGGCCACGCCTTCGGGTGGAACGTGCACAGGTGCTGCATGGCTGTCGTCAGCTCGTGTCGTGAGATGTCGGGTTAAGTCCCTTAACGAGCGAAACCCTTGTCACTAGTTGCCAGCGCGTCATGGCGGGGACTCTAGTGAGACTGCCGGTGTTAAACCGGAGGAAGGTGGGGATGACGTCAAGTCCTCATGGCCTTTATGGCTAGGGCTGCACACGTCCTACAATGCCACGTACAAAGGGAAGCGAACTCGTGAGAGTGAGCAAATCTCAAAAAACGTGGCCCAGTTCGGATTGCAGGCTGCAACTCGCCTGCATGAAGCCGGAATCGCTAGTAATCGCGGGTCAGCATACCGCGGTGAATGTGTTCCTGAGCCTTGTACACACCGCCCGTCAAGCCACGAAAGTGGGGGGTATCCGAAGTCACTGAGGTAACCGTAAGGAGCCAAGTGCCGAAGATAAACTCCGCGATTGGGACTAAGTCGTAACAAGGTAGCCGTAGGGGAACCTGCGGCTGGATCACCTCCTTTCTAAGGATTCCTGCCGTCTTGATGGTGACATCAAGCGGTTAAGAATTGTGGAGACAGTTCTTGTGTTTGGCCAGAGGTCCGTTTGAATCGGGGAAACCCGCTTCAAGCAACTACTGAATTGATAGAGAAAACCCGGCACGGGACTTTAGCCAGGCCCGCGACCGGGTTTTTTTTGCGCGCTGAGATAACCTCGGACGCTATGCTAAGCCGCGAAGCGAATGGGCGCTCGACGGGGGAAGCATCGTGCCGCGCAAGAATCCGGCCGTGATCGCCTACCATCTCGTGTGGACCGCGTACGGCACGTGGTTGCCCAACGATCCGCGCGGGAGTGGGTCACGTCGTGTCGCTTCGCCGGACCTCGCCGAGCTCGGAGAGCTGCACTACGGCCGCCGGAAGGTGCAGCCGCCGCCGAGCACCGTGCGGGGATTCAACGATCGGGCCGAGCCGCGACTACAATTCCCGGTCATCCGCTTCGACCCCTCCCGAATCGAAACCGTCGCCGCCGGCTTCGAGTCCTGCATCTTCCAGCATCGTTACACGTGCTACGCCTGCGCCGTCCTGCCGGACCACGTCCGTATCCTGATCCGCAAGCACCGCGATCGGGCCGAGGAGATGATCGAAAACCTCCAGCAGGGCAGCCGCTTGCAGCTTGCTACCGAACAACGCGTCCCCGCGGCCCACCCCGTCTGGACGCTCGGCGGCTACCGTCGCTTCCTCGACTCCCCCGATCACGTCCGCACCGTCATCCGCTACATCGAGCAAAACCCCACCCGCGCCGGCCTCCCCTCGCAGCAATGGCCCTTCGTCCATCCCTACGACGGATGGCCTTACGCCAAGCGTTAGCCGTCCCGTCATCCGCACGCTTGCGGCTTAGCACCTACCCCATCAACTCCGGATTCCCATCCTCCGCCCGGGCATACCAAATATTCAAAATCGTGTTCCGCACTCCGCACGGCCCCTCGAGCGTCGTGCGCCCGTGCCAGCTCCGCAGGCGCAGCGTGTTGATCACCACGAACGCGTAGGCCACGTTCGGCAAGAACGGCATCCGCTTCACGACGTCGAACCCCCGCGGCTCGCGCAGCATCGCCATCGGGTTCAAACTGCGGCTGTAGAATTCCGTGCCCACCTGCTGCTGGCGGTCGTTTTGGGCCAGCGCGATCTGCATCGTCACAAGCTTCCGCCGGGTGTCGGGATGCGGCTTGATGCGGTAGCCGGTCGTCTCGCGAAACAGCTCCGGCAGGGCATACCCCGGCGTGCACGCGGCTTCCTCGCGTGAAACGCCGAAACGGTAGGCCAGCCCCTCGCTCAAGCGATCGAACACCGCCGACTTGAACTCGGGCGAGCCCAGCGCATCGCGAACGCCCTGCCACAGCCAGCGCCCCCGCTCGGGCAGGCGACTGAGACTTTCGCGGGTCATCTTGAAGCAGCCCCGGTTGCTTTGGCCGTCGGTGGCATGCTTCTCGTAGGAGAACGCCTCATAGAGCTCCGGCTCGGGAAGCCAGGCCAGCATTTCCTCGTAGAGGTCGGCCGGGAACAGCCCCTCGATGAACACGTGCGGAAAGGGCCGGCTCTGGGCCGGAGTCGCGGCCACCGCGGCCAGCATGTGCGTCAGGGCCCGAAAGCGGATTTCTTCGCGAGTGCTTTGCAGCGCTCGCGGCGGGGCAACCAGCGGCGGAACCGTTTGCCGATGCGGGGCAACAGTCTGGGGAGCCATGGCGGTATCTCCGATTGCTCGGCCGGGGGTGGGAGCGTGCCTTGGGGGGGAGGTCCGAGGGCGGCAGACTGTAGCGAGAATGCCTGCGGCGACAAAGGGCAAACCGGCACTCGGGCGTCGCTAGCGGCCGTGTCGCGGGCCCCTGGCAGCAAGGGGCGGGCTATGCTAATTTGTTAGCTTCTTTACCACGATTCCGCAGGTTGGTGTCTTGTCCACCCTCACCATGAAACAACCGATTGCCGGAGTCACCGCTCCCCAGACGCGGGAAGTGACCGTGATGACCGTGTTTCCCACGCTGGGCGCCTTTTCGACCGGCCGGCTGATGGGCCGGCTCTGTGGCGTCCAACTCGGATATGGCATCTTCACGCTGGGCAACCTGTTCGCCTTGCTGCTGATTCCCTTCGCGCTGGCGCTGTTCGCCTACTCGCTGTTGCCCTGGGTGCTCACGCGTTACCGCCTGACCAATCGCCGCGTCACGGTGCAAAAGTGGGTGCGGCCGGTCGACGAGCGCTGGGTCGACTTCGACCGCTTCGACACGATCGACATCGAAGTGCAGCCGGGTCAGGAGTGGTATCCCTGCGGCGATCTAGTGTTTCGCTCCGGCGCCACCGAGACGTTTCGCCTGGCCGGCGTCTCGCGGCCCGAGACGTTCCGCCATACTTGCCTGGCCGCCCGCCGCGGATACCTGGGCGCGCAGCAAGCCAGCTAGCTCAGACGCCGCGGGCCAGATCGTTCAGGATCATCCGCAGCGCTTCGGCCGAGCTGGCCACCGGCAGCGCGGGCACTTCTTCAGGATGCGCCGCCGACTGCGTGACATCGAGCGGCAGGTGCACAAACGCGCTCTTGGTCTTCAGGCCCATTCGCTCGGCCAGGTAGCACGAGAAATACATCGTCGCGTTGCACAGATAGGTGCCGGCGTGGTACGAGACCTGCGCGGGGATGCGCGCTTCGCGCAGGCGCAATCCCCAGTCGGACAGCGGCAACGGGCTGCGATAGGCGATCGGGCCGCCTTCGACCAGCGGCAAGAACTGCTCCGGCGCCTGGCGGCTCGATCCGCCCACGTTGATGGCAATCGACTCGAGTTGGATCCGCGTTGAGCCCGGCGCCTGGCCCAGGTGGATCGCATAGTCGTAGTTGGCGGCCAGGTCCGCCGCCAGCTTCTGCTTCACCGCCGCAAAGTCGACCGGATACAGCCTCGTGGTCACTTCCGGTTCGGCCGGCAGCTCCCGCGTCAGCGCAACTAGCGCCAGCCAGCTCGCATTGGCATTCCAACGGTCGTACGGCTCGAAGGCGGTGATCAAAACAGAGGTCATAGGCTTCGCTGGGCAAACGGCGCTCGCTGTCACAGCAAATCGTAGCCCCTGCGGCTACCGTTGCACAACAGTCCGGGCCGACGACGCGGGGGCACGTCGATTTACACGCGGCCGGTAAAGGCGATAATCGAAGCCGCTCGACTCGAACTCCCTCACTCCGCGGCACGCCCCCATGAGCACGCCGGCCACGCGCCCGCTGCCGCCCCGCTTGATCTCACTCGACGCCTTTCGCGGGCTGGCGATGCTGGCCATGGCGTCCGGCGGCCTGGGACTGCATCGCGTGGCCGAGAACCTTCGCGCCGAAGGTGTCGACTCGCCGCTGTGGCAAACGCTCGGCCATCACTTCGAACACGTCGAATGGATCGGCTGCTCACTCTGGGACCTGGTGCAGCCATCATTCATGTTCATGGTGGGCGTGGCCATGGCCTATTCTTACGCCAGCCGCGCCGCCCACGGTCAGAGCTACGGCCGGATGCTGCGGCACGCCATCGTGCGTTCGATCGTGCTGGTGCTGCTGGGCATCTTCCTCCGCTCCGACGGCCGCGACCAAACGTACTTCACCTTCGAAGACGTGCTCACGCAGATCGGCCTGGGCTACACCTTCCTGTTCCTGCTGTGGGGGCGCCCGGCTGCAATCCAGTTCTCGGCGGCGCTGGGCATCCTGGCAGGCTACTGGATGCTGTTCTACGTGTACCCGGTGCCGGGGCCGGAGTTCGACCACTCCACCGTCGGGCTGGGAGAAGACTGGCCGCACCTGACCGGTTTGGCGGCCCACTGGGACAAAAACACTAACGCCGCGGCGGCCTTCGACGTCTGGTTCCTGAACCTCTTTCCGCGCGAGCAGCCGTTTGCCTACAACTCCGGCGGCTATCAGACCCTCAGCTTCGTGCCCTCGCTAACGACGATGATCTTCGGGTTGCTGGCCGGCGAGCTATTGCGCGGACCGCGCAGCGAGCGGAACAAGTTCTGGCGGCTGGTGTTGGCCGGTCTGGGAGGTCTGATCGCCGGCGACCTGCTGCACATGACCGGGCTGTGCCCGATCGTCAAACGCATCTGGACGCCGAGCTGGACGCTGTTCAGCACGGGCTGGGTGTGCCTCGCGCTGGCCGGCTTCTACGGCGTGGTCGACGTGCTGGGTTTTCGCAAGTGGACGTTTCCGTTGGTGGTCGTCGGCATGAATTCGATTACCATTTACGTTCTGGCCGGGCTGACCAAGGGGTGGTTCTACGAATCCATCCAGACCCATTTCGGCACGCGTCCCTTCGATTTTCTCGGCGACGCTTATCGCCCGCTGCTGGTGCAGCTTTGGGTGCTGCTGGCGATGTGGCTGTTCCTCTACTGGCTTTACCGGCAGCGTATATTTATTCGGATCTAGTGCGTTCCGCCGACATCAGCAACCCCCGACTCACTTGGCATGACGATTCCCGACCAACCGCGCCTGCGCCGCGTCGAAAGCTTTCCGGTCAACCGGCCCGAGGGCGAAGTGGTATTCGCCTTCCGCGATCCGGAGGGATTTTCCGACCCGATCGTGATTCCGTACGCCGCCGCCGTGCTGGCGTCGCTGATGGACGGCTCGCGCACGCTGGCGGGCATTCAAGTGGACTACCAGCAGCGATTCGGCCAGAGCGTGGCCCTGGCCGAGATCGAAGGCCTGGTCCGCGATCTCGACGACCGGCTGTATCTCGACACCGATCGTTTTCGCGCTCGCTGGAAATCCGAGATCGAGTTCTACCTGAACAGCCGCTCGCGGCCGGCGGCCCACGCGGGGCAGGCCTATGCCGGCGATGCCGAGGAGCTCAAGGAACAGCTCGCGGCACTGTTTACCGGCGAGAAAGGCCCCGGCGCCCCGGTGCTGCCGTCCGAATCGAGCACCGCCGGCAGCGATCTGCTGGGCGTCTTGAGCCCGCACATCGACTTGCAGCGGGGCGGCATCGCGTTTGCCTATGCCTACAAGCACCTGGTCGAACAGAGCGATGCCGACCTGTTCGTCATCTTCGGCACGGGCCACAATCCGATGCGGAACCTGTTTTCGGTGAGCCGGAAGGATTTCGAGACGCCGCTGGGCACCGTGGAAACCGACCGGCAGTTCGTGGCCCGGCTGACGCAAAACCTGGCCGTCAACCCGGGGGGACGGGAGCTCAACCTGGCCGCCGACGAGTTGGCCGGTCGGCAGGAGCACTCGATCGAGTTTCAGGCCGTATTCCTGCAGTACCTGTTGGGCGGCAAGCGTCCGTTCAAGATCGTGCCGGTGCTCACCGGATCGTTTCACGAGCTGATTACCGCGGGGCGGTCGCCGAGCAAATCGCCCGAGGTGGCCGCCTTCGTCGCGGCGATGCGCAAGACGGCCGAAGCTCACCCGGGCCGCGTCTGCTATATCAGCGGCGGCGATCTGGCACACGTCGGGCAGCGGTTCGGCGATCGAGAGTTTCTCGACGCCCCGCGTCTGGCCGAGTTGGCCGAGGACGATCGCCGCCTGCTGGCCAAAGCTTGCGAGCCGGATGCCGAAGGGTTCTTTCAACACGTCGCCACGGCGGGCGACTGTCACCGAATTTGCGGCCTGTCGCCGACCTACACCATGCTGGAAGTGATTCGCCCGGGGCGCGGCGAGCTGCTGAAGTACGACCAGGCCGTCGAATTGGACGGCACGGCCTGTGTGAGCTTCGCCAGCGCCGCGTTCTATCGCGACTAGCGGCCTCGGTGCGGCCGCGTTCGGGCCCCTGCTTTTCCTCGCTCGGCCGATGCTCTAGAATCCGGGCAGCGTGGCCCATCTTGCCACGCCGGAGCGCTTTCGCAGGACGCAATCGATTAAGGCGTAGCAAGTTTGAGCAATCGCACGATTCACATCATCGGCGTCGGCGACGACGGATTGGATGGCGTCGTGTCGCCGGCGCGAAAGCTGATCGACGAAGCGCAACTGCTGGTCGGCGCCGAGTCGACGCTGGCCAAGATTCCCAAGTCGAAGGCCGAGCGGCTGGTCGTGGGCAGCAACCTGGACGAGGCCGTCGACCGCATCGCCAAGGCCGGCGACAAACGCATCGTCGTGCTGGCCTCGGGCGATCCGTTGTTCTTCGGCGTGGCCCGCTACCTCTGCGACAAGCTCGGCAAGGACTACTTCGAGGTCATGCCGCACGTCAGCAGCATGCAGTTGGCGTTTGCCCGGGTGAAAGAAAGCTGGGAGGAGGCCTATCTCACCGACCTGGCGAATCGGCCGCTGGAGCAGGTGCTGGAGAAGATTCGCTCGGCGACGAAGGTGGGCCTGTTTACCAGCGAGAAGTACCCGCCCAAGGCCGTGGCCGCAGCGCTGCTGGAACAGCGTATCGACTATTTCTCAGCGTACGTCTGCGAGAACTTGGGCTCGCCCGACGAACGCGTCACGCAAGGCGAGCTGTCGGAGATTGCCGCGCAGGATTTCGCTCCGCTCAATGTGATGGTGCTGGTGCGCCGGCCCGACGTGCCCGATCGCCCGCGCGAGGCGATCGGCCAACGGCTGTTTGGCAACCCGGACGAGATGTTCCTGCAGTCGAAGCCGAAGCAGGGGCTGCTCACGCCGGCCGAGGTGCGTTCGATTGCGCTGGCGCAGCTCGATTTGGGCCCGACGAGCATCGTGTGGGACATCGGCGCCGGCTCCGGCTCGGTGGCGGTCGAGGCGGCCCAAATCGCCTCGGGCGGAACCGTGTACGCCGTGGAAATGGACCCCCAGGACCACGAGCTCATCCTGGCCAATGCCGAGCGGTTTGGAGTCACCAACCTCGTGCCCATCCTCGGCAGTGCCCCGGACGCCTGGAAAGATCTGCCGGATGCCGACGCGATCTTCGTCGGCGGCAGCGGCCGCGAAATCAGCCGCGTCGTGGAAATGGCCTACGACCGGCTCCGCGCAGGCGGGCGGCTGGTGGCCAACGTGGGCAGCATCGAAAGCCTGTCGATCGTGCACGAGACGCTGACCCGCGTCTCGGCCGACGTGGCGGTGTGGATGATCAACGTGGCCCGCGGCAACTATCAACTCGAGCGCGTGCGTTTCGAGGCGCTCAACCCGACGTTTGTACTGGCCGTCGTCAAACCCGCTCCTCGAGCTACCGCGAAGAAGTGATTACGCACGAACATCCCCAGCTCGACGTGATCGCCGTGGGGGCTCATCCCGACGACGTGGAAATTGCCTGCGGCGGCACGCTGGCCGGGCTCGTGCAACAGGGCTATCAGGTGGGCATCGTCGACCTGACCGACGGCGAACCGACGCCCGGCTCGCCCGGCCCCGAGGTCCGACTGGCCGAAGCCAAGCAGGCGGCCGAAACGCTGGGCGTTCAAGTGCGCGTGCAGCTCGACCTGCCGAACCGCAGGCTGTTCGACACCTTCGAAGCGCGCGTGGCGCTGGCCAAGGAGTTTCGCAAGTATCGTCCTCGCCTGGTGCTGGGCTTTGGCGAGAAGACGCCGCTGGCCTCGCCCGACCACTGGCAGGCAATGCAGATCACCGACGCGGCGATCTTTTACTCGCGGCTGACCAAGTGGGACGAGCACTTCGACCACCTGCCGGTGCACACCATCTCGGCGCATTTGTACTACACGCTGGGCTTTGGTTCGCTCGAGTTGCCGCAGGGGGCCGGCCACCTCGTGGTCGACATCGGCGAAACGCTCGACACGAAGCTCGCCGCCGTGCGCTGCTATGCCACGCAGTTCCCCAAGCACAAGGAATTCATCTACGAGCGCATCCGCGCCGCGGCCATGCACGACGGCATCGCCGCCGGTTATGACGCGGGCGAACTGTTCGCTGCCACGCGCACGCTCGGCACCCGCGACCTGGTGCACTTCATGTTCGGCCAGAGCCCCTCGGACGAACCGCGCAAGCCGCCGGTGCGCTAGGCGGAGCACTCTATCGAGCCGCTCTCGCGCGTCCTACCCCAATCGGTACTCTCGCAGTGCCGCCAGCACGGCTTCGATGTCGGCCGGCAGCGGGGCGACGAACTCCAGCGGTTCGCCGCTCAGGGGGTGCTCGATCTTGAGTCGCCGCGCGTGCAGCGCTTGCCGCTCGAGCAGCGGCTGCTCGTCCGATGGGTCGCGAGTGATCTCGCCGCGCGTGATCCGGGCGCGGCCCCCGTACAACCGGTCGCAGAGCACCGGCAGGCCGATGTGTGCCAGATGCAGTCGAATCTGGTGCGTGCGGCCCGACTTGGGAAACACCCGCAGGGCGGAGAACCCGTCGAAGCGTTCGGCGACCTCAAAGAACGTCTGCGCTTCGCGGCTGGTGGGGTGATCGCGGCGGATGGCCATCTTTTCGCGCTGGTAAGGATGGGCTCCGATCGGCTGGTCGACCGTGTCGCGATCGCGATCGGGCACGCCCACGCACACGGCGAAGTACTCCTTCTCGACGGTGCGCGTCTCGAACTGCTCGGCCAGCCGCATGTGCGCCTGGTCGGTCTTGGCCACCACGATCACGCCGCTGGTATCGCGGTCGAGCCGGTGCACGATGCCGGGACGCGAAGCGCCGCCGACGCCGCTGAGCTGGTTGAAGTGAAACTGCAACGCCGCGGTAAGCGTGCCGGCCCAATGCCCTTTGCCGGGATGAACGACCATGCCGGGCGGCTTGTTGATGGCCGCCAGTTGCTCGTCTTCGTACAGGACGTTGAGCGGCACGTCCTCGGGCTCCGGGCCTTCGCGCGGTAGATCCGGCAGCGACACGACGATCCGCTGGCCGGCGCGCAGCTTGTAGGCCGGCTTGGCTCCCTGGCCGTCGACTTGCACGCCGCCGGCGGTGATCATCTTACGCAGCAGCACGCGACTGTAGGCGGGAAACTGCTGGGCCAGAAACCAGTCGAGCCGCGCGCCGGCGTGTTCCTCGGGCACGACCCGTTCGCTCGGCTGGCTGGAGATTTCGTCGCCGCTCATCGAGAAGAGCCTCCCGCGGGCCGGCGTGGGCTGGGGAAGCGGGGCTGGCCACGGCGAATTACAGTTCCGGACCCGGCTCGCCGGACTTCGATTCTTCGGCAGGCGCCGATTCCGGTTCGGGCGAGGCCTCGCCGCTCTCCGAACTCTCGGCGGGAGCGTCGTCCTCGGCAGGCGCCTCGGCAGCCGGTTCTTCGCCCGACGGCTCCGCAGCAGGTTCCTCGCCGCTAGGCGCCTCGCCGGTGGGTTCGATTTCAAAGCTCGGCAGAGGACCGGAATCCTCGAGCGAACTGGGCAACTGCAGCGTGCCGGCGTCGGGCTCCTGCATGAAGTCGGGACGCACGCCCGGGATGCCGGGGTCGCCCGACGACGCGGCCGGCGGCTCGTACCTGGCCAGCCAGTCGTAGAACTGCTTGGTGCTCATCCGGTCCAGATCTTCGGCCCGTTGCTCGGCCGTCTCGTGGAAGGGGCCCTCGGGCCACTTCTCGGCCAAGGTGCGATACTCGGAGCGAGCCTTTTCCAAGTCCCCGAGCGCCTCGTCGGCCTGGGCCAGCCCGTAGGTGGCCCGTTGTTGAATCGTGTCGTTCGAGGTATCGAGCAGCAGGGCGGCAAACTCCTCGCGGGCTTCTTTCAGGTTGTCTTTGGCACGGACTTGATCGGTCAGCAGGCGGTTCGTGCCGTCGGCCAACAGCCAGTCGGCCGCGGTCATGCGAGCCCAATGGCCGACGTCGGACCCGGCGAACTCCTGGGAAATGCCCTGCATCAATTCGAGGTTGCGCTGGTCCATCGCTTCGAGATAGTCGGTCCAACCCTCGGCCGACCGCCGCGAGCCTTGGGCCGAAGTGTAGAACCAGGCAATGAGCCCCATCGCCAGGATGATGACCACGGCCAGGACGCCTCGGCCGTAAGGCTTGATCGCCTCGATCCCGCGCGCGAGCGAGTCGGCCAGGACGTTGGTCTGCAATTCGTGACGTCGCTCGGTCTTCATGGGGTGCTTTCGCCCTTAAAGAAATGCCAGCAGGGGAGAGCAGGAAGTATAGCGCCGTCGCCGGAAGCGGGTCAAGGCCGCCGGACCGGCGCGCAGGCGGCACCAAAGCACGATCGGCGACGGGCTTTGCGACGCCTCTCCACCCCGCGGCGATTGGCAAGCTACAGGGGGCGGCGCGGCAGTTGGCGCGGATGGGGCGGCAACTCGACGTGGGGCAATGGGCCGCCAAAGTCGTCGACCCAGGCCAGCCGTTCTTCCTCGCTGGCGTAGTATCGCAGCCAGACCGAGGGGTCGCCCCCCATGTCGGCACAGTCCCAGTGCAGATAGTTCGACAGCGAGTCGATTTTCTTTTCGCGACACGGCAGGATGTCGCGATAGATCAAACAATACAACTCGCGATCCGACAGATGGTCCGTGAAGTCGAGCACGATCCGCTGCGCAAACAACTTGTGGATCGCCTCCCACAACAGCGCGTGCAACTGATCGTTCGACAGCGTGTCGGGGTGCGGCAGCCTCAGTTCCGGCTCAAACCATTGCGAGATCGGCAACACCGGCGCCCGCTCCCAGGCGAGCATCGAAGCCAGAAACTCGTTCTCGATCGGCGTCGGCAGTTCCTCGACGTTGACGCTACGAATCGATTCGTCGAAGTACGGCTCCAGCTCGTCGCGCAGTTCGGCATTGCGCAGCAGGTGTTCGACTTCGTCAGGGAGCGGTTTGTGATTTGTGGACATCGCGATACGTATGCCTTGAAGCGAGAGCCGGGAGTCGAGTCGATGGGGTACGTCGAAATGGCCGTTCCGCGGTTGGTGGTGCGTCCGCTTAGCCGTGCTCGGCGAGATCGTCTTTGGGTCGAAGTCGGGTCGCGATTAGTGCAAACGTTGCGAATCAACGACGTCTCCAGCCTTTGACTCTAACAACAAACCACGCGCGATCAAGTATAATCAAGCCAACATCTTGAGCCCCCGAGAGGAGGCCCACAACACGACCGTTACATACATGAATCTCACGCCCGCACAATCGTCACGACTCGCAAACTCGCTACAGAAGCGCCTTTCCTGCGAAGTTTTTCTCGACGAATACAACCGTGCCTTGTACAGCACGGACGCCAGCATCTACCAGATCATGCCGCTCGGCGTCGTGCTTCCGCGCACCCGCGACGACGTCGTGTGCGCCATGCAGGTGGCCGCCGAAGAAGGGCTGGCCATCGTCCCGCGCGGCGGCGGCACCAGCCTCTCCGGTCAATCGATCGGCGCGGGACTCGTGATCGATTTCAGCAAGTACATGAACGCGATCGAAATCGATCCCGCCTCGCTCACCGCACGGGTGCAGCCGGGCGTGGTGCTCGATCAACTCAACGCGGCATGCGCGCGGCACGCGCTGCAATTCGGACCCGACGTGGCCACCAGTAGCCGCGCCAACCTGGGAGGCATGATCGGCAACAACTCGGCCGGCGCACGTTCCATCTGGCAGGGCAAGACGGTCGATAGCGTCCTCGGGCTCGACGTCGTGATGGCCGACGGCAGCACCGCCTCGCTGGGCCCGCTTGCCGCACAGGAGCTCAAGTTCGAGTCGGCACGCAATGACGCCGTCGGCCACGCCTATCGCGAAGTACGGCGCATCGTCGAAGAAAACCGCGCCGAGATCGTGGCACGCTTTCCCTCAGTGCTCCGCCGCGTGAGCGGCTACAACCTCGACGAATTCGTGCCCGAATGCGTCTCGCGCGTGGCGGCGCCGCGCTTGATTGCCGCGGCCCGCGAGCGCGAAGCTTGCATGTATCCCGGGGCCGAGTTCAACCTGGCCAAGCTGCTGGTCGGCGCCGAAGGCACGCTGGGCACGATCACCGAGGCGCTGATTCACCTGCTCCCGCTACCCAAGGTGCGGGGCGTGATCGTGCTGCACTTCGACTCGATGCAGGCCGCCGTGCGCTCGATCGGCACCGTGCTGTCGTGCGAACCCTCGGCCGCCGAATTGCTCGACGGGCTGATCCTGCGACTGGCCGAAAAAAGCCTCGAGTACCGCAACTACCTCGATTTTGTCGAAGGCCATCCCGAGTCGCTGGTGCTGGTCGAATTCAACGGCGAAACGGCTGCCGACGTGAAGGCCAAGGCCGACGAGCTCATCGAGAAGCTCTCCGGCCAGCCGGGGCTGTTTCACGTGCTGCCTGCGCTCGAAAAAGAACTGTGCGATCACGTCTGGGCCTGCCGTAAGGCCGCCTTGCCGCTGCTGCTCGGGCTGCCGGGCACGCGCAAGCCGGTGGCGTTCGTCGAGGATGGCGCCGTGGCCCCGGTGCACCTGCCCGAGTTTGTCGACCGCTTTTGCGAAATCATGGCCCGTCACGAAACCGACGGCGCTTTCTACGGTCACGCGTCGGTCGGCTGTTTGCACATCCGGCCCATGCTCGACTTGCGCACCGCGGTCGACATCGACCGGTTGCAGAAGATCTCGCACGAAGTGGCCGAGCTGGTGCTCGAATTCGACGGAGCCATGAGCGGCGAACACGGCGACGGCCTGGCGCGTAGCTACCTCAACGAACGCCTTTTCGGCAGCCAGCTCTATCGGGCCTTCAAAGAAGTAAAGGCGGCTTTCGACCCCGAGAATCGCATGAATCCCGGCAAGGTCGTCGACGGGCCGAGCCCGGTGGAAAGCCTGCGCTATGGGGCCGAATATCGCACGCTAGAAGTGCCGACGACCTTCGATTTCTCGCACGACGGCGGCTTCGCCCGCGCGGTCGAACTCTGCAACGGCGCCGGAGTGTGTCGCAAGTTGAAGGGCGGCACGATGTGCCCCTCGTTCATGGCCACGCGCGACGAAGAACACAGCACCCGCGGCCGGGCCAACGCCCTGCGCATGGTGCTCTCCGGTGCTCTGCCTCCCGCCGAGCTCACCGGCAAGCGCCTGTTCGACACCTATGAGCTGTGCCTGGGCTGCAAAGCCTGCAAGGCCGAGTGTCCCTCGAACGTCGACGTGGCCAAACTGAAGATGGAGTTTCTCAACGGCTACTATCGAGAGCACGGCGCGCCGCTGGGTGTGCGGATGATGGCCCACGCCGCGCGGCTCAACAAGCTAGGGTCGGCGCTGGCGCCGGTGTCCAACTGGGCCCCGTCGTTGCCGGGTGCCGGCTGGCTCATGCGTCGGCTGATGGGCATCGACCCAAGGCGTCCCCTGCCCCGCTTCGAGCGGCAGCATTTTCGCAAGTGGTTCGAGAAGCGGCGCCGCCGGCGGGGCAAGTCACAAGGCGAAGCACCGCGCGGCCCGATCGTGTTATTGGACGACTGCCTGACGAGCTACTGCGAGCCGGGCGTCAACCGCGCGGCCGTCGCCGTGCTGGAAGCGGCCGGCTACGAAGTGCGCCTGGCCGATATCGGTTGCTGCGGCCGCACCCAGGCCAGCAAGGGCTTCCTGCAGGAGACGCAGCAGATGGCCCGCGACAACGTCCGGCGGCTGGCTCCCTGGGCCGCGCGGGGCGTGCCGATCGTGGGTTGCGAGCCGAGTTGCCTGCTGATGCTCGTCGACGAGTATCCCGAGCTGTCGCCCGGCGCCGATGCCGACAACGTCGCCGCCCACGCCGAGCTGATCGACTCGCACCTCGTGCGGTTGGGCATCGAGCTGCCGCTGGCCGAGCGCAAGCAGCACGTCGTGCTGCACGGGCACTGCCACCAGAAGGCCCTGGTGGGCGCCGCCGATACGCACGCGGCGCTGGCCGCCATCCCGGGAAGCCAAGTCGAGCTGCTCGACTCGGGCTGCTGCGGCATGGCCGGGTCGTTCGGCTACGAGCACTACGACGTGAGCCAGCAGATTGGCGAGCTCGTGCTGTTTCCCGCGGTGCGTGCGGCCCCGGAGAGCGCGATCGCCGCCCCCGGCTTTTCCTGCCGGCACCAGATCGAGCACGGCACCGGGCGGCAGGCCAGGCATCCGGTGGAACTGCTCGCCGAGCAGTTGCGCCCGCCGGGCTAGGTGAGGCTGTCGAAAGAACGCTTCAGACCGGCGGCGACGGTTTCTCAAGGTTGCCGATCTTGTCGACGCGGCGCGCGTGGCGGCCGCCTTCGAATTCGGTCTTGAGCCAGATCTCGATCATACGGTCGATCAGCCGCTCGCCGAGCATGTCGGCCGAGAGGCACAGCACGTTCAGATCGTTGTGCCGGCGGCTCATCTCGGCGGTCAAATCGTCGTGGCACGGCGCGGCCCGCACGCCGGGAAACTTGTTGGCGGCGATGCACATGCCGATGCCGGTGCCGCAGATCAGGATACCGCGTTCCACGTTGCCGTTGCTCACGTCGGCGGCCACGATCTGCGCAATGTCGGGATAGTCCACCGACTCGGCCGAAGGCGGACCGACGTCGACGACCTCGTGATTCAAACGCTTGAGCAGTTCCACGACCTTGCTCTTGATGAGAAAGCCGCGATGATCACTACCGACCGCGATACGCATGGGTTGAGTTCTCCCCGGCCGAGCGGCCCGGCCACGTTGCCACGTTTACAAGTCGAGTTCGGCGACCCGGCGTTCGAGTTCGCCCTTGATTTGCTCGGCGCAGGTCTCGTAGGCCGTCAGCGGTCCGCCAATCGGATCCGAGACGTCGGTCTGGTCTTGCGCCAACACGAACGTTCGCGACAGCGCCTCGGGCCAATGGCTGGCAATGGCCTGGCGGTGCGAACGGGTCATGGTCCAAATGATGTCGGCATGCCGCACCAACTGGGTCGTCAGCGGCTGCGATTCGTGGTCAGCCAGGTTGAGCCCCAGCCGCGCCATCACGTCAACCGCCTCGGCGCTAGGCCGGCCGCCCATCATGGCCGACAGCCCGGCCGACATCACGATCACGCCGTGATCCCCCAATTCGTCGGACGTGCACCCAATCCGATCGGCGATCATCTTGCGGCACATTACTTCAGCCATCGGGCTGCGGCAGGTGTTGCCGGTGCACACCAACAGAATCATCAGGCTCGAAAGCCGCGTTAGCGTTTGCGCCGAAACCACGCCGGGGCGTAGCACCTCGAGCCCCTTGGCACCGACCTTGACGACCGTCGAAGGCTGGCCCAACCGGCTGGGACCGTCGTCGAGCACCATCTGCACGTCGTCGCCCAGGCTATCCAACACGGCATCGGCCGTGACCGGGTCGGGACCGCCCTTGGGGTTGGCGCTGGTCAGCACGACCGGCCCCATCATCATCCGCAGAATATCGAGCACCATCGGGTGCGCGGGCACGCGCAGGCCAATCGTGCCGGTGGGCGCGACCGCTTCCTGCACCGAACGGGGAAGCTGCCGCACGAGGCTCTCGGGATGGCAGTCCTCGGCCACCAGCGTCACCGGACCCGGCCAGCAGCGACGCGCCAGCCGCCGTCCCAGCGGGGTCAAATCGGGCAGGTAGTCCATCACGTCATCGGGGCTGCGGATGCCAAGCGCCAGAGCCTTTCCGCCGCGATTCTTCACTTCCACAATCCGGGCCACCGCGTCCTCGTTCAGGGCGCTGGCGGCCAGCCCATAGACCGTCTCGGTGGGCAGGGCCACGAGTTGCCCCTCGGCCAGCGCCTGCACCGCTCGATGGACCACATCGCGCGAATCCTCGGCGCTGCGGATATCGATGACAAGCGGGGGCATCAGGCGAAGACTCCGTATGCCGTTGAGCAACGGCCGTGACTTGAGAGCGGTTTGTGCCGGGCGAATGGTCGCAAAGCCCCGTCTGGATGAACGTGCCCGCCGGAAAGTATCGCGTCTCGAGGGGCTTGGCGCAATACATTACTATAGGGCTTGTTAAGTGGGCTGACAAGCAGCCCCACAAGGGGGTAGTGTCCTAAGAGTGTGTTGCCGGGCTAGGGCGAAATTCATTTGCCCCGCTTCTTCTTTCCGGTGGACTCAACAATTTGAACGTCGAGCCCTAGAGCAACAGCACACTTCTCGATCATGCTCAGGCGGGGGTCCGTGGAGCGGAAGAATTGCCACGCCGATTTGCGTGCTGATTCCTTGGGGTAGCCCATGCGCTGGCCAAGCTCGTCCAGGGAGAGGCCGGATTCGTCGAACGCCGTTCGCAGATGATGCATGACCTGACTCGGCATTCAATGTCTATACAACCATAGACCGAGAATGTCAACTCCGGACTGGCGTGGGACGCACCGTCCCATGGAAGGTCCCACGAAGGGGACGCCAGCTCTTGCCGGACGGGACGGAACGTCCTACAATGAGGCCCAATGAGCGGTGCAGCGTCCTCATCCCTGGTTGATCGTGCTCGAATTCAAGAGCTGGAATCGCAGCTGGATTTGAGCCAAGAGGAACTTGAAAAGAAGGTACGGCACCTAATTGCAGAGACTGAGCAGGTAACGGCAAAAATTCGCGAGGAACTGGCCGCGCTGTACGAAGCGAAGGCGAAAGAACTACGGCAGCGAGCCAGCGATCTTAGGACCAATGACGCCACTTCAGGCAAGTCGGACAGCCTTGCAGAGAAGACTGCACGCGAGGCCGCAATTGAGATTCTGAGGGCCAGCGGACGGCCCATGCACTATGCGGATGTCGCTCGGGTGGCGGTGTCCCGCGGATACGGTGGCGGGGACCTCGACCCAGAAGACAGGGTCGTGAAGACAACGTTTCGCCGGACACTCGGAAAGTGGCCGGATTTGTTTGTTCGCACAGATGCGGGAACGTATCGCCACGCATGAAATGGGAACCGCCCAGGCAGCGAGGGGCTGCCTGGGCGGCCATCACTTAACCCCTCTCCCAATCGGACGCTTGCGGTAACAAGCGCCGATGTAGGCGCGGCCGAGCCGCATGGAGGTAGTGTGCACTGGTCACGCACCGGTAGAACCGGCATTAGGCCCGTCTAGGGCCGCTTCTTTTCGTGGCCGCTGGCCGAAGACAGCGGCCACACTCTAATCCTCTCGTGGAAGGCGGCCCGCGTCTTGCCGGCGCAACGGCCTTATAAGCCGTCGAAGGGGATCGGCTCGCGCCGATTGGGTTGGACTCCCCCGCCTTCCGCTTTCAGTCTAACGCTCCAGCCAAGAATGTCAATCACACTATTGACAACCGGCACCGGGTGTCTATGATGATATAGACACAAAGGCCCCGGAAGGACGGCAATCCAACCGGGGCCGGACATCCGGCGGCAAGCGCCAGAATGCCACTCAGTAACAGCATTCTATCACGCAAGGCCGCCCCAGCAACGGGAAGGTCTTGCGATGATTTGCTGTTCCCATTCACAGACCAAACGCTTTGGTTTTGACCGCAACCGCAACCCCCGCGTCCGGTGCTTGCACTGCGGGAAAACCTGGACGATTCGCCAACCGCGTCCGCTAGGGGCAATGCGTGTGCCGGTCGAAACGGCTAAGCTGGCACTTCGCCTGCTGACGGAGGGCATGTCAATCCGGGCGACAGAGCGCACGACCGGAATCCACCGGGACACTTTGTGCAAGCTCATTGTCCGCTTTGGCGATGCTTGCCGAAGTTTCCTTGACGAGCGTATGCGTGGGCTCACGCTGAGCCACCTTCAATTCGATGAGCAGTGGACCTGGGTAGGCCGCAAGCAGGCGCGTCTGACGGTCAACGAAAAGGCCGAGCGTCACGACGTGGGCGACGTGTATATCTGGACGTGCATCGACCAGAAAACGAAGCTGATGCCCTCGTTCCTGATTGGCAAGCGCAGTGCGGACAACGCTCGCCGCTTCATGCGGGACGTGGCCGGTCGGCTGACGTTCCCGAAGCCCCACGTGTCGGACGATCAGAGCTATCTGCGGCCTGGCTACAAGCCGGTCACGCAAATCAGCACGGATGGCTTCAACGCCTATCCGGAAGCGGTCGACTTGGCCTTTGGCCCCTACGTGAAGTACGGCGTGATAATCAAAGAGTACCGCAACGCTCGCATGATTTACACGCCGTCCGAAATGGTCGGCACGAAGCGGACGGGCATGCGTGGCATAGAGGGCCGGAACCAGCGGACGATATGCACCAGCCATGTCGAGCGTCTGAACGGCACCCAACGGGTTTTCCTGAAGCGTCTCAACCGGCTCACGCTGTGCTTCTCAAAGAAGCTGCGAAACCTCGAAGCGGCCTTTGCCATGTTTGCGGCCTACTACAACTACTGCTGGCAGACCCGCAAGCCCGGCAAGAGCGGTCAGAAGCGGGGAACGGCTGCTATGATGGCGGGAATTGCTGGCCACGTGTGGAGCTTCGATGAGCTGTTTGCGGCCGTTCTTTTCCCAAAACCCGAATAGGTGGTCGTATGGACGCTATGGATGAACGAACAAGGCAACTCGCTGTCTCACTTCGTGATCGGTTGCTACGCCACCTTGAAGAAGTCGATTCTAAAGTTGTGCCGGCTGGCACGCTGGGGGCTGGAATGGGCGTGTCGAGCGGAATAAGACATGACCCGAAGGTTACATACGACCGAGCGTCCGAATCGCTAGAAATCGAGGCCACGGTCTATGTTCGGGTGTTTCGACACGAAAGCTAAGCCCTGCCCGGCAACACACTCTTAGGACACTACCCACAAGGGCGCCGTAAGTGACGCCCAACGTCACCGCGCCGCGCCGTCGCAACCCGCATCGTCGCGAATTTCCGTATCCCGCGCCAAGCGCGCACACCTCCTTTCGGGTACGATGAATCTGGGCCCTGCGAGCCGGGGCAACTCCGCACGCCGCCGGGCCTTCGATCCCCGAGAACCGTACCAGGAATCACGCCAGATATGTCCGTCGCCGACAGTATGCAACAACGGGCCGAGCAGTTCGTCTCTCGCTACGGCGCCGTACGCGAAGAAATCAGCCGCGTGATTGTGGGGCACCACGACATCATCCACGGCATCCTGACCTGCTTGTTCGTCGGCGGGCACTGCCTGCTGGAAGGCGTGCCCGGCTTGGGCAAGACGCTGCTGGTGCGCACGCTGGCGCGCACCTTGGACCTGGACTTTTCGCGCATCCAATTCACCCCCGACCTAATGCCCGCCGACATCCTGGGCACCAACATGGTGATGGAAACCCCCGACGGAAAACGGGTGTTCGAGTTTCAGCGGGGACCGATCTTCACCCAGATCTGTCTGGCCGACGAAGTGAACCGCGCTACGCCCAAGACGCAAAGCGCGATGCTCGAAACGATGCAGGAAGGCTCGGTCAGCATCGGCGGCACGGTGTACGAGCTGAAGAAGCCGTTCTTCGTGATGGCCACGCAGAATCCGATCGAGCAGGAAGGGACCTACCCGCTGCCCGAGGCTCAACTGGACCGGTTCCTGTTCAAGCTCGTGGTGGGCTACTCCAGCCGCGAAGAGCTGGGCACGATCGTCGATCGCACGACGCGGGGCGAGCGAGTCGAAGCCAAGAAGATCATGGACGCCGAAGAGATTCTCTCCTGGCAGCAACTCGTGCGCGAGGTGATCCTGGCCCCTCACGTGCAGGACTACATCGTGCGCGCGGTGCTGGCCACGCATCCCGAAGGCGAGCTGGCCCAGCCGATCACGAATCAGTACTTGCGCTGGGGCGCCAGCCCGCGCGCGGCGCAGGCCCTGGCCCTGGCCGCGAAAGTGCGAGCCCTGCTCGAAGGGCGTTACAACGTCAGCTTCGAAGACGTGCGCCGCGTCTACCTGCCGGCAATGCGGCACCGGGTGATCCTCAACTTCGAGGCCCAGGCCGAAGAGGTCGACACCGATCGGGTGTTGCTCGACATCCTGGAAAAAGTTCCCGAGAAGGCCAGCGACTAAGGCCACGCCGCGCGGAACAAAGACTCTCATGGCAACCACGACCGAACCCCTGCTCAGCGGCGAACTGATGGCGCAGCTCGAACGCCTCGAGCTGGTCAGCCGCAAGATCTTTCGCGGTCGCTTGAAGGGCGAGCGCCGCAGCACGCGCAAGGGGCAAAGCGTCGAGTTCGCCGACTTTCGCAGCTACGTGCCCGGCGACGACCTGCGATTCATCGACTGGAACACCTACGCCCGGCTCGATCGCCTGTTCCTGAAGATGTTCTTCGAGGAAGAGGATCTGCACTTCTACGCGCTGATCGACGCCAGCCCCTCGATGGACTTCGGCGAGCCGACCAAGCTGCGGTATGCCAAGCAACTGGCCGCGGCGCTGGGCTTCATCGGGCTGGTCCGCGCCGACCGCGTGCGGATCGAAACGCTCGGCCAGCAAGCCTCCCGCGCGGCGCCCGTCTTTCGCGGCCGGGCCAGCATGTGGCGGATGCTCTCCTACCTGGAAAGCATCGAAGCCAATCAAACGGCCTCGCTGGCCGAGGGCGTCAAGAACTTCTGCGTTCGCAACTCGGGCAAGGGCATCGTCGTGCTGATCAGCGATCTGATGGACAAGCAAGGCTACGAAGCGGCATTGCGCTATCTGCTGTCGCGCCAGATGGACGTCTACGTCATGCAGGTACTCTCGGCCGAGGAGCTCGACCCGCCGATCACGGGCGACCTGAAGCTGGTCGATTGCGAGGACCAGGACGTCGCCGAAATCAGCGCCGGCGCGGCACTGATCAAGCGCTACAAGCAGAACCTGGGCGCCTTCGTCGACGGCGCGCGCGAGTTCTGCAACCGCCGCGGGATGCACTATCTGCTGGCCAGCAACCAGGTGCCAGTCGACCAATTGGTGTCGAACTACCTGCGCAAACGAGGACTGGTGCGCTGATGTCGCTCGTGAACATGCTCACCTGGTGGCAGTGGGGCGTGCTGGCGGCGATTCCGCCGGCCATCGTGCTGCTGTATTTTCTCAAGCTCAAGCGGCAGCCGCTCGCGGTGCCCAGCACCTACCTGTGGCAAAAATCGATCGAGGACCTGCACGTCAACAGCATCTGGCAGCGGCTGCGCACCAGCCTGTTGCTGTTGCTGCAATTGCTGCTCGTAGCGCTGCTGATGCTCGCGCTGACGCGCCCGGGGTGGAGCGGCGTGAAGCTCGAAGGCACGCGATACGTGTTCCTGGTCGACAACTCGGCCAGCATGAGCTCGACGGACGTCGAACCTTCGCGGCTGGCCGAAGCCAAGCGCCGCGTCGGCGAACTGGTCGAGCAGATGGGTTCCGGCGACGTGGCCATGATCGTCAGCTTCTCGGATTCGGCCCGGGTCGAGCAGGCGTTCACCGACAACAGGCGGCAGCTCCAGACCCAACTCGAAGCGATCCAGCCGACCAACCGTCCCACGTCGCTCGACGAGGCGCTCCGCGTGGCGGCCGGACTGGCCAATGCCGAGCGGCCCGAGACCGGCGGCGACGACGCTGCGTCCGCCAGCCAGCCGGCGACGCTGTATGTCTTTAGCGACGGGCGGTTTCCCGACGTCGACGATTTTCGCTTGGGCAATCTGCAGCCGGTGTACGTGCCGATTGGAAGTCCCGCGCCGGCGAACGTCGGGATCACGGCCTTCAACACCCGGCGGCGCGAAGACGATAGCCAGCACGTGCAGGCTTTCGGCCGCCTGCAGAACTTCGGACCCGCGGATCTCAAGGCCGACGTCGAGCTGTACCACGACGACGCCCTGCTCGATTCGACCGAAGTCGAGCTGGACGCCGGAGGTTCCGGCGGCGTCGTGTTCGACCTCGGCGAGCTGCCGACCGGCACGCTCCGGCTCCAGGCCGGCAGCGGCGGGGCGCTGGCACTCGACGATCAGGCGTGGGGCGCGGTCGAGCCGCCCAGCCGCGCCCGGGTGCTGCTGGTGACGCCCGGCAACGACGCGCTCGAGCTGGCGCTGGCGACCGAGAGCGCGTTGGAATTGGCCGAGTTTGAAGTGACTTCGCCCGACGCACTGGCAACCAAAGAGTACCGCGACGCCGCCGCGAGCGGCTACTACGCGCTGGTGATTTACGACCAGTGCCACCCGGAGTCGATGCCCCGGGCCGACACGCTGTTCATCGGCGAGCTGCCGCCCGAATCGTCGTGGAAGGCTGCCGAAGAGCAGGTCGAGGCGCCGCAGATCATCGACGTCGAGAACCGCCATCCCCTCTTGCAGTTGATCGACATGAGCAACGTGCGTTTCGCCGAAGCCACGATCCTGGCTCCGCCCGAGGGTGCCACGGTGCTGATCACGACCGAGCGCGGCCCGTTGTTTGCCATTGCGCCGCGGGGCGGATTCGAAGACGCCGTGCTGGGGGGCGAGATCGTGGGCACCGATGAGGCCGGAGCAGCGTACGCCAACACCGACTGGCCGCTGCGGGTCAGCTTTCCGGTGTTCGTGCTCAACGCGCTGCGCTACTTTGGGCACGCCGCCGCCGGCGAGGGCATTCCCAGCGTGCGGCCCGGCGGCACGATCGCCCTGCGGGGCGAAGGCTCGGCGGAAACGCTGAGAGTGCGCAAGCCGAGCGGCGAGACGATGGCGCTTGCGCGCCAGGCCGGAGAGACGTTTTACTTCGGCGATACCGCGGAACTGGGCATTTACGCGATCGAAGAGGAGGGGCGGCCCGCGCGGCACTTTGCCGTCAATCTATTCGACAGTGCCGAAAGCGATATTCCGCCCCGTCAGGATGTGCAGATCGGCTACGAAAAGCTTTCCGGACAGGCAGTTTGGGAGGGCGGACGCTTCGAACTTTGGAAGCCGCTTTTGATAGCGGTACTATGCGTCCTATGCCTTGAGTGGTATATCTACAATCGAAGGATTCACGTGTAACCGCCGACGGCACGTGGCCTTTTTTTGCGTCCAGCCACGGCAAGGAGCATCAAGAATTATGGCTCAACAAGCGCCAACGCGACGTCCGCGACGCCTGCGGCGACCACGCAAACAGCGCGGCGGAAATCCGCTCTTCAAGATCCTCGAAAACGACCTGATCAGCCGGGTCAGCTACGAGCAGTATCGCGATCGCGTGCGAAACGTCTACGGCGGCCGGCAGGGAGCGTTTCTGGCCACGGCCAGCATGCTCTCGCTCCACATCCCGTTGGGCGAGCGCCTGCTGCGCGAGCGCAAGTTCGACTTGCGCGGCGTGCGCGACATCCTCGACGTGGGCAGCGGCGCCGGCCAGATCGCCGGTCACTTGCTCAAATATGCCGATCCCGAAGCGCGGATCACCTGTTGCGACCTGTCGCCCGAGATGCTGGCCCGGGCCCGCAACCGCCTGAAGAGTTCGGTGCCGCGATACGTTTCGGCCGACCTTTCTCACCTGCCGTTCGCCGATGAGAGCTTCGATTGCGTTACCTGCGGCTACGTGCTCGAGCACCTGCCCGATGCCCGCCCCGGGCTGGCCGAGATGGCTCGGGTGATGAAGCCCGGCGGGCGGTTGCTGCTGCTGACCACCGAAGACAATTTCTCGGGCGCCTGGACCAGCCGGCTGTGGTTGTGCCGCACCTACAATCGCGAGCAACTCCGCCAGACCACCAGCGATCTCGGTCTAACCTGGAAAAACGAGCTGTGGTTCACGCGGATGCACAAACTGTTGCGCGCCGGTGGCATCTGCGTCGAGATCGAGAAGCGCTAGCCGCCGGCCCGCGTTTCGTGCCGGCTCCGGCTACCCGCCCTGCGGCGCGCGGCGCAGGACCAGCTTCGTGATTTCGGGGCGGCAGTTCAGGCGATACGGAAACAGGCTGGCCGTGCCCCGGCTGACGTGCATCAGCGTGGGCGGAGCGTGAAAGAAGCCGCACGCGTACTTCGTGCCGTGCAAGCTGGGGCAAACGATCGGCCCAATCACCGGAAAGCGGACCTGGCCGCCGTGCGTGTGTCCGGCCAACATCAGGTCGAACCCGTGACGGCTGGCCCAGCGAAGTTGGTCGGGCGTGTGCGCCAGTAGCAGGCGAAACGCATCGTGCGGCAGGGCATCGATCTCGGCAGGCTCGGTCTTGAACCAGGGGCGCTCGTTGCCGGCCACGACCAGCGGCTTGTCCCCGACGCGCTGCCAGCGGCCGGCCAGGTCGACGAAGCCGGCTTCGCCCATCGCGGACCGCAGCCGTGCCACGTCGCGCGTGCGGAGGTCGTGGTTGCCGAGGATAAAGAACCTGCCCAGGCGAGCCTCGAGCCGGGCCACGGTTTCGGGAATCCAGCCGATGCGGTCGCGGCGATCGCAGATATCGCCGGTCAACGCGATCACGTCGGCCGAGAGCTCGTTGGTGAGCCGCACCACCTCGTCGAAGTACGGACGATCGATCCGCCGGCTGAAGTGAAAGTCGGACAGGTGCACAAGCGAGAGCCCCTCCAACTCCGGCGGCAAGCCGGGCAGTTCCAACTCGAACTGACTCACGTGCAACTGCCAGATCTGGTTGAACGGCACCAGGCAGAAGAAGCGCGTGCGGGGATGCGAGGTCGGTAGCGCCGGTAGCTCGCGGGCCACGTCGACGATGCGGTCGGCCGTGGGCCGCACCCCCGGCGGATGGCCGCTCAGCCGTCGGCGATCGCGGAGCCAGATCAGCGCGTGCACGCAGGCATAGGCAGCGCAGAAGACCGTGTAGGCCGCGGCTGCGCTGGGGTGGGTCAACCATTGCCGAACCTGCCAGGAGCTCTCGGTGGCCGCGGCAATGCGCCACGCCACGAGCGGCGGCAGGCCGACCAGCGCCGCGTAGAACGCCAGGCTCACCGTCTTCACCAGGCCGCGCGAAAGCCCGGTCGCGTGCCAGCGATTGTTGATGCCGATCCAGATGGCGGCGTGCCCCACCAGCGCCAAGAGCACAACAGCAATCGTGACAACAAGCATGAGGGCGGGGCGAGGGCGATCGCAACGGCCGGCCGAACGTCGTGCCCAGTCGGGCGTGTGCCCCGGCTGCTCCGAGGCGTCGAAAACGCCGAAGCGGCTAACGCTGCCGCACGGGCTCGCCCTTGGGGGAGGGCGCGGATTGCTGGGCGTTATTGTCCGAAGCCGATTTCTCTTGCGGCGCTTCCTGCTGGGGCTGAGGAGGGTTGTCCTGCGCTGCTGGCTTTTCCGCGGTGCCTGATTCGGCCTGCGCGGCGTCTTCGTTCTTGGGCTTGTTCCCGCCCAGTTCGTCGCCGCCCACCACGATGCGCTCGACCGTGTCGAGCAATTGGTCGAGCCGGAACGGCTTGCACAACTCGCCGTACAGGGGCAGCTTGGCCTGCCGCGCCTTGACGATCGAATGCCCCGGATCGTAGCCGAATCCAGTCATCAGCACCAGCGGCACCGGATCCATGATCTCCTGCAGCTTCAACAACAACCCGTAGCCGGACATGTCGGGCAGGCGAATGTCGACCAGGATCACTTCGTAGTTGCCTTCTTGCGCCATGTTGCGAACCATGTAGATCGCTTCGCCCCCGTCGTGCGCCGTCTCGACGATGCAGCCGTAGCGCTCGAGCAGGTTGTGGGCCGCGCTGCGCACGCTTTCGTCGGCGTCGACCACCAGCATGCGGCGGCCGCGCAGGGGGGCCCGGGCCTCCGCGTCGTCGGCCTGGGGATGGGCCTGGATCGGAGCCATCTTCTGCCCGACCCGCTGAATCAATTGCTTGATGTCGCGGGCGTTCCGCAAGATGGCCTGCAAGCGCTCCACCACTTCGGGCTCGTGGCCGATGTAGCGCTCCATCACGTTGACCGCGTCGTTCAGAATGTCGTCGACCGGCAGGGCCACGGCGCTGTGAATCGCCTCGACGCTTTCCTGAGCCGTCGTCACCTTTTCGGCCCGCAACAGCTCGAGCGTATTGAGCGCCACGGCCACGTCGCGGGTGAAGATCTCGAGGAACTGCAGGTCGCTTTCGGTGAAGGCCCGCGGCTCGGGGCTTTCGACGTTGAACGTGCCGATGACCTCGTCGTGCAAGATCAGCGGCACGGTCAACGAGCTCTTGGCCCCCTTACACCCTTCGAGATAGAGCGGGTCGGCGGCCGTGTCCTCGCAGAGATAGCTCTTGCCCGTGGCCGCCACGAAGCCCGTAACGCCGTTGTTCTGCGGCGAGGCAAACAGGTCGCGGCCGGCCGCCTCGGGAATGATGCCCACGGCCAACAGCGGCGCGAGCTTGCCCGTGCGTCCGTCGAGCAGGCGAATCTCCACCACGTCGAACTGCAGCAAGTCCTTGGTGAAGTGCAGGATGTTCTTCTTGAGCAGCTCGATCCGCTCTTCGACCGACATCACCGACAACTCGTCGGGCATCAGGTCGGCCAGTTCGACGCCCGCCTGGTGAATGGCCACGAGCTTCTGCTGCTGCAGCATCTCGGTGGTCACGTCGCGCACCGTCACGATCAAATGCTGCGGGGCCTCGCCCCCCTCGAACACCGGCGCGGCGTGCACCTGAAAGTAGCGATTGTCGCCGGACCGCAACGTCGAGGTGCTGGGCCGCGCGGTCGCCAGGGCCGTGTGGAAGGGGCAAAAGTCCGGGCCGAGAATTTCGGGGCTGCCCAGCACGGTGTAGAAGTTCGAGCCGATGACGGCCTTCTCGTCGCTCCAGTCGCTGAGCCGGCCGTTGCCCCAGACGATCGTGTTCTCCGAGTCGAGAACGACGATGCCGTCGGGCATTCCCTCCAGGATCCGCTCGTTTTGCAGCAGCTTGCCGATCTGGAAGGCGTCGCCCAGGTGCTCGGCGCCGACGTACAAACCCGCGAATGTCTCGCGCGTCAGCCGGCTGAGGGCACGTAGCGGACTTTGGACTTGCACGACGTCGAACGAATCACGCAGTTCATCCAGCAGCTTTTGCTGCCGCGGGTGCGAATCTCCGACGTAGAGAAGTCTGGGCTTTGCCGACAAAATCGGATACTCCAAACCGAGAGAACTCCAGCGTTATTATAGAAGTGGTCCACAGGGGGAACAACCGCCGCTCCCGGCGGCTCTCGCCTGCGCGTAGCACCACTTAGAGAATCGGAACGGAAGCTGTCGATTATTGACGCGGCGCTGCCAGCCGCACAGTTTTTCCAATTGCTCCTTTCATGCACCTCCGGCCGCGGCACGGGCATCTGCCGAGAAACCGTGCGCCGAGAGAGCCGGCTCGCATCTGGCGTGGCGAGAACATATCGCCCCCCAGCGGTGCGCACCACCGGAGTTTCCGTTCAAAGCGCTACCTCCCGCAGCAAAAACCGCCCGCACGCTTCGTCACCGGGCACTGCCGCTACAGTCGTGCTGGCGTCGGTGTCGATGAAAAGACACGGGTTTGGGCAAGATATACCGCCGCGCGGGCTACCGGGCACCGGCCGCAGGCGCGCCTGCAAACGTCGACCGAGGCTACAAGGAGCAGCGGAAACGAGTTTGCGCGTTTACGCAACGGCCCGGCGACGCAACACGGGAGAACGACCGAATGTTTCGCGCTTTCTTCCTGGCACTGGGAATGACGGCCTTTATTCTGGGCCTGGAGTGCCTGGTGATCGACAAGGCCGTGCTGCAGGCCCGCTCGGGCAATGCCGCGGAGCAGATCGCCGTTTCCTACCGCGAAGTGACGCCACCGGAATGGGCCCCCTGGAGCCTGCTCTCGGCAGGAGCGGTCGTGATGCTCTACTCGTTCACCCTGCCGGCCAAGCTTCGCTCCTAGTTGGCGGGGAAGCATCGCCTGGCTCAGGGCGCTTGTCACGTCGGAGCGAGCCTGGCGGGATCAATTGAGGGGGATGCCGTCCTCGTGCTCGATCTCGGCGGTGAGGTTCCCGTCCTCGTCCCAGGCCTTCCAGGTGCCGATGCGAACGCCTTGATCGTGCATGCTGAGCGAGGCAGGAGTGCCGTCCTCGTGCCAGTACTTGGTTTCGCCGTGCCGTTTGCCGTTCACGTACTGGCCGGTGCCGCGGAGCTGGCCGTTCTCGTACCATTCGTTCCACGTGCCTTCCTGAACGCCGCGGTTGAACGGTAGTTCCATCCGCTTCTGGCCGTTGCGGTGCCAATAGGTCTGCACGCCGTCGAACTGCCCCTCGTCGAACTGCAGGTCGCCGGAGCGGGTCTGGTCGTCGAACCATTCGTGCCACACACCGTCCTGCGTGCCGTTCTTGTACCGGCCCTCGACCTGCACGTTTCCATTCGGGTACCAGGCGGTCGACTTGCCGTGGCGGGCACCGTTCTTGTATTCAATCGTGAGCTTCGGCGTGCCGTCGGAATACCACTCGTTCACCACGCCGGTCTTGCGTCCGTGATCGTAGTTAGCGTCGAACCGCATCTGCTCTTGCTCGTTGGAAAACCACATGGTTTCCCGGCCGTGCTTCAGACCGTCCTCGTAGTGGATGACGAACCGCCGTCGGCCGTTGGGATACCACTCGGTCATGCGTCCGTGTTTGAGGCCGTGTTTGTAGTTGACCTCCAAGCGCTTGACGTCCGGGGCGAACCACTTGGTCTGCAGCCCGTGGCGCTGCCCCTTGTCGTAGTTGCTCTCGACGAACAGCGTGCCGTCCATCAGGTAGCGGCGCTCGGTCCCCTGCTTGTGCCCGTTTTCGTACGTGCCCTCGCCGCTCTTCTGGCCGTTGCCGTACCATTCGATCCAGGGTCCGTGCCGCACGCCGTTGACAAACGTGTCCTCCTGGGCCTTCTCGCCATCGGTGTAGAAGCGAATGCGCTTGCCGTGGGGGATTTCGAAGCCCCGGTCGTCCAGCACGACTTCGGTGCGCTGGCGCACGCTGCCGTCGCTGAATTTCTTCTCGACGACGTCGGTCTTGACCGGCGCCGCGGCGATGAGAAATGCCAGGGAGGTCAGATAGAAGTTCATGGCGAATCCAGAGGTGCAATCGATCGACGGGAGCAAGCGGCGGCCTGCAGCGGCCCTCCCTGCCATTTTACCCTACGAGGCCCCGGCGGCGAAGAAACGCGCCGCGCGATGCGGCGGATCGGCCGGATTCGTTGCGCCGGCCGGCTACGGCTTCCCGTCGCGCAAGGCGTCGAAATAGGTCTTGGCGTGATCGCGGTAGTCGTGCGGCAAACGCTGTTCGCTCAGCGCGTCCTCGCCGTTCTGTTCGGCGGCGGAAAACTCGGTTTGGATCTCCTCCCGCACCTGACCCTTACGATTCGGACCATCGGCCTCACCGACGACCTTGGCACCGCCGCGCCCAGGCTGCTGCTTGACGTCCGAATCGTAGAAGTTGCCCTCGGGGTCGGTCTCGGGCCCGATGCCCGGCCCCACGCCGACGCCGATGCCCTGGCCGCCGCCGCGCTGGACCATGCGCGGGTCGAGCTCCCCGAATCGCTTCGTCCAATCGTCGCCCCCCTGGCAGGCGCCGCAGCCTTGGCCGTTGCACTCTTTGCAGGCCATGGCTCGTTTGCAGTCAGCCACTTCCTCAAGCGCCATGTCCAGGGCCTGCATCTCTTGCAAATTCTCTTGCATGCCGGCCAGTTGGTCGCCCAACTGATTCAGACACTCGCCCGCCTGCTGGCAGTCGCCGTTTTCCATGGCGCCGGCGGCCTGTTCCAGTTGCTGGGCCATCTGGGCCAATTGTTCCATCTGCGGTTTCTGGGCCGCGAGCTTGTCGAGCTGTTCCTGCAGCTTCTGTGCTTGGGCTTCGTTGCCTGCCTCTCGCTGGGCCTTCATTTGCTCGTTCAATTCCTGGACCAGCCGCTCGTGCGCCTCGGCCTTTTGCTTGAGCGCCTGCTCAAGCCCGCGCATTTGCTCGGCCAGCGCCTGCTGAGCCTCGGGCGACAGTTTTTCGCCCGCCAGCTCCTCGCGGAGCTTCTTGATTTCCTCCAGGGCCTTGTCGAAATCGCCGTGCTTCACGGCCTTGCCCAACTTCTCGGCCGGGCCTTGCTTGAGGTCCTTCAAGCCCGCCAGGTGTTTCTTCAGGTCCTCGGTACCCGAGAGTTTGTCGCGGCGCTGTTGAGCTTCCTTGACCAGATCGTTGAGCTCCACCAGCGTTTGCTTGCGGTCCTTGGGCTCGCTCCGGGCCAACTCGTTGACGCCGGCCTCGAGCTTGGCGATCGATTCGGCCTCGCGCAGGCCTTTGGCGACGGTTTGCTTCCGACGCTCGGAGAGCTTCTTGGCCAGCGACTGGGTCGCCTGCTTCGATTGCTTTTTGGCCGCGATCGAAGCTTTGGCCTCGGACTGCGAAACACGCACGGGCACGAAGGCAGCCAGCAGGAAAGCGAGCGACGCCGCCACGATCGGCAGCAGCGCCTTGCGGTCGGGTCGAAGCTGAAAAGCCTCCGCCACGCTCGCGTGACGCAGGCGGTGGTTAGCATCCGAGATGAGCGCTTGACCGACGGGCGATTGTTGCTCCGCTTCGCTCAGCGCCAGGGTACTGGAAACCCGTTCCTTGAGCCCCAGGCGGCGATCGAGTTCGATGGCCGCTGCCGTCGCGCTGCCGCGCCGGACGTAGCTCCACGCGGCGGCCGCCAGCAATCCGCCGACGGCGGCCGAGACCAGCCATGCAGTGGCCCAGGCCTGTTGGCTCATCGGCGCCCGATACTTCCCCACGGCAATCGCCGCGGCGGCCAATAGCAGCGCGGCGAACCAGCACCAGGCCAGGTGGCGGGAAAACGCCTGTAGTAGCAGCCGTCGCCGGACCCTGCGAACTTCTCTCTCGAGCGTGGTCATCGTGCCGTCCTGCGGGGGTCGAGAAACCGTGCCGAAGCACGGATTTCATTATATCCGTTTTCCGGCCCCCCGCTCGCAAGTCGGCGCCCCGATTCGCGCAACCCCCCCTCGCCGGCCACGATCCCGCCGAGAGCTCGCGTTACGGCGCAGCGGCGCGGTGTCCCCTTGCGCAGCCCCTGTTGCGCCCTGCGATTCAACCAATCCCACTGGAAATCGTGGCAAATCCTGAGACAATGGAAACTGGACAGCTTGCACAGGCAGCAAGGGGCATCACTTCTGGCACGCGAGGATCTGAGCCATGCAACGGCGTTCTTCTTACTCGTCTGACGGGGCGGTTTCACTCCCGCGACCACGGCACCGTGGTTTTACGCTGGTCGAGCTGCTCGTCGTCATCACCATCATCGCCATGCTCGTGGGCCTGCTGATCCCCGCCGTGATGGCCGCCCGCAATGCCGCCCGCCGCAACGAGTGCATCAACAATCAGCGGCAAATCGGCCAGGCCATGACCAGCTACGTTACGGCCAAGCAGCATTTCCCGCCGTCATTCAGCCAGCAGCCGGATCCGGCCGGCAAGTTCGCGGCAGCAGGAGTCGGGCCGCAGGCTGTAGGCTGGGTGCCGCCCATGCTGACATACCTCGAGCAGGCACCCCTGTACCAGGTCTTTCAGCAGAACGACTGGGATACCCTGGAGGGCGCGGAGGTGGGAATACTAACCTGCCCATCACGCGATCCGTCGGATTCGCAAGCCCCCCTGAGCTATGTCGTGAATGGCGGCATTCACGACTACGTCGATAGCGACTATGCGATGGACTACCAGGAGAACGCCGTATTTTTTGACGCGTTCTCGCCTTCACAAGGCTTCGCGAAGAAGACGGCGCCGATCGACATGTCCTACCTCAGCCGCCATGATGGCAACACCTCCACGCTGATGCTCACCGAGAACCTTAATGCGCGTGACTGGGCCGTTGTCGGAGTGCTGACCCCGCCGGCCAGCTATCCGGAGCCCTACCCCTTGCAACCTGGTCCGCCGGTAAACGGCCAGTCCTGGTGGCAAACCGTCACCTGGATTCAACCGACACCCCAGCCGCCGACGGACCCCAGTTGGGGCACCGTGCCCGGCGGCCCTCCAGGTAAGATTCTCAATCAGCCGGCCACCGGGCCTCCCTCCGACCGGACGTGGGGGCGCCCGTCCAGCAACCATTCCGGCGGATTCATCGTCACCATGTGTGATACCTCGGCAAAGTTCATGAGTGACGAGATCGAATACCGCGTGTTTTGTCTGCTCATGGCCCCCTACAACGCCGGGGCTAAGTTCCGCGTTCCGGACACGACGACGATGAGGCCCGTCGATTTGATCTATCCCAACGGCTGGCTGACGGGGTCTGGAAGGCTCAAGCCCCTCACCGACGAAGACGTGTTCTGATCGTCACCGCGCCTGCTTCAGCAAGCTGCATAAAGAAACGACTGGTCGACCACAAGGTCGGCCAGTCGTTTTGTTGTTGCTTTCGGATTGATGCCAAACCGTCGCCCGCCGCCTCAGGCAGCTGGCTCCGCTTCCTCTTCCGTGGCCGGCTCGACATCCAACTCCTCGACGGTGATCTCCGACGACTCCGCCTCCGGCTCCGCGTCGCCCTCGGCCGGCGCGTCTTGCGAAGATGCCTCGACGAGCTCGCCGTTGCGGGCCCGCTCGGCCTTTTCAAAGCCGGGCCGCAGTGCGGTCGTGACCGCCGGCATGAACTGCGCGATGAAGTCCTTCACGTACTCGTGTTCCTCGCGGCGTTCACCCGGCGGCATGTTGCCGAACACGTAGATCTTGTACAGGGCCCGCGTGCCGGCGAATTCGATCTTCTCCTGGCTGGGGGCTTTCCAAGTGCCGTCGGCCGTCCACGACCAGTAGCCGCGCTCTTCGTGCGTGCCGGTCACTTCCGATTTGCGGAACGTCGTCGTGAAGAACTCGGCGTCTTTCCCGTTCGACAGCACGATCACCTCGTGCTGCGGCTCGGAGAGCATCTCGAATCCGGCCGCCGGGTAGCAGCGGTCGGGCGTGTGGTAGAACACGTCGCGGAAGCGGGCGCACATGATCATCACCCGCACTTCCTTGCCGGCCGGGTTGGTGTACACGCGGTTCAGCTCACCCACGGCACCCGAAATCGTTCGGGTCCGCTCGTCGCTCTTGCCGGCGTCGATTGCGTGCCATTCGCCCACGTCCATGGGCACCTCGGGCAACTGGTCGGCATAGATCTGCAATTCGGGGAACTCGCCCCACCGCTCGGACCAGATACCCTGGTAGTAGCACGAAACCCCCATCATCAACACCGCGGCCGCGGCCGGCAGCGCGAGCATCAGGTTCGATCGCCTCGAGTCAGACATCAGTTTCACCGTGTTTCGTCAGGAGGTGTTGGTTAGCTGTTGGTTTCCATCATATCCGCGGCTTTCGACGGCGTTCAACACTCCGCCGAGTGAGAATCGCGTTACGACGACGTCTCGGACGGCTCCTCCGTCTCCGACGGGCTCTTGTTCGGCGTTTCGGCCGCCATCAGCAGCTCGACGCCGTGCCGCGCCACGTCGTCCTTCACGCCGTTGACCACCGAGCCCAGCACGTTGATGCCCACCGAGCGCAGCCGCTCGACCGCCTCGTACAGGTTGGGCACTTTGCTCACGTCGCGCAGCACCGAGACGATGCAGGCGTCGACATGCTGGCCGATCAGCAACGGGTCGGTCACTTTCAGCACGGGGCCGGCATCGATCACCACGTAGTCGAACTGCACCGACAGCGCGGCGATGGTCGTCCCCAGAAACGAGCTCGACAGCGCCTGCACGCTGCGCAGATCGCAACGCCCGGCCGGCATCAGCCACAGGTTGGCCGTCCGCGTCGGATGAATCACCGCGTCGCGCTCCGATTCGCCCCGCAGCAGCTCGCTCAGGCCCGGATCCTGCGGCAGCTCGAACACGCGGTGCACGCCGGGATTGCGGATGTCGGCGTCGATCAACAGGGTCCGTCGCCCGCTGCGTGCCAGGCTGGCCGCCAACTGCGAGCTGGTGGTCGTCTTTCCTTCGCGCGGCTCGGCGCTGGTGACCATCACCACGCGCGGCGATTCGGCTGCCGTGGTATGAATCAGCGCGGTCCGGGTGCCGTCGATGCGTTCGGCCATCAGGGCCTTGAGCACCGCGGGCCCCTTGCCGCCGCGGATGCGGCGGAACGCCCGGCCGGAGATATTCGGCAGCTCGCCCATCACGCGAATGCCCAGCCCGTCGTTCACCTCGTCGACCGAGTTGATCTTGCGCGACTGGAATTCGGCCACGGCCACGCCGAGCAGCACCAGGCTGAAGCTGAGAATGCCGGCGAAAACCACGGCGATATACTTTCGCATCGCGTCGCCGCGGCTATTCTCCAGAATCGCGTCGTCGAGCTTTTTGATGCGGTCTTGAGCCAGCCGCTCTTCGAGGTCGGCTCGGTCCAGCTTGGCGGCCAACTCGTTTTTCAACAGCCGCGAGGCCTCGACTTCCTCCTGCAAAGCCGTGACTTCCGCAGCGGAACTCTTCAGCTTCGAAACCTCGGCCGTCTTCTTCGCCACGTTCTCCTCGACCTTGGCGAGCTCTTCCTCGAGGTACTTTTTCTTTTCCTCCAGGTGCTCAAGGCTCAGCGGTTCCAGGTCCTCTTTCCGTTGCAGCGCACGGGCCACGAGCATCTCGAGCAAACGCGGCCGCAATTCTGTCTTGCGCTCCTCGATGCCTTCTTCCAGATGCAAAATCTGCCGCTGCAGGTTGCGCACGTAGTCGACGTCGGCATTGACGACGTGGGTTCGCACCTGGTTGAGGTAGTCCTGGTATTGCCCCAACTGCTGTGTCAACTGCATGATCACCGGGTCGCGCTGCAACTCGGCCTCGATCATCGCATCGGGCGGTTTCGCGTGCTCCGGGTGCTCCTTGCGCGTCTTGGCCATTAAGATGTCGACGTCGGCCATCGAAATCTGATCGAGAATATTCTGGCGCTCGCGGATCGCGAAGTGCAGATCCTCCATCGCCAGTTGCTTCTTGACCTGGGCTTCCTCTGAGTCCTCCGTGCCGTGAACCGCGGCCTGCGTCTGTAGTGACTTCATCAAGGCCGTGTGCGTGGCCGCATGCTGCTCAAACGCCCGGCGCAGCTCGTCGTTGCGGGCGAGCTGTTCGTTCTTCTTCTTCTCAACAATCTCCTCGATGTACGCATCCACGACCGCGTTGACGATCTTGACTGTGTCCGAGGGACTCTTTCCCTTCATGCTCACCCGCATCAGTTCGGCGTCGCCGGGATAGTCGATCACCAATTCGTCGCGCAGCCAGGAAACGGGGTCTTCGGGATGCTCCTTGATCGTCCCCAGCCGGTCGATTTCGGGGTCGCGCAGCACGCTGCTGAGCACAGGCCCGCTGACGATAAGCTGTTGTTGCGTCCGCTTGAAAACGGCGAACTCCTCCTGGGCCACGCGCTCCTTGTCGAGCACCGAGGGCTCCTGTCCCGAGACCTGCACCAGGGCGAACGCCTCGTACTTGACCGGTAACAGGAACCACAGCAGCCCCGCGGCCAGGGTCGCGACCGTCACCCCCAAGCCCACCGCCAGCGTCCAGCGCCGACGCAGGGCGTGCCACAATTCGAGCGGGTTCGGCTTCGACGACAGAATCTCGGGACGCGGCGGCGGACCGTACGACCAGTTCGGGTTCGAGATCGCCGGAAGGTTGTTTCCGCCGATCGGCGCGAGCATGCCGCCGGTGGGGTGAATCGTTCCGCCGTTGCCCCCCTCGCCGCCTTGCGCGGCATCGTGAGGACCCTGCTGGAAATCGCCCGGGTCGGAAGTGGGATCCGTGGGAGCCATGTTCAACCTGCTTTCGATTCCAGGGTTACGAAGCGGGGGACTGCGTGAGCGACCGCGCTGGGTTCGACTGCCGCAAGCGGCGGACCACCCGCCAGCGACCCCCGATGTCGGCTTCTCAAGTGATTAGCAAGTCCCGCTTTGTCGCTCTTCGGGCATGCATCCGCTGCCGGCGGCCCGTTGCCTTTTGGCATCGCCAACCGGTGCGCGGTGTGGTCGAATTGCCACACGCGCTTAAGCCACCTGGAGCGGACCGGAGTCGCCCTCTTCAATGAGCAAGTGCGACAGAATTTGAAACTCTACGTACAACAGCCCCAACGCCATCGGCATCATGAACCAGCCGGCCAGGTCGTGAAACACGAGATCGGCCAGGTCGTGCCCGGCGGTCAGGTGCAAGATCGCCGTCACGGTGATCCGCGTGATGTTCACGATCAACGCGATCGGCACGGCGCTGAGCACGATCACCACGCGCTCCCACATGGGCCGCTCGGTGACCAGCGTGATCGCCACGGCCAGCGCCACGAAGATCGTCAGCATCCGCAGTCCGCTACAGGCTTCGACGACGCCGAGAGTCACTTCGCCGTTGTTGATCGCGATGCGATTTCCCTCGTAGAAGGCAGAGATGCCCATCGTCTGCAAGGTGTAGGTGCTGGCGATCGTGGCCAACTGCTGCAACGGCGCGAGCAATCTGGCATCCAGGAAGCCCGGCAAGGGAAACATGAAAATCAAAAACGCGATGGGAGGCCCCGCCCAGCGAAGCGTCTGCCAACCGCCAACCAGCAGGAACACGCCCGCCACCGAAGGCACGAACGACACCATCTCCGGCACGTGGTTGGGAAAGTAAGTCGCTCCCAGCCGCATGCCGAGGCCGGCCGCCAGCAAGCCCACGCCGGCCCAACGAGCCGTCGTCGTCACCTTGCCGAACGGCTCGTACCGCATCCACATCAGGATCACGGTAAAAATCGGGACCAGCCAGCCGTGCGAGTACTTGGGGTTGTCCCAAAACTGCTTGGCACCCCGGTAGTCCAGCGAATTCCAGTACGTGTAAATCAACACGCCCATCAGACCAACCAGGACGGCCCACGGCACGACTTGATCGGAGTTCTTCTTGAGCGTGTCGGTGAGGCTAGGTTGGGGACTACTTTGTTCCGCCATCGGGAAGCTTCTCCAGTGGTCGCCTGAAAGCGTGGGTTGCGAAACGGGACGGAGTCGACGGCGGCACGCGGTAACCGGCCTCGCTAGCAAGCGCCGGCCTGGGCAGCACGTCAAGCAGGTTGCATCGTCGAAGTGAGCGGTCGCCTGTTCCTGTGAGTGTTCCTTGTACGAGCTCGAATTTGCGGCGTGTGACGAGTCACTCCCGAACGGGCACGCCGAACTCAGCGGATTGCAGACAACCTTCTCGGCTGCCTCCGCTCACAGGCAATTGTCCTGAATTGCCTCCCAAGGAAAGCACGCGTCCCCTTTCGCACCATGCCAGTCGAAAACAACCAACCCCAAACGTGCGATCAGGGACCCAGAACTTCACGATACGCGCACCCCCTCGCATTGTCAAACACTTTCCAACGCCCAGGAAATCCCCCCATCTTTCGTTACCGTGGGGCCGCAATATTGCCACCGTTTCCTAATACTTCTCAAACAACAAGAAGTTGGGAAAGCCACGCGATCTGAGGGCACTCCGCTGAAACGAAATTTGCGCTTGAGGCGAAAGTGTGTGTTGGAGTTTGCCGATTAGTAGGGCGGTGACGGTCGCGCGGGGTGGAGGGCCGTCGGGTGTTGCTGCGCGAGTGGGTCGCGAGCCGTGCGGAGCTTTGTGCGCACGGGGCGAGGTTGAAGTTG
>QQVE01000032.1 GCA_003389325.1 Planctomycetota bacterium
TGGTCGCGCGGATGCGCCGCGGACGCCGGCGCGGCTAAGATCGGCCGGACGATCATTCGATGCCCGGTAGGACAATGCGAGTTGCTTGGCGCGCGTGGCGTCAATGGCACAATCCCATTGGGTCTCCTACCGTGTCGGCCGGGAGGACAGCCTCGTGACACGTCGCCGTCGCTTTCAGGGTTTCGCTCCGCGCGGGCGAGCAGCGCGCCGATCGATGCATTTCGAACCGCTCGAGCAACGACGACTGCTCAGCGGCGTTCCGCTCGGCGGCGACTTTCTGGTCAACTCGCACACGCTGCTCGATCAACAAAGCGCCGCGATCGCCGCGGACCCGGCCGGCAACTTCATCGTCGCCTGGCAAAGCCAGGACCAGGACGGGAGCGGCCAGGGCATCTATGCCCAGCGGTTTGGCGCCGATGGGGTGCCCCAGGGCGGCGAGTTCCGCGTGAACTCCTATACAACCGGCGATCAGACGTCCCCTGCCCTGGACGTCGACGACGACGGCAACTTCGTCATCGCCTGGCGAAGCGAGGACCAGGACGGCAGCGAGGGCGGCATCTATGCCCAGCGATACAACGCCGCGGGCGGGCCGCTGGGTGGAGAGTTTCGCGTGAACACGCAGACCGCCGGCGACCAGGCCATGCCCGCGGTGGCCGTCGATCCGACGGGTGATTTCGTCGTCGCCTGGCAAAGCTACGATGCCGACGCCAGCGGCTTTGGCGTCGTCGCCCGGCGGTTCGACGCGGTGGGCGTGCCCGAGGGAGACGAGTTTCTGGTCAACACGGGCTACACGTCGTTCGACCAGTCGCATCCCGACGTGGCCATCGCGGCCGACGGCAGCTTTGTGGTCGTCTGGCAAAGCTCGTTCGAGGACGGAAGCAGTTGGGGCGTGTACGGGCAGCGCTACGACGCGGGAGGCGGCACCTTGGGCGGGGCCTTCCAGATCAATACCTACACCACGAGTTTTCAGCGCTCGCCGGCGGTGGCCATGAACGATGAGGGCGACTTCGTGGTTGCCTGGTTCAGCGTGTTTCAAGACGGCAGCTTCGACGGCATCTTTGCCCGCCCGTACGGCGCCGACGGCACGCCCCAAAGCGGCGAGTTCCAGGTCAACACGTTCACGACCGGCCAGCAGAACGAACCGGACGTGGCCATCGAGCCGGACGGCGATTTCGTCGTCATCTGGCAAAGCGACGGGCAGGATGGCGACGGCTACGGCATTTACGCCCAATGCTTCACGGTGGCGGGACTGCCCAAAGGCGAGGAGTTTCGCGTCAATTCGGTCGCCGAGAACGCACAAGTCGCGCCTGCGGTGGCCATGGACGCCGACGGCGATTTTGTGGCTGCCTGGCACAGCTACGACCAGGATGGGAGCGGAACGGGGATCTATGCCAGGCGCTTCGAAGCGGCGGCGGCCGTCGTCGGCCGGCAAGTCTTCTACAACCAGTCGTCGTTCGATGGATTCGGCACGGCCATCAATGCCAGCGACGACAACGCGATCGCCCCCGACAAGTCGGCCTACCTGCCGGGCTCGGGCCTGGCCACGTTCGACAACATCACCAGCTACTCGCGCGGCATCAACGGCATCATGATCGACGTGGCCGGAGCCGAGGGCCCGCTGGGCGTCGACGACTTTACGTTCAAGATGAGCGCGCAGACGGTGGCCAACAACATGCCCAGCTTGTGGCAAGCGGCCCCAGCGCCCAGCGGCTTCAGCGTTCGGCCCGGCGAAGGTGCCGGCGGCAGCGACCGCGTCGTCGTGGTGTGGGCCGCCGGAGCGATCACCAACCGCTGGCTGGAAGTCGTCGTCGAAGGCAACGATGCCGCGGGAGGCAACAATACGAACACGGGCCTGGCCCAGAGCGATCGCTTTTACTTCGGCAACCGCGTCGGCGACGCCGGCAGCGGTACGCCCAGCTTGGCGATCACCAGTGCCGTCGATGAGATCGCGGCTCGAAACAATTCCGGCTTCGGCGCGGCCATCACCAACCTCTACGACTACGACCGTAGCGGCCTGGTTAATGCGGTGGACCAGTTGATTGCCCGAAACAATGCGGGGACGCTGACGAAGATAAACTTGGCGGACCCGCCGGCGGCGCCGCTGGCGATGGTGGGCCTGGAGCAACCCTCGGCGAACGCGTCGCAGGCGAGCGATGGCGGCGCGCAGGAGCCCTCGCGCCCCATCGAAATGTCCCGGCGACACCCCGGCTCGGGCTGGGGGCGTAACGCGGCATTGGCGGCCGCCGAGAACACGGCTCAGCAGCGGGGACCTTCCGCGGGTGGTACCGACAGCGATCTCAGCGGGACGGGAGAGGGGGAAGAATCTAGCGAATTTCAAGAATTTTCCGATTTTGCGTCCGGATTGTCGGTCGACCCGCCCCTTAGAGAGTAGGAGGGAGCTGCAAGGACGACACCCTCGGCGAGACGGAGCTCGTTAGGCGTTTGCTGAATTCGACTTACAAAGACCTAAGCATCAAGCGATCTAACGGAGTTCACGCTAATGAGCCGGAACCGACAACGCGACCTGATTCGGGTCGCCCTCTTTGTCTGCCTGGCAGCCTTGGCTGCCCCGGCTCTGGCCGTGCCTCTCTTTCCGGGCGCTACGGCCTTTGCTGTCGGCGAACCGGATCCCATCGGTGGGATCGTCGTGGCCGGCGGCGTTCCTGTGCCCTTTGCCACCGCGCAGTACAGCGGAACCCTCACCTCGACCGTGCTCGCTGGCGATGCGTCGAATCCCTACGGCGGGCTCACGTTCACTTACCTGCTGACCAACGATGCGGTCAGCTCCGGCGAGATCGAACGGCTGACCATCAACGACTACCTCGGGTTCCTGACCGACGTCAGCTTTCAGATCCCCACGGTCGACATCGTGCCGACGCTGAACAATCGCAGCATCGCCGGCGACGTGCTGGGCTTTACGTTCATCGGGGCCCCTGTCGGCGCCGGCACGTTGACACCGGGCACCACCTCGGCGTTGCTGGTCGTGCAGACCGATGCTCCGCTGTTTGAGCCCACGTTCGCCTCGGTCATCGACGGCACCGTGGTCTCGGTCGCATCGTTCGGGCCGCTGGTGCCCGAGCCCAGCACGCTGGTGCTGGCCGGCATGGGATTGGCAAGCTTGCCCTTGGTCGTGCGGATGCGCCGCAGGATGAAGACGGGTCGTCGAGCCTCTGCTCATTCTCACTAATCAAGCACGCCCCGGCTCACTAATCAAGCACGCCCTGGCTCGCTAATCAAGCACGCCCTGGCTCGCTAGTCGAGCACGCCCTGGCTCGCTAGTCGAGCCCTCCTCGGCGCAGATTGGCCGGCTGTTAGAGCGACTCGAGCCTATGGGTCGCGACCGACGAGCAGTTCGTCGATGGGCACATCCCGCAGCGTCGCTTGATCCTTGTCGATGACGATGCACGACAGCTTATCGTCTTCGACGATGAACGTCGGAAAACCCGAGAGCCGACCGTTCTCGACGGCCCACGAGTGCACCCGACGGAAGACGGCCTCACCGTCTTCCAGAGCTTCGATCTCGTCGAGCGGAATCTCGCGCCGCTTGTAGGACTGGCTTCTCAGCAACGTCACTTCGAAACGGGGCTCGCCGTTCTCGCTCGTTTCGGCAAAGAAGGCAGGCAACGCGGCTTTGTAGCCTCGGCTGTGGAACCAGGGATCGTGAGACTGCAATACTCGCGGCACCATCTGCGGGGCATACCGATTGGGCTCGGCAGATGCCATGGCCGTGCAGAATTCATCGAGCGACATGGAGATGGTTCGCGCATTCTCGCCGTTGAAGAGCACGACCCGCATGGTGCCGGTCGTCCCGTCCTGATCGCGGTGAAAGGTCGGATAGCCCGTGACGAAACCCGCCTGGCGAGCATAGCGGTGTGCGGCTTGCATCGTTTCGAGCAACACGGCATCGCTTGAGGAATCCGGGTGGCCGAACATTGCCGGACGCAGCGCCACCGGCTCGCGTTCGTCGCTTTCGCCGAGAGGATCGGGTTTGTCGAGCGACCACTCGGTCAACTTTCCGGTTGCCGAGGCCGCGATCACGGTGCGGCCGTCCGGCGTGAAGGCCAGCGCGTTGACCGTGTCGAGCGCTTTTCCCGTGCTCAGCAGCGGCTGCCGCGTGCGAAGATCCCAAAGCTGCAGGAAGGCGGGTTCGGAACTGCCGCTGACGAGGTTGCGACCATCGGGACTGATCGCCAGGGCCTCGATCGCCGCGGACTGGCCGACGAGCGTGTCGATCAGCGTTCCCGAGGCAATGTCCCATAGCCGCACGTCCTGATCGGAACCGCCCGAGGCGAGCATCCGGTCGTCTGGCGAGAAGACGAGGCAGAGCGTGCGGTTCGCGTGGCCGGCAAATTCCTGCAACCGCTGGCCGCTGGTGGTGTCCCACAGTTCGATTCGCTCGCCGACGCCGGCCGTGGCCAAGAGCCTCCCGTCGTGCGACAGCGCGAGTCGCTTGACGGCCAGCGAACCGGTGCGAATCTGGCGCTTGATGCTCCCCGACGCGGCATCGAGCACGACGGCGGTGGACTGCTCGCAGCCCACGGCCACGGTCGCACCGTCGCCGGAGATCGCTTGCGCGTAAGCAAGGTCGGGAAGCTCAGCCAGGTGTGTCAACTTCCCGTCCGCGAGATTCCAGCGATGGACCCCCGAATAGGCGCCAGTCGTGATCGCCGCATTCCCCTCGGGCAGAACCGCGACGCCGACCACCGCGTCGTCATCGACCGAGACGTGGTGTTGAATCCACCGCCTCGATCGGTTCCAGAGGTGCAATTGGCCCTCTTCGTCGCCGGTCAGAAGCACCATGCCGTCGGGCGATACGGCCTCACAGCGAATGCCCGCGGTCAGCGACGGATAGGTGCGGCACCACGGGCGGACGCGCGTGCCGTCCCACAACTTGATCGAGCCGTCGGACGCCGCCGAGGCGAGCATTCGGCCGTCGGGCGACCAGGCCACGTTCCACACGCGCGAGCCGTGGCCGGAAAGCACGCGCGCTGGAGTCAGTTGGCTGGCACCAGCATGCCAAAGTTCCACCAGCCCGTCGCGACGTCCCACAGCCAGCGTGTTGTCGCGCGGCGAGAACGCAAGCCCATGAATCCCGATGGCCTTCCGATCGAGCTCATCCGAGGCGACTTCACGCCAGCCGGGCGCACTGTGCCGATGGATCCCCAGGGTTCCAAGCCTTCCGGCCACTGCCACCCGGGAGACGACCGGCGAGTAGGCCGCCGTTACTGGAGCCCCTTCCTTGTCTCCGATCCCCTCGTGCACCAGGTCGCCGTTTCGCGTCCACCAGCATACGCTGCCATCGCTGTGTCCCGACACGATCGCTTCGTCGCGCGGGGAGAAGGACAAAGATTCGATCGGCGAGAGCTTCTCGCGCGACCACTGCTGCTCGCCGGTCTTCAAGTCCCACAGGCGAATCGTTCCCGCCTGATCGCCCGAGACCAGCCAGCGGCCGTCGCTCGTGACGTCCATGCCGAACACGATCGCGTCGTGTCCCTCGAGTCGTCGGACTTCGTTGCCCGAGTCGGCATCCCAGAGGCGCACCGTGCCGTCATCGCTGGCCGAGGCGACCAGGGCGGCGGAAACGGCGGCGACCGTATTCACTTCGCCTTGGTGCCCGCGGAACGTGCGCAGCAGCTTGCCGCTGGCGGCCTCCCACGCACGAATCGTCCGGTCCTTGCCGCAACTAAACAGCGTTTCGCCGTCAGGCGCAAACTGCACGCAGTAGACGTCGCCCTGGTGTCCGCGGAGGGTCTTCAATTCCAGGTCGCATTGCCGGTACAGATAGTGCCAGCCAAACTCGCGCAAGTCGGGCTCGCCGCCGCGGGGCACGTGCTTCGAAAGGATTCGCATGCATTGGCGAAACTCGTTCGCCTTCCAGGCGTCTTGCGCAAGCCGAATATCGGCCGAGTAGAGTAGCTGTTTCCGCTGCGTCGATTCCCGGTAGGCGTAGTCGAGCGCCGCCTCGAGCCGGGCGTTGTAGGCGGTCGTGCTGACAAAAACGACAATTAAAGCCGCCAGCGACACGGCCACCAGCGCCGTTCGGGCCGGATGCTGCTGCATCCATCGCCAGGAAACCGCCCAGGGGCTCAGCCTGCGGGCCACGGTTGGTTCGCCAGCCAGAAAGCGCTGCAAGTCCTCGCTTAATGCGGCCGCCGAAGCGTAGCGGCGCGGGGGCTCTTTCTCGAGACACTTCAGGCAAATCGCGGCCAGATCCGATGGGATGCGCGGCTGCAATCTTCTTGGCGACAGCGGATCGGCCGTTGCGATGAGTTGCAGCGTTTTGAGCTTCGTCGATCCGCGCAGCGGCGGCTCTCCGGTCAGCAACTCGTACAGCATCGCTCCCAAGGCATGCACGTCGGTCTGAGCGGTAATCTCGCGCACGCTGCCGCGGGCTTGCTCGGGCGACATGTACAACACGGTGCCGAGGATCGCGTTGGACCTGGTATCGTCGTCGGCATCGTCTCCAAGCTTGGCCAAACCGAAGTCGGCGATCTTGGCGACGTAATCCGATAACGAGGCTTGCCCGGCGTCGACGTTCGGTCGCTTGGGAACGAGCAACACATTCTCGGGCTTGAGATCCCGGTGCAACACGCCTCGTAAGTGGGCATGGTGCATCGCGCCGGCAAGCTCGACGATCAGTCCGGCCGCCGCGCGCGGATCGCAGGGGCGCCTCTGCAATTCGAGCAAAGCCGCCAGGCTTCCGCCGGGGCAATATTCGCTGGCCATGTAGCACACCGGCCCAAAGTGCGATACTTCGTAGATCGTCACGATGTTCGGATGGCTCAATCGGGCCGCCGCCTCGCCCTCGCGCATGAACCGTTCGACCAGATCGTCGCGGCAAAACCAGTCCGGCAGGGGAACCTTCAGCGCCACCAGCCGATAGGTCTGCGGATCGCGAGCCAGGTACACGACGCCCGAACCGCCCGCGCCCAGCCTGCGCACCAACTCGAACCGGCCGAACCGCCGCGCCTGCGGAATCTCGTCGGTCTCAGCGGGCGGCGGCGGCAACTCCTCGTTCGACTCGCGATCGCGCGCGCCGGCGAGCAGGAACAGGCAGTCTTGCACGTCGCGAAAGCGCTTGCGCTCGTCCGCCGACAAGGCCGCGAACGGCACGTCGGTTTCTCCTCCTTCGAGCGATTCGTCGAGCGCGACGATTTGCGCCAGAAACTCCTCGTCGAACTCGTCCAGGCCGTCGTCCGCGCCCGGCGGAACGCCGTCGTCGGGAAGCTTGTCGTCTGGTGTCATGACTGCATTGCCGGTGGAGTGTGGCTCGCCAACCGCTGGCCGCGTCCGGGAGCTTGTCATGTACCATTCTGCACCGGGCCCGATCGCCGAACAATGATGAATCCCCGTCTTCGGATGAGAGTCCCCAAGCGCCGGCGTGTAGAATGGCGCGTGCGATCTCACGTTGGGCCGTATCTCGCCAGCGGACGCGAGATGCCAAGCGCCCGCCCCTCTCGAACGCCAGACCTCCCAAGGGGTGCCAGCCATGTTGCGAAGAATCGTTTTCCTGTACGCCGCCCTCGTCTGCCTAGGGTGTGCCGGAGCCCAGCTGTGGGCCGCCCCCGCTTCGGCCGAAGCCAGGCCGAACATCGTCATCTTTCTGGCCGATGATCTCGGCTATGGCGATCTGGGCTGCTACGGCCATCCGATCATTCAGACGCCGAACCTCGATGCGTTCGCGAAGCAGGGAACGCGGTTCACGCAGTGTTATGCCGCCAGCGCCGTATGCAGTCCGTCGCGGTCGTCGATCGTCACCGGGCGGACGCCGTATCGCAACGGAGTGTTCAACTGGATTCCCGCAGGCAGCGAGATCCATTTGCAAACCAGCGAGGTGGCGCTACCCAGGCTGCTCAAGGAGCGCGGCTATGCGACGTGCCACGTCGGCAAGTGGCACCTCAACGGGCACTTCAACGAGCCCACGCAGCCGCAGCCGAACGATCACGGCTACGACTGGTGGATGGCGACGCAAAACAACGCGGCGCCCAGCCACGAGAACCCCAGCAACTTCGTCCGCAACGGTCAGCCGGTCGGCACGCTGGCAGGCTACTCGGCTCCGCTCGTCGTGGAGGAAGCCATCGCCTGGCTCAAGCAGCATCGCGACCAGTCGCAGCCGTTTCTGCTGTCGGTGTGGACCCACGAACCTCACTACCCCATCAAGTCCGCGCCCGAGTTCAAGGCCCGCTATCCGGACCTGACCGACGAGGTGCAGCGCGAGCACCACGCCAACGTCACGCAACTGGATCACGCCTTCGGCACGCTGATGCAGGCACTCGACGCGTTGAACCTTGCGGACGACACGGTTGTCTTCTTCACGTCGGACAACGGTCCGGAAGGGGACGGCATCACCACGCCGGGCCGCGGTTCGACCGGCGGCCTGCGCGGTCGCAAGCGCTCGGTTTACGAGGGCGGGATCCGCGTCCCGGGAATCGTGCGGTGGCCGGGCAAGACCCAGCCCGGCACCACGTGCGACGTGCCGGTGATCGGCTCCGACCTCTTCGTCACCGCCACCGAGATCGCCGGCGGCACGCCGCCCACGGATCGCGTGCTCGACGGCGGCAATTTGCTCGCCGCGCTCGAAGGCCGCCCCGTCGACCGCGCCCGACCCCTTTACTGGCGATGCCCCATTGCCCGCGAGCCGTTGAAGACCGCCATGCGCGTGGGCAACTGGAAAATCCTGGCCGACGAGCCGCTCACGAAATTCGAACTCTACAATCTCAAGGACGACCCGCAGGAGACCCAGAACCTCAGTTCCACGCATCGGTCGAAGCTCGCCGAGATGAAGGCGAAGCTCGTGAAGCTGAATACTGAAATCGAAGCCGAAGGCCCCGACTGGTGGCAGCGGGCGACCGATAGATAAACAAAAAGCCGAAGGCCAAGAAGCAGCCAGCCAAGGACTGACCGGCAAGAGTTCCTCCGCTGCAAAGCGCCGACGCACCTGCGGCGATTTCAGCCCTTTCGCCAATCGGCTAGACTGAAGCACCCAAGCGCCCGTAGCTCAATCGGATAGAGCAGCGGACTTCTAATCCGCAGGTTGCTGGTTCGATTCCAGCCGGGCGTGCTCGACTGAAACGCCGAAGTCTTGCCTTAGACTACCTGCCGACGGTCGGCAGCGCAAGCCTACCCGCACCATCGAACGGATTCGATTGGCCGTCCGCGATGCTCCCAATCCTCATGGGCCAGCGGGGCCCGGTTCAACATCGCGCGGTGGGTTTGCCTCTGGTATAGGAACTGGTCCATGCAGGCCCCGAAGCGCTCATGGCGGTGTGAGCGCAGAGGCTGGAGGAAGGATCTGGCGTTTCGTGCTGGCAATGAAAGCTGATTCTGGCCACAGATTACCTCCGCAGGGCCATTTTCTTGATGTCGCCTGACCGCCTAGACCGAACAAATTCTACAGTCGGTTTCGTTCCCCCGTTCCACTTTCGAACCTGGCGCTACGCGTTCCGGGCGTCTACTCGCACGACCCATGGCGATGCCATCTTGGATGTTTTGGTCGAGCGGACTCTGCGTGCTACTGCTGGGATGCGCCTCCTTCCCGGACCACACGGCCGCCGAGAGGCTCGATTCGGGCTACACGCTCGTGCTGCCCGGCATCGACGGTCGGAGTTCCGCGATCCAAGGTTTTGCGCAAGGGCTCGTCGACTCCGGCTTGCCGAGTGCCGTCGAAATTTACGATTGGACGAGCGGCAACCCGCTGATGATGGGAGTCCACCTGCACGCTCGCGACGACAACATGAGGCGCGCCGAGAAAATCGCCGACAAGATCGTGGCGTATCAGAACAGCTACCCCAGGCGGCCCGTCCATTTGATCGGCCACTCGGGAGGCTGTGCCCTGGCTCTGTGGACGCTCGAGAAACTTCCTGCTGAACGCCGCGTAACCGACGCTGTCTTGCTCAGCGCGGCCGTATCGGCCGACTACGACACGTCGAGCGCGCTGAACCACACAGAGCGAGGCATCTACAACTTCACGGCCCCGGCAGACATTATGCTCGTTGCGGGAACGACGCTGGGAGGAACGATGGATGGTGTGTGGGCGCCTGGAGCCGGCGCTTTCGGATTTGCTGAACCGCCGGACCACCGCGACTCGCCCGGCGTTCCGCGTATCCAGGAAATAGCGTACGAACCTCGCATGGCCTTAAGCGGTCACTTGGGCGGCCACTGGGGTCCGTCGAGCCGGGCCTTTGCGAGAGACTACGTCGCTCCAATTCTCGCGCAGAAACCGCGGCGGGATGGGCTACGACCACGAATTTCTCAACGCCTGCCCGCGGATCGGTTCGCCGAGGGCCACTAGAGCGTTGTTGAATTCCTCGCGACGGCAGGCCATGGATATTGTGGCGAGCGATGTTGGCCCGCGAGGTCACCGAGTCGTGGTTGCTTGAGTCCGCGCACGAGCGGACCGTATTCCTTCGGCTCGCAGTGCATCGAGATAGTTTCCCAACCGCGCGATCTGCGTGTCGTCGGGCACCCCGGCCAAGCGGTGCCGCTCTCTCCCCTGTGTGTCGAAGACAATCAGATTGGGAACCCCGGGAGTCAGGGTGTATCGCGAGCGCATCGTGTCGTTCAGATCCAGCCAGACCACGGCGTCGGGAGACACGGAGCGAAAGCGACTGCGGACGAAGGGGCGAATGTAGTTGGGGACATCACCGATGCAAGCCAGCGGAATCATCTTTGCGTCGGGTGTCTGGGCGCCAGGCGGCTGATTCGCCAGTGGGCGAACCGGAGCCTGCATGGCGACTTTGGGATCTTTTCCCTTGGCGGTAGGGTGCATCATCACGTGCAGCTTTTCGCCGAGCTCGCGACTGGCCTCGGCGCCTCCGCGGTCCGAGTAAATCAGCACGACCACATCGCCCCGCAGATCGTCGATGGCCCGGCGCTTGGCGAATTGATCCTCGAAGACGAGGGGCTCCGCCGCGTTCGCGCTAGGCTGGTACGCGATAGCACTTGCGGCGATGGCGAGCAGCCACACGCTGATATGCTTGGCGAATCTCGCTGACATCGAAGTCCTCCTGCTAGGTCGTTTGGGGGCGGTTGAGTACCAAAAAGTGCCTTGCCGAATCAAGCTCAAACCCACCCTTCCTCCCGGGCCGCCGGCCGAGATCCATGCCATCTCGCTATGCCATCTTGCCATCGTTGCCTGCGCTCAAGATAATCGCAGGCGAATGAGCGACCCGAGCGCAACAGCCGGCTTGCCGGCACCGGCCGATGGAGGCCCCACGGTGAACGCAAATGGTTCGAGACCCGGCACGGCGCGACGGCAACGCGACCCCGCCGAGCTGTCCGACCCGAACCGACAGGAAGATGTGCCACCGGTGTCCGCCTGGTGGTTTCGCAAGTTCAGCAGCTATGCGAAGCGCTACTTGCGTCGCAACTTTTACGCGGTCCGAATCGCCCGCCACGGCTATCCGCCGCCGAATCTCAGCGGACCCGTGGTTGTCTTGATGAACCATCCTGCCTGGTGGGATCCCTTGACCGGGCTGTTTTTGGCGACGCAGATGTGGCCAGAGCGTGTCCACTTTGCACCGATCGATCAGCGCGCGCTTCGTCGCTACCGAATCCTTGGGCGAATCGGATTCTTCGGAGTCGAACAGTCATCTCGCAGCGGAGCGAAAGAGTTCTTGACGCGCGGCGTAGCCCTGCTGCATCAGCCAAGCGCGATGTTGTGGATCACCGCGCAGGGCGAGTTCGCCGACATTCGCCTGCGCCCAGTACAGCTCCGCCCGGGAATCGGTCACCTGCTGCAAAAGTGTCCGGCCGCAACCGTATTGCCGCTCGCCGTGGAGTACGTCTTCTGGGAAGAGCGTTACGCCGAACTGCTGGTTTCGTTCGGACCGAGTTTTTGTGCAGCCGATCGGCTCGAAACCTCGGCCAAGCAGCTCACCGCCCACTGCGCTGATCAGTTGGAAGCGACGATGGACGCCCTGCAACAGATCGCCATCCACCGCAACCCGGCCGACTTCGAAATACTTCTGCAAGGACGTGCCGGCGTCGGCGGATTCTACGATTTCTGGTCGAAGCTGCGGGCTCGCTGGCGAGGCGAGACGTTTCGTCCCGAACACGCGGCGGTACACGAATGATTTTCCTGGCCGTTTTGAGTCTGCTTGCGGCAGCCCTGCCGGCGACGGTCTTCGCATTGAATCTACGGCGCTTCAAGACGCTGGAAGACGCCTCGGCGCCAGCAGTGCCGGTCTCGATCTTGATTCCGGCCCGCGACGAAGAGCAATCGATCAGCAACTGCCTGCGTGCCGTTCTGGCAGACGATTCCAACGACATGGAAGTGATCGTCCTGGACGATGGTTCGATCGACCGCACCGCGGCATTGGTACTCGAACTGGCCGCGACAGATCCTCGGCTGCGGCTCGAGCATGCTCCCCCCTTGCCCGAACACTGGTGCGGCAAGCAATTTGCCTGTGCGACTCTCGCGGACCTCGCCAGCGGCGAGCTGTTGCTGTTTATCGACGCTGACGTCCGATTGGCGCCGGGGGCGGTCGCGCGGCTGTCGACGGCGATGGAGCAGCAGGGGCTCGATCTGCTGAGCGGATTTCCCCGACAAGAGACGATCACGATCGTGGAGCGGATGGTGATCCCGCTGATGCACTTCATTTTGTTGGGTTTTCTCCCCTTGGGCCGGATGCGCCGCAGCCGCCACCCGGCGTACGCAGCGGGATGCGGCCAACTCATGATGGTGCGTCGTAGCAGCTACCATAGAGCGGGCGGCCATGCGGCGATTCGAGAGTCTCTGCACGACGGGTTGCGGCTGCCGCGCGCGTTTCGCGAGGCCGGCCTGCTGACCGACCTGTGCGACGCCACGGACCTGGCGGTTTGCCGCATGTATCGTAACGCGGCGGAAGTGATACGAGGGCTCGCCAAGAATGCGGTCGAGGGCATCGCCGCGCCCGGCCTCATCGTTCCCGCCACGGCCGTGCTCTTGCTGGGTCAGGTGGCACCGATCGTGATTTGTGTCGGTGCCCTGGCAGCAGGCAGTTACCCGGTCTTCGCGACTGCGTTGGCGGCGCTCGGTGCGAGCCTGCTACCGCGCTGGATGGCGACCCGTCGCTTCGGCCAGTCGCGGCTGGGGGCGGTTCTGCATCCGATCGGTGTGCTGCTCTTCGTGGCGATTCAGTGGTATGCGTGCATCCGCTCGCTCGCGGGCGGTTCGCCACGTTGGAAAGGCCGGGAGTATCCGACCCGTTCGGCAGCGACTGGCGTGCCCGTTGCCGGTGAAACCAGCGGGCGATAGCCTGAACCCAAGTAGAGGTGGCTCACTGGTGCGCTCCCTGCGACGCGGTCAGGCGACTTTCGTCGTGTGCATCTTGAGTCGGGCCGCCCCGCAAGTCCTGATCGACGGCATCCGCGGCGATCCAACCTGACATCACGACCATAGGCATGCCGGGCCCCGGATGGGCCGAACCGCCTGCCAGGTAGAGTCCGGTCAGTTCCCGGACGCGATTCGCCGGTTTGAACGCTCCGAAAAACCGACCGTGGCTTGCCAGGCCGTAGATCGCTCCCTTCAGCACGTGGTAGCGTCGATCGATGTCTTCCGGCGTCAGCGCGTGCTCGACTTCGATGCGGTCCTCGATGTCTTCGAGCCCCGCCGTCTTCTTCAGTTTCTCGATAATCACATCGCGGTAGCCGGGCAACATCGTCCGCCAGTTGTGGTGCTTTCGCAGGTACGGCGTATGCACAAGCACATAGAGCGATTCGCCCTCACCGGGTGCGACGGTGTCATCCGACATCGACGGAGCGCAAACGTAGCAGGTGGGATCTTCGGCGGGCTCCCCTTCGCTGTAGATCTGTTGAAACTCTGCGTGGGGGTCGCGGCTGAAGACGAAATTGTGGTGCAACAGCTTGTCGTACTTCTGACGCAAGCCGAGATACAAGACGACTCCGGAGCAGGCCGCTTCAACCTTCCGTCGCGAGAGAAATCCGGCTCTCGTCGCGGCTGGCAACAGTTCATCACGTGTTCGCACGCAGTCCGAGTTCGACACCACCGCGGCGGCCTTGATCGTCTGGCCGTCATCGAGCGTCACGCCACTGACGCGGCCGCCCGCGGAGTCGATGGAGCGGACCATCCGACCCGTGAGATATCGGATGTCCTGCTCCTTGCCGAGACGTGTCAACGCTTCGGGAACAGCGCGGATGCCGCCCCGCGGATACCAGATCCCCTCGTTGGTTTGCATGTGCGCAATCCCGCACAGCACCGCCGGTGAAGCCTCGGGCGAGGAGCCAACGTACTGCGTGAAGTGATCGATCATCTGGGCGATTCTCTGATCGGGGATGTAGGATCGCACCAGGCCCGAAACGGTCCGGCCGAATCTCAGGCTGAGTACGTCGCGGAGCACACCCAGCGATAGCGAACCCTTCAAATCCATGGTGTCGGCAATGCCGCCGACGCTTTTCCAGAAGAAGAACCGATTCGAGACCTCGTCCAGTTGCTTCGAAACTTGATGGAACTTCTCGTACCCCGCGGCTGTGCGGGTGGATCCCGAGAATGTCCGCAGCCTGGCCGCCATTTCCGGAACCGACTCGACAAGGTCGAACTGCGTATTGTCCGCAAAAAAGCAACGCCACTGCGGGTCGAGTCGGATCAGTTCCAGATAGTCGTCGAGCGAGCGCCCCGCCTCGGAAAACACGCGCCGCAGAACGGAGGGGAGCGTGAGAATCGTCGGACCCATGTCGAAGCGGTAGCCGCGGTCTTCCAACACCGCGGACTTGCCTCCGAGCCACGCGTTCCTTTCCACGACCGTGACCTGGTAACCGCGTGCGGCGAGTGTCGAGGCGGCGGCCAGGCCACCCAGCCCCGCTCCGACGACAACAACATCAGCTTCCATCTTCATGGTCCATGGCTCCGTGGCTTGTTCGCGATCGACGTGAGCTGAGAGCGAGCGAGATTAAGCGCAGCGACGAGCGAAATCTGCGCAGGGGGCTGGCGCCGTGCTCAAGTGCGATGAGCTGCGCGACAAGAGCGGCGTCCTGTGGCGCGCGAGGCTGCAGATGCGGCTTGAACCAGCGACGGGCGGTCACGATCGCCTTGGTTTGCGTCATCTCAAGAAGCCCCGCCTCGCCGCGCGTCGTGCCATGCCCGCTCATTTTTCGGCCAGCGAGGGGGACGCGCGGATCGGCAGCGGGCACGACCATGTCGTTGACAACAACACATCCGGCCTGCACGCGGCGGGCCAGATCGCGGCTACGCTGCGGATGACCGAAGACCGAGGCGCCCAGGGCGAACGGACACTTCGCGTTCTCAAGCAGGGCTTGCTCCATCGACGCGATCCGAATGAATGAGACGACCGGCGCGAACAAGTCCTCTTGCGCAAGTTTCATCTCCGACCGGACTCGGTCGACGATCGCCAGGCTTCGCAACTCTCGATGACCATCGACAACCTGCACGTCGCCAGCAACAAGAGTAGCACCGGCGCGCACCGCCTCGTCGATAACGTGAGCAGCACGCCTCAGCGTTCCCCGCGCGTGGCTAGATGGCTGCGTCGTGCCGCCCAACCCTTTCTGTGGGTGCTGGCGCATATCTTGTCGCAGGATCGAACAGATCCTATCGACCATTTGGTCGCGCGCGAACACGCGCCGCGGGGCAAGGCAAGTGCGCCCTTGGTTCAGCCTCGCGCCAAATAGCAAACAAGCGCTCACCAGCGCCGGGTCGGCGTCGTCCTGCACGAAAACCGCATCGCAGCCTGACAGTTCCATCACCGACGGCGTGACCGACCCGGCGAGTTGCTGGGCGAGGGCTCTTCCCGTCGCGCGGGAGCCCGTCACGAACACCTTGTCGACGCCGCGCTCGATCGCCGTGGTGGCGGCATGCGGCTGTTCCGGCAGAATCTGCACCAATCCGCGGGGCAGTCCTGCCGCCTCGACGATACTCGCCAGGGATCGGAGCGGTTGCGAGCATCCCGGCGCCGGCTTCAGCAGCACACCGTTGCCCGCGGCAAGAGCCTGCAATGCCTGGATACCGGGTAACATGAGCGGGTAATTGGACGGCCCGATAATCAACGCGACTCCCACCGGCTCGTTCCGGAGTGCGAGGCGGGTGCCCCACAACCACTTCGGCCGTCCACGCCGACCTGGCGAGCGTTCAGCGAGAATCCGCGGCGCCTCGACCTCCAGGAACCGGCAGGCGTCGAGCAGGGGCAGGATCTCGGCCGTCATGGTCTCGACAACGTCGCCACGGCCACACTCCGACGCGATCCCCAGCGGGTTCCCGGCGAGTGTTTCGCGCAGCGCCCGCAAGACGCAACACCGAGCCCGTGGCGTCCATTCGGCCCAGGCTTGCTGCGCGGAGCGGGCCGCCGCGAGCTGCTCGTGTACTTCCGACTCCAGGCCAGAGGCCTTAATCGGGTTCGATGAAGAAGGCGTATGTTCCGCCCAGGCCGGATCCGTCGATAGCGACGGTGAACCTGCTTCCGGCTCAAGCGAAGTCTTGTGCGTTGCTGGAGAATCTGGCGTCATGGCTCTTGCATGGCCGAGGGAGTGAACGCGCCTTCTCGGCTCCGATGATTGGGTAGCACTTCGCCCGAGGGAACTCCGTTGGTCTCCTGATCCGGAAACGGCAACCCCATCGACTTACACATGATCCTGGCCGAGATTCGCGCCGATTCGTAGATGACGGGAAGGCCGCTGCCGGGATGGGTTCCGCTGCCAACGAGGTAGACATGCTTAAGATCTTCAAACTGGTTGTGCGGCCGACCAAGCAGCATCTGTCCGAAGTTGTGTGCCAGGCTGAACGTCGCTCCCCGGTACAGGCCGTGCCTCGCGCGCCAGTCGTCGGGCGTCGTAATCTTCTCGTAGCGAATGCGATCTTCAAGATCATGGAGGCCGAGCCGAGCGAGTTGGCGAAGCATGCGGTCGCGAAACGGCCGGGTTTGTGTCTTCCAGTCGATGTTGGACGTCTGCGAAGGCACCGGGGCCAGGACATACAGCGTGCTCATGCCGGGAGGGGCCAGTGTTTGATCGGTCACCCCGGCATTCTGGACGTAAAACGACGGATCCTCCGACAAGACTTGCAGTTTTTCGATCTCGTCCAGGTTCTTCTGATAGTCTGCGGCGATGTAGATCGTGTGGTGGGGAAGCTGGTCATAGCAGCCTTCGATTCCGAGATACAACATGAAGGTCGAGCAGGAGTATTTCGCCCGCTGCAGCCTCTTGTTGGTCCAGCGTCGCCGCAATCGTTCCGGGACCAGCCTTTGCATCGTGTCGGCGAAGTCGGCGTTGATCACCAGCGCGTCGAACGAATCGTCACCGCTGGCGGTGCTCAGGCCGACCGCGGTGCGACCCTGGAACTTCAGCTCTTTTACGGGCTCGCGTAGCCGGATGGTGACGCCCAAGTCGCGGGCAACCTCGGCCATCTTTTCGCTGACCGCTGAACAACCTCCGGCTGGATGAAAGACGCCGTACTCGTACTCCAAAAACGCCAAGATGGTAAACAGGCTGGGACACTGGAAGGGCGACATCCCAAGATACTTTGATTGGAACGAAAACGCCGTGATGATTCGGGGGTCGACGAAGAATCGCCGCAGATCGTGGGCTACAGACAGCCAAGGACGAAGCAGGGGGATCGCCTTGAGAACAGCAGGGCGAAGCAGGTCTCTGCGGCGGTCGAAAGGAGACTCGAGGATCGGGCGGAAGCGTTCCATCTTGGTTCGATTGTCTTTCAGAAATCGCACGAAAGCGTCCGCGTCCTGCGGTGCCAGCGTGGCGATCGCGGCCCGCATCTTCTCCAGATGTGGAGTCGCGTCGAGGTGCCCCCCAGCCCCGAAAACAAGCCGGTACTGAGGGTCGAGCCTTTTCATCGGGACTTCGCGCCAGAGATCGCGTCCGACCGAGCGAAAGATTTCTTCGAGTACCCGAGGATACAGAAAGAACGTGGGGCCGGTGTCGAAGCGGAACCCCTCGGACTCCAAAGCCGAGCAACGTCCCCCCACTCGGGCAGCCCGTTCGAAGACAGTCACGCGGGCGCCCGCTTTGGCCATCAGGATGGCATTGGCCAGTCCTCCTGGCCCGGCGCCGATCACGCAGACTTTCCTGCTAGAAGATGAGCTCATTTGCTTCCTGCATCGATTCGGACTTGCACGCCTGTTGCTACCTTGCTGACGGCCAGTCTGAACGAAACTCAAGTTATGGAATAGCAAGTTCGGCCAACAGGCGCTCCACGTCACTACGAGGGACCTTTGACCCCGGGCCATGTTTCGCGACACGATCCAACGTTGCCCACGCAAGTCGAAGCGGCAACTCGGTGAAGGCCAGGTATCCTTTCGGGGCATGCGACCGGCGTAGTTCGTAAACGTATTGCTGAGCACGGCGGAGGTCGGATCGAGCAAGGTCGAACACGACGTCGTGGTCTAGATCCACTGGCAGAAATCGTCTGCCACAACGGTCATCGTCGTCAGCGTCCTTGACAATATTCACGAGTTGGAGCCCCTCGCCAAATGCGCGAGCATCTGAAAAGAGCTCTGCCCTACTCGATCGCAAGGGGATGCGGCGGACGAAAATCTCGGTGAGAAGCTCGCCAACGATGCCGGCCGCGTAATAGCAATAGAGTCGCAGGTCTGCCAGCGAGCGGAGTTCCCTGTCGCCAGCCGCGAGAAAGCGACACATGCCGATGACCGTGCGACGCGTCTCACGAAGAATCAGACTTTGGACCCACTGGTCGCGGAGTAGCAAGTGCGAAATCACTTGCGGAGTTCGTTCGAGCAGTTCCTGGTAAGCGGGATTCGCACTCGGCTGGCGGACCGCCCACTCCTGAGCGAACTTGAAGGCTCGACTCACGTCGGGGTTTTCGAGAAGCGACGCGAATTCGTGAAGCGATGCTATCTGCTCTTCGGTGGTCAGGTTGTCGGCATCCTCGAGAGTGTCGGCTATACGCAGGACGAGGTACGCGAGCCCAACGTCAGTCTGTGTCGGCTCCGGGAGTAGTGGGATCGCCAGCGCGAAAGTACGACTGGTCTTTTCGAGAAGCTGCCCCAGTGCTGCCATCGAATGATCCATTTCCTGGCCACCGGCCTGCCACCAAGTGCCACGCTTGCATGCCAAGCGGGTCTGGTCTCTCAGACATCTTAGCGTTCGAATCGCAATTGGCTACCAGCCGAGAGATCGCACGCCAGGAAAATCTCCAGTTCAAGTGCGCATGGCGCGGCAAGAGGGTTCCGCGTCGAGTAGCCACTGGCGATACTTTGGATTCTCGCTACACCTTGATGCGAGCTTCTGCTCGTGTCACGGCGAGGTCGCCCGTCGATGCCGCAGAAGCCAGTCGATGGCTTCCGGAAGGATGGCCCCGACGGCCAAGGTATGGCCGTAGTCGGGCATGATCTTCAGCTCGCCCGGCATCCCTTCCGAGATAGCTTGTCGTGCGGATTCTTGAAGGCGTTTGGGCACAACGATGCCGTCCAGTTCCGGCGAGACGACCAGGATGGGCGCTGAATCCTGTGCTGGCTGAAATCTGCCGCCAGCGATGCAACAGGCCGCCGCGACGGTATCCGAGTTACCTCGGGCGAGTCCGGACGCGGCGCCAGCACCCATGGAGTGGCCGAGCACGTAGACTCGGTCCCGATCGATCGAATAGTCATTGCCCAGGGCGTCGATCAGTGCGTGCAACGTCTTGATGTCGCTGCCGAAGCTGTAGGTGAGGGGAGAGGCGACGATTAACCGCTTCTGGTCGGCGAGGCTCTTGATCAGGCCGGCGCCATATGCTTCGAAAAACATGTTCTCATCGCCGCCCATGCCGTGGAGCACGACAAGCAACGGGGTGGGAGTTTCACCCGCGGCGCCCTTGGGCACATACAGCCGAAGCGGAATCTCACGCGTGCCGACTTCGAGCACTCGCCAATAATCGCCCGGACGATTCCAATAAGGGTTTTTTCCCGACTCAAGTGCACTTGTCTCGGATGCCACGTCGGACGCCAGCCGATTAAGGTCTGCCAGGAACTGAGCCGAGTTGTCTTCCGACGGATGATCGCTGAGTAGTCGATTCCGCGCGCGGCATATAGCCAGCGCTCGAGCCAGTTGCCCTTGGCGAACGTCCACTTGCTGCAGGCGCTTGTCGTTCGCCAGTTGCTGCTGGTCGAGCGCCGCGCCGTCGATGACGTGCACGCGCGCCATCGCCACGCCATGGCCCTCGTCAGGCGCCAACTCGATGCGATAAAGCCCAGGGGCAAGCCGGTCGGCCGCGGGCTCCAACAACACTCGGATATCGATGGTACTCCCCTTTCCCAGCGGCACAGCGACGGAACGCTCCATGGCGATCCGATCCTGAGGGCCTACCAGACGGAGCCGAAGGTCGGATGTCGTTGGATCGTGAGCCGGCCAGTCGTATATCGACGTGACGCGGCAAACCACTTGCTGCGGTGTGTTGGCAAGCAACACGGGAGGGTCGACAATCACTCTTAGCGAGAGGATGCCACGCTCGGACGGTTTGCGCTCTTCAGGTTCGAGCGACTCCGTGAGAGAATCAATCCTGCGAATCGCCTCGGCATTGCTTCCCAGAAAGAAGGCCTGCGTAGCCTGATCGAAGCCCTTATTGATTCGCGCGACCTCTTCCGGTGGCAGCGGGCGGCAAAAAAAGGCCTGCTCGAGTCGCAGGTAGGCAGCAGCCAAGTCTGCGCGAGTGATGGCCGGCCTGGACGGCTGGGGAGATGTGCTGCTCGTCGCCGGTGTTGCTGCGCCAGGTGCCTGCTCGGCAAACGCCACGTGCGACGGCAACCCGCCCAAGAGGGCTACGATCAATCCGCACACCGTAGCGCGCTCTGCCCCGTGGCGGAACCAAACGGTGTAGCATGAGCTCTCGTGTCGCGGCACGGCGGCCTCGGTCTGGTAGCTCGACATTTTCCTCTCCTGGGAGGCTGGGTGCCGGGTGTGTTTGATCCCACCGAACCGCAGGCGCTCACCACGGCCGGGCATCGATTCAAGCATCTGACCACATTGGATTAAATGGTGGCACAGATGTCATCGAGTGGCAAGTAGACGTTGCTAGCCCAGGGAGAACGGCGGGATAAGCAACCATTGTCTCGATCAGGGACGCGATCCGGTTGCCCCATTCGTTCCAAAAGTCGAGGTGGGGCTCACGTGCGACCGACCTTCATGAGTTCAAGGCGTACGGATGCGATCGAGGGCTATCGTTGCGCGCGACACGGCCGTTCCCGGCGTGCAGTCTTTCCCGATCTGAAGCTGCCGCATAGGATGGTACGAACTCTCCAATCCATCTGAGGGGCTCGCAATGAAGACGATCGTCCTGAACGCGATTGTCGTTCTGTCTACCATCTCCCCGCTTTGTGCAGGTGAATGGGATCGCTTTCGCGGCCCGAACGGATCGGGCATCATGGACGGCCAGGCGCCCCCATGGCAATGGTCTTCTGAGAAGAACTTGAAATGGAAAGCGCCGCTGCCCGGGAAGGGCTCTTCGTCGCCGATCGTTTCCGGCGATCGGATCTTCGTGACATGCTACACCGGCTACGGACTGGACCTGAAGCGGCCGGGAAATCCCGAAGATCTGGTCCGGCATCTGATCGCCCTGGATCGCAGCACAGGCCAGGAAGTCTGGCGTGCTTCAATCGCGTCGTCCGCAGAAGAAGATCCTTACAAAGGCTTTATCACCCAGCACGGATATGCCAGCAGCACGCCCGTTACAGACGGGAGCAACGTCTTCGTGCTTCTTGGCAAATCAGGGCTCTTCGCATTCGATCGCGAGGGCAAGCAGCTTTGGCACACGGAGTTGGGAACGGAATCCGATCCGGCCAAGTGGGGAGATGGTTCGAGCCCCATCATTTTCGGCGATCTCGTCATCGTCGACGCGGGCGTTCTCGGCAACCGGTTCGTGGGCGTCGAGAAGTCAACGGGCCAGATCGCCTGGTCGGTCGAAGATCCTTCATTTACCAACTGCTGGGCAACGCCGACGCCAGTGCGAGTAGGTGGTTCAGACCAGATTCTGTTTCATGTGCCGAAGAAGGTGATGGCGGTCGATCCGACCACAGGAAGCATGATTTGGACGGCCGCGTCGCCGCTGGATGACGCCGCCTGTGGAAGCATTGTCACCAAGGACGGCAACGCTTATCTGATGGGCAGCCGAGCAGGCCACGCCTTGGCGATCAAGTGTGGCGGCGAAGGTGATGTATCGTCGACCAACAAACTCTGGCAGACCCGAGTGCAGGCAGGAATCAGCACGCCTGTTATCGTGGGCGACAATCTTTACTGGGCAAACGGCGGCATCTTCTTTGCCGCACGCCTTTCAACCGGCGAATATGTGTACAAGCAGCGATTGCCTCGACTCGGTGGACCAACGGGTGGTTTTCCGAATGCTGACTACTCTTCGCCGATCGTCGTGGGCGGCAACATCATCTTGTTCACCCGGAACGGCGAAAGCTACGTCGTTAAGCCCGGCGACGAGTTTCAGCTCGTCGCCCACAACCCGGCATTTGAAGGCGATGCGAGCGCGTTCAGTGCAACTCCGGCTGCGAGCGACGGCGAGTTGTTTGTCAGATCGGAAAGCAACGTCTACTGCATCGGCAAACCATCGAAATAGGCGAGCTTTGTTGTCGAACCGCGGCCATCAAAGTGCCTCTAGATTCTTGCTGCGCGAAGAAGTGATCATCGCGCGAAGCTAACGGCGCGGACCTGGGCCCCCTGCCAAAGCTCCGTCACTGGCGCAGCCCGGTGTCTCCGCTGGCCTTAGGGTGGTCCCGCCGCGAACAAACGGTTGCATTCATGTTGCAGCACGCCTTCCACGATCGTGCATTGCGCTCCCGGACTGCGGCGGACGATCTCCTCGGCGAGGACGTCGATCTGCCGCCAACCGCGTGCTTGCAGAAACCGGATCGATGTTCCAAAGACCACGATCTGAATGCCGCTCCAGAGAACCGCTGCCATGCACATGGGGCAGGGTTCGGCCGTTGTATAGAGTGCAAACTCGCTGCCATCGACCCTTTGGCCGGACCGAAACAGCGCGTTGACGGCATCCATCTCGCCATGCCAGGTGGGGTTGATGGTGGTCTTGTTCCAGCCCTCGGCCGCGATGTCGCCGCTCTCCCTGCGAACGATGACCGAGCCGAACGGTAGCTGTGGTGCGTTTTTCGTCAACGCAATCGCGCGCCTCATGTAGCGTTCGTGTTCGAGTTGCATGATCGTGTGACCTCAGCCAAACGAGGACATCGCCATCCACAACACGAGCAGCGCACGCAAACTCCAGGCCGTGGTCCTGATCCAGTTTGTCCAGACGAGTCGCTCGTGCACACGTGGATCGAAGCCCCGAGATAGCGCCTTGTGACACGGCACTTGGAGTAGCGCAGTGGATATCCAGATGGCGGCCAGCAGAACGAGACCTACCCATAGTTGCCAAACGGAGACTCCCCTTGGCGAGAACCCGAACAAGAGCAAGGCAGTGCCACCTTCCACGAGCATCGGTAGGGCAACCACCCAGGTGGTTCGTTGCGTGTGCCGCTGCGCATAGCCTTGAAAGTCGGCACTTTCGGCGTTGGCGAATAGCGGGTAGTGCACGACTTGGACGAACCAAATCACCCCCAGGATGCACAGGGTGGCTGCGACGTGGGAGAGGAGCAGCAGTTGAGGAAGCGCTTCGTTCATCAAAGATCATCCAGCACGGCTTCCGCCGCCCGTCGGCCCGAGACCATCGCCCCCTGGATCGAGGCATTGTCTCGATGGTCGCCACAAACATAGAGACCCGGCTGCCAGCGAACCGGGCGCCTGGGCGGTTCGAGCGCCGGCGGGAACAGCCTCGGCAACGCGTAGGGAATGCGGTAGGTACGCAGGTGGTGCCATTCCATGACCTCTTGGCCGAACCACTCCCTCATCTGCCGGCGAACCTCGGACAGCAGTCGGTCGGAGTCATCTGTTACGCCCAGCACGGTCGTGGACACGAGGCTCGCATCGCCTGGGCCGTAAGAGGCAGCGACGCGCGTCGGAACGCAAAGGTTGTTGACCGGTCCTTCACGATCCCCGTTGAGCACCAAGATGGGTTGTTCGATCGGGGGGCGCGGCGCGGAGAAATAGAGGCAAGTCACGCTTTGGCCGCCGGATGCGGTCGCCTGTCCAAGCAGCCGCGTGGCAACTTTACCGTCGGTCGCCACGACAACAGCCCGAGCGCGGAGTTGTTCGCCCGACTCAAGGGTCACCGACCCCGCTTGGACGCGCGTAGCACGTGCGGCGAGACGAATGCTGCCTGGCGGCAGACGTGCCGCCAGTTGTCGCGGGATGGCTTCCATGCCCCCCGCGGGAAGACAAGCACGACCCAGCGAGAACATGCGGAATACGAACTCAAACATTCGGCTGGACGTCTGCAACTGAGGATCGAGGAAGATCCCGCCCAAGAATGGGCGAAAGAAGCGATCGATGATGGATGGCGAGAAGCCGAAGTCTTGCAACGCTCGGGCTGTGGTCGTTTCAGGTTCGCGAAATCGGTCCTCGACGGTGCCTTGCAACACACGGGACCGCAGTCGCGCCACGCGCAGCTTGTCGGCCAGTGAGCCAATCGGGGAGCACACCGATCGCGCAGCGGCAAACGGCCTCCGCCAGGGATCTGCGATCGAATGGAAGCGGCCTCCGTGCCGAATCAAGGCGCCAGGCAGGAAGGCCCGCAGTTGCAGCGCTTCGTAATCAAGCGTGCGTTTCGCCTCGGGGTAGCTGGTCAGAAAGACTTGAAACCCACGGTCGAGTTGGAATCCCGAAACGGTGTCCGTGCGGATTCGCCCGCCGACGCTGTCGCACGCTTCGAGCAGCAGAAAGCCGGCGCCGGCTTTGTGCAGCTCAAGCCCGCAACAAAGGCCGGCCAGGCCACCGCCGATGATTAGCACGTCGTGCGTCACTTTTTTATGGCGAAGGAGAGGGTTGCGAGGACCACGGTTTCTGTTTGCTGCACGACTCGATCAGTCGCTGCGTCGTCTGATGTCGAAAGGCAAACATCCGCTCGAGCTTGCGGCGAATCAGCCAGCCGCCCAACAGGGCACCGATCCATCCCAGCGGGGCCTGATACTCGACCTCGTCCCGCAAGATCGTGCCCCCGCGACCGTCGTCGATAAATCGATGGCGATGATACCAGAAGGCAAAGGGCCCGGATTCCTGGCGGTCGGCAAACAGGTGGGGTGGATCGTATTCGGTGTGGACGGCGACCCAGCGAACGGGAAACACGGCCACGCGCCCCCGCAGCACGACCTTGCTGCCAGGCTGAAGAGAGCCGGACGATTCGGCGACCTCCATTTTCTCCCACGGTGGAATTAAGCTTCGCAGTGCCTCGGGGCTCTCGTGAAAGCGAAACACCACTTCAGGCGAAGCGTCGATTCTGATTTCCTTGACATAGCGCCTCCGCAATGGATTCGCAAGCGTGCCGCCCGCCCGGTGCCTCGCCGCATCCCGTAGGATCATGATGAATGGAATCCACCAAATCAGATCGTTGGTTAGGATCGTAAGTCCGAAGAGCGGTGGAAATGCCCCTCGCAGCAGCGCGACGCCGAAGCCGAGAGGGCCAAAGATCTTTCCCAGCAACCCGACGAGCACGATGGGCCAATGTGTGCGGGAGTCGCCGGCGGCGACGAGATACCCGATGCCGTAGACGCCAACGATCATCCCCACGCACTGCCAGATCTCCGGATAGTTGATCCGTTGGATGCCGACGAAATCAAACAGCCAGTGAGGAAACACGATGGTAAGCGCGCCCCACAACAGGTTGTAGACTCCGGCGGCTACGAGCCACCAGCGCGCCCAGCCAGGCGGTCTTGTTGATTGGGAGCTAGCGTCCACCGGGCACCTCACGATCCAACGTTCGCGACAGAATCAAAATCAGTCTCTTGCATCGCGCCTCAAGGTACTCAAACCGCCGTCGATACCGAAGACCTGCCCGGTGGCCCAGTCGTTTTCTGGATCCAACAGCCACACGATGAGCGAGGCGACGTCTCGCGCGGTGCCCAGCCGGCCGATGGGATGCATCGAACGCGATGTCTGCTCAGACTGCGGTCGGTTCCAGATTCTTTCGGTCAATGGAGTCTGGACGAGACCGGGGGCGACCGCGTTCACGCGGATGCCGCGACCCGCGTAGGAAGCCGCCGCGGAGCGCATCAAGCCGACGATGCCCGCTTTGGCCGCGGCGATGGCTTCGTGATTGGGCAGTCCTACCGTGGCCGCCGCCGAGGCGATCAAAACGATCGATCCGCCGTTTTTCGACATGGCCCGGCACCCCGCGCGGACTGTCGCGAAAGCCGAGGTGAGGTTCGTCGCGAGCGTCTCCTGCCACTCTTCGGACGTCGTTAAGTGCGCCGGCTTCAGAAGGATGGACCCGACGCAATTTACGACACCGTCGAGTCGTCCGAACTCGTCGGCGGCGTCCCCCACGCACTTGTCGACCTCGCCGATCGAACGGCAGTCTGCAGTTTGCTGCCGGGCGTTCAGTTCTTCAGCGAGCGTGGCCAGCCGGTTGGGATCGCGTCCGACAAGCGTCACGTCAGCGCCCGCCCGGCGCAGGATCCGCGCGACTTCGGCACCGATTCCGCCGGTGGCGCCAAGAATCAGGAAATGACGCTCGGTAAACATGGTCAACGTATCCTTGTCCTGGACATTTTCTACCCGGCGGCAAGCGCGTCGAAGCCCACTTTGCCGATCGCTAGTTCAACCAACATTCCGGAAGCTGGGCCTCGCCGGCCGCGCGGGCCAGCTTTGACGTGGCAGCGGCGAGATCTTCCTGCAGGCGGAGCCACGGAAGGACAATCACGAAGACGATCTCATCTCCATTCGGCGAGCCGTCGGGCCCCGCCGGTGGATGCCAAAGACCGCTTCGAACGCAACTGGCGTTTAATCGATGCATGACCTTCAGGACCTCAGCACAGGCAGCGGAAAATTTTCGATAAGGGCCCTAACTCAACACATGCCCGTGAACGCGAGCGAGGTTCGTTTCGGGGGCGGGCTGCCCATCGCCGACTCTCGCTGCGCTTGGGGCCAGTTTGCGACCAGTCGAGGTACAACACGGACGCTAGTGGGTCGAGGCGGCTGCCGATCGGGTTTCGAGCGCGCGTCGGGCCGACATCTCGCTTTCGTACTCCTTCAAGAAGCCGCGAAACAGCACCAGGTGCTCCTCCTCGTCGGCAAGCAGGCGGGTACAAAGATCTGCGGTCACCGGATCGCTCCCGTCCGACGCTGCAATCGTCTTGAGATACTGGCTGCGCGCCGACTCCTCAGCATCGATGACGCCCTTGATGGCGGCGACGACGTCGGTCGTGTCGGACGGGGGTTGAACCTGGTGCCCGACTGAGACGTCGGCGGAGCCGGGCAGCGCGCCGCCCAATTGCTTGATGCGCTTTCCCAACTCTTGAGCATGGGAGATCTCTTCTCCAACATCGGCGGCGAGCGCCTGCTTGATCTGCTCGGCCCTGACACCGTCGAGATTGACGCTAAGCGCCAAGTAGTTCATCACGGTTTCAAGCTCCATGCAGTACGATTCGGTAAGCATCGCAATGACTTTGTCGTGACGGTCGCTCATGTCCGATCTCCGGTTAGAGTGAGAGGAAAGGTTCGAATTCAGGCAGCACCGACGGCCGCGCAGGGCCTCAGCTTCGGCGGCGACGCCCGCTAATGCGCATCCAGATGGGGACGAGCCCGAGCGGTCATGACAACGTTTTCTTTAACCGGTCGTTTGTCGATGTTCGCTCGCCGTCCATCGATCCTACGGGACTCTAGACAGGCGAAGCGATTTGACAACGCGCCAATTGCCAAGAGCCGCCGGGTATTTCCGGATAGGGCCTCCGGCGGCCGAATTGCCCTGGGACGAACTGTTGCGACCCAACTGCGGCCTTCGCGAGCGAAAGATGGCGGGGCCCCGATTGCCGCCGGACAACGCGCGACTACAGTATGGTTTGGGTCGTGTGCGTCGAGCCGCGCTGAGCGCACGCCGCGCCCGACACCCGCACGCGGGTCTGCAGCCCACACGCATCGCAGGTCGTCCCAGATGCAGCAACTTCCCCCCCACCTGGTAGAGCGGACGCGAGTGGTCGAGGGCGACGGGGAGCCGGTCCGTGGCAGCTTTGTCCTGTATTGGCTTGGGCATGCGATGCGTGCCAACGAGAACCCTGCGCTCGACGTGGCCGTCTGGATCGGGAACCGTCTGCAGCTTCCCGTGCTGGTCTATCAGGAACTTTCGGAGCGTTCCCCCTACGCGTCGGACCGCCATCACATGTTCGTGCTGCAGGGAGCGCGCGACCTGGGGGCACAATTCTCGCGGCGGGGGATCACTTACGCTTTCCATCTGGAGACACGCAAGCACCGTGCAGGGCAGCTGCTCGAGCTTGCTCGTCGTGCGGCAGTTGTCGTCACGGAGGACCTGCCCATCGAGGAGACCCGGCGCGCGAGTGCGGAACTGGCCTCCGCCGCAGCGGCACCGTTGATGTGCGTCGACACGGCCTGCGTTGTCCCTGCAAGACTTGTCGGCAGAGCGTACGAGCGGGCTTTCGAGTATCGCAACGCGACCAAGCACCTCTACGAGAGTCGCCTCGACCGGGTCTGGGAGGACGTGGAACCGAACCTTCGTGGCTGCCGACTGGACCTTTCGTTCCAGCCCCTCGACTTCGAGCAGATCGATCTCGCCGAGGCGATCGGCGATTGTGATATCGATCACGCGGTCGCCCCCGTGACGCATTGCCTCGGCGGTTCCGCGGCGGGATACGCCAGATGGGAGTCGTTTCGGCGCGAACGCCTGGACCAGTACCACGCGACGCGCAACGATCCGCTTGTCGACGGGACCAGCCGCCTTTCGCCGTACCTGCACTACGGCATGGTGTCGCCGCTGCGGATCGCGCGCGAGGCCGCTGCGTCCCACGCTGCGGGGGCCGCAAAGTTCCTGGACGAGTTGCTCATCTGGCGGGAAATGGCGTATGCGTTCTGCCATTTCCGCCGCGATCACGAGAGCCTGGCGGCGCTGCCGGACTGGGCTCGCGAGACCCTCGCCGCGCACGCGTCCGACGTGCGGGAAGCGTATCTGTCCTGGGAATCTCTGGCTCGTGGTCGCAGCGGCGACCGGCTATGGGATGCGGCCCAGCAGGCGCTGTTGAAGCAGGGTGAGCTGCACAACAATCTCCGTATGACCTGGGGCAAAGCGCTGCTTCGTTGGACTCCGGATCCCCAATCGGCCCTGGCTACGCTGATCGACCTGAACCATCGCTACGCGCTCGATGGTCGCGATCCGGCCTCCTACGGCGGCATCCTATGGTGCCTTGGCCAGTTCGATCGGCCTTTTTCCCCCTCACGGCCAATCTTCGGCACCGTCAGGCAGCGCTCGACCGAGCACCATCGGCAGCGACTCGATACTGAGCGATACGAGGCGCTCGTGACACGCACGCCGCCCCACTACCGGAAGCGCGTTGCCATCGTCGGCGCCGGCATTTCCGGGTTGGCCTGCGCCAGGGCACTGGCTGATCACGGGTTCGCCGTCACGGTATTCGAAAAGTCTCGCGGCGCCGGGGGCAGGATGGCGACGCGTCGCACTCCCGGCGACCTGCCTTTCGACCACGGTGCTCAATATTTCACGGTTCGCGACCCCCGCTTCGCCCGCTATGTGCGCTCGTGGTTGTCTGACGGCATCGTTGCTGCCTGGGAAGCACGCATCGCTTCGCTCGCGGGCGGCCGGGTGGTGTGGGTCGAGGAGACGACGAGCCGGTATGTCGGAGTGCCCGGCATGAATGCGATCTGTCGACGACTTGCCGCCGATCTCAAGATCGTTCTTGGCAAGCGCGTCGATCCACCACGGCGGCACAGCGATCATTGGGGCTTGTGCACCGAAAACGGAGAGCATCTGGGAGAGTTCGACTACTTCGTCACCTCGGCGCCTGCACCGCAATCGGCCGAGCTCCTGGCTTGTGTGCCGTCGCTGCGGGACGTCGCATCAAGAACCGAAATGCGGGGCTGCTGGGCCGCGATGCTCGGATTCGACGATGCGCTGGACCTACCGTTTGATGCGGCGTTCGTCCAGGATTCACCCCTCTCGTGGATCGCCCGCAACAACTCGAAGCCCTCGCGGGCGGGCGCGGAGAGTTGGGTGCTGCATGCCGGGCCGGAATGGACGGGCCAATGGCTCGAGATCGCAGCGGAAACGGCGATTGGACACCTGTTGCAAGCATTCTGGGAAGCCACTGCGGTAGCGCCTCGCCAACCCTCGTTCGCGACCGCTCACCGCTGGCGCTACTCGATCCCGACGGAACCCCTCGATCGTCAATACCTGTTCGATCCGCACTTGAAGGCAGGCGCGTGTGGCGATTGGTGCCACGGAGGACGCGTGGAGGGTGCGTTCCTGAGTGGTAGCGCGCTTGCAGGGGCGCTGCTTCGATCAACTGCAATTAGCGACTCGCCGGCAGTCGCCAAAGCGCATTAGCGGTGACTTGTACGGAATACCGTCAATCGACAGGAACGGCGTCTTCACGATTCGGTTGTGTTCGCCGTGTTTATTCGAACGCGGAAGCGACGAGGTCGTCGGCGTGCTTTTCTGCCGCCAGTTTCTTGAGCTTGCTGAGTCCTCGACGCTCGAGCTGTCGGGCACGTTCCTTCGAGATACCTAACCGCTCAGCCAGATAGCGGAAGGGACGGATTTTGCGGTGCGATCCCAGCGCATAGCGGCTGCGAATCACAAACTGCTCGCGACGATCGAGCGCCGGCAGCAGCTCCCGCAAGATGCGATGGGCTTGTGCCTTCGCCCGGTCGCGTGCCTGCGACTGCGGTCGGTCGCTGGCCAACTCATTCACCAGTTCACTCCCGCCCGACACGAATCGCGAGGACTCTTTGTTGCCGTCCAGAATCCGACGATAGGCCGCTCGTGTGATCGAACGATAGGCGTAAGTGCTGAAGCGAAAGCCGCGGTCATAATCGAACTTTTCAACGGCCTGCATGAGCGTGAACGTTCCCTCGCTTAACAGCTCATCGAACGATTGCTGGGGTGTCACGAACTTCTTGACGATCGACATGACCAGACGCATGTTTCCCTGCACGATGTGGTCGCGAATGGCTCGGGCCTCATCGAGATAGGCTTCCGTCCGCTCCAGGATCGCGCTTGGCGCGTCACCGCTGGTCAAACGATCGACGTCTTGCTTCGCCTTGTACTTCAAAAAGTTCATACGGCGGAACAGCCGGCGCTCTTCATCGGGCCCGATTAAGGTTGTTTCGCAGAGGCGGGAGAGGTGCGCTGGCATACTTTGGGGCGCATGGCTTTCGGCAACCGCCAGCGCGTCGAGGGGCTCACGCAGAATCTGTCGCGCCTGCGTCTCGTCCGAGAACTCGGGGTTGTCGATGAATTTAATCTCCATCGAGCGAAGTCTGTCGATCCGAGCCGAGCGCTCGCCGAGACTCCGAATGGTGGGTTCCGTGTTGCTGGGGGTTTGCGGGGGACGAGTTAAGGCGGGCATGGAGAATTCCTCGATTCGAACTTTGCTCGTGGGGCTGCTGCTAAAAAAACGTTCATATCGTTCACACGCTTCAAACCGCTTCTCCGGGCCTTCGATCACAGGAGACCCCTCGATGTGCCGCCGTTTCTTCCGAGAAACTTTTCGTAAGTATTTCAATATAAAAGACTTGTGATTGCCCGCCCGTTCGGTTTGCTGGCGGCTCGTGCGGTGAACTTTGCCGAACCACGAAACGCTCAAATCGTTCACACGGAGTCAGCGGCCCCATTCGGGCGTAATCTGCTCCGGGACTTGTCGCCCTAGCCGGGCGCCCTAGAAAACCCCGGGAACTAATAACCCGGCGGTCGCGCCTTAGGGACATGAATTACATCTCAGACCACGTGCCGTCGGAATCCGCCTGGCCGGCCAGCCGGCTCGGGTGCATGGAAGTCGGGGGCGGCAACGGAAATGTGCGGAAGCGGTACGCGATGGCCGGTCTCGACCTCTACATCTTGGGGCGGCCCGCCGCGCCGAATTTCGGCGGTGACGTCCACTTCATCTCATCGTGCGCCTCGGGCCGGATCACCAGAATGCTGCTTGCGGACGTCTGCGCCCCGCGCCCGCTTTTCGCGGAACTGTCGGCTGCGTTCCGGTGGTTGATGGCTCGCTACATTAACAGCATTTCTCAGGCCCGCCTGGCGGAAGAGGTGCATGGCCAGATCCGCTCGTTCTGGGATCGCGGCGCGCTGACCACGACGGTGATGGGCACCTTTTTCTCGCCAACGCGATCGCTATCGCTGTGGAACGCTGGGCATCCACCCCCGCTGGTGTATCGCCACTCCAGGCGGAGTTGGCACCTACTCAGGCGCACCGACGCTCCACGGGTTTCCGCCTCCGACGCCGCGATCCCGCTCGTCTCGAAGGACGAAACGCAGAAGTTTTCCGAGCGTCTTGAGAAAGACGATTTGATCCTGTGCTACAGCAACACCGTCGCCGAGTGCGCTTCGGAGGGGAGATTTCGCAACGCGCGGGGATTGCTTGACCAGCTCAATCAGTGTCAGGCCGACACCCCGCACGATATTCTGACGCTCGTCAGCGAGCGGCTCGAGTCAGCTGGATGGGATTCCGAGGGCGATTCGACGGTGTCGCTCCTGCAACTAACAGATCGCCCGGTCTCCGTTTCCAGCAATCTACTTGCCCCGTTCCGATTCTTGCGGGGCGTGCGAGACCGCTCGAAACTCCGCTGACGATCCTGGCCGGCCCGCGAACGAGCGGTCAGAGCCGGCCGCGAAAGTGCTTCTCAGATATTCGCGGTTCAAACGACCGATGAGCCGAGTGCTGATCTGCTTCGGGCAGACGGCTTCACACTCCCCGTGATTGGCGAAACTGCTGAATTTCACTCCATCCATCGCGGCGACAATCCACTGCACCCGGCGGCTTCGCTCCGGTTGGTTTTGCGGCGGAATCGGACAGATTCCACAATCTCGCCGCTTGTTATTCGTCTTTCTGGTTCTATAAGGCTTCTAGAGTCACGTCACGTGTTGGACGAGTAGGCTCCGACCGAACTGGAATGAGCTATGAATCTCAAGAATCGCCTCGCCGGCCCCAGGGCGGACTACCTGCTATTGATTGTCCAGCGGCCCAGGGGCTGGACTCCGCAGAAGCCGGACGAAATTCCACCTGATAGCGAGGTGCTGGCGGTACACCACGTGGCCAGCATCGACGAGGCCCGCGACGACATGTACCGCTGCAACAGGTTGGCCTTGCGTCACAACCTCCCCCGATGGGCTGTCGTTCAAAGTGGCGGCGGTGATCTCTAGATCGATGAGGTAAACCGATGCCGCGCGGACGAACATTCAAGAATATGGCGGCGTTAATCGGCGACACTCCCATGGTGCGCATCAATCGTCTGTTGCCGGCGAGCCATGCAGCCGTCTTCGCCAAGTGCGAATTCTTCCATCCACTGAGCAGTGTCAAGGATCGAATTGGCGTTGCGATGATCGAGGCCGCTGAGCGGGAAGGACGCATTGGCCCCGATTCGCACATCGTTGAGCCCACGAGCGGCAATACGGGCATTGCCCTAGCCTTTGTTTGTGCTGCGAAGGGCTACCGCCTTACGCTCACGATGCCCGAATCCATGTCCGTCGAGCGCCGAGCCCTTCTGCGAGCCATGGGTGCCAGCGTCGAGCTGACGCCTGCTGCCGACGGGATGCCGGGCGCCATACGACGCGCGTCCGAGATTTGCGATCAGGAGTCGACGGCCTGGATGCCCCAGCAGTTCGAGAACGCCGCGAACCCGGCAATCCACGAATCCACGACGGGGCCCGAAATCTGGTCGGACAGCGGCCAAGAGATCGACGCCATCGTGGCGGGTGTCGGCACGGGTGGCACAATCACTGGGGTGGCGCGCTACATCAAACCGCGAAACCCTGATTTCCGTGTGATCGCAGTCGAACCAAAGAACTCCCCGGTGATCAGTGGCGGTAAGCCGGGCAAACATCGGATCCAGGGAATCGGTGCGGGATTCGTCCCGAAGAACCTCGACACCTCCCTACTGGACGAAGTCATCACAGTGGACGACGAGGACGCGTTCGAGTGGGGCCGGCGACTGGCGAAACACGAGGGCGTCGTGGCAGGGATTAGCAGTGGAGCCAATATGTGGGCAGCGGCTCAAGTTGCCGCGCGGCCCGAGTTCCGCGGCAAGCGAATCGTGACCATCATGTGCAGTTTGGGCGAACGATACCTTTCGACGCCACTGTTCAGTCGCCCGTGAGTCCAGGCAGCGCGTACCCGCGCGAGACGCGCCTGGCGACTGCGGTCGCCCATCACTATGAGCGTCGCGGCTTACCGATTGACGCGAAGTTGATCAGGAACGCCGGCAGAACGTCTATCGCCGAAAAAAAGCGCGGGGCGAGACGAGTACGTTACGAATGCCGAAGATCCGCAACAGTCCGGAACGTTGCCCCAACACCAGCAAACGACGGCCGTCGATCCGAACTTCCACGGAGAGGCCGAACTGGCGCAGCATAGAGGCAGCTGATGAAGCTACGTGCCGACTGCTGGCCGAGAAAATCAACTTCGTCGCCGGCCATGCGGGAAAGTGAGAAAGTTCGACGACCGCGTGCTTGCCCGCAGAGCGGAGTCGGATCTCGACAGAAGACGTCTCGATCTGTAGCTCCGCTTCCACGAGCAAGTTGTTTTCGCGACCGATCACAGGGCTCACGCGTCCTTACCATTGCGAGTAGTGATCTTCAGAGTGCCGTGGATGCGCCAGACGGCGAGCTTGGGATCGCCACTGGTCGAGCTGGGAATGCCTAGCTCGAATTGGTCGAACGCGTAAGAGATGGCAGCGTCCCGCTCCGTCAACTTGTCGTACAGTCCGATAGCCAGTTCCGGCCAGGTGTGTGTTTCTTGATCCGAAGGCATTGCGATTGCTCCTCAATTTGGCGTTGTGGCGGCAACGGGCTCCGCGCCCGACGCTCAATCTTGCTATAAGGGCCAAAGCGGTATCGAACACCCCCTCGTGGGCGAAAAAACAGGCTTCGCGAAGGTTTCGCAGCCACCCTACGAAGGCAAGAGCTGCGCGGCAGGCATGGCATGGATGAGGCCGCACGCGATCGTGGGTCGCTCGCCGGAGATCCACGCCCACATCGATGCGTTGCCGGGACGATCATCTCGCTGCCGCCTAGGCCGGCGATCGTGCATGCCTGCCGCAGCCTTGTCGTGCGCTCGGGCAGAGAGGGCCGACGCGGTCATGGTGGAGCGCAGCAGGTTGGCACACGCCTCGTCGAGCGGGTAGAAGGTGCGAATCTGGAGGTGGATCGTCTGGCCGTTTGCGTCGCGTGGCCGTGCGGGCGAAACGCTGGCTCACGCGCCCTTGCTGGAGTGCGTATCGCTCTAGCTCTTCGAGGCCGCGGAGCTGCCGCTACTCCCCGACCGCGTTGCGCAAAGGATGCGGTTGACATCAAATAGACGGCGCGTTTAGTGCCTCCACCATCGGCCGCGCACCGCGTGCATACGGCATTTCCAGGCACTCGATCCAGTTCACGCGTTTCGGCACGCTTCGTGCTTGCTGTGATTGCACGTGAACCATCACCCGAACCGCTTGTCGAGAATCCTGCCATGCCATGCATCATTTCGACCCTGCCTATCGTCGATCTGGAGGCTTATCTTGCGGTGCTGTTGCTCTGCCCGATACTAGGAGCGGGGTTGTTCAGCACATTGCTGGTTCGAACCAGCGAGGGCTCCAACTGGCGGGCTTGGTATCAGTGGCAGTTTTTCGCGTGCCTGGCGATCGTCGGGCTGTTGACGATGGTCTCGGTGGCACTGGGAGCCGAGCATTGGCTGGCCTTCGCCACGACGCTGGCGGTCATGATCCTTGCGGCTGTGTGGGACTTCGGCTCGCACGCCCGAGCGGAGTATCTGTAGCGAAGGTTGTTCTGGCGACGTCCCTTCGCAATTGTTCGCGATGGCGCCAGTGCTCAGCTGGGCCAAGTAAGCCCGGCTTTGTCGGGTGCGACACCCGAGCCTGCAACTCAATGGTGTGCTTCAAGAAGGATGATAGGTGGCCCATTATCCCGCTGACACAAGGATGCGTGGTATGCGAGCCCGCTTGAAACTGCTCTCCGAGGGCAGTTCTCCCCTGGGCACCGTCCGCCCCAGGATCGTTTGCAACTTGCGCGCTCCCCAGTTCGGATGGGCCAGTTTCAACTTGACGATTCGGCAAACCATCGATTCACCAATCTCGCTCGGCGAGCTACTCGGCCGCCGCG
>QQVE01000058.1 GCA_003389325.1 Planctomycetota bacterium
GTGATGTTCCCTTTTCGTTTCCCGTCGGTCAACGCCCACTCCTACTGGAGCCAGTGCCGCGCGTTGATGCTCAAGGCGCTCACTCACAATATCATGCTCCTCAGGCGAAAGCAGGTTTTCGACAGAGCCAGTGATGTCCCCTTTTCGTTTCCGACGCAAGGACAGTCCGCCGAGCACGAGCAACGCCACTCCCAGCAATGCACTGGTCGTCGGCTCGGGAACAATTGCGACACGAAAGCCGAGGTTACTGCCGCTGTCTCCCGCACCCCCGTAACCCCGCACCGAGGCTTGCAGAAACGCCGGGATGTCGTACCACGCTCCCCCACGAATGCCGCGAAATGATCCAAAATCCAACGACTCGTTCCATTCCCACACGTTGCCGCCCTGATCGAACGTACCGTAAGGGCTTTCCGAATTGACGTACGCAGCGACACGCGTCAGATCACCGACAGCGAAGTTGTAATTCGCCGAGTTGCTGCCACCCGGCGGAGCACCGGCAACTGGCACTGAGTTGCTGGATGTCGGATAGGCGAAGTACGAATTGCTGGCCGGATTGAAGTACGCAGCTTTGTACCATTCGTTTTCGCTGGTCAGCACCCACGTCGCACCTGGATTGCGCGTGATACTTGGCCCATTGCTTGGTACGATCGTCCCGCCCAATAGCGTATAGGCGCCTGTTTCGGTATCGCCATTCCCCTGGCCGTTGTTCATCCAGTTGGCAAACCGAATTGCGTCATACCAAGTGACGTAGTTCACCGGCAGATTCGCACGTCCAGCGATCGGTGCGTAAGCATAGCTCCCATCTATACCGCTCCGTGTAATGCCGCCAAGGCCAGAGCTCATATTCGGATCGTAGAGGGCCAGTGGGTCGGAGGCCGCTTTGGCATTGAGGAAGGCAGCGTACTGAGCGTTGGTGACCTCCGTCACACCGATTCGGTAGTCGTATGATACTGCGCCATAGCCGGTCGCGTCGGCTGCATTACCAGCGTTGTTAACCGGCACCGTGGGAATCGTAATCGCGAGACCAAGCGACCTGGCACTGAGGAAGATCGCAAGTGTGAGGAACAGAGAGCGCATACAGAAAGCCCTTTGGTGGGAACGGGAGTGCCGAAGAGAGAAGACGTACAGACTGCGCAGCAGATTGCAGTAGCGTACCCGGCAACTCGAATAGGGCTTCTGTCAGGTTGCGATGCTAGTCAGGCAGACTATGCCTGTCAACGAACGAACCCGCTCCACTTATTCCTCGCCCCATCCCCAGTGGCCCAACCCTCCCAGTGAGAGGCCAGCCCCAGCGCACCCACCAAAAAAGGGTGGGCCAACCATCATGGGACGTCGAGATGTAAGTCGTGACACCACTACGACAAAAAAACCGGGAGAGAAAAAAGAGACATCACTGGGGAGGGAGGGTCGTTGCTTGGGCGGAGGTAGTCGAGGCCGGTGGCGCGCTGCCGCAGACAACGGCGGGAAAGCGAGAGTCGGTGATCTCCCGCGTGGCGACCAACGCGAAAAAAACCGCGGGCCCCGGAACGCCGGGACCCGCGGGTGAATTTCGACTTCCATGCGGCAACGAGCAGTTAGCTCAACAGATCGTCGAGCAGATCATCGTCGAGGCCGGACTCGTCGGCGACTTCGTCGGCCGCACTGGCCAAGCTGCCGGCTGATGCGCCTTCGACCAGCGGCGCTGCCGCCGGGGCCGAGGACGAACCGCTGGAGCCGGCCGACGGCGCTTCGGCCGCCGGGCTGCCCGCCGCGGAGTCGGCATCGGAGGCTTCCGGCGCCGCCAGAGCGATGGCCACGCCCGAATCGCCACCGAGCGGGGCCGCCGGAGGATCGGTCAGGTTGATCTTCGTCAGCAGGCCGGCGTTGTTGCGGCTGGCGATTTGATCCACCGCGTTGACGATGCCGCTGCGGTCGTAGTCGTACAGGTTGGTAATGGTCGAACCAAAACCGGAGTTGTTGCGAGCAGCGATCTCGTCGGTGGCGCTGGTGATCGCGACGGCGGGCGTACCGCTGCCGCTGTCACCGATGCGGTTGCCGAAGTAGAAGCGATCGCTCTCGGCCAAACCGGTATTGGTGTTGTTGCCGCCGACCGCGTCGTCGCCTTCGACGATGACTTCGAGCCAGCGGTTCTCGATCGCATTGTTGGCCCAGATGATCTCCACGCGATCCGACCCGCTGACGCCTTCGCCGGGCCGGACCGTGAATCCACTCGGCGCCGGAGCCGCTTCCCAAGTGCTGGGCGTGTTGTTGGCCCCGGCCTGGGTGCTCATGCGGAAGGTAAAGTCGTCGACGGTGAGCGTGCCGGCCGGGTTCGCCACGTCGACCATCACGCCGTTGATGCCGCGCGTGTAGCTGGTGATGTTGTCGAACGTGGCCGGGCCGCTGCCGGGCAGGTAGGCGCTCTTGTCCGTCGCGATGGCCATGTCGTCGCTCACGCCGACGATGCCGGCCGTGAAACCGTCGAACTTCGACTGGTTGTAGAAAATCTGGCGCCCGAGCACTTCAGCCGGATCCGCCGCCGGCACCGTGGCGGTGGCCACGACCTGTCCGGTGATCGTGCCCATCAGGGCCGGCACCTCTGGGTCGATCTCGATCAACACCTGCAACTGGATCGGGAAAGTAAGCTCACGCAGATCGGGATTGCCGATCGGGTCGGGCGAGGTAATCGTTGCCGCGAGTGCTTCGTTGGTCGCGGAAACGTCGCCCAGGGTCTCCTGCAGGTCGGGCAAGATCTGACCCACGATGATAATCGAGAGGCCCTCGACGTTGGCCGTGACGCTTTCGATGCCGACATCGGTGGTGTTGGCCGCGAACGATCCACCGGCGATCGGCAGCACGCCGCTATCGACGTCGTAGGAAAGGTCGGTGAAGTTGAAGAAGCCGACATCGACCGTCAGCGGAATGCCGATGTTGATCGTCGGACGCAGGCGGCCGCCGAACACGCCGGGGCCGGTCGTGGCGGCAGGACTGAACTCGGTGCCGTTCCAGGCGGCCGGATCGGGACGGTAGTTGCCAGAGTTGACGCCCACCAGGTTGCTCTGCCCGGTGAGGAACTGAATGGACGTGCCGTCGACGTAGTCGGTGGCGATGGTGCCCGCGATCTGGGCGGTGTTGCCGACGTTCCAGGGGCCGGCATCGTTGCCGTTTTGGTTGCGAACGCGAAGCGTGCCGGTGTAGGTCGTGGTTCCATCCATGAGTTCGAATGGCTGATCGGGAACCTGCAGCGTGGCCGAGCTCTGTGTCTGGTCGACCGTCCAGGTGACGGCCGAAAGCATCTTGCGATCTTCGAGCGGCTCGAACCGAGCCCGAAAGAACGAGTCTCTCCCCAGACGGGGTTTTCTGGAAGTGGAATAGCGGCTTGGTCGGTGCATTTGTGCGCCCCTGTGACAGCGATGGTGGTTGCGACGTCCAAGGGGAAATCGCACGGCGTCCCCCCCGGCCCCCAAGAGTGTAATTGAGTTGCGCCTCCGCGCGAACCATTTTTTGCAAGAATCTTAAGCAAATTGGCTCCCAGGGCTTTTCTGGCTGTTGGGCGTCGGCCGAGCGGGATGAGAACCGCTGCGTGAGGGGGGGTGCGGCGATCGTGCCCGCGGGGGGAAGAGGCGTCAGTCGCGCTTGCCGGGCGCGGCGACGTCGTGCGGCTGCACGCAGTACTCGAGGATTGTCAGCGGGTCGGCCTCGGTGGGGACCTGATCCACCTGGCGAGCCGTCTGGACCAGGTGGGCCACGAGCAGGTCCTTGAGCCGCTTCACGGTGTCGGCGTGCTTGGGATCGTCGACGACGTTGTGCATTTCGGCGGGGTCCTGGAAAAGGTCGTACAGCCGAAACTGGTGGGGCACCAGCGGCCGCTCGGTGTCGTAGCCGTCGGTGCGGCGGCGGGCGCCGCGCTCGTAGACGAGCTTCCAGTCGTTGTCGCGGATCATGACCTCGTCGTTCTGGGCATACTCGACGATCACGTGGTCGCGGTGCTTGCTGGTCTTGCCGTCGAGCAAAGCGATCAGGCTGCGGCCCTGCAAAGGCGCCGTGGCGTTGTAGCCGCACAGGTGATAGATCGTCGGCACGACGTCGACCAGCTCGACCATGGCGTGCGTCAGCCGCCCCGCGCCGATCCGCCCGGGATAGCGAATCACCAGCGGCACGCGCACGGCTTCTTCGTAGCTGCAATGCTTTTCGAAGCGTCCGTGCTGGCCGAGCATGTAGCCGTGGTCGCCCAGGTAGACGACGATTGTGTTGTCGGCCTGGCCCGAGCGCTCGAGTGCGTCGAGCACGATGCCGACGTTCTTGTCCATGAACTCGACCGACGTGTAGTACGCCGCGATGATGCCGCGCTTTTCGTCGTCGGTCAGATCGCGAAACTCGGCCGGAATCTGGTTGTCGTCCTCGGGTCCCACTGGCGGCACCTCGAACGACTGCGGATCGTAGCGGCCGCGGTACTCGTCGGGAAAGCGGAACGGCGAGTGTGGCTCGTAGAAGCTCACCATCAGGAAGTACGGCTTGTCGTGCGGCTGCTCGAGGTACTCGGCCGCCTGTCGGGCGAAGTACGTGCCGTGCATCCGCTCGTCGGTCGCGTTCTCGGGCACGCAGGCCGCGTTGAGCCACACGCGTGCCGGGTCGCGAAACGGCCGCCATTTCGGCTGCACGGAACCCGTGATCGCCTGCTCGGGCGGCTGCGTCTTCAGCCATTGGCGATACTCGGGCATGTCGACCCGCAGGTCGAAGCCGTGCTTGAGGTTACTGTTGAAGTGCATCTTGCCGATCGACGCGGTGTCGAAGCCCGCCAGCCGCAGCGTCTCGGCCATCGTGACTTCGCTCTCCGGCAGCGGCGTTTGCAGCAGCGTGACGCCGATCGTGCGCGGATAGCGCCCGGTGAGAAACGACTGCCGCGAGGCCGTGCACACCGGCGCGTTGCAGTAGGCCCGCAGGAAGCGGATGCCGCCGGCAGCCAGGCGGTCGATGTTCGGCGTGCGGACCTGGTCGTTGTCGTACGCGCCGGTGACGTAGGCGGCGTGGTCGTCCGAGCAGATGACCAACACGTTGGGCGGCTGCCCGCGGCGGACAGCAGCGCTCGCCAGCGTGCAGGCACTGCCGGCCAGAAAGGCGAGGGCCCAACAAAGGCCGTGCCAGAGCATCGTACGCCGTGGACGGGGCATGCCGCGGTTCCTTTCGGCCCGCAGGGGGCTGGCTGTTTTGGAGGCTGGTTCTTGGGCCAGGAGGTTGCTCGATGGGGGCGGGGCTTTTTCGGGGCGTAGCGCGCGGGGGCGAACAACTCGGGCGGCGGGGCGTAAGCCGGGCCGTGGCCGGCCCTTAGGGCAAGGCCACCACGGCACGCTCGGCCGGCCCGAAAAAGGAACAACCGCCCGCCGCGCCGACACCGCTCCCAGCCTAGGCTAAATCAACCGCGTCTCCAACTCAATCGACGGTTTTAGGCCAGGAGTTTGGGAGAGGGGTTAGGGGTTGGGGATTAGGGGTTGGGGGTTAGGGGTTGGGGGTCAGTGGTCAGTGAAAGAGACTCGACACCAACTACAAACCACCAATCACTAGCCACTATTCAATGAATCGCTTGAGGAGCAGTCCGTCTTCGAAGTTGTGATCCTGGCCGGGCTCAAAGCCGACCGGAATCGACCGATCGTAAATGTAAAACGCCCGATGCCGCTCGACCTCGCCCGAGTCGTAGCCCATCTCCTGGCCGAGTTGGCCGCCGGTTACCTCAAAGTATCCGATGGTGACCCAAATCGCGTAGACGTTGCTGCGCGTGGTGAGCAGGTTGTCCGTACGGCGCAGGTTGCGATCGCGGAAGTAGACGCTCACGTTGGGCTCGTCCGCCGGCGTGTGTGCCGCTTCGTAGTCAAACAGGGGTCTGTCGGCCGGCAAACTCGCTCCCGAAGTACCGCCCCGCATGAACGTCACGTCCATCTCGAATCGTTCGTTGGGATTCGATGCGCCGGTCGTATCCGGCAGAACCAGAGAACGCCCATGCGGCGAGCGGAAGGGATTCGCAAACCGCGTCGGCGAATCGGGCGTCCAAGGTTTCCCCTGACGGGTGTTGAATACCTCTTGCCAGGTCGGCGACGGATTGCGCGGCGAATTGGCGATGCCGCGCCAGATGCTCGAATCAACGCCGACTTCGTTGGGAGGCGTCCCCGGAGCGCTGTCCGTGGGAATCGTGTTGATATTCACTTTACCGGGGTCGCGATAGTTCGAAACATGGTTGAACGGCGCGTGGAAGAACGCCATGAGATTGTGTTCTACTTGATCGAAAGGCTGCATACCGCCAAACATCGGTTGCCGGGGATCCAGCTCGGTGTGGGTACCGACGAACCGCGAGGGGACCCGCAGGAACTCGAACAGCCGCTCGAAATGAGGGATGGGCTCGGCGGCGCGGCGATGCAAGCCGATCAAGTGATTGCCGCCTGGAAATGCAGGGCCCGTCGCAAAGTTCAGGAACAGTTGCTGCTGCAATCCAAAGAAGCGGGTCAACTGCGAGGAGCTTCTGCGGGGCACCATCAGCAACTCGTGTGGGCTGACATATGGGCGGTTGTTCCAGTACAGCCATCCCAGCGGACTGGTGTACGGCGGAGCGCCAATGTAGCCGGGCAGCGGAGCCATCGGGGCGACCGTCTGCCGGTAGGCGGTCGCCGAGGGGTCGTCGGCCGCGATCGCAAAGGGCGTGTTGATGTACCCCAGAGAGTGCTCAAACGCAAAGTTGAAGTTGTGGTTCGTTCCGACGGCGGTCGAGTCGGTCGTCGCCACGGAATTTGGTCGCGTCCAGAACGGCCACACACCTCCGGTCACGGCAGTCTGGTCGCTTCCTCGCTCCAGCGTCTTGATTCCGTTCGGGTTCGCGTTGTCGGGGTTGGCCGATACGCCGTTAAAGACAACGAGCGGAACGGGAGACGTATCCATCGTCAAGTACGGGTTAACCGGCAGTCCGGGCTGGTGACCGGTGACCCCTGGTACCGGATTCCAGGCGAGCGTGGGATTGGCGAGCCGCTGCATGTGAATCGCCCGCCAGTTCGGATTAGTTCCCGGGAGAAGAGGGTTCACCGCAGGATCCGTGTCCATCGGCTCGTCACGGGCCGGGCTGATGATCGCTTCGCCGTCCGGTCCGATGGGAGCAGGCGGATAGCCGCCAATCGGTTCTGAAACGCTCACGGGCCGGGGCTGATCGACCACGACCGCCAACGCGGGCTGAATGTCCTGCGTTAACGGCTCGGGCGGAGTCTTGCCGTTGTTCATCACTCCCACCTGATGCTGGGTGAGATTGAAGCTGGGCGTGAGTTTGATCTGGCGCGTCAGGTTCGTAGTCCCGGCTTGGTAACCGTCCTGCGGCGTATCGGGGCCGGTTTCGCTCGTGTTCTGCAGTCGGCCAATGGTCGTGATGTGGCCGCCGTCGTTGGGATCGACGATGCCGGCCGATCCGACGACCGCATAGCGGCCGGGATACAGCGAGGGGGTCGGCCTGCTCGAGTGGAATTGCTCACCCCCGTCCTGGACGACGGCTGGGTCACGAAAATAGATGCTTCGCTCGATGGCGGGGCGGTTTCCCACGACGGGGTCGTCGGGGTCATCGTTGCCGGGCAATGTGATCAGCATTCTGAATACAGGAGCACCGCCCGGCGCGCCGCGATTGAGTTGCACCCCCGTGGCCCGATCCGTTGCCGGATCGATGTCGTAAAACTCGCCCGGCGGCTCCGAGGCCGTCGGGCGCGGATCGACCAGCGAGTTCTGTGTTACCCACGGGTTATACAACTCCACGAACAGCGAGCCGCGCGGCAGCAACCGCTGATCGTTGGTCAAATCGGCGGGCGTGCTGTTCTTGTGGTGGTCGGCACTGACTTCGTCGGAAGCCAAATCCTCGGTGCGGACGTCATGAAACGCGATGACTTCGCTGAGCAGAACTTCGGGCCGCTCGCAGCCCCAGACGACGCGCCGATCGGGATGGCTGTCGTCGGGCGAGTTGGCGCCCACGATGCCGTCAACGTGCCAGCCGTCGAACGGATTGATGTCGTACTCGAACGGCGTCATGATCGAATCGCGATCGCGGAAGTCGACGATATTGATCGCCCACTGCGCGAGGCCGCGGGCCGTCTCTTCCTTTGGATCAACGGTGACGTTGTCGAATTCGATGTCCGTCGCCTCGTCGCGCAACAGCATCATCAGCACGTAGAGGTGGCGGGCATAGAGCTGGCGTGCCAGTGCGGCGTCCGTGCCATCGACCGTCAGGTTGCCATCGACGCTCATGCCGTTGGTCAGGTTCGGGGTGACGCCGGCGAACTGCGTGGGCGCCGTCGAACCGGGTAGCCAGAACGCGGTCTCTGTTTCGCCGGGCTCGTCGACGACCTCATAGCCGGGAGTGCCGGCCGGCGTGTCGTCGCGGCCGTTGCCGAATGGCCGGTTGATATCCATCCGCAGGCCGGCGACCAATTCCGGCGGCAGCAACTGTGCGATCTCGGTGCGCAGGGTTTGCTCTTGAACGGGTGTCAGAGTCGGAAAGGTCCACATGCGCGCCTTCATCATCCGAAGCTTAAGCAGGTCCGTGATGTGTTGGGAAATCAGAGGCTCGGTCGCGCCTTGACTGGCTGCGACCTGGCGCATGTCCGTGGTCGGCATGATCGCCGGCGCGGGGATGTCGAAGCTATCGGTGGTCACCATGTTGCGCGAGATGCGCGGCGCTGGCCCGCCTCCGGTGGCCAGCAGCGCCCGCAGGCGATCCGGCAACTCGCCGGCGTCGACGTCGTACAAGCGCAGCAAACGCTCCAGCTCGCCTGGCGAGAAGGCGCGATCGACCGGATTGAGCGTCGCGGCGGGCGTCGCCGGCGACATGTCCGCCGGGTCCAACTGGGTCGACGCCTCGCGCACGGCACGGCGGCTGAGGTTCAACTCGTACGGATCGTCCGTGGTATCGATCAATCGATTGGTGGTGGTGGTGCGTTCGCCAGTGTAGATGCGCACGGGCATCCCCCGGACGTCGAAGACCTGGTAGCCCTTGCCGTAGAGATCGTGGTAGGAGGAAAACGCGGAAGGCATGCCGGGGTTGTTGCTGGAGGGAAACTCGTTGTAGCGAATCCCACTCACCAGGTCGTCGAAGCTCGTGATGCCGGGATAGGGCGGCAGCGGCGAGCCGCCTGCGAGCACCATGCCGGTGTCGTAGGTGTTCCCCGTCAGATTCAGGTTGGGTTCGGCGTAGCGCGCGGTCAGCAGGGACGTATAGCCGGGCAGGGGAGGACCGGTGATCGAATACGGAACGCCGAGGCCCTGAAACAGCGGGTAGAGGCTGATCTCCGCGGGGCCGTAGCCTTCGCCGCGCGACATCAACGAGATCTTCGGCAACATTTTCGGCCAGAAGCAATCGTCGTTGAGTATGTTTGCCGCTGCAGGCGAGCCGGTTCCGATGGGTCCCAGATAGTGCGCGTCGACGTGGGCCGTCGAGCCGTGGGCATTGACGTTGAGCCGGCCATCCATGTCCAGGATCAGCATGGCCGCCAGTGGCTTGTAGCGACGGCCGTCGGCGGCGGTCTGGATGGGAAAGCCGACGTCGATCCAAATACTCTCGCGGATGCCGTCGCCGTCGTTGTCGACGTCGAACGGGCCGTAGATCGGATTGTAGTCGGGGTTGCTGCCGTTGAAGTTCGGGTTGGGCGACCCTGTTATTCCATCGCCGACGGGCCGCAACGAGATCCGATTGAGAACCGACAAGTCGATGTCCTGCCAGTCGTCCGCATTGGTGGAGTTGTTCAGCTTCTTGAGGTAGTAGCTGAAAAGTTCCGGTCGATGGAACGAAGGAATGATCGCCGGGGGCGTGTTGGTGGTGGCCCCAGTGGGCACGACGCTGGGAGGCTGCACGGGCAGATAAGCCAGCGCCATATTCTGCGGATCGGCAACGTCGTAGTCTTCGTCCGCTCCGCCGATACCTCCAAAGTCGTTATAAAACTGCGCATCCACGGGCTCGTGATACACTGGGTTCGGCAGCAGCGCCTGGTAAGCCGTAGGATTGCCCGGGAGAGAGAGCGTCACGTTGGCTGTCAGCAGCGTGCCGCTGCCGGGAGGCGTGATGGGATTGAAACCGAATCCGGTGCCATTGAAGGGTCGGCCGTTGATGATGAACCGGTCATTGGCATTGAGCGTGCCGGAACCTTGAAAGGCCAGCACGCGGGCCACGTAGCGATGGTTGGCACTCGGGGGCGGCGTCGCAGGGTTGGCCGGATCGTAGTACCCCCAGCCGACGATCCGCGTGCTCTGCCCGGCAAGCTCGCCGCTGACCATCGTTAATACGCAGCCGTTGTAGAAGCCGGGCGTCTGGAACTGGCTGGCCGAAACGACCGGTAGAAAATTCGTCGTGGGAGTGTGGTAATAGTCCTCCATCGAGGAGAGATCGGCCAGACTATCGATCACTCTCAGATCGATAAATTGGCCGGAAGAACCGGTGGCTGGCGCAAACGATTCAATCCGGCCGCGGGCGCCGTCATTGCCATACAGGTCGCGCAGCAAGCTGTGCTTGTGCAGCACAGAAACGGTATCGTTTCGATCGCCCACGTCTCTGATAACACGTGCGAGGACGTCATCGCACAACTCGCGGGGATCGTCGCCAAATTGCTCGATGCGGAGCTCGTTCTTGGTGGCGGTGAGCTTGGCGCCGGCCACCAGCACGAACGTGACGGCGATCAGCGTAAACAGCACCAGCAGGCTGAGCACGACCAGCAGCAACACACCGCGCCGACGCTGGCCGCGTCGGCGAGAGCAGGTGAGCAGAAGAGCAGGTGAGCAGGAGATGCTGACCTGTGGCCTGTGGCCGCGGCGGCTGCGCCGCCGAGAGCAGTTGAGCAGGGGAGCAGGAGAGCAGGAGATGCTGACCTGTGGCCTGTGGTCTGTGGTCTGTCGCCTGTTATTCATAGTCTCTGTGTCCTCAGGGCAGGCGAAGCGGCCTGCCAACCCGTTGCCCAGGGGTTGTATCTGTTCGCGGGTCATGCCCGCGGATGTCTTATTGAATTTCGAGCGGCAGCGTCTTTTCGTAGACGTTCACGACGTTGTCCATGATCCAAACGCGCGTCGTTCCGGGCGCCAGATTTACCCATTCGGGCCCGGCAAGCACGACGGATTGTTCATTGGCTGCCTTGTCGTACGGTGAGGCGGACAGCACGCGATACCAGCGGCAGAGGTTATCAGTAGTGCCAATAAGTGTGCCGACCATGATCCACTGCCCGGGCCGCAACCCCTTGACGGTTTGGGGAGTGGCCGCGTTGCTCGTGAAGTCCTCCAGATATGCCGTGCCGTTGCTGATGATGTCAAACGTGCCTGTCGCATCAAACTGTGCGGTGAACTCTCCTGCTCCCGGGCCGCTTAAATCGCGCTTGTGAAACACGGCCACGGAAACAACAACTTCGCGATTCAAAGCAGAAATGCCGTTCGTCTCCAGGGCTATCGTGGCGATCCACGAGTAGTCGCCGTTGGAGCCGCGGCGGATGGGGTTCGGCGGGGCGGAGGTGTCCTTGAAGTAGAACTGCGTGGGCGGCAGGTCGCTGTCGGCATTTTCCTCGGCGATCAGGTCGGACGAGCTGCGGAAGATCGTATCGAAGACTTCGCGGTCGTTCGCGCCGAAAGAACGGGGAACGATGCGGGTCAGGTGCGGGTCGGTCGCCGTGGCGCCGTAGGGGAAGTACGCCCCGTAGCTGCCGGCCGGCGCGTACACGCCCAACGGATCGATCATCACCGAGACGTCGCTGGCGAGTGTGCCGTTGAGGACGAATGGTTGTGTCGAACTACTGACAGGGTCCCAAACGTCGTTTCCCGCGCCATCGACCCAGTAGCTCGTCGGAGTCGTGCCCGTCGTGCCCGGGCTCAGATACCCGCGCACTTTCAGCTCGCGGAAGGCGTTGCGGCCGAGGGTGGCGCATTCTTCGAGGCGGACGCTTTGGGCGATCTCGTAGCGGCCGGCGGGGATCAGGGCGCCGACGCCCAGCAGGCCGATGGCCAACACGCCCATCGAGATGAGGACTTCGAGCAGGCTGATACCGGTGCGGGGGGACGGGGAGGAGAAACGCAAAGACGCAAAGACGCCAGGACGCGAAGAACGGCACAGAGAGTTACGGGACGGACGCGACGGGGAAGAGGAACGCAAAGACGCAAAGGTGCCAAGGCGCAAAGGACGGCGACGAGAGTTACGGTTCTTGTTAGTACGCATGTCAGTTGCCTCCCACGCTCTGGGCCTGGCGGGCCAACGAGCGGGACTGGGCCAAGGCGTCGTTGATCACTTGCTGGTGATTGACATTCGCCGTGGTGTGGTCCTGGAGGTTGGCGGCGACTTCGGTCACGTTGACCTGGCCGGTTTGAGGAGTCACGCTGACCCAGAAATGGGCCGGCGGCGGAGGCAGCACGACGCCGGCGGCCTGGAGATCGGTGACGGCGCTGAGGTTCTGATCGACGATGTCCTGGCCCGTGCCCTTGGCGGTGGCGTCGTACATCAGCTCGCGGCGGCCCAGCAGCAGATAGAGGGTGTCGGTCGGTCGGACGAGGCGGCCGTTGGGATCGACCGAAACGTAGTCGAGGCGCCCGGCGGGGGAGAAGACGATGACGGGATCGAAGTTCACGATCGGGGGCGGCGGCGTGCTGGGGTTGTTGCTGCCGGTGTAAGGTTGCGAATTGAAGGCTCCGGTGATGCCGACGCCGGAGCTGACCAGGTCGATCACGATGCCCTCGGGCAACTGCACCGGCTGGGCGCTGGTGCGCACCGGCTGGCGCGAGACCTGGTACGTGGCCGGCTGGACCGCCGGACCGTCCCAGGGAAACGCCAGGTGGCTGATGCTGGTGCCGGCCGGGTAGAGATAGGCAATGTCCAGCGCGATCGGGTCGTCGACGACGCCGTTGCTGTTGTCATCGGGCGGGTCGTCGAGCAAGCCGTCGCCGTTGGCGTCGGGACCGAAGATCGTGTACGTGTAGCCCTGCCCGTTGAATTGCACTTCGTCGCCGATGCGGACCAGCCGGTGGTTGAAGGTGCCGGTGTTCGCGACCGCCGTGTACCAGCGGGCGGCCAGGGTGGCGGTCGGCTGATTGTAGGTCTGGTTGAAGTACATCAGCGTCATCGGCCCGTTGGGATTGCCCGGGTTGCTGCCGGTGATGCCCAGGTTCATGTACGAATCGAAGGTGTCGCCGGCGTAAGGGGGCGGGATCTCGACCTGGGCCATCTGAAAGGCGAACGGCTGGCCGTTGAAGCGCTGCAGGATGACGCCTACCGGGCGGCCGATCTGCACGGCGCGGGCCCGAGCGGCGCTGAGATAGGTGCTGAGCATGCGCGAGCCTTCGCGCATTTGGCGGTTTTCGAGCGCGGGGGCCATGAGCGGGATGGCCGCGGCGGTGACCATCAACAGGATCGTCAGCACGATGAGCAGCTCGAGCAGCGTGATGCCGCGCGGGGCGTGCCGGGGAAGTCGAGTTGTCGGCTGGCGGGAGAGCACAGCGGTTACCTCGTGCTGAGTTGATGGTTGTGGATGTTGTCGAGGTGGCAGCCGGGGCGCCAGCGGCCGTCTTCGTCGCCGGTGGTGGGGGCCGAGCCGAGGAAGAGGCCGAAATCCTCCGAGATTTTTTCGGGAACAAAGTACGGGTTTAGCCCCGACATGGAATATCGCAGCTTCTTGTTGACGTCGGTTGGGTGTGCCTCATCCTTGATGCCGTAGGCCCGGTCGGGACCCGGCGAGAGGATGAGCGGGTAGAGCGCGAACGTGGGTACCGAGACGTCGGGCGTCGGCTGGGCGGCGGTGCCGGGGTTGTATAGGGGATACAAGCCGCGCGAATCGAACGGATCGGGCGGCATGACGACGATGGTGTCTCCGCGTGTCGGCGGCGACGGTCCAGTCGTCGTCGCGCCGGGTTCGTGATGCTGAAACGGCGGCTGGTTCGTGTACGAGGGCGTGGAGCAGGTGAACCGGGCGGTACGCGTTGTTTGGTTGAACTCGTAGCCGGTGATTTTGCCGATGCGGTGCGAGGCGAGGATTTGCGACTCGTCGTCGATGACGGCCAGCGCCCCGCCGATATAGGAGCCCGGCGCGGACGAGAATCGCGAGGCTTGTCCGGTTGGAGTATTGATGGTGATCGCGAGCTGTTTCGGCGACGGCGGCGAAGACGCGGGTCCGACGTTGGAGACTTTGGCTTGCAGGGGCGTTTGCAGATCGGACTGGAAGCCGGGGGCCCAGCGAATGAACTGGATGGGCATGCCCCAGGCATCGACGAATTCGGGGAAGCCGTCTTCGTCGGTATCGGCCACGCTATCGGCGCGGAAGAAGTCGCGCGAGTCACCTAGCTGGGCCACGGCGCCCATGACGATCATGTACAGGCACTCGGCGCCCTGGTTGGCCAAAACTTCGGACGTTGGCGGCCAGGTGGTATTGCCGACCACGGAGTCGTACTTGGCGAGGAAGGCCACGCTGGTTGCCGGTCGCTGCAGCTTGTCGGCCGCGGGATAGGCATAGGGTGCCACGGGAGGGTCGAGCACGTCGCTCCAGCGGTCGGGCAGTTCGAGCCGCATTAAGTCGCGCATCGCCTCGAGCCGGTAGCGGCTTGCATCGAGTGGCGTGGCGCCCGCGGTAATCGCGATCGGCACTCTCCGCGTACGGTATTCGTCCCAGCGCTCCATGATGATGCCGTTGAGCTTGGTGATCAGGGCGCGGGTTTTGCGTTCGCGGGCGGCTTCTTGGGCGGCGTAGACGGCGAACAGCACCATGCTGGCCATGATGGCGATGATGCTGATCGTGATTAGCAGTTCGACCAGCGTGAAGCCGCCGGTGCGTTTGAGGGCCGACGGCGCGTGCTTGGGCAGCAGGACGCGTGTCATGGTCGGGCATCTCCAATGCTGGCGCTGTCGCTGAAGTTGGTGACGTTGTCCTCGTCGACCATCTCTGGCGACGTGTCGTATTGGGCGCCCGAGGGGTAGAGCCGGGCCGGGCTGGCGCCGTTGTTTTTGTTGCCCAGGGAGTCGATTTTTCCGCCGTATTTGTTGTCGGCGCCGGCGGCGATGATTTGGAAGCTGTCGGGGTTGACCCAGCCGTCGCCCGGGTCGGGGATGCCGTCGTTGTCAATATCGAGGCTCAGGTTGTTGTCCTGGTCGAGGGCATAGGGGGCCGCGGGGCCGGCGTTGATGAAGATCTCTTGCCAGGCCGCGGTCGGGCCGTCGGCATTGAACACCGGGCGCGTCGTCGCGCCGGTCGGCGGGTCGGGCAGCAGCTCGCCGTAGCTGCGCGACGAGATATAGACGTAGGGGGCGCCCGTGTCGTCGGTGGGCGAACCTTGCGGGAAGTAGGAGGGGTATTCGCGGGCATTGGGGTCGGCCGGCGCGGGGGTTACGGTGTTGCCGACGTGGGCCAGGCGCGAGGTGTCGAACTCGAACAGGGGCGTGCGCGAGGCCACGACGGGTTTGCCGGTGGGGGTGCCATCGTCGGTTTGCACGCCGCCGCCGCGGACCTGGTAGCCGTCGATGGTGACGAACGGGGCCTGGGGGTCGTTGCTGAAGCCGTTGAGCCAGAAGACCAGGGCCTGGTCGGGGCGGAAGTTGACGAAGTCGATGCCCGTGGCCCGCAGGTCGTTGGTGAGGTTGGTCAGGTCGTAGCGCGGAAAGGCCTTGGCCACGAACTGCTTGAGGTCAGGGTTGCTACCCAGGGTCCGGAAGTCGCTAGGCGGATAGGCACCGTAGCGTTCCTGGAAGGACTTGACGGCCAGGTCGAGGGCGTCGACCTCGGTCTTGACGCGCGTTTGTCGGGCGAAGGTTAGCGCCGTGACCACGGCCACGCTGGTGAGTGCCACGAGGATGGCAATGATCGAGATCACGACGAGCAGCTCGGTGAGCGTGAAGCCGCGTCCCCGGCGGCGGCGGGGGAACCAGCGAGCGGCCACCGCGCGTCGGCGATCCGTCCGGCGGTAGTGCGAGGGCGATGACGTTGGCATGACGATTGCTCCTGATTCCTGCTATGCGTATTGCGATATCGTTCTCGAGTCGCGCGGCGGCGCGCCGTCTTAAGAGCCGGCTCGCGCTGGGCCGCGGCCCGCGCCCGCGCGTGCTGGGTTGCAGCAGCGTTTGGTCGCGGAATCGAGTTGTGACAGGTGTATGACTTCTTTCTTAGCCGCTCAGGCTCGTAATCAGGCTCACCAGCGGCATGAACAGCGCGATGACGATGAACCCGACTGCCCCGCCCAACACGATGATCAACAGCGGCTCCATCAGGCTGACCAGGCTTTCGGTCAGCACCGAGACCTCTTCGTCGTAGGTATCGGCCACTTTGTAGAGCATCGTATCCAGTTCGCCCGTTTCTTCGCCGACGTCGACCATGTTGACCGTCAGGTCGTCGACGACGCGCGAATTCATCCGCCCCATGTACAGCAGCAGCCCGACCGGCCCGGCCACGAAGAAAAACCAGAAAAAGGCGCACATCGGATGAAAGCTCATCTTGGAGTACTCTTTCATCGGCTTGGCGATCGATTCACCCTCGCGAATCGATTCGGTGATCTTGCCGAACAGGTGCTCGAACATCGCGTTGCCCGATGTCTCGCGGGTGATGTTCAGCGCCTCGAGAATCGGCACGCCGCTGGAAACCAGCGTTCCCAGGGTCCGCGTGGTGCGGGCCAGGATGTTCTTCTCCACTAGCGGACCGAAGATCGGCATCTTCAACAGGAACATGTCCCAACCGACGCGGCCCGCCTTGAACTTGCGCAATAGCTTGATGAACAGCCAGATACCGATCGGAATGCCGGGAATCAGGTACCAGTAGCGCACCGCACCGTTCGAAATCGCGATCAGCACCACGGTCATCGGCGGCAGATCGGTTTCGAAGTCCTCGAAGATCTGCACGAACGAAGGCACGATGCGAATCATGATGAACGTCAAAATGCCCACCGCGACCGAGATCACCACGATCGGGTAGATCATCGCGCCTTTGATTTTCCGCTTCAGCGACTGGCTGCGTTCCTGAAAGTCGGCCAACCGCTGCAGAATGATTTCCAGTGCACCGCCGGCCTCGCCGGCCTTGATCATGTTGACGTATAGGCGGTTGAAGGCCTTGGGGGCCTTGGCCATGCCTTCGGAGAGCGTGGAGCCGCCTTCGATCTCGTCGCAGACGTCCATCAGGCTGTTTTTCATGCGGCCCGGCTTGCACTGGCTCTCCAGGATGCGCAGGCTCCGCAAGATCGGCAGACCGGCGTCCTGCAGAATCGAAAGCTGCCGCGTGAAGGTGGTCAGCACCTTGCTGTTGACGCCGCCGATGGCAAAGCCGCGTTTCTTGCCGCTCTTGGCCTTGTCGGCGGCCTTCTTCTGCTTTTTGACCCCGATCTTGGTGACGAAATAGCCCATCTGGCGTATCGTCGCCTGCGCTTCCTCCTCGTTGGGAGCCTCGATGACATCCCGGATCTCTTGTCCGGTCGAGTCCATGGCTTCGAATTGAAACGTGGGCATGATCGTGATCCTGAAACGTTCGTGCGTGGTTGAACGGCTGCCTGGTTATGCCTCGAGTACGGTTTCGCGAACGACTTCTTCCAGCGTGGTCAGCCCCTCGCCGGCGGCCGACATGCCGGCATCCCGCAGCGTGACCATGCCAAAGCCCCGGGCCGCGTCGCGCAGCTCTTCGGTCGAGGCATCGCGCATGATCATGTCGCGCAGGTTGTCGTTCATGATCATCAGCTCAAACAAACCGACGCGCCCCTTATAGCCCGTGTTGTTGCAGGCGTCGCAGCCGCGGCCGCGATAGTACGCCTTGCCGGCCAGATCTTCCGGCGTCAGCTCCAGGTCTTGCAGCACCTCCGACGACGGCGCGCTCTCCTCGCGGCACTGCGTGCAAATCCGCCGCACCAGCCGCTGGGCCAGAATGCCCTCGACCGTGGCGGTAATCAAAAACGGAGCGATGCCCATGTCGCGCAGACGCGTCACCGTGCTGGGCGCGTCGTTGGTGTGCAGCGTGCTAAACACCGTGTGACCGGTCAGCGAGGCCTGCACCGCGATCTCGGCCGTCTCCAAATCGCGAATCTCGCCGACCAGCACCTTGTCGGGGTCCTGCCGCAAGATGGCCCGCAGGCACGCGGCAAACGTATTGCCGATCGACGAATCGATGGGCACCTGCACGATGCCGTCGATGTCGTACTCGATCGGGTCTTCGGTCGTGATCAGCTTGTCCTGAATCGTGTTCATCTCCGACAGCGCCGAATAGAGCGTCGTCGTCTTGCCCGAGCCCGTGGGACCGGTCACCAGGATGATCCCGTTGGGCTTGTGCATCACCTCGCGAAATTGCTTCATCGTCGGCGGGTCCATGCCCACCTTCGACAGGTCGAGCGATACCACGGAGCGGTCGAGCACCCGCATCACCACGCTCTCGCCGAACATCGTCGGCAACACGCTCACCCGCAAGTCGACCGGGTGGCCGCCCACGGTCAGCTCGATACGGCCGTCCTGCGGCATCCGCCGCTCGGCGATGTCGAGATTGGCCATCACCTTGATGCGGGTCGTGATCGCGAAGGCCAGGTGGCGCGGCGGCGGCACCATTTCGTACAGCACGCCGTCGGCCTTGATCCGAATGCGGAACTCGTCCTCGAACGGCTCGAAGTGCAAGTCGCTGGCGTGATCGCGAATGGCAATCAGCAGCACCATGTTCAACAGCTTCCGCACCGGAGCGCTGTCGGCCAGGGCTTCGACGCTGGTCAAATCGATCGGGCCGTCGCCCTCGGCCGCTTCGGCCGCGGCGGCCAGGTCCTCGTCGGTGTCCATGTCCGACACCAGACTCTCGACGCTCTCGCCGCTGGCCGCGTAGTACCGGTCGAGCGCCTTGAGCACGTCGCGCTCGGTGGCCACGACCGCGCGGATCTCGTATCCCAGAAACGTCCGCAACTCGTCCTGGATCGACAAGTTCTGCGGATCGCACAGGGCAATGGTCAGCGTGTCGTCGCGAAAGGCGATCGGCACGATGCGGTACATCTGGGCCATCGTATCGGTGACCATCCCCAACACGTTGGGCGGCACCACGATGTCGGCCAGGTTCACCACCTGCATGCCCCACTGCTCGGCCAGAGCCTGGGCCAACTGCTCTTCGTTGACCAGTCCCTGGCTCTCGGCAAACTTGCCCAGCAGCACGCCCGGGTGGGCCTCGTGCTCATCGAGCAGCGTTTCAAGCTGGTCGTCGGTTAAGAAACCCAAGTCGACCAGAATCTGTCCGAGACGACGCATTGCCATGGAAAAGCTACCTACCTCGAAGGATTAATCGTTGCCGTTGGCCTTGCCCTTCACGTCGTCGTCGTCGTCGAACATGCCCCGCTCGGCGTTGGCGATGCGGGCGGCCAGTTCGTCGACGTTCTGACTTTTCGCCAGCACGTCTTCCTTGCTGCACTTCTGCTCCTTCCAGAGCTTGAACAGCGAGTCGTCCAACAGCATCATGCCCTGCTTCGCACCGGTCTGAATGGCCGACGTGATGCGGAAGGTCTTGTTTTCGCGAATCAGGTTGCCGATGGCCGAGTTGCACACCAGCAGCTCGTAGGCGGCGCAGCGGCCGCCGCCGATCTTGGGAATCAGGGCCTGCGACAACACGCCGATGATCGAAGTCGAGAGCTGCGTGCGAATCTGATCCTGCTGCGTGGTCGGAAACACGTCGATGATGCGGTTGACCGTTCCCTGGGCCCCGGTCGTGTGCAGCGTGCCGAACACCACGTGGCCCGTCTCGGCGGCGCTGATGGCCGCCTCGATCGTGGCCAGGTCGCGCAACTCGCCCACCAGGATCACGTCCCGATCCTGACGCAAGGCGCGCCTCAGCGCCTCGGAGAAACTCGGCACGTCGACGCCCACCTCGCGCTGATTGACCGTCGACTTCTTGTTCGGATGGTAAAACTCGATCGGGTCTTCGATCGTGATGATGTGATGATCGATCGTCTCGTTGAGATAGTTGATCATGCTGGCCAGCGAGGTACTCTTGCCCGAGCCCGTGGGCCCGGTGACCAGAAACAGCCCGCGGGGGCGTTGGATCAACCGCTCGCACACGGTGGGCAGCCCGAGCTGCTCCATGGTGAGCAGCTTGTTGGGAATCTGCCGCAACACCATCGCGACGTTGCCGCGCTGCTTGAATACCGAGACGCGGAAGCGGGCCAGTTCGCCGAAAGCGAAGCCGAAGTCGGAGCCGCCGACGGCCTGCAATTCCTGTTGGCAGCGGTCCGGCGTGATGCTCTTCATCAACTGCTGGGTGTCGGCCGGCTCGAGCGTCTTGGTCTTGAGCCGCACCATGTGGCCGTCGTGCCGGATCACCGGCGGCTGGCCCACGGTAATGTGCAGATCGCTGGCACCCTGCTTGACCACAGCGTGCAGCAGCTTGTCGATGAGAACCGTTTCCGCCACGTCTAGAGTCCCTCTGGCCTGCCGCCCGTGGATGCCCGCCGACCCCAGGGGCCGGACGGCATGCCTGGATCGGTCGAAATCACACTGTTTTGATAGGAATCGTGTCCCGAGCGGGTCGTTCCGAGGCCCCTACCGGAACGGGCGGCCACTGATATGGGCCAGGACGATTATTCGCCCCCCGGCCGTCAAATACCATGCCACTCGTGGAGATCTTTGCGCCTCGACGTAAACGCTTGGGTCGCGTTTCACGCCGCTCTAGCGCGCCGGCCGCTTGTCCAGCGAGCCGTCGGTGCCTCGTTCGATCCGCCCTCTCGATACGTTGTGTCTCTGTTTCCTGGTCGATGTCCGCACGCACACGGGGCTCGCGTCGCGCCCCCCGCGGCGCCCACGGGTCTACTCGCTCTTCTTGGCCACGCGGAAGATCTCTTCGATCGTGGTCTGGCCGATCATCGCCTTGCGAATGCCGTCGTTGTAAAGCGAGACCATGCCTTGAGAAAGAGCCGCTTTGCGGATGTCCTGCGTGGCGGCCCCCGCGAAGGCCAGCTCGCGAATTTTGTTGGTCATCATCATCAATTCGAAAATGCCGATGCGTCCGCGATAGCCGCTCTTGGAGCAGTGGCCGCAGCCCTTGCCCTTCATGAATTTGGCCCCCTCGGCCATCTCCGGCGTGATGCCGGCCGACTCCAGAATCGCGTCGCTCGGAGTGTACGGCTGTTTACATTTTGAACACACCACCCGCACCAAACGTTGCGCCAAGACAGCCATCACGCTGCTGGCGACGAGATATCCGGGAACGCCCATATCGGTCATTCTTGTAACAGCACCGGGCGCATCGTTCGTATGCAGCGTACTAAAAACCAAGTGTCCAGTCAAAGATGCTTGAATGCCCATCTGGGCCGTCTCCGAATCTCGCATCTCACCCACCAGAATCACGTTGGGGGCCTGACGCAACATCGCGCGAATGATCATCGCAAAGTCGAGCCCGATGTTGTGCTTCACCTCCACCTGGTTGATCCCCGGCAGGTAGTACTCGACCGGGTCCTCGGCGGTGATGATCTTGCGGTCGGGCTTGTTCAGCTCGTTCAGGGCGGCGTACAGCGTGGTCGTCTTCCCCGAGCCCGTGGGCCCGGTGACCAGGATGATGCCGTTGGGGCGGCGGATCAGGTTTTTGAACTGTCGAAAATCGTTCTCCGAGAGGCCCAACTGGCGCACCCCCACCCGGATGCTGTCCTTGTCGAGCACTCGCATCACGGCCGACTGCCCGTGGTTGGTGGGCAGCATGCTGACGCGGAGGTCGAGCTGCTTCTCGCCCACGGTGACCTTGATCCGCCCGTCCTGGGGGCGGCGCCGCTCGGCGATGTCGATATTGGCCAGAATCTTGATGCGCGAAAGCAGGGCTCCCAACAAACGGCGGGGCGGGCTGTCGCGCTCGACCAGCACGCCGTCGATGCGGTAGCGGATGCGGACCCGGTCTTCGAACGGCTCGACGTGGATATCCGAGGCCCGCAACTGCACGGCCTCTTGGATCAGCAGTTGCGTCAGCCGCACGATCGGGGCGCTGGTCTCGTCGACCACCTCGTCGCCCCCGCCCTCCGACTCCTGCTCGGTCTCGGTAAAGTCGATCGCCGTGTCGGTGAACTCCTGCAGCATGGAGTCGGCCGACTGATCCTCCATCTGGCCATAGTGGCGGTTGATCGCGTCGAGAATCATTTCGCGCGGCGCCAGGGCGATCTCGACCTTCTTGTTCAAGATGAACCTCAGCTTCTCGAACGTGTCGAGATCCAGCGGATCGCTGACGATCACTTTCAGCCCGCCGTCCTCTTCGGCCATCGGTAGAATCGCGTTTTCGCGGGCGACCGATTCGGGCACGAGCTCCACGATCGAGGGGGGAATGACGACTTCGTTGAGGTCGATGAAGTCGAGGCCGTGTTCCTGGGCGATGGCCCGCATCACCTCGTCGCCGGTGGCATAGCCGAGCACGACAAGCTGGTCGGGGACTTTCTTTCCAGAGCTCTTGGCCACGCGTTTGGCTTCGCCGAGCTGCTCTTCGGAAATGATTCCCTGCCGGATGAGGATGTGGGAGAAGTCCGCTTTCTTGGCCATGAAGTTAATCCGTGCTGTACGCTAAGTGGTTTTTTCTGGCGCACCGCGCTCCCACTGTCGAGCGAGCGCATGGTCTGCGGTGCGAGTGATTGCTGGAGCCTATTCGTCCGCGCAATTTGCCAAAGGCAGCTTGCGTTTTGTCGGGAGCCGGTTGCGCGAGGACACGAGCAAATCCCCTCGGCTCCGGAATCCCAGGCGCGGGCGAGCCCCCCAGGCGCGCGAGAAAAGTGGTAACTCTGTTCTATTCTGAGACTAACGACGCTCCTGAACCTTGTCAAACAAGTGGGATCGTGGGGAGCCGGCGCTTCGGCGGGGCTCGCCGTGCGGCCGCCTCGACAGCGCCGGTCAGTGTGCCGCAAAAGCTGCCGGGGCGGTACCCCTTTCGCGGGGGCGCCGCGCAGGCACGGCGAAGCGGAAACGGGAATATTTGCCGCCACATCGGGCGAAATCTCTGGTGCGCGAAGGCGGTGCGTCGCCAGAGCCGTGACGGCGATGCCCGTCGTGGCGGTTGCAGGGGGAATAGACGGCTAAGCCGGGGCAAAACGGCCCGGCGATTTCTTCCGTACCGTTGCCCCGGCAATTATCCTGAAGTTTGGACTCGCCCCCGCGTTGAAAGGGCGGGTTTCCCCTCCTAACGGAACAGCTTGGATCCTGTGAGGTTACCGCGCTCCCGCGATCGGTCGGGGTACCAAGCGCGCCGTCGATCCGCAGTTCGTTCGTCTATGTCGCAACGCCGTAACAGATCGATCGCCTCGCGACTGGCCACCTCGAGCCTGGCCGGCGAGGTGCTGGAAGATCGCCAACTGCTCTCGGGCGACGGCTTGCTGGCCGAACCGCTGGCCGAGGTGAGCCCGGCCACCGAGGCCGACCCCCTGTATAGCAGTGCCACGCCGGGCGGCTACACGCCCGCGCAGATGCGGCACGCTTACGGCTTCGACCAGATCTTTTTCGACGGCGCGATCGAGGGAGACGGCACGGGGCAGACGATTGCCATCGTCAACGCCTATCACACGCCCACCGCCGCGGCCGACCTGGCCGCCTTCAGCACCTACTTCGGCCTGCCGCAAGTGAACAACTTCGTGCAGGTCGATCAGTACGGCTACACGAACTACACCTCGAGCAGCGCGGGCTGGGCCCGCGAGACCGCGCTCGACATCCAGTGGGCGCATGCCTTTGCCCCGGGAGCCGACATCCTGCTGGTCGAGGCCAACAGCGCCAGCTTCAGCGATCTGTTTGCCGCCGTCGACTATGCCCGCAACTACGAAGGCGTGTCGGTGGTGTCGCTCAGTTGGGGCGCCAACGAATTCGCGAGCGAAGCGAACTACGACTCGTTTCTGACCACGCCGCCGGGCCACGAGCCGGTGTCGTTCTTTGCCTCGGCGGGCAACTCGGGCGGGCCAGGCGTTTATCCGGCTTACTCGCCCAATGTGGTCGCCGTCGGCGGCACCACGCTCACCCTCGACGGCGCGGGCAACATCCTCAACGAAGTGGCCTGGAGCGGCAGCGGCGGCGGGATCAGCCAATACGAATTGCAGCCGCCCTGGCAAGCGGGCGTCGTCACCCAGACCGACACCTTTCGGGCCATGCCCGATGTAGCCTTCGAAGCCGACCCGAACACGGGTGTGCCGGTGTACGACACGTACAACAATCCGGTGGGCGCGCCGTGGAGCAAGGTCGCCGGCACCAGCTTTGCCGCGCCGGCCTGGGCGTCGCTGGTGGCCATCGCCAACCAGGGACGCACGCTGGCCGGCTTGCCGGTGTTTGGCACCGCCGACCTGCTGACCGAGCTGTACACCATGCCGGCCAGCAACTTCAACGACATCACCAGCGGCACCAGCACCCAAGGCACCATTCCGCAAACGGCCGGTCCGGGCTACGACCTGGTCACCGGACGCGGCACGCCCAAGGCCCAGTTGATCGTGGCCGACCTGGTGGGCGTGTCGAGCATGCCCGGCAACGTGAGCCTGGTGGCCGCCAGCGACACCGGCATCTCGAGCGCCGATGGAATCACGCGACTGAACAACGGCTCGGGCGGATCGGTGCTGCAGTTTGAAGTGACCGGCACGATCGCCGGCGCCACGGTCACCATTCTGGCCGACGGCACGCCGATCGGCAGCGCGATTGCCGCGGGCACAACCACGATCGTCACCACCGATGGCCTGCTCGCGCTGGCCGACGGTGCGCACAACATCACCGCCACGCAAACCGAATCGGGCCTGGCGCCGTCGTCCAGTTCGCCGGCGCTTTCGATCACCGTCGACGCAACAGCGCCGGTGTCGTCGATCGTGGCCGTGGCACCCGACCCGCGCACGACGCCGGTCGACGCGATTACGATCAACTTCAATGAAGCCGTCAGCGGCTTGGACCTAAGCGGGCTGACGCTGACGCGCGACGGCGGTTCGAACCTGCTGACGCTCGCCCAATCGATCGCTCCGATCAACAGCCAGACCTGGACGCTGGGCAACCTGACCAGCCTGACCACGGCCGTGGGGTTGTACGAGCTGGATCTGCTGGCCGCGCTGTCGCCGGTGATGGATGCGGCCGGCAACATCGCCACCAACGCCGATACGAGCTTTACGGTGTCGTCGGTGGTGCTCGGCCGGGCGCTGTTCTACAACCAGTCGAGCTTCGACGGCAACGATGCCGGCATCAACGCTTCGGACGACGCGGCCATCGCCACCGACAAGCTGGCCCTGTTGCCCGACGCCGGCGCGGCCACGTTTGCCAACATTTCGAGCTATCGCCGCGGCATCAACGGCGTGATGCTCGACCTGTCGGGCACGCACCCGAACCTGTCGGCCAGCGACTTTAGCTTTCGCGTGGGCAACAACAACACGCCCGCCGCCTGGGCACTCGCGCCGGAGCCGCTGGCCGTGTCGGTGCGACCGGGAGCCGGCGTCGACGGGTCGGACCGCGTGGAAATCATTTGGGCCGACGGCGCCATCGCCAACACCTGGCTGCAAGTGATCGTCGCCGCCAACGGCAACACGGGGCTCGCGGTCGAAGACGAATTCTTCTTCGGCAACCGGATCGGTGAATCGGGATCGGGCACCGCGACGCTGGCCGTGACCAACGCGGTGGACGAGATTGGCGCCCGCAACAACACGGGCATCGGCGCGGGCATCACGAACGTGTACGACTTCGACCGCAACGGCCTGGTCAACGCGGTCGACTCGATCACGGCCCGCAACAACGTGGGCACCTTAGCCAAGATCGACATCATCACCCCGCCGCCGGCGCCGTTTGCCACCGCCGCCGCCGAACCGGCCGCGGAGCCCGCCGACGAGCCCGCGCCCGCGCCGCTGGCGATCGAAGTTGCCGATGAAGAACCCGAGGTGGTAGCCGAGCCGGCGACCGCGACGTTCGATGCCGGTGTGGCGTTTGCCATCGCGGCCGAGCATTGGCAGCAGATGTCGGCCGGCGGTGCCTGGTTCGAGAGCATCGACGACGCGCTGCTCGACCTGCTGGCCGGCGGCTCGCGACACGCTGCCCGACGCCGCCGCTAGCGGCATCACGCTGAGTCGGCCTCCTACGCAACTGATGTTGTTCGCCCTGCGCGGCCGATATAGTATACGTTTGTGTAGTATCGGCTATCCGGAGGGTTCGACATGGACGTCGCTGCGTTTCTCGAGCGGATTCGGCAGCAGAGCTTTTACGCGGGCCAGCTGGAGCACGTCGAGGTGCTGCCCGAGCGCCCGGGACAGTACGCCGAGCCGGCGCGTCCGCTGCCGCCGGTGCTGAGCGAGTTGCTCGCGGCCGCGGGAGTCGAGCGTCTTTATTCACACCAGGTGGCGGCGCTGGAGCACGCTCGCGCGGGGCGCGACGTGGTTGTGGTCACCGGCACGGCCAGCGGCAAGACGCTGTGCTACAACCTGCCGATTCTGGAAACGGCCCTGGACGATCCCGACGCCCGGGCGCTGTACCTGTTTCCCACCAAGGCGCTGGCCCAGGATCAGCACAAGGGCCTGCTCGAACTGTTGGCCGGCAGTCCGCAGGCGCACGACACGATTCTCCCCGGCGTGTACGACGGCGATACGCCCACGGCCCAGCGGCGACGCATTCAGGCCGAAGCGCAGTTGGTGCTCTCGAACCCCGACATGCTGCACGCCTCGATCCTGCCGTACCATCCCAAGTGGAGCCGCTTCTTCAGCGACTTGCGGTTCGTGGTGGTCGACGAGATTCACACTTACCGCGGCATTTTGGGAGCCAACGTGGCCTGCGTGCTCAGGCGGCTGCTGCGGATCTGCGAACACTACGGCTCGCGCCCGGTGTTTCTGGCCGCCAGCGCAACGATCGCCAACCCGGGCGAGTTGGCCGGGCGGCTGCTCGCGCGCGAGGTGGCCGTGGTCGATGGCGACGGGGCCCCGCGCGGCCGGAAGTACTTCGCGCTGTGGAACCCCTGCCCGTTGGGTGCCGATCACCTGGCGCGCGCCAGCGCCAGCGACGACGCGGTGCAACTGATGACCGAGGCGATTCTCGACGGCGCGCAAGCCCTCACGTTCACCCGCACGCGGCAAGCGGCCGAGCTGGTGCATCGCTACGTGCAGGAACAGCTCACCGCGCGGCACTCGAAGCTGGCGAACAACGTTCGCGCCTATCGCGGCGGTTACCTGCCGATCGAGCGACGTCAGATCGAGGCGCAACTCTTTGGCGGCGAGCTGCGCGGCGTAGCGGCGACCAACGCGCTGGAACTGGGCGTCGACATCGGTTCGCTCGACGTGGCGCTGTTGGCCGGCTACCCGGGCACGATCGCCAGCGCCTGGCAACAGGCCGGCCGCAGCGGGCGGCGCCACGACGAGAGCCTGGCCGTGCTGCTGGCGGGCAACGACCCGGTCGATCAGTACCTGATGCGGCACCCGGAATACTTCTTCGCCCAGTCGCCCGAGCACGCGGTGGTCGATCCCGAAAATCCGTACGTGCTGGCCAATCACTTGCAGGCCGCGGCGTTCGAGCTGCCACTGGCCGAGGACGACGTCGAGCGCTTCGGCCCGCTGGCGATGCCCGTGGCGGGCGTGCTGGCCGACAGCGGCGAGTTGACCGAGGTGGCCGGACAGTACTACTACGCCGGCCAAGCCAACCCGGCCCATCGCGTGAGCCTGCGTCACATGAGCGACGACACCTTCTCCATCGTGCTCAAGCGTCGCGACGGCCGCCCCGGGAAGCAAGGGCAGGATCACGAGGTGATCGCCAACGTCGATTCGATCAGCGCGCCCGAGCTGGTCTATCCCGAGGCGGTCTACCTGCACGCGGGCGAAAGCTACTTCGTGCGCGAGCTCGACTTGGTGGGCAAAGTGGCCTACGTCGAGCGGCACGAGATGGACTACTACACCCAGGCGGTGCTCGATTCGAGCGTCGTGATCCAGCAAGAGCGCCAGTCGCGCACCGGGCCGGGTGAGTCGCTGGTGGCGTTCGGCGACGTCGACGTCACCTGGCAAACCGTGGCGTTCAAGAAGATCAAGTTCGGCACGCGCGAGAACATCGGCCAGGGCCCGGTCGACATTCCGGCCCAGACGCTGGCCACCACGGCCGCGTGGCTGCTGCCGCCCGAATCGATCCGCGCGCGGATGAAAGCCGCCGGCCATCGCACCAGCGAAGGCGTGATGGGCCTGCGCAACCTGGCGATCGTGGCCGTGCCGATGGTGGCCATGTGCGACAGCCGCGACATCGGCGGCGTGGTCGACAGCAAGAACCTGGGCAAGAGTACGCTGATTCTCTACGACCGCTATCCCGGCGGCCTCGGCTACTGCGAAAAAGGCTTCGCCCGCATGGAAGCCGTGCTGTCTCTCTGCCAAGACATCGTCACCGACTGCACCTGCCCCGACGGCTGCCCCAGTTGCGTCGGCCTGCCGAACCTGCGCCCCGCCATTCACAGCGACCCCGATTTGTCACGCGGGTACCCGATGCCGAACAAGGCGGCGACGGTGGCGCTGTTGGGGATGCTGTGCAGGGCGGGGGTGGGCGATGGCGTGGTGGCGCGGTGACGCGCGCGTGGCGGGGACAACTTGAGCCTCAACGAGTTGTCGGTGCCACCGGCGGTATAGGCATTTCCGCTTGTTCGCAGTCGAGATGGCCTACTTCACCACCTCCATTAGCCACGAGCCGTTGGTGAGTCGAAAGCGATAGGGCTTTCGGATTGTCTGAGGCACAACCGGTTGCTGCCCTTGGCCGTCGCCGACCAAAACCCGCATTGTTTCAAAGGCCATGCCGCGCGCCGTTTTCCCCTCAACTGTCAGATGTTCCAATTCCCCAATCAGATCGGGACGATTCTCGGTCGAGAGGAGGATGTTTGTCGCGGCAACATAGAATCCTTCCTTATCCCGCATTCTCGACAGAATGACTTGACAATAGAGATCCTGGTCGTTCGGTGGGAGTTGCGGCAGGTTGTCCATGCTTCCATTAGCTGGCACTGCGACGTTTGCCGCATCACACGGACTTAAGGTTTTCTGGTTGTGGGCACGCTCCTTGAGGGTAGCTGCTATCTTCTCCGTTCGCTCTGCCACGAGTCTCGCGAGATCCACACCGTGCTGATCCTTGTATCGCGCATAGTAGTCCCTGTCGACGTCGGCGATTTCCACTTTGTGTTTTCGTAGTAGTGCGGTCACACGAGGGTCAGACGGTCTCATCTGACATCCCACGAATGCTTCGAGAACCAAAATGTCTCTGTCTGCGGGGACCCAACATTTGAGGGCCGCGCCCCAATCCCTTTTTCGAATCGCATCCCGCCAAGAGTCGAAGACCTCGGTCGGCGAAGAGAACACCTGCTGCATGTCAGCTTCTCTATTCTGAGCCAGACTAGAAGAAAGCCAGACCTGTGCGAGAATGTTTGAAATGAGTATCAACATTGCTCTGCCGTGGATTCTACGCATCTCGTCCTCCGACTTAAGTCCACCGCGGCTACTTCAAAGCATTCGTGCTGAGGATCGCTAGATTGGGGCCCCGGTCGCCCGCGCTTGCTGAATCATCCACTATGGATGGATTGCCGATGTCACTATGAGTTGCTGGTGCCCCATCAAATAGAACAAAGGGCGTGACGGGTGCGAATCCCAGTTCCGTCGGAAAAACCTGCTGGTTCGAAAGATGCAGATACCGGTTCCGGTTGTTCTGCAGCTAGCCGAAGAGGTTGCCGACGAATCCGGCCTCGCCTACCTCCGCCCAAGCAACGACCGCAGTCCCCGCGAACAAGCCGCCGCGATCGACCACAGCACGATTCCGCCGCAGACTCCCAAGACCATTCCGGACAGCACGTCGGCGCGCAGCCGGTCGATGACCGGATGCGACGGGGTGATCTGTATCATCGTGCTGTGAAACGTCATCAGCACGATACCGGTCCCGATCGTACACACCGCGGCCTGCCGTCTGCTGAGCAACCGTTGCGCGAGGAACGCGCTGCCCAGCCAAACGGCGAGCAGCCCCCACACGCCAAGCGATAGTAGCGCCGCCGCGCCGATCGCCGCGCTGCCCACAACCAGGCCAACCACTTTCAGATGGCTACCCAAGCGGCGCGATTGCGAAACGACAGCAAAACAGGGCGTCATTTGATGTCCCTATTTCTCTCCCATGCCCAGATCATCAGCCAACTTAATGGCTCAAGTATGCCTTGTTGGAACCGCATGCATCAAGCAATTGTGTCCTTCACGATCTTAACGAGCCACGACAGCCCAACCGCAATAGCTGACCAGCTTTGATTTTCTGTACCAGGGGTTATGAAGGTACGGGTCGGGATAAAGGTTCTTCTTTTTGTCTTCGCGTGTGCTGCTGGAGCGGAGGCGTAGCCGGAGCGGAAGCAGCACACGCGGCG
>QQVE01000066.1 GCA_003389325.1 Planctomycetota bacterium
GCAGCACGCCCCAAAAACCGTCGCACCCCGCGTTCCACGACAAACCAACCGACTTGACAACCCAGCGTTCATAGATGCCATGCTCACGCTTGCGTGAGCATGCTGAATGGAGGCGACTTCGAGAATCGCATGCTCACGCAAGCGTGAGCATGGCACCCCGGCCTGGCACGGGTGTCTGAGAACCACGTCAGTCGTTGATGCCGATCAAACGCGATTCCCGCGCGAGGGCCGGTAGTGTTGAACGCTCGCGGCGCCTGCGGTAGACTCGCGTCGGGCGGCAGTCGGCGGTTCTAGCGGGGAACATGGCCATCGAGCGCACACCCGCCACCTTCAGGCGGCGTCGCGGCCGTCGCTTAGTGCGAGGATGCTCCAGCCGATGGGCATGATGAAGTTTCTGGTGCCGCGTCGCGACCACGTGGCGGCCGACGCCGCCGCGCGGGCCTATTTCGCCGGCATCGACGAGGTGCCCTGGCAAACCCGCATCCACTTCGACGGCGATCACCTGGTCGTGCAGCGCGCGGAGTTCGACTCGGGCAATCTCCACGTGCCCTACGCGGTCGAAGGCCACGGCGAGTTGATCCTCTCCACGGCCAGCCTGATGGAGCGTCCACGGCCCTATCATCTGCAAGTCGAGCTGGCTCGCGGCACGATCAACCGCCTGCGCAATCAACTGGCCGCCTGGGAATCGCTGGGGATGAAGGCCCCGCCCAACGTGCGCGAGGCGCTCGCCGCGGCTCACGGGCACTTCGCCGTAGCGGCCACGCGGCAAGACGACGCCCAGCAGGCTGCCGAGCGCGCCGAGTCGGCACTGGCCGCCGCCCTAGACGGCGTCGATCGGCTCAACGAAGCGTATGTCACTCAGGCGCTGGCGGCCCGCCATACCCAACACGCCAAGCTCACCACGCTGTGGGGCGTCAATCTCGGCTCCACGGTGCCCGATGCGACGATCGGCCCCCGGCTGGTCGAAGCCTTCAACACCGTGCAGGTGCCGCTGGCCTGGCGGGCCATCGAGGCCAGCGAAGGACAACACGACTGGTCGGCCACGGATGCCCAGATCGATTGGGCGCGGGCCCAAGGCTTCAAGGTTTGCGGCGGGCCGCTCTTGTCGATCGATCGCGGGGCGCTGCCCGACTGGATGTCGCTGTTCGGCGACGACGTCGACAACTTTCGCTCGTGCGTCCGCGAGCACATCCAGGCTGTGGTCAACCGCTACCGGGGCAAGGTACACCTGTGGATCTGCTCGGCCCGGCTGAACGTGGAGAACGACTTCGAGCACGACGAAGAAGAACGCCTGCGGCTGGCCGTGCTGTCGATCGAAAGCATCCGCAACGTCGATCCCCGCTCGCCGATCGTGCTCTCGATCGATCAGCCGTGGGGCGCGTTCATGCGCAGCCAGGAGTGCGATCTGTCGCCTTTGCACTTTGCCGACGCGCTGGTGCGGGCCGAGCTGGGGCTGGCCGGCATCGGGCTGGAGATCAACGTGGGCTACAAGCCCGGCGGCAGCGAATCGCGCGATCCGCTCGAGTTCGGCCGGCAGTTGGACCGGTGGAGCACATTGGGCCTGCCGCTGTTGGTTTCGCTATCGGCACCCAGCGGCGAAGGACCCGTCGCCGGCAACAAGCATCAGGCCAAGGTCGTGCCCGCCTCGCCAGATCGTCCCTGGTCGCCCGAGATGCAGCGGACCTGGGGCGAGACGTACCTGGGCGTGCTGCTGGCCAAGCAGGCCGTGCAGGGCATGGTGTGGAACCAGTTGCTTGACGGCGGCAGCCAGTCCCTGCCGCACGCGGGATTGTTCGACGATCAAGGCCAGGCCAAACCCCTGGTCGAGTTGCTGGCGGACTTGCGCCGCGAGCACCTGGCGTAGCGCGCCCGCGCAGCGCCTACTTCCGCACGCGGCCGAAGCAGGCCAGGCACATGTCGTCGCTTTGCGGCCGACCGCCGACGAAGCGCTGCACGTCGTCCAGGATCTGTTGTCCCAGTTCGTCGACGCTGGCCGAGGGCTGCGCGAGCAGCTCGCGGAGCCGTTCCAGGCCGTAGAGGTCGCCGTTGCTGTCCATCGCTTCGCTGATGCCGTCGGTAAACAGGGCCACGAAGTCGCCTGCCGCCAGCGAGTGCTCGTACTGTTCGTACTGGTAGTCGGCGTCGACGCCCAACGGCAAACCGGCCTGCTCGTCGCCGATTTCCTCGACCTTGCCCTTGGAGTGGCGCAGCAGCGGGGCCATGTGTCCGGCGTTGACGATCGTCAAGCCGTGCGAGGCGGAGTCGAGCACCGCCACGATAAACGTGACGAAACGATCCTGCCAGCCGCTGCGGCTGAAGCTGCCGTTGATGCGGCTCATCGCCGCCGCGGGGCTTGGCTCGCTGGCCAGCCAGTACCGCACCTCGCCGGAAAGCTTGGCCATCAACAGCGCCGCCGGCACGCCCTTGCCCGAAACGTCGCCCAGCACGATCGCCAGGCGGTTGTTTGGCAGCTCGATGTAGTCGTAGTAGTCGCCGCCCACCTGGTTGGCCGGCTCGTAAAAATCGAAGAAGTGATAGCCGGTCATGCTCGGCGGCGCCTCGGGCAGCAGCCCGCGCTGCACCTTGTGCGCGAGTTCCAGGTCGCGCTGGATGGCCTGTTGCTTGAGCGAGGTTTCGTGCAACTGGGCGTTGTCGACCGCAATCGCCGCCTGCGAGGCGATGCTGGCCAGCACGTCGAGGTCTTCCTTCTGGAAGCGGTGCCGGCTGTCCTTGGCGTCGATCTGAATCACGCCCAGCGAGCGGCCTTCGCTGTCGACCAGCGGAGCGCACATCATCGAGCGAATCTTCAAGTCGGCGATGCTCTGGCTGGTGTCGAACCGCGAGTCGCTCGCGGCGTCGGCCGAAAGGATCGCTTCTTGCGACTGCATCACCTGGTTGACGATCGTGCGAGAAACGCGAATCTGGTCGTCGCCGTCGTCGCGGCGATGCTTGATCGCTTTGGGCACGAGCATGCCGTCCTGCGCGGAACGCAGAATCACGAACCCCCGATCGGCCTGCAAGAAGATCTTGAACAGGCTGTCCAGCAGCTTGGCCAGCACTTCGTCGAGGCTCACCGCCTTGCCCAGGTTCTGGGCGATCTCGATCATGGCCCGCAGCTTCACCTCGGGATTGACCGTCAGCCGCGGGCCGGCGTTGCTCGACGAGACGTCCACCTTGGACATGATCGACGAGGCAGGGTTGCCGTCGCCGTCGTCGTCCAGCAGCGCCAGCGAGCTGGTGTCGGTCAGCCGCGGGCGATCGCTGGGCTCGTCGTTGAAAAAGGTGAACGACAGGTCGCAGATCTTCAGCTTGTCGCCGTTCTGCAGCAACTGCCGTCCGGTGATCAAGTGGCCGTTGACGAACGTGCCGTTGGTGCTGTGCAGGTCCTCGACGTAAAAGCGGTTTTCCTCGCAAATGATCTTGGCATGCTCGCGGCTGACGCTAGCAGCGTCGAGCACGATGTCGCACTTCGGATGCCGGCCCAGCACGGCTTGCGCACCGTCCAACGGGAGCTGTTCGCCCGGACCGGAATGGTTCAGCATCTGCAGGATGGCCATGAGCAGCTTGCTCGCGGGAAGGACTGCTGCCGCCTGGGAAACCCTGGGTGCCGCGTGCTCCCGGGGCCAACCGAGCACCGTGGATTCGCCCCAGCACGCGACAGCGGCATCCAGACATCATAGTGAAAAACCCGGCCGCAAACTATGGCCAGCCAGCAGCCAGCTCAGCTTAAGAACACCAGCCCTCCGGAACCCTTTCTCCTGCCCACCTGTTCTCCTGCTCTGAGGCGTCCCGCAGCGTCACGGTCAGAACAGCAGAGCAGGTGATCCGGAGCAACGGATTTCGTGCCAACTGCCGGCAGCCGCTTGCTACCGCCCGGTCGGTCTTGACGGTTTGCTCGCGATGGCCTACGGTTTGCCCCCCATGAATCGCTCCCCGCTCACGATCCGGTGCCTGTTTGCGGCCCTTGGGTGTGCTGGCGCGCTGGCGTTTTCCGCCGGCGCCGCGGCCGACGACGGCCAGGTCTCGCTCGCGCCGCGCGAGGGCGTCGTGCTGTTGACCAACGGCGAACTGCTGGCCGGCACGATCATTCCCGCCGGCGACCGCTACGACGTGCATCTCGAAACGGGCGAGATCCGCATTCGCCGTTCGATGGTGGTGATGGTCTGCCGCGACGCCCACGAGGTGTACGTCCGCAAGCGCGAGGGCATCGAGTTGGGCCGCGCGGCCGATCATCTCGAACTGGCCGAGTGGTGCCTGCGCAACAATCTGCTCGAAGACAGCCAGCGCGAGCTCACCGCCGCCCGCACCGCCGACGCCGCGCATCCCAAGTTGCAATTGCTGGAAACGCGGTTGGAAATGGCCAAGCGCCCGCCGCCCGATCCTTCGGAGTCAGACACCGCCGAGGCGGAGGGTGCCGCGTCCTCCCATGCTGCCTCGGGCAAGCCTGGCCGCTCGACGCCGCGGAGTCGAATCTCGCCGGGGGCCATGGAAGCCTACACGCTCACGATTCAGCCGCTGTTGCTCAACTACTGCGCCAAGGGGGGCTGCCACACCGGCAGCAAGGCCGCGGCCTTTGAACTGGAACGCATTCATCCGCGGCGAATCAGCCGCTCGGCCACGCAGCGGAATCTCGAGCGCGTGCTGAAGCTGATCGATCGCGAAAACCCCCGCCTCAGCCCGATCCTGCAAGTGCCGGCCCAGCCGCACGGCAATCCTCCTACGGCCGTCTTCACCGAACGCGACCGGGCGCAGTACAGCCAATTGACCTCTTGGGTGTACGCCGTCAGCCGCACGCGGCAACTGCCTCAGCCGTCGGCGCCCGCGGCCAGCCCACCGGCGGTCGACCTGGCCGTGGTGCCTGCCTCGGCAAGCGAACCTGTGGCGCCGGCGGAGCTGCCCGCAGTATCTGAAGACGCAGTGCCCCAGGACGGTGCACCCGCAAGCGCCGCGCGGGAACTCACGCCGGCCGAAAAGGCCTACACGCCCGAGCAGTTGCGCGCCATGGGCATGCTCCCCGAAGCCGGCGGTCAGGTACAGGTCGGGGCCGACGTGCCTGCGGCGTTCACGCCCAAAGATCCGTTCGACCCGGCCATCTTCAACCGCCGCTTCTTCGGCCCGGCCAAGCCCTAGCGCCGCAGGCGCTGCCGGACGGTGCTGTGCCAATCATCAGTCGAGCCGGATCTGCCGCTCGGCCAGCGCCGCCAGAAACGTGCGATTGCTGTCGAGCAACTCGGCCAGCGCCAGCATCTCGTCGCCCGAGAGCCAGTGCACCGATTCGACCTCGGCCGGGTTGGCCACCAGCTTTGTGTCGGCATCCATCCGGCTCAGCCACCAGGCCAGGTCGACCATCCAGGGAGTCGAGCTGCGCCACACGCAGCGCACCGGCTCGATGGCGGCTCCCAACTCCTCGCGAAACTCGCGCTTAAGCGCTTCGCTTTCGGTCTCGCTCCCCTCGATGCCGCCGCCGGGAAAGCAGTACTTGCCCGGCGCCACCACTTCGGCCGAGCGGCGAATCACCAAAAAGCGCTCCGCGCGCATCACCACCGCCACCACCCCGCGGGGGCGTACCGCCTGAATCGACGTGGTGGAGCTATCGTCCATCAAGATCAATCGTTGCGCTCTGGGGGGCGATTGTCGAGGGCGGGGCGGGGAATATCGCCAGCCGCCGGCGACTCCTAAAGGATAGCCCGCGGTCATCCAGGAGCCCCCACCATGCATACGGAAGGTTCACATTTTCAGCCGGCCGGCGCCCGTTCGCGCCCGCCGCGTGTGCTCGCCTGGTTGGGGGCACTGATCGTGCTGCTGGCCTGCATCGGCTACTTCGTGCTCGTGCCGTTGGGGGAGATGGCCGTGCGCGGCGTCGGCGCGCTGGTGGGCACGATGGCCCAGGCCGTCGCCACGGTAGCCGGCGAAACTTACGCGTCGGCCACCTTCGAAGTGCGAAACAGCCCGGCCGTCGAGGCGTTGCTCGGCGCTCCGGTGGTGTGCGCTCCGCTTGCGAACTCGCGCTGGGTCGACGCTTCGGCTCGTAACGCCCTGGAGTTCGAGTTCGACGTCGAGGGCCCGCGCGGCGTGGGCACCGCCTACGTCGTCGCCGTTCCCACGAACGATGCCATCGAGCTGAAGAGCGTCGTCGTCAACGGCCCCGACGGCGCCAAGCTGATTCTGCCGTAGCGCACGCGAACTTTCTACGCAATCTCTCTGCGAAAATCGGTCGCCGTGCCGCCTGCCTCCGGCGGTTGGCTCTGGCCGGCGCGCCCTTTATAATGCGCCGACCTGTTCAGATGTACTCTTGCGCCCCCCGGAGGCACGAGGCACCCGATGGCCAGCGCGGCGCGGGACAATCTGCAAGACCACCTCGAGCCGTTCGGGCTCAGCGCGTTTCGGACCGGCCAGCGCGAAGTGATCGAGACCGTGCTCTCGGATCGCGATTGCCTGTGCGTGATGCCCACCGGCGGCGGCAAGAGCCTCTGCTATCAACTCCCGGCCCTGATGCGCCCCGGCGTCACGCTGGTGATCTCGCCGCTGATCGCGCTGATGAAGGACCAGGTCGACGCCCTGACCGCCCGCGGCGTGGCGGCCACGTTCATCAACAGCACGCTCACGCCCGACGAGCAGGCCGCGCGGTTGCAGCGGATGGCCGCCGGCGAGTTCAAGCTGGTGTACGTCGTGCCCGAGCGGTTTCGCAGCTCGCGGTTCGTCGAAGCCGCCCGCGAGAGCCAGGTGCGGCTGCTGGCGGTCGACGAGGCCCACTGCGTCAGCGAGTGGGGGCACGACTTTCGGCCCGACTACGCGCGGCTGGGGCGGTTTCGCGCGCGGCTGGGCAATCCGCCCACGATCGCCTTGACCGCCACGGCCACCGACGCGGTGCGCCGCGACGTGATCGAGCTGTTGAACCTCGACGATCCGGCCGTGTTCATCACGGGCTTTGCCCGGCCGAATCTGTTCTACGGCGTGCAGGTCTGCCCCTCGGACCGCGAAAAGAGCGAAGCCCTGTTCAAATTCCTGGGCGACAACCCCGGCTCGGGCATCATCTACGCTTCGACCCGCAAGCGCAGCGAAGAGCTGGCCGCGTCGGTTGCCGCCCGCACGGGCCGCCCGACGATCGCCTACCACGCCGGCATGCTCCCCGCCCAGCGGCGCGAAGCGCAAGACGCGTTCATGCGGGGCAAGGCCGAGATTGCCGTGGCCACGATGGCCTTCGGCATGGGCATCGACAAGGCCGACGTGCGTTTCGTCGTGCACTACAACCTGCCCGGCAGCCTCGAGGCCTACTACCAGGAAGCCGGCCGCGCGGGCCGCGACGGAGAGCCCGCCCGCTGCCTGCTGCTGTTCGGCGGCGGCGACCGCAACATCCACGAGTTCTTCATCGAGAGCACGTACCCCTCGCGCGACGTGGTGCGGATGGTGTACGAGTATCTGTGCCAACTCGACGAGAACCCGATCGAGATGACGCAGCAGGAAGTGAAAGAGGCGCTGGGCCTCTCGATCGGCGGCGAGGGCGTCGGCGCTTGCGAGAAGCTGCTGGAAAGCGCCGGCGTGCTCGAGCGGCTCGAGTCGAGCGAGAACAAGGCCGCCGTGCGGCTCTCGACCGACGTGCCCACGCTGGTGGAACTGCTGCCGCCGCAGGCCAAGGCCAAGCGACGCGTCGTGCGGGCAATCGAGCAAATCGTCGGCTCGCGCCGCTACGAGTGGTGCTACTTTCATCCGCGCGAAGTGCTGCGCGGCATGACCGACTTCGACAGCACCGATCTGGCACGGCATCTGCGCGAGCTGACGTCGCTGGCGGCGTTCGAGTACGTGCCGCCGTTTCGCGGCCGCGCCGTCCACATGCGGCAGCGCGACGTGCGCTTCGACGACGTGGAGATCGACTTCGAAACGCTCGAGCGGCAAAAGGCCGCCGAGTACGAGCGGCTGGAACGCGTGCTGCGGTTCGCCCGCGATCCACGCTGCCGCCAGCAACAGATTCTGCACTACTTCGGCCAGCGCGATGCAGAGATCTGCGGCCACTGCGACAACTGCGCGCCGGGCAACAACGACACGCGCTGGGGCACGCCCCGCGCAGTGACCGGTCCGGTGCTCGACTCGGTGCGGATCGTGCTCAGCGGCGTGGCCCGGGTCGCGCAGCGCCGCGTCGGCTGCGGCAAGCAACTGCTGGCCAAGATGCTGTGCGGATCGAGCGACAAGGCCGTGCAGCGCAACCGCCTCGACAAGCTCAGCACGTTCGGCCTGCTCTCGCACTTGAAGCAGGGCGAGGTCACGCAACTGGTCGATGCCTTGCTGTTGTGCGGGCTATTGGAACAGAACGAGATTGAGCGCTTCCGCCCCATCGTGCAACTCACCGAGCGGGGCGTCGACGTGATGAGCGGGCGCGAAGGCGACGCGCTCAATCTGCCGCTGCCCGATGACGTTTGGCGCCGGCTCGACCGCTCGGCGCCGCGGGTTTCCGCTGCCAGCGCTCGGGACGACGACGAGTCGAACGCCACGGAGACGCCCGCCGATCGAGCGCTCGAAGCGCGCTTGCGCACGTGGCGCGACGAGACGGCCCGAGCCCGCAGCGTGCCGGCCTACGTGGTGTTCAACAACGCGACGCTGGCCGAGTTGGCCCGCGCCCGTCCGCGCTCGCCGGAGGAGTTGCTCGACGTGAAGGGACTCGGCCCGGCCAAGGTGCGGCAGTATGGCGACGAGCTGCTGCAAATGCTCTGCGAAGAGGAGCCGCAGCCGAAGTCGGAGTTCGCCGAGAAAGCCGAGAACGAAGCTGAGCCGAGTGAAAACGAAACCGAGTCCGCCGAAACCGCCGAGGACGAGCGCGTCACGCGATGGAATGCTGCCGAGGCCGCGCCTGCGGCGAGCGCGCCCTCGGCCGTCGAGCGGGACGCCAGCGCCCAGCAGCCGAGCCACTACTGGACGTGGCGATTGCTGCAGGCCGGCTTCACGCCTGAGGAGTGTGCCAGCATCCGCTCGCTCTCCGAAGAAGTCGTGCTCGATCACGCGCTGCGGGCCGCCGACAGCGGCTGGCGGATCGACGCCGGGTGGTTCTTGGGCGAGGAAGCTTTGGCTCGCATTCGGCAGGTGGTCGGCGACGAACCGCCGGGGCGGATTCGGCCGCTGCTGGCGAAGCTTCCGCGCGGCACGCGCTACGAGGACGTGCAACTCGTCGTCAAGTCGACCTGGCCGCCGCAGTGTCCTCCGCAGGCGGGCTGACGCCGCGCGCGGTTTCGCCTCTGCTCTGCACGGCGTGGTGGTGATGCACCTACCCCGCGAACGCTCGTCGGGGTCGAAAATGCTCGATTTGTGGGATACAATTCCCCAGGAAGCGGTGCTGCCTGCGGCGCCGCTTTTTGAACATAGCAGCCTGTTGAAGTATTCGATCGGCTGCGTGATCGCACGGATGCGATCTCAAGATGACGACGCGAGTCGTTATCTTGTGAGCCGTGCGGAGCTTTGCGCCGCATTTGGCGAGGTTGAAGTTGGCCAGGATGGCTTGCTTCAACAGTCTGATAGGAGAAACCACGTTGTCGACCGACAAGCCCACGCCTCCTGGCGGCCCCGAAGCACAGCCTGGAAAACCGAACCCGGTGCCGCGCTTCAACACCACCACGCTATTGATCGCGATGGTGCTGGTGTTCGGGCTGGCGCTGTACTGGATGAACACCCAGGCGTTGCCGCCCCAGGAAATTACCTACAGCCAATTCCGCGAGCAACTCGCTCAGGGCAACATCAAGCAGGTGGAGTTCACCGACCGCTCGGTGGTGGGCGAGTTCAACGAGCGTCCCACGATTACCCAGACCGAGACCCAGGACGGCAAGGAGGTCGAAAAGACCGAAACGCTGCAGAAACGCTTCTACGCCGAGATGAGCCCCTATGCCGGCGAAGAGCTCGACAAGGAGCTGCGCGAGAAGGGGGTGGTCGTCAAGTCGCGACCGCCCACCAACGGCGCGGCGTTGTTGATCATCGCCTACCTGATCGGCACCGTGCTGATCTTCGGTTTCGTGTGGATCATGTATCGCCGGGCGCGCGACCAGTTCATGGGCGGCGGCATCCTGGGCGGATTCAGCAAGAGCCCCGCCAAGCGCTACGAAACCAATAACAAAGCCGACACCTTTGCCGCCGGCGCCGGGCTCGAAGGCGTGAAGCATGACCTGGAAGAGATCGTCGAGTTCCTCAAGAACCCCGACAAGTTCCAAAGGCTGGGCGGACGCGTGCCCAAGGGCATTCTGCTGATGGGCCCCCCGGGCACCGGCAAGACGCTGTTGGCCCGGGCTGTAGCCGGTGAAGCGGGCGTGCCGTTCTTCTCGATTTCCGGCAGCGAGTTCATTCAGATGTTCGTGGGCGTCGGCGCCAGCCGCGTGCGCGATATGTTCAAAACGGCCAAAGAGTCTTCTCCCTGCATCCTGTTCATCGACGAAATCGACGCCGTGGGCCGCGTGCGCGGGGCCGGGCTGGGCGGCGGACACGACGAGCGCGAGCAGACTCTCAACCAGATCCTCAGCGAGATGGACGGCTTCAGCCAGAACGAGGCCGTGATCGTGCTGGCCGCCACGAACCGACCCGACGTGCTCGATCCGGCCCTGTTGCGGCCCGGCCGTTTCGATCGGCACATCACCGTCGACCGCCCGAACCACAAAGGCCGCCTGGCCATTTTCAAGGTGCACGTCCGCGACGTTCCGTTGGCCGACAACGTCGATCTCGACCGCCTGGCCAGCGGCACCGTCGGCCTGACCGGCGCCGACATTCGCAACCTGGTCAACGAAGCCGCGCTGTGGGCCACGCGCAAGGGCAAAGACAAGGTCGACATGGACGACTTCGAACACGCCCGCGACCGCGTGCTGATGGGTCCCAAGCGCGAGGAAGTTCTTAGCGGCAAAGAGAAGCGGATGACCGCCATCCACGAGGCGGGCCATGCCCTCTTGGCCTGGATTGTCCCCGGCGCCGACCGCGTGCACAAGGTGACGATCATTCCCCGCGGGCGCTCGCTGGGCGTCACGCAGCTGTTGCCCGAGGAAGACCGCCTCAACATCGGCGAATCGGAGCTGCACGGCCGGCTGTGCTTCATGCTCGGCGGCCGCGCGGCCGAGAAGCTCGAGTTCGACGAGTTCAGCGCCGGCGCGGAAAACGACCTATCGCAGGCCACGCGGCTGGCCCGTCGCATGGTCACGGCCTGGGGCATGAGCGACCGCTTGGGACCGGTGGCCTATCGCTCCGGCGAAGAGCACCCGTTTCTCGGCAAAGAGATTCACGAGCATCGCGAGTTCAGCGAGCACAGCGCCCAGTTGATCGACGAGGAAGTGGCCAAGATCCTGCACACGGCGTACGACAAGGCCATCGAGCTGCTCACCAAGCATCGCGAAGAGTTGGAAAAGCTCGCCGCGGCGCTGGAGGAGCAGGAAGTGCTCGACGAGCACGAGATCGAGGAGTTGATCGGCCCTTCGATCAACAAGCGCTCCGACACCAACGGCCGGATGGTCGACGTCGCCCCTTCGGCCGAAGGCCAGGACATCCAGCCCGCCCCGTCGTCCAAGCCCTAGCGCCGCGCGGTCTCTCCTCGATCCGCCCCGCTGCCCGTGACGCTTGCGGCTTAGCCCGTCGCGCTTTCTCTCTACTGCGCCGAAAAACTCACGTCGTCGAGATAAATCTCCACCGCGTGTCCGCCCGACTGCATGTTGAAGATCCCAAACCGGTCGAATGCGGCCCCCTTGGCCCGATCGCCCGGCTGCAGGTCGAACGTATCGGTCTGCCCGTCGAAGGTGATTTCAATCTGCCCGTTGCCGTCGGCCGCTTGCGGCCGATAGTGCAGCGCCCAGGTGTGCTGCGCCCCGTCGGGCGACACGATCGGCCAGTGGCGCCCCGCGTCGGAGGTTTCGCTCGCGTTGCGTCCGCTGCCGTCGCTGCACGCGTAGCCGGGCCGAAAGTAATGCCCCACGCGGCTGGGCCCCTCGACGAAGGCGGCCAGGTAGTTCTTCTGCCGCTGCTCGTGCTCCGGCGTCTGGTTGCCCCGTTTGGTCGCCGAGTCGAACCAGCCGAAGTACACGCCGCTGTCGCTAGCGCCCTTGAGCAGCGCGAGCTTGCCCGAGGCGATCAACTCGTCGTCGAGCGACAGCCGCGCGGTCTCGGCCGCGTAGTAGGTGGGCTGCTCGTCGCGAAACACCACGCCGCCGATCTCGCCCGGCGTGCCTCCGGCATGCGCCGTGGGGCTGTAGCCATAGTCGTGATACGGCCGCACGAAGCGCTCGCGGTATTCGGCGTGGTTGTCTTCGGCATCCCACTGCGGATCGTCGTCGAAGGCGTACCGCTGGCCGTCCACCACCAGGTCGTCGAGATACAGCTCCAGCTCCGACCCCGGCGTTTGCACGTTCCAGATGCCGAAGTGATCGAGAATCGCCCCGTCCTCGCGATGGCCTTTCTCCAGCGGCACCTCGTAGTGTCGATCGTCGACGACGAAGGTCAGCAGCCCCCGGCCGTCGAGCGCCTCGGGATCGTAGTCGAGCTTCCAGGTGTGCACGCGGCCGTCGGCCGGGAAGGGCGGCGTGACGGTGGTTTGATAGCGATCGCCTTCGAACGCGCCGCCGCCGCCGGTATGCCAGTTGCGGGTGCCGTATTCGTAGAACATCCAGAACTTGCCGCCGTTGCCATCGAGGCGAAATGCCACGGAGTTGGGCGTGCGCCACGAGGGAGGCGGTGCGTGAAACCAACCGACCATCGCGCCGCTCGCTCCCTCGGCCGAAGCAACCGCCAGCTTGCCCGAGGCACTTAGGCGATCGTCGAGCGACTTGGGCTCGATCTTCAGGCCATAGAACGCGGCCGCGGCCGAGCGCTGCACCCGGCCCCCGATCTCGCCGGCCTGCTGGCCGCCGGCGAAGTTGCTCGAGCGGTAGCCAAAGTCCTGCTTCACCTGATGCGGCTTCTCCGGCGCCAGCCGATTGCGAAAGCTCTCCCACCCCGGGTCGACGTCGAACGCCTGCCGCACGACGCGCGGCGTGGTCGATTGTGCGTGGGCAGTGCCAACAAGCGCTGCGGCCAGCAAGCTCGCAGCCCAAACGGCTCTTCGACCGGACGTGACAACAGCGTGAGGCTTCATGGCGAGTTCCCTTGGGTTGCGCGGGGAAGGAGGGTCGGGTTCGCGCGTCGGCGTGCGGCCCCTAGTGTATCCGCCCGCCGCCCCCCGTGCGCGCGGAAAATGCGGATCCCCGCTCGCCGGGAGTTCCCCAGCGCCGCTTCAAACGAAACACGCACCGCTAGAAAGCGACGGCTAACGCGCGCTCCCCTAGCCGGCACTTTCAAGTGCCGCGGGCGCGCCGCTACGCGTGGCGATGCGAGTACGCGCAACCATCCACCGCCAGGCGCTCCCCGTCTTTCGAGTGCCGACCGCCAGCGAGTTTTCGGCCGCTATCTTGAGCGCTAACGCCGGCTCAAAACAGCGGCGGGCGGCCGAGGCTGCGGCGGACGATGGCCCACTGGCCCGAGTGCATCAGCCAGTGCATCGAAATGAAGAAGAACAGGTCTCCCGCGACTTTCACGCCCGGCATCGCGTTCTCCAGCGGCCGGTCGAAGTCCTCGGCCGACATCGCCTCGAGCAGCGAGAGCGTCTGCGCCCGCACTCCGGCGGCCAGCTTGAGGTACTCGTCCTTGCTGCGGAACTTCGAGGCGTCGTCGATCTTGGCGGTTTCCTTGTTGTGCGCCGCCTCAAACCCCTCGGGCAACGGCTCGGTCTTGCCGGGGGCCAGCTTCTCGAGCATCATCCGCTCGGCCGAGATCAAGTGCCCCAACTGCCAGGCGATGTGGTTACAGTCCGGCAGCGGCCGCGCCAGCAGCTCCGCGTCGGTCAGGTCCTGCAAGTAGTAGTTCACCACCAGGTCCGCTTGAGCCAGGCTCGTCTTGGCACCTTGCTTGATATCCATCGCTTTCTCCTTGGGTTGAATAGCATGGAGGGATTCTAGCGGACGATGACGCACGAAGGCGAATCCCCCGCCCCCCGCGGCCGGCCGCAAGCGCGGGCACTGGCGAGCAAGTTCTCCCGCTCACCTACTCTCCTGTTCGAAGCGTGACGTTACGAGACGACTCAGAACAGGAGAGCAGGAGATCAGGAGAGGGGCTGGCGGCCCGCACCGGGAGCCAAACCGGATGGCTGGCAAATACTTGCGCCCGCCAGCCACGCGCGCCGTGCATAACGTAGAATATCGAAGCGACCCGAAATCCCACGGCGGCGCCCGCGCCGCGACGTATTGCAGGGAGTCCACCGATGGCCAAATCGAGCGACAAGAACACGCCCGCCAAGAACGACTCGGCCCACGAAGACGAACAGGCGCCGCGCGACCTGACCGATCACCTGGTCGAATACGCCCGCGAGAATCCCGGCACCGCCTGCCTATGGTGCCTGGGCATCGGCTTCATCCTGGGCTGGAAGCTCAAGCCGTGGTAACACGCGCCCGCGCCGCGGCGCCCGCCCGCGTCATTACGAACTCGCTGGGCCGCTACCGTCCGCGCCGCTCTCGCCTGGGCCCTCAGTTCCCCGCGCCCGCGGTCGACAGCTTCTCGGGCCCCGGGTGATACACCCGCTTGGCGTTCTCCTCGACGTCGTCCCAGTAGATGTAGTTGTCCTTCATCTTCCGCTCGGAGAGCAACTTCGCCTGGTCGAAGAAGTGCGGGCTTTGGGGATCGCCGCTGGCGCCGTACTGCAACAGCGACTTGCTCTGGATCCGATCGCCGAATTCGACGATGCACATGTAGCTGGTGCCGACCACCGCGTAGTGCTTCTTCATCAGCTTGATCGGCGGCAGGTAGATCGACGGCGTGAAGTACATCGTAAACACCACCCCCGGCGGGCCCGGCATGCCGGCACTCGGCAGGCTCGGCTGGCTGTCGCTGAAGGGGATCTTGTAGAAGTCGGCCACGTCGGCGTGCCGTTGCAGGCGGTTCACTTCGCCGTAGGGCACCTTCCAATCGCCGAACATGGCGTTCAGCTTCTTGGCGGCCGTGATCAGCGCCTTGAACTGCTCGGCCTCGTTCGAGACGAACCGGGGCTTGAGCGTTTCGGCCGGGTAGCCGAACCCGTACAGCTCCTCGTACCACGCCACGCACAAGGTGGCTTGCGTGCTCTCGAGCGTGCCGATGCAGTCCCAATCGAGCAGGTGCTTCAGGTACGGCTCCACCTGCGCGGCCAGGCCGGGATCGCTCTCCTGCAGCCGTCCGAATTTGCGCTCGAACCGCGGAAACTCGGTCAGGGCCCAGTACACGTGCGTGTCGAAGGCCAGCTTCTCCAGCTTGTCGAACGTCAGGTCGTTCGCCTCGCGCAACAGCCATCGCGACATCTTGGCCCGCCGCTTGTCGTCGAAACGGTCTTCGACCATATAGGCCGGATAATCGCCGATGGCCGGGCCCGAGTCGTCGGCCGTTGTGTACGGCGTCGAGTTGCAGTTCTGGATGTAGCCCGAGGAGGGATTCAGCACCTGCGGCAAATCCTCGAAGGGGTGGATGCCCTGCCATTCGGTGCGCGGATCGCTGCCGTCGACCGGCTTCTCCCAGTCGAACTCCGTGTCGCGCTTGGGCACGATGCCGTTATAGACGTAGAAGATATCGCCCTGCTTGTCGGCGTAAATCACGTTGAACAGCGGCAACTGCAGCATGCTCATCGCGTCGCGGAACTCGTTCACGTTCTTCGAGTAGATCATGCGAATGCTCTGCCGCGAGAGCACGGCCTCGTACAGCCGGGCGATCTGGGCCGAAACGTACTTGTTGTCGCCCAGCTTCTTGACGATCGGCCCGTGGTGCGTCTTGCGGAACGTGCAGTCGACGTCCTCCATCCGGCGGCCGACGCGCACCTGGATCGTGTCGGTCCACTCCACCGCGCGGCGGTAGCCGTCGCCGTAGCGATAGTTGAGCGGCTCGTCGGGATCGTCGAACGTCTCGATCCACGAGCTGCCCACGTTCGGCTCGTTGGTGGTCATGCCCCAGCCGCAGTACTCGTTGTGGCCGATCACCGGCAGCGGCGTGCCGAAGAACGCAGCGCCGGTAAAGTTCCAGCCCGCGCCGCTGCGCAGATGCGCCTCGTAAAACTGCCCGTAGCCGTAGTAGGGCTGGTGCGGGTTGATCACCAGCATGGCATTGCCCGAGCGCGTCTTGCTCGGCGCGATGGCCCAGGCGTTCGAGCCGCTGGCCTCCTCGACTTCCTCTTCGAGCTGCCGCTTGGGATATTCGTTGGGCACCTCGCTGGTCGACACGTGCACGTGCCCGCCCACCAGCTCCAGCGTGGCCGCCCGGGCAAAGGCCAGCAGGTACCACGGCTCGATGCGCTCCAGCAGCCGCGGCTTGGTTTCCGGATGCGTCTTCAGGTAATAGTTGACCCCCTCGGCAAACGCGGCGCCCGCGCGGCGGGGCTGCGGGTCGAGCTTGGCGTAGTCGGCCTTCGAGCGCTGCGGAATCTCGAACGCGCGGTTCCGCATGTCTTTCGACAGGAACTGCTTGCCGTGCAGCTCGGCGTAGCGTCCCAGCCCCATCACGTACGAGTCTTCGAGCTGCCAGAAGTAGTCTTCGGCCTGGCAGTAGCCAAACCCGAACAGCACGGCGTCGTCGGTTGGGCCGTCGATGTGCGGCATGCCGTAGGCATCGCGATAGATCGTCACACTGCGCGCGAGCGCTTCGGGATCGAGCCCCGTGGCCAGCGTTTCTTCAGCCCGAACCTGCTGGGCCGTGGACAGCGCGAGAGCGGCCAACAAACTGAGAACGCAACAGATCGCCCGCATGAAGTGCACCTCGGACACGCGTAGGAAGGATAAGCGGCCACGGGGAGGACCGCGCTGAGCCCCGGCCCGGAAATGCCCCCGCAACCTTCCGGAAAAGCCAGCGCCGCCCGCCATTGACAACGTAACTTGCCCAGTCAGGCTCCGCAAGCCGAGCGGGGGGTCGCGCGTCGATCTAGTCCACCGCGTCGCCGCCTGAGGCTGTTTCTGCGGCCAGGTGTCCGAGTCTGCCGGCATCTCGGCTTTTCTCTCGACAAGGGGAACCGGGAGCCATTGTTCGGTGGTGCGCGCGAACAAGGACTCCCGTCCTCCCCGTCCCCTCATCGCAGTTCCTGCTGCTTCCTGAAGAACGAGTTGCTGCTTCAGTTTGAGATCGCATCCGCCGGTCGAGCACTTCGACACTCCGCGAGGGCTGGTGCTGCCTCGGGCTTGTGCATGCCGACGACGAACAACACGGCCGCGCCATTGGCCCAGTAGTACCACGCATCGATTCCGGTGAAGCCCAGCGCGACCGGCGCCAGCAAGAACAGGACGCCGACGGCGAAGTCCACGGCCAGGTGAACGGAGTAGGGAAGCACGCGGAAGACGCCCAGCCCGTGGTTCGTGAACACCGTCAAGACGAATGCGGCCGCGCCGGTAGCGACCGCCAGCCACAACGCCAATGGGTTCGAGCTTCCCAGGTGGAGCACGAAGGGCACAACCATCAGGCTGATGGCCACCGGATAGTCGAGATACGCGTGCATCGATTTCGTGACAAAGCGCGGGTCCATAGCAGCGTCTCCGAATTGGGGATAGGTTGCCAACACCCATCTGACGCTGCGAGGGCCAAAGATCTTACCAACCGACCGCGGCCGTTTAGCCTGGCAAGGGCGAGGCGGACCCTCGCCACTCGATGGGCGGGGCATTCACGCCGAGAGGAGTTGTTGTTGTTCCCGGCCCACCTACCGGACTTCCATGCCAGGAACCCCAACTCGATCCCACAGACACCACCACGCCACCACCGGCACGGTCATGCCCCGCGCGACGCCCACGATTAAACTCGCAGACCGGTAGTGCAATTGGCGGCCGGTGAAGGGAAGACTATGGTGAGTCCACGTGAAGGAACCGCTTAGCCTCGGGAAAGGCCCGCGCGATTCGATCCCTCTCGTCTTCGGTAATAGAAGGTTCGACGTAAACCCAGGCCGCGCTCCTGTCGCCGAGTAGGTAGCGCACCAGACCAGTGCCTTCCGGCGATGGATCAAAGTAGGAAACGCCACCGTATCCAACGAACGGGACGGCGCGGTTTCGCTGGTCGACCCAGGCAGCCACCGCCTTCCTCTCGAGCACGATTCGCCACTGACCAGCGACCCAGCCCACAAGAGCCGCGACCGCCAGCACTGCCACGAGCATCGTCCGCAACGACCAGCGGAACCGGAGACGGTTGGCTATGCTCATGCCTGCCATTCTACCGAACGGCGTCCAGCCCGATGCGTTCCACACGATGATGGCGGATGAAGAGTGACTTCCGTCCCTCTTAAATTCCCAACTGGTGCTGATCTACGGCTTCGATTTCTGCGGGGGGTCCTTCATCAGGCGCCTCGATTTTCTTCCCATGTGTAGAGTGACGCCTTGTTTCGCCAAGGCATCCGCGATGACCTTAGTGAGTTCCAGAATGGACGTAAATGCCATTGGCTCGACACCGCCTAGCCCGTGGGTCTTGTTTCTCGGGACGGCCACCATTCCTGAATCCCAGGCGTGTTTTGGCACAAGTTGCCCTTTCTCGCTCGCGATATCGTTGGTCCAGAATCGAACGGACACCTCAATCATTTTTTCGCCATACGTGGAGCCACTAGTCCTCGGCATGAGCAATCCCTTCATTGTTGAGAATGACTATCGACAGATAGGATTGTTGCATCTCGAGCCGCACGTTCAAGCTGTAGCGTAAATGGATTACTCGTGATTGGCACACAGTTTTCACTGCGATTGATTGCGACGGCAAACTGCGCCCGGTAGAGTCTGGGCATGCAAAACATCTTGGAATACATTCGAGAGCTTCTTAAGCGGTGGATTGTTCTCATGACGTCCACCGTCTTTGCTGCAGCTGCGACTGTGTGGGGACTACTGCAGGGTCCTCCCATTGCATGGTGGATCGTAGTTGGTGTGGTGGTCGCGTTTGTCGTAATTGCCGGCTATGGTGCCTGGAAAGAGAAGCGGGATGCGTTGAATCGTCAGCTCCATCTCGACGCCAAGGCGGCCGTACTAACAAGAGCTCTAGAAGAAGCCAATAAACAGTGGCACATGGGCGTCTCAGCAAGAACTCAGGCCGAGGCCGTTGAGTGGATCGCCGCATATGAGAGGTGGATCGAATCGGTAAGGAGCGTGTTCACAGCAGCTCTCGGGAGAAGTGAGGCGACCGTCATACTCCAGATTGGAGCCGATGCCAGCGAGGCTATTCAATCTGTTTCGGATGACATTGGTGCTGGATATCCACCACAGAGGGAGCGCTTGGCTTTTCTTAAGCATCATATGCGGCAAATGAGGGAGGCACTCAAACGATACCTTCCAGTGTCCAAGGTCGATCTATGATATGAGCAGCCATCGCATGCGTTGCGTACGGTTGGCCCGCTATTGGAAAACTGATCCATCAGTTACAAAGGTCGTGCGTCTAGCTGGCGAGGAAGCTCTTAGAGGTCACGGAATGGCGGATACGACATTATCGTGAGCAGATCGTGCAGAAGCTGACTGATGACGACACGATGCTCAAGCCCTTTCCTACCCGGATGCCCACGGGACTGACTCGACTGCTCCGACCCATCCTGTTTTCAGCCGGTTCGCATACTTTCCGTCGTGTCGACAAAGTCGCAAGATGACCAAGTCGATGTACCAAAGGGACAGGCGCCAGCAGTCATAGTATGCATCGTCAGAAACCGTACTCTGTTTGTTGGGATGTACTAGCGAATTCCTAATTTGCGTAATGGCCTCTGGACCATCGGACCACTCTTGTCCAACTCGTGCTGAAAGCGCGCAAAGTTCGTTTGGAATGTCGCGCGGAATGCCGAGCGATGATAGAAGTAGTCGAATCTTGTCAGCCGCCGCAAGTCCACCACGTCCAAACGCTCTTGGAGAAACCATCTGTCGGTCTTGAACGCAATGCGTCCACGCAAGCGTCTCAAGCGCGGCTTGTGTATGCACCGTGGTGGTGTCAACGCTAATGCTGGCGCCGCGATCGGTGGCGCCAAAATACCAGTAAAGCGCGTTCGTGAGGGGACGCTGCCACGTGTCGTTCGACCATAGTGAGAAGAAACCGGGGAAGACCTGGGACAGTAATTCGGCGTGATGGGCGTCAAACCAAGAACTCCCCGCGGGCCACGGGCCATCGGCGATGATTCGCAGTCCCCATTCTTCATGGATTCTCTTGCCAAGGGCATCAACGCCGACTGGCAATGCCACACAAGACCAACGTCCAAGGGCAAAGGACAGAAAGTAGGACAGGCAACTCAAGAGACCATCGAGCTGTGAGGACGAGAAAGTCGAGCCATCATCGCGAACAATACGCCCAATGTGCGTAATGCAGTGTCCGCCCTGTTGCTTGATGGCCTGAACTAAGTCCTTTGTTCGATCTGTTGCAGCGATTGTTACAACCCAGCCGTTTGCCTTCAGCACGGAGCGGCCCAAACGGCGCACTCCCTGGTGTGGCGGATTGCCGGACAGCAGGATGTAGCTCTCGGGTCCATTGAAATCGGGAAAGTTGAACAGGTGAAAAGTGACCGCGGAGATGAAACGTGTTGGGCGCGTAACCTCAACGCCCGACTTTCGCGGACCAATTACCAGCCCGTCCTTGTCGGCGCCAACAAGGTCCGCGTCGAATTTCACGTGCCTATCAACCAGCGTGAGTTCAAGACCCGAATCACTGCGCATTCCCACACGGAACGCCCAAAATGGAGGCTTTTCCGCAACCGGGCAGATGAATTCGAGCTTATCTCGTGGGGTAAACCGCAATCTCGCCGCTGCGGTAATGTGTTCCGTTTCGTCGCCGCTCTCAAACGCTATGGCTACCTCGCCAAAGTCAATCGGCTCATTCGGATTGGTTTGGCTATAGATCGGACGAATCAACGGTTGGGTTGTTCGCATTGGGTTGGTCACTGCGCGCTCCCCTGCGCCGATGCGGCTGGATCAACAATGCTTCGGGCCTCTGGACAGCCAGGGCCGTCTGCCCCATTCTAGGTACTTGTGGCGTCTCGCCACACTGGGCCGTGTGGGCGCCTGAATCGCCAAATCGGCGCAACGCGTGGGGGACCGCAGGCACGGAAACTGGGCGAAGGCGCGGATTGTGCGGTGATGGCCGCGCCGCGTAGCCGCGACTACACTGGCAGACTTGCCGCCAGCGCATCCTCGCGGGCGGAATCTGCCAATCGAACGCGCTCTTGGGGGGCTTCGCCCGTGTACCGAGTTGCCATCGCTGCTGTAGTGGTTGTCGCGCTTGCCGCACGGGGAAACGCCGACGATGCCGAGCTGACGGTGCTCGGCGACGAGGGGGGCTCGCTGCTGTATGAGCACTTGCTGGACGTGGCCGACGAGCAGTTCGACGCACGGGAGCAGGCGGTCGAGCAGGCGCTTGGTTCGCCCGAGAAGCTGCGGGCCCGACGCGAGCGGCTGCACGCCGATCTGCTCGAGCTGGTCGGAGCGTTTCCCGAGCGGACGCCGCTGGGCGGCAAGACCGTGGGCACGATCGATTGCGACGGGTACCAGATCGAGAAGGTGATTTTCGAGAGCCGGCCGGGACATCACGTGACGGCCAACCTGTACCTGCCGGACGATCGGTCGAAGCCCCTGCCGGGCGTGCTGGTGCCGTGCGGGCACAGCGCCAACGGCAAGGCCAGCGAGGCCTATCAGAGTGCCTGCGTGCTGTTGGCGCTCAACGGCCTGGCGGCGCTGATCTACGATCCGATCGGCCAGGGCGAGCGGCATCAATTGCCCGACACCGTGCGGCACGGCACCACGGAACACACGCTCCTCGGCGTCGGGGCGTTGCTGGTGGGATTGAACACGGGCCACTATCGCATTTGGGACGGGCTGCGCAGCATGGACTACCTGGCCGGCCGGCCGGAGGTCGATCCAACGCGGCTGGGCTGCACCGGCAACTCGGGCGGCGGCACGATGACCACCTGGCTGATGGCCGTCGACGATCGGATTGCCGTGGCCGCGCCGTCGTGCTTCGTCACCACGCTCGAGCGGCTGTTCCACACGATCGGCCCGCAGGATTGCGAGCAGCACTTTCCCGGCCAGGGCCCGCTGGGCATCGACCACACCGACTTCATCACCATCCGCTCGCCCAAACCCACGATCATTCTCGCCGCCGAGCAGGACTTCTTCGACTTTCGCGGCACCGAGCGGGCCTATGCCGAGGCGGCCAAGGTGTACCAGGTGCTGGGCCGGCCCGAGCAGGTGGACCTGTTCTCCTTCGACGACAAGCACGGCTTCAGCCAGCCGCGCCGCGAGGCCGCCGCCGGCTGGATGCGCCGCTGGCTGGCCGGCGATGAGGCCAGCGTGAGCGAGCCGACGCTCGCCTTGCAGCAGGACGCCGACCTGCAAGTGACCGAGAGCGGGCAGGTGGTGCAGGACTTTGACGACGAAGTGACCGTGGTGGACCTGATCAACCGCCGGGCAGGCGAGCTGGCGGAGACGCGGAAGGCAGCTTGGCAGGCGATGGACGATGCGGCACGGCGGGCGAAGATCAAGCAGGTGCTGGGCTTGCCGGACGAGCCGGCGGGCGAGCCGCTGCTGCGCGAGCAGAGCCGCACAAATCGCGACAGCTACACGATCACGAAGGCCGTGATCGAAGTCGATGGTCAAGTGCCGCTGCCGACGCTCGTTTGCGTGCCCAAGGACTTGGCGAGCGGCGAGAAGCTGCCGGCCGTGATCTACGCCGACAGTTCCGGCAAGGCGGCCGCGATGGGCGAGGAGGGGCCGATCGAGAAGCTGGTGGCGGCGGGCAACGTCGTGCTGGCCGTCGATCTGCGCGGCTTTGGCGAAACGGCCGACGACGACCAGGGGAGCAAGTACCACAACTCCGAGTTCCGCACCGCCATGCTGGCCATGCACAATGGGCAGCCGTTGATGGGGCAGCGCGTGGCGGACCTGCTTGCCGTGCTGCAAGTGGCTCGCACGCTGGACGCCGTGGATCCCAACGCCATTCATCTAATCGGCGTCGGCCGTGCCGGGCCGGTGGCGCTGCATGCGGCGGCTCTCGAGCCGGGGTTTGCCTCGGTGACGGTGCAGGGCGCGATCGGCTCGTGGACCGAAGACGTCGTGGCCCGGCCGCTCGGCGAGGAGCTGCTGGGGCTGGCCGTGCCCGGCGCCCTCGAACACTACGACCTGCCCGACCTGGCGGCGATGCTCGGCGACCGGTTCAAACGTGAGCCGGCCGACTGATCGGCGAACACGAGCTCGCGTTGGCTGCCGCTGGTGCCGCGCTCGGCGCTGGACGCCTGCCGTTCGTGCTCGAGTAGCCACCGCTTCTTGTCCAAACCGCCGGCATAGCCGGCCAGCGAGCCGTCGGCCCCGATCACGCGGTGGCACGGCACGATGATCGAGATCGGGTTGCGGCTGTTGGCGTGCCCCACCGCTCGGGCGGCGCCGGGTTGGCCGATGCGGGCGGCAAGCTGGGCATAGGTGATGGTCGTGCCGAAGGGGATCTGCACCAGCTCCTGCCACACGCGCCGCTGGTAGGGCGTGCCCGCCAGGCGTAGCGGCAGGTCGAAGCCGTGCAGCTCGCCGGCGAAGTAACGATCGAGCTGCTCGCGCGCCCGGGCGAACGGCTCGTCGGCTGCCCGCCAGGCCGGATCGGGGCCGCTGCGCCCCTTGTGGTTCGGCAGGTAAAGACCGGTCAGCAGCGAGCCCTCGGCGGTCGCCAACAACGGCCCCAACGGGCTCGGCAGGTAGGTGTATTGGATGAGCGTGTCCATCGTCGTTCACTCCCGGTGGTTGGAGAGGCTCTGCCAAAGGTGCATCGCCGCATAAGCTCGCCAGGGACGCCAGCGCTCGGCACGGCTGGTCACTTCGGCGGCGGACGTTGCGCCGAGCGCCTTACGCAGGCCGAGGTCGCCGGCGGGGAAGGCGTCGGGCCAGCGCAGCGCTCGCAGGGCGATGTATTGGGCCGTCCAATCGCCAATGCCCGGCAGCTCGACCAGCCCCGCCACGGCCGCTGCGGGATCGGGACCCGGCGCGAGTTCGATCTCGCCGTCGGCAGCCGCGCGAGCCAGGCTGCGGAGGCTTTCGGCTCGTGGACGTGGGATGCCGATGCCGCCGATGTCGCTCACTCGGGCCGCGGCCAGCCGCTCGGCGGTCGGTGCCAGGCGGTTGAGGCAGGCCTGCGCGGTGTCGATCGGCTCGCCGAACCGTGCGGCTAGGCGGCCCGCCAACGTCGAAGCCCCGCGCACCGAGACCTGTTGCCCCAGCACCGCCCGCACGGCTAGCTCGAAGCCGTCGAACGCGCCCGGCACGCGTAAGCCCGGCGTGCGGCGTACCAGCGGCGCCAGCGTGCGGTCGCCGCGCAGGTGGGCTTCGATCGCATCGGGCCGGGCATCGGTATCGAGCAGGTTCTTGAGCCGCCCCAACACGGCCGGCAGCACGGGCACCAGCGTCGTGGCCAGCTTTGCGGCGAGCAGGTTGCGGTCCTTCACCGGCGAGACGCCCAGCCAGCCGCGATGCTTGCCGACGGCGACGGTCCGCCGGTACGAGCCGTCGCCCACGCACTCGACGCCCGGCGTGGCACGCTCGCCCAGGAAGTTCAACAGCTCGCGCCAGGCATACGGCGGGCGATAGGCCAGCAGCAGCCGCAGGCAATCGCCGCCGCCGGGCGTGCGGTGGTTGCGACGCATGATCGTGGGCGTGAGCCGGTAGTGGGCGGCAAAGGCGTCGTTGAACCGCCGCACGCTGGCGAAGCCGCTGGCGAAAGCGACCTCGGTCATCGGGAGGTTCGTCTCGGCGATCAGCCGTTTGGCCATGAGCAGCCGGCTGGTCAGCGCCAGCTCGATCGGCGACACGCCAAACTCCTGCCGCACGGCCCGCCGCAGTTGCCGCGTGCTCAAGCCCAGCTCGCCGGCCAGGTGCGCGAGCCCCCCGCCATTGAGCCCGCCGGCCTCGATCCTTGCCGCCGCCACGCGTGCCACGCTGCGCACCGCATCCAGCGGCGCTCGGCCGGGCGCCAGCTCAGGCCGGCATCGCAAGCAGGGCCGAAAGCCCTCGCGCTCGGCCATGGCAGCGCTCGTGAAGAACCGGCACGAGCCGCGGGCCGGCGTCTTGGCCGTGCAGACCGGACGGCAGTAGATGCCCGTGGTGCGAACGCCCGTGAAGAACACGCCGTCGAAGCGGGCGTCGCGAGCGAGCAGGGCACGGTAACAGGCGTCGTGGTCGAGCGTCATACGGCCGATTGTAGCCTTCGCCTCGGGCGCGTCTGGCCATTTTCGGACATCGAAGTCCGCGGTTTTTGCCGTCGCTTCCGGTGGCCAATTTGGGCATCTCGCGATGGGGCCATTTGGGCCGCTAGGGGTTGGAAAGTTGTTCGGGGCTGTGGGCGCTGGGGCGGGCAGGGGGGAGCGAGACGCGGAAACCACGCGAGCGGCCGGGCTTAGGCATCATGGGAGCAAGGGCCGCGCCGGTGAAGCGTTTTGAAGAAGCCCGGGCGGTGCGCAGAAAGTCTGCCGCGTACCAGAATCGCGTTTCGTGAAGTGCGTGCAACGTGGGTTTTCGGCCACGTTTTTTCGCCGGATTGAGAGCTTCGAGCGGCGGTGTTTGCCCGGCGCGTTCGAACCCAACAACTGCTTGAATGGGGACTCCGCGGGCGCTTAGAATCCGGCTGGCGACGCCGCCGTCCGTGCGAAGTCTCGACCCGCTCGCCAAAGGAAACGCTCGTGAACCTCAAACCACTCCTGGGACTCGCCCTCCTGGGCTGCCTTGCGACCGCGGCCGTTGCGCGGCCGACGTTTATTGCCGGCCATCACGAGTTGCTGCCCGACACGCCCGGCCAGGTCATCGAGATCCTGATCGACAACAGCGACCTGAGCGACTGGCCGACGCGCATACCCGCGGGCCAGATGCAGGCGCTATGCTCAACGTGGTTGTGGGCGATGGTACGCAGGGCCCCATCATCAGCGGATTGGACGTCGTCGGCCCCGGCACGGTCTTCGCCGGCAACCATCTCGGTCAATGGGGTTTCGGGCCCCCGTACGAACCGCCGAGCCGCAACGTTTACGCCATTACCATCACGGCGAATGGCACTGTCGACGCCCACGGGGTGATCGGCTTCGCGACCATCGATACGACCGGCTACACCAGCGGCACGTTCCCTTTCGCTCTCGAGAATTCGCTCTTCGGCGCGAGCTCGATCAGCGAATTCGAAGGCGACAGCGACGTGATCGACGGCTCGATCACCATCGTGCCCGAACCGGGCGCGCTCGCATTGGCTGTCTGCGGCGCGCTTGCCTTGCTGCTGGGGACACGCCGCGGCCGGTTGCGGCAACATGGTTGTCGGGTGCCGGAATAGCCCCGCTGACATACTCATGCTGGGCCGAGGCTATCCGACTGAGGAGTAAGATGAGCCTTGCAAACGAACTCGCCCGACTTCGTCAGCTTGAAAGATGCCAGGACGAAAACTACGTCGAGCGATCTGAAAGTGTCTTGGCGAACATCGCCCGCCTGAACGATCCGCGTTCGATCTCGGGCCTGATCGAGTTCTTCGAAGACGACAGCGAGACCGATGCGCTGATGTTCTCGATTGTCCACACCATTGAGATGCACGACGATCCAACGTATTGCCGCGAGATACTCGAAGCCGCACCGGGCCTCTGTTTCCGGACACCACGATGGGCCTCGATCGTTTTCATGCGGATTCTCAACTCTGACCCGACTCGCAAACAATTGGTCCTCCAACTCCGAAACACTCCGGCCGAAACCAAGGTCGCCATATGCAATCTGATGGAACGGATCAACGAACGTGGAGTCGAGTTCATCGAAAAGACAACGCCCGTGATCGCAGCAACCCAGTAGAGCCGACTCGATCCTGGCTCGTCGGCTCCGGGTTCGGCACACACGACCCTCTCGAAATCGCAACACCAGCAACCAGTTGCCGTTGACCCGTGAAAGGCATGCCGATCTACCTCTGGCGATTTCTGGAATGGCGGGACCCGTACGGCGAGGATCTATCGCTGGGGCTGCACCTGGCGGCCTGCGATCCGATCGCGCTGGTGGAGGAAATCACCGGGCTGGGGCCGGACGCCACCCGCGCGTGGCAACTGAGTCCACTGCCGCGCGGTTGCCCGCGACATTTGGACTTCCCCGGGGAGGTGATCAAAGATCGAACGGAATCGTTCCAGACCGTAAGCGTGCAACGCGTCTCCGACAGCGATCGAATTGAGGCGATCGTCAACGACCACGCGGTCCTGCTCCGCGTGGGGGGCGCATCGTTTCGAGCGTTTACCCAGGCTTTGGTCGAGAGCCAGGTGATGGGCTATTTCGCCGACACCTTCGTCAGCATTTCCCTAGCCGACGACCAGCCGCCGCGAAGTTCGACCCTGTACGTGTGGAGCTGCCTGGATACCGAGGTCATCTACTACTAGCAGCGGGACTGCCGAGTGCGGTGAAGTGCGGCGTCATGGGCCACTCGATCCAAGCCATCCTGGCGAAAGCAGAGGTCGCCGACGTAATCGTCGAGCGGTTTGCCGAGCTGCGATGGGTCGACACGGCGAAGGGGATCGCGATCCTGCCGGTCGACGCGGCCTTCGTCGATCGGGTCGTCGAGCCGATGCCGTCGCCGCAGGCGGCGGGTGCGGAGTTCAGGCTGCTGACGCCGGGCTTCGAGAACCTGCTGTGCGAGCTATCGCAACTCGGCGCGCTCGCCTACATCGAGACCAACTACCACGGCGGCGTCGGCGGCCAGGGCGCCGCCGCGTACGCCGCGGGCCGCGAGATCCTGGCTCCCTGTTGGGACGAACGCGCCATCAACCGCGCCCTGACCAGGCTCGGCGTCCGGCGTCCGCTTCTCGGAGACCGCTTCGCCGCCATCGGCTTGCACCGCTTCAGGTCGAACGAGGACTTGCTGGAAGCGGCAGCTGGCTGACTCTGGCAAATCGCCCTCAAAGTCTTCGGCGAGGCGCGAGGGGGTTTTTGGCACCTTTGCTTCGCGACAGTTTGGCAAACGACGGGTCATGTATCGGCGGCACGAGACGTGGTGATCTATTCCAATCTACGCCGCCGGGCGACGGTTGCCTTGAAGTTGCCGATGATGAAGTTGTTCTCAGCGTCGGAAGTGATGGTCGCCAGGTAGCCCGGCATCCCATGGCAACGAGTTGCAGTTGCCACTCTCGTTGGCAAGACTGCTAGCGACTGTGTTATCCTTGGCGATGAGGTGGCCCAACGTATTCGGCAATAGCTTCCTTGTTCTCTCTAGGTTCAGACTGTGTCAACTCTTCGAGAATACAATCCATTGAAGTCGGTCTGGTTTCCCGGAATGGAAGCCGATCTAGAGATTTCGAATCCAAAGGGAATCGTCGTGATAGTCGGCCCCAATTCGTCGGGGAAGACACTATTCCTGCGCGACATCGAAAGATACCTGCTGACTGGCAAGTCAGGTGGAATAGTCTGCAAGGGAGTCGCGGCCGAAAAGCCGACAGAATTCAATACGTTCCTAAATAGGACCACGAAAAAGGGATAGTGGCTCAGGCCGCGAGGGTTTGCGGGTAGATCGATGTTTCGATGTCGAACTTGTCTTTGTATCCGAACCATTCGTAGGCCAGGTCAACG
>QQVE01000043.1 GCA_003389325.1 Planctomycetota bacterium
CCGCTCCGCAATCGCGTACAGTAAATCCCAGAGTTCGCGTTCCATAATCAAGCTCCTTGTAAGTTGACCTATCCTACAAGGTGGAACGCGAACTCCTTTCTTTCCAGACCTGCTAGCACTTGCATAACGCTGGCCAGCGAGGGTCGCCGGGTTGTCAGCGCGGACCGGCGTTGCTATTGAAAGGACGGAACAACCCTCGCTTGCGCTTCGGGCTAGTGTTTGGAAAGACACCCGATGCTCAAGCGGCGCGGCAAGAGTAAGACTAGCGCAGCACGGCGGCGATTGGCTGGCCGTCGGCGAGTTTGAGGGGGCGGCCGGCGGGCGAGATGAGTTCCTTCGCCGGATCGATGCCCAGGGCCGAGAGCAGCGTGGCGTGCACGTCGGCGATTTCGATCGGGTTCTCGACGTCGCGGCCGCCTTCGGGATCGGTGGCGCCGACGACCGTGCCGCCGCGCACGGCGCCGCCGGCCAGGGCCATGCTGAACCCATGCGGCCAGTGGTCGCGCCCGCCCAGGCGATTGACGCTCGGCGTGCGTCCGAATTCGCCGCCGCAAACGACCAGCGTCGTGTCCCACAGCCCGCGCTGCTTGAGATCGGCGATGAGCGTGGCCAGCGCCGGGTCAAGCACTTGCTTCTGCCGCGCGTGGATCTCGTGGTTGTTGGCGTGGCTGTCCCAACCGGAAAGCGTTACCTCGATGCAACGCACGCCTACTTCGACGAGCCGCCGCGCGGCCAGGCATCCGCGCCCGAAGGGTGTTTCGCCATAGGCGGCGCGCAACTCGGCCGACTCTGCTTCGACGTCGAAAGCCGCGAGTTGCTGGCTGGTCATCATGCGGCGGGCCTCGCGCACCTTCGCGCGGTGTAGCGTCGCTTCGGTCGCCGCGCGCCGGCCGCGGGCAAAGCCTTCTTCCAGTACGTTCAAATCGGCCAGCCGCTGCTCGTAGCGCGGATGCGACACGCGGGCGGACACGTCGGCGATCTTGTCCCCCGGGTCGCCGGCCTTGAAGGCGTCGTACTCGTCGCCCAGGTAGCCGCCGCGGGCGGGCCACTCGCCCGGCAGGATCGACACGTGCCGCGGAATGTCGGTGCCCGCGGCCGGCAGCTCGTGGCAGCAGATCGCGCCGATCGCGGGATGCACGGCCGTCGGGTCGGGGCGATAGCCGGTTTTGACCAGGTACGTGCCGCGCTCGTGATCGCCCTCCTTGCTCACCAGCGACCGCAACAGCGCGATCGAGTCGAGTCGCTCGGCCACCTGCTCGAGTCCCTCGGCCAACTGCACGCCGCGCACGGGCGTCTCGATGGCCCGGGTGTCGGCCGCGATGCGGCGGCCCGGGTGCGGGTCGAAGGTTTCCAACTGGCTGGGGCCGCCGGCCATCCAGAGCATGATGAGCGACTGCGCCGGCGGGTGCGAGCGGGCCTCTTCGGCGGCCTCAGCCTTTCGAGCGAGGTGCGTAGCCAGCGACGTTAGCCAGGCCGCGCCGCCCAGCCGAAGTGCGGTGCGTCGGGTGAGCGAGACGTCTGTCGGGGCGAAGTGCATGGCGGGCCTCTAGTGGTTCCAGGAGAACTCAGTGGTGTTGAGCAGCGACCAGTAGAGATCGCCCAGCCGGTCCTTGCGCTTGTTGCCGGTCGTGCCTGCGAGCCGCTCGGCGAAGTAGTCGGCCTCGCGCGGGGTGGGGCGGCGCGACAGCACGCAGAGCAGGGCGGTTTCGATCGCCGTCTCGTCGTCGGGCGCCAGCACGGCGATTTGCGTGGCGGCGTTGGCCAGCAGGTCGTCCTTTGTTTTGTCGAACACGATCTGCCCGTTCATCATCAGCAGGCTTTGCGGGATGGTGCCGCCGCGATCGTCGAACTCGTCGGCCCCGCGGTCGCCGTAGCGCTCGACGAACTCGTTCTGCCCGATGGCCCGGGCCGCGCGGACGACGATGTTCGAGTCGTAGTCGATTGTGGCCAGAGAAGCTGATTGCAGCACGGCGCCGATCACCTGCTCGGGCCGCAAACGCGTGACGGGAAACGCGGCCCAGTTGTCCTCGTGCAGCGCGCGGGCTGCGTCGTCGAGATCCGCGTCGCCGGCAACCGCGCTGTCGAGGCGAAAGGCGCGCGTGCTGGCGATCACCTCGAGCAGCCGGCGCCAGTCGTAGCCGTGCTCGACGAAGTCGTCGGCCAGGATCTCGAGCACCTCGGGCCGTTCGCCTTCGGTGGGGATGTCGTCGATGGGCTCCACCAGCGGGCGGCCGAACAGCATCGCCCAGGCGCGGTTTACGGCCTCGCGGGCGAAGGGGCGATTCGCTGGATGCGTGACCCAGCCGGCCAGTTGCTGCCGCCGGGTGCCTTCGCCGGGAAGCCAGTCGGCGCCGAAAGGCACGCCCGGCGGCACGGCCGAGACTTCGCCGGTCTGTCGGTTCTCGACTTCGAACTCGCCCGGCACGTCGCGAATGCCGCGCAGCCCCTGCTGCGTGCCGCCGAAGAACGCAGCCAGGCCTTCAAAGTCGCTCTGCTGCCAATCGGCAAACGGATGGTCGTGGCACTCGGCACAATCGAGCCGCACGCCCAGAAACGCCCGGGCCACGCGTGCGGCGAGGCGATTGGCGTCGGGCTTGTTCTCGTCGCCGGGGTTGATGGTCACGGTGACGAAGTTCACCGCCGGCGTGTCGGTCCACAGACCCGAGTCGGCGATCAGGTGTTCGACGATCCGATCGTACGGCTGGTTCTCGGCGAGTTGATCGGCCAGCCAGGCGACGAAGCGGCGGCGGCGAAACAACAGGAAAGGGCCATTCTCGACGCCGACGTACGCCCGGGCCAAGCGTTCGGCCACGTAGTCGGCGTAGCGGCGGTCGGCCAAGAGCTCGGCGAGCCAGGTATCGACACGACGCTCGGCGGGCAGGTTCTCGAAGTGGCGAATGTCTTCCAGCGAGGGAATCGTGCCGTGTAGCGCCAGCGACATCCGCCGGGCCACGAGCAGATCGTCGGCCGCCTCGGCGGGCTGGACGTCCAGGGCCTGCCAACGGCGCGCAAGCGCGGCGTCGACCCGGGCGGCCGCGGCCCGCACTGAGTCGCCGGGAACGGCCACGGCCGGGCGCGGCCGGGAATCGATCGCCGGGCGCACGCTGGCCACCAGCGCCCCCAGGGCGACGGTGCACACGGTCAGGAAGAGGAGGTTTTTGGCCCACATGGCGACGATGTCCCTGCGGCTGCGGCGAACAGGCCCCATTATAGGCGTTCGCTGGCGGCGGCGGCATCTTGGCTGCTATGGGAACGCCATTCGAGAGGCGTTTGCCTACTCCTCGTCGTCCGGCTTCGCACCGTGGTCGTAGGTGTCGATGGCCGAGGTGTCGAGCTCGCCGCCGAGCGAGGCGCCGGGCAGGATCCAAATTTCGCCGAACAGGTCGTTCTGCTCGGCGTGCACCTGGTCGTGACGCACCAATTCCAACACGGCCAGAAACATCCCGATCAGGGCGCTCTTGTGCATGCCGGGGCGGAACAAGCTGCCGAACGCCAGGCGGCCGCGCTCGCGCAGTTGCGTGGTGATCTGCGACATCCAGACGTGGATCGGCGTGTCGTCGTAGACGATGTTCGACGGCTTGGCCGCCTGCACGTCGCGCATGATCCGCCCGAAGGCGCTGACCAGGTCCCACAGCTCGACTTCGTGGATCTGCTGCTCGGCCAGGTCGGGGGCGTGGGTGGGGGCGTCGCTGGCCACGCGGGCGAAGCGCTGCTGCCAGTCGCGCGAACGCTCTTCCAGCATGCTGGCGGCGTCCTTGAACTTCTTGTACTCGAGCAGCCGCACCACCAGCTCGCGGCGCGGGTCGGCCAGCTCGTCTTCGACTTCGTCGCCGCGCGGCAGCACGGAGCGCGACTTGATCTCGACCAGCGTGCTGGCCATCTCGAGAAAGTCGCCCACGGCGTTGACGTTGATCTGCTCGATCACCTCGAGGTACTCGAGAAACTGGTCGGTGATCGGCGCGATCGGGATGTCGACGATCTCCACCTCGTGCTTGCGCACCAGGTACAACAGCAGGTCCAGCGGACCGCGAAAGACATCGAGTTCGACGCGAAAGTCCATATTCGACGCACTGGGGGCGGCAAGGGGTCGCTACGGCCAAGCATCTCTGGCGGGGGGCTCGCGCGCCCAGGATCGCCCACATCGGATGCTCATGTCTTTATATGTCGCCGCAGGCCCCTGGGGGAACGACGATTTTCGGCGGAGGAGCGTGCAGTTGCATGGCCTTGTCGGGGGGCCGACCGATACGCTAACTCCCCAGAGGGGGCGAACTTGGGAGGATTTTTTTCTCGCCCCGCGGCGGCACGAAGGGTTGCTATTTATATTGACTATTGAGTAAGCTAATCCTTGCTCGAACGCTTTGCACCTCGGAATAGACTTCGAGCGTTTCTACTTCTTATCGACGACCCTCCGGCGGCTCGCCGGTTGTGATACGTCGGACAGACCAGGGGCTTCCGGGCGAAGTGCGCCCTGGGGGCGTCCCCGCTCGCGAAGCGTGCCTTTGTTTCCGCGCGTTGTGTCGCGCCGCCGTGCGCGATCCCGCGCGACCTTCGCTTTCTCGGGGCGGCGGCCACCGGTGCTTCCGCCCGAGGCGGCGGGCTCGAATCGAGGTGGAAGCATATGGTCGAGATCAAGCACAAGAAAACCCGCGAGGTGCTGGCGGAGCTCGACGCCGACTCGCTCGCCGGGCGCAAGATCACGGGAGCCCGGCTGCGGGGGGCCGACCTGGCGGGGGCCGATCTCAGCGGAGCCGACCTGGTCAACACCGACCTGCGCGAGGCCGATCTAACCGGGGCCGATTTATCCCATTGCACGCTCAACGGCGCCTATCTCGAAGGCGCCAACCTGGTGCACGCCAACTTGAGCGGGGCGAACCTGACCGACGCCCATTTGCACCACGCTGAACTGGAGGAAGCGAACCTGACCGGCGCCATCCTCCGCTACGCGCAATTGCGCAACGCCATCCTGTCGAGGGCCAACCTGAGCGGCGCCGACCTGAGCATGTCGGACCTGCGGGCCGACCTGCAAGACGCCACGCTGGTGCGGGCCGATTTGCGGGCCGCCGACCTCACCGGAGCCAACCTGCGGGGAGCCGACTTGCAGGAAGCCAACTTCACGGGGGCCAAGCTGACGGCCACGCAACTTGTCGGCGCGAATATGTTCGGCATGATCGACGTGCACGGCAATCGCATGGCGATTCAGCCCTCGGCGCCCGCCCCCAGGGGTCGTCGCCGGCGCACACGCCAGCCCAAGCCGGCACACCCCTGGTGGAAATTCTGGGCCCGGGCGTAGCAGGCGATCGGCGTTAGCTCATCGTGGCACGCGGTCCGCTGGGCGAAGCGTTGCCTCGAGTTCGTCGATCCGAGCCTGCAGCGGTTCGATCAAGGCGTCGACTTGCCGCTGCGAGTAGCGGGGATGGATGTGCTGTTGGCAGTTGATGTCCCAAGCCTCGATGTCGAACAGAATGGCACGCTCGGGTTGCGCGGGATAGGACGGGTCGCGAAGCTGCTGCAGCAACTCGGCGTCGTCCTCCACGACGCGGGCGCGGCCCCACAGCTTGATGCGGCGGCGCCGGGCGTAGTCCATCAAGAAGATGAACGCCCGGGGGTTCTCCGACAGGTTGCCCAACGTGACGTACTGGCGGTTGCCGCCGAAATCGGCGAACCCCAGCGTGTGCCCGTCGACCACCTTCAAGAACCCAGGGGCCCCGCCGCGGTATTGCATGTAGGGCTGACCGGCGGCACTGGACGTGCCGAGGTAAAACATGTCCAGCTCGGACAGGAACTTTTCGAGCTCGGGCGTGACGGCCGTCGGCCAGCCGGCGCCGGTTTCCATGCGGGCGTAGCTCGAGCGCGAACCCTTTGCGGCCTGAATGGCTTTGACGGCCGGAGTGAAGGCGATGTCGCTGGAAAAGGTCGTCATGGCATGAGTTCTCGACTCGTTGTTGTGGGGAAAAGACGCATCCGGGTTCGGCATGCGGGGGTCGCTAGTGCACCTCGGGAATGCCGGGGTCGTCGGCCGGACGTGGCCCCGGCGCGGGCCAGTGAAACTTGCGATCGCTCGGGTCGATCGACACGTCGTTGATGCTCGCTTCGCGGCGGCGCATCAGGCCCGACTCGTCGAACTCCCACAACTCGTTGCCGTAGGCCCGGAACCACTGGCCGGCCGCGTCGTGGTACTCGTACTGAAAGCGGACGGCGATGCGGTTCCCGGTGTAGCTCCATAGCGACTTTGCGAGGCGATAGTCGAGCTCGCTCTGCCACTTGTCGACGAGGAACGCGCGGATCGCGTCGCGGCCTTGCAGGAATCGATCGCGGTTGCGCCACTGCGAGTCTACGCTGTAGGCGAGTGAAACCCGCTGAGGGTCGCGGCTGTTCCAGGCGTCCTCGGCGGCTCGCACTTTGGCGGCCGCGGTTTCGGCGGTGAAGGGGAGGCGAATTGCGGACATGGAACACGTCCTTTGCTGTAGGAGTCTATTGAGCAGGGAACTTGGGGCGCCGTGCGCCTCGGCGCTCCGTTGAGATCATTGGCTCGAGTGCCGGCCGAGGAAGTCGCGGATGAGCTTCGCGATCTGCGGGCCCTCCTCTTCCAGGGCGAAGTGGCCCGTGTCGAGCAGGTGGAACTCCGGGTGCTTCAGGTCGCGCTTGAAGGGATAAGCGCCGGCCGCGGGGAAGATCGGGTCGTTCTGCCCCCACACAATCAACGTGGGCGGCTGGTGGCGGCGCAGATACTCCTGCCACCGGGGATACAGCGGCGGGTTGCTGCCGTAGCTGTAGAACAGCGCCAGTTGAATCTCGGCGTTGCCGGGCCGATCGAGCAGCGGCTGCACGTGGTGCCAGTTGTCGGGGCTGATCAACGCGGCGTTGCGCACCCCGTGCGTGAACTGGAACTTGGTCGCGTCGAGCGAGAGCAGCGACCGCAACGGCTCGGCGAACTCGGACGTGCCGTGCTTCCAGTAGGCCTTGAGCGGCTTCCAGAAGTCGTTGTCGAGGCCTTCGTTGTAGGCATTGCCGTTTTGCACGATCAGCGTTTCGACCCGCTCGGGATGCGCGGTCGCCAGGCGAAAGCCGACCGGCGCCCCGTAGTCCATCAAGTAGAGCGAATACTTTGTCAGCCCCAGCTTGGCGGTGAGCTGGTCGATCACGTCGGCCAGATGATCGAACGTGTACTCGAACTCGTCGACCGGCGGAGCCGAGCTGTAGCCGAAGCCGGGATAGTCGGGGGCCACGACGTGGTACTTGTCCGCCAGCGCCGGAATCAGGTTGCGGAACATGTGCGACGAAGTGGGAAAGCCGTGCAGCAGCAACAGCGTCGGCGCGTCTTTCGGTCCGGCTTCGCGATAGAAGATGTCGACGTTTTCGATCTTCAGCGTGCGGTAGTGGACCTGCGTCGGCGGCGGGTCGGCAAGCGCGGGGGCAGCCAGGGCGACGAGCGAAAGGGCGGCCAGGAGTTTCGACAGCGTGGTCATGATTCGGTTTCCTTGAGAAAGAAGGGATCAATCGATCAACAGAGAGTCGTGAGGTCTCTTTAACGCAGCGCGGCCAAGCGTTCGACGGCTTCGCCGGTGCTCCACAAGTCGCTGGCCAGAAAACGGAAGTTGGTGATGGCGGCTTCGTAGCCGTCGTAGCCGGGAAGCTGTGCGGCGGCCGTGGCATCGCCGGCGACGGCCACTTCGAATCCCTGCTCGAGCAGCTCGCGCAGGTGCGACTCGACGCACAGGTTGGCCGACATGCCGGAGAGCACCACCTGCTCGATCCGCTGCTTGCGAAGCTGCAACACCAGGTCGTTCGACTGCGGGCCGTACACCTTGTGCGGGCTGCATACGACGGTGCGGCCATCGTCGATCAGCGGCTTGTACTGCTCGAGCCAGTCGGCGCCCGAGCCGGTAAAGCCCGTGGTATCCAGCGCCCCCGGGCGGTTGAACATGCCGATGTCGTGCATCAAGCGCTCCAGCGCTCCCTCGAACTGCCACTGGTGATCGTGCGGGTAGTAGTAGTGCGGGCTGATGAACACCGGCACGTCCAGCTCCTTCGAGGTCCGCAGCAGTCGGCCGATATTGTCGACCGTGCCGTTGGCCGTGACGTTCTCTCCCACCACCGGCCAACTGACGCCCTGCGGGCTGAGAAAGTCGTTTTGCGGGTCGATCACCACCAGCGCGACGCGGCCTTTTTGCAGGTCGAGGCCGGGGCGCGGAATCGCGGCGTCGGGCTTGCGTCCTTTTCCGTAGACGACGGTGGGCGTTTCGCCTGGGTTGTGTGCTTGCGACATGATCATGCTCCTTGGGGATAATACAGACAGGTCTGTATATGTCGGGTCAAAAAAACGAGAGTGAGATCCTCGCTTACCTGCGTTTTGCCTTGGCCACCAGTGCCAGGGCCGCCTGCTCGGCCACCTTGGCCGGCTGCGACGATTGCTCCATCACCGACGTGACGACCGCACCCTCAACGAGCAGGGCCACCGCATCGGACACGGCGTCGGCCACCTTGGCCCCGGCGGTATCGGCAATCACCTGGTGGATCATCGCGTGAAACCGCTCCTTGTGCTCGGCCGAGAACTGCGAGGCCGGGTGCGCCGCGTCGGCCAGCTCCACCCGGGCATTGATGAACGAGCAGCCGCGAAAGCCGGGGCTCTCGAACCAGTCCTTCAGGGCCGCGAAGAACGCCGCAAGGCGATCCTTGCCGCGTTTCAAGTGCCGCTCGATCGCGCGGGCGAACATGGCGTCGACCTGCTCTTCGCGGTATTGCAGCACGGCCAGAATCAGATCGTCTTTCGAGGCGAAGTGGTTGTAGAGCGTCATCTTGGCCACCTCGGCCTCGGCAATGATGCGGTCGATGCCCACGGCCCGCACGCCCTCGGCGTAGAACAGCCGCTCGGCGGTCTCGACGATGCGCCCTCGGGCGTCGGAACGTTTGGCTCGTGTCGTGCTCATACTGGAAATATACAGACCTGTCTGTTTCTTGTCAAGCGAGCCCGCGATTTTTTTTTTCGAAGTACGGCCGGAAACCGGGCCCGGGTGCAGCGTCGCGGGCTTCACCTGCGCGGGCGCACGGACACCAGGGCGTTGGCGGCCAGTTGCGAGGCCAGGGCGCCGATCACGAAGACCAACAACAGCAGCACCGAGAGGCTGGACATCGCCTGGTGCACCTGGTCCTGCGGGTCTTCGCCGCCGGCCACCTGAAATGCCAGAGAAGCTGCTCCCACGACGATCAGGCCCACGGTGAGCAACACCATCGCGGTGCGCGGCCAGCCGGAGGCGCAGGTGTAGATGCGCGAGACCGGAGGGATCAGCAGCGCGCTAAACAGGGCCGCCACGCCCAGCACGGCGCGGCCGGTCACGAGCCACGCCACGAGACACACCAGCGCCGACGCCAGGCACCCGCCCACCAGCATGGCCGTGGTCTTCTCATCGCGCGAGAGCGCCAGTCGCCCGAAGCGATCGAGAAACAGGCTCAAGTTGAATAGCGGTCCGGCCATCCAGGTGGAAATGACCCAGGCGATGTACAAGCCGATGAACGGATACAGCCAGGGCGCGAGCGCGGGGTTCTCGGCGGCCACGGTACGCAGCCCGCGGTAGATGACCCAGGCGCCGATGATGATGAACCACTGCCCGCGGCTGGAGAACTTCTGAATCCACAGAAAGTAGCGCAGCACGATCCGGTAGAACAGCCGCCGGGCCTTGAGCGCCTCGATGATGCCCAGCCGGGCCCATTCGGAGTTGGGCTCGAGCCGCAGCGCCTCGCGAAAGTGCTCCATGGCCTTTTCGTATTGGCCGCGCTCGATCAACGTCCAGCCGAGGTTGGCGTGCGACGTGGCGTCTTCGGGGTGCCGGGCCAGCGAAGCCTCGATCGCGTCCTGGGCGTCGACCTTGCGCCGCAGCAGCACCAGCGCCCGAGCCCGCACGTTGGTGCAATCGGCGTCTTCGGGATCGAGCCTCAGTCCTTGCTCGGCGGCGTCGGCCGCCTCCTGCCAGCGGCGGCGGTCGAGCAAGATCACCCCCAGCAGCGAATACAAGCTGGCCCGCTCGGGCGCGAGCATGATGGCCTGGCGAATGTCCTTTTCGGCTTCGGCAAACCAATTGCGCCGCTGATACACGAACGCCCGGGCATAGAAGCCGAACGGCTCGTCCGGCGCCAGCCCAATGGCCATGCCGGCCGCTTCGGTGGCCTCGGCATACTTTTCCAGGCCGGCCAGGCAGATCGCCAGCGCCGCATGCGCCTCGGCGTCGTTGGGGTCGGCGACCAGCGCCTGGCGCAGCTCGCCCTCGGCCTGCTGGTAGCGTTCTTGCTCGATGAGGACCAGGGCGCGCTGGGTTCGCGGATGCCGTTGCATGGGCGGGCGGGCTTTCGTGGCGGAAAGGAACTACATCTTCAGGTACTTGAGCACGTCGTCGTAGATGCCGCCCTGGTTCGAATAGAGCGCGTAGTTGCGGGCCGAGGAAAACCATTCGCGCGTGCTCGGCTTCATCCCCTTGGCCGCGGCCAGCAGGTCCTTGGTCGTCAGCGGATGCGGGCGGCCCAGCTTCACCGCTTCGCGCAGCTTGTGCTCGATGGCCTGGTCGATCACGGCCTTCAAGTCGGCGCCGGAGAACCCTTCGGTCTTTTGAGCGATGCGGGGAACATCGATCATCTCCTGCGGCTTGCCTTGCAGGTGAATGCGCAGAATGGCGGCGCGGGCCTCCTTGTCGGGCGGCGGCACCAGCAACACGCGATCGAAACGCCCCGGGCGGCGAAACGCCGGGTCGACGTGCCAGGGAGCGTTGGTGGCGGCCAGGATCAGCACGCCTTCGTTCGAGCTGTTCACGCCGTCCATTTCGGCCAGGAATTGGTTGATCATCTGGCGTCCGGAACCGCTGTGCATGTCGGTGCGGCGACCGCCCAGGGCATCGGCCTCGTCGAAGAACAGCACGCAAGGCGCGTTGTGGCGGGCCTGCTCGAACAGCTCGTGCAGGTTGCGCTCGCTCTGGCCCATCCACATGTTGAGCACTTCGTTGATGCCCACGGCGATGAAGCCTGCGCCGATCTCGCCGGCCGTGGCCCGGGCGATGTAGGTCTTGCCGCAGCCGGGCGGGCCGTACATCAGGATGCCGCCGCCTGTGCTCTTGCCGTAAGCCGCGTACAGCTCGGGATGCTCAAGCGGCATCAGAATCTTGATGCCGATCTCTTCCTTCACCGCGTCCATGCCGCCGACATCGGCAAACGTGATCGGCGGGCGCTCGATTTCCATTTCTAGCGGCGCATCCCATCCTTCGCCGCCGGTGCGCACGCGGCCCTCGACCACTTCGCTGGTGTCGTCCTCGGGGCCCACACCGAGTTGGCGGCCGAGCTCATCGTCGGCCGAGTCGGGATCGTGTTCGAGGGCCAGCTTGTATTGAGCCACGGCGCCGCGGACGTCGCCGCCGCGAAGCAGCAGCCGGGCGTAGAGCACCAGCACGCCGGCGGCCACGTCGCGCTTCTTGGCCAGGTCTTCGACGATCACCAGCGCCTGGCTGTCTTTGCCCTGCCGCCAATAGAGCTTAGCCAACCCGAGCAACAGCGAAGCGTTCTGGCCGTCGGCTTGCAGCGCCGTGCGAAACTCCTTTTCGGCCTCGTCGTGCCAGCCCCGGGCGGCCAGCGACTCGGCCAGGTGGGCCCGCAGCGGCACGTTGTCGGGCGAGACGGCCAGCGCCTCGCGCAACGCACGGATGGATTCGTCCTCAGGCGGCATGATGTCCCCTTCGCCGAGCCGTTCGTTCCGCGTGGGTGAGGTGAGGTTGTTAGCAAGCGAGCGCGGTTCCGACGTGCGTCGGGAGCCCGATTGTATCGGCACACCGCGTCGTGCCGCAAACACGCGCTCTAGACGGCGTGCACGCGGCACATTGGGCTGCTTTACGCGATGCGCCGGCGACATCTACAGCCTCGGGCATGTTTCGATCATGCCGGCGAGCCGACCTCCCGCAGGTGTCCGAGGCCTGCGGCGCAGCCCGGGCTCGTTTGAAATCTGGCTGCGGGAAAACTCTCGCTACTTCGCGAGTGAGCGCGATGGTTGCAGAGGGTTTTTGAGATCGCTCTAATTGGGGGACCGGTACCACCATCGACGAGGCGATCTGCAAGCTCCGTGCGGGCGAGCCGACGACGGTTTGCCGCGATCCCCAATCCATTCCTGACATTTCCTGACATTGGGTTGCTCACCATGGCCAAGAAAAGCTCCTCCACGACTCGCAAGAAGGCAAGCAAACCCACGAAAAAGAAAACAAGGCGCAAGAAGCCATCGACGACGAGAACGCGGGTTCGCCCGGCGAGTTTGACGGCGGCATTGCGGTCCCCCTCACCGCTGAGCAAACTCGATCCGATGCTGATGCTCTCGGCCGAACACGCGCCCGGCGCGCTCGAGATGAAGCCGATGACTTCCGTCGTACAGACCTTGCCACAGATGGCTATCGCGTCCAACAAGATCAGTCTGGGCGTGCGGTCGATGGCGAATCAAATGTCGCCGGTGGCGCAGAAGCAGTTCCTTCAGGACGACCTGGTTCCGATTCTGGTGCGAGCCGAGAACGCCGAACAACTGACCGCGCGCATTCAGCAGTGGCGCGGCACCGCCGAAACGCTGACTCCTACCATCGTGTCCGCGGGCGTACCGCGGTCTCGGTTGCACGAACTGGCGGGGATCGGTTCGGTGCGCTACGTCGAGGCCAGCGTGAAGCTGAAACCCGCAACGGACCTGGCCCACGTTTCGGCGCGCTTGATCGAAAACGATGTTCCGACCGTGCCGCAAACCGGCAAGGGAGTGCTGGTGGGAATCATCGATACGGGCATCGACGCGAACCATCCGGCCTTCCGGACGTCGGATGGAACGCGGATCGTCGACTACTTGGACCAGGAAACGAAACAGCGCTACTCTCTCGCCCGTATCAATAGCGGAGATGCCGCCGGATCGCCGGATGTGATTGGCCACGGTTCGCACGTGGCGGGCATTGCGGCGGGCAACGGCGCCGGCAGCGTCGGCTCGGAATGGCGCGGGGTCGCGCCGGAGGCCGATCTGGCCATCGTCAAGACCACGTTCGACTCGAAAGACATCGCGTCGGCCGTGAAGCACATCTTCACCATAGCCGACCAGCGGGATCAGCCCTGCGTGGTGAACCTAAGCTTGGGTGGACACGTGGGCGGCCACGATGGCACTTCGATCACCGAACGTGCGATCGACGAGTTTTCCGGCCGCGGGCGCATGGTCGTGGTATCAGCCGGCAACGAAGGAGACGACCCCATCCACGCACATACGACCCTGCCCGGCAACGCTCAACCTGCACAACCCTGGATCGCGAAGTTCCGCCTGAACCCTCAGACCTTCGAAACCGACAACGGGCCCGTGGCGGCGGGATTGCTGTTCCTGCAAGTCTGGAGCCAGCACGAAGACGCGGTCAACGTGCGGCTGCGCACCCCGACCGGAAGCTTCGTGGCGGCGCCGCGCGAGGGGCGGCAAGAGTTCAACTTCGGGAGCATCTTCATCGAGGCAATTCACCAGACTCATCCCTACAGCGGCGATCACTCGACCAGCTTTCGCATCATCACCGATCCCCAGCCACAAGTACTGGGCGGTTGGAGCCTGATCGTCGACGAAGATCGCGCAAAAGGGGGCGTCAATGTCGGAAGCGTCCATGCCTGGATTCGGGACATCGCCGAGGGGGCCTTTACGACCGCAGCGACGCGTTCCCACTTGATTGGCATGCCGGCAACTTCGTTCTCGGCGATCACCGTGGCCTCGTATGCCACGCGGGGAGAGTGGCCGTCGCAGGACCCGAACTCCCCCGGCGGCACGTTCCAGGCCGGTGCGGTCAACCTGGAAGACATCTCCTACTTTAGTAGTATTGGCCCTACGCGGGACGGCCACAACAAGCCAGAAATCGCCGCGCCCGGGCAGTTCTTGATGGCTCCGCTGTCCGCCGACGCCACCACCAGTAACCTGCCCTCGCTGTTTCGTCACCCTCAGCATCCCTATGCCGCGCAACAGGGAACAAGCATGGCAGCGCCCTATGTCACGGGCGCCTTGGGGCTATTGTTGGAGAAGGACCCTGGGATCGATTGGGCCGAGGCCAAGCGAAGGCTCATGAAGTCCGCTCGGCAGGACGGCTTAACACAACCTTGCTGGAACGCCCGCTGGGGATACGGTAAAATCAATGTGAGTCGGCTGCTCACAATCGAGCCCGCAACAGATGAAGGCTAGGCTATGGACGAATCCACGTTCCGAGAATTGTTGCGCAAGGACAAGGGCGTTCATGGGGGCAAACTGAACGTGCTGGTTGTCACCAAGGAGATGCCCAGCACCGGCGCCCTCCAGGAGCTCGAGTCGTTCGGACTGCAAGTCGGTGAAGTCGCAGGTAACAAGATCGTGGGCACGATCGACGAATCGAAGGTCGAGCAACTGCGGCATCACGCATTGATCGCCGAAGTTGAGCTTTCGTCACGGATGAAGCCGCACGCCTAAGAGGCTCGCCGGCGCACTGTCGACTGGCGCGCCGTTCCAGGAACCCGTTGCGACAGACCGACAGTCCGCTTGTGCGACCGGCCGGAGCCCTTGTTTCCAGCGACAGCCGGCATTTCCCGCTTGCCGTCCCACGACGCAAGCTAGACTTGCGCCGCGGCGCGTTGACCGACGGCAGTCGCTGTAGCACCACCGGGACCGGGCCTCTATAATCCCCAGTCCCCCGTTCAAGCCGCGGCGCCGTCCTCCTGCCCCAGATGACCTCTCATGACGATGCTGATTGACTGGATCAAGTGGCTCATCGGGCTGGCCGAGCCGGAAAACCTGCGCACGCTGGTCAACCTGGCCGGACCCTGGTGGGTCGGCTACCTGATTTTGTTTGCCATTATCTTCAGCGAGACCGGCCTGCTGGTCGGCTTCTTTCTGCCGGGCGACTCGCTGCTGTTTGCCGCCGGGCTGCTGTCCAGCCAGGGCGTGTTCAATGCCGGGCTGCTGATCGTGCTGCTCTCGGTGGCCGCCGTCGTCGGCGACGCGGTCAACTACGCGCTGGGTCATCAGTTGGGACAGCGCGTGTTCGAAAAAGGCTACCTGCGGTTCGTCAAGCACAGCCACTTGATGGCTGCCAAGGAGTTCTACGAACGTCACGGCGGCAAGGCGATCATCCTGGCGCGGTTCGTGCCGCTGGTGCGCACCTTTACGCCGTTCGTGGCCGGCGTGGCCAAGATGACCTATCCGCAGTTCCTGCTCTACAACGTGCTGGGCGGCATCGGCTGGGTCACGTCGATGACGTTGTGCGGCTACTTCCTGGGGCAGATTCCCTGGATTCGCGACAACTTCGAAACCGTGGTCATCATCATCGTGCTCGTCAGCGTGCTGCCCGTGGCCCTGGGCATGTTCCGCCACTGGCGCGCCGGCCGCCGGGCCCATGCCGCCCAGCAATTGGCCGTCGCCGCCCAGGCCAGCGACGTCGAACCGTAGGCACGCCTGCTCAAGCAGTGAACTGCACCATGGCCCGGAAACGCAAACACGAAAAGCGTGAGCGGGACAGGCAAGCCAATCGGGCACGGCCGGTTGTCAATGGCGTTGTGCTCCCCGAAGGAGCCATCCCCGCCGATCTGTCGCAGCAGGCTCCTAACAACTCGTACTCACCGCCGCTGTTCTATGTGGACCAGCCGTTCACTTGCGTCGATTGTGGGTCCGACGAAGTATGGACGGCCGAGCAACAGAAGTGGTACTACGAAGTCGCCAAGGGACCGATTCAGGCCATGGCGATACGTTGCCGAGATTGCCGTCGAAAGCATCGCGAGCGAGTCGAAGAACAACGCCGCAAGAGCATGGCCGGTCAGCTGAATAACAAGAAATCGTAGTCCAACACAACCATTTCGACCCGGTACTTTCCTAGTAAGTGCGCAAGCGAGGGTCGTGTGTGTATTCTTGACCAAGAACTCTGCACGTCCAATCCAAGCTTACCTGCCAGCGTTGTGTTTCCATCGCTCGTGCGTCGGGCTAGCGGCCGCAGCGCGCCGCATGTCACTCATGTCGACTTCTTGTGGAGGATTCCATGTCGCAAGCGTCCGAGAGCTCGCCGTCGGTTTCCAGCAAGCGGTCGCTTGTCATCGGCCTGGTCTTGCTGGTCAACCTCGTGCTGCTGGTGGCCAACGGCGTCTGGGCCTGGAGCAACGCCACCCGCAACGGCCTGTGGTCGGCGGGAGCCGCGCAGGCGGTGCGTGAGGCCGAACTGCTGGAGATGGACCTGGTCTGCGCGCGGCACCCGCTGGCGGTCTTCGTCGATAGGGACTTTGCAAACAACCACAACTATCTAGTGGTCGACTTCGACGGTGGGGCTTCGATCCGCGGCCAGGAAGCCGACTTGACCCATCACAAGAACGCCACGCGGTCGCTCGAGCTATGGTTGGGCGTGGGCTTCCAGCTCGCGTGTTCCTACTCGGTTCCCGATGAGATCGAGGTGCACGATCTGCATTTGATCCGCGAGGGCAAGGGGGCGTTCGATCTCGACGCCGACGGCACCTACGACCTGCGCCTGCAACACGGGGATGACGCTGCGGGCACCAGGGAGATTTGGTACGAGGAAAAGTGGCAGGAAGTTGAAGAGCAAGCGTCCGGGGAAAACATGTACGAACGGAAGCTCAAGGACGGAACCCGGGTCGAGTTCGATCTGGAGCAGGGCAAATGGATCGACGACGAAGCAGATCCAGGGTGAGGTGTCTCGGCTGCAGTTCCGCGCTGCTTTTCCCTCGCTCGCGCTTCGGGCTGGTGTGGCTGGCGGATTCCGCGATTGCACCGGTGGGTGTGTCGCAAACCCGGGCGTTTCGCGTGCGCCTTCAAGCATCGGCCCGGCGGCGGTATGATGGCCGTTCTGCGCATCCGGCGCATTGACCCGCGCATAGAATGGGGTATCTCACGAGGCATTTGCATAGGACAACGATGGAAACGCAACTGGTAGTGCTCGGGGGCGGGCCGGGCGGTTATTCGGCGGCATTCATGGCGGCCGACCTGGGAATGGAAGTCACCATGATCGAGGCCAAGCCCAAGCTGGGCGGCACCTGCCTGATCGAAGGCTGTATCCCTTCCAAGGCCCTGCTGCACGTGGCCCGGGTGGTGAGCGAGACGCGCGAAATGGGCGAGTGGGGCGTCGACTATCAGCCTCCCACCGTCGACGTCGACGCGATGCGGGCCCGCAAAGACAAGGTGATCGGCAACCTCTCGTCGGGCCTGGCTCAACTGGCCAAGCGCCGCAAGGTGAAGGTGATCCACGCCCGGGCGTCGTTTCTCGACTCGCAAACGCTCAAGCTCGAAGGCGGCGATCCCGACACCTACGAGGACGACAAGCTCGCGTTCGAGCACTGCATTCTGGCCAGCGGTTCGGTGCCGGCCATGCCGCGGGCGTTTCGCCTGAAGACCGATCGCGTGATGGACTCCAGCGGCGCGCTGGCGCTGCCCGATGTGCCCGAGAGCCTGCTGGTAGTGGGCGGCGGCTACATCGGCCTGGAGCTAGGAACGGTCTATGCCGAGTTGGGCACCGAGGTGACGGTCGTCGAATTGACGCCGACATTGTTGCCCACGGCCGACCGCGACCTGGTCAAGCCGCTCGAGGATCGGCTGAAGAAAATCTTTACCGCGATCCTGCTTAACACCAAGGTCGCGGGCATGTCCGAGGCCAAGGACGGCGTCGACGTTCAGTTCGAGGACGAGAACGGCAAGCGCACCGAGAAGTTCAGCCGCGTGCTGGTCTCCGTCGGGCGAGCGCCCAACAGCAAGGGCATCGGGCTGGAGAATACTAATGTCGAGTTGGATGAGAAGGGCTTTGTGGTCATCGACGAGCGGCAGTTCACGGCCGACGAGCACATCTCGGCCATCGGCGACGTGGCCGGCGAGCCGATGCTAGCGCACAAGGCCATGCACGAGGGCAAGGTGGCCGTCGAAGCGCTGCTGGGCGAACCGGCGGCTTTCGAGCCGATGGCCATCCCGGCGGTGGTGTTCACCGATCCCGAAATCGCCTGGGCCGGACTGACCGAACAGGAAGCCAAAGCCCAGGGTGTCGACTACGAAGTGGTCAAGTATCCCTGGGCCGCCAGCGGACGGGCGCTGGCGCTGGGCCGCACCGAAGGACTGACCAAGATGCTGATCGACCCCGAGAGCGAGCGGATTCTGGGCATCGGCATCGTGGGAGTCAGTGCCGGCGACATCATCACCGAGGCGGTGATGGCGATCGAAATGGGGGCCACGGCCCGCGACATGGCCGAATCGATCCACCCGCACCCGACGCTGAGCGAAACGCTGGGCAACGCGGCGGAAGTGTTCCTGGGAACGGCCACCGAAATCTACAAACCGCGGCCGGCGCGCAAAGCATAGCAGCCTGTTGGAGTATTCGACGGGCTGCGTGATCGCATGGATGCGATCTCAAAATGACGACGCAAGTCGTTATTTTGCGCTTCCGTGCGGAGCTTTGCTTCGCACTTGGCGAGGTTGAAGTTGGCCAGGATGGCTTACTTCAACGGGCTGATAAGAGAAACTCATCGTTTGCGTAACAAAGGGGCTGTGGCGCATGGACTTACAGCCCTTTACCAAACCGGCGGCGTGCGGGATAATTCACCGCGTCGTCTGCCCCGCCGGGCCCCTGCACCGCCGGGGCGGACCGGGCCAAACGGCAGAGTTGGTGTCCAGTTCGTGCATCGTGATCGGGAGCATTTGGCCATGGCACAAGTCGAGACGGTTCCTACGCAAGGGGATTCCGACCCGCTGGAAACGGCCGAGTGGCTCGAATCGCTCCGCAGCGTGCTGGAGAACCAGGGCCCCGACCGGGTCAGCTTTCTGCTGGGCGAATTGAGCGAGGCGGCCTATCGCGAAGGCATCAAGCTGCCCTTCACGGCCACCACGCCCTACATCAATACCATCCCGGCCGACAGGCAGCCGCAGTACCCCGGCAACCGCGAGCTCGAGCGGCGCATCAAGAGCATCATTCGCTGGAACGCCATGGCGATGGTGACCCGCGCCAACAAGGCACACGACGGTATCGGCGGGCATATTTCCACCTTTGCCTCGGCGGCCACGCTGTACGAAGTGGCCTTCAACCACTTCTTTCGCGGCAAGGGCGACGACTTCTCCGGCGACCAGATCTATTTCCAGGGGCACGCCGCCCCGGGCATGTATGCCCGGGCCTTTCTCGAAGGCCGGCTGAACGAGACGCACCTGCAGAACTTCCGCCAGGAGCTGGAAGAAGGCGGCGGGCTGTCGAGCTACCCACACCCCTGGCTGATGCCCGGCTTTTGGGAGTTTCCCACGGTGTCGATGGGGCTCGGGCCGATCATGGCCATCTACCAGGCCCGCTTCAACAAGTACCTGCACGACCGCGGCATCAAGGACACCTCGAACCAACACGTGTGGGCGTTCCTGGGCGACGGCGAAACCGACGAGCCCGAGTCGCTGGGCGCGATCACGCTGGCGGCGCGCGAGAAGCTCGACAACCTGATCTTCGTCATCAACTGCAACCTGCAGCGGCTCGACGGGCCGGTGCGCGGCAACGGAAAGATCATCCAGGAGCTCGAAGGCGCCTTCCGCGGCGCGGGCTGGAACGTGATCAAGGTGATCTGGGGCGACAGTTGGGACCCGCTGCTGGCCAAGGACAAGGACGGCCTGCTGGTCAAACGAATGGGCGAGGTGGTCGACGGCCAGTACCAGAAATACACGGTGATGCCCGGCGAGTACATTCGCGAGCACTTCTTCGGCAAGTATCCCGAGTTGACGCAGATGGTGCGGGCCCTGTCGGACGAAGAGCTGCGCAAGCTCCGCCGCGGCGGGCACGATCCGGAAAAGGTGTATGCCGCGTACAAGGCCGCGGTCGAGTGCATGGGCCGTCCGACGGTGATTCTGGCCAAGACGATCAAGGGCTACGGCCTGGGCGAGGCCGGCGAAGGCCGCAACGTCACGCACCAGCAGAAGAAGCTGGGCGAGAACGAGCTGCGCGAGTTCCGCAGCCGCTTCGGCATTCCGATCTCGGACGATGAGGTGAGCAAGGCGCCGTTCTATCGCCCGCCGGAAGACAGCAAGGAAGCCAAGTACCTCAAAGAGCGGCGCGACGCGCTGGGCGGCCCCCTGCCGCACCGCTCGACCCAGCCGATTCGCACCGAGACGCCGCGGATCGACGAGTACAAGGACTTCGTCGAGGGGAGCGGCGACCGCGAGGCCTCGACCACGATGGCCTTCGTCGCCTTTCTTACCAAGCTGCTGCGCGACAAAAAGATCGGCAAGCACATCGTGCCCATCGTGCCCGACGAATCGCGCACTTTCGGCATGGAAGGCCTGTTCCGCCAGTGCGGCATCTACTCGCACTCCGGCCAGCTCTATGAGCCGGTCGACGCGGGCATGCTCACCTACTATCGCGAAGCGAAAGACGGGCAACTGCTCGAAGAGGGCATCACCGAGGCCGGCTCGATGTCGAGCTTCATCGCCGCGGGCACCTCGTACTCGACGCACGGAATCAACATGATTCCGATGTTCATCTACTACTCGATGTTCGGCTTTCAGCGGATCGGCGACTTGATCTGGGCCGCCTGCGACTGCCGCGCCAAGGGCTTTCTGCTGGGCGGCACCGCCGGCCGCACCACGCTGGCCGGCGAAGGCCTGCAGCACCAGGATGGGCAAAGCCTACTCAACGCCGTGGCCTTCCCCACCGTGCGGGCGTTCGATCCGGCGTACGCCTACGAAACGGCCACGATCGTGCTCGACGGCATGAAGCGGATGTACGAGGACGGCGAGGACGCGATCTACTACATCACGCTCTACAACGAAAACTACCGCCACCCTTCGATGCCCGAGGGCATCGAGGAAGGCATCATCCGCGGCATCTACAAGCTGAACTCCGTCGACGCCGGGCCCAAGAGCCCGCGGGTGCAGTTGTTCGGCTCGGGAGCGATTTTGCGCGAGACGCTGCGGGCGCAGGAGATTCTGGCCGAGCGTTTCGACGTGGCCTCGAACGTGTGGAGCGTGACCAGCTATACCGAACTGGCCCGCCAGGCGCAGACGGTCGAGCGGTGGAACATGCTGCATCCGAGCGAAGAGCCGCAGCAGAGCTACCTGGCCAAGGTGCTCGAAGGCGAACAGGGGCCGTTCATCAGCGCCAGCGACTACGTGCGGGCGCTGGCCGAGCAGGTCGCGGCCTACGTTCCCGGTGGGCTGTTCCCGCTGGGCACCGACGGCTTCGGCCGTAGCGAGGACCGCGCCAGCCTGCGGCGTCACTTCGAAGTGGACGCTGAGGCGATCGCCATCGCGGCGTTGTATCAATTGTCAAAGCGCGGCTGCATCGAGCCCAAGCAGGTGGCCGGGGCCATCGTCGAGTTGGGCATCGATCCGGAAAAGATCAACCCCGCGCACGCGTAGTCACCGATTCGAGCATCCTTTCTTGGCCCGCTCGGCGGTGGCCGGCCAATCGCAGAGTGTCAACCACGGAGTCTGGAAAACAAGATGGCCACGGATTTCAAAGTGCCCGATCTCGGCGAGAACGTCGACGAGGGCGATATCGTCAAGGTGATGGTCAGCGAAGGCGACGAGATCTCCGCCGAGCAGAACGTGATGGAGATCGAGACCGGTAAGGCCGTGGTCGAGCTGCCCTGCCCGATCGGCGGCCGCATCACCAAGGTGCACGTCTCCGAAGGCTCGAAGGTGAAAGTCGGCGATCCGCTGCTCACGATCGACGACGGCGGCGGCGGCGACGACGACAAAGAGACCAAGAAAGAGACTAAGAAAGAGAGCAAGCCGAAGGAATCGGCCAAGGCCAAGCCCTCGGCCAAGAAGAAGAAGGCCGAACCGGAGGACAAACCCGAAGAAGAGCCAGAAGACGAGCCGGTGGCCGAAGAAGCCGAAGAGGAAGCGGAAGCGGAGGAACCCGCCGAGGAGGAGCCAGAAGAATCCGCCGAAGAGCCCAAGCCGAAAAAAGCGGCCAAGGCCAAGAGCAGCGGCAAGGCGAAATCCGCCCCGGCCCGCGACGGCGCGGCCACCAAGACTTCGCCGGGCAAGACGCCTCCGGCTGGACCGGCCACGCGGCGGCTGGCTCGCGAGCTGGGCGTGGACCTGACGTCCGTCTCCGGCAGCGGCCCCCACGGGCGGATCACCGAGGAAGACGTCAAGGCCGCGGTCCGCCAGGGCGCCACGGCAGCCCCTAAGAGCAGCACGCCGTCGGCTCCCTTGCCCGAGGGCAGCGACGAGACCGACGACTGGGGTCCCGTGCGGCGGCAGAAGATGTCGGCGATTCGCAAGACGATCGCCGCGAACATGGCCCGCTCGAGTTCGACGATCCCGCACGTCACGAACTTCGACGACGCCGACATCACGGAACTGGAACGCATTCGCAAGGGCGGCATGGCCGACTACGTGGGCTCCGAAGTGAAGCTCACCATGATGGCCTTCGTGATGAAGGCCTGCGCGCAGGCGCTCAAGCTGCACCCGCTGCTGAACGCCTCGATCGATACCGAGAACAACGAAATCCTCTACAAGCAGTACGTCAACATCGGCGTGGCGGTGGATACCGAGCGGGGGCTGGTCGTGCCCGCGATGCGCAACGTCGATCGGATGAGTATCCCGGCCATCGCCAAGGGCCTGACCGACATGGCCACCAAGGCCCGCAACGCGCAGTTCAAGCTCGACGATCTGCGGGGCGGCACGTTCACGATCAGCAACCTCGGTGCGGTGGGCGGACAGTATTCCACGCCGATCATCAACCCGCCCGAGGTGGCCGTGCTGCTGGTGGGCCGTTCGCGCAAGCTGCCCATCGTGGGCGAAGGCGACAAGCTCGACATCCGGCTGATGATGCCCTTGAGCCTGTCGTACGATCACCGCGTCGTCGACGGCGCCACCGCCGCCCGCTTCCTCAACGAAGTGATCAACTACCTCAAGGTGCCGGGGCGGTTGTTGCTGGCCCCGTGAGCGGGCGTCGTGCCCTGAGCGTGTGCTGCGACGGCTCACGGAGTGAGCCTGCTACTTTGCGGCCAGGCGGTGGGTGGGCACGGGGCGGCCGGGGCGGAAGCTAGCGGTCTCGTGCCAGGTGGGTTCAATGCCCGCGGGCCGGCACACCGATTCGACCGCGGTGCGCACGCGTTGTTCGAGCTGGGCCGGATCGAGCGCTACGCGGGCGTTGACGATCAGCTCGGCCGAGCGCGTCTGGCTGTAGGAGGGTAGCGACAGCTCGGGTCGCGACTCGCTGCTGACCAGGTTGGCCACGGCGAACGCGTCGTCGGCCATGCCGATTACCTTCAGGTGCGCCGTCTCGGCCTCGGCGGCGGCCAGCGCTGCGTGCAAATGCGTGATGACGTCAAGCACCAGGCGGTCGACGTCGAACGGCTCCGGCGAGGCGAGCGTGACGCGGGCGTTGAGCCAGCCGAGTTCGGCCTCGCCTTCGGCGTAGGTGTCGTAGTCGATTTCCAGAATGCGGCGGCCGAAGCTGCCCTGCTGGTCGAGATACTCGACCAGCGCGTCGAAGCCGTCGCCCGTCTTGGCCGAAATCCGCCGTTGCGGCGTGTCGGGGAATTCGGCGGCCACGAGGGCGGCCAGTTCGTCGGCTTCTGCGGCGGACAATTCGTCGATGCGGTTGAGCAGGACAAAGTCGGCCTCTTCGAGCTGCTTGCGAAAGATGTAGGCCGCCTTGGGCGAAAAGCCCGAGCGTCCTCCCGGCCGCAGAATGCGCAGGCCATGGCTGGGCTTGAGAATCACGCCGTAGGGCGCCACCTCGAAGCGTCCCTCGTAGAGCTGCAACAGCGGCTGCACGACCGTGGCCACGAGGTCGGTACAACTGCCCACCGGTTCGGCCAGGATCACGTCGGGCGCGGCTTCGGCTTCCAGGTTTTCGACCGTCGCGATCAGGTCGTTGAAGTGGCAGCAGAAGCAGGCGCCGGCCACTTCGCCGACGTGATGCCCCTGGGAGCGCAGCAGGTGCGTGTCGACCAGATCGGCCGCCTGGTCGTTGGTGACGATGCCGACGCGCCGGCCCTGGGCGGTGAGCATGCGGGCCAGGCGGCCGATGGTGGTCGTCTTGCCGCCGCCCAGGAAGCCGCCGACCATGATGAAGCGAATGGATTTCATAGAGTTGCTGTTTCCGGTTGTTGCTCGGGGCGCGGGCGCGCCGCTGGACTGGTCTGCGGTACCGACGGACGACCCTTGCTTGCGCTTCGGTCTGGTGAGATGGGGGGCGTCAGGGGCGGCGGAGGGCCTGCTCGAATTGTAGTCGGCCGCGGCGGCGGCGATCAAGAAACGAGCGTGCTCTGGGCGTCGAGCACTTCGCGGACGGTCTTGAGCAGTTCGGCGGGGTCGGCCGGCTTTTGCACGAACCGCAGCCCCTGGTCGCCGATGAAGCCAAGTTGCGCCGTCTCCAAATCATAGGCGCTGGCAAAGATGGCTTTGACGTTGGGGTCGATCAAGCGCATCTGGCGATAGACTTCGTGTCCGTTGATGCGGGGCATGACCACGTCGAGCAGCACGAGCGAGATCTCGTGGCGGCGCGCTTCGAAGATGCGCACCGCCTCGGCGCCGTCGTCGGCGCTGATCGTGCGGTATCCGGCCGAGCCCAGCGTGCGCTCGGTCAGCTCGCGCACCAGCGGATCGTCCTCGGCCACCAGGACCGTTTCGCCGTGCCGGGCCGGGGGAGAGATGTCGGCCGTGTCCTCCAGCGGGGGTTGCGGCTCGACCGTGGGCAGGTAGATCGTTACCGCGGTGCCCCCGCCGGGCGTGCTTTCGACGCGCACCGTGCCGCGATGCTGCGAAACGACACCGTACACCGTGGCCATGCCCAGCCCTGTGCCCTTGCCGACTTCCTTGGTCGTGAAGAACGGATCGAAGATGTGCTCGAGCACCTCGGGCGCCATGCCGCAACCGGTGTCGGAGACGACCAGCGTCAGGTAGTGGCCCGGCGACAATTCGGGGAAATGCGTGCAATCGGCCTCGTCGAGATCGACCTCTTCGGTCTGAATGAGCAGGCGGCCGCCCTCGGGCATGGCGTCGCGGGCATTGACGCACAGGTTGATCAGCAACTGCTGCAAGTGGGCCGCGTCGGCGTGAACGTGGCGGGCGCCCTCCTGCAGGGCCAACTCGAGGCTGATGTGCTCGCCGATCAGCGGCCGCAACATCCGCACCGAGTCCTTGATGATCTGGTTCGGGTCGAGATCGACATAGTTGAGCACTTGCCGGCGCGAAAAGCCCAGCAACTGCCGCGTCAGGGTGGCGGCCCGCTGCGCCGCGGTGAGCACGACCTCGAGGTCCTGATAGTGGCGGCTCTCCGGCGGCAGGCCCTCCATGGCGTAGCGCGTGTAGCCCTGCACGCTTTGCAGCAGGTTGTTGAACTCGTGGGCCACGCCGCCGGCCAGCGTGCCGAGCGACTCGAGCTTTTGTGCGTGGCGCAACTGCTCGTCGCGGATGCGCAGCTCTTCCTCGGCCTGTTTGGCCTGCGTCACGTCGCGGATGAATCCGCTGCAGAAAACTTTTCCGTCCTGCTGCCAGGCACCTACTGAAATCTCGACCGGAAACTCCGACCCATCCTTGCGCAGGGCGTACAAGTCCGGGAGATGCCGGTGCATGGTTTCGGGACCCTCGCGCAGCACGCGTCCCAACGCCGCGTGCTGCGTATCGCGCAGGCGCTCCGGGATAATGCAGGCGATCGTCTGACCGTGCATTTCTTCGGCCGTGTATCCGAAGATCCGTTCGGCTGCCGGGTTCCAGGAGATCACCCTGCCGGCTTGATCAATCGTAATCATCGCATCGGGCGCCGTTTCGCTCATGGAGCGAAAGCGGGCCTCGGAATTGCGCAAGGCCTCTTCGGCTTCCACGCGCTCGGTCAGGTCGATGGCCACTCCGCCCACAAGCTCGCGGCCATCGAGATCTTCGATCGGGAATCGGTAGGCCAGCCAACGGTGCATCTTGCCGGCCAGATCCGGCGCCGCGTACACACACTCAACGGTTTCCCGACCTTGCATGACCCGCTTGTCGCCCTCCCAGATGCTCTGGGCAGCCTCGCTCGGCAGTAGGTCGAAAACCGTCTTACCGTGCCAGTCGTCGCACCGGAATAGACGCTGCATCATCCAGTTGGCATACACGACGCGCCCCTGTTCGTCCTTGATCGAGGCCACCACGGGACTGTTGTCCATGAAGGACGCGAAACGGGCCTCGGATTCGGCCAGCCGCTTTTCCACGGCGATGTGCCGCAGCGTGCGGGCGATGGCCTCGGGCAGGTAGCTTAAGTAGGCGGATGACTTGGGGACGAAGTCGCTGACGCCGGCGCGGAGCGCCCGAATGACGGTCTCCTCCTCGCTGAAGCCGGTGACGAGGATCACCGGCAGCGTCAGCCCGGCATCTTTGAAGCGCTCGAACAGGTCGAGGCCCGTCACGCCGTCCTCGAGCAGATAGTCGACAACGGCCAGATCGATGCCGCCGGCGGTCGCGCGCTGGAGCGCCTGCCGGGACGTATCGGCCAGCACGACGGTGTAGCCGGCGCGCTCGAGATGGATGCGCTGCAATCGCGCAACGTCGTGGTCGTCCTCGACGACCGGAATCGTGCCCACTTCAGGTTCC
>QQVE01000042.1 GCA_003389325.1 Planctomycetota bacterium
CACCTCCGGCGGCGGAGCGTTGCCGGCCTGGATCGCGCGTCGTCTGGACAGCATCGACTTGAACAGCGGCCGCGTGGCCCGGTTCTTCGAGCGTCTGGCCGAGGCCGACACCCCAGGCACCCAGCGCATCCTGAACCGCATCCACGACGTGGTAACCGACCTGGGACTCGAGCACGACCTGCTCGACTCGCTGCTGGATGATCTGAGTTAAGCGACCCGGCGGCGTGCATCCGCCACAAGAGCGATCGCCGGCCGGTGACCCCAAGCGGTCGCCGGCCGGTTGTGTTCACCGCGCGTGCGAGTCGGCCGGGCAGGCGACGAGTTGAGCCTGTACGGCGGCGACGCGCTTTTGCAGGCGATGGATCACCGTCGCTTCGTCGCCGCCCTCGGCGAACACGGTCACGATCGGCCAGCCCGGCTCGACGACGGTTCCCGGGCGGGGGACGTCGGCTGGCTCATCTGCTGCGGCCAGGCCGGGCCGGGCCGAATCGCGCAACAGTTGTGGGGTGACGCACCGCGTGCGGGCGAAAGGAATCGCTTTGCCGAACGTGCGCCCCCTGTGGCGTGGCGGGACGGGTAAGCGGCCTTCCTCACAGGCGGCGGCATGCCAGGCGATGACCGAAGCCCCCGTGGCCCGCTCGAGGATCTCGGCGGACGCCGGAAAGCGCGGATTGACCTCCACGGGCCAGACCCCTTCGCCGTTGACGATCGTGTCCACGCCGAAGAGTCCCGTGAGCTCGAATTCGCCGGCCAGCACGTTGCCGATGCGAGTGTATTGCTCCAGGTACGCCTCGTCCGGCTCGAGCGGGCCCACGGACCCGCAGTATTGAAAGCCGCCGGCTCCCGTCCAGTCGAGGCCCACGAGTTGCCGCGTGACGCCCAACAACACGGCCCGGCCGCCGGCCGCCAGGTAGACCGCCGCCTGGGCGTCTCCTTCGACGAACTGCTGAAAGTAGCGGCCGCCGCGAAACCGGCCTGGCGACGCGGCTCGATCCCAGACCGAGATCCGCGTGCCGCCGGCCGACCGGCGAGGCTTGGCCAGCCAGCGTCCTTGGGGGGCAACGCGGTCGGTGCGCACGGCGACCTTCGGGCAGGCGATGCCATGTCGGCCAAACGCTCGGGCGACCGCCAGAGGATCGCGTACACGGCGGAGCACGGCCGCGCCGTTGCCCCATAGCGTGCGCGCTTGCGCCAGGGCGGAGACGAGCGCCGGGTGATTCTCCAGGGCGCCGGTGTACATCCAGGCCCCGGACTGCGGGCCGGTCACGACGTCAGCCAGATCGGCGGGATAGTTCGCCGACACGCTCACGTCGGCCAAACGCCGCAGATCGACGTCGCCGAACAGGTCGCCGGCGCGCACGCAGAAGCCTGCCCGCACCGCCGACTGCGCGGCGGCCCGGGTGCTGGCTCCGACAATGGTCAGCGTTGGGTCCACGCAAACGTACCGGGGCTCGCGGCGGAAACGGCGTCGCGAAGCCATTGTTTGCGCACTGGCGCGCTATCGCAAGAACTGCTGGCACCAGAAAATCGTGCCGCTGCGCGAGACGTAACACGCCACGCCGATACGCCGATGTCCCGGGTTGAGGATATTGGCCCGGTGGCCCGACGAGTTCATCCACGAGTTGACGACTTCGCCGCTGGAGTTCTGCCCCATGGCGATGTTCTCGGCCACGCTGGCGGTGGTGTGCACGAGCGAGTGGTTGTTGGTCATCCAGGCGGCATGGCGGCGGGCGGAGCGAACCAGCTTGGCATCGACGACCAATGGGCGTAGCCCGCGGCGGAGGCGTTGGGCGTTCGTCTTTTCGATCACGCGGGCCTCGATGGCATGGAGGTCCGGTACACTCGCGGTCGTTGCCTGCGGGGGCATGGCCAGCGCCGTGGGCAATCCTGCGGCCAGCGCGATGAAAGTGGCGAACATGTTGCGTACTCCTGCTGCAAAACGTGTCGGGTGAAAGTTTGCACGTCGTGCGGCGTTCCGTGGCCGCGGCGATGCGTGCCGCAGGCGTCGCGGCGGGGGCCCGGCCGAGGGCGAATACGGTTCGCGCTCGATGGGGCCGCGGGGCCTGCCTCGTGGCAAGGTCGCTAGCATAGGCTGGCCGCCTCAGGATGTTCAACCACCGAAATCGGAAAACTTTTCGCAATCCTCCCAGTCTTCCTGGGGGTGGTTGCAAACCCTGGGCGGTTTGCTATCGTTGTGGGCTTCGGCCGCGAGCCGCCGCCGGCGAGAACCGCGCAATTCGAGGCCGCTTTCGACTGACAGATCCTGGCCGTTGGCCTGGCGCATTTACCTACCGAGTCATTCCGAGAGAGATGGAGAGATCCCATGTCCATGTATATTGGCGAAGCGTTGGTTGGCGAGGGCAACGAGATTGCCCATATCGACTTGCTCATCGGCAGCAAGGATGGTCCGGTAGGTAACGCTTTCGCCAACGCACTGGCTCGCCAGAGCGAGGGACATACGAATCTGCTGGCCGTGCTGACGCCGAACCTGGCCGTGAAGCCGGCCACGGTGATGGTCACCAAGGTGACGATTAAAGGCATGAAGCAGGCCGTGCAGATGTTCGGTCCGGCGCAGGCCGCCGTGGCCAAGGCCGTGGCCGACTCGGTGGGCGACGGCGTGATTGCCCAGAAGGATGCCGAAGACCTGGTGATCGTCTGCGGCGTGTTCATCCATCCGGCCGCCGACGACGACAAAAAGATCTACGAATACAACTACCAGGCCACGAAGGACGCCATCGTCAACGCCATGGGCAGCAAGCCGTCGGTGAAGGAAATGCTCGATGGCAAGGAAGAGGCCGCGCATCCCTTCCGCGGATTCTAGGCCCACCGAGCCGCGGCGCAAGCGTCTGACGCGCTTGTGCCGCGCTGTCGTTTGACTTCGAGCGAAACTTCGCCGCCCCGCCAGGTGCGTTTCGGGCATGAGCAAGCCGAAGATACTGGTCCAGCTCGATACGGACCCCCAGCCCAGCGTGTTTGACAGCGTCGTGGCCGTCGACGCGGGCGTGGAGCACCTGCTGCGCCATGGTGGCGTGACCTCCGAGCAAGTGCGCGACCTGACCTACGGGGCCATGTTCACGCGCGGCGGCGACGACCTGTGCGGCACGGCCATCTTCGTCGGCGGGTCGAACGTGGCCGCCGGCGAAGCGCTGCTCGAGGCCGTGCAACAGGCGTTCTTCGGCCCGATGCGGGTCTCGGTGATGCTCGACTCGAACGGGGCCAACACGACGGCCGCCGCCGCCGTGCTGTGCGCGGCCAAGCATGGCACGCTGAAAGGGGCCGAGGCCACGGTGCTGGCCGCCACCGGTCCGGTGGGCTCGCGCGTCGTGCGGCTCCTGGCTCTGGAGGGAGCGCGCGTGAAGGTCGGCTCGCGCAGCCAGAAGCGCGCCGCGGCCGTGTGCGAGGCCGTCGTCAAACGCGTGCCCGAGGCCCAGCTCACGCCTTGCGAAACCGGCTCGGCCGCACAAACGGCGTCCGCGCTTAAGCAAGCCCAGATCGTGATTGCCGCCGGCGCGCCGGGCGTCGAGCTGGCCTCGGCCGAGGCTCGCACCGGCGCCAAGAACCTGGCCGTGGCGATCGACCTGAGCGCCGTGCCGCCGGTGGGCCTGGCCGGCATCGAGATCACCGACCGGGCCGTGGAGCGCGACGGCGTGGCCTGCTACGGGGCGATCGGCGTGGGCGGCACGAAGATGAAGATCCACAAGGCCGCCATCCGGCAATTGTTCACGGCCCATGATCTGATGCTCGACGCCGAGGAGATTTACCGCATCGGCGGGCAACTCGACGCCTGAGCTTCGCACCTCACAGCCGGCCCAGCACCACCACGGCGATCGCCAGCACGATCACGCCGAAGATCATCAGCGCGATGTTGCGCACCTGCCGGCGCTGGATTTTTTCGGCGCGGCTGAGCTTGCGCATGCGCGGTTCCGCGTCGCCGCGCTCCGCAGGCGGGGGAGCGGGTGCGTTGGCGGGACGGCTCGCCGATTCGGTGGGAACCGCCATTTTTCGGCCGCAGGCCGGGCAGGGCACGTGCTCGCCCGGGGGCGGCGGATTCTCCAGGCTGAAGGCGTGGCTACAATGGGGGCACGCGAGTTGAATGACTGCCATCGCCGCTTTGAATTCGTCTAGGTCACCGGCACGCTGGCCGTCGGCTCCGTATCTTATCCTCCGCCGGCGCAGGCAAGCAACTTGAGAGGTCAATGGGCGTGACGCACGATCCCCCAAAGCTGCCTCCCGGCCAGCAATGGGTCGCCCCCGGCAAGTGGCCGCCGATGGGCGAGCGCGCTCCGCGGCAGGACGATGCTCCCTGGCGCGTGCAACTCGCGGGGCTGGTGGGCGACCCCTTCTCGCTTTCGCTGGCAGAGCTGTCGTCGCTGCCGCAGGATGAGCGAACGATCGACATCCACTGCGTCACGCGCTGGTCGAAGCCGGCGGTCCGGTTCGCCGGCGTTTCGTTGGCCGCGTTGCTCAACCGCGCGGGGCCAACTGCCGAAGCCCGGTTTATATCGTTTACAGCTCGTAGCGACCGCCAGCACAGCACGTCGCTGCGGCTGGACGATGCGCTCGCGCTGGAATCGCTCGTGGCGTTGTCCGCCGACGGCGAGCCGCTGGCGGTGGAGCGGGGCGGGCCGGTGCGTCTTGTTGTGCCGCGGCGCTACTTCTACAAGAGCCTCAAGTGGCTCGAGCGCATCGAGCTGCTGGCCGAAGATCGCTTGGGATTCTGGGAACAGACGGCCGGCTACCACAACGAGGCCGATCCTTGGCAGGAACAACGTTACATCGCCAGCGGGTTGTCGAAGGCCGAAGCCCGCGCGATTCTCTCCGCCCGGAGCGTGGCGGGTCGCGATTTGCTGGGCTTGCAAGCAGCGGGACTCGACCTGAGCGGCCTGCAAGCGGCCGGGGCCTTGCTGCGCGACGCGGACTTTCGCGGCAGCCGCCTGCAAGGGGCGTGCTTCGACGGCGCGAACCTGACCAACGCGCACTTTGCCGGAGCCGACTTGCGGGGCGCCAGCTTTCGGGAGGCCGATTTGGAAGGAGCCGACTTCAGCGGAGCCGACCTGCGCGGAGCGTGCCTGCGGGCGGCGAGCTTTGTGGCGGCCTCGTTCTTCGATGCGGACCTGCCGGCCGGACCGCGGGCGCTGTTGGACCCGACGACCGATCTCGACGCCGCCGTGCTCGAGCAATTGACGCTGCCGCAGCAGGCATTTCTGCGGCAGGCCCTGAGGCTACCTGCGGAGGAAGCTAGCGAATGACCGTACCCGGAAATGCCCTCCCGTTTGACAATGCCCCCCAGGTCGACATGCTCGTCGTGGCTCCCCATCCCGACGACGCCGAGCTCGGCATGGGCGGAGCGATCTTGCGGCTCAAGAGCGAGGGCTTCAAAGTGGGGGTGCTCGACCTGACCGACGGCGAGCCCACGCCGCACGGCAGTCTTGAGATCCGCCGCCGCGAGACGGCAGCCGCCACGGAGATTCTCAAGCTCGACTGGCGGGGCAATCTGGGGCTGCCCAACCGCAGCTTGCAGGCCACGCTCGAGGCGCGCCGCGCCGTGGCTAGCGTCTTCCGCCAGCTACGGCCGCGGTTGCTGTTCGCCCCGCACTGGACCGATGCCCATCCCGATCACACCGCGGCGGTCGAGCTGGTCGAGGCGGCCCGCTTCTGGTCGAAGCTGACCAAGACCGACATGCCCGGCGAGCCGCACCACCCTGCGCGCATTCTGTACTACTACTGCACGCACCTGCGGCTGGTGGAGAAGCCGGCCTTCGTGCTCGACATCAGCGACGTCTGGCCGCAGAAGCTGGCGGCCATCGAGTGTTATCAAAGCCAGTTCGTCGTCGGCCGTTCGACCGAGCCGCCGACGCTCATCGACCGGCTGCGCGACTATGCGGCGTTTTGGGGATGGTCGATCGGCACGGCCTTTGGCGAACCCTTTGCCAGCCGCGAACCACTCGGCATTTCGGGGCTGCGCGATCTGGTCTAAAGGCTTGCGTCGCGCACCCGAGTGATCGACACGACCCGCACAACTGCCCGTCGCCAAGCGTGGTGCTGCGCGCAAGCGGGTGAATGCGTCGCATCGATGGCGGCGAGCCGTTCGACGATGGCGCGCACCGCTCGGCATGCGAAGAAATCGCATCGCCACGCAGCGCATCGCGCGGCAGAGCGCCTATCTCGCGCGTTCGGCGCAGATTTTTTTTCGGGCGTGAATCCCGCGTTCAACTCGGGCGCCGCGGGGTGCCAAGTGCGCCGGTTCTGAAACGCGAGTCGTGAAGCACACCCCCAACGGCCGATAAGTAGGGTTGGATCAAATGGGCGAGAGCGGCAAGCCCAGTTACCTACCCGCCGAAACCCGCCTGGCGCCCCAGAGGGAAGGAGTCCATGGTGAATCAAGACATCAATGTCCTGGCACTCGTCAAAGGTTCGGAGCGGTACGTCTTTCTGTACGACGATTCGAGCCGCGCGGAAACGCTTCGGATGTTGGGGCGTTACGCCTCGAATCCGGAGCTGAGCTTTACCTGGTACGACGCGGCCGTGCTGAGCCAGAAGATTCGCCAGGAAAGCCAGAAGGCCGCGGCGGCCCCGCTGCGCCGCTTCGACATGCCGCTGCCCAGCGACGCCGACACCGACGAGTTGTTCTAGCGCGCCTCCGGCCGACGTTCCCACCCGCCCCGCCTTCCGCCTGCCGACGCTCCCTGCCACGATGCAAACCGCCGTTGCCCGGTTTCTCAAGTACTTGCAGGTCGAGCGCAACGCGTCGGATCTGACGATCAAGAGCTATCGCGAGGACCTCGAAGCCCTGCTCGAGTACCTCACCGACGTCGAGGGGGCACCGCCCGCGCCGGGCGAAATCGGCACCGTCGAGCTGCGGGGCTACGTCGCCGCCCTGCACGAAGCGGGCTACGCCAAAACGACGATCGCCCGGCGGCTGGCTTCGTTGCGCAGCTTCTTTCGCTTCGGGCAGCGCGAAGGGTGGACCAAGTCGAACCCGGCCAAGCCGCTTCGCAATCCGCGCAAGGCGCGCTCGCTGCCGCATTTTCTGTCCTCGGAAGAGATCGAACGGCTGCTCGCCGCGCCGCCCACCGACGAGCCCCTGGGACTTCGCGACCGGGCCATTCTCGAAGTGCTTTACTCGGCCGGATTGCGGGTCAGCGAACTGGCCGGGCTCAACGACGGCGATCTGGACCTGGCCGGCGGCGTGCTGCGCGTGCGCGGCAAGGGCAAGCGCGAACGCGTGTCGCCGGTGGGTTCGTTCGCCACCCGGGCGCTGCAAAACTGGCTCGACGTGCGCAAGCTTTCCTCGCGCGAGGCGGCAGGCGCCCACGCGCCGGTGTTCGTCAACCGGTTCGGGCGCCGCCTGACGACGCGCAGCATCGGTCGCTTGCTGGAGAAGTACCTGAAGCAGACGGGGCTCGACCAGCGCACGACGCCGCACACGCTGCGTCACAGTTTTGCCACGCACTTGCTCGATCGCGGCGCAGACATCCGCAGCGTGCAGGAACTGTTGGGCCACAAGAGTCTTGTGACCACACAAATCTACACGCACGTCAGCACGGCCGGCTTGCGCGCCGTGTACGAGCGCGCTCACCCGCGGGCAAGCTGAACGGCCGCTCGACGCAGCTTGTCGCCTACACCAGGCCTTTGCGGACCGCCCAAACGGCCGCTTGCGTGCGGTCGGTCACGGCGATCTTGCGCAGGATGTTTTGGACGTGCTCTTTGACCGTCTCGATGCTGATCGAGAGCGAGCGTCCGATTTCCTTGTTGCTCAGGCCGAGGGCCACGTGCCGCAGCACCTGGGTCTCGCGATTGGTGAGCGGAATATCCTGCTGGTTGCCGTTAGGGTTAGGATTCTTGCTCATGGCGCCTGCGACCCGCTGCAATTCGCCCTTCGGCGAGGGTGCATTGCCTTTGGCGGCCCCCGTGATGGTCGAGATCAACTCCTGGCGACTGGCTCCCTTGAGCACGTAGTCGCAGGCCCCCAGCGCGACCGCCCGGGCCACGTACGTGGGATTGTCGTACGTGGAGAGCATCACCACGCGCGTGTTAGGTAGCTGCCGATGGATCTTGTCCAGCGCTTCGAGGCCGTCGCTCTCGGGCATGCGAATGTCCAGCAGAGCCACGTCGGGCTTGTGTTTCATCGCCAGCTTGACCGCCTCGGCGCCATTGGCTGCCTCGGCCACGATCTTCACGTCGGATCCCGCCAACAAACTTGCCAATCCCGTCCGCACGACCTCATGGTCGTCAGCCACTAACACTTTGACGCTCATAGTCTCTCCACACAGAAAGTACGTGCCGCTGGAGCGATTCGGCTAGCGGGACCGACTCGCGAAAGCCAAGCGAACCACGGTTCGCCCCTGAAGACCAGGCTGGGGGTCCTGGCCGACCCGCATCAATAATACTCGCGAGCGTGGAGGAGGAAAGCCCCCCCACTTAGCGCATGGCCAGGTTACGTGCGGGCGCAGCGCGTTTTTCGCAAGGTTTCAGAAGTGTGCGTCCACCTGTGCGGGGTTCCCAGCGTACGCACCCCCCGAATTTCGCTCGCGCTGTGCCGGCGAGCCTGCTCGGGGGAGGGCCGCGCAGCCGCGAAACCACTGGGCAGCTTGAACGAGTTGCCCGTCTCTCCGGGCTGTTCTGCAGCAGGGGCCGCGGCGGTGAGGATTACGTGCTGGCGCGCGTTGACGACTCGCAACCTGTGACGTAGATATTTGACGACACTTCTCCCCAATCGATGCGCGATGGGTCCGTTTGTGACGCTCGCGCAGGTGACCGCTGGAACGATTGTGCCAGCCTTGCGGCTGGCACGATTGGTCGGGCGGGATTCGACATGAACGCACGACGAGCGCGCTCTTTCTGCGCGCCCTCGGCCTGTATAGACGGAGATTGCAATGGGAAAAGGCTCCTTATTGCTAGCGGACGACGATCGGCTCGTGCTCGAGTCGATGGCCGACTGGCTGCGTGAGAACGGGTACGACGTGGACACTGCCAACAGCTTCCACGCGGCGCGCGAGGCGATCGGCCGCAAGCACTACGACCTGGTGCTGCTCGACATTCGCCTGGGCGACGGCGACGGCTTCGACCTGTTGGCCGAGTGCCGCCGCACGAGCCCCGCTACGACCGTCATTTTCATCACCGGCTACGGCACGGTCGAAACGGCCGTCGAGGCCCTTCGCGCCGGTGCGTTCGATCTGCTCACCAAGCCCCTGATCGACGACGAGCTCGAAATGGCGATCGAGCGGGCCCTGGCCCAGCGCGGCATGGCCGAGGAAAACAAGAACCTCAAGGCCCAACTCGACCTGCGATTCGGGATGGAGAGCATCGTCGGGCACGATCACCGCATGCTCAAGATCTATGACATGATCGACTCGGTCGCCGACACCAAGGCCACGGTGCTGATCTCGGGTGAAAGCGGCACGGGAAAGTCGATGGTGGCCCGGGCCATCCACCGCCGCAGCGGGCGGCGCGACCGGCCGTTTGTCGAGGTGGCCTGCGGCGCGTTGCCCGAGACCCTGCTCGAGAGCGAACTGTTCGGACACGTGGCCGGCTCGTTCACCGGGGCCGCGGGCAACAAGACCGGCAAGTTCCTGCAGGCCGACGGCGGCACGATCTTTCTCGACGAAATCGGTACCGCCAGCCCCGCCATGCAAGTCAAGCTGCTGCGGGTGTTGCAGGAGATGCAGTTCGAGCCGGTGGGTGGCAACAAGACCGAGCACGTCGACGCCCGGGTGATCCTGGCCACGAACGAGGACCTGGCCGAGCTAGTGGCCCAGGGGCGCTTCCGCCAGGACCTATACTACCGGATCAACGTGATCAACGTGGAACTGCCGCCGCTGCGGGAGCGGATCTCCGACATTCCCCTGCTGGCCGAACACTTTCTGGAAGACGTGTGCCGCGAGTCGGGGCGCGCGGCCAGCGGTTTCAGCGACGAGGCGGTCGCGGCCCTCCGTCGTTACGACTGGCCCGGCAACGTTCGCGAGCTGCAGAACGTCGTCGAGCGGGCGGTGCTATTGGGCAAGTCGGACACGATCGGCCTGGAAGACCTGCCGCCGAGCGTGGCCGGGTCGGTGCCGCACGAGTTCGAATCTTCGCAGGGACGCACGCTCAAGGAAGCGCTGGCCGGCCCCGAGCGCCAGATTATCCTCGAGGTGTTGGAACATAACGATTGGAATCGATTTGCCACGGCCGAGTCGCTGGGCATCAACCGCACGACGCTCTACAAGAAGATGAAGCGGCTGGGTCTCGACGAGAGCCGGCGTCCGGTAAAGGCGGAATAAGTCGTGCTAGCAGGTCGCCCGGGCGGCCGATGCCGGGCTTTTGTGGCTTCCGGCTCGCTACTAGCAGGTTGCCCGACCGAAGATAATGCACGTGGCCGCGGGGCACAGCCTCGAGTGCGGCATGCCGTCCGCTGATGTGCATGGCGCCGCGCTTTACGGCCCTGCCATGTTTTGGGGAGGGGGGATGTCGATGAAACGCTGCGCGATCGGTCTGTTGCTTTCTGCTCTGACGCTGGCGGCCTGTGCGGCGCCTGCGCAAGCGGGCGAATTCCTCGATCGCTTGCGCGCGCAACGTCAGCAACAGCGGGAGAAGTATCCGCCCAAGTGGAAGCTGGGCACGATGTCGCCCTACTACATCTTCCGCGACAAAGACGGCAAGATGGACGCCCGCCAGGTCTATCCCGGCTACGCCGAGCACTTCGCCCCGCCGGCGATGTTCTACTACGGCTATCCCCACAGCGGCGACGACAGCGGCATCGGCCCCCTGTGGTGGTAACCGCCGGCTGGCGGCGTCGACCAACCGTTTAGCCCGGGCCACCGGCGACGGCGCGTCGGCCTTTAGCGGCAGCGATTCACGCGAGCGATCTCGTGCCGCCGCAGTACTACCCCGCGAACGCCCCTCGCAGCTCATCCATATACCGCGGGCATGCTTCGCGCGGGTCCTCGCGCTCTTCGAACTCGAGCACGATGTAACCCCGGTAGCCAGCGTCGCCCACGATCTGCGCCAGGCGGCTGAAATCGGCCTGCTGCCGCTTGCCGCCTTCGGGGTGTATCGAAACCTTGACCTGCACGTTCACGGCGTAGGGGGCCAGGCGGGCCAGGTCGGCGTATGGGTCGGCCGAGCGGAAGTTGCCCGTGTCGAGGTTCACGCCGAACCAGGGACTCTGTACGTCGCGTACCAGGGCCAGCAGTCCGTCGGCAGTGGTTGTCAGCCCGCCATGGTTTTCGAGCGCCAGGTAAACGCCGTGCTCGCCGGCGTATTGGCAGCACTCCTCGATGCCCTCGACGGCCAGGCGATGGGCTTCCTTGTCGGAGGTGCCGTGGGCGTGGCCGGAAAAGATGCGTATCACCGGCGCGCTCATGATTTCGGCATAGTCGACCCAGCGCTTCACGTGCGCCAGTTCGGCATCGCGCTTCTCGCCGGCCGGGAAGCAGAAGTCGTTGCGCACTGCCGTGCCGGAAATGTCGAGTCCCAGCAGGAAGCTGTGCTGCTTGAGATGCCGCAGATACTCGGGGGTCGGCTCCGCCGGAAAGTAGTAGGAGGTCAGCTCGGTGCCTTCGAGTCCCATCTCGGCACAGTCGGCGATGAAATCGTCGAGCGTGAACTGGGGCGACTTGGCCGTCAGCAGTCCCCGGTAGCTGTAGGCGGCCAGGCTGAACTTGAAGAAGCTGTTGCCGTTGCGCTTGATCGGTTCGATGGCTTGCGCCGACGGCTGCTGCCAGAGGGTCGCGGCTCCGGCCAGCGCTGCGGCTTTTCCCAAGAAACCCCGACGCGTTTCCCGCGGTGGCATAGGTGTGACTCTCGATTCGGGTCAGCGTGATCGGTGGCCCCCCGGCGGCGGCCACGAGCGTGCCATTTTCCGCTGCCCCGTGCCGGCATGCAACCGGCGAAAGGTGCTGCAAAGCGGGAAGAGAAGACACGCCGACGTCGGAGCTGCCCGCGAACTACGATTTCGCCGGTGCCGGGTGGGCCGGTGCGGGGGAGGTGCGGCCGAAGCGGTCGGTGAGCTGGTTCAGCAGAGCCGGCGACACGAACGCCACGCTGGCGATGCACATCACCAGGGCAAACGTGATGTCGCCGGTCACCAGCGCCAGCGAGGTCCAGACGGCCACGCCCAGGGCCAGCAGGATCGGCCGGGCCAGCGGGGCCCAAATCAACACCGCGAATGCGAACTCGTACAGCACCACGACGTGCGCCCAGAAGTCCAGTACCTTCGGCGAAGCGTGCAGCCAGGTGAAATCGACCAGCCGCGACTCGCGCGTGACCAGAAACCACAGACCCAGCCCGCTCCACCAGACGTCGCCTGCCAACTGCGAGAAGCCCATCATGGCCACTAGCAAAGCCAGGTGCACTTGAATCAGGCGGGTGGCTACGGTGGCGGCCGTCGACAGGGGCGGGGTCTCGCGCAGGAGCGGGCCTTTGCGGGCCCTCATGAACGCGTCGACCGAAAAGCGCCTGCCGCTGGGGCCCAAGCAGAGATACAGCAGCAGCATGGCCACGACGACCTCGGTGCGGCCGGTGATCATCGGCGCCCGATTCACGTCGGAGAGAAACACGATCAACGCCCCGATCGACGAGGCGCGGGTAAACACGCCCGCGGTGAACAGCACGAGCACCGCCAACCCCAGCAGGTGCACGATCCATAGCTCGAGCGGCGAATGCACGTAGTTGAGGTACGAAAGCGTATTGCCCTCCAAGGGCGCAATGTCGGCCGCGGGCAGCAGCCCCTGCGGCCCGAAGAAGGCGATCAGGTCGAAGGCCAGGGTGGCGTGCAGGTAAACGACGACCAGGCCCGTCAGCAGCCGCACGGCCGAAAGCGTGACCGGATCGCTGGGCGTGAACCAAAACCGGTCCCAACCGCGGCCGAAGCCTTTGCTCAGTCGGGCGAAGTAGTCGGCGACGTGCTTCATCATGGTTGCCGCTCCCGGGCGTCTTGCGCCGGTTGCCGGCCACTAGCGCCGCGCGACGCGCCTTCTGCCGGCGCCACCTCGAGCGTCGTGGAACGGCGCAACAGCTCGACGCTCGTATCCGACACGATCACGTCGGCCTCGTACGCCGTGGTCACGTTCTCGCGCATCGCCCGGGCGATCTGCTCCAGGCTGCTGACGTTTTGCAGCTCGGGCAGCAGGTGCGAGCGGATGCGGATCGTGCCGCCGGTGGCCTCCTCGCGGCGCAGCGTGGAGCCGGCGATCGTCTTGGCGAGGATGGTGGAAATACCTTCGCTGAATTGATCGTCGGCCAGCGTGCCAGCCGCGTTGGCCAGCGCCTGATAGCGGCGCACCCGCACCAGCGGCTGGACGTCGGGCGGCAGCGTGATCGTTTCGGTCGTACCGTCGGCGTGTTGGGCCTCGACTTCGACCGAAAAGTCGACGTCGCCGGCCAGCGCGTGCGTGAGGTGAAACCGGGCGTAGGGGTAGCTGACCGGATTGGCCGTCAGGTGCAGGTTGCGCAGGTACGTCTCGAACAGCGCGTGCACCTGTCCTTGCAGCACGCTGGGCTGCGTGTAGGAAGTCACCGTGAGCACGATCGCAAACAAGTGCGCAAACAGCAACAGGCTGGCCCAAGTGCGGGCCTCGGGGCTCCATTGCGGCGGCGGTTGCGGTGCGGGTTCGTCGTTCATCGTCGGCCGTGCGGTGCGCCTGCCGGGCGCTGGATGGACCTCGACTCGTCGGGCGAAAGCGCGAATGTCGTCTTCATCGTCGTCCCGGCCCGAGCGGCATGAACCTCGCACTTCGGGTCGTGGCGGCAGGGAAGACCGTCATGATCCGACAAAAAAAGCCGGACCTCAAGCATGAGGTCCGGCTTGGCAAGCCACTACATTAGGTGAGTGGACCCTCCTGGTCCCCAGGCGTTCTACGCATTACCCTGCAAGGGCAACAACGGCAGAGCGCCTCGAGCGTCCGCGTTCTCAGGCGCTGGGAGCCGGAGCTTCCGGAGCAGCCGGAGCCGGGGGAGCAGCCTCTCCTTCAGCCGGAGCTTCGGGAGCCGCTTCGCTGCCGCCGCAGTCGCTGCTGCCGGCACAGCCACCACCGTAGCCACCGTGGCAACCGCCACCGTAGCAACCGCCATTGCAGCCGCAGCAACGATGCTTACGGAACAGGCCGTGGCAACGCTTGCGACCATGGCAGCGCTTCCAACCATGGCAACGACGACCGAAGCAACGCTTCGAATGGCAGCCACCACAATCGGCCGAAGCCGAGCAGTCACCACCGTTGCAGGCGGGGGCACCACCGCAGTCACAGCCGTGACAGCCGCGATGGCGAAACAGGCCGGCGTTGGCCGACTTTTCGCTGCCCACGAGGGCCAGCCCGACGATCGCGAAGAAAATCGCGAGCCCGAAAACTAACGTGCGATTCATCAGAATCCTCCTAACAGGTATGCCGGAACGTAAGGGTCCGTAATCTACGACAACTGCCGTCGTACGCTCTTGCCCCCAGCCGTGACGGCCTTTTCGACTGGGTCAAAACTCCAACGCACGCCTCGACTGGCAGCAGTCTGTTTCCAAAAGCTCGTTCCATTGCCGAAGGACGCCCGTCGCGCAAACCTTGTTGGTTACAAAGCTTATTTTGGCTGCACAGTCTAGGCTGCTTAAGTTATCACGGTGGGTCCTATTGTCAAGCGGCAACAGGACAATATGCGTGCGCTGCGATGAGCCGGTATTGTGGGTTGGATTTTAGGGTGGATGAGCGATTGTGCTGCTCAACCATAGGATAAGAACGCGTGCTGTCCATGCCCCAAGCGCGCACAAAAAAACGGGAGCCCCGAAGACGATCTTCGAGACTCCCGTTTGGATGTTTTAAGACGCTGTCGAATAACGACTTATAGCGTTGGTCGCCGGTCCGCCACGCGATTCCTCACAGCCGCGATGTAGCGATTCTGACGATTCGAATCGCAAATGTTGCCGGAGCTAACGGACCGTCGCTTCCTCGCCCGGCGACGTTTCCTGGGCCTGACGCTCGGGCTGAGCGACCGACTGTCGCCGAGCCATTTCTTCCTCGGCCTCTTGCTGCTTACGCAGCATCTCGGCCGGGTCCTCGAAGTTCAACACCGTGGGAGGCAGATCCTCGAACAGCCGCGTGGCCATGCCCGAGATACGCCAACCGGCTTTCTCTTTCTTGAGCATCCACACCGTGCGATAGGTTGCCGGCTTGCCGTCGAGGTCCAGGTCGGTCCAGTCGGCGCCGACTTGCGCTTGGTTGCCCTCGACTTCCTGTTCCAGGACCTTGTAGCTGGCCGTTTCGCTTTCCGGCGGGGCGACGAACATCTCCATCTCCTCGGCCTTGGTGCGCGCGACGGTCGTCAACAGAGACGTGGCCTTCTTGTCGTCGCCCTGGCGAAGCGCCTCCAGGAACTCCGCCATGACTGCCGCGGGGTCGCGCGAGTCGGCGGCGGCGGCCGGAGCATCCGCACTGGCGCTTGCGGCGTCGGGGCTAGCGCTCTTGCTGCAACCGACAGCGAGCAAAGATGCCGCCAGCGCGGCGGCCAACAGCGTGTTTTGGTGGTCCATGGATGCCTCCTTGCTTGGACGACGCCGACGAAAGCGCTCGACCTTGCTCGAGCGGTGCAGACAAAGCCGGCTCCCATGCCGGCCCGACGCGCGGGCGAGTCTCGCAAGATCGGCCTTGGGGGTCAAGACGAAACCTGCCGTCTCGGCATGCTAGCAATCCGCGCGCAACAGCGCGGCACTAGCCGGCCCGCAGTCCGCGATCAAACGCATCCTGATCGCGGCTATACAGCGCCAGCACCGACTCGAAACGCTCGGCCGAGATCTTCCAACTCGGCTCTTCGTCGGTGTAGGCGTTGCAGTGCGCGACGAACAGCCGGTACATGAACTTGAACAGATGGCGCGGCACGCGCAACGTGCGGAAGGCGTCGACCAGCCGCCGTTCGGAAATCGCCGGATCGAACAGGTCGGTCAGCGACGGCGTCTGCCCCGGAGCGGCACACGCGCGGATGCGCGTCAGCGCGACGTCGTATAGCGCCTCGCCGGTCCATTCCAGCGACGGCACCATGTTCTGTTTGTCGAGCCGGGCCCGCTGGTAGAAGTCGCGGTCCTCGCGCTCGATAAACTGCGACAGCTCGATCGGCAGCAGCAGCTTGAAGCCGATGCCGGGGTGCTTCAAAAACTTGTTGTCGAGCATGGGCCACAGCAGCGCTCGCATCTGATCGACCGAGCCGTTGATCAGGTGCGGCTCGTCCACGCGGTCGACCAGCACGATGATGCCGCCGTAGCCGAGGGTCTTGAGAATGCCCTGAAACTTGGCCAGCAGCTCGTAGCGGTCGTCGGTGCGCTGTTTTCTCGGCAGCGGCTGGCCGGCCAGGTCGGCACTTTTGATCTTGGTCAGGATGCGCCGCAACTGGTTCGAGGCGTGCTTGCCCACGCGGACGTGACGCGCCACGCCCGAGGCGAGCCAGAACCGCTGAAGGAAGCGGAACAGAAACGGCAACCACGTGGCGGCCACGGCCAGGTAGATCCACGGCCTTTCGAGCCAGTGCCAATTCTGCAGGTAAGCGGTGAGCCCGGCGGCGACCAGCGTACCCACGAGGCCCACGGCCACGTCCCAGTGGGCCAGCCACGCGTGATACCGGACCTTGCGGCGCAACCGGTTCCAGCGCCCACGCGGCGTCTCGGCCGACGACTGGTCGTAGCAAGCGGCCAAGAGCAGCAGGTCGCGGGCCTGGTGCTTGTCGAGCGTGCGCACGTCGGCCGGGTTGATTTCGTTGGTCGGCAAGTCGACCGCGGGCGTCGACTCCAGCACGCGGTTTACCAGGTCCGTGACGCCCAGCGACAGGATGGCGTCCATGTGGTCCCACAGCTTCCAGTCGGCCAACAAGCGCCCGGCGCGGCGGTGCCGCGCGCCGAAGCGGTCGCGGAACCGATCGAGAAACGGGTTGAAGTCGTCGTACTCGATGACCCACACGCGCGAATTCGGATGCGAGCGATTGTGGTCGGCCAGGTGGCGAACGATCTGAAGGCGCATAGCGGTTTTGCCTGCGCCTTTCTCGCCGAAGACGATCGACGTGGCCGGTTCGGACGGATCGCCGTAGATCTTGTCCCAAGTCGGATGGTGGGCGCTTAAGATGCAATGATCCTTGAAGACCGGATCGGTTTGAGCGTCTTCCTCGGCAAACGGATTGGACGCGATGCCGTGGTGTTCGAGAAACTGCTGGGTCTTCATGCGGCGTCTCTTATTTGGTCTTGAGCCCGTCGATCATCTTTCGAAACGCCTGTTGGTTCTCGGCGACCGTTTTCGCGGGGCCGTAAAACTTGATGAACTGGTCGCCGCCGCCGGCAGTCGGGATGATGGCCGCCAGCATGCGATAGTCGGGCCGCTCGACCGCGGGCGCAAACGGACCGCGGCGGTCGCTGAAGGTGCCGGAAATATCGACCAGGTACACCTCCTGGTCGGCCACGGCGATCTTTTCGACCTTGGCCTGTTCCTTGGTGCTGCCGCCGTCGGGCTGCTTGAACTGGCCGTACCAGCGCTCGATGTTGGCTTCCACTCCGCCGCCGGCACTCATCACCGTGAGCCGGCCGTCGTTCTGGTCGCCCTCGGCGGCGGGGATTTCGAACTCGTACTCGACGATGCGCGTGCGGGGCTGCTTGCGGACCCAATCGGCCGGAGCCTCGAGCTCGAGCTTGCCGCCGGCCAGCGACATCGTGCCGGGATTCTTCTGGGCCATCGCGGGGGCGGCGCACGCGGCAATCAGGCTGGCGCACAGCACGGTTCTGGTAGCAAACATCGCAAGCTCCTCGTTCGCTCTGGGGGCACGGAATGAAAGGTCTCGACGGACCGCGGGTGCCCCAACTTAGCTCGACGACGAAATCGACGTCAAATCAACGTTACTTCGCCGTCGACGGGCGATTCTTCCGACTCGGGCCCGACCGGGGCGTTTTGAGAGCGCCAAACCAGTATCAACACGATGATCAGAATGAGCGTCACAACGGCTAGAATCGCTGAAGCGATCAGATTCTTGTCGTTCTTTCGACGACGCCGCTGTGCCGCCTGACTCAGCGCCGGAGAACTTGGCGTGCTGTCTTTGGCCGGTGCCGGAACGCTATCCGAGGGGATTCCCTCGACCACGTGGCCCAACGGCAGATCGGCCGCCGTGCCATTGCCCGGGGGACTCTTGCCCGGGTGAGGTGTCGTGCCACCGGGCGCCAGGTGGGCCAACTCGGCAAAGGTCGATTCGGCGGTACGCCAATCGTCCCAGCCGGCGCGCCACACCAAGGAGCTGGCTCCGATGCGGCCCTGCTTGAGCCACTCGCGCATGATCGGGCCCGAGGCCGGACCGTACTGGCCACCGGTGGCGGGGCGCACGTACCACACCGCGTCGGGCGCATCGGAAATCGGATCGCTCATCGCCGGAGGGGGAGCCGCCGGCGCCGGCATCGCCGTGACGCCGCTGGCAGCCACGTCGGGCGCCTCGAGTTCGGCCGAGGGTTGCGTCGATGCGGCACTCGAACCGGCGGGCGCTACTTCCGGCCTATTCGTTACGATCGTCGATTCGAGACCGGCCTGAGACTCCTCGGGCACCACGACGCGCGCACCACACTTCGGGCAGATGGCTTTCTTGCCCGCCAGGAAAGTCTTGACGTTGAGTTTATGCCCGTTGGGACATAGAAACTTGATGCCCATCGATGATTCCGATGCCACCTTAGGCGAGCCAGAACGGCGCGCAAGGGTTCCTGCGGCCTCGTCGCGTGCGCCTCGGTCGGCGAGGTGGCCGGCGCGCGAAGCCGTTTGCCGACTACCTCCATTATACTGGCCGCGTGAAAGTTTGGAAGTTCGGGCCCGTAGCCGGTAGTTCTGACGCGCAGAAGGTTTGCGGCACGCCGTGGCGCTGGCGAATCGATCGCCCCACCGTGCAGCTAGCACGCCGTGCGGCACCGCCACCGCGATTGGTTTCGCGCGCCTCGGCGCGCACGTCCATTAGATTCTCGCAACCGCCCCGGGGTGGGCCTCGACACGACAGAAAAATCCAGTATTTTCTGATCGGAACTTGATTGTTCGCACGACCCAGTCAAACTACAGACAGTGGCTCTAACTTGATGAGCAGCATGTCGTTTTTGTTGAGTGTTGAGGGGCGCAATGATGCCGCATCGTGACGAGGAAGGTCCCCTGGAGATTGCGTTGGTCGGCGACCTGACCGACCACGAAGCCGAGCTGACCGATCGGTTGCTCTCGGTCGAGCCGGGCGGGCGATGCACCATGTTCATCGACTCGCCGGGGGGCAGCCCGTACTGTGCCGTCTCGCTGATGTCGCTGATCCTGTTGCGCGGCTTGCGTGTGACGGGCATCGTCACGGGCGAGTGTTCTTCGGCCGCGCTGTGGCCGTTTGCCGCCTGCACCCGGCGCCTGGTGACGCCTTACAGCGTGCTGCTGTTTCATCCGATGAAGTGGCAAAGCGAAGAGCACGTCGGACTGGCCGAAGCCGCCGAATGGGCTCGCCACTTCGGCAGCCTCGAAAACGACATGGACGCGCTGCTGTCCGAGCTGTTCGGACTTCCCGAGGGCGACCTCGAGGGTTGGATCCGTCCCGGGCGTTACGTCTCGGGCCCGGAGATGGCCGACGCAGGCCTGGCCGAGTTGATCGACCTGCGGAAGTTTCGCACGGTGCCGGCCAATAGCCCCACCGCCGCTCCCAAGCGGCGCAAGCGGGTTGCCGCAACGAGCACGTCGGAAGCTTCGCGGCCGGCCGCCCAGCGCCGCTAAAGCGGCTAGCTGCGGTAGCCTTCGTGGCACGTGGTGCACGATTGGCCCAACCTGCCCGCGGCCCGGCGGGCGTCTTCGTAGCTCGAGCGACGCGTGGCGTCGCGCACCTCGAGGGCTGCGTTCTGCATGTCCCGGGCGTACTCGAGGTAGGTTTCGTCGTCGGCGAACTCGTAGCCTTCGCGCGTGATGACTTCGGCCAGGGCGGCGACGACCTGGGCTTCGTGGGCCAGGCGGGCGGCGTCGCTTTGAAACTGATCGGCATTGGCCGTCAGCGGTGCGATGCCCTGCTGCTGTGCCTGCTCAAGACGCTGCATCAGCGGCCCTCGAGCGGCGATCTCGGGCCACGACAGGTCGGACGCCTCGCCCGCCGGCGGCGAACCGCCGCGCACCAGTAGTTGCAAGTCGTCGGCAGCCGCTTTGGCTTCGCGATACGATTCATCGGTGCCCACTTTGCAGCCCTGGCCCGCGCGAGCGACGCGATTGCGGATCGCGGCGGCCTCGTCCTGCCAGCGGATGCGGCCGTCGTAGTTGGTGACCACACCCAGCATGGCGGCCAGCACGCTGAGGCTCTGCCGCGCCGCTTGAAACTCACCCCCCTTGAATCGGGTGGGATTTTGCACGAGCCCCAGCAAGCGAATCTGCTGCGCTTTGATTTCGTCTTCGACGGCGTCAGCGGCAATCAAGCGCGACCAGGAACCGGCGTCCGCGCCGCTCGGAGCACCGGCGACCGACGTGGTCGGGGCCGCGTTTGGGGTCTCGCCGCCGGCGCGGGCTTGGGGCCGTGGCCCGATGAGCTTCTCGCGCGCGTCGGGAAAGAACGCGTCGCGCACGCTCTTGTCGAACGTCGGCGGCGCGGCCCGTTTGGCGGGGTCGGCCGCCCACGCGGCGCGTAGCACGAACGAGGCGCTTGCCGCCGCGATCAGCAGACCCGCGGCCAGGCAACTGGCAAAGACGCGTAACTCTCGACGGGAGTGGCTCATGACTCGATTATCCTTGCGCCCTCGATCGCTGACAACACGCACGCTCGAGCGCTCAATCAAGGTATACTGCATTACATGGCGAATACACCGCGCTCCACGCGCCGCGAGTTCTTGCAGGGCCAGGCCGCCGTCGACGCCCTGGCGGCCATCGATGCCGGTGCAGCCGAGACGGCATCGCTGCTGGAGCCGGGCACCGAAAGCTACCTGGTGCGGCTCTTGCGGCGGGCCATGGCGTGCACGTTCGAGGTCTTTCAGAACGCCGGGCAGTACCCAGCCGGCTCGGCGGCCGCCATGGCCGCGCTCGACCTGGTCGACCGGCTGGAAGATCAGCTTTCGATCTACCGCGAAGACAGCGAAGTCAGCGAAATCAATCGCACGGCCGCGATCTTGCCGGTCGAGGTCGAAGCCCGGCTGTTCGCGCTGCTCGAGGTGGCCGTCGACCTGCACCGTCAGACCGGCGGCGCCTTCGACGTCACGGCCGGACGCCTGTCCAGCGTGTGGGGCTTCACCCGGCGACGCAGCAAAGTGCCGACGGCCGAGGAGCTCGAAACGGCGATGGCCTGCGTCGGCTCGCAATATCTCGAACTCGACGCCAACGAACATCGCGTGCGATTCGCGCGGCCCGGGCTGGAAATCAATCTCGGCAGCATCGGCAAGGGGTACGCGCTGGACCGTTGCAGCGAGGAACTGGCCGGCCAAGGCCTGGGCGACTATCTGCTGCACGGCGGCAGCAGCAGCGTGCTGGCGCGCGGATCGCGCGGACCGAATAGCGAAGGGGGCTGGCTGGTCGGCATTCGCAATCCGCTCTATCCCGCGCGGCGGCTCGGATGGATACGGCTCGAGGATCGCGCGCTGGGCACTTCGGGCTCAGGAACGCAATTCTTTCTTCACCAAGGGCGGCGGTTGGGGCACATCCTCGACCCGCGCACGGGCTGGCCGGCCGAAGGCGTGTTGTCGTCCACAGCCGTGGCGCCCACGGCAGCCGAAGCCGACGCGCTGGCCACGGCGTTCTACGTGATGGGACGCGAGGCGGTCGCAGCGTACTGCAAGCAACGCACCGACGTGGCCGCGGTGCTGCTCTGTCCGGCGGAGCGTGCCGGGGCGGTCGAAACCCACACGTACAACCTCGACGAACGTGAATGGACCCGGCTTGATGAAGCGAGCTCTTCAACGGAACACTAACGACGGGAAACGGGGCAAGATGGCCGCTTGGCGGCAGGAACACTTCGCGGAAGGAAGGGGCGCCATCGGGGCGGTTTACTGAGTTTGGCGTTTCCGACGCGGCACCTGCGTCGCTAGAATGCACAACACATTTGATCTCCGCAGTGAATCGGCCAGGCAAGCATTTTGTTTGACTTCGCGTTTGAGAACGTTTCGTACGCGGGGATCATTCTCATCCTGGTCCTCAGCGGCTTCGGGCTGCCTTTGCCGGAAGAGGTTCCCGTCGTGGCCGCCGGCATCGCCAGTTCGGTGGGAACGCTCAACCCCTGGTGGGCGTTTCTGGCGTGCCTGGTCGGAGCGCTGGGGGGCGACTCGGTGATGTACGCCATCGGCTACCACTTCGGTCATTCGCTCGTGTACCGGCATCCGCGCGTGGCGCATCTGCTGCGCGCCGACCGCGAGGAAAAAATAGAGCAAATGATCCGCCGGCACGAGTTCAAGGTGATGTTCCTTTCGCGGTTCATGGTCGGCCTGCGCGGCCCGGTCTACTTGGCCGCGGGGATTCTGCGGATGCCCTATCTGCGGTTCCTGTTCATCGACGCGATCTGCGCTACCACGGTCATCGGGTTGTTCTTCGGGCTGAGCTACGCTTATGGTGAACGCTTGACCCGGCTGATCCGCGAGTCTGAAATATGGTTTACCGTGATCGTGGCGCTGGTCGTGGCTGCGGTGCTGGCCGTTTACTTTTGGCGGAAACGGCGGCGCAAGCAGCAGACCGGTGCCGAAACGGACGAGGCGCCGCCTGAGGCTGTGGGAGTGGGCGCGGACGCGTCGCGCGACCTGTAGCCGCCTCGTCGAGGTACCCGATTGCCCGGCGGGCCCGACGTTTGCCCCCGCAAGCGCGGCTTGGCCCGGCGTGCGGCCTGGAATGCAACGTTTGCTCTCAGCCTGCCTTGCTTGCGCCCTGGTGTTGGGCGGCGTCGCCGCGGCGCAGGCTCCCCTGCGGCAGGTCGTGCCCAGCAAGGAAAACGCCGCCCGGCTCCGCTGGCTGCAGTACCGCATGGTGGCCGGCCGGGTCGCGGCCGACAGCAACTATCCGCCCGGCATGAACATCTCGTTCGGCCCCTCGGCCAACGGGCGGCGGCGCGAGCACCTGCGGCTGCTGATCCTCAAGACTCGGGCCAGCATCCACTACGACCTGTCCGGCGAGGGCGACAAGCTCAGCATCGCGCTGGACGAGAGCGGCGAGTTCGCCGTGCGGCGCGTCTCGGCCGAGCCGGCCTACGAGATGGAGTTCGTCCAGCAGCCCGGCGGAGCGCTGTTGTTTACCATCGTCGAAGGCGAGCGGCAGCGGTCGCTCCGCTCGCGCAGCTTCTGGCACCTGTACCTGGCCGAACCGAAAACCGTCGAGCGGCACCTGGTGCCCTATCTCGAATTGTTGCGGCCCGGCTGGCAACTGGCCGCCACCGGCCGGGCGATCGAAGACGCGATGGTGCAGCGGGCCCAGCATCCCGAGCCGCTCGACACCGAGCACTGGCAGCAACTGGTCGATCAGTTGGGCAGCGCGAAGTTCTCGGAGCGCGAAACCGCCGAGCACGATTTGCTCGAGTTGGGGCAGGTGATCCTGCCGTTTCTCGAAGGACTGCGGAGCGACCAGTTGGATGCCGAGCAAAGCGACCGCGTGGCGGCGCTGGTCGATCGCTTGTCAGCGCAGTACGAGGATACGACCGACCGCGTGGCCACGTGGTTGGCCGCCGATCGCGACGCGTGGCTCGCGCTGCTCGACCGCGACGAGCCGATCAAGCGCCGCATCGCCGTGCGCCGGCTCGAGCGTTTGACCGGCAGCGAGATCGATTTCGATCCCGACGCCGATGCCCAGGCGCGAGAAGCGCAGCTCGAGAAACTGCGTGCCCGCTACGCCGAGCCCGAGCCAGCCGCGCCGAAAAGCCCAGCCGCGCCGAAAGACTCAGTCCCACCACCACGCGCCGATCGGTAGCTCGCGGTCGGCGCCGGAGCTGTCGTGCATGGTGGTCAGCTCTCCGTTGCCTTCGCGCGTCATCGCCGTCGGCTGCACCAGCTCCCAGGGTTCGACGCGCACGCCGCCGCTGACGCCGACGATCAGATGCTTGCCGCCGATCAACCGGTGGTTGATGACCGTATCGACGCTTTGGGGTGCCGGGCCAAGGTCGACCTGGTACTGGTCGGGATCGCCGAAGCAGGTCAAGTGCCAGCCGACCTGCTCGGCCAGCCCTTCGCTCTGGATCAGAGCGCACACCAGCGCCAGGTCGAAGATGTTCTGCAAGTCGGCATACACGGGATACTTTTCGGCCAGGTCGGCAAAGTGCCGGGTGAAGCGGTTGGCGAATTCCTGGTTGGTCGGCTGCGACTTGCCCGTGTGAACGCGGCGGCCCAGCTTGGTGAGCAGCTCGTTCTCGCTGAGCACTTGCACGCCGGGGCCGCGAATCTCGAAGGCATGGCCCTGGGGCGTGGCCACGACGGCCGAGTACTTGAGCGTGAACCACCACCGCAGCACGTCTAAAGGCGGCGGGGCTTCGCCGGGCTTCACGCGCACCAGATCCAGGTAGCTCGGCACGTCGACGGTTCCGTCTTCCAGCCCCATGCCCACCAGCTTCATGCGGTAGTCGGCCTCGACCATCACGCGGGCCACGCGCGTGCGTGGATCGATGCCTTCGACCGTGATGTTCTGCCGGCCCATGCACCGCTCGAGTTGCTTGAGGAAGCCGGAACGCTCCCCGCGCCGCAGGGGCGTGGCGCTCGACTCCTTGGCAAACTTGCGCGTGCGGGCCAGTCCCTCCTGGGTGGGATTGATCGAACAAGCGAACGCCGCGCCCGGCGTGCCGTGCAGGTAGCGAAGCAGCACGACCAGGTCGTCGAGCTGCACGACCGGGCGTCCCGTGTGGCGGCTGACCTGGCGCCCTTCTTCGTCGGTGTGCCACGAGCCCGCGGGCCCGGCCAACACCAGGTCGCCCGAGTCGGGGTAGACCAGCACGTACTCGATCTTTTCGAGCCCGGCCAGGTTCTGCATCTCTTCGTCGGGCATGCGGCCGGCGG
>QQVE01000049.1 GCA_003389325.1 Planctomycetota bacterium
CGACGCCGACGTATTTCATGGGAATGCTCCTTTTGTGGAAACTGGGTCTACACCGGTTTACCACGCATTCAAGGACTCCCCAAACGCGACGCGACCTCCCTTTTCATAGCTTCACTCGACATTTGAAAGTCATCGAGCCACAACACGAACACCTCGAAGCCCAGGTACAGCATCACGAAGCCCAGGATCGGCATCTCGAACGAGAACGGGTACCAGAAAAGGAACAACAGGCAGTTGAGCGAGTTCTTCGGCGCCCAGACCAGCGCCATGGCCAGCAGTCCGTAGATGGCGCCCGAGGCTCCCACGGCCAATCCTCCCGCGCTACCGAGCATGCCGATTTGCGAGACGGCCGACTCGAACACCCCCAGCCCCAGGTAGATGATCAGAAACCGCCACCAGCCCACCTTGCCTTCGATCACCAGGCCGAAGGCCCACAGGAAGATCATGTTCCCCAGCAGGTGCCCCACGCCGGCGTGCATGAAGATGTTCGTGAACCACTGCACGGGGTGCAGCCCGTCGCCGAAGGCCAGTGCCCAGGGCGTCGGATCTTCGGCCACGATGATGCCCAGGAAGGCCAGCGTGTTGACCACGATCAGCGTGATGGTCACCACGGGCATGTGGTACAGCGGCGCGTCGGTGCTCCAAGGGATCAGCATGGCACGTGCCCCCCGCGTTTCGCGCGATTCGATTTCGGGCTGGCTTGGACGCGGAGCCATTATAGCCAGCCATTCTAACGAGGGGGAACACCCGGCACGCATGTGCGGCTGGCCATGCGCCCCGAAAGAGTCACTTTGGGGGCACTTCCGGCGTCTGCACGTGCTGGGGCCGGAAGCCCATGCCGATGATCCGCGCCGGATGCGCCGCACCCTGCTCGAGCACGCCCAGCTCCTAGAGCAGCCCAAGCGTCGAGGGGTGAATCGGGTCGCCGCGAAAGTCGCGCAGGAAGTCGGCATGCTTTTCCAGCACCACCACCTCGACCCCCGCGCGTGCCAGCAACAGCCCCAGCATCATCCCCACCGGCCCACCACCGGTGATGCAGCAGATGGTGGAGATGGCTTGCATGGTATTTTCCCTCCTTGGCTATCAGGCCACGTCCTGTGATGGCGTTTCTTGACGCTGGCTACTCTGAGGCCGAAGCGGCGAACTCGTCGACGGGCTCACCACCTGCTTCGAGCTGCGAGAGCAGTTGCTTTTCCTGGGAGTACATCGCCCCGAAGCGGATGCCAAAGGGGCACATCAGGGCTAGAAAGCGGAACACTCCGTCGCTTCCAATCGCCTCATACAGGGCCAGCCCGAGTGCGATGCAGATGCCCATCCCAACCAGGCACGACCAGGCGTTGTTCGTTCGCTCTCGGGCGGCTTCCATTTGCCACTTGTACTCGTGGCGTGTCCGCGGCGCGTCGAACACGGCCCGCACCCGTTGTCGATCGCCGGGAACGTGCTCTAGCAGAAACGGGGCCAGCACGTCGGCCTCGACGTCTTTCCAGTTCTCGGTGATGAATCCGAACATTGGCACGCGGTGCACTTTGACTACGCGGTCGGGTAACCTAAGCGTGAGCTCCTGGAAATCGGGGCGATCGTGCCGCAGCCGCGCGAGGTCGAGCGACTCGACCTCCTGCCAGGTGTAGCGCACGTGGGTACCCGGTTTGCCAACCCGGATGCCCTCGGAATCCAGGCGTACTGGATTCCGTCGCAGGAACTCGCCGTAGCGAAACTCGAGGCTCTCGGGCATGGGCGGCTCGGCGGGGTGCCAAACATCGGCGATTTGGTTCCACGCCTGCTCGCGGTCGGCCGCGGCCAGGTTCGCCAGCGAAAGCACGCGGCGACCCCATTGACGGCTCGGATCCATGATGCTGCGATCTCTTGGCCCGTACCGCAGGCGGCCACGGGCAAAGTAGTCCCACGACCAAAGGTCCCAGAATAGAAAGCGGCGTCGCCACACGCCGCGCTCGTCGACGCATAGCCGCCAGTGCAGAGGCAGCAAGCCGAGCAGGGCGAACGTCCACAGCGCCGGTACGACGATCTTGACCCCCGGGAGCGGGTTCGGACCGACGCAGCTGCGCCACAACGACATGGCCCCCAGCGCCACGAGTCCCGCCATTGCGTACAGACCCAGCCGACGGTTCTGCGGGGCAAGTCGATAGTAGGTGGCGCGTCGTGCGTCTTCCACAGATCTATTCCACGGGCGTCAACATCACGCCCCGCACGTCCATCACGTGGCTGCCGGGCACTTCGGTGGCCCGCAGCACGAGCGGTCCGCGGCCCGACTTGAGTTCGATCGTACCGAGCTTGAGCGGGGCAAAGTCCTTGACGTACGACTCGTGGTTGCGGTCGACCAGGTCGAGTGCTTCTCCGACCAGCGGCGGGTCGTGGGCTTCGGTCACCTTGGCGCTGGCTTTCTTGCCGCCGAAGCTCAACTCCACGGTCGAGCCCAGGTCGGCCTCGGGGCAGGTGTAGTACACCACGGCTTCATAGGTGCCGGGGGTCTGCACGTCGATGTCCCAGGTGATGGCGTCCTCGGGGCTGGTCCAATGGGTGAAGAACGAGCAGTTGGGGGCGCGCGAACTGCGCTCGACGCCGCCGCCCGGCTCGCCGTCGCGGGCGGGTAGGGGAGTGGGGCGCGAACGGTTGTAACCGACCGTAAACGGCCGATCGTCGCTCTCCTCGCGCAGCAGCTCGCCCAGCACGTCGCGCCGCCAGTCGGACACCTCGCGCCGCAGCTTCTTCACCAACTCCGGCTGCTGCTTCGACAAGTCATTCCGCTGGCCGGGATCGCTTGAAAGGTCGAACAGCTTGCCGGTGTGGTCGAGCCGATACGGTCCGAAGCGAGCGCTGACCTTGCCGTTCCAGTGGGAGTAGATCGTCCGCTCGGGCAACTCCTTTGACTGGCCGGTGAGCAGGCCGGCTACGCTGGTGCCGTCGAGCGGCTTGTCGCTGGCCACGGGAATGTCGGCCAGGGCCGCGAGCGTCGGCAGCAGATCGATCGCTGCGGCACTGGCCTCGACCTTCGTCCCCGGCTGGATGTGTCCCGGCCAGCGCACCAACAGCGGCGAGCGCACGCCGCCTTCGTCGGTCGAGCCCTTGCGGCCCTTCATGTCGCCGTTGAAGCGGTAGCTGTTGGGACCGTTGTCGCAGAAGTAAAGCACGATCGTATCGTCGGCCAGCTCCAGCTCGTCGAGCTTTTTGAGCACCCGGCCCACGTTCCAGTCGATGTTCTCGCACATGGCCAGCGCCGCCCGAGTCATTTGCAGGTCTTCGCGCTCGGGGTCGCGGTGCCGCAGCTTGAGGTCCCGGCCGTCGAACTTGTCGAAGAACTTCTCGGGCACCTGCATCGGCGAGTGCGGCGTGTTGTACGGCACGTAGCAGAAGAACGGCTCGTCCTTGTGCTCTTCGATAAAGGCGATGGCGTGGTCGGTCAGGTCGTCAGTGATGTAGCCTCGGCCGCGCACGGTGCGGCCGTTGTGCTCGAGCACGGGATTGAAGTACAGCCCCCAGTGGCCGGAGCAGAAGCCGTAGTATTCGTCAAAGCCCCGGGCATTGGGATGGTAGGGCCACTGCGTGCCGTTGTGCCACTTGCCAAAAGCGCCGGTGGCGTAGCCGGCCGCCTTGAACGTGTCGCCGATCGTCTTCTCATCCAGATCGAGCCGCTCGCCGCCGCGCGAGGTGCTCCACACGCCGCACCGCGGATGATAACGCCCCGTGAGCAGCTCCGCCCGGGTCGGCGAGCACACCGGGCAGACGTAAAACCGCTCGAACAGCGCCCCGTCGCGCGCCAGCGAATCGACCGCCGGCGTGGCGATGTTCGTGTTGCCGTGCACGCTCAAATCGCCCCAGCCTTGATCGTCGGAAAGGATGATCACGACGTTCGGCCGCTCGGCGGCGCGGCTGGTTGCCCCCGCAAAAACAGAACAAAGCGCCGCGGCGAACAGTAGCGAGAAGACAGTGCGCATGCGAGATTCTCTCCTGGCGAACGGTCAGTCCGTGTTGGGGGCGTGGGACGCGAGCCCGTAGAATAGCAGGATAACCGCCGCGGCCCGGACAAACAATTTTGTCGGCCACGATCCTCGCACAGCGAAGCGCATGTACTTTCCCGGCCGTCGAGAACGCTTGTTCGCCTTCCTCTATTTCTGCGAAGGCGCTCCCATCGGCTTCATCTGGTGGGCTTTGCCGGCTTACTGGGCGCACACGGAACTTCCGGTCGATCACGCAACCGCAATCACCGCCTACGTCGTGTTGCCCTGGAGCCTGAAGTGGCTTTGGGCGCCGGTGGTCGACGCCACGGCTCCCCGCATCGGCTACCTGCGCTGGATCATCGCGATGCAGCTTGCCATGGGGCTGGCACTGGTGCCCGTGGCCTGGCTCGATCCGGCACAGCAGTTCTATCTGTTGGCCGCGGCGCTGGTCGTGCATGCGTTTGCCGCGGCCACGCAGGACGTGGGCATCGACGGACTGTGTATGACCATGGTCGAAGAGCACGAGCTGGGCGAGGTGAACGGTTGGATGCAGGCCGGCATGCTGCTGGGCCGGGCCCTGTTCGGCGGCGGGGCGTTGCTGCTGGCGTCCTACACGTCGCTGGCGGTCAGCATCGGCGTGCTGGTAGCCATGCTGTGGAGCTCGGCGGTTTTGCTGGCGACTTTCGCGCCGGCCAGCGCCCGCGCGGCCGTGCGTTCCACTTCGGACGCGCAGCCACGTCCGCGGCTGATCTCCGTGCTGCGCTCGCCCTTGCTCTGGCTGGCGATTGCCTTTGCCTTGGTGAGCGGCGCCTCATTCGAATCGGTGGGTGCGTTGCTGGGGCCGTTTCTGAAAAGCGCCGGCTACTCGCTGGAGCAAACCGCCTGGTTCCAACTCGGTCCCATCGCGGCCGCCATGGCTTGCGGTGCCCTGTTCGGCGGGCGCATCGCTGACCGCTTCGGCCACGTGCGCGTGGCCGCGGCGAGCTTGCTGGCGCTGGTGCTGGTGAATCTTGCCCTGGCTGGTTTCGAAACGACCAGCATCAACAGCAGCGAACTTCGCTTGACGTTCATCGCCGTGATGTATGCCGTCGTGGGCGTATTCACTGCTTCGTCGTATGCCCTGTTCATGGACGTGGCCCGCGGGCCCTGGCAGGCCACCGTGTTCAGCGGGTTAATGGGGCTGACCAACGCTTGCGAGAGCGCTTCGGCCCGGACCGCGGGCATGCTGGCAGCCACCTTGGGATATCCGGCCGCATTCACTATGATGACGCTACCGTCGCTCGTGGGGCTGGCGATTTTGCCGCTCATACGACGGCGCAACTGATGCGGCGCCTTTATGTCATTCTCTTGCTCTGCTCGCGGCTGATCATCCATCGGGCCCGGCGCCGACGTCAATAAACCCCCTTTTGCTCCCCGAGGTGATACGCGTATGGATGTTGTGGACCATCTGGAGTTCGAGCACGAAGTCGTCCTGCGACACTTGACCGTCGACGACTTCGACGACCTGGTCGCCATGCAGCTACGTTGCTTTCCCGGCATGCACCCCTGGGGCCGCGACCAGATCGAGAGCCAGGTTCGCACCTTTCCCGAAGGGCAACTCTGCATCGAAATCGACGGCAAGCTGGCCGCCTCGTCGTGCAGCCTGATCGTCGACTTCGGCCAGTACTCGGCCTGGCACGACTGGAAAGTCATTGCCGACGGCGGCTACATCCGCAACCACGACCCCACGGGCGACACCCTTTACGGCATCGAGATCATGGTCGATCCCGAATTCCCCGGGCTGAACCTCGCGCGCCGGCTGTACGATGCCCGCAAGGAGCTCTGTCGCGAGCGGAACCTGGCCCGCATCATTATCGCCGGCCGGCTGCCGGGCTACTCGAAACACTCCGACGAGATGTCGGTGCGCGAGTATGCCGAGGCAGTGATGAACAAGTCGTTGGTCGATCCGGTGATGACCACGCAGGTCTCCAACGGTTTCGTGCTGCAAGGGCTGATCGCCGACTACTTCCCCTCCGACAGCGAGTCGCGCGGCTGGGCGGCGTTTCTGGAGTGGATCAATCTCGACCACCGGCCGGGGGCCAAGCGCCGCTTTCACGCGGTCGAGACCGTGCGGATCGCCGTCGTGCAGTACCAGATGCGCACCATCGAATCGTTCGACGACTTCGCCCGGCAGTGCGAGTACTTCATCGACGTGGCCAGCGACTACAAGTGCGACTTCGTCTTGTTCCCCGAGATGATCACCACGCAATTGATGTGCTTGATCGAGGAGATGCGTCCCGGCATGGCCGCGCGGCAGCTCTCGCAGTTCACCGAAGACTACCTGGAATTGTTCGGCAGGCTGGCGGTGAAGTACGACCTGAACGTGATCCCCGGCACCCACTTCGTGGTCGAAGACGACAGGCTTTTCAACGTGGCCTACCTGTTCGGCCGCAACGGCGCCATCGGCAAGCAGTACAAGATGCACATCACGCCCAGCGAGCGCAAGTGGTGGGGCGTCGAGCCCGGCACCCGGCTGGAGATCCACGACACCGATTGCGGCAAGGTGGCCATCTGCATCTGCTACGACATCGAGTTCCCGGAGTTGGCGCGCATCGCCGCCGCCCAGGGAGCCCATGTGATCTTCGTCCCTTTCAACACCGACACCCGCCAGGGCTACCTGCGCGTGCGGTACTGTGCCCAGGCCCGCTGCATCGAGAACCATCAGTTCGTGGCCATCGCCGGCTGCACGGGCAACCTGCCGTTTGTCGACAACGTCGACATCCACTACGCCCAGAGCGGCATCTTTACGCCGGCCGACTTCTCGTTCGCCCGCGACGGCATTGCCGCGGAAGCCACGCCCAATATCGAGACGATCCTGATCCACGACGTCGACGTCGAACTGGCCCGCCGCCACCGCTCGAGCGGCACCACCAAGAACTGGTACGACCGCCGCAAGGACGTCTACCGCGTGCTGTACAAGCACGACGACCAGGACTGGGAGGCCTGACCGCGGGCACGCCGTCGCGGTCTGAACGACGCTCTGCCGAGCGATTCCCACGCGCTGCGGCTTGCTCAAACCCGCCGCGGCAGTCTAGGATCGCACCAGCCGCGACGTCCGCATTCCGTCATCCACGAGGAGCCCCGATGGCTAAGCTGGCCCACAGCGTCTTTTTCTCGCTCGCCGACAGTTCGCCCGAGTCGATCGAGCGGCAGGTGGCGGCCTGCCAGAAATATCTCAGCGGCCACGACGGCACCGTGTTCTTCGCCGTCGGCACGCGTACGCCCGACTTGACGCGCGAGGTGAACGTGACCGACTACCACGTGGCCCTGCACGTGGTGTTTGCCGATCGGGCGGCCCACGACCGCTACCAGACGCACCCGCGGCACCTAGAATTCATCGCGGAGAACAAGGCGTTTTGGTCGCAGGTGCGGGTGTTCGACGCCGACCTCGCCTAGTGGGGCCGAGCCCGAGGATGCGGGTCCGGTTATAGCGGTTGTGCCGGGGCATAAGCCGTTTGACGGCGCCGCCTGTGAGCTATGTTTTCACAGGGCGCGCGGGGCCTGGACCCACGCAAACACTGCTTTTTTGGGCGAATTCTCCATGGGAAACGGCATTCAAGAAACTCCTCGCGCCGGAATGGGAATTCACGAGCTCGTAGTCGAAGCGCACCAGGAAGTGCGCAAGGACCGCCGCGCGGAAACGCGCTACCCGTTCTTTCGACAGATCATGCTGATGGTCACCGGCAAGGTGCCGACGCACGCCTTCACGCGCGAGATCTCGAGCGTGGGCGTGGGCCTGCTGCACGACGTGCCGCTGGTGCCCGGCGAGGTCGAGCTGTCGATTCCCAGCAAGAAGGGCTACTCGATCCGCGTGCGCACCAAGATCCTGTGGTGCAGCCCGTGCGGCGAGGGGTGGTACATCAGCGGCGGCCAGTTCGTCGGCACCGCCTTCGTCGAGCAATAGCCTACGGCCCGTCTGCTTGCCGAACCCCGTCGCGGTTTCCCTGCGCAGGCGCACGCGCCCGTTGTAGGGCATCGGGTGGAAACGGCGCGCGTCGACGCTCACTTGCGGAGAATCAGTTTGCCGCTGCGGGTGACGCTCAGCCGGTAGGCGTCGGTACCGTGGCGAATCACGATTTCGCGCTCGCCGCCCATCAGATCGCGCGAGTTCACTTCGCGGGGCGTGTCGGACATCGATTCCGGGGTGCGGGATTCCATGGGCTTCTGCGGGTCGCTGCCGCCGGGCTGTGGGGGGACGTTGCTCACCGCTCACCTGCCGGCGTTGTTGGGAAGTTCGCTTGGCATGGGTGCCAGTTTTATTGTTATTGAGACTCGATGTCAATAAGCTTTTCACGAACTGGTAGGCGGCAGGTGCCGAGCCCGGAGCGCGGGACGATGAAGTCGTTCGATCGCAATACTTTACGCGGCGCCCGCGATTTTGCTTGGGGGTGATTGACACCCGGCGCCGAGCGAGTAAGATGGCGTCGAGTTGAGACGCGTTCTCAACACTGCTGAGCTAGCCCGCCACCCGGCTTTCTGCCGATTCGCCCGCCACGCTCGATTCCCCGCTCGCGTTGCCGTTCCAACGTGCGAGCTGATGCTCGCCGACGCGAGGCCTGCCTGCCTGAAAGGAGCAGCTACTGACGTTTGAGCGTGATTCGGGGACCCGATGTGTTTCCCACCTTTGCATTTTCACACCGAGGTTGAATCGACATGAATTGCCGTGTGTTTGTCATTTTGAGTTTGCTTGCCGTTGTCTGCGTGGCGCGGCCCGCCGAGGCGACGCCGCTTGCACCGACCGATGATGCGTTTGGATACCAGTTTTTGCCAGCCTTCAACATGAACTCGCCCCCGTTCGGCGCTTTTCTGCCGGCCGGGCTTACCACCACGGGCCACAGCACGCGTTCGGTGCTCGCTTTCGACGTCGCCTCGCTCGGCTTGACGTCGGCCGAAGTGGTTTCGGCCTCGCTCGATTTGTACGTCATCAGCACCGAGGCCACCACGTTCGGCGTCAGCCCCAGTGCCGCCAACCCGATCACGGTCAACCTGTCGGCGCTGGGCGCCGGTGCCTGGGATGAGACCACGGTCACCGACGGGTCGATTCCCGCGGTCGGCGCGCAGTACGACCAGTTGACGATCGACGCCATCAACCAGACCGTCTCGTTCGACGTGACGGCGCTGGTGAAGGACTGGCTCGACGGCACGGTCACGAACAACGGCCTGATCCTCGAAGGCGATACCCCGGTCGGCGGCTCGCCCGATTGGATTTATGCCGTGTTTGCTTCGAAAGACAACGGCACGGTGCCGCTCCCGCAACTGACCGTGGTTGAGGTGCCCGAGCCGGCCAGCGCCTGGTTGGCGCTTGTGGCGCTGCCCGCCTTGGCGTGGTTGGGCCGCCGCCGACTCGGTGCCAAGCAAGCTTAGCGATCTCCTTACGGGCGGCGGGCCGGTTCCCCCCTTGAGCCGGCTCGCCGCCGCCTTTTGGTTTTCTGCAGGACGCCTCGATGGATTGCAGCCCGGCCACGACGCGACGCTGGCGTCAGCGCGGCTTTTCGCTCGTCGAGTTGCTCGTGGTCATCGCCATTATCGGCGTGCTCGTGGCTCTGTTGCTTCCGGCCATCCAGGCGGCGCGCGAGGCCGCCCGCAGCTCGTCGTGCCGCAACAATCTGCGGCAGATCGCGGTGGCCATCCAAAACTATTCCGATGCGCACCGGCAGTTGCCGACCGCGCGGCTCGACTTCGGAACGAACGGGGCCGGCAACAGCACGTTTATCGCTATCCTGCCGTTTCTCGAAGAGGGCACCAGCGCCGACCTGTTCGACGAAACCAAGTCCTATCGCGCCACCGACGCGAACCTGAAAGTCGCCAACACGCCGATGCCGACGTACATGTGCCCGTCGATGGCCCTGCCGCGCCAGGTGCCCGAGCCGGACACGGCCTGCGGCGAATACGGGGCCCCGGGCAGCTACGCCGTGTGCACCGGGTCGGGACTGACGTTTGCCGCCAACCACGACGCGCTGTTCACCGACATGCCGCCGCACGACGGGACGATCGTCCACCCCAAGTACGGATACGTGACGTTCGCCAAGATCGCCGACGGCACGTCCCGCACGTTCATGGTGGGCGAAAAGGACTTCGGGCTGGAGAACTACATGTTCGACTCCTGCAAGCCGATGGTCGTGCGCTGGGGCGACACGCGCTGGGCCGTCGCCTATCCCGGCGTGACCTGGGGATCGACGCTGGCGCTGCCCAACAGCACGCGGCTGGTGAACAAGCAGTACGGATTGTTCTGGGAAGAGTACGACTCGTTTCGCAGCGACCACGTCGGCGGTCTGTATTTCGCCTTTGCCGACGGCAGCGTGCGATTCGTGGCCGACGACATCGAACACCGCGTCTACAACGCCCTGGCGACTCGCGCGGGCGAGGAAAACATTGACTACTAGAAAGACCCCGGGCGAAAGCGCGCACCTCGCCGCGCTGCCGTCCGGTGTCGCCAAGAGAGCAAAGGAAAGACCCATGCTTCGCTACGCCTTTGGAGCCCTTCTGGGGCTGGCCGTGCTCGGTGCTTCCGCGGCCCGGGCCCATTTTATCTGGCTGGACGTGCGCCCCGCTGCCGACGGCGGATCGCAGGCCGCGCTGTATTTCTCCGAAGCGCCCGAGCCGGGCGAGCCGCACCTGATCGGCAAGGCCGCGGCCACGAAGGTCTGGCTCCGCGGCGCCGACGGCGACGTGCAGGAAGTGAAGCTGGCCGCCCCCGCGGACGAGTCGGCCGCCCTGGTGGCCGAGTGCCCCGGCAAGTCGCCCGCCAGCCTCGAAGGCTCGTGGGACTATGGCGTCTATCAGCGCGGCCCCGGCACGGGCGTGATGCTGCAGTACTACGCCAAGCGGCTCCACGGCGATTGGGCCGCCCACGAAAGCCTGGCCCGGGCCAAGAAACTGAAGCTCGACCTGGTGCCCGCGCTGTCCGGCGATAAGCTGGCCGTGCAGGTGCTGCTCGACGGCAAGCCGGCGGGCGTCGATGTGGTGTTCGTCGATCCAGAGGGCGAACAGCACCAGTTGGAGACCAACGATGAGGGCCGCGCCGAGCTCGACGCTCTGCCGGGCCGCTGGGCCATTCGGGCCGGGCACGTCGACCCCGAGAAGTCGGGCGAGCGCGACGGCAAGAAATACAACCAGACCTGGCACTACGCCACCCTGGTGCTCGACGTTCCCCCGGCGTCGGCCAGCGCCGAGCCCGAGCTCTCGGCCATCGACGCGCTGAAGCGCGCACGCGACGGCCGGGCCATGTGGGAAGACGAGTTTCCCGGCTTCGCGGCCGACCTCACCGTGCACTACGACGACAAGGAGCTGCAAGGCACCGTCGAGATCGACGCCGACGGCGGCGTCACGCTCAAGCTGCCCGAGTCGCCGGCCGCCGATTGGGCCGAAGAGCAGCTCTATTCGCTGGTGCAGCACCGCATGCCCGACGGCGAAGTCTCGGAAGGCAACGTCACCTATGTCGACGAGGACGACAGCCATCCGCTGGGCCGCAAGATCAGCCTCGGCGACGAGGACTTCAGCAGCGCCTATCGCATCAAGGACGACGTGATCATGGAGGTCAATCGCTTCATGGGCCCCATGCGGTTCACGATCAGCGTCATGGAAATCGAGCGCAACGCCGAGAACAAGTACCTGCCGCGTTCGTTCACCATGAACTTCTTCGACTCCAAGACCGGCGAGCTGCGCCACGCCCTGGGCTACTGGAATTCCTGGCAGCGCGTGGGCCAGTTCGATCTGCCGACCAAGATCCTCGAGATCGACGCCCACAAGGGCGGCTCGACCACCAAGCAGATCATGTTCAACAACCTGCGCTTGCTGGCCGACAAATAGCCACCGGCTTTCTACCGATACGTCCGGAGCCACCGGCGACGGCGCGTTGCGTCAGACGCGCCGTCGCCGGTGGCTCCGGGCTAAACCTTTAGCTGTGCATTCGCGGCAGCGGGTCGCCCTCGGCGATGATCGTCGCTTCGGCCGCGGCCAGCTCCTCGAGCCGCGAACGCACCTCGGCCTCGGACGCGAAGCGCGTGGCCATCTGCACGTACGTGCTGTGGTGTCGGGCTTCCGATTCGAACAAGCTGCCGTAGAACTCGGCCAGCTCGGCGTCGGAGATGTGCTCGCGCAACAGCGAAAACCGCTCGCAGCTTCGCGCCTCGATCAGGCTGGCCACCAGCAAGCGGTCGACGGCCCGCTCCGGCTCGCCGGGCCGCACCAGGTCGTTCAGCTTGCGGCCGTAGCCGCTCGGCTTGAGCGAGCTAAAGCGAATGCCGCGCGCATCGAGCAGCGCCAGCACCTGCCGAAAGTGCTCGAGCTCCTCGACCACGATCTCCGACAGTTCGCCGCACACCTCCGGCACCCGGGTGCCGTAGCAGAAGATCAGGTTCATCGCGGTGCCGGCCGCCTTCTTCTCGCAGTGCGCGTGATCGACCAGGATCGCCGGCAGGTCTTCGTCGACCTGGGCCAGCCATCGCGCCTGTGTGCGTCCTTTGAGTCCCAGCATCTGACCGCTCCGTAGCTCTATTGCCCCACCGCCGCGCCGGCCACTTCGGCGTTGCGCCGGGCGATCATCTTCAGCACGCGCACCGGCATCAACCGCTTCATCCGCCAGAAGAACGTCGCCACGCGCGGCACGAACACGTACAGGTCTTTGCGGTCGATGGCTCGCAGAATGCGCTGCGAGACGTATTCGGCCGTGCACTTCGAGCTGCTCATCAGCTTCGCGGCCGTCTTTTGCTGGTCGTCGCTGGCGAAGCGTCCGCTGTTGATGATGTTGGTGGGAAAAAACGCCGGGCACACGCCGGTCACGCCGACGCCGTGCGGCATCAGCTCGCCGAACAGCGTTTCGGAAAACGAGAGCATGCCGGCCTTGGTGACGTTGTAGGGAGCCATGCTCGGTGCCGACACGATGGCGGCCATCGAGGCGATGTTCACGATGTGCGACCCGCGGTTGGCCTTCAGCCAGTCGACCATCGTGTGCACGCCGTAGATAGCGCCCCACAGGTTGATGTCGACGATCCACTTCCAGTCGTCGAGCGAGAGCTGCCCGACTTCGCCCCCCACGCCGACGCCCGCGTTGTTCACCAGCAAGTCGAGCCGCGGCCAGTCGGCGGTGAGCTTGTCGCGTAGCTTTTCCCACTCCTCGGGCTGGGTCACGTCGAGGTGCTCGACCCGGCCGTCGCCGCCCGCGCCGCGGACCAGTTCGAGCGTTTCGGCGCTGCCTTCGTCGTTCAGGTCGCACAGCGCGATGACCCAGCCGCGCTTGGCCAACTCCAGCGACAGGGCTCTTCCCAAGCCGCTGGCGGCTCCGGTAACAATCGCGTATTTCGTGTCCGGCATGGCGTCTCCCGGGTGGTTCGTGAGCGGTCGCCGAAGCCCGCAACGGGCCCTCGCAAGGCGACAGCAATCCTATCAACGTACCCGCCGCGGGGGAGGGAGGGAATCGCGCTGCAAGCGTCGCCAGCCCCCGAACCTGTACACGGCTCGCACACGCCCAGATTCCACAAATCCGTCAGATTCCCTGCATCCACGGAGGCCCCGTCCGAAACGCTTGCATGCCCGCCGCTTAGGCTCACAGATTCCGCGCCGACAGGACGATGAAATGTTGGAAAACCCACGACGACGACGGGTGCCTTGCATCGCACGAGGAACCCATCGATCGTCGCTTTCGTTTGGCGATCGCAGGGATGCGATCTCAAAGTGACGACGCCAGTCGTTGTTTTGCGAGCCCTGTGGAGCTTTGCTCCGAACCTGCGAGGTTGAAGCTGGCCAGGAGGGCCTACTTCAACGGTCTATTAGGCGGAGTTGGTGGACCAACCGTATGTCGCGTAGCCTTTCAACCACACAACCGGCCGGCTCGACGTTGATCGAAGACTGGCAATTGCTGGCCGGCCACTGCTCCGAACAGTTTGTTCCGATCACCGGAACGCCCGACGTGCGGCGCCGCATCGCCCAGTGGGAAGCCGAGCAGATCGCCTGCTTCACCAACCCCCGTTACCTCACGTGTGTGCGAGCCCGCGCGCTGCGGTACGTCGCCGAGATGCGCGGCTGCAGCATTCGCCAGATCTCGCAATTCTTCGACATCAGCGCCGAGGTGGTCGTCGCCTCGCTGTCGCTACTGGCCGAACCGGCCCGTCCGCAGGTCAAGGCCGTGCCCGTGCCAGTCAGCGAGTCGCTGGTCAAGGCTGCTTGATTTGGGAGGGACGAGGAAGTAAACGCCAAGACGCAAAGACGCCAAGGCGCAAAGAGGAAAAGAGCAAGAGAAACGAACAGACCTCTCATCCTCATCTTGTTCTTCTTCTACTTCTTCCGTCTGTTTCTTCCTTGTCTCTCTTTGCGACTTTGCGTCTCTGCGTCTTTGCGTTTCTTCCTCGTCGCGTTCCCTCCTTGTCTCTTCCTGCCGTTTCCTACTACGGCGAAACGTCCGCCCGGGCCCAGGCCTTGTCGAACAACTCCTTGGTCTCGTCCGCTTCGGCGGTGCGGTCCTGAGCGCGAAGGCTCTTCTCCAGGCCGAACAGGGCCCGGCCGCTGTGCGGGTTCTTTTTCAGGTCTTCGCGATACACGGCTTCGGCCTGCTCGGCCTGGTCGGCTTCGAGCAGCAGGCGGCCCAGCGTTTCGCGCTGGGGGAAGTACCACGGGGGCGGCTCGTCGTAGAGCAGCGTGTCTTGCAGCAACACGGCCACCCGGGCCCGCGCGATGGCCTCGTCGAGGTTGCCCGCGGCTTCGGCCCGCGTGGCGGCCAGGTCGTTTTCGGCGATGCTCAACAGCAGCACGGCCGAATGCCGCATCAGCAGGAAATCCTGCGGCGTCTCCGCCAGGCACTTCGCCAGCGCCTGCGCTTCCTTCTGCGCGCCGGCCGAATCGCCCTGTGCCGACAGCGCCTTGCCGCGGGCGTAGTGCCACATGCCGCTGAAGAAGGTCAGGTTCTCAGGCGGCGCCGGTTTGGCCAGCACCTCGTCCCATTTTTCGAATCGCACCAGGGCATACAGCTCCACCGGCAGAAAGTACTCGACCATGGCCATCTGCTGGGCCATCTCGGGCGTCAGCTTCTCGCCCAGCCGCTTGGCCGCCGCGATCGCGTCTTCGCTGCGTCCCTCCATCGACAGGGCGGCCCACAGAAAGTGGATGTTGTGCGGGTAGTACATCATCGGGTAGACGCCCATCGGCTTTTCGGCGGCGATGTACTTCTCGTCGACCTTGACCGCCTCGCGATTGGCCTCGACCGCGTCGTCGTACATGCCCAGCCGGTAGTAGATGTGTGAAGGCATGTGCACCAGGTGCCCGGCGCCGGGGGCGAGCGTGCCGAGCCGCTTGGCGCTTTCCAGCGCCCGCTCCGGATGGTCCGAGGCCTCGACCGCGTGAATGTGGTAGTGGTTGGCGCCCGTGTGGCTGGGGTTCTTGCTCAGCACGGATTCGAGCGTGGCGACAATCTCCTCGGTGCCGGGCAGGGGAGTGCGGCCGTCTTTCGACCACAGGTCCCAGGGGCGCAATTGCATCATCGCTTCGGCCGAGAGCACGGCGGCGTCCAGATCGTCGGGATAGCGCGTGGCGATGGCCTGCATCGCGTCGGCGTAGGCTTGATCCAGTTGCTTGCGGTCGGCATCGGGATCTTCCGAGTAGCGCTCGGAAAGCGCCGCCACGTAAGCCTGCTCCTTGGGCGTGGCTTGTTTCACCAGTTGTTGCGCTTTGCGCAGGGCCAGATAGGCCGCCTCGGTTTTCTCGGGCTCGGCTTCCAGGTTGTAGTTGGGTCCCAGCGACAGCGCGATGCCCCAGTGGGCCATGGCCAGGTTGGGATCCTCGGCCGAGGCCGCGCGAAACGCGCGAATCGCCTCGTCGTGGTTGAAGGCGAACATCAACTGCATGCCCTGGTCGAAGTACTTCTGCGCGAGCGGCTTGTCGGTCGTGACCTGGTGATGGATGTCGCCCAGGCCCTCCATCAACGGCGGCCGTTTGTCCGATTCGCCTTGAGCGGCATGCTGCCCCGCCGCAGGCGCAGCCAGCAGCGCGAGTACGATTAGAAAACACCAGACGCTACGCATGGGACACCTCCAAGCTCATGGGACACCCGAGGACGGGCAGCGGACGCGTTCGTTGCGGACAGGATCTACGGCCCGAGAAGGGTCAGTGGCAGCTTGCCGGGGGAAGCCGCCGATGTCAACTCCCGCGGCGAAAAACGCCCCCCGCGGCCGATGGCATTCTCGGGCATGGACGTTAACCTAGTACCCAGGGTTCGCGCTGCGTGTATTTTCCCGTTTGAGAGGAAACGTCAAGACGCAACGTCGCCACGAAAAGATCGCCCCTTTTCACGTCCACCGGCGAAGCGCCTTATCTCTCTCCGCCTTAGGCAACATCCATGTTCACCAATACGAATGCTCGGCGCTCGAAAGATAACGCGACTGCAAAGTCGCCCCGTTCCTTTCTTTGCGTCTTTGCGTCTCTGCGTCTTTGCGTTTCCCTCCTCGTCTCCATCGCACTGATCCCCGCCTCGGCATCCGCCGCCGACGGCTTTGTCCCGATCTTCGACGGCAAATCGCTCGACGGCTGGGTCGGGCAGGACATGAGCTTCTGGAGCGTCGAGGACGGTGCGATCACCGGCACGATCACGGCCGAGCACGCGCCGCCGATGAACCAGTACCTTGTGTACCAAAACGAGCTGGTCGACGACTTCGAGTTGAAGCTCGAGTTTCGCCTCACCGGCTCGACCACGGGCAACACCAACGGCGGGTTTCAATTTCGCAGCCGCCTGCTGCCCGGCGGGGACGTGGCCGGATACCAGGTCGACAACAACTTCGGCCAGCCCTGGAAAGTGCGGCTGTACGACGAGTTCGGCCGGCACGATCTGGCGCTCGAAGGCGAGCGCAGCCGCTTCGATGCCGAGGGCGCCAAGCACGTCGTGCCGCTCGAACTGGCCCCAGGGGCTCAAGACTTTCAACTCGATCAGTGGCACGAATATCACCTCGTGGCCGACGGACCCAACCTATCGCTGTCGATCAACGGCAAGCTGGTGGCCGTTTGCACCGACAACGATCCGCAGCAGTTCGAGGCGCGGGGCGTGCTGGCCATGCAACTGCATACCGGCCCGCCGATGAAGGCCCAGTTTCGCAACCTACGACTGAAACGCCTCTCCCGCGGCCAGGATCCTTCGCCGCGCGAGCGCCTGTGGGCCGAAGCCGCCCTGGCCTGGGAACTCGGCGAGCGGCCCAGTGCTCATCAACCGCCGCTGGCGGTCCACGGCCAGGTCGTTGCCGGCCACAGCCCGGATGGCCCCGCCGCGGATGCCGACGCCACGGTGGCTCAACTCGAAGACGGCTACTTCGACGCCGGCAAACAGTGGAGCGTGCCCGGCGACGCCGTGACCGTCTACCTGCGGGCTCGCGCTGCCGACGGCAATTGGTCGCAGGCTCTGTTCGCCAAGCGCGGCGGACACGACCGGCTGAACTTCAATCTGTTCGGCGCCGACCTGCCGGGCACGGACAGTGCCGACATCGGCTTCGAGATCCGCACCGACCGCGGCTTCTGTCAGGCATCGTTTCCCGTGACAGAGATCGACGCCGACGCCTGGCACGACCTCGTGGGCCGCTACGACGGCAGGGCGCTCGAGATTCTCTGCGACGGCCGGGTGCTGGCGCGTACCGAGGCCGAGGGCAACCTCGTATTGAATGACGAGCCGCTGTTGATCGGAGCCGAAACCGATGGCGACCGCGTCGTGCGTCCCTTCACCGGCAGCATGCAGCACGCGGCCGTGTGGACCCGCGCGCTCTCGGACGACGAACTGCGCACCGTGCTGGGGACGGACGACCGCACCGCCGCCCAGTCGCTTACGCCCGGCGACCACGATCGCAGGCTCACGGTCGACGGCCGCGAGCGCTCCTACCTGGTGCACGTGCCGCCAGGCTACGATGCCGGCACGCCGACGCCCGTCGTGCTGATCTACCATGGCGCCGGCATGAACGCGCGGCTGATGACGCTGTTCTGCCAGATGCACAAGAAGTCGGACGAGGCCGGATTCATCGCGGTCTATCCCAACGGCACGGGCCGCACCGGCCTGATGCTCACGTTCAACGCCGGCGGCCTTTCCGGCCCGTATGCCGAGCGGCAGGCCGACGACGTGCGTTTCACTGCCGCCTTGCTCGACGACCTGGCACGCGCGGCGAACGTCGACGCCCGCCGCGTGTACGCGACCGGCATGTCCAACGGCGGCATGATGTGCTACCGCCTGGCGGCCGAGCTATCCGATCGCATTGCCGCGGTGGCGCCGGTGGCCGGAACGCTGGCGCTCGAAGACTGCCAGCCGAAACGGCCCGTGCCGGTGCTGCACTTTCACGGCGCGGACGATGGGATCGTGCCTTTTGACGGACCCGGCGACAAGACGCCGGCCTTCTTGAGTTTCAAATCGGTCGACGATTCGGTGCGCACCTGGGCCCGGCTCAACGGCTGCCCCGAGGAGCCCGACACGCGCGAGCTGCCCGACGTGGAGGACGACCAGACCCGGGTCACCTGCCAGGTGTTCGGGCCCGGCACCGACGGAGCCGAAGTCGTGCTGTACACGATTCACGGCGGCGGGCACACCTGGCCGGGCGTCAAATCGCCGCTGGCGCTGATCGGCAAGTCGACCCGCGACATCTCGGCCAACGATCTCATCTGGGAGTTCTTCCAGAAACACGTGTTGAAGTAGAACCCTCTTGCAGGACGCTACCTGTCGGCCGGTACTCGCATTTCGAAGAAGCCATGACGCAACTGCTGTGGATCGTGGGCGGATTGTTGCTGGCGTTCTTCGCGTTCTTTTTCGCCTGGCGCGTGGCCAGCAACTACTTCACGCTGCCGTGCCCCTCGGGTTTGGGCTGGATGTTGGAGGGGTCGCTGGTCGACTGGTGGGCCGGCACCGAGAAGACGCTCGACCGCATGCAGATCGCGCCGGGGCAAACGATCCTCGAAATCGGACCCGGCCCGGGCCGCTTGCTCGTGCCGGCCTCGTTTCGCGTGCTGCCCGGCGGCCGGGCCATCGGCATCGACATTCAGCCCAAGATGATTGCCAAGGTCGAGGCCCGGGCCAAGCGCGAAGGCGTGACCAACCTGACCACCATGGTCGGCGACGCCACGAAGCTCGAACTGGCCGACGCCTCGGTCGACCTGGTGTATCTGTGCACGGTGCTGGGCGAGATCCCCGACCGCACCGCCGCGGTGCGCGAGTGCTTTCGCGTGCTCAAGCCCGGCGGCTGGCTGTCGATCACCGAGATCATGGGCGATCCGCACTACCAATCGCGCGGCAAAGTGCAACACCTGGCCGAAGAGGCCGGCTTCGCCCTCGAGCGGATCGACGGCGGCACCTGGATGTTCACGGCCAACTTTGCGAAGTCGTAGCCGCTGCAGTTGCGTTACGGCTTGCCTTTGGCGTCCTTGGCCTGTCGCAAGGCCCGGAGCAGTTCCAGCACCTTGTCATGCACGCCGCGCGATTGCGAGATCACGAGACTTTCGGCGATCGGCATGACCGTGATCGTGCCCGGCCCGCCCACGTCGTGCCACGTCTGATTGTCGACGCCGGCCGTGATGGCTCGCACTAAGGTGTCGTACGAGCAGGCATCCTTCTTCTCGATCAGATCGCCCACCGGGTAGACGCGCGTGATCTGCGACGACTCCGCCCGGTCGGCCGTGGAGACAAGCAACACGTCGTTCTCGATGAAGGCCACCAGGTCGTAGTCGCGCAGCAACAGCGAAAGCGCTGAACGAAGCGGGATATCCGCTACGGTGAGCGAAAGCGGCGTGTCGACGCCCAAGCCCAGATCCTCGAGCGCTCGCTTGTCCGCCTGGATTGGAATCTGGTCATGAAAGTCTTGAAAGTAGGCGACGACGTCCTGAAGCGGCGTGTCAATGAAGTCGGCCTTCGTGGGACGCGCAAGCGCAGCGAGAATCCGCTGCTCTTCCTTCGACGGCCGCGGCAGAAACTCGATCTTTTCGCAGAAAGCCACCGCCCCAAGCTTATCCGGAGGAGCGGCGAACGGATTGTCGCGCGGCGCCGCCGGCGCGTCTGACGATTCCGGTTCAGGGCCAAACGGGTTGTCGTCTTGGGCTGCGGTCGCCGGTGGATCCGGATCGCCGAACGGGTCGTCGTCGACCGTCACCGCAGCTTCGTCTGCCGGATCGCCGAAGGGATCCTCGTCGGCGATCAGGTCCTTCGCGCCGTCCACGAGCGGTTGGGGGCCAAACGGATTGTCCGCAATTTGGGCAAAGCTCGGCTGCCCGAGCCAGTCTCCGGCAATCAAAGCCGCCGCCAGAACGACAGGCAGAGACCACGAAGCACGCGCTGCGGAAGAAATCGTCACAAACATCGTCCTTCCTCCTCTGTTCAAGAAATGTTTCGATGCGTCCCAACTCAGATGCGATTCGCATCTATTCGCCGTGACGAAACTCCTGTGCCGCGCGCAGCGCTCGCAGCAGCGTCAGCACCTGGTCGTGGACCTCGCGCGTTTGCAAGATGACGACGGCACCGGCACCTGGCACGACCCGGATTTCTCCCGGGCCGCCGGACTCGCGCCACGTATGCGGCTTGACGCAGCTTGTGATCGCGTCGACCAAAGCGTCGTACGACGTGTCTTTCGTTTCGGCGAAATCGCTGACGGGATACGCGCGCGTCAACAGAATCGAGTCGGCCGTGGTCTGGGTGGTCACCAGCAGCACATCGTGCTGCACCACGGCGGTCAGGTCATAGTCGGCGAGCAAGAGTGCCAGGCCGGAACGCAGGGAAACCCCGTCGACGTTGAGCGTCACCGGCGTATCCGATCCGCGGCCCACGTCCTCGAGAGACGGCGTATCCAGTTGCATGGCGATGCCGTGGTAGTCGGCCAGATACGTGATCGCATCCTGCAACGGCATGTCGACGAAGTCCATCTTCGTCGGTTGCTCAAGCACCGCCAGAATCTTCTGATCGCTCTTGGGAATCGCTGGAAAAAACTCGGGCCGCTCACGACCGTCTGCTGCGTGTTCGTTGGTGGCCACCGGTTCGTTCTTGTCGGCGGCGCAACAGCGACTCACAGGGGATAGCGCCGTCAGAGACAAGGCCAGCGATCCGGCCGCGGCCATCACGAGTCCCATCGGCCGCGGCGCACGAGAAGCGTGAGAGATCCACATCGCCATTCCTCCTCTGTCCGAAGTAAGGGGTGTTGACGCGTCCCAAGTTAGAATCAATAAACTATCTATTCGCCCCGGCGAAGCTCCTGTGCCGCGCGCAGTGCTCGCAACAGCTTGAGAACTTCGTCGTGGTTGTTCGGCGATTGCCAGATGACGAGGCACCCGGCAGCCGGCACGACCGCGATTGTTCCCGGTCCGCCCTTGTCGTCCCAGGATTCGCGATTGACCGTCGTCTTGATTGCGTCGACCAGCGCGAAGAAGGAGTCTTGCTGCTGGGACTGAACCAGATCGCCCACGGGATAGACCCGCCTATGCATCGTCGAGTATTCAGCCTCGTCTTCGTGTGTGATCACCAGCGCGTCGTGCCGCACCATCGCGACGAGACCGTGCGGCCGCAGGACGATTGCCAACGCTGAGCGCAACGGCACATCGTCAACCGTCAAAGTCATCGAATCATTGCGAGTTAGTCTGAGAATCTCCCATGCTCGCTGATCGACGTGGAAATTAACTTCGGGGGCGGCATCCCTCAGCGAGGCCACGACGTCGCAAAGCGGCATGTCGCGTATGTCCATTTTCGTCGGGCGCGCCAGCATGGCCGCAATCCGCTCTTCGTGCCGCGATGGCCGCGGCAGAACTTCGCTCGTTTCGCTTTGCGCAATGTCGGGGCCCGGGGCAGACGGCCGCACGACGATCACGTTCACATGAGGCTTCTTTGGGGGTGGCGGCTGGAACTCAGGATCGAAGAAAAAGGGATTGTCGGCAAAGGGATCGTCGCACTCCTGCCCGTGGCCGAGGCTCGCGAAAGCGAGCGCGGTAATCGCCAGTGCCATCCGCGCTGCGGCCGAACACATGCGCGGAAGGCGTGAAGAGCCTATTTCGATCGTCGCTGCCATCGCCAGTTCTCTCCTGCCAAGCACGCGCGCTTGCGTTCGTTTTCGAGATGTCCTACCTGGCGGGTTGCATCTTGCGGCCCGCCCGCAGCGATCGCAGCAATTGCAACACGTCGCGGTGAACGTCTCGCGTTTGCGATATCACGAGGCACTTCACGTCGCCCACAACAGCGATGTTGCCGCGACCGCGGCTTTTCTCCCACGAGTCGGGCTCAACGCACTCGGTGATCGCCTCGACCAGCGCGTTGTACTCTTTTCCTTCGTAGTCCATCTCATCGCTCGGCTCGAGCAGGTCGCCGACCGGATAGGCGCGCGTCACCAGCCGCGACTCCGCGACGTCAGCCGTCGTAATCATCAGCACGTCGTCCTTGACGAGCGCCACTAGATCGTGGTCGGAAAGCAATAGCGACAGCGCGGCGCGCAACGAGAGACCCTTCACGTTGATCGAGACAGGCACGTCCGATTCGATCCCGATATCCTCCATGGCGCGCGAATCGAACTGGACTTGCAGGCCATCCTTGCGGTGGTATTCTCCCAGGTACTCGACGACGTCTCGCAGCGGCCTGTCGACGAAGTTGATCTCCGTCGGTTGCTCGAGTGCCGCGAGGATTTTTTCCTCGTTGGCGGAGAGCGCGGGCAGGAACTCGGGCATCGTCACCCGCTGTGCGGGGGCGGTAGCAGTGAGAAGGCGTCGTTCATACTCTTGGCCGCCGCAGCGGTCTGCCAAGCCGACCCAGATAGTGGCGAGTACCGCAAGTAGCACCCCGTTCGATCGCAGAGGCGTCAGCCGCGGCGCACGAAAAGCGCGAGTGTTCCACATCGCCATTCCTCCTCTGTCCGAAAAAAGAGTGCTGACGGGCTCTGAAGAAAACTCCCCTGCTGGCTTAGGCTGCTAGCTGGATCGGGTGCGTAATGCCGATTATGGCACGCACCAGCAAATCGCCGAAGGCTGTAGCGCGGGCGGCACTTCTGGCCGCCCAGCGG
>QQVE01000061.1 GCA_003389325.1 Planctomycetota bacterium
GTAGCGGTGCGTAGTAGACCTACTACGCTTAGTTGTCGGGCACAAGAACCGTGCGATCGTGGGTGCCATGCTCACGCTCGCGTGAGCATGCTTTCAGGTCGCAAGCATGTCTACCCTGACAAATTGACGTAGTTGGCCCGCCGAGCGACGGGCATTTGAGCCTATCCGATGAGTCTTTGCCGCGCTAGATTGAGGGCGCCAACGGCGTCATCGAAGGAAAGTACCCACGGCCTGCCGTCCGATCTCGTATAGAACTCAAGCTCCAAGTCACGCTGCTCTTGGTTGAGTTCGGCCCATTGCTCGTTGCCTACCATGATCTGAGCTACCAACCGCTTGCGATCGGGTGGGCTGGCCAGATCAACCTTGATGGAAGCTGCCACGCACTTGCTCCTTGAAGACTCGAGAGCGTTTGGTTTGCGATCGCTAGCCGAGTAAGTCGCAACCTAATTCTTAGGTGCGCGTGAATACGAATCGATCCACCAGGGTGTCACCTCGTCGTCTGGCGAATACGTGGGAGCGACGTAGTCGGCCGCGGCGATGACGGGGTCGTCGCTGTAGCCCGTGTCGGGGACCATCCGCCAACGGTGTTCGAGGCGGTCGCCTTGGATTTTCAGTTCGCACTCGACGCGCTGCATGTCGCCGGGATCGTTGTAGGATTCGTGATGCCAGCCCGCGGCGCGGATCCCGTCCTCTGTCTCGGTGATCTGGCAGAGACGATGCTCGCGCGTGCCAACCGAGAATCGCAGAATGTGACCCGTGATCGTGAGGTCAGGGCCGCCCGAGATGCTGGTCCCAGCGGGCATCGGATCCTGCTGACTCGACTCAAACTTCCACGTGCCCTGAAACGGCTCGAGCGCTGGATGCATGACCGGTCCGCCAAAGACGAGGCCGGTGGGTGGCTCGTCAACGAAGGCCTCGCCGGCATTGCGAGAGCAGGCGCCGCATGCAAGAAGCAGTACTGCTGACAGTACGACGCTACCGAGTCGCTGCATCGCTTGGGCTCCGCTTTGCCGGCCGCCCAGCGCAATGGCCGTGACGCGCTCGTCGGTGCGGCCGAACTTGCGGAGGGGAATGCCGCCTGCGTTTTTCTCCGAGGTGTCGGCTTCGGCCGCGGCGGCGCCTTGTGCAAGGGCAGCGGCGGTGAGCCCGCCGGCCGCGGTGTGCAGGAAATCGCGGCGGTGCGGTGGTTGCTGGGTCATCGCGGCAGTCCTTTCAGCTTGAAGAAAATCGCGCGGCTGGACAAGCGCGGCGGTATCTGGCGCCCGGGACAGTATTGTACGCGTCGAACAGCGGGTTGCACGCCGGGGGGACGGCGCCGCGGAGCATATTTTGCATGATTTGCGGTGCAATGCGCGTGCCAACCGCTGAGGTGCGGGTGGGGGCCGAGCTCTACTGATCACCTGCTCTCCTGTTCTGACCGGGACGTGGCGAGACGCCTCAGATCAGGAGAACAGGTGAGCAGGAGAGCGGTGGCAGAGGAAGACCTTGTGGTAAGCCGTTGGCCCGGGGATTGTTGTCATGCACGGGGTGCATGACCTACGAGGCTTCTCCTCGGCGGCTCGACGATCTCGACCTCGACCTGGTTCCTCGACGATGAAGGGGACCGGGTGGGTCAAATCTTGCGACAGGCCATGTCCGAGGATTTCAAACGCTGGCTGCACGACGGCAAGCACGACTGGCTTTGTCGGGCATCAGGGGTAATCCTTGTCCAACCGCCGCTTGGCCGGGCGCTTGCCGGCCTCGTCGACGTCGGAGTCGGTCAGCGGCACGCCATTGCCGTTGCCGCCGGCGTCGCTCTCCTGGGCCTGGGCATCGCCGCGGGCAGCCAGGCCTTTCTTGATGCCCCGACCGATTGAATCGTCCCAGTCGTCATCCATCTGCTCTTCGAGCGCGTAGGTGTCGACGGGTTCGAGATCGTCGTCAGGCTTGGCATGATCATCAGCCACGGCGCACCTCCGTAACAGGTCGATGTCTTTGACTTCCAACAGTTCAGCGATCGCTTCGAGCCGCGATAGCGGCAGGACGCTCTGGCCGCTTTCGATGCGGTACCAAGTGGCCTGGTCGCACTCGCAGGCTTCGGCGGCCTCCTCCACGGTCATCTTACTCGGAGCGGTGGCGGTGGCTCAAAGGTGAATGCACACGCCAGCGGCTGGCGATGGGCGGCGGAGAACAAAGGCAAGGGCCGACGCGAGAGCGACGCCGCGCCGTTTGGCAGCGCCGATTCTGGGAACACACCGTTCGCGACGAAGACGACCTGGCGCGGCATGCCGACTACCTTCACGACAACCCCGTTCGACACAATCTAGCGCAGAGCGTGCGAGTTTGGCCCTGGTCGAGCTTTCATCGCCGGGTGCAACTCGGCCATTGTCCGCCCAACTGGGGCCGCGACGAGCTAGCGATCGAGTTGGGATACGAAGGAGCTGAGTAGGTCAGGCCTCAGGCCTCGGGACTCAAGCCTCACGTCTTTCCCCCGAATTCGCGTGACGCGGCATGGGGCGGCGGGGTCTAATAACAACTGGGCTACAACCCGGTGAGCGACTAAAGGGAGACCCTGCGATGTCTGGCGAAACGTGTCTTTTCTAAACGTCTGGGTGCCTTCGCGCCTTTGCGTCTTGCGTTTCTGTCTTCGTCCCTGTCGTCTCAAGCCTCAGGCCTCGGGCCTTTCCTGCCATGCGTACTCTGTGGTCCATCCTGTGGGGCGCGGTGCGTGGATTCGTGATTGGGTTCCTTGCGCCCATGGCCTTGCTGTTGGTGTCGCTGTTCCTGTCGACCGACAGTGCCGAGCAGGCCGCCAAGGCGCGGGTCGCGGGTCCGCCCGGGTGGACGGTGGTCTTTTCCGCCCTGGCGGCGGTCACCGGACCGCTGGGGGCGCTGGTCGGCGCCTACCGCGGCTATCGGGCGGCGCATCCGCATGCCGACATCGTGTCGCTGGGTTCGGAGCGGATGCTCCACGAGTTCAAGCTGCGCCACCACACGCTTGCCCGGGCGGACCAGCAGGTGGAGATGGCGCTGGTGCTGCCCGAGTGGATCCGCGACTACCGCATGGCGCTGTTGGTGCGGGTGTTGGTGATGTTCGCCGTGTTTGCGCTGATTTTCATCGCCTCCTGGCTGACCAGCCGCGTGTTGATGCTGGTGCTGGTCTACATGCTGTACCGCACGGTGCGGCTGGTGCTCGACATGCGCCGCGGCGTGAAGCTGATTCGCGCACAGTGGGGCGACGAGGTGGTCGATCGGCTCGATCCGCTGCCGGTGACGTTGAGGTAGAAAGCAGTAGTCGGTGGTCAGTGGCTAGTGGGCAGTGAAAGCAACTGACGCCTCTCCTTCTTAACGGCTTGGCGGCTTGGCGTCGTTGCGTTTCCTTCCTCGTCTGTCGTCAAGAAATTCTTGGCATGCACGGGGTGCATGACCTGCGAGGCTACCCCGTGGCGAAGCCGTGTTGCTTGCGGTGCACCGGGCCGTCGAAGGTCTTGGTGGTTTTGAACAGCTCGAAGCGGCCGTCGCCGGCGAGCTGGCGGGTGCGGCTTTCGATGGCGGCCATCTGCTCGGGTGACAGGGGCGCGAACTCGCGGACGATCTTGAGGTTCTGGTCGAGGACCTTTTCGCTGTCGATGCCGCTGACCAGGGTGGCGATCGGCAGCGAGAGGACGTAGCGGATGGCGTCGCCGACCGGAATGCCGGCCTGGGTGACGATCGAGCCGTTGCCGCCCAGGCTCTTCATGCCCAACGGGGCGATGCCGCGCTGCTGCAGCTTGGGCAGCACCTGCTTCTGGAAGCTGCGGAAGTGCACGTCCATCACGTTCAACGGCATCAGCACCGCGTCCCAGGGTTGCGGCTTGCTGAGCATCTTGAGGTGGATCGACGGGTCCTTGTGGCCGGTGAAGCCGAGATAGCGGACCTTGCCTTCCTTCAAGGCCTGCACGCCGACGCTGATCGCGCCGTCGCCGGCGAAGATCCAATCGGGGTCGTTGTCGTACACGATTTCGTGAAACATCCACAGGTCGAGCCGGTCGGTGCGCAGCCGGCTGAGGCTGTCTTCGAGATTCTCCTTGGCCTCCTTGGCCGTGCGTCCGCAGACCTTGGTCATCAGAAAGACCTGGTCGCGGCGGTTGCCTGCGGCCAGTGCCTTGCCCATCCGCTCTTCGGCCACGCCGCTGTGGTAGTCCCAACAGTTGTCCATGAAGGTGATGCCTTCGTCGACGGCGCGTTGGATGAGCTTGAGGCTCTCCGGCTCGGTGAGCTTGCCGGGGTTGGTGCTGGCATGTCCGCCCAGGGCGATGGCAGTGACGCGCTCGTCGGTGCGGCCGAACTTGCGGAGGGGAATGCCGCCTGCGTTTTTCTCCGAGGTGTCGGCTTCGGCCGCGGCGGCGCCTCGCGCGAGGGCGGCGGCCGTGAGCCCGCCGGCGGCGGTGTGCAGGAAGTCGCGGCGGTGCGGTGATTGCTGGGTCATCGCGGCAGTCCTTTCAGCTTGAAGAAATCGCGCGGCTGGACAAGCGCGGCGGAGTTCTGGCGCCCGGGACGTCATTGTACCCGTCGGAAAGCGGGTTGCACGCCGGGGGACGGTTTCGCCGCGGGACGCACTTCGCACGATTCGGGGTGCAATGCTCATGCCAAACACGGGGCGAGAGCTGGGTGCCGGTAGTGGGTCACTTTGAATAAGTTCACTTCTCCAAACGCATGGCGCCTGCCGCCCACGGAATGGCCGCTCCAATTGCCCCGTAGATGCACGACGATAGTGCCATATCGAGTTGGCCATTGAGGCTAGGCAACTGTCCAATGGCAATTCCAAGCGATGCGAGTATCAACATCCAAATTGCACGCTTCATGGCCCCCATTATAGCTGCCCCGAAATGGCACACCGCCGCCGCGAGTCCTATAATTTCGGGCTGACGCTTCCCCATCCACCCTGAGCGACCAGGCACCATGCGCACGACCCTTTTTCTCGCCCTCGTTTGCTGTTTCCCCTTGGCCGCGGTGGCCGACGACTTTGAGCAGGCCAAGCTGCACAACTGGCATCAGTGGCGTGGGCCGCTGGCCAACGGGTTTGCGCCCGAGGCCGATCCGCCCACCGAGTGGAGCGGCGAGCAGAACGTGAAATGGAAGGTGCCCGTGCCGGGCCAGGGCGAGTCGACGCCGATCGTGTGGGACGATCGCATCTTCATCACCACGGCCATCGAGACCGACCGCGAGGAGGAGCAGCCGCCCGCGGAAGAGGCCGAGGCGCCCGGCGGCAATCCGTTTCGCATCGAGCGGCCGACGCACTACTACAAGTTCGTGGTGCAGTGCTACGATCGCGGCGATGGCAAGCTGCGGTGGGAGAAGGTGGTGACCGAGGCCGTGCCGCACGAGGGACATCACAAGGACCACGGCTACGCTTCGCCCTCGCCCACCACCGACGGCAAGCACGTCTGGGCTTCGTTCGGTTCGCGCGGGCTGTACTGCTTCACGGTGGACGGCGAGCCGGTGTGGAGCCGCGACCTGGGCGATCTGCACATGTATCGCTTCTTCGGCGAGGCCACGAGCCCGGTGCTTGAAGGCGACACGCTGCTGGTGAACTGGGACCACGAAGGCGATTCGTTCCTGTACGCGCTCGACGCCCACTCGGGCAAAACCAAGTGGCAGACGCCGCGCGAACCGGGCTCGTCGTGGTCGACGCCGCTGGTGGTGGAGTACGACGGCAGCAAGCAGGTGGTGGTCAACTCGAACAAGAAGGCCCGGGGCTACGACTTCGAAACCGGCGACGTGCTGTGGGAGTGCGGTGGGCAGACTCTGGCGATCATCCCCTGCCCCGTGGCCTACGACGGCAAGGTGTTTCTGATGAGCGGCTATCCGCAAAGCGCGCTGGTGGCCGTGCCGCTCGATGCCCGGGGCGACATCACGGGGACCGACGAGGTTGCCTGGTCGCGCTCGAGCGATACGCCCTATTGCCCGTCGCCGGTGCTGGTCGACGGCAACCTGTGGTTCAACAAGTCGAACAGCGCCATCCTCACCGTGCTCGACGCCAAGACGGGCGATCCGGTGATCGAGAAGCAGCGGCTGCCCGACATTCGCAACGTGTACGCCTCGCCCGTGGCCGCCGCCGGAAAGATCTTCTTCACCGACCGCGACGGCACGACGCTGGTGTTGGCCAACGCGTCGGAAGTGAAGCCCCTGGCGACCAACGACCTGGGCGACAGCGTCGACGCCTCGCCGGCCTTAGTGGGCGAGGAAGTCATTCTGCGCAGCAAGACGCATTTGTATTGCGTGGGGAAGTGAGGCGCCGGTGATCCCATTGGCTCCCACTCTTGCACCGGTCGCGTTGCATGAACTGGGAGAGCACGTGCGCGCTTCGTCCAACTTTCGCTTCGAGTGGTGTTGGTTCAAGCGCGAGTGCAGGAACTCCTGCACCGAATCGGAAGCGAAACACGTTTTGTCGGAATTAGTTGCGAAACCATCGTGCCATCGATTCTTACGAGACTCATTCGATCCGATGTACCATTCGGAATTCTCGATTGAGCCTATCCACGAACATTGCTCCTTCGAAGAGTGCAACGTCGAGTTTGCGAATGTGCTTGCTCGTGCGGCGGCTGATCGTTTGGGCGCGTATTCTCCGTCGCTTTCCGAGGCATCTCCTCGCGAAAGAGCTCGCATTGGCGACGCGTTCGGTGCAATCGGCCCGTATGTAGCCTTTCAACTTCTGCCCGGCCGCGTGCAGGACTGCGAAATCTGCGCTAGCTATTGCAGCTACCTATTTACCAACTGGTTCTATGGTGTGGCTTGGGACTGGTGCTTCGTGCTCCTTTGGAGAGATTCGGACTTGGCATGGGTGGGGATGCTCACCGACACGGACTAGCCATAGGCTTCTTTGCGTGAGGAAGTGAGGCGCGCGTGAGACAACAACGCGCTCATCAGGCAATCACCTTGCCGCTGCCCCCGACCGATCGGCCATGAACGCCGCCACGCTGATGCCGCCGATCGCGTTGCTGATCGTCGTGTCGCTCCTGTTGCCGACGGCCTTCGGCCTGGCGGCGCTGTGGGCCGCGCGCGGCCGGGCGGGCTGGTTCTGGCGGTGGGCGCCGCTGGTGCTGGGGCTGGCCGTGCTCGCGCCGCTGGGGGCGATCGAGTTGATCGTGCTCTTCGGCGCACAAGCGGCTACGGTGATGTCGGGCCTGGCGCTTGCGCGGATATTTGCTGCGCGAGCTGCCTGGCGAAGAGCTCAACGAGAAAACTCCGAGCATGCCACGCGGGCACGCTCCTTGGGTATTCAGTTCCGGTTGCGCGAAGCGCTGTGGGGCGTGCTGCTGGCCGCGGGGGCGTTGGCGCTGGTGCGTCTAGCCCCGCCACAAGCGCTCGTGTCGCTCGGATTCAGCAGCATGTTCCCGCCGTGGCTCGTCGCCGGCCTGGTGCTCGGTGCGGCGACGCTCGCCGCCATGCAACTGGCCCTCGGCGGTGCGCGCAGCGAAGTGCGTGTGCTCGTCTTCGGGAGCGTCACGCTGATCGCGGGGATCGCGCTGTTGGCTTGCCTGATCTGGGCCGTCGATTCCAGCGAAAGGATGATCTTCTGGGGGCCGCTGCTGCCCGGCGCAGCGGGAGCGGCCCTTCACGGCCTGCTCTTGGCGCCCGGCCTCGCGCTCGCGCGCGGCTCGGGCTGGATGTCGCGCGCCGCGCCGCCGGCGGACGCGTCGGTTGCTGCCCTCGCGACGCCCGCGCGAAGCCGAAGCACACAGACCGCCGCCCGCGCGGGCCTGGGGATGGTCGCACTAGTTTCTGCGTGGATCCTGGTCTCCGTCTACTGGACCGTACTGCCGCCGCAAGTTCCCGACGTAGCGACCGCGTCCGGTCCCAATGCGCCCGATGAGCTGCAGCGGGTCGCTTCGCTTTTCAATTGGGCCTCGGTTCCGAAACAGGACTACGAAGCGGCGACGGCGCAGGACTGCCGAACCTTCACGCGGCAGAACGCCGAAGCCCTGGCCGCGTTGCGGCGCGCCCTGGAACTCCCCCATACCAGCGTCGACCTGACGGACGCCTATGCGTGGCTCACCCGATACCCGGAGATGCACAACCTCGCCTGCGCCCTGGCCGCCGAGGGCAAGGCTTGGGAAGGCGACGGAAACGACGCTCGGGCTGCAAGCAGCTATATCGCTGTTATTCGACTGGCCAATGCAAATGCAAACGGCGGCCTGATGGATGACGACCTGCAGGGGGACGGCATCGCGCAGCTCGGCATCGTAGGGCTTGCGAGAATCATCCCCAAGCTCGATGCCGATGAGCTTGATGCACTAGCGCGCGAGTTGGAACAGGCGGCAGCGGCCCGTGAACCTTACAACGTGGTCGTCGAGCGGGATCGAACCTGGCGATTCGCGGCACTCTCCTGGATCGAACACCTGACGCATCATCGGCACCCGGTCGCGCACATGGAAGTATTCGCCAATGCGCGAAAGTGCTACGAGGCGCACGTGAACCTGCTCATCGCCGAGATGGCCGTGCGGCGGCACGTGCTGATCGAAGGGGCGCCGCCCGACGCGCTCGAAAGCCTGGTGCCGGAGTATCTCAGCCAGGTGCCCGAGGATCCCTACGGCCAAGGGCCGCTGGTCTACCATCGGCAGGGCGACACCTACTCGCTCTACAGCGTCGGCCGCAACGGCGTCGACGACGGCGGCCAGCGCGTCTCGTTCGATGCCGCCATCTGGGAAGGCAAGGGAGATCTATTCTTCGATGCCATGAACATCCCCTGAAGTCCCGGCCGGTTGCCATTCCTTGAAGATCTCGAGGAACTTGCTCTTGTCCAGTCCGCGGAAGACCTGGTCGTCGATCCGCAGACCCAGCTCCTTGCCGCTGATGTTCAGAATGGTCACCTCGGCGGCTTCGCCATCGAGCTTGTATTCGAGCTTGCCGAAGGCGGGCCAGTCTTGAGGGTTGGGTTCCAACACCATTCGCCGAAACAGGTGCTCGACGAAACCCTCGCTATAGACGAAGTACTGCGGCACGCGACTCAATTCGGAGCCATCTGGAGCATAGCGAACAAGGTGCTCGTCGGTGACTTGCCCCTCGCCAAACAGCGCTTCGGAGGCGCTGGGCCACCACAGAATCTTGTCGGAGGCGTCGATCTCTTCGGGCGGATGGTCCCATTCCAGCTTCATCGCCGCCTCGCCGAAATCCCAGTGGCCGCCCCACGAGCCGCGCTCCTGGTAATCGGCAGCACGGTACAAACTGCTCATGGCAGAAGAGGGTTCGATCGGCCGTCGTTCGATTTTGCGCAACCAACCACGGGTCAGCTTCGCGGCGGCCACGGGGTCATGCTCGCACTTGAACAGGTCGCGATGCGCTTCCCACCACGTTTCCGCGTTGAGGCCGGGCGGATAGCCGAGTTCCATCAGACAGGCCAGCAACAGTCCCTGATGCACGCGCAGCCGGTTCTCGGTGTCGACCAGGCAGGTGAGCACCTGCTTGCGGGCCGCGTCGTCCGGCAGCATCTCGAGAATGTCGGGCAGGTAGTCCCGCAGGATCGGGTTGCGCGACTGCACGCGCTCGTTGCCGTCGCGAATGCCGGGAAAATTGGGCGCTTGCTGCCACCAGTTCGGAGGCAGCGGACCGAGATACGATTCGAGCAGCTTTGTGTTCGGACCGTCGTGGCCGAACCGTAGCATCGGCGAGATCTGCAGTCCCCGGCGACCGCCGTGATCATCGCACAACGACCACCGCTGGAGCGGGATAATTCGAAACTCGAGGAACGGCCCCGGGCGCACGATGTAGACACCCACGAGCAAGATCAGCGCGGCCCATCTCCATCGTAGACGATAGAAGCCAGGCAGCGCGCTACAAACCAGGACGACCGCTAGCGCGGTCCAGGTGTAGCCGTCGATTGGCCGACCGTGCTTACGGATCGCCAGCCAAAGCAAACCGGCCATTGCCAGAATCGGTATGGCGAACAATGCCGTGCGGCTGCCGCGGAGTCGCTGCCAGAGTTTCGTCATCGCGTGCGCCTCGAAGGATCCGGCAAGGTGTCCGCCTTGATTATCCCCCCAAACGCGGAATTGGTGCAAGCAAACGCGAGAGCGGATTTGGCTCAATCCAACTCGAGATGGACGACGGCGACCCTTCGGTCGCCCTCTTGTTCAAAATATGCGGACTTTACAACTCCAGCAACGCCCTGGGGGACATACAGGGAACGATCATAGATCAACGCTCGTATCCTTCGAACCACCTCTTGCTCAGCAAGCGTCGCCCGTTCGAGAACGTTCGGAAGTCTTGCTTTCGAGTACGCTTTCGTCGCGCCAATCTTCGCCACCAGGAGCATGCCTTCGGAAACGTGCGTTCCCGTGGCCGGCAGCCCGTCTGCGTCAAGGTGCTCTAGTGTGTCTGAGTCGGTGATCTCATTGACGTCGTTCGTGAACTCTTCCAGGTTACCCTGCTCGTCGAGCTCTTGTTTGAGTTTCAGCACCAGCGTGTTCATCGGGAATGCATCCAATGAATGACGTTGGTCACCACCCAGGGTGACCAAATCAGCGCGAGGGAACCGGCCGCTGCCAGATAAGCCTCGCGCGGGACGTCAGGAGCCACAAGTAGCCCGATGACGATGAGAGTCGTCACGGGAAGAAGGATTGCCGGAGATACCGCGAAGCGGCGCCGACGTCGCCTGGGCTGCGGATTGTTCATCCTTGCCTTTCGGCCCGAATCGAACCGCGTCGTGACGTCTCCGCCGCGAGCCGGGGCTGCGGAATCGAGTCGCCGCGCCACGCGTCACGGACGCGCTCGGCGACGATTCCAAACAAGGTCATCGGCACGACGATCGCCAGCCACAGCACCAGGCGCACCGCGGCAAGGATCGCGTCCAGGATCAACTCGAGCAGGAATTCGAAGAGAAGTTCGCCCATGCCGGTATTCTACCGCACCTGCCGCGCCGAGACACGTCCGGAGCGAGCCGCTCCCGAACGTAGAGACGGCTGGCCCGACGGCGGAACCCGTGGCTAAAATGGGCGTGGCCCACGCGGCCGGCGTTTCCTTCCTTGTTTCCATCCCGCCAGGTGAACGATCGTGTCGCTCCTGCTTCGCACCCTGCCCGTTGTCGCTGTTGCCTGCCTGCTCTCTCCCGTGCCTGCACTGTGCCAGCAGGTCGATGACCGCATCAGCGTCGCGGCCGACGACTGGCCGTGGTGGCGGGGGCCGAATCGCAATGGCGTGGCTAACGCTGGCGAGCAGCCGCCCACGGAGTGGAGTGCCACGAAGAACGTCGCCTGGAAAACGCCCGTGCCGGGGCGCGGGCATAGCTCGCCGATCGTGGTGGGCCCGCGCGTGTTTCTGGCCACGGCCGATGAAGACGCCGACACCCAGTCGGTGCTGTGCTACGACCGAGCCACGGGCGAGCCGGTGTGGCAGGCCCAGGTGCACTCGGGCGGCATCATGCGGAAGCACGAGCGATCGACCGGGGCCTCGGGTTCGGTCGCCTGCGACGGCGAGAACGTCTACGTGCTGTTCGCCAACAGCGGTGCCGTGTACCTTACGGCACTGTCGGTCGAGGGCGAGCAGCTCTGGCAAACCAAGCTCGCCGACTACAAAATCCATCAGGGCTATGGAGCCTCGCCGGCCGTGTATCGTTCGCTCGTGATCGCCTCGGCCGACAGCCATGCCGGCGGCGTGGTGGCGGGACTCGATCGCAAGACGGGCAAGACCGTCTGGCAGCACGACCGGCCCGAGCAGCCGAACTACACCTCGCCGATCATCCTCAACGTGGCCGGCCGCGATCAATTGTTGATGACCGGCTGCGACCGCTTCTTGAGCCTCGACCCGATGACCGGCGAAACCTTGTGGGAAACGCCGGGCACGACCACCGAGTGCGTGACGTCTACGGTCACCGACGGCAAGCGGATCTTCTCGACCGGCGGCTATCCCAAGAGCCACGTCTCGGCCGCGATGGCCGACGGCTCGGGCGAGATCGCCTGGGAAACGAAGGACCGCGTGTACGTGCCCTCGATCCTGGTGAAGGACGGGCACCTGTTCGCCGTGATGGACGCGGGCATCGCCGTTTGCTGGCAGAGTGACACCGGCGAAGAGAAATGGAAGAAGCGGCTCGGCGGTACCTTTAGCGCTTCGCCCGTGCTGGTGGGCGACCTGATCTACGCCACGAACGACGACGGCGAGACCTTTATCTACCGCGCCGACCCCACGAAGTACGACCAGCTCGCCCAGAACCAGTTGGGCGACAGCGTGATGGGCAGCTCGGCCATCTGCGGCGACCGCATCTACATGCGCCTGGTCGAGAAAGTCGACGGCAAGCGGCAAGAGATGCTGTACTGCGTGGCAGAAGAAAAGTAGCAGGCTCACTCCGTGAGCCGTCGCAGCCGCACCCTTTGCGCCGACCGCCCTACAGCGGCGTCCGCCATGCGCGGCCGCTGCGACCCCCTACCAGCCCGAAGCGCCAGCGAGGGTCTTTGCCGGTTGCCACGTTCGCGTCCCCACACCCCCGACTACGCACCCTCGCTGGCGCTTCGGGCTGGTGTGTTGCTTTCGCAGCTTTCGAGGGGCAGAGGTTCGCTTGCGCTTCGCGCCTGGTGTGTGCTTTCGACCCATGAGTGATGGAGAAGCCCTACAGCAACTCCATCACCGGCTGGCCCGTGCTCAGGGGATAGGGGCGCCCCAGGTGGTCGTGGATCAGGCGCTCGGGGTCGAGGCCCAGGCAGTGGTACATCGTGGCGTGGATGTCGACCGGGTCGAGCGGATGGTCGGCCGGAAAGGCGCCGATCTTGTCCGAGGCCCCCAGCACGGCTCCGCCGCGGATGCCGCCGCCGGCCAGCAACACACTCTGGCACGAGCCCCAATGATCGCGGCCAGCGTTCTTGTTGATCCTGGGCGTGCGGCCGAACTCGCCCATCACCACGACCAGCGTTTTATCCAGCAGCCCGCGGGCGTCGAGGTCCTCGATCAGAGCGGAGACGCCCTGGTCGAGCATCGGCAGCAGCTCGCTCTCGAGCGCCTCGAAGTTGTTGGAATGCGTGTCCCAGCCGTCGCAGAGCGTCATCTCGTTAAAGTGGATGGTGGTCATCGCCACGCCGGCGGTGGCCAGCCGCCGGGCCAGCAGCATCGCGCGGCCGAAGCGATGGTCGCCGTAACGCTCGCGCACGGCCGGCGGCTCGCCGTCGAGGGCAAACGTGTCGGCGGCGCCGGCGCCCGCGCCGGTCATGGTGACGGCCTGATCGCGCAGCTCGCGGTACGAGGCGGTGTCGGCCAGCGCCGGGCGCTTCGATTCGAGCAGCGCCAGCAATCGCGCGCGGCGCTCGTGCCGCCCGGCGGCCACGTCCTGCGGACGGCGCAGCGCAGGCACGGCATCGGGCGAGCGCGGATCGCCGTCGACGCACAACGGATCGAAGCCCGGGCCGAGGAACCCGGCGCCGCCGCCGCGCAAGGGCGAACGCGCTCGCTTGAACTCGCCCTCGAGACTGCTGCGAATCGCCAGTTGCGGAATCGCCACGTAGTCCGGCAACGCTGTCTCGCGGGCAGGCGACGTGGCCGCCAGGATCGAACCGAGATGCGGAGCGTCGCTGCGCATCGGCGGACGCACGTCGTTGTCGCGCTCGGGCTGGGCCACCTGCCGGCCGGTGAGCGTGTAGTAGATCATCGGCGTGTGGTTGTGATTCGGATGGCTCACCGAGCGCACCAGTGCATAGCGGTTGGACAATTGGGCCAGTCGCGGCAGGTGCTCGCAGATGGCCAATCCCGGCGTGGCCGTGGCGATCGGCTTGAACGGCCCGCGAATTTCGGCCGGTGCCTGGGGCTTGAGATCCCACATGTCGAGATGCGGCGGCCCGCCGAGCAGGTAGACGAGAATGCACGAGCGGGCCTTGCCGCGCGATGGCGTCGCCGCGCGAGCCAGATGGGGCAGCGCGCTGCCCGCGATCGCCAGCCCGCCGGCGTTGCGCAAGAAGAGCCGTCGATCGATGGCGTCATCGCATTGCAGGATTGTGGACGGCATTCGCCGATCGCTTGGTAGGGCATCGAGACGCAACGCCAATACGGCTGACAGCATAACGCACGATCGCGCGGGCTCCAAGAAACCGTATCGGCGCGAACGATGTGACGTGCGCCCTCCTGTGCCTGCGGCACCACGACAACAAGTTGTCGTGGCCACCCGGACACGCCCGCGGCCTCAATAAACCGTTGGAGCTTGCAGGCTTTCGAGGCCCTATGAAGTTATCACCCGCCGGTGGCACGGGCCGGCGCCGCCGAAGTATAATCGACCCTCTGGCCGGACGCCCAAATTGCACGCCTCCAACCACGCAAGGGAAACCCATCATGCGCCGACTTCGACTGCCCTTTCTCGTGTTACTTGTTTGCTGCCTGGCCGCGCCGGCACTGGCTGATTTCAAGGTCGGCGTCGGCAAGACGATCATCACGCCCGATCCGCTGTTGCCGGTCTCCGGCGGCGTGGGTCCGGGACGGCCGGCCAAGGCGAAGAAGGGAGAACTGACCGCCCGCGCGCTGGTCGTCGATCAAGGCGATACCAAGGTCGCCATCGTGCAGCTCGATCTGCTCGGCTTTCCCTCGGTGCTCACGGCGCGGGTGCACAAGCAGGTGGAGCGCATCCCGGCCGACAATATTCTCATCGCCTCGACCCACACGCACAGCGCGCCGGACTGCTACGGCTTTCCGACCCGCAACGGCAAGCCCTCGGGCGATCTGGACTATATGGACTTCGTGTGCAACCAGGCGGCCAAGGCCATCAACGAGGCGCTCGACCACATGCAGCCGGCCGAGTTGAAGATCGCCACCGGCGAAGCCAAGGGCAAGATCGCCTACAACTATTACGCGCCCGAGCTGTACGATCCGCGGATGAGCGTGATTCAGGCGGTGTCGCCCGAGGGGAAGGCGCTATGCACGCTGGTCAACTACGCGGTGCATCCCGAGGTGCTGGGCAACGGCGTGGGACTGGTCAGCCCCGACCTGGTCGGTCCGCTGTGCGACAAGCTCGAGGCCGACCTGGGAGGCATGGGCATGTTCATCAACGGCGCGCAGGGCGGCATGATCACGGCCGACAACCGCCGGCTGGACAATCCCAGCGATCCGCTCAAGGCCAAGTGGCACGACTCGCGCACCTGGGACGAGTGCGTGCGGATCGGCGAGTTGATGGCCTCCGAGGCCGAGCGGATCGTGAAGGATGCCAAGCCGCAAGCCGATCCGGGCGTCGCTTGTTATGCGCGCGAAGTGAAGTTTCCGGTCGATTCGGACCTGATGTGGGCGATCATCCAGGGGTCGCCGCTGAATTACCCGTACAACGACGACAAGTCGGTCACGGCGCGGCTGAACCTGGTGAACCTGGGCGACGCACAGATTCTGACCATCCCCGGCGAGGCGCTGCCGAACATCGGCTACTACCTCAAGCGGCACATGAAGGGCGAACACAACCTGCTGTTCGGTCTCACGAACGACGCTTTCGGGTACATTCTCACCAAGGTCGACTTCAACAGCTTCGATCGCTACGAGTACATCTCCGAGACCTCGATGGGCGAGATGACCGGCGAGATTCTGATTGAAAACGCGCTCGACCTGGTAAACGACTCGCCCCCGCCGGCCTCGACCAACGCCGGAGACTGAGTACGGACAATGAGCTCCGACGGGATGCGACATTCGATCCTGCCAATACGGCGGGGCGCAGCCCGAACGAATGAATATAGGGAGACATCTTGCCGAGTGCCCGTCAGGCCACGGCCTGACCTACTTATTCAACAACCTTGAGGTGCCGCTATGAAACGCGTCTGGGGCGGATGGTCGTGCGGGGTACTGATGCTGGCCGCGGCGCTTGTGGGACTCTCGGCCCTGACGGCTGGGGCTCAGGAGAGCCGGGGCATCACGGTCTCGGGCGAAGGCGTGGCCGAGGCCATGCCCGACGTGATGGAGCTGGCTGCCAAGATCGACGGCAACGCCCAACTGGCGGGCGACGCCCTGGAAAAGTTTCGCGGCAACAAGAAGCGGTTCGTCGACGCGCTGAAGCGACTGGGCATCGAAGGCCTGTCGATCGTCGACTCCGGGCCGAGTGTCAATTCGGGCACGCCGGCCAATCCCATGGCGGCCTTCCAGGGCGGACAGGTCGATGAAACGAAAATGCCCAACTCGGTCGGCTTTCAGGAAGAGCTGACCGTCACGCTCTCCGGCGTCGACAAGATGCAGGCCGAAGACCTGCTGCGGTCGCTGACCCTGATCATCGACGCGGCCAAGGACGCGGGCGTGAACCTCAGCGCCAGCCCGATCAGCATGATCCAGGCCCAGTTCCAGGGTGCGAAGCCGACGTCGCTGGCCACGTATCGGCTCAGCCAGCCCGATGCCGCCAAGCAACAGGCCTACGAAGCCGCGCTGGCCAGCGCCCGGGCAAAGGCCGAGCGCCTGGCACAACTGGCCGGTCTGAAGCTGGGCGACATCGTCTCAATTCGCGAGACGGCGCCCGGCGCACAGGGAGACGACGACAACGGCGGCATGATGGGGGCGTACCTCACCCTGATGACCGGGGCGGCCGGCAAGGAGAAGACGGAATACACTTCCGGGGAGTTCAAGAAGATTCCGGTCGCGGCCAGCTTGAGCGTGCAGTTCGATATCGTGAAGAAATAGATGCCTTTGAGGCGGGAGTGACGTGATGCGGGCGATGGTGCGAGCGTTGGCGGTGGCGCTGGGTTTCGGTGTGGTCGCGGCGCTGGCTGCGGATGCCGGCGCGGCGGAGCTGCGGGCCGGCGTGGCCCGAGTGGATCTGACGCCGCCGCTGGAGTTCGGCTGCCCGCTGGGGGGCTATGGCGAGCGGATGAGCCGTCCGGCCGAAGGGGTGCACGATCGGATCTTTGCCAAGGCGCTGGTGCTGGTGCAGGGCGACAGGAAGTTCGCCCTGGTCACGGCCGACATGCTCGGCTTTCCGCCGACACTCAAGGGCGAGTTGCTCGAGCGGCTGGCCGGCGACTGGTCGGCCGATCAACTGATGCTGCTGGCCAGCCACTCGCACACCAGCATCGAGATGAACGCACTCAACCCGCTGAACACGTTTCAGATCCCGCAGATCGGGCTGTATAACGCGCGGACGCACAAGTTCGTCGTCGATCGGCTGGTGGAGTTGGTGCGCGCGGCCGAAAAAGAGCCCGTGGCGGTCAAGGTGGGCACGTCGACGCACGCCATCGCCGGCTGGAACCGCAACCGCCGCGGCAACAGCACGACGGATAACGATCTGACGATCACCCGAGTGGACACGGCCGAGGGTAAGCCGCTGGCCGTGTTGGTGAACTTCACGGCGCATCCCACGTTCATGTCGGGCGAAGACATGCAGTTTTCGGCCGGCTGGCCCGGGCACCTGCAGCGGACGCTCGAATCGCTCATCGGCGACGGGGTCACCGCCATGTACTACAACGGCGCCGAAGGCGATCAATCGCCGGTCGGCCGCCCCGACGCGGGCGACAGCCACTGGGAACGGGCCGAACGCTACGGCCGCGATCTGGGCATCGTGGCCTGGAAGCAATGGCAGGAGACGAAAACCGCCGCCGACGTGCCGCTGGCCTATCACGCCTACACGATCGAACTGCCCGAGCGCACCTGGCATCCCGACTTCATGGCGACCGGCGGCAAGGAGTACGGCCTAAGCGAAGATCTGTTCCGCAAGATGCTGCCCGCGCTGTTCCCCGACCAGGCTGAGATCGTTTCGCTGCGGCTGGGCGACCTGCTGATGGTGGGCATTCCCGGCGAGATGGCCGCGTCGCTGGGCCAGCAGATCAAGACCACGTTGGCCAAAAACACCGGCGCCCAGAACCCCGTCATCGGCGGCCTGGCCGACCAGTGGATCAGCTACATGCTGCCCGCCGACGAGTACCGCAAAGGCGGCTACGAGTCGAGCGTCAGCTTCTACGGCGAAACGCTCGGGCCCACGATCGTCGAAGGGGCGATCGCGGGGGCGAGCGCGTTGGGGAAGTGAGTGCGGGGTCGCTCTACCGGAGCGGCGGGCGGCCGCGAGAACCGAGTCGGAGGCGTTGACAGTTGTGGCGTGGCCGAACAAACAACAAGGTTCCTGACACCTTGTCTTCGCGGTAGGACTTGGCACGCACCTGGGCAGAGTGGTTGCAGGAGAATGCGGAAAGAGGCGGTGGGCGAGTGAAATGAACTTGTTGGATATCGAGGAAGTCGTCGTCGTTGTTAAGCACCATGGTCGCTTTCGCTGGTTCAAGAGCGACAGAGACCAGTGGGTGCTCGACTGGAACAAATGGAAGAAGAGTTTTGCGGACGCCGGACATGATATGCCCGAGAGCGATCCATCAGCGAGATTTGGCATCCCGGTGGTTGATAGTCGGACGATAGACCGCTTTCTCGAGGAAATGAGTCCGTTCGAAATCGACAAGTCGATCCTTCGCAAGCAGCTTGCCGACCGATTCGATCAGGCGAAATCGTGGTGGGATGTAGGCGACTTGTTCCCAATAATGTTCGCCAACGCTGACGCTCGGCACGTTGCAGCCTTCTACCCAAGTGGAACGCCGATGGAGCGGTACGTTCCTGATGGGTGGACAAGTGAGTTTGAAGACTTCGCAACAAAGTACGGCGATGAAGAGTTTCCGCGCGCGGAGAAGTTCTGGATTCAAGATGGCATTGATATGCTGAAGATCTTGAATGAAAGAGGCAAGCAACTGCCTCAGCAGTGAGGCGTCATGCCAATCCGCCCACGCGTGCCGACAGCGGAAATGTCGTGCACGCACACTGCATGATCTACGGCTTGGGCGTTTTCTCGTCCTCAAGTTTGCTCAAACGGACCTCGAGCAGATAGCACTCTCCCACGGCTTCCGCATACCGGACATAGTCGTCCGCACCCTCCGTTTGGGAGAGCGCATCGGCGTACCACTCTGAATAGTTGACTGCGGACCGAAGGCACGCCGCCGCTTCCTGCCGATTGCCCTCGGCCAACGCCAAGTCTGCTAGTGCGGCCCAAAGGTCACGCCCCAATTGGGCAACGTTCTCGCTCTCGCCTCCGCGCGATCCCAACAAGTGCAATTCGCTTGTCATTCTCAAGCTGTGGCGAAACCACCCCGTTCGTTGCCGTAGCAGTTCGATCTCATTCTTACTTTGATGCAGTGCGTCCTGTGCGCACTGGAGGCCGATCGTGGCGTCGACCCGGGCCGCTCTCGCGCTCAACAAGTCCACTCGATTCGCCGGGTCCTTCTCCGCTGCCATTTCGGCAGACCGCTCAATCTCCGTCAGGGCGGCGACGTGTTTCTGCCAGGCCTCGCATCGTTGAGCGTGTGTCTTGCTTCGATCAAGCTCTGCATCGAGCTGCCTCGATAGAATGCCGAGATAGTGGCTACAGCTTTGCTTTCCAACGAGGTATTCGCGCCGCACCAGGCTGGCGAGTTCTTCGAGTGTCTGGCAGCGCAGCTCGATTGCTTCCTGGTGCTTTCGCGCTGCTACCGGCGACTCGTCCTCGAGGAGCTTCTCCATCGTGTTCAGATCCTCCTGAACGAGCTTGAATCTGGCCTCGGCATCGCGGGCGCGCAAGAGCGGGTTCGTCTCGTCCGGCGGCTGAGCCGCGAATAGCGGACTCTGCTGGGCGCAGACCATCAGCGCCATCAGAAACGTCATGCCGGGAAGGTATGCTCTGGCTGTCACGAAGCACTCCTTTGACGCTGTGCGTAGTTGGGCAACAGGCTCGTCTCCAAACCAGCACTCTGCTAAAGCCTTGCATATTCTCTCGTTCCGGGCGCAGCCGGAATGATTGCCAGTCGGCGGGTGGCCGCGACGACTCGAACTCTGCTGTCGGCGTCATCGGTGCAGGACGTTTTGTTGGCAAATCTCCTGCTGCCGGGTAGGATAGCCGGTGCTGCTACCTTCGTCCCGCCTACCCAACGTCGTCATTTCGCCCCCACGCGAAATGCCCCTCCGATGAAGCCAGCCGTTGCCATGCTCATGACGCTCGCGGTTGCTTCGACAGCCCCGGCGCATGGCAACGACGCGGAGACGTTTTTCGAAACGCGCATCCGGCCGGTGCTGGCCACGAAGTGCTTCAAGTGCCACGGCGGCGAAACCGACTCGAGCGGGCTGCGCGTCGACTCGCGCGAGGCCCTGCTGCAAGGTGGCGATAGCGGCGCGGCCGTGGTGCCGGGTGATGCCGCGGCGAGCCTGCTGGTGCAAGCGATTCGCCGCGGCGAAGACTTGCAGATGCCGCCCGAGGAAGCGTTGACCGCCGAGCAAGTGGCCGACTTCGAGCGCTGGATCGCCGACGGGGCGTATTGGCCCGCGGCCACGGCGGGCGAGCCGGCGATGCAGGCCGAGCGGCATTGGGCGTTCGAGCCGGTGCGCGAGGTCAGCATTCCGGCCGATCCGAGCGGCACGGCGGAGACGCCGATCGATCGTTTCATTCAAACGACGCTGACCGAGCATGGCTTGCACCCCCAGCCGGCGGCCGATCCCGCGACGCTGTTACGGCGATTGTTTTTCGACCTGGTCGGGCTGCCGCCGGAGCCGCAAGCGATCGAAGCCTTCGTGCGCGATCCGTCGCCGGCCGCATATGACGCCGTGGTCGAGCGGCTGTTGGCTTCGCCCGCTTACGGCGAGCGCTGGGGGCGGCACTGGATGGACGTGGTGCGCTATGCCGACACCGCGGGCGACAACGCCGACTACCCCGTGCCCGAGGCCCGGCTGTACCGCGACTACATCATCGACGCGTTCAACGACGACAAGCCTTACGACCAATTCCTGCGCGAGCAACTGGCCGGCGATATTCTCGCCCAGCGCGAACCGCAGAAAGCCAACTACGCCGAGCGCGTGGCGGCCACCGGCTACCTCGCCCTTTCGCGGCGCTACGCCACGGGGCCGTACGAGTTGTGGCACCTGACGCTGGAAGACGCGATCGACACCACCGGTCGGGCCGTACTCGGGCTGTCGCTCCGCTGCGCCCGGTGCCACGACCACAAGTTCGACCCGGTGACCACCGAGGACTACTACGCCCTGTACGGCATCTTCGCCAGCACGCAGTTCCCCTGGGCGGGTGCCGAGGAACTGCAATCGAAGAGCCTGCCGCGGCAGCATTTCCAGCCGCTGTTGCCGCCCGAGAAGGCCGAGCCGCTGTTGGCCGCGGGCAACGAAGCGATCGCGGCGCTGGAAGCCGCAATCGAACGCACCAACCGCGACGATCCCGATGCCCAGCGGGTGGCCCAACTCGACGCCCAGCTCAAGGCCGGCACCGCCAACTCGGCCGGCGAAGGCGATCGCGGACAGGCCGAAGCGGCCAAGAACGAGCTCGCCGCGCTCGAGCAGCAGCGCAGCGAGGCCCAGCGCCGCCTGCAAAGCAAGCTCGACAAAATGAACGCCCGGCTGCGAGCGCTCAAGCGGCGCGGGGCTCCCGACGACGTGCCGCTGGCCTATGCGGTGACCGAAGGCCAGCCGGCCGACGCCGCCGTGCAGCACGCGGGCGAACCGAGCGATCCCGGCGAGGTGGTGCCCCGCGGCGTGCCCAAGTTTCTCGACGGCGGACGGCCGATCGAGATTCCCGCCGGCTCAAGCGGCCGTCTCGAATTGGCCCGCTGGCTCACCCGGCCCGATCATCCGCTCACGGCGAGAGTGATGGTCAATCGCGTCTGGCAGCATCACTTTGGCAAGGGGCTGGTCGGCACGCCATCGGACCTCGGGCTGCGGGGCGAACCGCCGACGCATCCGCAGTTGCTCGACTGGCTCGCCCGTCAATTCGTGGCCGACGGCTGGTCGATCAAGAACCTGCACCGCAGGATCGTCCGCTCGCAGACCTATCAGCGGGCCAGCGGCCACGACGCGGAAGCCGAAGCCCGGGACCCGGCCAACCGCTGGTATTGGCGTTTCGACCGGCGGCGGCTCGAGGCCGAGGCGATTCGCGACGCGATGTTGACCGTGGGGGGCAATCTCGATCGTCGGCCGGCAAGCGAGCATCCGTTTCCGCCGATGGCCGACTGGGGCTGGACGCAACACACGCCTTTCAAGGCCGTCTACCCCTCGCAAAGGCGCAGTGTCTACCTGATGACGCAGCGGCTGATTCGGCATCCTTACCTGGCACTGTTCGACGGGCCCGATCCCAACGTGTCGACCGCCAAGCGCACCAGCGCCACCGTGCCGCCGCAGGCACTGTTTTTGATGAACAACCCGTTTGTGGCCGAGCAAGCGGCAGCGTTCGCGGATCGGATGCGGGCGTCGTCCGAGAAGGCGCGCGATCGCATCGCCTGGGCCTACCTGTCGGCCTACGGCCGGCCAGTGAAGTCCGATGAGTGCGACCGGGCGCTGGCCTACCTTGACGCTTTCGCCGCCGAAAGCGCGTCGGCCGGCGCAACGCGGGAGGAGGCGCAGCGTGAAGCCTGGGCGAGCTACGCCCGCGTGTTGTTGACGTCGAACGAGTTCGTGTACGTGGAGTGAGAGTGGAGACCGTCAGTCGTGAGGGCCAACGGCCCGAACTGCTCAAGCCAGGGGCAACGCCGGCGATGCCCCTGGCTTAAGCAGGTTGGGCCTTTGGCCCACAGAAATCGCGGAAACAGAACACCAGCAAGCAGAGTTCTAGATATGCCCCACCATGCTCATGCTCGTCGTGAGCATGTCCAAACGAAGCGCCGCATGCTCACGACAAGCGTGAGCATGGCATCTATGAACGCTGGGTTGTCAAGTCGGTTGGTTTGTCGTGGAACGCGGGGTGCGACGGTTTTTTGGGC
>QQVE01000060.1 GCA_003389325.1 Planctomycetota bacterium
GACGTATTTCATGGGAATGCTCCTTTTGTGGAAACTGGGTCTACACCGGTTTACCACGCATTCAAGGACTCCCCAAACGCGACGCGACCTCCCTTTTCATAGCTTCACCCCAACGCCTCACGCGACTAGTGCACGGCGGTGCTGTCGTTGGCGAAGTCGACGGTCGAATCGTGCGAGTAAAAGTGGTGGGCGATCTGCCGGGCCAGGTAGCCGACAAACTTGCGTCGGAAGTGCGATTCCTGGTTGTCGCTGGCGGGAATCGGCGCGTTGGGCGGATAGACCGCCTGCGGCAGGTTCTTTTCAAAGGCCGGATCGCGCCCGTGGTTGACGTCGTAGACCAGCAGGCGGACGTTGGCCCTGCCCTGGTAGAGCGTCTGCCCCTCGTAGAGGTCGAATTCCTCGAGGTCGATGCCGACGACCATGTCGGCGCCCAGCGCCTTGCCGATTTCGGCGTAGTCTTCCCAGGTGTTTTCGTCGGCCCACTCGAAGACTTCGCGCTGGTCGATCAGTTCGATCTTCGAGATGTTGCGCTCGAGCAACTGGCTGACCTGCTTGCCCAGATCGCGCGAGACGCTCGAATCGCGGAAGTGCAGCGCCGTGACCGGGCGGCAGACGACGGCCACGCGTTTGTCCTTGAGCCCCGTGAATTCGGCGGGCGTGTTCTGGCCGGAGACGACGTACATGGCCGTGGCCATCAAATTGCAGCCGGTGGTGATCGCCAACGGTGAGACGACCAGTGCGAGGCCGAAGACCAGTTTGGCAAGCTGCATGCGGTTGCGATCCATCGCGATCCCTCGCAATCGTCCGTGGTAGGCCCCGCGGGGCCGGTTTTTCGTTTATGCGTTGTCCGCCCAAAGGCGGAGCGTCCATTCCAGGAGCACCAGCCCGGCGATGATCACCGACAGGCCGGCCAACAGGTTTTCGTTTGGTTGCCAGCTCAGCCGCCTGCCGCTGATCGCCACAATCGACGAGGCCAGGCCGACGACCAGCGCCAACAGCGCCAGCAGCGTTCCGGTTGCGTGGGTTTGAATCGCTTCGCGGGCGAGGCCGTGCGTGGCCAGGGCCCAGGAAGTGGTCATGCCACATGCCGGACAACGCCAACCTGACAAAAACGCAAACGTACAGGGCGGCAAACCGAGTTGCTCGTGCGTGCCTCGACCTCGGGCATCGGGTTCCAACTGGCTGGCCGCGATCAAGGCCCCCAGCAATCCGGCTCCCAACAACGCCGCCAGGTAACGTGTGCGGCGGGGGAGATCGGCCGATTTGGTTCCCGTCGGCTGAGTCACGCTTCTAGATTTTTCCGAAAGGGATGCGGAGCATAGCGATCGACGCGCGGGGCCGCAAGGCCGCTTCGCCGGGCCGGGCAGCGTCAGGAAGCCGGATCGCCGTTGTTTCTGGCCGCGGCTCGTTCCTGCGAGCGAATCATGCTGGCAAGCTGGTCGGCCTCGGTCTGCGTGACGCACACCCGCTCGATATGCTGCGCACGGCCGGAGTCGGGGTCCACTTCGACCAACGATGCCAGCAGCCGCACGTCGCCCTGGGCCACTTCGAAGTGGGTGGGATTGAACGTCAGGGTCGATTCTAGCACACGGTCGACGCGGCGGCCCAGCACGCTGTCGAACGGCCCGGTCATGCCGATGTCGCACTGAAAAGCGGTGCCGCCGGGCAGAATCGTCTCGTCGGCCGTGGGCACGTGCGTATGCGTGCCCAAGACGGCGCTACAGCGCCCGTCGAGATAGCGGCCCATCAGTTGCTTGTCGCTGGTGGCCTCGGCGTGGAAGTCGACCAGGATCACCTTCACCGACGGCGGCAACTGCGCCAGCACCCGATCGACGGCCGTCCACGGGCAATCGACCGGCCGCATGAACACCCGGCCCAACAGACTGATCACGGCCACGTCGACGCCGCTGCGCGAGGTGACCACGGCGAAGTCGCGGCCCGGGGCATTGCCGGGAAAGTTGGCCGGTTTGACGATGTTGTCCTCGGACTCGAGCACCGAGACGATTTCGCGGCGGCGGTAGATGTGGTCGCCCAGCGTGATGCAATTCACGCCGGCGCTGATCAGTTCGCGGTAGTTGGCCGGCGTCAGTCCCGAGCCGCCGGCCGAGTTTTCGGCGTTGGCCACGACCAGGTCGATGTCGCGGGTTTGGACCAGCCCTCGCAAGGCGCGCGACACGATTTGCCGCCCCGGCTTGCCGACGATGTCTCCGATATGCAGCAGCCGCACGGCACGCTCTTTCTCGATTTAGGCGTCCGCCGCGCGACACGCGCCGCGCAGTAGGTACGCAGGCCTCACTTGGCGGTTTCGGTGATCCGCGTCTCCCGCAACACCGTGACTTTGATCTCACCCGGGTAGGTGAGCTGTTGTTCGAACGTTTTGGCGATGTCGCGGCAGACCTTGGCGGCCGAGGCATCGGTCGTGTCTTTGGCGCTGACGATCACGCGCAGCTCGCGGCCGGCCTGGATGGCGAAGGCCTGTTCCACGCCGTCGAAGCTGGTGGCGATTTGCTCGAGCTCCTCCATCCGCTTGACGTAGCGTTCCAGCGTTTCGCGGCGAGCGCCGGGCCGCGAGGCACTGCACGCATCGGCCGCGGCGACCAGCACCGTGTACGGATGGTCGACGCGAATATCGTCGTGGTGTCCCAGGGCCGCGTGCACCACGTCGGGCCCCTCGCCGTAGCGCTTGAGCAGTTCGGCGCCGATTTTGGGATGCCCGCCCTCGGCCTCGTGATCGGCGGCCTTGCCGATGTCGTGCAGCAGGCCGCAGCGGCGCGCGAGCCGCGCATCGAGCCCCAGCTCTTCGGCCATCAGGCCCGTGAGAAACGCCACCTCGATCGAGTGCCGCAGCACGTTCTGGCTGTAGCTGGTGCGAAAGCGCAGCCGCCCCAGCAGGTGGATGATCTTGGGATGCAGCCCGGGGACGTCGGACTCCTGGGCGGCCTCCTCGCCCCGCTTCTGAATGTGGGACTCCATTTCGGTCTGCGTTTCGCCGACCAGCTCCTCGATGCGGGCCGGGTGAATGCGGCCGTCGGCGATCAGCTTGTTGAGCGCCATGCGGGCGATTTCGCGGCGCACGGTGTCGAAGCCGCTGACGATCACTACGCCGGGCGTGTCGTCGATGATGACGTCGACGCCGGTGGCCTTTTCGAAGGCGCGAATGTTGCGCCCTTCGCGGCCGATGATGCGGCCCTTCATTTCGTCGTTGGGAATGTCGACGGTGCTGGTCGTGTTCTCGGCCGTGTGGGCCGCCGCGAACCGCTGCACGCTGGTGAGCAGGATGTCGCGGGTCTTGCTGTCGCACACTTCGGCCACGCGCTTCTCGTGCTTGAGGATCAGCGCGCCGGCCTCGTGTTGCAGCTCGCGGTCGAGGCGTTCCATCAGGCGGTTGGTCGCTTCCTCGCGGCTGAGGCCGCTGAGCGAGTGCAGCGTCTGACGTTCCATGTCGAGCAGGCCGGCCAGTTCCTCGTTGCGGCGGTTGGTCTCCTCGATCCGCTCGGCCAGGCGGCGCTGGGTCGTTTCGACCATCTTCTCCTGGCGGCGCAACTGCTCGATTTGTTGCTCGGTGGCGTCCTGTCGCTTGTCGAGCAGCCGTTCGCGCTCGTGCAACTCCTGCCGCATCGTGGTCAGCTCGCGCTCGCCCTCGGCCTTGATCTGGATGGCCATTTCCTTGATTTCGAGCTCGGCTTCCTTGCGGCGGGTGGTGCTTTCGCGATCGGCCCGGGCGATAATTTCGCGGGCTTCGCTCTCGGCATCGCGGCGGCGCAGCCGGTCGATGAGCTTGATCACCACGAACGTCAGGACGACGGCGATGGCCACGGCCAGGACCGCATAGGGGATGCCAATCTCACCCACCGTAGTTCCCTCTGTACAGGGTCCGACCGCGGGACGACGGCCGAGCCACGGCTCGGAGCCGCTGAAGAGAGTTGCATCGTCGACGGCACTCGAGGTGCGCGCGTGCCGGCGCTAGCGCCGGCGGACTCCGCCGGGACGACGATCGAGAGGCACTGTAGGGACGCGAGCCGGTATTGGCTGTGGTGAGCCGGTCAATCGGCGCGCCAGCCGGACAAGTAAGCCCAGGAGGTGAGTCGGTCTTTCGAAAGCGCCGTCACGCCGATGCCGGGCGCGTGGCGGACTTTCGTCGAGAACATTTACCAGATGGATCCATTCGTGCGGGACCCGGACCGAAGTGGCCCGTCCACAAGCGCGCCGAGCGGCAACGCAGGTGGCCGATGCGAATTTCCGGACGGGGCTGCTCAGATTCGAGACGAAACCCAACAGCAATCGCAAAAAGGCTAGCAAGTACATCGTGGTTGCGATCTCCGCAGAACGCTTGTCTTAAACACCCGCTACAGTACGTCGATAGTCGCTGCCCGAGGGGCAACTCCCTCCGTCCTTCGATCGGAGGCTATCTTTGTTAGTTTTGCACAAGGAGCACTGTCCCGTTTGAGCGCGTAAACCGCGCGGCGGCGAATCCTTACGGCTCCGATCACCGTGCAGCGTTCAAAGATAGGGCTGCGCTCCTAACCTCGTTATGGTATCACAGTTGCCAGCACCTGCCAACTCATTTCAAGACCCGTGACGCATAACTAAAGCTCGCCTTGGAGCGGACTTAGGGTGGGCGGGCTGTACCGATTGGGCCGAGCGCGCGGGGGGCGTCTTTACCGGGCCACCGCCTGCGATAGGATGATCGATTGGCGGATCTTCCATCCCAGTAAACGTTTGCGACCGTCGCCATGTCCTCCAACCCGGTCTTCGAGCAGAAGCTGGCCGCGACCTGGCCCACCGACCGCTGGGCGGAGGTCGGCGTGCTGGTGGCCGTGTCCGGCGGCCCCGACAGCGTGGCGCTGGTCCATGCCCTGCGGCGGCTTAATCCCCAGGCTTCGCTCACCGTGGCGCACTTCAACCACGGCTGGCGGCCCGAGGCAGGCCTGGCCGATCAGCGATTTGTCGAGGGGCTGTGCGATTCGCTGGGGACTGCCTGCCAGGTCGGCAAGGGGGAGTCGCCACCCGGCGAGAGCCCCGGTAGCCGCGAGGCTGCGGCGCGCGAGGCACGCTATGCGTTTCTGCTCGAGGTGGCCCATCGGGTGGGAGCCCGCTACGTGGTCACCGGGCACACGGCCGACGACCAGGCCGAAACGATTCTGCACCACATCCTGCGCGGCACCGGCCTGGCCGGGCTGGCCGGAATGCGGCGCGTGCGCGTGCTGAGTCCGGCCGTGTCGCTGGTGCGGCCGCTGCTAGGGCTGGGCCGTGCGGAAGTGCTCGAATACCTGCACGCGATCGGCCAGGACTTCCGCCAGGACGAGACCAACGCCGATACCTCGCTCACCCGCAACCGCATCCGCCGCGAACTGTTGCCGTTGCTGGAGCGCGACTACGCACCCGGAGTAGTCGAGGCGCTATTGCGTCTGGGCAACGTAGCCGGCGACGCGCAGAGGCTGATCGAATCGCAGGCCGAGGCGTTGCTCGATCGCGCGCTGGTCGTGCGCGACCCGCGGCGGGTGGAGATTGACTGCCGCGCGCTGGACGGTACGGATCGGCACCTGGTGCGCGAGATGTTTGTCGCGGTGTGGCGCGGGCAGAACTGGCCGCGGCAGGCGATGGGCCTGCACGAGTGGAATCAATTGGCCGAGTTGGCGTTGACCGAGGAGGCGAACCCGACGCCGCTGCAGCAGTTGCCGCTGGCGATCAGCGCGCGGCGGCAGGAGGCACGCCTCGTGCTGAGCGGACCTGCGCGGAACTGCGGCCCCTTTCACGCTTGATCGGCGCGCGAGTCCTCGTAGATGGTCTCCGCGGCGTTGGGCTCGTGCGATGTCTCGCGTTCTTCGCCGCCGGGACCGATCTCGACGAGTTTGTAGCCGCCGATGGCGCGGAAGTAGATCAGCAGGATCAAGTAGCCGATGGCCATACAGGCCGGCACCGCGGCCGTGATCTTCAGCGCCTGCTTCTTGCCGTAGGTTTCGGCCTGCTTGACTTCCTCGTAGACCGGGCTCTTGGGGGTCAACTCGGCGACTTTAGCATTATCGAGGCCGTGCACAGGCGGGAAAAAAAGAAACTGGTTCTCCTCTGGCGATGCCACCTGCTTGTAGGCCGATGGGCTGAGTTCTTCGAGGCGCTGCGAGGTGTTGAAGTCTTGCGTGTAGCCGATCCCGGGGCCGCCCAGCACGCCGGCCGAGAGCATGCCGATGCCGCCCATGGCACCCATGGCCAAGGCTCCGCCTTTGGGAAAACGTTCGCCGACGACGCCCAGCATCGTGGGCCAGAGAAAGGTCTTGCCCACGCCGTAGACCGTGGCCGGAATCAAGATCATCCAGACCGTGGCGTTGCCGAGCATCGTGCCCATCCAGAAAAGTCCGATGCAGCCCAGCACGGCGCTGCAGAACAGCAGGCCCAGCGGATTGATCCGCTCGACGATCGGTCCGGCAAAGAATCGCAGCACGAACATCAAACCAGCGGTGTAGACCAAGAGCAGCACGCCGTTCTTGATATAGCCGCCCATCAGGTTGGCGATCCAACTATCGGTGCCTAACTCGACGTAGCCCACCATCGCGTGCAACACCAGCAGGAACAGCAACACGGGCGCGGCGAACTCGGCCAGCATCTCGCCGAATTTGACGCCCGCGGCCCGCGCCTCGGAGATGGGAAACTTCTCCTTGATCACGATAAAGCCATACCAGGCCGTCGGCACGAGGAAGAACAGCATGGGGGCTTCCCAGGGCATGCGAAAAACCACGCAGTTGGGACCGACGAAGCAGTAGGCCAGTAGCCCGCCCAGGATCAGACCGCCCGGCCAGCCGGCATGCAGGATGTTCAAGTAGTGCGTCTTCTGTTTCGGATAGAGCGTTGCCACGAGTGGGTTGATCGCGGCCTCGCACATACCGTTGGCCAGCGAGAACATGAACATGCCGATGTACAGGCAGTAGAACGTGGCATCCTGGCCGTAGGCCTCGTAAACCGGCGTGGCCGCGAGCGTCAACGCCGCCGAAGCCACGTGCAGCAGGAACGCCCCGATCAGGATCGGTTTGTAGCCGATGCGGTCGGCGAACAGGCTAAAGCCGATGATCGTGAAGGCCATGCCCGTCAGGCCGCCGCCGGTGATCTTGCCCAGGTCGGTCTGCGTGAACCCGAAGTCGGCGCCCCACTCGGCCAGCACGTCGGAGCGGATGGCAAAGCCCATGCCCGCTGCGATCAAGGTCAAGAAACTGGCCCAGAAGATTTTGCCGGTGGACTGCATGCCTGGTTACTCCAGCGAGAGGGGCGGCCGGCGCGGCTGTTTGTGGACGTCGGACGTCCCCCCGCCTGCGCGCCAGCAATGACTACAGATTCGTGAGTATACAAGCCACCCAGGGCAAGTAAACCAACGGGACGAGGAGAATTGGGGGAGCTTCCCATTCGCTGAGCTTCACGGCGGCACAGCACGCACCGTTTGCCCAGTTTCGCCCGGCACGGGCCGTCCGAATCGCCGTTTCGGCAAGGCACGAAGGCACGCATGCAGCTCGCCGCTGGCATGCCGATCTCTTGGGCGAGACGGCTTGACCCGCGGTCGCGTGCATTCGTACTATCCGCGGCCCGCATTTTTCGCCTTAGCCGACGACCATGCCTCGACTTACCTCCGATCGGTCCGTTTGGATCCTGATTCTGGCAATCGCATTGGCCGCGCGGCTCTTCGCCGCCGTGTGGTGGAATGCGCGCGTCGGCGAGCGGCAGTTCTTCTTCGGCGACAGCGAAGGCTACTGGGAGCTGGCCCGTTCGATCGCGACCGGCGGGCCTTACGCGTACCCAACGCCGGAGTATCGCGTGTTTCGTACGCCGGGATATCCATTGGTGCTTTCGAGCGTGTTCCTCGTGTTCGGCGACAAGCCGCCGCCGCTGGCCGGACGCGTGCTGAGTGCCGTGTTGGGCACGATGGCCGTGGGCGTCGTCGGCTGGTGGACGGGGCAACTGTTCGACGCCAGCGCTGCGCGCCTCGCCGGGTGGATCGCGGCACTCTACCCCGGCGCCATCGCGCTGGGCGTGTTCGTGCTCAGCGAAGCGCCCTTTTGCGCGCTGATGCTGTTGCACCTTGCCCTGTGGAGTGCGGCGTGGCAGGCGGCCTCGAGACGTCGTGCGATCGCCTGGGCCGTCGGTGGCGGTGCGGCCGCCGCCGCGGCAACGATGATGCGTCCCAGTTGGTTGTTGTTCGCGCCTTTTGCGCTGGCGATCGGCTTACTGTTTGCCAGCCAGCCGAAACGGCAATTGGTTGTGGGCGGAGCGATGTGCGCGGCGCTGGCCGTCGGCATGTCGCCGTGGTGGGTGCGTAATGCGCTGGTGACCGGGCGCTTTGTGCCGACGTCGTTGCAAGTGGGGGCGAGCCTGTACGACGGCCTGCACGAAGGTGCCACCGGCGCGAGCGACATGAGCTTCGTGCCGGAGATCACTGCCGCAGAGCGGGCCGCCGAAGTGACGAGCGACGACGTGTTCGAGTATCGGCTCGACCGGCGGTTCCTGGGGGCGTCGCTCGATTGGGCCCGGCACCATCCACTGCGCGTCGTGCAACTGGCCGGCATCAAGTTCCTGCGGATGTGGAACGTGTGGCCCAACGAGCCGGCCTTTCGCTCGTTGCTGGTACGGGTCGCGATCTTCGTCACATATGCTCCGCTGCTGGTGTTGGGCCTCTTGGGGGCGTGGCGATTCACGCCGCGCGGTTGGCCGTACGTGCTGGCCTGGCTGCCGGCCGTGTACTTGACCCTGTTGCACGTGATTTTCGTCAGTTCGATCCGCTATCGCGAGCCGGCCATGCTGGCGCTGGTGGTGTTGGCGTCCGGCTTCCTGGGCGAAACGATCGCCGGCCGGGCCAAACCGCCCCAGGTGCCCGCAGACTAGAGGAATTGCAGTCATCGTTTGCCGCACAATCAATTTCTGCTGGTTCATCTTCAAGTGGAGTGCGATCCTCGGGTTCGTGGCCGGGGTGATCGCGATCCCGCTGTGGTATCGGCAGCTCTTCTATCGCGTGGAGGAAGAGGTGCGCGTGCGCGTCGAGGCCGTCATCGCCGAGAAGCTGCCGCATCTGAAAGTGCACGTGGCCGCCGCACGGCTGTCGGCCGACGGCATCGAAGTACGCGGGCTGTCGATCGCGGAGCCGGGTGCCGCGGGCCCGCAGGGCGAATTGGCTTTCGTCGACGTGATGATCCTGAAGTGTCGCACGAGCCCGCAGGAGCTACTCTCCGGAGCGCCGGTGATCACCAGCGTGCGCGTTTTGCGCCCGGTCCTACGGGCGACGCGGCGCCCCGATGGCAGTTACAGCCTGAGCAAGTTGTTTCCGCTGCCCAAGCCGCCTGGTCCGCCGCCACCGGCAGCGATCGAAGACGGCCGCGTCGAGATCTTCGATCCGCTCAGGAACCCTTCGAGCAACTTCGTGCTGCGCGACATCAACGTCGCGGTGCAACCGGCCGCCGAGATTGGAGAGTCGTGGCCGAAGCTCAACTTGCAGGGCTACATGGTGGCCGATCACATCCGCCGGATCGATCTGACCGCCACGATCGACACGAAACAGGATACTTGGTGGTCCAGCGGTTCGGTCGACGGTCTCGATATCTCACCTGAACTGCGCGCATCGCTGCCGGGCAACATCTCCGAGCGGCTCGAGCCGCTGGCATCGTTGCGGGCGCCGGCCAGCATGCGATTCAAGGTCTCGCGGCGCGGCGACGAAGCACCCCGATTCGAAGTCACCGGCAGCGTCTCCCGCGGCCGCATCGAAGACGCGCGGCTTTCTTACCCGCTGACCGATCTGAAGGGAGACTTCCACTGCGACAACTCGGGGGTGACCGTCAGCGACGTGACGGCCCGCGACGGCCCGACGGTGTGGACGATGAAACGCTTCCGCCAGGACGGCTATGCCCCGGACAGCCCGTTCAAACTCTCGGCCAGCGGCCGGCGCGTGCACGTCGACGACAAGTGGGCCAGCGCCCTGCCCGAAGAGTTCAGCAAGTACTGGTATTACTACGAGCCGGAGGGCGAAATCGACGTCGACTGCGAGTTGGAGTTCGACGGCACGAAGCTTACGTTTCCGAGCCTCGACGTGCGCTGCCTGGACAACGTGTCGTTCGAGTTTCACAAGTTTCCGTACCGGCTGGAGCGAGCTCACGGCTCGCTGACGATGAGCCACGGCGTGCTCAGCGTGGCGATGACCGCTTTTGCCGGCTCGCAGTCGGTGTCGCTGAGCGGTAGTTTTCTGAACCCTGGCCCGGAGTTCACGGGGTGGCTGGAGATTCAAGCGGACAAGATCCCGCTCGACGAGAAGTTGATCGCGGCGGTGCAGCCGACCAAGGCCCACGAGACGCTGGTCTCGCTCAATCCCAGCGGCACGTTTAACGTGTTCGCCAAGCTATGGCGCAACGATCCGCGGCTGCCCAAGATGAAGCAGTATGCCCGGGTGACGCTCGTGCCGGCCAATCGCTGCTCGGTGACCTACGAGAGGTTTCCCTATCGGCTTTCGAACCTCGAAGGCACGCTGGTGCTGCAGGACGACGTGTGGACCTTCGACAAGGTGACCGGCAAGAACGGTCCCGGCTCGGTAGTCATATCGGGCGACGTTTCCACGCTGCCCGACGGCAGCGGCGCGAACATCGACATTCAGGCCAGCAACATTCAACTCGTCGAAGAGCTGCGAGCGGCGCTTAAGCCCGAGATGCGGCGGCTGTGGGACGCCCTGCAGCCGCACGGCAAACTGGACGCGACGGCCAACGTGCGGCTTGCGGCAGGCGCCGAGAAGCCGAGCGTGTGGTTGCGGGCGCATCCGCGCGACGATGCGAGCTCGATCGGCACGTCGATCGAGCCGGTCAACTTTCCCTACCGCATGCGGCTACTGAGCGGCTGGGTCGACTATTGCAACGGCCACGCCGACTTGCACCAGTTTCACGCCGTGCACGGTCAGACCCAGATGCGCACCTCCGGCAGTGCGGATGTGGGCGCCGATGGAAGCTGGGAATTGAGGCTGCACGATCTGTCGGTCGATCGGCTGCGGCTGGGCGGCGACGACCACGAGTTGATCGCGGCGCTGCCCCCTGCCCTGCGGCGGGCCGTGGCCAGCTTGAAGCCGACGGCCCCGATCAATTTGATCGGCGCGGCCCCGTCTCCTGCCAACGCGGTCATCTTCGCCAAGCGCGGGCCGGACGCCGACTTGTTCAGCAGTTGGGACGTCAAGCTCACCACGCACTGCAGCAACGTGCAGGCCGGGCCGTTGCTCGAGGACGTGTTTGGTCGCGTACGGCTGCGCGGATCGGCCAGCGGCTCGCGCTACTCGAGCCAGGGCGAGCTCGACATTGACAGCGTTACCTATAAGAACTTCCAGTTCACCGAGGTGCGGGGGCCGCTGTGGTTTGACAATGCCAACATCTATCTGGGAGCGATGGCTCCGACCACGCAGCAGGCCGCCGGAGCGCGGCCCCGCGTCACGGCCCGGCTGCTGGGTGGCGTGCTGGCCGGCGACGGACACGTGCGGCTGGGGGCCGTGCCGCAATACCGCATGAACGCCTCGCTCTCCGGCGCCGACCTGGGGCAGTTCGCCCGCGAGAATCTCCCCGCCGGCCAAAAGCTCGAAGGCAAGATCGCCGGCCAGCTTGAACTGCACGGCACGCCGGGACCGCGCAACCTGTCGGGCTCGGGATCGCTTCATTTGAGCGAGGCCGACGTCTATACCCTGCCCGTGATGGTCTCGCTGTTGTCGCTGTTGCGAGCCAAGCCGCCCGACTCGACGGCCTTTACGCAAAGCGACATCGCCTTCGACATTCAGCAGGGCGAGCACCTGATCCTCAAGCGGATCAACCTCGACGGCGATGCGGTGAGCCTCTCGGGCTTTGGCACGCTGCACCTCGACGGGCAGTCCAACCCGATTGCGCTGCAACTGCATGCCGCCAGCGGAAGCGGAGGGCTGCCGGTGTTGTCTGGCATGTTGAGCGAGGCCAGCCAACAGATTCTGCTGATTCACGTCGACGGTACGCTCGAGCATCCCCAAACCCGAGCCGAGCCGTTTCCCGTGGCCAACCAGGCCCTGCAACAACTGCAGGCCGACAGCAGCAACAAACCGCCCTTGCTGGGCTCCGGCGACTTCATGCGCGCGCTCGGCTTTCGCCGCTAACGCCCCACGGCGAGCGAACTCCCCGGCCGCCGATGGGGTCTCTCGGGTGGTTCACGCAGCGGTCGTTGCTCGTGGGAACCGGGTTTGCCGCTGGCCCGCGGGCACCCTAGAATACCGACGATTTGGCCCGGCGAAGTAGATGCTTGCGGCCGCAGGCGGGGACGGGATCGCAGATGCAATTCACCAAAATGCACGGCATTGGCAACGACTACGTCTACGTCGATTGCTTTGCTGAAACGTTCCCCAGCGACCCGGGCGCGTTGGCCCGGCAGATGGCCGATCGGCATTTCGGCGTGGGCGGCGACGGCGTGATCTTCATTTGTCCCTCGGAAGTCGCCTCGGCCCGCATGCGGATGTTCAACGCCGACGGCTCGGAAGCCGAGATGTGCGGCAACGGCATTCGTTGCGTAGCCAAGTACGTCTACGACCACGGCATCGCCCGCGAGCCGCACTTGAAGATCGAGACCGGGGCCGGCGTGCTCGCGCTCGATCTGGAGACGGCCGACGGCAAGGTTTCGCGCGTGCGGGTGAACATGGGCCAGCCGATTCTCGCGCCAGACAAGATTCCCGTCGCCCTGGCGGCGTTCTCTCAGGATCGCGTCGTTGATGTGCCGCTTGATGCCTACGTGGAACTGCCGAATGCCGACGGCTGGATCGACACCAGTGGACTCGATCCGCGGATGACGTGCGTTTCGATGGGCAACCCGCACGCGGTGCTGTACTGCAAGTCGACTTCGGCGGTGCCGCTTGAGACGATCGGGCCGCAGTTGGAGACGGCGCCGATCTTTCCGGCTCGGATGAACGTGCATTTCGTCGAGATTCGTTCGCCGGGCGAAGTGACGATGTGCACCTGGGAGCGCGGCAGCGGCGTTACGCTGGCCTGCGGCACGGGCGCAAGCGCGGTGTGCGTGGCCGGGAGCCTGTCGGAGCGGACGGAGAGCAAGATTCTGGCCCACTTGCCCGGCGGCGATTTGGAACTGGAATGGGCCCTCGACGGCTCTGTCTATATGACCGGCCCGGCCACGGAAGTTTTCCACGGCCAGTGGCCTTGATTTTTTGCGAGAGCCGAAGGAATGGCAAGACAAGCACGGAAGCGACGCAAGAAGAAGAAAGAGTCGAACCAGTTCGCCATCAAGCTTGGCGGGCTGTTGGCGGCCGCGACCGTGCGGACCTGGATGTCGACGCTCGACTACAAGGCCGCTTTCTACGACCCTTCGGTCGATCCGGTCGACCCGGGCTGGCAGGGCCGCAAGATCTACATCTTCTGGCACGAGTACATCCTGTTGCCACTTCACATGCGCGGCAACTGCAACCTGGCCATGCTGCTCAGCCGGCACCGCGACGCCGACATCCTGCTGGAAGTGGCCCGGCACATGGGCTTCGATTGCGTGCGCGGTTCCACCTTCGGCGGCGGCGGCACGGCGCTGCGCGAGATGCAGCGCAAGGGCCGCCAGATGAACCTGGCCATCACGCCCGATGGTCCGCGCGGCCCGCGACGCGTGTTGGCCCAAGGGCCGATCTATCTGGCCTCGACGTTGGGGCTGCCGCTGGTGGCGATGGGCTTCGGCTACAGCAATCCCTGGCGGTTGGGCAGTTGGGACCGGTTTGCGATCCCCCAGCCCTACTCGCGGGCCCGCGCCGTGGTGAGCCCGGCGATCGACATCCCTTCGGATCTGGATCGCGAGGGGGTGGAACACTATCGGCGACAGGTGGAAGGTCTGCTGCGCCGTCTGACCTGCGAAGCCGAAGCCTGGGCGGACGCGGGCACGCCCAAAGTGAACGAGCGCGTGACGCTGCGTGCCCCGGCCTGGAGCAAGCTGCACCCGCGGCACGAGGGCGAATCCTTGCCCGCACATCTGGCCGCGGCGAAGGCGGTGCCCAGCGTGTAGGAATCGGCAAGCCGCGCGCGTTTTTCGTTGTTTGCGAAAAAAGGGTTTGCGGCTGCGGCTGCCCTCTGTGTAGAGTCAAAGGTAGGTGGCTCGAGGGGGCTTTCGCCCATCACGCATCTTGCCGAGCAACGAGATCTTTGCCGAATGGCCCCTTCGACGATGCGACAGCTATCTTGTCTTGCCCTCGCTTTGGGTCTGCTGTTCGTGGGAGTGCGCCAGGCGACGGCGACCCTCATTCACGGTTCGGAAAACGTCAGCGGACGCCGAGATACGGCACGGTACACCTACAACGGCAAGTCCTACGGTCCCTTTGGCTGGGACTACAGCTATATTCGCAGTTTCGACGGCACGAAGCTCACCAAGCACGTCGAGGTCGATTTTCTGTTCGATGCAGGGCTGGGCTGGGGCGACGCGGAGAAAGCTGCCTACAAGGCCGGCATCGAGTCGGGCATCGAGGCCATTTGGAACGGCCAGTACAGCATCAGGGACAACGGCACCGGATTGCTGTACCCCCTCACGGTCGACGTGGCGACGACGGGCCCTTTCAACCAGGTCGTGGTCCTGCACCCCGGCGACGGGCCGACCAACTTGTACAACTGGTACGAGAACGACACCTACGTCATCAACGCCCACGAGTTCGGTCACATGCTGGGCCTCTACGATGAATACCTTCCCGGGGCCATCGATCAATATCCCAATCCCACGCTCTCCAGCGACGGCCTGATGGGCCTGGGAGCACTCGATCCCGACCCCGTCTTCTATCCGCGCTACTTCCAGCAGTACCTGGACTACATGGTCCAGCTCAATCCCACCGAGAGTTTCTCGCTGGTGCAGGTGCCCGAGCCGGCGACCTGGCTGCTGCTGGTGGTGGGACTGGCGTGCCTGGCGGCAAAGCGGCGGCTCGGTTCTCGCGCTTGCCGGTAGTCTGAGCCCGATAGCCTCGCACCGTTGCGACGGTGCGCTAGCCGCGTGCGTCGATGCTCTGATATATTGAGCGCGCATTTGTTCCGTGGCGCCAGATCCTTCGACGCTGTTTTTCCACGCGACAGGAACCTTTTCCGCGCATGTCCTGCGACGACGATCTTTACTCCACGACAGCCGATGCCAGCCCAGACGGCGTGTTGTCGGTGTCGCAGCTGACGAGCCAAATCAAGGGGACGCTCGAAGGCCGCTTCGCGTCGCTGTGGGTGGCCGGCGAGATCTCGAACTTCTCGCGTCCGCGCTCGGGCCACTGCTACCTGACGCTGAAGGACGAGCAGGCCCAGATCCGCGCCGTGTTGTGGCGCACCGCGGCCAGCCGCGTGCGGTTCGATCTGCACGACGGCCTGGAAGTCATCTGCCAGGGCTACCTCGACGTGTACGCTCCGCGCGGCAGTTACCAACTCGTGATCCAACAGATCGAGCCGCGCGGCCTGGGAGCGCTCGAGCAGCGATTGCGCAAGCTGCGCGAGCGGTTGGCGGCCGAGGGGCTGTTCGAGCCGGCGCGCAAGCGCCCCCTGCCCCGCTTTCCGCGGCGGATCGCACTGGTGACCAGCCCGACCGGCGCGGCCATTCGCGATTTTCTGGAAGTGTTGCGCCGCCGCTGGCGGGGCGTGCACGTGCTGGTGGTGCCGGTGCGCGTGCAGGGGGACGGAGCCGCGCAGGAGATCGCCGCGGCCGTCGAGCAAGTCAATCGATTGTGCGATCCGGTCGACGTACTCGTGGTGGGGCGCGGCGGCGGAAGCCTCGAAGACCTGTGGGCGTTCAACGAGGAGGTCGTCGTGCGGGCGATCTTTGCCTCGCGCGTGCCGGTCGTTTCGGCCGTGGGCCACGAGATCGACGTGACCCTGTCGGACCTGGTGGCCGACGTGCGAGCGCTGACGCCCAGCGAGGCCGCCGAGCGCGTCGTGCCTGCAGCCGAAGAAATGCGGGATTATCTCGAGCGCCAGCGCCGCCGCCTGGCCACGGCGCTGGGCACGCGGCTGAGCGCCACGCGTTCGCGGCTCGATGCGTTGGCCGAATGCCGCGAGTTTCGCCGGCCGCTGGCCCGGGTCGAATCGCTCGTGCAGCGCATTGATGAATTGCAGGCTCGCGGCGGGCGGGCCCTTCGAAGAAGGCTAGAGTTGGCGCGGGCGGGCATCGAATCGCGCGCCGTGCAACTCGAATCGCTTAGCCCGTTGGGGGTGCTCGCGCGCGGATACAGCTTGACCTCGCGGGCCTCCGACGGCCAGATTGTGCGTACGGCGGATCAAGTGCGCGAGGGCGAGCGGCTGCGGACGCGGTTGGCCCAGGGCGAAGTGACCAGCCGCGTCGAGCAAATCGACATGCCCGAGCCGGGCTCCACCGATGCGATATCCAACCAGGAGGGACCGCGGTCGTGAGTCAACAGCCCCAGGGCGACAAGCCGACACCGCCGGCCACATTCGAGGAAGCGCTTGCGCGGCTTGAGGTCGTGGTGCGGGCGCTGGAGGAAGGGCAGATCCCGCTGGCCGATTCGCTGGCACGCTACGAGGAAGGCATTCAACTGCTGCGGCACTGCTACCAGTCGCTGGAGCACGCCGAGCGGCGGATCGAGATGTTGAACCGTGTCGATCCGGCAGGCAGAGCGGATAGCGAGCCATTTGACGATTCTGCGCTTTCCCTGGAGGAAAAGGCTCAGACGCGGAGCCGCCGCCGCTCGCGCGCCCCGCAGACGCCGCGCAGCGAACAAGACGACATGGACGAGTCCGGACGGCTCTTCTAGAATGAAACTACGTGTGTGCGGCAGCGGGTGGCCGCGTCGCGTACCGTGCCGACGGGTCCCGAGCTTTGGGTGCAATGATCGAAAGCGCCGCCTTCTCTCTCGACTGTTACTGCCAGGCCGCGCGCGAGAAAATCGATCGGCAGCTTTCCGAGTACACGCAGTTCGACGACGGCTGCCCCGACCACTTGCGCGAGGCAATCCGCTATAGCCTGCTCGCGCCGGGGAAACGCCTGCGGCCCACGCTCGTCTTGTTGGCGGCCGAAGCCTGCGGAGCCGAAGCCGACGCCGCGCTGCCGGCGGCCTGCGCTGTCGAGATGGTGCATGCCTATTCGCTGGTGCACGACGACCTGCCGGCGATGGACGACGACGATCTGCGCCGCGGCCGGCCCACGTGTCACAAGGCGTTCGGAGAAGCGGTGGCCATTCTCGTGGGCGACGCGCTGCTGACGCTGGCCTTCGAAGTACTGGCCCGCGACACGCAGCCGCCGAAAGTGGCGGCGCGATGCTGTGCGCTGTTGGGACGTGCCGCGGGCGCGGCGCAACTGGTGGGCGGGCAGGCCGACGACCTCAACGAACAATTCTCCGGCGGTGGGCTCGAAACGCTCGAAGCGATCCACCGCCGCAAGACCGGCGCGATATTGCGCGTGTCGCTCGAGCTGGGGGCCGTCGTGGCCAGTGCGAGCGACAAAGAGCGCGAGGCGCTGTTGAAGTATGGGCAGGGTCTCGGCCTGGCGTTTCAAATCACCGACGACCTGCTCGACGTCACCGGCGACGCGCAGGCCATGGGCAAGCGGGCCGGCAAGGACTCCGACCACGGCAAATTGACCTTTCCAGGGATCCTGGGAATCGAGGAAAGTAAGCGTCGGGCCGAAACGCTCGTCGCCGATGCGTGCCAGGCCCTCGAACCGTTCGCCGCCCGCGGCGAGGGTTTGCAAGCGCTGGCCCAATACGTGCTCAATAGGAACCATTAGGAATGGATGAACTACTTTCCCGGATCGAGTCGCCGCGCGACCTCGTGGGGCTGACGAACGTCGAGCTTGAGCAGTTGGCCGGCGAGATGCGCGAGGTGCTGTGCCACCTGGTTGCGAATCGCACGGCTCACTTCGCCTCGAATCTCGGCGTGGTCGAGCTGTGTCTGGCGCTGCACACCTCGTTCGACTTCAGCCGCGACCGGTTGATCTGGGATACGGGCCATCAAATCTATCCGCACAAGCTGATCACAGGCCGCTACCACGAGTTCGGCACGATCCGTTCCAAGGGCGGCCTGATGGGTTACCCGAACCCAAATGAGAGCGAATACGACCTGTTCATGACGGGCCACGCCGGCTCGAGCGTTTCGACGCTGCTGGGGCTCAAGTCGGGCGATGAGCTCATGCCGGGGCAGGAAGATCGCCACGCAGTGTGCGTCATCGGCGACGGCGCGTTTCCCTCGGGCATCGTCTACGAGGCGATGAACAACGCCGGCTTCCTGCGCAAGAACCTGCTGGTGATTCTCAACGACAACCAGATGTCGATCTGCCCGCGCGTGGGCGGCGTGGGCGAGTATCTCGACCGGTTGCGGGTCAACACGCTGTACACCGGTCTGAAGAGCGAAGTACTCAAGATTCTCAACAAGGTGCCCCTGCTGGGCGACCCGGCCGAGCGGTTCCTCGCACAGTTGAAAGAGGGCGTCAAGGCCGGACTGCACGGCGGCATGATGTTCGAGGAATTCAACTTCCGCTACATCGGGCCGATCGACGGCCATAGCATCTCGCAATTGCGCAAATACCTGTCGATGGTCAAGGACGTGCCGGGCCCGGTGCTCTTGCACGTGGTGACGGAAAAAGGACACGGATTTCAGCCGGCCGCCGAGGATCCGGTGTTCTTCCACACGCCGGCGCCGTTCACCCGCGCCGACGAAGGCATCCTGGCGTTCAAGAAGAGCTCGTCGAAGGCCTATACCAACGTGGTGAGCCAGGCCATCCATCGCGAGTTGTCGGCCAATCCGAAAGTGACCGTGATGACCGCGGCCATGTGCCAGGGGACGAAGCTGGAGAAAGTGCGTGAAGACTTTCCCGACCGCTTCTTCGACACCGGCATCTGCGAAGGGCACACCGTGGCGTTTGCCGCCGGCCAGGCCAAGGCCGGGCTGCGGCCGATCGTCGACATCTACAGCACCTTCCTGCAGCGGGCGTACGACCAGATCTTCCAGGAAGTGGCCCTGCAAAACCTGCCGGTCACGTTCGTGCTCGATCGAGCGGGGCTCACCGGTCCCGACGGGCCGACGCACCACGGGAACTTCGATCTGGGCTACATGCGGCAATTGCCCAACATGGTCGTCATGGCGCCCGGCGACGAGCACGACACCGAAGCCATGCTCGACTTCGCCCTGAAGCACGACAGCCCCTGCTCGATTCGCTATCCCAAGGCCAAAGCTGAACTAGTCGAAGGCTCGCGCACACCCATCGAACTGGGCCGTGCCGAAGTGATCGAGTGGGGACACGACGGCATGATCATCGCTTGCGGCACGCAACTGTCCGAGGCCATCAAGGCCGCGGCCCAACTGCGCGAAGAGGGGCACGACGTGGGCGTGATCAATGCCCGCTTCGTCAAACCGCTCGACACCGAGACGATTCTGCGGGCCATCGAAACCTGCCCCTTCGTGGTCACGGTGGAAGAAGCCGCGCTGATGGCCGGCTTCTCGAGCGCCGTCTTGGAAGCGGCGGCCGACGCCGGCGTGGACGCCTCGCGGGTGTTTCGGCTGGGCATTCCCGACCATTTCATCGAGCACGGCGAGCGCGGCGAGCTGTTGGCCGATTTGAGCCTCGACGCCGAAGGCATCGCCCGCCAGTGCCGCCACATGGCCTCGCAGCAGCAAGACGCCCCCAAGCCCGATCGCCGCCGCGTGAGCTAAGCCGTCGCAAGTAGCAGGCTCACTCCGTGAGCCGTTGCCGCGCGCCGCCGGGCTTTGGAACCTTGCCCGCGATCAGCTTGTCAGAGAAACGGCCCTCACCTGAGACTGCTCTCGGCCGGCTGGTGGCACGAAAGGCCGTCGCCTGATGCTTCACGGCTCACGGAGTGAGCCTGCTACGGTGTTCTGCTATGATTGAGCTGTCATGAAACCCCAGCGCACGCCATCGGCCCCTTCGAGCACGCAGAAGCGACTCACGTTGCTCCTGCTGGCGGCGATGGAGCGCGAGGACATGGCGGCCGAGGTGCACAGGCTGGCGCCGCTGGTGGCCGAGCACGCCGAGGTCGTACAGCGCGATTTGGGCGACGGCGAAGATCTGTCGTCGCTCGAGTTCGACATCGCCGTGGTGCTGGGCGGCGACGGGTCGATGCTTCGCTCGGCGCATCAGATGGGGCGGCGACAGTGACCGGTGCTGGGGGTCAACTTGGGCAGGTTGGGTTTCCTGGCCGATCTATCGCCTGAGGAGTTCGTCGAGCACCTGCCGGCGATCTGTTCCGGCGGGCTGCCGTCGATCGACCACCTGATGTACGACTGCAAGGTGCTGCGCGCACGCGACGTGCATTGCCATGCGCTGGGGCTCAACGAGGTGGCCGTGCTGGCGGGCCCGCCCTTTGCCCTGTTGGAGGTGGATCTCTACGTTGACTCGGAATTGGTCACCACCTATAGTGCCGACGGCCTGATCATCAGCACGCCGGTGGGTTCGACCGCGCATAGCTTGTCGGCGGGCGGTCCGATCTTGCGACAGGACTTGCAAGCATTCGTGTTCTCGCCGATCAGCCCCCACACGCTCACCAACCGGCCCGTCGTCGATTCGGCCGAACGTGTTTACGAATTGGAGGTTCGCCAGCCGCACCCGGGCACGTCGGTGGTTGCCGACGGCCGCGTGATGTGCAAGCTCGAACCGGGAGACCGCGTCCGGGTGGAGCGCTCCGAGGCGCAGTTCCGGCTCGTGGCCTTTCCCGGTCATACCTACTACCGCACGCTCCGCGAAAAGCTGGGCTGGGGCGGGCGAATCGTGAAATAAAGGCGCACCCGCGCCGCTGCTCCAGCCGACCCACAATCCGACTCGACCCCCAGACGACTCGAAAGGATGCGAGCCATGTCGAGACTGTTCTCCCCCGCCCTACTGGCCCTGCTGCTTGTGTTTGCCGTATCGGTCCGCGCCGACGAGCCGGAAGCCGCCGACCCGAAACCGACGCCAGCCGAGGGCGCGGACGCCGCCGGTGAAAAGTACCTGCTGCGGTACAAGTTCGAACCCGGCGAGACGCTGCGCAGCGAAGTGATCCACCAGGCCAAGGTGCGGACCACCGTGCAAGGCAACACGCAGACAGCCGAGACCAAGAGCATCTCGATCAAGATCTGGAGGATCGAATCGGTGGCCGACGACGGCTCGGCAACGTTCGTGCACATGGTCGACAGCATCGACATGTGGCAGCGCGCCACCGGCCGCAAGGAACTGCACTACAACAGCAAGACCGACGACGAGATTCCGCCCGGCTACGAGGCCGTGGCAGCAGCCGTGGGCGTGCCGCTGTCGACGGTGACGATGGACACGCGCGGCGAGATCATCGACCGCGAGGAGAACCACAATCAGCCGACGGCCGCTTCGTCGCAGATGACCATGCCGCTGCCGGAAAACGAGGTGGTGATCGGCGAAAGCTGGACCAGCCCCAGCGAGATCGAAGCCAAGGACCGCAATGGCGCCGTGAAGAAGATTCAAACGCGGCAGAAGTTCACGCTCGAGAGCGTCGAGGACGGCATCGCCACTGTGAAGATCGACGCGCAGATTCTCACGCCGATTACCGATCCGGCGATCGAAGTGCAACTGGTGCAGCGGCTCTCGTCCGGCCAGGTGAAGTTCGACCTCGCGGCCGGCCGCGTGCTCTCGCAGCAGCTCGATCTCGACCGCCACATCGTCGGCTTCGGCGGCCCGGCCAGCAGCATGCACTACGTCACGCGTTTCAGCGAAGAGCTGCTGCCGCCCGAGACGCCCGCGGCGGAAACGGCCGAGAAGTCTGAAACCGCAGAGAAGAAACGCTAATCGCTGCTGGAGACGATCCGCCGGGCCACGATCGCCTGGGCGCGCTTGGGGCCGCGGAACAGCAGCAGCGTGGCGGGACGTTCGCCGGTGGGGCGGAGGCGTTTGCGGAGGTCGGCCGGATCGACGTCGACGCCGCGGACTTTGATTTCCAGCGAGCCCAGGTCTGCGTCGCG
>QQVE01000063.1 GCA_003389325.1 Planctomycetota bacterium
CGCGATGTGCTTGAGCATCTGGTTGTCGAGCGAGAGGTCGGCCACCAGGTGCTTCAGCCGGCGGTTCTCGTCCTCCAGCTCCTTGAGCCGCTTGGCCTCTTCGGCCTTCATGCCTCCGTACTGGTTGCGCCAGCGGTCGAAGGTCGATTGGCTCACTTCCAAGGCCTGGAGCACGGCAGCCAAGTCCTTGCCTGCGTTGAGCATCGCGTCGGCGTCGCGCAGCTTCCGCACGATCTGCTCGGGATTGTGTCGCTTCCGTCGTCTCGTCATCTCGAAGGTCTCCTTGCCCTAAGGGCCAGAAACCTTCATAACCGATGGATCAGGTTTTCAACAGCAGGTCAAGAGGCTACAGGCTTGAGGCTGCAGGCTTGCAGGGAGATTACCGACCGTCGACTGTCAGGCCGAGGCACTGACCTACGGGAGTGGCCACCAGCCCGATGCGCGAGCGAGGGTCGTGTAGGCGCTCTGCTGCCGATCGGCCACCCTCGCTCGCGCTTCGGGCTCGTGTCGAGCGTACCGTGGTTGTGAACACCAACCACGAACCACTAACCACTGCCGTCCTACAGTCTCAAGCCTGCGGCCTTTCAACCTTCACCAGCGCCCGGCAGGCGACCACGAAGCAAACGCAGCCGACGGCGAGGAAGGAGATATTGCCGACGCGTTCGGTGGTTTCGGAGAGTTCGGCGAACTGGACGGTGAGGCGCCAGAGGTTGAGGCCGCCGTTCACGAAGGCGTGGCAGACGATGGTGGGGACGATCGAGCCGACGCGCCAGGCGATGATGCCGAACCAGATGCCCAGGGGCAGGGCCGCGGCCATGGCCACCGGCTCGATGTGGGAGAGGGTGAACACCAGCGACGTGACGCCGATCGCCCAGCCGGGCCGCCAACGCGCCAGCAGACGGCGCTGGATGTAGCCGCGAAACAGCAGCTCTTCGACGAAGCCGGGCGCCAGGGCCACGAGCAGGACGAAGACGATGGCCCGGGCCGGGGTGAGTTGGTCGTAGAACGTCCGCAGGGCCTCGTTCTCGGGAACGACCTGCGCGACGGCCGTGGCCAGGCCGAGGGCGACGGCCAGCGGCACGATCGAGCCGGCCGCCATCAGGGCCGAAAACCGCACGGCGTGGGGCAGCCCGACGAGGCCTAGACGTTCTTTGAAGGGCACGGGCGAAATCGCCGCCGCGGCCAGGGTGGGAATGGCAAAGCCGATCTGCCCGACGGCCAGCGTGACCAGGAATCCGCTTTGCACGGTGCTCCACTCCAGCAGCCGCTGGCGGAGATCGGCCCGGTCGACGCCGAGCATCGCGAACCCAAACGCCGCCAGGACGGCCACGACGACTTGCAGCACCACGGCCAGCGCCAGGCCCGTCAGCCACACGACGAACGTCGTCCAGATGCGCGGCCGATCGTCGGCGACGGTTGGCGGCGCGGATGCCGGCGCGGCGAAGACGTTCTGGGGCGAGCGATCGGAGGGGAGCGGATCGTCCATGGCTTGGCCTCGGGGTCGCTGGGCCGACGGGTCATCAACGCAAACGGCGCGGGCGGCGGTCAGGCCAAGGCACCGTCCCATTACTTTACCAGCCCAACGGGCGAGCGCGGGTCGGCGATGGGCGGGGGACGCGGTTACGACCCTCGCTGGCGCTTCGGGCTGGTGTGGAGACGAAGGGAGCTGGGCGGTTTCGCCTTGAGAGTTTACGACCCTCGCTGGCGCTTCGGGCTGGTGTGGGGACGAAGGAAGCCGGGCGGTTTCGCTTTGAGAGTTTACGACCCTCGCTGGCGCTTCGGGCTGGTGTGGGGACGAAGGGAGCCGGGCGTTGTCGCCTTGAGAGCATGCTCACGCGCTTCGTGAGCATCGCACCCACGATTTCGCCAACCGAAGAGACACGAGGCCTGAGGCTTGAGGCTACAGGAAACTGACCACTAGCCACTAGCCACTGACCACTAACTAGCCACTGCTCACGCCTCGGGCTGCCGGGCGAGGAGCGAATCTTTTGCGCGGGGATGATTGACGACCATGTTCAAGAGGTCGGCGATGCGGCAGTGGGCCTCGACCGGGTGCCGGAGGGGATTGCGCGTCTTGACGTGGTAGTGGTTCTGGCGGCCGATGCGCTCGCGGTCGACGAATCCCGCCTCTTCGAGGTCGACGATGATCTGCTGAACCGCCCGTTCGGTAATCCCCACCCGGGCCGCGACTTCGCGCAGCAGCATGCCGGGGTTGGCGTGCAGCAGAATCAGGACGTGGGAGTGATTCGTCAGAAACGTCCAGCGATGCTTCGGTTCGTGCTTGGGCTGGGGCGGGCCGGCTGCGGCTTTCGTTCGGCCGGTGCCGGCCGAGGTCGCTCGTTTCGTCTTCGGCATGCGGGTGCTTCTCCCGGGGAAAACAGCGGGGTTTATGGAAGTTATAAGTCACGCTTATGCGAAATGGAAATCACGCTCTCTATTTCGTCTCTTGCCACCCCCCAGGCGAGGAAAAAGCGGGGATTTCCGCCTGTGCTGGCGTCCCCGGGAAAAAAATTCGGCCAAATCGACTCAATAATACGAAGTCCTATTGACGAATTACAATTCCGGTATTAGTATTCGCATGTCGATTGGGTTTTGGTCCGAGAACCACATTTCAAACCTGGGGGTTACCATGTTGGGCTTCCATCTACTACTCGTACTGGGCGTCGGGGCCTTGCTGGCCTTCGCGCTGGTGCCGCCTTCGATCTGCAACGCGCGGCCGCGACTGATGCGGACGATCGTTTCGTGGGCGGCCGGAGTTTTGTTTGCCGTGGCGCTGGCGGCCTTCCTTTCGCTGGTCACCTATGACGCCAGCGCCACGCGGCACGTGAGCTTGCCGGCTGACGGCCCGATCGCCCTCAGTCTGCACTACGACAGCGTGGCTGGCATCATGCTGGTGTTGGTCAGCTTCGTCGGACTGGTCGTCTGCAACTACTCCGTTCGCTACCTCGACGGCGATCCCGGCCAGGGAAGCTACTTCCGCTGGGTGGCCATCACGATCGGCGCGGTCAGCTCCCTCGTGCTGTCGGGCAACCTGCTGCTGTTCTTCGCCTCCTGGGTGGCGACCAGCTTCGGGCTGCATCACTTGCTGCTGCATTATCGCGATCGGCCGGCCGCGCAGCGCGCGGCGTGGACCAAGTTCAAGATCAGTCGCCTCGGCGACGCGTTCCTGCTGACGGCGCTGGCGCTGGTCTACTGGAACTTCGGCACACTCGAGCTCGACGAGCTGTTCGCGGCCGTCCAGGCTCCGGCCACGCTCGAGGCCAGCCAAACCACCGCGCTGGGCTGGATCGGATGGTTGTTCATGCTGGGGGCGGTCACCAAGTCGGCGCAACTGCCGCTGCATAGCTGGCTGCCCGAGACGCTTGACACGCCCACGCCCGTTTCGGCCCTGATGCACGCGGGCGTCGTGAACGCCGGTGGTTACCTGGTGATTCGCATGAGCCCGCTGATCAGCATGGCCCCGTCGGCGCTGGTCGTGTTGACGCTCATCGGAGCCGCCACGGCCGCGTATGCCGGCGTGGTGATGCTGACGCAGAGCAGCGTGAAGAAGGCGCTGGCCTATTCGACCGTTGCTCAAATGGGATTCATGATGTTGCAATGCGGGTTGGGCGCCTTTACCGCAGCCATGCTGCACATTGTCGCTCACTCCCTGTACAAGGCTTACGCGTTTCTCGCCAGCGGCAACGTGCTGAACGAGATGCGTGCGATGAACGTGCCCGCCAAGCCTTCGTCGGCTCCGCGCCGCATGCTGCTGCCGCTGGCGGTGGCCGCGGGTGTCGTGGCCGCCATCGGCTGGGGCTCGGCTCCGGTGCTGGGCTACGACTACGCCTACAAGCCGGGCGGCGTGGCGTTGTTGATCACGCTGTTCTTTGCCCTGGCCATGGGTCTACAGGAAGCCTTCGTGTTCCGCCGGGTTCGCATTACCGCCTTCGGCATCGGCGCCGCCGTGGTGCTCGCCGGGCTGTACGTAGCGGCCTGCCAGAGCATGGGGCTGTTGATCGGGACGCGCGTGCCCGACTTCCTGCCGGGCCCGGCCGGGGTGGCGGCAGCCGCCGCCGTGGCGAGCGTGTTCTTCGCACTGTTCGTCCTGCAGGCGACCATCGCCTCGGGGGCGACGCGCCAATGGCTCGAGGCAATGTACGTGCACGCTCTCAACGGCTTCTACGCGGATGCGATCCTGAGACGCGTCCTCGCCCGACAGCCGGTGCGCGGATAGGCCAAAAACTTCAACATCAACGAATCGAAATACACAAGGAATATCCTCATGACCAACGCAACCCTTTTCTCGAACATGAACGCTTCAAATTCCGCCTTGAACCACGCTGCCCCGAAAGTAACGGAGAACCGGCATCGACTGGCCGTCGAGCAAGCGCTCGACGCGGTCCAGAAGATCGTGCCGCCGGTCTGGCCCTTGGGCGACTACGTGGCCGTCAACCCCTACAACGGCCTTGCCAGCCGGACGTTCCTGAACGCGCGCACCCAACTTCAGCACTTCTCCGACTGCGAGATGCTGATGCCGGTGGCGTACTACCAAGAGCGCTTCCAGAATGGCGAATTCGACCGGGCCGACCTCCAGGCCGCCATCGACGAACTCCGCAAGGACGACATCGCCGGCTGCGATTCGGTGACGCTCGACCAACTGCTGAATCTCCTCAAGGGTCACGCCGACGAGGCCGCCGAAAGCCACCAGGCTGCCGGTCAGGTCAAGTCGCTCGCCGCCCAGTGCGACCAGAGCCAGGGCAGCGCGTGGACCGAGAACATCCGCGAAGAGATCGGCAAGCACTTCGGCGCGCACTTCGACTTTGGACAGTCGTGGTGGTCCAGCCCGTGGAAGGGCCTGCCAATCTTCCAGGCCTGGCAGCGCGCCTTGCGGCACGACCGTCGGTTGGAGCTGCTCGGGCTCAAGGGGCTGCGGACATTGGTCGCTTGCCTGCCGAGCGACCCCAAGGCCGCTGTCGGCCAGCTCCTGGCCCGCTCGGGAGTTCCCGAGCCGCTGTGGACCGAGTACGTGTTGAGCTTGGCGTTCGAGACACCGGGCTGGGCCGCCTGGGCGCAGTACCAGGTCAGTTGGGCGAAGGAAGGTAAGGGCGACAAGTCGTCGCTGCTGGCTCTCGTCGCCATGCGTCTGGCCTACGATGGGGCCCTGTACGAGGCGCTGGACTTCAAGGTGAACTGGTCGGCCGTGCTCGCCGCGCGTCAGTCGCCCCATTCCCACGCGCCATCGTCGACGGCCGCCGCACGCTACGCCGTGCTGCGGGCCAACGAGATCGGCTATCGCAACCGCCTCCTCGGCAAAGTCGTTGCCAGCCAGAAGGACTCGGCCGCGAAGCGTTCCGGGCGGAAGCTGGCGCAGATGGTGTTCTGCATCGACGTCCGGTCCGAGCGCATCCGGCGCCAGCTCGAAGCGCAGACCGACAACGTGGACACGATGGGGTTCGCTGGCTTCTTCGGCTTGCCGATCGAGTACCAGCGGCTGGGCGAGGACTCGGCCACCGGGCAGCTTCCCGTGTTGGTGCCTGCCCAAATCACGGTGCACGAAAACCTGCGCACGCACAAGCCGCACGCCGAGGAGCAATCCGTCGAGCGCCGGCATATGGTGCGCCGCATGCGGCTGGCGTGGAAGAAGTTCCAGTCCTCGGCGGTCAGCACGTTCGCCTTCGTCGAGACGACCGGCTTGTTCTTCGGAGTCAAGCTGCTTTCTCGGGTCTTCCGCAAGGGATGCTGCACGCATACCTCGCGCTATGACGGCGTGCCGGCCCAGGACCGAGACCGGCTCGGTCCCGATCTCGACGCGCTCGGCAAGCAAGGGCTGTCGCTCGAGCAGCAGACGGACCTCGCCGCGACGATCCTGAAGAACCTGGGCCTGGTCGAGGGGCATGCCCGGCTGGTCGTGTTCTGTGGACACGGTAGCCAGACCGAGAACAATCCTCTTCAGGCCGGCCTCGACTGCGGAGCCTGCGGCGGACATGCCGGCGAGCCGAATGCCCGACTCGCGGCCATGCTGCTCAACAGCCCGCGGGTGCGGTTCGCGCTGTCGTCGCGAGGCATCAACGTGCCGCGCGACACGCACTTCCTGGCGGCGTTGCACAACACCACCACGGACGCGATCGATTACCTGGATCTCGACCTGGTGCCGCTGACCCACAGCGACGACGTCAAGCAACTGGCCGGGTTCACGGACGCCGCGGGCGAGCAGACGCGTCTCGAGCGTCTGCCGACGCTGCACAGCGACCGGGTCGGCGATCCGATCCGCCGCAGCCGCGACTGGTCGGAAGTGCGGCCCGAGTGGGGACTGACCGGCAACGCGGCGTTTATTGTCGCCCCGCGCAGTCTCACTTCGGCGCTGAACCTCGACGGTCGCTGCTTCATGCACAGCTACGACCACAACCTCGACCCGGAAAAGAAGGTGTTGGAAACCATCATGACCGCGCCGATGGTCGTGGCCAACTGGATCAACATGCAGTACTACGCCTCGACGGTCGATCCGCAGCACTTCGGCAGCGGCACCAAGACCGTGCACAACGTGGTGGGACGGTTCGGGGTCTTTTCCGGCAGCGCCGGCGACCTGATGACCGGACTGCCGTGGGAGTCGGTGCACGACGGCACCCGCTACCAGCACGATCCGGTGCGCCTGCCAGGGATCATCGCCGCGCCACGCGAAGCGATCGCCCACATCGTTTCGCAGCACGAGTTGCTGTCGAACCTCGTGTCGAACGAATGGCTGCACATCGTGGCCTACGACGATGGCGGCTTCCACCGGCTCACGGCACAGCAGTCGTGGGAACCGCTGGAGCTCGAGATCCCGGCAGCCGCGGCAAACTAGACGTGCCTGGCACGCACGTCGTGCCCCGTCACTCGAGATTCCGATCGCATGGAACGTTGAAAAACTGCCCCTGAAAACCGATCCAAAAAATGGAGAGATAAGCCATGATCAGTACTCAGCACATCGCGAACGAAAATCGCTACATGGATATGATTCGCCAGATGCTGGATGCCAGCAACGGCGCCCTCGACTGGCTCGTGATCAGCGTCGACGACGCGGAGGTCATTGGCCGGCTCGAAGGCGCGATGGCCTCGGTCGAGTCGGCGGCCCTGCTGGCCGTGCCCGAGGCCAACTGGTCGCACGATGAGGCGGCGCTGCACGAGTCGGTCGCGTGGGCCCTCGAAACGGCGTTGGTGGCGAAGCTGGTCGTCGTCGGGGCCTCGACCGCCGAGGCCGGCGACGTCGCCAGCGCCCGCAGCGCCCCCGGCCTGACGTCGTCGCGCTTCGGCCGCGTACTGCAAAGCGCCAGCGAAGCGGCGCGCCAGCGTCGCCAGTCGCAGGAGCGGTTCACCCAGCGCGCGTCCGCGTTGCTCGGTCTTCCGAAGGTGCAGGAGCAGATCGAAGCGAAGCAGTTGAGCTTTCTGGCTCTCTTCTATCGCGACGACAGCCAGACCTTCGCAGCGTACGATCCAAGCACCGGCACCCTGGTGCCGTTGCAAGGGCCCTGACCCCCAGGGCGCAACGGCCAGCGCGAACCCCGCGGCCCCAGTCGCCTTGCATCGCGCCCGGTCGTAAGCCGAGCGCGGCCGCGCCGCGGCCGCTGGCCGTTGCCTCAAACCAACGTCGTTCCCCCTCCCATCTCACCGCCCGCTTCCCGGTAGGAACCCAATCGCCTACCGGAAGCGGGCCTAGCTTTGCGCCCCGACGGCAAGCCGGTAGGAATGGTCCGAAATCGTTCCCTTTTCCGAATGCCAGGCTGCGGTGAGTGCGGGCGAGTTCGCGAGTCTTAGCGCGACTACGACCCGCCCGGCAATCGCGCCGACACGAGCCCGAAGCGCGAGCGAGGGTCGTTAGCGCGACGCAAGAACAGAACAAAGAACCCTCGCTCGCGCTTCGGGCTGGTATCGGCGGGTTTCAAGCCACGCACCTGCGCTCGTTCAATCGCCTTCCGCTCGATAGAATGTCGTGTTGAGGCGACGAACGCCCCGTTCGGCCTTTTGCCTGTGGTCTCGCGCCTGCTTCTCAAGGAGACGGTTTCATCGCTGAAGAGACTTATTTCGACCGCTTCTATCGCTGGCTGGAAATGGAGTCGGCGGCCGAGGCGGAGGAGCTGGCCGAGCGGCGGCAGGGGCGGGCGCGGAAGGCGGCGGAGCAGGGGGGCGAGGCGCTGTTGGACCTGGCGATCCAGGACCATCGCTCGGGCCTGGGCGGGCGGCATCTGCTGACATTCGTGAAGCGCAACCGCACGTTGCCGCTGCCCTCGAACCGGTTGCGGGTGGGCTCGCCGGTGGTGGTCACGTCGCTGGATGATCCGGAGCAGAAGCCGCAAAGCGGCGTGGTTAGTGCCCGCAAGGTCGATTCGATTCAGGTGGCGGTCGATCATTGGATCGCGGGCAGCCGCTTCGATCTGGATCTGTCGGCCGACGAGGTGTCGCGCAATCGCGAGCGGGCGGCGCTGCAGAACGTGTCGGTGGCGCGGGGGCGCTTGGGCGAGCTGCGGCAGATCGCGCTGGGCGATCTCGACCCCGGCTACGCCAGGCGGCGGCAGCCGCGGTTTGGCAAGGTGCGTCCGCTGACCGATGCGGCGGGGCTGAATGCTTCGCAGCGCGCGGCGATCGAGTTTGCCCTGGCGGCCGAGGACCTGGCGATCATTCACGGGCCGCCGGGCACGGGCAAGACGACCTCGGTGGCCGCGTTCATTTGCCAGGCCGCCCAGCGTGGCGAAAAGGTATTGGCTTGCGCGCCCAGCAACACCGCGGTCGACAACCTGCTCGAGCGGCTGATCGACGCCGGGCAGCGGGTCGTGCGGATCGGGCATCCCGCGCGAGTGAAGGAAGCCTTGCGCAGCCACGCGCTCGACGCGCTGGTCGAGGCCCACGACAACATGCAGGTGGTGAAGGAGCTGCTGCGCGACGCGGAGCAACTGTACCGCAAGGCCGATCGCTATACCCGGGCCAAGCCGGCGCGGGGACAGAAGCAGGACTGGCGGCGCGAGGCCCGGCAACTGAAGGCCGAGGCCCGGCACTTCGAGCGGCGGGCGATCAACGACGTGCTGGACGGGGCCGACGTGATCTGCGCCACCACCTCGATCGACGACGTGGTGCTGGGCGATCGCACGTTCGACTGGGTGGTGATCGACGAGGCCTGCCAGTGCACCGAGTCGGCCAGTTGGGTGCCGCTGCAGCGCGGACAGCGAATTCTGCTGGCCGGCGATCATTGCCAGCTTCCGCCCACGGTGGTGTCGACGGCCGCGGCCCGCGAGGGCTATGCGCGGAGCATGCTCGAGCGGCTGGTCGAGACGTTTGGCGCCGACGTGACCCGGCAGTTGGAGGTGCAGTACCGGATGCACGCGGCGATCATGCGTTTTTCGTCGGGTCAGTTCTACGGCGACTCGCTCGAGGCCGACGCGGCCGTGCATGGTCACCTGTTGTCGGATTTGCCGCACGTGGCCTCCTGCCCGCTGACCGACGAGCCGCTGGAGTTCGTCGACACGGCCGGCGCGAACTACGACGAAGCGGAAGAACCCGACGGCGCGAGCCGGCTGAATCCGGCCGAGGGTCGCCTGGTGCTGGCCAAAGTGGCCAGGCTGCTCGAGGCGGGGTTGCCGGCCGCCGATATCGCCGTGATTGCGCCTTATGCGGCGCAAGTGCGCTGGCTGCGGCAGCACGCGCCCGATCGCCAGTTGGAGATCGACACCGTCGACGGTTTTCAGGGCCGCGAAAAGGAGGCCGTGGTGATTTCGCTGGTGCGTTCGAACCGCACGGGCGAGATTGGGTTCTTGCAGGATACCCGGCGGATGAATGTCGCGTTGACGCGGGCCCGGCGGAAACTGATCGTGGTGGGCGACAGCGCCACGCTCGGCGGGCATCCGTTCTATGCGGACCTGCTGGCGTACTTCGAGAGCACGAACAGTTACCACACCGTTTGGGAAGAAATGGATTGAGCGGCCTCAAGTCGCGCGTGTCGTCATGGCTTTGATCACGGTCAATCAGTTGCAGATGAGGTTTCGCGGGCCGCTGTTGTTGGACGACGTGTCGTGCCGCATCGAGGAAGGGCAGCGGATCGGCCTGATCGGCCGCAACGGCGCCGGCAAGACGACGCTGATGCGGATTCTCTGCGGCGAAGTCGAGCCCGACGCGGGCGAAGTGACGTGGGGACCGGGAGTGAAAGTGGCCTGGCTGCCGCAAGAAGTGCCGCAGCATTTCCATGGCCGAGCGGTCGACGTCGTGATGGCAGGCGGGAAGGACGAAGAGGCCTGGCAAATCGAGAATCGCGCGAGGCATTGGCTCACCAGCATGGAGCTGCCCGCCGAGACCGCGGTCGAAACGCTTTCTTCCGGCATGAAGCGGCGCGTGCTGCTGGCCCGGGCGCTGGTGTCGGACCCCGAAGTGCTGCTGCTCGACGAGCCGACGAACCATCTCGACATCGACACGATCGCCTGGCTGGAGACGTTTCTGGGGCGGTTTCGCGGCACGTTGATGTTCGTGACGCACGACCGGCGGTTCCTGCAGACGCTGGCCACGCGCATTTTGGAAATCGATCGCGGCCGGCTGTTCGACTGGTCGTGCGACTACGAGACGTTTCTGGCGCGCAAGGCCGAGCTGCTGGCCGCCGAGGAAAAGCAGAACGCACTATTCGACAAGCGGCTGGCCGAAGAGGAAGCCTGGATCCGGCAGGGCATCAAGGCCCGACGTACGAGAAATGAAGGCCGCGTGCGGGCGCTTCTGCAGATGCGGCGCGAGCGCGCCCAGCGGCGCGTGGCCACCGGCAGCGTGCGGTTGGAGATTCAGGAAGGGCAGCGCAGCGGGCGGCTGGTGGCCGAGGCCGAGTCGATCGGCTTTCGCTACGGCAAGACGCCAGTGTTCGACGACTTCTCCACGACGATCATGCGCGGCGACAAGATCGGCATCGTCGGGCCCAACGGCGCCGGCAAGACCACGCTGCTGCGGGTGCTGCTCGGCGAGCTCAAGCCCACTTCGGGCACGGTGCGGCTGGGAACGAACTTGCAGATTGCCTACTTCGACCAGTTGCGCGGACAGCTCGACGAAGAGCGATCGGTGCAGGAGAACGTGGGCGAAGGCTACGAGACGGTCGAGATCGACGGCCGGCGGCGGCACGTGCTGGGCTACCTGCAGGAGTTTCTGTTCAGTCCCGAGCGGGCGCGAACCCCGGTGCGGTTTCTTTCCGGCGGCGAGCGCAACCGCGTGCTATTGGCCAAACTGTTTGCCAAGCCCGCGAATCTGATCGTGCTCGACGAGCCCACCAATGATCTCGACGCCGAAACGCTCGAGCTGCTCGAATCGCGGCTCGTGGAGTTCGCCGGCACCGTGTTGCTGGTGAGCCACGACCGGACGTTCCTCAACAACGTGGTCACCAGCACCATCGTCTACGAAAACGGCAACCTCAAGGAATACGTCGGCGGCTACGACGACTGGATCCGCCAGCGCGCCGCGCAGTCGGACGCCGAGCCGGATGCCGCCTCATCGGGCAAGCCCGCGTCATCGCGTGCCGCCGAGAAAGCGCCCAAGCCGGAGAAGTCCCAACCCGCAAGCGAGACCGAGCCCGCGAAGCCCCTCCGCCCCACCTACAAAGAGCGTCAGGAGCGCGAGTCGCTACCCGAGCGCATCGAGCAACTCGAAACCGACGTCGCCGCGTTGCACGAAGCGATGGCGCAGCCGGAATTCTTTCGCCAATCGAAGGATCGCATCGCCGAGGAAACCGCGCGCCTCAAGAGCCTGGAAGACGAGCTGGCCGCCGCGTACGCGCGGTGGGAGGAGCTGGATGAGCTGGCGGAGTGAGTCGGGGCTAGAATCTCCACTGGAACTGCGTTTGGAAGCCGGCGCCCTCGTTGTCGGGTGCGGAGCGGTAGTGCGTCTGGCGCCAGGTGACTTCGAACCCGATGCGCAGCGCCGGGCTGACGTCCCACAAGAGGTTGCCGAAGATTGTGCTGTTGTAGGTGCGCCCCAGTGCCGTGAAGTTGGTTTCGACGTCGCGGGCGATCGGGCTATCGACGCCGTAGCCAAAGTGACTGTGCAGCGACGGGTACCAGTACACAAAGGTTTCGATCCAGCCGCCGGTCGTGCGGATGCCCCGGAACGTGACGCGGTTGACGTCCTGCAGAATTCCGCCGTTGTAGGTACCAAGCGTCTGGCCGGTGTACACTTCGCCGGCGAGTCCCCAGACGTCGGCCACTTTCCAGCGGTAGTCGACGGCCAGCCCCCACACGTCGGCAATCACCTGGCTGGCTAGCGGTGTAATGTTGCGGATTTGGCCGACGACTCCCGAGAGACCGATTTCAAAGGGGCGACGGATCTCCAGCCCCGTGCCCTCGAGCGGGCCCAGGCCCAGCGCGATCCGTGCCTCGATGTTGGGCCAGCCGTTGTCCTCGCTGATCCGAAACGTCGGGTCGATGGTCGTGGTGATCGGCTCGGCCAGTGCGCCTTGAAGCGTCCACTGCACGTCCTCGGCCGGGTAGAAGAATCGCTCGAACATCACCTGGCCGCGAAACGAGTTGCCGGCGTTGCCCGAGGCGGCCAGTGCCGAGAAGGGCAGCATCGTGGGCAACCGCGGCGCGAACACGTCGAACATCAGGCCCGCCGCGAAACGCCAGTCGTCGTTCCGCAACTCGCCGTATGCCTGCAATGGCAAAAAACCATATTGATCGACGATCACCGCGTCGTTGAACAGCATCGCCGCGAACAGGCCGCCCGCCTGAAAGTTGCCCACCTCGGGTCCCGAGAAGACGGCTCCCAGCGTCGTCTGCCGGGCATGGATATCGACGGTCTGCTGATCGAATCCCGCCGCCGGACCCGGCGCCAGGAAAAATGGCACCCCCGGCGAGACCGGCCGGGCCTGGTTGAACAGCATGTCCAGCTCGAGCACGCCGAAGAAGCGCAGATTGAAGTATTCGCCCAGCGTCGAAACGTGCGGGCAATCCACACACGGCGCCGGCGACGGTAGACACTCGCACGGGCAGCAGCCGCAGCCGTTGCAGGTCACCGGGTACTGACCGGGAGCCGCGAGGCTGGTCTCGCCGTCGGCAGCCATCACACTGGCGTCTTCGTCGAACTGGTAGCTGGCGGGAGCAACCTCGGACGGCAGCGACGGCAGACGCTCGCCAGCCTGGCCGAGCGGCCGCGGCTCGTAGTCGAGGAACGGATTGCGACCGATCGCGCCGCTGGTGGATCTTTCCGCTGCGCAGGCGGGTTCCGGCGTGGCCGAGAATGCCTGGATCAACACCAGGCAAGCGACGCACAGTGCCGAGCTGACATGGAACCGGCGCCCGTCCATGGACCGTCTCTGCGAGGCAATGAAAAGCGATAGCATTGGCCCCTCGAAAGCACGCGCGGGGCGGTCGATAGTCAGCAGATCGACATTGACGATTGGGGGGCTGCAGCAATTCTTAACGATCAGCGAAACCTTGACGCTAGCGGCACCTGCGAGCTGACTGGCAGGGATTGAACTCGCACGCCCTTGCTGGCACAGCATTTGCGACGTCGTGGCAGCGCCGCTACGGCTGACCTTCGTGAGGGCGCGGTCTGGGACTGGCTTCAACCAGGGTGGTGGCGCGGCAACCAAAGTCAATCGCATGACAACGCCGGAATACAACAACTTGCTCATCGGCATGGGGGCCTCGGCGGGGGGGCTTCGCCCGATTGTCGAGATCATCGATCTGTTGCCGAGCGAGTTTCAGGGGGCGCTGCTCGTGGCTTCGCATCGTGATCCCAATGCGCCCAGCGTGCTGGGTGAACTGCTGCAGTACCATACCCGGCTGCGGGTCTCCGAGCCGATCGACGGCGAAGCGCTCTCCTGCACGCACATCTACGTGGCCGGACCCGCCGAAGTCATGACCGTCGAGGGAGGGGAAGTGCACCTGGGCGTCGACCGCGAGCGGATGCGGGCCATGAAGCGCATCGACGACCTGTTCATCTCGATCGCCGAGGCCGCGGGCCAGAACGCCGTGGGAGTGATCCTCAGCGGCATGCTGTACGACGGCGTCAAGGGACTGCAGGCCATCAAGCAGGCCGGCGGCACCTGCATCGTCCAATCGCCCGCCGACGCCGAACACGGCGACATGCCCCGCAACGCCCTGGAAGCCGTCGCCGCCGACTACGTCGGCACGACGATGGACATCGCCAGCCGCTTGATGGAGCTGGCCGCAGGGCGGGAGTGTGGGGAAGACGAGGAGTAGGGGTTAGGGATTAGGGGTTAGGGATTGAGGGTTGGAAATGGAGGCGGCGCCGGTGAGCAGGAACGCCAAGCAGGCGAAAGTGGCCAGCCAGCCAATCGAGGAAGACGATTCAAACGATATCTAGGCGCGCCCGAATCTCTTCTCACACCCCAGTCC
>QQVE01000016.1:0-8806 GCA_003389325.1 Planctomycetota bacterium
TGGTAATGGCCAGCGTGGGCGTGCCGGAGCCGGCGTCGCCGATGCGATTGCCGAAGAAGAAGATATCGCTTTCGGCCAGACCGGTGTTGGTGTTGCTGCCACCGGCCGCGTCGTTGCCTTCGACGATCACTTCCAGCCAGCGGTTGGCGATGGCGCCGTCGGCCCAGACGATTTCCACCCGATCCGAGCCGCTGACACCGGCGCCGGTACGCACGCTGAAAGCGGTGGGTGCCGGAGCGGCGGCCCAGGTGCTGGGCGTGTTGTTGGCGCCGACCTGGGTGCTCATCTTGAAGGTGAAGTCGGCCACGGTGAGCGTGCCGGCCGGGTTGACGATGTCGACCATGACCCCGTTGATGCCACGCGTGTAGCTGGTGATGTTACTGAACGTGGAAGGTCCGGAACCTGGCAGGTAGGCGCTCTTGTCGGTAGCGATGGCCGCATCGTCGCTGGCGTTGATGGCCGTGCTGAAGCCGTCGAACTTCGATCCGTTGTAGAAGATCTGGCGTCCGAGGACTTGGGCTCCGGCGACCAGTTGATTGCCGAAATCGACGTTCTCGACGAATGCTCCGGCAGTGACGACGACCTGGTGACTGCCGGCCGGCACGGTCACCATGTCGAGAATGGCCTCGCCCAGGGCGAACACGTCGACGCGCGGGTAGTTGAGGTTCGTGTTCACGACGTTGTCGTTTTCGTCGTCGCCGTCGAAAACGAGCGTCGCGCTGTCCTGCAACAACAGCCGAAACTCGGCCGGGGTGAGCAACCGCCCCAGCGCCGACATGGCCAGGTCCTGGGCCAGCGCGGCAATGCCCGCGATGTGCGGCGCGGCCTGACTGGTTCCGCCGTAAGCCGCGGAGCCGCCCGACTCGTTGGCCCCCGAGATAAACGCTCCCGGCGCGGCAATGTCGGTCAAAATCGAGTGCCGTTGCGAGAACGAGGTCAGGCGATCGGGCCCTGTAGTATGGTCGATGGCTCCGCCCGACCAGTTGATCGGTCCGCCGTAGTTGGCGTCCCACACCGCCGAGACCGCCAGCGAGTTGACGTCGGCCGCCGGATAGCCGACGCCCTGAACGCTGCTATTGCTGAAGAAGTCGTTCCCCGCCGAGGAGACCACGATCACGCCCGCGGCCGCTAGCGCCGCCAACTCGTCGCTGATGCCGTACAGGGCAGTGGTGATTCCGTAGTTGCCGTCGTCGCTCAGCGACATGTTGATGCTGGCAATGTTGTAGGTAGCCGCATTGGCCACGACCCATTGCAGCGCTTCTTCCAGGTCGCCGAACGAGCCGCTGTTGTCGTCGCCGAACACCTTCAAAGCAATCAGGTCCACGCCCGGGGCCATCCCGACGATCGAACCGTCTTGCGAGCCGACGATGCTGGCCACGTTCGATCCGTGGCCGTCGACGTCGGTGGCGTCGGCGTCGTTGGCTCCGGAAAAGTCGAACTGATAGACGATGCGGTCGGCCACGCCGTTGGTGTCGTTGTCGGGCCCAAAGAACGGGTGGTCCAGATCGATGCCCGTGTCGAGCACCACCGTGGCGAAGCCGCTGCCGTCGATGCCCGTGAACCGGGGGTCGGCGCGAAAATCGTCGAGGTTGATCAGCGGGCTCGATTGGGCCGTGTCGAGCTCGAACTCTCCAGACGCCGGCATCTCGAAGCCGTCGAAGAACATCGGCGCCGTCGAGGCCGTGGTTGACATCGCCAGCGGCGAAGCGGGAGCCGGCGGCGCGGCGCCTGGGAAGGTCTGCACCCAGGCGGGGTCGTCGAATTCGCCGACGATGTACGGGCCCGGCAGGAGACCGTCGAATTCGTAGGCGCCCGTCTCGTCGATGCCGACGGTGCCGAGATCGTCGGCCTGCGTCAACGTGGTCGGCTCGCCGGGGTCCCAGCTCCCGCTGCCATCGGTGTCGAGATAAATGGTCCAGCCCTCGACGCCTGGCTCGCCGGGGTCCCAGTCGCCTTCGCCGTCGAGGTCGTGCCACTTGTAGCCGCGGATGCCTCCGGTGATCGCTGGGCCGTCGATCACCAGGTCGTAGGACGCGTTCGTGGCGCCGTTGAAGCCGTAGACGTTCACGTAGTACGTTTCGCCCGCAACGGCAGCAAAGGTCACTTCCTCATTGTCGTTGGCCGAGGCCGAACTCCCGATCTGGCTGGGCGTTGAATTGTAGACATACAGGTCGAGGTCGCCCTCGGCGTCGGTGAACAATGCCTGCACCGTGATGTCGCCGGTAGCGTCGGCCGTAAAGGAAAAATAGTCCTCGTCGAGCGAGTCGTGGATGGACAGCCCCGGCTGTTCAATATGACCTGCCGCGCCGAGATCGGCCGCGCCCACAAAGTCGTCGTTGGGTTCGTACGGGTCGGGGACAATCGCCTGGAGGACCGACGCATCGCCGAGGGGGTTGATGCTGAGCATCGCTCTGGATTCGAGCGGCTCGAGGGACCACCGGCGCCGCTTGCGGGCCGCGTGCGTCCCCAGCCCCCCACGATTTCGTCGAATCATCTCCTGCCTCCTGGTGTGAGCGATCCATCGGCGGCAACGGCAACCGCCGGCGGACGGCAGTCTATAAAACCCCCGTCACTCGGCGACAGATCGAAAGCCCACCGGGCGGAGCGCACTTTTCTTGCCCCCGCCCAAGCCGTGCGCGCACTTCGAGAGGCAGATTCAAGAGAGCGTTCGCCCAAGATACCCCACACTAGTGGTAGCCGGCGGCCCACCGTCAGACGTTTTTTCTAGCGATTTTCTCTAGTTTGTCAATCAATTTGCTTTCGTCGTCCATGGGCGCGCGGTTCGGCCGCACGATTAATCCATCAACAAGCCGGTCGAAGACATACCGCCGTCAGCCGGAGGGTCGGGATGGATGCCGTTGAGTACGGGCGGCGTCTTTTTCGCAGTCCCGTCACGTCAGTCCGCATTCCGGCGCGTGGACATCGCTCGCCACAGCGCGAGATCGACGTCGTCGGCGACAAACTGCGTGCTGCCATCGGCCATCAGCACATTGACCCCGCCGGGATGCTCGCTGCGCGCCGCCCGCCATCCCCAGGCCGAGTAGAGAATCGGATTGGCTGGCCCGGGCGTCGGGTCCGTGGTGGCCGAAGCAATGCAGTCGCACTTCTCGGCGTTCGGCGAGTAGTAGTGATTGTAGAGAGCGCAGCGATACTCGCCGCTGCTCCAGGCAAAGCCCCGCGGGTCGTTGCCGTTGGTGACCGCATGGTTGTAGTTCATCGCCCCGTCGCACGTGGCGTCGGTCAGGTCCGGGGTGCCGAAAAAGCTCAACACGAACTTGTAGTTCCGCTGCGGCGTGATGCCGGCGAATGCCCCCGCGGCGTTCCTTGGCGTCTCGCTGCCCAGCAGGCTTTCCGAGGCCGCGACGGTGTGCGACGTGCCGTCGGCGACTTTGGCCACGGTCGTCGACGAATTGACGTAGAACAGGCCGTCGGTGTCGAACGGCGTGCCGCCCCCGGAGCCCGAGCCGGCGCACATGGCATAGTTCGTCGGCCCCATCCCCTCCTTGATCCGCTCTGCGCGATCGCTCGGGCACAAGAACTCCGGCAGCATCCTGACGATCGCCGGCTTGTTGGGCTCCGAGATCGGATAGCCCGGACCCGGCATGTACAGCGGCAGCGACAAGTCGAGCAGATCGTGCAGCGACTCGTTCTCCATGTAGGGCAGCAAGTGCGCCAGCGCCGACCAGCGATAGAAACTGTGCGGGTGATTGGGAGCCGGCGGATAGGACTTCGAGACGGCGCCGGGCGGAAAAGCCTGTCGCGCGTCGGCATGGTTGTGCAACGCGATCCCCAATTGCTTCAAGTTGTTGACGCATTGCGTGCGGCGCGCACTTTCGCGCGCGCTTTGCACCGCCGGCAGCAAGAGCGCCACCAGGATCCCGATGATGCCGATCACCACCAGCAGCTCGACCAGGCTGAAGCCGGGCCGCCGCGTATCGCGCCGCTGGCGGAGTCGATCGACCATGCGTGCCTCGGGCAGGGAACTCGTTGGTTCAGGCCGCCTGCGCACGGCGCCGCCGGCCCACCCAACAGGCGGCCAGCGCGCCCACGCTGAACAAGACCCAGGTAGCCGGCTCGGGCACTACGATGCCCGCAATTGCATTGTCGAGCAGGATGCCGTCGTAGTCGAGTGACTCGATGATGGTCACTCGATCGAACGGATCGGTATCGGTCACGCCAAAGAAGAAAATGTTGTAGAACCCCGCGCCCGGTCCCAGCGTTCCGACGACGATGTCCTTGCTCGTGCCGAGGCCTGTGTTCTCCAACCGCAGCGTCAGCGTATTGGCGCCGCCGTCTCCGGCCTGGGCAAAATAGCTGCCGAAGGCCGTGATCGGCTGATCGAACTGGATCCAGTCGTCAAACGCGGGCCCGTCTTCCGATTCCGGGCCCTGATCGAGCAAAGCGTTCGTGGGGCTGACGGCCAGGAGGGCGTAGCTGAATACCTGGTTGAAGTCGGTCGTGGCCTCGAACGGCGTCGAGGCGAAGAGTACCGGATCCGTCTGCCCGGCGACCGTCTCCATCGTCTCGAGAGCGTACAAGCTCAGTGTGGCCGCGAAGTCATCGCGGGCCTGGTTCGAGCCGCTCAGGTCAAGGTTCGACGCGTCGGGACCGCCGAAGTACGTCGTCGGCGCGGCGCATACCGTGCACATCGGAGCAGCCAACGCAATCGCACACAAGCAAATCGTCAAGCGGCAAAGCATGTTGGGCTTCCCAAGGCGTTTCATTCAGATCGCGACGCGTTCGCTAGCGGTGAGGCGGTCCGGCCAGCCCGTGCCGCCGGCGGGCCACGAGGCTCAGGGCGGCCAAGGCTGCCGCGGCGAGCGCGAACGCGCTGGGTTCGGGCACCACAACGGCCATGCCCGTCGCCTCGGCGAATCCGTCGGCCGGGTTGCCTTGTGCGGTGGCGAAGGTGCCCAGCGGCGTGCCGTCCAAGCCGAAACGCAGAATGCTGCCGGCGCCGTCGGAGACTCCCAGCACGCCCACCAGCAGGCTGTTGCCGTCGGGCGCCAGGATCATGCTGGCCGGAAAGGGGAGCCCGGTGATGGAGAAGCCGCCATCGACGGCCCCTGTGGTGGCGTTGTACCGATTGACGCGTCCCGCGAATCCGGCCGTGGCATAGAGGTCGTTGCCGTCCACGACGATGTTGCCCACGCCGTTGAGTAGCGCGTCCGGGCCGATGAAGTCCGAGATAGTCGTGATGCCCGCGTCCGATCGAGCCACGGCGCCGGCAGTGCCAGCCGGAAAGTCCTGGAAGCCGCCAACCAGCAGTTCGCCGCCGGGCGCAAAGGCCAGGCCCGAGTATTGGAAGATTGAGCCGCCGGCAATCGTGCCATTGATGGCGGCACCGGCGCTGGTGCCATCGGTGTTGAACTGCGCCACGCCTGTGCCGCCCAGGTTCGACACGTAGACGGTGCTACCGTCCTGGCTAAAGAGCACCGAGTTGGGAAATGCCAGACCGGTCGAGGCGAACACGCTCGGGTTCGTGGCCGTGCCCGCAGCAAAGTCGTAGTCGTAGCGGACCACCTGATTGTTCTGCGAGCTGGCCACGTACAACTCGGTCCCGTCGGGCGACACGGTCAGGCCGCTGGGCTGGTTCAGGTTGACGTTGTCGGTCAACAGCGTTCCCAGGAACGTGCCGCTCTCGTCGTAGCGAAACACGCTGTTGGTGAGCCGGTCCGAAACAAGTATCTCGGCAGCATCGCTCGGCGCTGCCGCCGAAAAACACCATCCGGCCGCAAGCAGAGCAACGAGCGCGCGCGCGCAGTTACGAACAAACATCGAATGAAAACTCCTCAGGGTCAGATCAAAGGTGCCAGATCACGCGCTTCACCGCGGACCGCGACGGACGCGATCCACCAGGGGTGGCGGGGTCGATAAGAGTCGACTGAATTAGCGGGCCCTGCGCGTGAATCGGACAATTGGACGATCGTCCGAATATTGGTACGATACTTCTAGCAACTCGCCGACATGATTGCAAGTCTTTATCCAAACTTCGCCGTTAGCCTCGTCTTCGGAATCGGAGTCCCCCGGGCCTGAGGCGCGGTTATGGGGCGGCATAAACACGGTTCGCACTTATAGTTGCACGATGAGTGCCCGCTCTGAATGAGAGGCGGCAGCGTGCCTTTCCACCGGTGTCGTGCTGCGGATAATGACGACAATCGCCCAACGTTCCGACGATCAACCGACTGATGCAACGGCCCCTCCGTGATGCAGTCCGACCGTGACTTCGAATCGTGTGCCTCGCGGCTGAAGGCGCTGGCTGATCCCGGCCGTCTGCAGATCGTCGACCGCCTGCTCGACGGCGAACAAAGCGTCAGCAGCCTGGCGGGCGAGTTGGGCGTGGCCGTCGACAAGGTTTCGCATCACTTGGGCGTGCTGCGGGCTGCCCAGTTGGTGCAGACCCGACGCGAGGGTAAGTACGTTGTTTATTCCGTCCCCGCCAAGGTGGCCCGCGCCGGCCGCGGCCTGCGCGGCGAAAAGACGCTCGACTTGGGCTGTTGCCAGATCAATCTCGGCGAGCCAGCCGAAGCGCGCGGCGCTGCGCGCTTCGACGACCTGGCTCGGCAATTTGCCTCCGAGGGCTACGCGATCGTGCGCGGCATGTTTTCTGCGCAACAGATCGACGCGGTGGATGCGGAACTCAAGAGTCTGCTGGCCCGCGGCGACTTGATTCAGCCGGGCAACCTGCGCTGTCGCTGGCAGGATGACACGGCTACCGGGGCGTGCGTGTTCGATGCGTTCGACCCGGTGATCGATCTCGGCCCGGCCTGCGCTCGCGTGGCGGGCGATGCCACGCTGCTGGCGTTGTTGCAGGCGCTGTGCGGCGAGCCGGTGTGCTTGTTCAAGGACCGCGTCATCTTCAAACCGCCCGGCGCTACCGGCTACGCGCTGCATCAGGACTACATCGCCTGGCCGGGCTTTCCCGAGAGTCTGGTAACGCTGGTCGTGGCCGTCGATCCGGCCGACGAAGAAAGCGGCTGCATCGAAGTCTTTCCCGGCTACCACAACCGCGGCTGCCTGACGCCCAGCGACGGCAACTACCACGAGATTCCGCCCGACGCCGTCGAGGGAACAACCAGCGTCAAACTGGAACTCGCGCCGGGCGACGTGGCGGCGTTCAGCGGTTTCATGCCGCACCGCTCCGCGCCAAATCGCTCGCGGCACTGGCGTCGGTTGCTCTATTTCAGCTACAACGCCCGCAGCGACGGCGGCGATTGCCGCCAGACTCACTACGAACAGTTTCGCGTCTGGCTCCGCGAGCGCTATGCCGAGTACGGCCGCTCGGAAGCCTACTTCGCCTGACGCGCACGAGCGCGCCCCGGCCCGAGGGATGGATGGACTTCGATGAGTGCTCCGCGATTTCAGCTTTCGTTCAAGGTGGGCGACGTACGGGCCAGCGCCGATTTCTTGGCATTGCTGCTGGGGACGCAAGCCGTGCAAAAGCACGCCGACTATGCCCGATTCGAGCTGAACGATCCGCCGCTGTTGTTGTCGCTCGTGCCTGCCGAGAAGGCCGGACTGGATCACCTCGGATTTCGGCTGCCGAACCGCGACGCGCTCGACGCGCTGCGGGCACGATTGACCGCGGCGGGCATTCCGCACGAATGCGAGGAAAACATGCCCTGCTCGCATCCGCAGCAGGCCAAGCTGTGGGCGCACGATCCGTCCGGCAACGTGTGGGAGCTGTACGTTCTGGAGGAGACGGACGCCGACGCGTCCGGGCCGATGCCGCCCACGCCCCATCGGGCCAAGACTTCGACGCCGGCCTCAGCCGGCGGCACCTACCACGTGACCTATCGCGGGCCGTTTGCCGAAGTGCGCGACGAGGCCGGCGTCGTGTTTCGCCGCAACGAAACGACGTGCATCGACGAGGCGACCTGCCGGCGCTTGCAGCAGTCCGCCGCGGCCGACCAGTTCGATGGCCTGCCGGACGCTCCTCCGCGATCGCCAGGCTCGGCCGACGCTCCCCCCGTGCGTTCGACCCAGGCCAAGCGACCGCGGGGCCGCCGCTCTTAGCTTGGCGCTAGTCGCGCGTTGCCTCGAGCCGGCCCGCCACCGCCGCGTCGAGCCAGTCTCCTTCCTCCGATTCTCCGAGCACGCGTTCCACGGCGGCTGCCACGCTGCTCGAGTGGACCGCGCCGGAGTGCCGCGCGATGCTCGCGCGACCGTACTGCGTGCGATAGATCGTGAAATCCGAGATCACCCCGCGGAGGAAGTCGCCCGCCCAATCGGGCTTGTCCTGGCTTCGGCTCCAGATATTGGCCCCGATCGCCAGGTCGGCCGTGCTCATCGCAATGCCTTGCTGGATGCGCGTGTTTTCCGCTTCCAGGTTTCCGTCGACGTAGATCCGCAGACCCTCCGATCCGAAACTCACCGCCAGATCGTACGTCTGGCCGGAGACGAGGATCGGCTCCGTCGTGGCCCAGACAGATTTCTCCGGCGTCTGCAAACGCACCTTGATACGCCCCTCGTTGACAAACGCCGTCAAGTGGCCGCCGTCCTGGTAGCCGGTCGCATCCTTGCTGAACAACGCCTGATGCTGGTTCACGTCGTCGGCCGCAAACGTGAGGGCCACCGTGCCTTCATCCAAGGCCATCGCGTCGGTGTGTTCGACCAGCACGTAGTCGTCGCGCTCCCCGCTGAGCGGTAGCGCGCCCGGGACAGCGAAGACCGCTCCCTCGGGCAGCTCGCCTTCGTGCAACTGCATGCTCGGCGACAGCCATCGCGACGTGCCGTCGCTCACCACGGGCGAGCCGAACTTGGGTGCCATGGCTTCGTCCAACTCGTCGATCGTCTCGACGATGCC
>QQVE01000016.1:8841-13593 GCA_003389325.1 Planctomycetota bacterium
TGTAGTCGCCGGCCATCACCCGGTCGCCGAACACCGTGATCGTGCCCAGCTTGTCCTTGTTGTGGGCCCCGGCATTGCCCTGATTCGATTGCACGTAGATCACCGACGAATCGAGCATGCCATCGCCGTCGTGGTCGCGGTGCACGACTTTGTAGACGTCCACCGTGTGGCCAACGATCTCGATCTTGTCGCCTTGTGCGCGGTTGAAGTCCATGATGACCTCGTCCCCCAGCCGGTCGACCCAGTGGTCGTGGACCAGGCGGTTCTCGCCGGTCACGCCGTGCCAGTCGATGGTGCGATCGTCGCGGACGTGCTTGAGGATGATGTTGATCTTGGCGTTGACCAACACCTCGAAGCGAAACGTGTCACCGCCGGGTCCGCCGATCATCATGTCGTCCGAGGCAATCGGCTGATCGGGATAGATCGTCCGCGTGATCGGATCGATCTCGCCGTAGGGATCGTCTTCGCCGGGCTCGTACTCCTGGGCGAGCCTGGCTTCGCGCCCGTCGCTGCGGCTGACCAGCACGTCGTTACCGTCGCCGCCGATGAGCAGATCCTCGCCGTGTCCGCCGTCGAGGCGGTCGTCGCTGCTGGTGCCCAGGATACGGTCGTCGCCGTAGCCGCCATGGGCATGGGTCGTGTTTCGCAACCATTCGCCGCGATCGGTGCCGTGCAGCACGCCGTCGATCACGGTCGGCTCGGAAAGCGGCTCCTCGGGCTCGACGCCGGCCAACGCGGCCACTTCCTGCCGCGAGAACTGGGTGCCATACAGCGTGAAGTCGGCAATCGTGCCGGCAAAGAAGTTGGACGCCCAATCGGGCTCCTCCCCGCTGCGACCCCAGATGTTGGCCCCGATCGCCAGGTCGGCCGTGTTCAGGGCGATGTCCTGATCGAACCACGGCTTCCAGCCTTCGAGGCGACCGTCGACATAGACCCAGAACCCGCCGTCGCCGAACGTCACGGCCAGGTGGTGCTCTTCGGCCGAGGTGAGAACCTGATTCGTGTGAATCCACACATCCTTTTCCGGCGTCTGCAAACGCACCTTGATACGCCCCTCGTTGACAAAGGCCGTCAAGTGGGCGCCGTCCTGGTCGCCCCTCGTTGACAAAGGCCGTCAAGTGGCCGCCGTCCTGGTAGCCGGTCGCATCTTTGCTGAACAAGGCCTGATGCTGGTTCACGTCGTCGGCCGCAAACGTGAGGGCCACCGTACCTTGGTTCAAGGCCATCGCGTCGGTGTGTTCGACCAGCACGTAGTCGTCGCGCTCGCCGCTGAGCGGTAGCGCGCCCGGGACAGCGAAGACCGCTCCCTCGGGCAGCTCGCCTTCTCGCAACTGCATGCTCGGCGACAGCCATCGCGACGTGCCGTCGCTCACCACGGGCGAGCCGAACTTGGGTGCCATGGCTTCGTCCAACTCGTCGATCGTCTCGACGATGCCGTAGGCCGGCTGGGCGTTGACCATGTAGTCGCCGGCCATCACCAGGTCGCCGAACACGGTGATCGTGCCCAGCTTGTCCTTGTTGTGGGCCCCGGCATTGCCCTGGTTCGATTGCACGTAGATCACCGAGGAGTCGAGCATGCCGTCGCCGTCGTGGTCGCGGTGCACGACCTTGTAGACGTCCACGGTATGGCCGACGATCTCGATCTTGTCGCCTTCGGCGCGGTTGAAGTCCAAGATGACTTCGTCCCCCAGCCGGTCGACCCAGTGATCGTGGACCAGGCGATTTTCTCCGGTCACGCCGTGCCAGTCGATGGTGCGGTCGTCGCGGACGTGCTTGAGGATGATGTTGATCTTGGCGTTGACCAGCACCTCGAAGCGGAACGTGTCGCCGCCAGGGCCGCCGATCATCATGTCGTCCGAGGCGATGGGCTGATCGGGATAGATCGTACGGGTGACTGGATCGATCTCGCCATAGGGATCGTCTTCGCCGGGCTCGTACTCCTGGGCGAGCCTGGCTTCGCGCCCGTCGCTGCGGCTGACCAGCACGTCGTTGCCCTCGCCGCCGATGAGCAGATCCTCGCCGTGTCCCCCGTCGAGGCGGTCGTCGGCGCTGGTGCCCAGGATGCGGTCATCGCCGTAGCCGCCATGGGCATGGGTCGTGTTTCGCAACCATTCGCCGCGATCGGTGCCGTGCAGCACCCCGTCGATCACGGTCGGCTCGGAAAGCGGCTCCTCGGGCTCGACGCCGGCCAACGCCGCCACTTCCTGCCGCGAGAACTGGGTGCCATACAGCGTGAAGTCGGCAATCGTGCCGTCGAAGAAGTTCCAGCGCCAATCGGGATCTTCTTCGCTGCGGCCCCAGGTGTTGGCGCCCACGGCGAGGCTCATCATGTTGGCTTCCAGCCCCTGACCGAACGACGTCCGCCAACCCTCCAGGCGGCCGTCGACATAGAGCCAGAAGCCGTCGCTGCCGAACGTCACGGCCAGGTGATGCGACTCACCGGGCTCGAGCACTTCCTCGCTCTTGAGCCAGATCGACTTCTCCGTGCTTTGCAGGCGCACCTCGACGCGGCCGTCGTTGACAAACGCCGTGAGGTGGCCGCCGTTCTGATAGCCGTCGGCATCCTTGCTGAACAGGGCCCGACGATCCTCCACCTCGTCGGGTACGAACGTCATGGCCACGCTGCCTTCGCTCAGCTCGAAGGCCGAGTCGTGCGCAACGTCCAGGTAATCGCCTTCGCCGCTGAGCACGAGGGGCTCGCTGGTGGCGAACACGATCGTCTCGTCGATGCTGTTGGGCGCCAGCGAGGCGGCGCTGAGCATCGCGCGATCTTGCAGCGTTTCGAAGCGGCACCGTCGCCGCTGCCGGCGATGATTCCCGCGCGCCTTGGTAGTGTGCGGCAGGATTCGGTGCGTACGTCGCTCGTGCAGGCGCGCAGCATCCGCGCCTGCTGGGTCGAATGGGAAAGGCATGACACATCTCCGTCTGTGGAGACAGTCCGAAAGAGTTGAGTTCCGGGTGGACTGTCTTCGCCGTTAGCGCCCCTGACAGGGAGCAAGAAACCATTTCCAGCCGGAAAAGTCAACCATTTTTCTCCAGCTTCCGGTGCGTCGCACGGGAGAGGACGGACAATTGCGGCGGATTGTCAGGTCAATTGCGCCGAATCGCTCACTCGCCGAGCATCGACTTGCGGCGGAGAATGTGGTGGTAGTGCTGCGCGAAGCGGTGGGCCTCGTCCCGCACGTATTGCAGCAGCCGCAGGGCATAAGAATGCCGGCTCAAACGCAGCGGCTCGGGCTCGTGCATGCGAAACACCTCTTCCTCGCGCTTGGCCAGCGAGATGACCATCGGCGGCTCGATCTGCAACTCGGTAAACGCCGACAAGGCCGCGGAAAGTTGCCCCTTGCCGCCGTCGATCAGCAACAGGTCGGGAAAGATCTGCGACTCATCGTGCAATCGCTGGAAGCGCCGGGCGATCACCTCGCGGATGCTGGCATAGTCGTCCACGCCCTGCACGTCGCGAATCTTGAAGCGGCGATAATGCGGCTTGAACGGCAATCCGTCGATGAATTGCACCAGGCTGGCCACGGTCTCTCCACCGCCGAGGTGTGCGATGTCCACCCCTTCGATCGTGCGCGGTGCTTCGTCCAGCTTCAGCACCTTTTGCAGGCCGGCCAGACCCTTCTTGGGGTCGACGACGAACACTTCGGGCTGCACGTGAGTTTCCAACTCGCCGCGCTCGTCGAGCGTTTCGAGCATGTGGATCTCGTCGCGCAGCCGGGCGGCTTGTTCGAAGCGCAACTCGGCGGCCGCGGCCCGCATCTCGTCGTGCATTTCCTTCAGCAGCCGCCGCTTGCCGCCGTCGAGAAACAGCTTCAGCCGCTGAATGTCGCGCTTGTAATCTTCCTTCGAGATCCGCAGATTGCAGGGCGCCGAACACTGGTCGATCGAGGCCAGCAGGCAGGGGCGGTACCAACGCCACTTCTCGTCGTGCTCGTCGATATCCAGCGAGCAGTTGCGAAACTTAAAGATCTTTTGCAGCACCTGCATCGCCCCCCGCAGGCTACCGGCCCCGGCAAACGGCCCATAAAGCTTCGTGCCCCGCGGCTGCGGCGTGCGGGTGAACTCGACGCGGGGAAAGTCCTCGCGGGTCGTGATCTCCAGGTAGGGGAACGTCTTGTCGTCTTTCAGCTCCTGGTTGAACTTGGGCTGCACGTCCTTGATCAGCCGGGCCTCGGCCAACAGCGCGTCGACTTCGCTTTCGGCCTCGAGATAGTCGATGTCGGCGATTTCGCGGACCATGTCGGCCGTGCGACGGTCTTCGGCGGCCGCCTTGAGAAAGTAACTGCCGGCCCGCGAGCGGAGGTTCTTGGCTTTGCCGACGTAAATCACGCGGCCGGCCGAATCCTTCATCAGGTACACGCCCGGCTTCTGCGGAAACTCGCGCACCTTGGCCAGCGCGCGGCGAAAGCCCGGCGTGCCGCCCGAACCCTCGGGCAGCATTTCATTGCCGGGCGAGTCGGTTGTGGAGGTGTGCTCGGTTTCGTCAGACATCGTGCCAAGCGTCGCGCATGCCGACGCGCCAGACAGAAGGGCCACTACCTTCATTGTAGCCCGGCGGTCGAGAGGGCCTACCGCAGTTGACACCCAGCCACAGGGGCAGACGAGCACACCGTGGTTGCCCGGGGTGAAGCTATGAAAAGGGAGGTCGCGTCGCGTTTGGGGAGTCCTTGAATGCGTGGTAAACCGGTGTAGACCCAGTTTCCACAAAAGGAGCATTCCCATGAAATACGTCGGCGTCGACCTCCACAA
>QQVE01000020.1 GCA_003389325.1 Planctomycetota bacterium
AGCATCAGGTTCTTCTGCTCGAACTCCCGGCCCGTGGTCGGCGGGTCGCCCGGCTTGAAGGCCCCCTCGGGGTCGGTCCAGCGATAGGCGTTGGTCAGGCCCTCGACATACACCGAGAAATAGTCGACGCGGGGATCGATGTCCTCCCACGTGGCCACTCCCCAGACGCTCTTGTCGACCAGGTCGGTCGATAGCGGGATCAGCTTGCTGCCCACCTCGACGCTGTTGAGCAGCTCGCGGTTGGGGTCTTCCTTCTGCTCGATGGCTTCGATCGCGGTGGGAATGATCCGGTCGAGGTAGGCCTTCTGGTACTCGTGCGATTCGAGCACGAACTGGGGGAAAAAGCGAATCTCGTGGTTCACCGGCTCGATCGTCACGACGCCCTGGTCGTCTTCGACCGGCTTGAGCGAGCCGCCGGTATTTTTGACGCGATAGATCATGTACCAGATCAGCTTGCGCTGCATCTTGCCGCTGGCTTGCGGCACGTCGACCCAGATCATCCGCACCGGTTTGAACGTGAACTCCAGGCACCAGATCCGGCGGCGGAATTCGGTGTTCTTGGCCATCTCCTGCAGCGTCTGCGTCTTGGGCGAGAACTCCGGCGACCAGTCCAGCCCTGGAATGCCCTCCAGAATCTCGACGATGTTCTTGGTCGAAACGGTCTCGGCTTCCTGCTTGTCGGGCGGGATGGTGATCTCCACGCCGGGAGCCAGCGCCCGATAGGGCCCTTCGCCATCGGCAGCTAACAACGCGGTGGGCGAGATCAGCAGCACAAGCGCCAGACACACGCTCAGCCGCAGGGCCGGGTTCAACTTCGGCAGGGATCGGCGCATCGCAAGAAGTCTCATCAAAGAGGGGTGCCTGCTAACTCAGTTCCGGTGTGACGTGCGATTCGGAACTGTTTATTGTAGTTGGGGTTAAGTGGCAAAGCAAGCTTTTCAGCCCCGCCTCGGCACGAGCTCCCAACGCAGCACGAGCGGCTCAGAGGCAGCGGTAGCCAAGTCCTCGCGGCTCTCGTAGTGCCGCACACGCACGGCCCGGGCCGGCACTTCCACCGCCAGGCTCCCCACTTCCAGCGGCCACGGCGAGAGCCCGACGCGCTGCGAGTCGAGCGGCGTCAGGGTGAGCTCCTGGCCGCTAGGCGTCTGGAGCACCTCCGGCTCGGTCGCCCGGGAGCAGCAGAACCACAGGCTCAGCAGGTCGAAGAACTGCAATTGCCGTAGCGCCCGCTCGGCCACCGCGGGCGTATTGGCCACGGGATCGGCGGCCTGCCAATCGGCCAACCAACGGTCGATCTTGGCTTCGTATTCGGCCAGGAAGGCCTCGGCGTGCGCCCAAGCCGGATCGTCCTGGTGGAACGACGTCGCGCGACGCTGCAGGGCACAGAAGTGGCCCGCCACCAACGCGGCTTCGAGCGGCCCTGCGGTCGCGGCCGCCTCGATCGACTTCACCCAAATAGCAACCGCGTCCGGCACTTCCATCTCGGTAAACGAGCGGGGCCGGCCGCGCTCGGGATCGACGCCGGGCGCCGCATCCCACGCGCGCCAGCCGTCGTCGTGATGCTCGATGGCCCACAGCAACGCATCACGCGGCACCAGCGGCGCGAAGCCGCCCGCGCCCCAATGTTCAGCCAAACGGCCCGACAAGCGCGCGTGATCGATCTGACCGATGATCGCCCAGCGGGCAGGCTCGGAGCCTTCGGCCGGCAGGTCGCGGCGGATCATGGCGAGTGCCTCGAACGACGGGGGGATGCTGACGCCGGTCTACCCGCATCTTAGCAGCGCACGGTAGCCCCCGCGGCGCGGCAGCGTCGATGGGCCGCTGCTACTTCGTCTGCACCGGTTTGGCGGCCGTGGGCGCGGGCGGTTCGGTCAACCGCACGGCAGAGACGAAGGCCGAATCGGCCGCGGCAAAACGCTCGCGCTTGCCCGATTCGAGCGTGAAGGCCAGCGAAACCCGATGCCCCTGGCGATCCTGCACCAGGTAGTAGATCCACTCGACCGGCACGCCAGAAACTTTTCCGTCGACGACGACGCGAAACACGGCGTACCCGGTGTCGTTGACCTGCTGCGAGGCCGCCGTGAATTGACCGAAGTTCTTGCCCAGCGATCGCTCCACGTCGCGCTGGAACTGGGCCAGCGTCACGGGCTTTTTGACCTGCGGCAGGGCCGAAACGTTGCACTGAGCCAACAACTCGCCGCGGTCGAGCATCCGCAGCACCGCCAGCTTCGGCTCGTCGTTGGTCAGGTGCCAGCGGCGATCGTAGGCCAACTGAAACTGCCCGCCGAGGGCCGAATAGCCCAGCGCCAATTGGTCTTCCGTCGTGCTCCCAGGCACCTGCCGCAGCCGCTCGGCAGTGAGCGTCTGCGAGGCCCGGATCGGCACGACCTGCACGACCAGCTTGGCCACCGTGTCGAGCCCGGGGCCGATGTGGCCGGCCGCCCGTTGCTCCTTGATCAGCATGGCAAACGAGTGGATTCGCCGGGCCTGACGGTTGAACTTGTACTTGATCTTGAGCTCGATCTCGGTCGAAATGCCTCCCACGGCACCGCTGAGCGAGCCGGCGGCCGAGACGATCGCCTCGCCGTCTTGCACCTCGCCCAAGACGCACTCCACCTCGCTCTTGCCCACCGCATCGAGGCACAGCAGGGCCGCCAGCGGTTCCTCGTCGACCTTCCACGTATCGCCGATCGCCACCGGCTTGTCGGGCAGAAATCCGTCGAAGGCCAGCGTGCTTCCCGGCACGTCGATCAACTCGAGCTCCTCGCGCCGCAGCGGCTCGTTCGGGCAATACAACACGCAGGGGCCCGTCTTGCCGCGCTCGGCCACGATCAGCCGCCGGCCGGGATCGAGCGACGGCTTTTCGCCGCCCTGGTCGATCTTGATGACCGCGCGGATGTCATCGTAGTAGCGCACGCTGCGCGCCGGACGACCATCCTGGTCGATGGCGAGCAGGGCCTCGTCGTACTTGAGGTTGGCCACGACGCTCATGGGCACCTTGGTGTTCTTGCCCGAATCGTCGAGGAATTCGAGATCGCCCCCCACCTGGAGAGCCCATTGAACGCGGCTCAACTCCCCCGGCCGGTGGTTTGCCACGAGGGTAAGCTTGTCGCCACTTGGCGCGGCAGCGCCGCAAGGAAGCGCAACAGCGCAAAACAGCGACCAAACGCCAAGAAAGCCGAGCGTGAGGCGGGAATCCATTCCAGCGAGCCCCTTGTGAGACGTGCGGCACGAGGTTTGCAACATCTTGGCGACCAGCGCAAGACGTTCAACAGGATTCATCGTCGCCCGCACGCGTAGCAGTTCAATCGTTCACGGCAACCCGGGTACGAAGCCCAGACGCAGCCCCGAAAGCAACCAGAATGAGGGGTCCCGAAGCGGTTTGGCGAAAATGCTCGGTTGGTCCCCAAGCGGCGAAACTTGCTATAAGTGAAGGAAATTCCGGAGGATACGCCTCGGCTGTGAAAAGTGCCTGGTTTTCGCGGATTAGATCAAGCCGCGCGAACTTGTGACCGACCCCCGGGGACTTTCCTACGTACAGATATTGCGTTGCTATGTCGGCGAGATTTGTAAGAACGAAAAATCCACACATCTCGCACATTTCCCAATTTGCCCATCACTCACCGGTGAAGCCTGCTAAGCCCAGGCCGGCCGTAACGAATGACTTGTTGAGCATGTGACGCCCCAGTGACGGAGCGTGTCACCCTAGGAGTCTGAACCTTGGACGGGCGCTGGAGACGCAAGGACCACCGCCGGGGTTAGTGAAGAGGTTCGTACGATGCATTCCGATTATCACAGTCCGATCATTCGCCAACTGCGTGATCAGCAGGTACGGTTCGCTCCGCGCGATAAGAAGATCGAGCAGGTCAACCGCGCCGAAAAGCTGTTGTCCGAATTGGAAAGCGACCGGACATACACCTATGAGTATCTCTGCTTCCGCATCACCGACTACCGGCCCGAGTCGTTCCCGAACCTGAAGCTCTCGGGCGAAGAGGCCGGTCACGATCTGCGGCTGTTTGTCGAGGACCTTTCCGACGCGGCCGAAGTGCCGGCCGAAAGCGCCGGCGAGCGCGTGCTGACCGTCGACGAGTTGAGCAAGATGTTCAAGGTTTCGACCAAGACCATCGCCCGCTGGCGGCAGCAGGGGCTCGTGAGCCGGCGGTTCGTGTTCGACGGCCGCAAGCGCGTCGGCTTCCTGAAGAGTTCGGTCGACAACTTCGTCGCCCTCAACGAGGACCGCGTGCGCCGCGGAGCCCGCTTCAGCCAACTCACCCTCGACGAGCGCAGCGACATCATCGAGCGGGCGCGGCGTTTGGCCCGCGCCGGCGGCAGCCCGGCCGACGTGACGCGTCGGGTGGCCAAGCGGATGGGCCGCAGCGTGGAAACGGTGCGCTACACGCTCAAGCACTTCGACCAGGAGCATCCCGAGCTGGCGGTTTTCCCCAACCATACCGGACCGCTGGGCGAGGACGACAAGAAGCGGATCTACCAGCAGTATCGACGCGGAGCGCCGGTCGAGACGCTGGCCAAGCGGTACCACCGCACCAAAACGAGCATGTATCGCGTGATCAACGAGATGCGGGCTCGGCGGATCATGGAGCTGCCGCTGGATTTCATTCCAAATCCGACATTTGCCCGATCCACCTCGGAAAAGAAGATCATGGCCCCGATGCCGGCCAACGACACGCCGGCCAAGAAGACGCGGCTGCCCTCGGGTCTGCCGCCGTACCTGGCCAGCCTGTACGAAGTGCCGCTACTGACGCGCGAGCAGGAGGGCCACTTGTTTCGCAAGTTCAACTACCTGAAGTACAAGGCCTCGAAGCTGCGCGACAAGCTCGACGTGGCCAAGGCCAAGCGTAGCTCGATGGACGCCATCGAGAAGCTGTACGACCAGGCGGTGGAGCTGAAAAACCAGATCGTGCGAGCCAATCTGCGGCTGGTGGTGTCCATTGCCAAGCGGCACGTGGGCCAGGGCGACAACTTCTTCGAGCTGGTCAGCGACGGCAACATGTCGCTGATCCGCGCGGTCGAGAAGTTCGACTTCGCCCGCGGCAACAAGTTCAGCACGTACGCCAGTTGGGCGATCATGAAGAACTTTGCCCGGACAATCCCCGACGAGCATCGTCGCAAGGACCGGTTCCGCACCAGCCATTCGGAGATGTTCGCCTCGACCGAGGAGCCGCGCAGCGACCAGTACGAGCAGGAGCTTGCTCAGAGTCAGCGGGAGGCCCAAATCGGCAAGATCCTCAGCCGGCTCGACGAGCGCGAGCAGAAGATCATCATCAGCCGCTTTGGTCTGGACCACGGGCACGAGCCGCAAACCCTCAAGGAAGTCGGCGTCCAAATGGGCGTCACCAAGGAGCGCATCCGGCAGATCGAAGCCCGGGCCATCAGCAAGCTGCGGGTGGCCGCGGTCGAGGAGAAGATCGAAGTTCCCGGACCGAATTGACGTCCGGCGTCGGATCGTAATAATGGTAGTTTGACCATGTCCCCCCGCGGCCCGAAATGGTCCGCGGGGGTACTTTCATTGGCGCCCCCAGCCAGGGGATCTTGCCCGCAAGGAGACGAGCACCAGCGGCCAGTTGGAAAAGCGTGCCCCCGAGGCCCTGTGCGCGTCAAGCGCACCGGCCAGCCGCAGCTTTGCCCGTCCCAGCCCACCGAGCCTTGACTCGGCTTCGCACCCTTCCCGAATGATCGCGGGCAAGGGGTGAACCGGACCGCCGCGGAGGGCGATCGTGGCGTGCTGCACGGGGAGCGGATTCGACCGGTCGCGCGGGGTGGGCAAACGGGCATTTTTCAGGCGGAAGGGCCCTCGGGTCCCCGTCTTGCACGCGTGGACAAGTTCGTTATATTTAGTGGTTTTCGTAGGGGGACTCGAAGGCTAGCGTAGCTCAATTGGCAGAGCAGCTGATTTGTAATCAGCAGGTTGTGGGTTCGAGTCCCTCCGCTAGCTCGTCAGCGCGCGGGGCGACACCTGGACATTGGGCTTGCACAGATAATTTGCGCACACACAGAGATGCGCTCACGCAGAGAAATTTTCCGGGAAGCCCGCGGTACCCGAAGCGCCGGGTGAAGACAAAGGGCCAATGGAATCGCGGGGGGTTTCCCGAGCGGTCAAAGGGGTCAGACTGTAAATCTGATGGCACTGCCTTCACAGGTTCGAATCCTGTACCCCCCACATAAACAAAAAGTCGTTGGATGATCTCGTGCGGTGACCAAAACCACGCGGGGGGAACAGAACACACACGCCATGCGGATGTCAGCCACTGTCGCGCCTCGAACCTGCTCGAGGCCAGTGGGCAGCAAGTCACGGGGCAGCAAACCACGATTGCCGACGAGCCTGTCATTGTCATTTGCGGGTGTAGCTCAATGGTAGAGCCATAGCCTTCCAAGCTAAAGACGAGGGTTCGATTCCCTTCACCAGCTCTGCGAACGATTGCGTTGGAAACATTCCGAACGATGCGACTCACAACACGAACCGCCGAGGCGGCTTTAGCGACTGTACTTTTGCGTGCCGGACGAAGTCCCCGCGGGCGAGGTCTCGGCGAGCCGGCCGATCCGGCTCTTGCCTGGCCGCGGGAACCAAACTCCCGCTGCTGTAGCTCAGTTGGTAGAGCGCGTCCTTGGTAAGGACGAGGTCATGGGTCCGAGTCCCATCAGCAGCTTTTTCGAATGCCGCGATCTCGGGTCAGCCTTTCGATAGTCAACGTGCCCGAACCCAGTAAACAGCCTGAAAAGTAGAAGATCAGGGAGAAAGAATGGCCAAGGATACTTTTGAACGGAAGAAGCCTCACGTTAACGTGGGCACGATCGGTCACATCGACCACGGGAAAACCACCCTCACCGGCGCGCTGCTGGCAGTGCAGTCGGCCAAGGGACTGGCGAACTTCAAGTCGTATTCCGACATCGCCAAGGGCGGCACGGTGCGCGACGAGACCAAGACGGTGACCATCGCCGTTAGCCACGTCGAGTACGAAAGCGAAAACCGTCACTACGCACACATCGACTGCCCGGGCCACGCCGACTTCATCAAGAACATGATCACCGGCGCCGCCCAGATGGACGGAGCGATCCTGGTCGTTTCGGCCGTCGACGGCCCGATGCCCCAGACCCGCGAGCACATCCTGCTGGCCCGCCAGGTCGGCGTGCCGGCCCTGGTGGTGTTCCTCAACAAGGTCGACCTGGTCGACGACCCTGAACTGCTGGAACTGGTCGAGCTCGAGCTGCGGGAAATGCTCAGCAAGTACGGTTTCCCCGGCGACGACATTCCGATCGTCCGCGGTGCCGGCAAGCTGGCCTACGACAATCCCAAGGACGAAGAAAAGACCAAGTGCATTCAGGAGCTGCTGGACGCGATCGACAGCTACATCCCCGAGCCGCAGCGCGAGGTCGACAAGCCCTTCCTGATGGCCATTGAGGACGTGTTCTCGATCGAAGGCCGCGGCACCGTGGCCACCGGTCGTATCGAGCGCGGCATCTGCAAGGTCGGCGACGAAGTCGAGATCATCGGCCTGACCGACAAGGCCCGCAAGACGACCTGTACCGGCGTGGAAATGTTCAACAAGACGCTCGACCAGGGCCAGGCCGGCGACAACGTGGGCGTGCTGCTGCGTGGTATCAAGCGCGAGGAAATCGAGCGCGGCCAGGTGCTGGCGAAGCCAGGCTCGATCACGCCGCACACCAAGTTCGAGGCCGAGGTCTACGTGCTGTCGAAGGAAGAAGGCGGCCGCCATACGCCGTTCTTCAGCGGCTACCGTCCGCAGTTCTACTTCCGCACGACCGACGTGACCGGCACGGCGAACTTGATGGGCGATGCCGAAATGTGCATGCCCGGCGACAACGCCAAGCTGAGCGTCGAGCTGATCACGCCGATCGCCATGGACGACGGCGTCCGCTTCGCCATCCGCGAAGGCGGCCGCACGGTCGGTTCCGGCGTGGTCACGAAGATCATCGAGTAGTAACGAAAACAGAGCCGGGTTCGCGCCGGCGCCGCAGGAGCGGCGGCGCGGCCCGCTTTTGCAGGGGTGTAGCTCAACTGGCAGAGCGCTGGTCTCCAAAACCAGAGGTTGCGAGTTCGATTCCCGCCGCCCCTGCCAGCAATACGACAGCACGACGGGTCCATTCCGCCTACCGCGGCGCGCCGCGGCGGTACCGGAAGTATTTGCAGCAGCGGCCGCTGAAACCACATCGGGTAAGGATGCCCGATGGCCAACACCATCAGCCGACTGACGAGAGGCGTTATGGCCAAGGAAAAGACCGCCCAGGGAAACATGTTCTTCCGCGAACTGTTCCAGGTGGGGCTATACAAGCGGAGCCAGGGGCGCATTGCCCGGCAGGTCACGTTCGCGGCGCTGGCGATCGCCGTGGCCTTGGCCGCCTACCGGCTGCACGTGGCGGCGATCAACTGGCAGTTTGCGTTTTTGGGAGAATACAACGAGCAGGTACTGCGTTACGCGTTGCCGCTGGTCTTGGCCTTCGTGGGCGTGTGGATCGCCTACCGCGTGGTCAACATACCCAGCTTCGCGGACTTTTTGATCGCCGTGGAAGCCGAGATGAACAAGGTCTCCTGGCCGACGCGTACCGAGCTGATTCGCAGCTCGATCGTGGTCATCGTGCTGCTGTTTTTTCTGGCGGGAGTGCTGTTCGCGTACGACGTGTTTTGGAGGCAATTCCTCAGCGTGCTGCAGATCGTCCAGGGCGGATGACGCCATCCGCCGGGGCCTTTCGTGGCGACAAGTGGCTGTCGCCGAAGGATCAAATGTGATCGAGAATTCGCACAACACGAGCCCGATGCCCGACGAGGCCGCAGCCGATCCGCAGGCGGTCGTCCCCGCACAAGGGTCGGAACCGACCGACGCCCCGCCGCGCGCCGAGGCCGAGAACAGCCCGGGTGCCGAGTCGCAGGGCGAGGCCGCCCCCACGGCGGAAGCGCCAGCGACCAGCGAACCGGCCGAGACCGCTGGCGCCGCCGAAACGCCCTCGGCTGAGAGCGAGCCGGCGCCCGCTGAGCCTGCCGCTGCGGAGCCGGCAGCGGCCGAGACCGCCAACGAGGAGACCGCCGAAGAAGAAGCGATCGAAGAGGAGGAAGTCGAGCCGCGGGGACCGATCGAAGAGACGCCGGTCGCCGACGACCCGCCCCAGATGGACTGGTACATCCTCAAGGTGCAGAGCAACCGCGAGGACTCGATCCGCGACAGCTTGCAGCGCCGCGTGAAGGTCGCCGGGCTGGAGAAGTACTTCGGCGAGATCATCGTCCCCACCGAGATGGTCTCGGAATTCAAGGGGGGCAAGAAGCGGATCGTCAAACGCAAGCTCTACCCGGGCTACCTCGTGGCCCACATGGAAATCAACGACGACACCTGGTTCCTGGTGCGCGAGACGCCCGGCATCGGCGACTTTACCGGCTCGGCCGGCAAGCCGACGCCCATGCTCGCCCACGAGGTCTCGAAGATCGTCTCCAAGCAGGAAGAGAAGACCGACGAAGCGCCCAAGCTGAAGATCAACTTCAACGTCGGCGACCGGGTCAAGATCAACGAAGGGACCTTCGAGAACTTCGAAGGCGAAGTCGACGGCATCGACGAAGCCAGCGGGCGCGTGACCGTGATGATCAACATCTTCGGCCGCTCGACCCCGGTGGAACTCGAGTACTGGCAGATCGAGTCCATCTAACGGCACGCCGCACTTACTAACGACAAGCCCCTAACCACAAACCACGACTCCCAATGGCCAAGCAACTCGTAGGCACGGCGAAATTCCAGGTCCCCGGCGGACAGGCGACCCCCGCGCCGCCGGTCGGTACCTCGCTGGGTAAGTTCGGCATCAACCTGGGGCAGTTCGTTTCCCAATTCAACGAACGCACCAAGGAAGCCGGCGGCATGCCGATTCCCGTCGTCGTCAACGTCTACAACGACCGCACGTTCGACTTCATTACCAAGAGCCCACCGGCGGCCGCCCTGTTGAAGCAGGCCGCGCAGATCGCCAAAGGCTCGGGCGTGCCGCACAAGGAAAAAGTAGGCAAAGTGACCCGCGAGCAGATCGCGGGCATCGTGAAACAGAAACTGGCCGACCTCAACGCCCGTGACGAAGACCATGCGGCGCGGATGATCGAGGGCACGGCCCGCAGCATGGGGCTGGAAGTCGACGGTTGAGTCCGCCGCTCGCCTCCGCCAAAACCAAACCAGACCGAGTCCCAAACATGACCACCAAAGTTTCCAAACGCATCCGGGCGTTGGCCGACAAGCATCCCGGCGACGCTCCCCAACCGCTCGACAAGGCGGTCGAGGTGCTGAAGACGTACAACACCACCAAGTTCGACCAAACCGTCGAAGTGGCCATCCGACTGGGCGTCGATCACAAACAGGCCGACCAGATTGTGCGCGGCTCGATCGTCCTGCCGCATGGCCTGGGCAAGACGCTGCGGGTGGTCGTGTTCGCCAAGGGCGACCTGGCCGACGCGGCCACCGAGGCCGGTGCCGACGAGGTCGGCGGCGAGGACCTGGCCAAGAAGATCAAGGACGGCTGGACCGACTTCGACGCCTGTATCGCGGCCCCCGACATGATGGGCATCGTCGGACCGCTGGGTCGCGTGCTGGGGCCGCGCGGGCTGATGCCCTCGCCCCGCGCCGGCACGGTCACCCCCGACGTGGCCAAGACCGTGCGCGAGTACAAGGCCGGCAAGGTCGAGTTCCGCAACGACGCCGGCGGCAACGTGCACGCCGCGGTCGGCAAGCTGAGCTTCGACGCCCCGAAGCTGGTCGACAACATTCAGGCCTTCATCCAACACATTCAGAACATCAAGCCGGCGGCCGTCAAAGGACACTACTTCAAGGGCGCTTCGATCAGCGCCACGATGAGCCCCTCGGTCAAGCTGGCCATCTAACCCCCGCAATCATCATGAGCAAATACGTAAAAGACTTGCTGACCCAGCACATCAAGCAGGAGCTGGAAGGCGTCGGCGACCTGCTGCTGGTCAACGTCGTGGGGCTCACCGCCACCAAGACCACGGAGTTGCGCAAGCAGCTCCGCGAGAAGGACATCAAGCTGCTGGTGGTCAAGAACAGCCTCGCCCGCCGGGCGACCGAAGGCACTCAGTTGGCCGCCGCCTTCGAAGGGTCGGCCGGCACGCTGGCCATGGTCTGGGGCGCGACCGACATCGTCGCCCTGGCCAAAGAGGTCGTCCGCCTGGCCGGCGACAAGGATTTCGAGCAGTTCGAAGCCCGCGGCGGCGTGATGGACGGCGCCAAGCTGCAGCCCGAGGAAGTCGAACAGGTCAGCAAGTGGCCCACCCGCGAAGAGCAGTTGAGCATCCTGATGGGCCAGGTCCTGTCCCCGGGTGCGAACCTGGTCAGCCAGTTGACGAGCGTGGGCGGGGCGTTGGCCAGCCAGATCGAGCAGAAGGCCGAGGGAGCCGAAGACGAAGCGCCCGCCGCCGAGGAAGCTGCCGAAACCGCCGCCGAGCCGGCTGCGGAAACTGCCGCCGAGCCCGCGGCCGAAGCGCCCGCCGAGGGCGAGCCCCAGGCGGAAGCCGGCGGCGACGAAGCGAAAGAAGGATAAACCCAACAGCGGCGGCGCGGGCGCCCGCGCCGTCGAGCGAACTACGACAAAACCCATTCGACCCAGTCGGCCGCGACGAGCACAAGCCACTTGCCGCGGCCGGACAACGCGTGAAAGGAAAGACCTGCGATGGCAACTGACGTTCAAGAGCGTGAATTCTCGGCCGGCACGATCGAGCTGGGCGACA
>QQVE01000057.1 GCA_003389325.1 Planctomycetota bacterium
GTTCCGCAGCTCCTGCCCGCTGCTCACGTCCCAGAAACGGACGACTCCGCCGCGGTCGCCTGTCGCGAAGACGTTGGCCCGTGGACTCACCGCAATCTTGTCAATCTCATGCGGGGTTTCAAATGTCACCCCCTCGGGTTCGTCGGCAGTGGCATTCCAAAGGCTGACTCGGCATTTCAGATTCCCGCCATCGGCGCAGAGGATCGAATTGCCGTCGCTGGTGAAGGCGACATCCAGCACCCATCCGCCGCCGTGATAAGCAGGTCCGTAAAGCTCGTGTCCGGAACTGGCATCCCATAGTCTTGTCGAGCCGCTGCTGTCTCCGGTCACGAGGTAGGCGCTATTGGGGGAAAACGCGGCGGCCTCCACGCGACCGCGATGTTTCAGTGCCGCGCCGATCGGCGTTCGCGTGGCAACGTCCCAGATTCTGGCGGTTCCGTCGATGCTGGTTGTCGCAAGCTTGGTTCCGTCCGGTGAGAAGACGGCGTCGTTCATTTCGTCGCGATACTTTTCCGACAACTGCTCGACCTTGTCAGGCGATACCAGATAAATCGATCCGTCGGTGAATCCGATCGCGATCAAGCTCCCATCGGGAGAGACTCCGCCGGTGCTCATACCATACTTGAAGTCATAGATGGCCTGCGGGCGCGCGAAGACCTGATCAGATAAGCTACCGATCTTCATCCGCACGAGCCGGCGCATATGAGGTGGCATGTCGTGTTCTCCGCGCAGGCTGCGGACTAGCCACAGTAGCCCAGCGGAAACATCACCTTCTTCGGCGAGGTCCATTCCACGATGCACCTGGTTTTCGGCGAGGCGAAACTCAGCCATGCTGCGTGCCCGATCGGTATCGCGCCGCAGGCCTTGCTCACGCAGATAGGCTGTGGTCGTGACACCCGCCAGCGTGGCGAGGAGCAGGACAACGACACTCGCGACGGTGGCAACTGCCCGGTTGCGACGGCACCATCGCCAGCCGAGTTGGAGTTTGCCGATAGGCCGGGCCAGAATGGGCTCGCCTTGCCGGAACCGATCCAGTTCTTCGGCAACTTCGAGCGCGGTTTGATATCGTCCCGCAGGCGCCTTCTCAAGGCACTTAAGCGCGATCGTTTCGAGATCCCTCGGCACGCTGGCATTGAGCTTGCGGGGACTGGGCGGCTCATCGTGGATCACCTGGAAGAACAGCATCCGCGCGTTGCCGCGAAAGGGGAGCTCGCCGGTTAGCAGTTGGAAGAGGATGACTCCCAAGGAGTACACGTCGCTGCGGCCGTCGGCGGTGTGGGCTTCTCCCCGCGCCTGTTCAGGCGACATGTACGCCGGCGTGCCAAGTACCTGGCCGTCCACCGTCATCGTTACTTCACCTGCCATGCGCCGGGCCAGCCCGAAATCGGTCAAGTGCGGTTCGCCGTTCAGGTCGAGCAACACGTTGGCAGGCTTCAGGTCGCGATGAACGACCCCTTGCTCATGCGCATGATGCAAGGCAACGGCGATCTTGCTGCACAACTCGGCGGCTTCCCTGTTGGTCGGTTGCTGCGCCGTAAGCCAGTCGTGCAAGCCGATCCCGTCCACGTAGTCGCTGACCAGGAACAGGCGGCCGTCCTCACGGCCGACTTCGTGGACGCAGACGATGTTTGGGTGGCGCAGTTGGGCAGCGGCGCGCGCCTCGCGTATGAATTTTTCGGTTTCTTCGGCATCCATCGCTTCCCGCCGCGGGAGCTTGATCGCCACAAACCGATCGAGCTCCCGATCTCGCGCCTTCCAAACGGTTCCAAACCCTCCCGCCCCCAGGGGAGTCAGAAGTTCAAAACGCCCCAGCGACGAGAGCACAGGCGCTGTCGCTAGCGTCTCGCTCACCAGGCTGAAGTGGCTGCCGCAGGAACCGCACGTCAGGTCCGTGAGTGAAGTATCGACCGCGACCTCCATCGGCGAATGGCAACTCGGGCAGCGCACCGCCAGGCGTCCAGAATCGTCGGGCGTCCCGTCCGCCGCGCCGGACTCTGTGGCATCGTCGCTCCAGGCGACCGCTTTCTCTCCGGCAAACTGAATGCGTCGCAAGCGCGATAGCTCAATCACCAGCGATTGAGCGTGGTCTGGGAACTCGGCGAGCACTTCCGCGTCGGATAAGTGTTCGCCAGCGGTTCGGCGACGCACCACCTGCTCTAGGATCAGCCGCAGGTGAGCCCGGCCGTCTTCGTTCGATCGGTTGAGTTCTTCGCGCATACGACTACCACGCCCCCTTACGCGGCGGGCCTCAACGGCTACTCAACCACGCGGACGCACTGCCCAACAGGGACTTCAGATTCTCCCTGGCACGACGCAACAGCTCGCGGACGGCACCGGACGAACGACCCAGTCTCTCCGCGATCTCGCTCGTATCGAGATGTTCGAAGTAGTGTGCAGTGACGGCATCGCGTTGCTCCGGCTTGAGGCCGGCAATGCAAACCTGAATCGCCTGCCGCGCCTCTTCGTGGCGGGCTGGACGATCGGGTGGGTCGGAATCGGTGAAAATCCACTCGAGCACGCTGTCGAGCATCTCGCTCGACGGACGATGAACGTCCACCCGGCGTCGCCGACCGCTTCGCTTGAGCCGCTGATAGCGGCGTACGGTGTCAATGATGCGATTCTCTGCCACTCGGCGAAGCCAAGCCTTGAAGCTGCTACCCTCTCGACTCGCGTACGAACCGATCCCGCGATGGACGTCGACCAGCACCTCTTGGATCAGGTCGTCCACTTCCAACTGGGCGGCGAGTTCTTTCGTGAACCGGGCGCGAACGGTCGTTTCGATCGTCTCATAATGCATGAGCAGCAGACCCTGCAACGCCGCCCGGTCTCCGGCGACGGCTTTTGCGACCAGTTCCTCCTCATCAGCAGGGGACTTCATGGGTCTCGTCCTCGCTAGAGTGGCGTGACTCGCCACCAATACACAATCTCGGGCGGATTCGCCTTGCACGGCAGAACAGGACGAATTGGTCGTCTTCTTTTCGCCTTGTCCGTGTGTTGTCAGGTCAGATGACGTTTACACCTTTTAGGGCGTTCACACCCCGCAAGTCGCCGCCGTCGCATAGTACAGCGAGGACGTAGCTTATGCAATTCTTCGCCGTTGCAACTCCGCATCCGCGATGGCGCAAATTGCCTTTTTGCTGGGATTGGCGTCAGTTAAGTGCAACTTCCACCGTCGAGCAGGCTCAGCGGCATCGGTTGCCGCGGGGCAACCGTCCCGGAGCCCGTCCGGGTATTCGCTGGACGCCTTAGCCCTGCTCGGCCTGCTTTGGTCAGGCCGCCGCTCTCGACGACTGCGTGAGAGGTAACGCTAAGCAATCGTAGCGATCAACTCCGGGGCTCTCGCCCCGACGCCGCGCTGGCGATTCTGAGTTGCAATCACGCGCCATTCTGCCGGCCGTCGAGTGCTGACTCACGCTCTCATGCGCGGTCATGTGCCGTCGGTTCGCCGTTCGCATGAGGAATCCATCAATGAATGATCTCAAACCGTCCGCGTTTGTGTTCATGTTCTTTGTGTTGTGCTGGGTCGTTCCCCGTAATGGATTGGCCGTCACGATCCCGACGGTTCCGGTCGGCAACCCCGGCAATCTGCCTGACACGACGGGATACGGCTCGGTCAGTTACCACTACCGCATCGGCACGACTGAGGTGACCAACACGCAGTACGCTGAGTTCCTGAATGCCAAGGCCGCCAGCGACCCGCTGGAGCTTTTCAGCAGGGGCATGGAGATAGCTTTCTGGGGTGGGATCACGCGCAGCGGCTCCGACGGCAACTACACGTATGCGACCAAGGCGAACATGGGGAACAAGCCGGTGAAATCTGTGAGCTGGTACGACGCAATTCGCTTCGCCAACTGGCTGCACAATGGTCAGGGCTCGGGCGACACCGAAACCGGGGCGTACACGCTTTTGGGCGGCACGCCAGTGCCCAGCAACGGCGACAGCATTACGCGCAACGCGGGCGCGACCTGGTTCCTGCCGAGCCGGGACGAATGGTATAAGGCGGCCTATCATCAGCCGGCTTTGCAAGGAGGCGACGTGGATGACTATTGGCTGTATCCGACGGCCAGCAACACCGTTCCCATACCGGCCACGGCCGACAGTGTGGGCAACATCAGCAATCCGGGAGCGAACGTCGCCAACTATGACAGAGGTACTGACTGGAACGGTTCCTTTTTTGGCAATGTGACGACGGTGGGCAGCGCGGGGCCCTTCAGCGACAGCTTTTACGGCACAGCGGACCAAGGCGGCAACTTGGTTGAATGGAACGAAGCGCTCATGAGCGGGTCGCGGGGCTTCGGGGGCGGTTCGTTCTTCAGCACTGGCGCGCTCGGCTTGCAGTCCTCGTCCCAGGACTTCGGCAACCCGACGGAAGAGTACGCCAATGTTGGTTTCCGCGTGGCAAGCGTCCCCGAGCCGTCCGCCTATTTGCTTGGCGCTTTCGCCCTGTTCGGCTTGCTTGCGTTTGGGCGCGGCGCTCGCCGACTGCGTGAGAGGTAGCTCGGGGCAATCATAGCGATCAATCCTGAGGCCGTTGTCCCGGACACCACGTGAGCAATCTATCGATGGATGACCTCCGTCGATCCGCGTTGGCGTTGAGGGTTTGTGTGTTGTGCTGCGCCGCGTCCCGTAGTGGGCTGGCCATCACGATTCAGACGGTTCCGGTCGGCAATTCCGGAAACGTGCCTGACACAACAAGCTACGGGTCGGTCAGCTACGGCCGCCAGCGATCCGCTGGGCCTCTACAGCACCAACATGGGCAGCGATATCCGTAGCGGGATCACGCAGAGCGGCTCCGCAACAAACGAACTCGGCACCTCCCGTGTGGAATTTGGCGGGCTTCTTGCCTCATCCCAATTTTTTCCGTGTGTTGCCGGTCTAGATGGCGTTTGAACCTTGTAGGCCTCGTTGCCTCGGCGGAAGAACTGTCGGTACGTCGCATGGCACCGCACGGCCGTAGCGCCGGTAATTTTTCGCCGCTGCACCTCGGTGATCCGCTGTCGGCAGTTAGGTGGTTTCCGCACACTTTCTATGTCATGGTGGTGATGATGTTGACCCATTCCTCGTCAGGCGCGCTTCTTCTACTAGCCGCAATCGGGGCCGGAATGTGGCTAATGGTCAACGCCACTGCCCTTCGGAGCCCGGCAAGCACAAAGCGCCATTGCCGCGGCGGTTGGAACTCAATCCACGGAAGCGGCTGCTGCGGACGCGTCGAAACGCTAGAAGATCGCCATTTGCTGAGCGCTGTGCCGTCCGGGACGGAATTTCGAGTCAACTCGTATACCAGTTTCCATCAGAGCGATCTCAGCCTGGCGACGGACGCCGACGGCGACTTTGTCGTTGTTTGGGCTAGCGAAGGCCAAGACGCCAGTGGATACGGAGTCTACGCTCAAAGATATAGCGCCTCGGGCGCGGCCCAGGGCGAAGAGTTTCAGGTGAATTCCTACACGACGGGGGCGCAGCGGCTACCCTTTGTGGCATTGGACGCGGATGGCGACTTCGTCGTCGCTTGGACCAGCGACGGTCAGGACGGCAGTAGCTATGGGATCTACGCCCGCCGATACAACGCCTCGGGAGTGGCCCAGGGCGGCGAATTTCAAGTCAATTCCGTCACCGACGGTCCCCAGGTACTCTCAACCGTGGCGATGGACCCGAACGGGAATTTTGTGGTCGCCTGGATGGGCGATGACGGCGACAGCTTTGGCATCTTTGCCCAACGGTACGACGCCTTGGGCACTCCTCAAGGCGGCGAGTTCCAGGTCAACTCTTCGACGGCCGGCCAGCAGGCATCGCAAGCTATCGCGATGGATGCCGACGGCGACTTCGTCGTGGTCTGGGACAGCGACGGTCAGGACGGGAGCAGCTACGGCGTCTACGGTCAACGGTACAATGCGTCCGGTGTAGCCCAGGGTAGCGAGTTTCAAGTCAATTCCTATACCATTGACTCACAGGGTCGTCCCAAGGTGGCAATGGATGCCGACGGCGATTTTGTCGTTGTATGGTCAGACGCCGGCCAGGGTGGCGGCATCATTGCCCAAAGATATAGCGCGTCCGGCTCGCCCCTGGGAGGCGAGTTTCAAGTCACCTCCTACACGACGTTCACTCCAGACGTGGCGACCAACGCTAATGGCGACTTCGTCGTCACCTGGATGCGTTACGACCAGGACGGCGACGACCTAGGCATCTTCGCTCAGCAGTACGACGCATCGGGTGAGGCCCAGAGCGGCGTGTTTCAAGTCAACTCCTACACGACGGGATCACAAAGTCAACCCAAGGTGGCGATGGACTCCGACGGTGATTTCGTCGTTGCTTGGAAAAGCTTTGGCCAGGACGGTAGTGGTTACGGAATCTACGCTCAACGCTATGCAAGCGGGCAGGCCTCAGTTGTCGGCCGCCAGCTCTTTTACAACGCATCGAAGTTCGACGGCTTCACCGCCGACATCGTCGGCGTCAGCGACGATATGGCCATCGCGCCTGACAAGAGCGCCTACCTGCCCGGCAGCGGTCCGTCGACGTTCGACAATATCAGCAGCTACACGCGCGGCATCAACGGCATCATGATCGACATCATGGGACCGGTCGGCACGCTCACCGTCGACGACTTCACCTTCAAGGTCAGCACGCAGGTCGGGGCCAACAACACCCCCAGCACCTGGGCGACCGCTCCGGCCCCCACCGGCTTCAGCGTGCGGCCGGGCGTTGGCGCCAGCGGTTCGGACCGCGTCGAAATCGTCTGGGCCAGCAACGCCATCGAGAACCAGTGGCTGGAAGTCATCGTCGAAGGCAACGACACCGTCGGCGGCAACAACACGAACACGGGCCTGGCCGAAAGCGATATCTTCTTCTTCGGCAACCGCATCGGCGACAGCGGCTCGGGCACCGCGACCCTGGCAATTACCAGCGCCACCGACGAAATTGCCGCCCGCAACAATCCGGGTTTTGGCGTGTCGATCACCAACCTGTACGACTACGACCGCAGTGGTCTGGTCAGCGCGGTGGACCAGATCGCCGCCCGCAACAACGTTGGCGTGCTGACGAAGATCAACATCACCCATCCGCCGGCGGCCCCACTGCTGGCCGAAAATAGCACTTCGGCCATAGCCTGGTCTCTGACGCTGGAACCTGACGTGAAAGCCGTGGAACCGGCCGCAAGGGGTGTGGTCGATTCCGAGCATTTCGGCGGCGGAGAGTTCGCCAAGCCGGCGGCGGATCCCAGACGTCTGCGAAGTGCCCCGGCTTTGGATTATGCCGATGCAGTCTTCGCCACGGATTCAGACGGCGAGCCTATCGACTGGCTGCTGGACGACAACGATTCGCTGCTCGACGACCTCATCTAGGTCCAGGTGTTGCACCCGTGTAAGAATGCGAGGCCCTCGGTAAACTCACAATCTCCCTCACCGTGGTGCCGCACTCACCCTGGTTGGGCATTTCTTCTTCCTTCGCAACACCAACCGGCCCGGCTGCACAGCGGCACCTTACGTGGATGCAGCCGATCGATCAACAATCAGAGATCAAAGCCAACACCGCCCTTCGAATCGCTGTTGGCAGCGAAGGCCAGGCCGCCACGATTCTGGCCAAATCGGGATCAAGTGCGCCGGATTTTGCGCCGCCTGTTTGCGAATGGGCCGTTTTTTCTGCAGAATCCTAGGGCTGTTCGAGTCCTGCCGGGGGCTTGGGTCCGAATGGAACCCATTTCGAGAAGCGGCGCTTCAGGACCGCTACCTCGGCGCACACCAACCTGATGCGCGTGCGCCAGCGAGGGCCCTTCGTGGCGCGACGCGACGCTTTTCTCTAGTCGCCGCGGTGTCCGAAATAAGGTGTTTGCGTGCAATCTCCACCGCGAATGTCAATTGGACAATCGGCGCGTCGGCGTGAAGTTCTACGGGGCAGGTGTTGAGCTCAGCCGGCTGGTACTCTAGCTTGTGCACGCTATTCGCTGGATAGTACTTGGGGAGGCGACGTCGGCCGTGGGGCAAGGGCATTCGGCGGCCGGGCGCTCAGTCGAAATGCGAAAAAGCCAGTGCCGCGTCGTTTTTTCCTTGACGTGCGACCCGAGAGACGGGTATTTTGCTGGGGCTCAAGCACAAGTCCACTGGGATATACGAACAGGAGAACGCTAGTGCAAACCGACCAACGCCAGCAGCGCCATTGAAGCGGCCGTATCCGCCGTTGTTCGGCATTGCCGAATGACAGCGCATACGGCTTTTTCAATTTGGGGTGCATGCAAACGCCCACGGCACTTCAACAATCCCTGGCAGCCGGGAAGACAACTTGGGGAATGCGACCATGATCATAGCGTTGCGAATCTTCTTGGTCCTGTTAGTAATAGGCATGGTGGCCCACTCCTCGTTTGGCACGCCGTTTGTCTACGACTGGTCGACCGCCGCCGCCCCGTTCAACCTCGACAACGATACGGTTCCTCTCGACAACAACGACGGCTGGATCAACTTCGCCGGTCTGGGAAACGGCAGCGACGACTTTGTGCTCAACACGTTGCCGCCTCCCTTGTTTTCCGGAAATTACTTTTCCGGCGGCACCAGCGGTCCACCGGGAAGTTTCGGCGACGACTTGTACTACCGCCCGAACGACGGCTCGTTCAGCTTTGCGATTCCGGCCAACGCGGCCACGGTCTCAATGTCGATGCTGCTGCGTGCCAACAATGGCAACGGGACCATTCGCGTAGGGATCATTCAGGGCAATCCGTCGGCCGGTGGCGCCAGTGCGCTGAACTTCGGGCTCTTCGGCATCAATGCCTGGGGGCTACGCGATGAACTGGGCGTTTACACCTCGTCAGGAACGGGAGCCGCCGCGCTGACCGACACCACGCTGCGCACGTATCGGGCCACCGCCACCCTCGACATGACGAACGCCGGCACCGCAACGCCCACGTCTTTGGTCGTCGAGAATCTGACCAGTGGCGGATCGGAAGTGATCTTCAGCAATCAACCGATCAAACTGACAGCCAGCGGCGCCGTGCCGGACCGCACTGATCCTTCACTTTGGGGCGCGATGTACATGCGGGTTAACGGAGCGCCGGTCGACGACCTGACCATTTCCTTTACGGTCGTGCCCGAGCCCTCGGCGTTTGCTCTTGGCCTGATTGCGCTTGGCGTGCTGGGCTACTTCACCCGCCGCAGACGCTAGGCAGCACGACAATCGGCATCGCTACGATTGCCATCTGACGCCGACGGAGGCCCTTATATCGCCGGCAACATTGATTGGCGCGCGAGTTGTTTCGAAGAGCGTTCCATCCGGGGAGCTTTCCGGTTTGCGGAATTCCCCGCCGACCCAGGGGTTAAACGAGAGCGCCGAGAGTGAGAGCTCCCGGCGTTTCGCCTTTTCCGCGTTTCTGGCAACGACTTGCGGCGCATCGATTCGCGGTGAGAGTTCCGCGGCGCTCGCACATGGCCGCTCCCGGCCCGCCCTCTCGCACAAACTCTCTCGCTCTCTTCTCGGTGATGACTATTGGGTTAACGACGTGGTTGGATTCGGGGGCGAAATTCAGAGCAACGAATCACGAACTGTTCGTTTGCTGCCTCGATCCTGCGAACGTGAAGGCATTGGGTATCGACAGGACACCGTCGCGACCAATCACAAGAAGGCGGGAGCCCGTGGGGTTTGTGTGCAATTGAATTAGGCGACATAATGCGAGATTACGAAACGACTTGAACAGCAGCGAAGCGGCCGGGCGAAAGCAAAGCAAATGTACGAGCTTCCGATCAACTGGGACATAAACTTTCGAGCCAACCTTTGACTATGGCCCGAGCCAGTCCCAAACATCGCGGCGCTTATCGGGCTTCAAGGGCAAACGTACGAGGAGTCTGCGTTCATTGCTCATTTTCACAGCGGGACGTCGGGGAAAGCGCCAACCGACACACGAGCAGTGCGGATCGCGACCTTCAATACCACCAATGGGCGCGCCTACATGGGGATATTCATCGAATGGTTGCCGCCCGAACTCGAAGCGGCGCTGCCGGTACGGGCTGCCGATCGATATCAAACCTCGGCCGGGGAAGTGACGGCAATCATGCCAACGGGAGTCAATGGACCGTGGCCGGCACCGAAGTTCAGGCCCGACACAACGGACCTGTTCCAAGATGGCGTTTCGATGTCCGAGTTGCCGGTGCTGACGCTTGCCGATGGCACCAAGATTTTGACCGGCCTGCATTACCTCGACCACATCGATGGCCACGTCGAACTGCGTGGCTTTGTTGTCCCTGAGCCGTCCACGCTCGCACTTGCTTCTGGAGCGATCCTCTGTTTGTCGGTTGCGGCTGCTACTCGTTGGCGAAGAGTTGCCGCGTTTGGATGTCGCGAGCGATGGTTCCGACCTGCCCACTAGGTCACTCTCTTGTCCACGAGCTAGACGATGGCGAGCCGAATCTATTTGCTGGGCACTGACGCGAAGCTGAAACCCATGGATCAGGCGGCCTACGAGTCGGAGAGGCTGTTGCAGGAGCTGCTCGCCAGCTATTCCGATTTGCTGGCCGGCGAGCAGATCAACAGCGATGAGCCTAGGCGTTGGATCTTCGTCGCCCGTGAGATGGGGGTGGCTGGGGAGGTGGATGGGGAGCGTCGCTGGTCCCTGGACCATCTGTTCCTGGACCAGGATGCGGTGCCGACGCTGGTTGAGATCAAACGCAGCACCGATACCCGGATCCGCCGCGAGGTCGTGGGCCAGATGCTCGACTATGCGGCCAACGCGGTCGCTTACTGGCCCGTCGAGCAGATTCAGGCCAAGTTTGAGGCTCGTTGCCAGGCGGACGGCACGGACCCTGAGGATGAGCTTGCCTCACTGGTCGAGGACGAAGCCGAGGTCGACGACTTCTGGCAACGCGTGAAGACGAATCTGCAGGCCGGTCGGATCCGGATGGTTTTTGTGGCCGATGCGATCCCGGCCGAGCTGCGGCGAATTATCGAGTTCCTGAATAGCCAGATGGACCCTGCCGAGGTGCTGGCCATCGAGGTGAAGCAGTACATCGGCGAGGGTGTCAAGACGCTGGTCCCGCGAGTGCTGGGCCAGACGGAAACGGCCCGGCAGAAGAAGTCTCCCTCAGCGGTCCGGCAGAGCGTGGCCGAGGAGGTCTTCTTGCAGCAATTCGAAGCCCAGCGGCCGCCTGCGGAACTGAAGGTGGCTCGCAAGCTGATCGCTTGGGCCACCGAGCATGGCCTTCGCACCGCGTACCGGGAAGGCCAACGTGGCACGGCGTTCATTCCCGTCGTGGCCGGTGCCTCGCGGGAGCACTATCCCTTCTCGCTCCGCACCAATGGCAAGATCCACGTGCAGCTCCGCTGGCTCAAGACGGCACCGCCCTTTAACGACCAGAGCAAGCGAGAGCAG
>QQVE01000021.1 GCA_003389325.1 Planctomycetota bacterium
CCTTGCGGGATCGCGTGTTACCGCCCCTGCGGGGCCGCCCCTTATTGGACGGTTTCCCGGCGCATAACGGTGCTAGCTTCGAGGTTCTCTCCACCTAAGTACATTGGCGATGGCAGCCAGCTTACTTGACTGAAAGGAATCGAGACTCTCACCTCTACGGGACTGCCAAAACCGGCATTTTCCGGGTTACCCTGGGGAAACGAAATCGTGCCGGACGGCAGCGACGCGTTCGTAAGGTACGTGTTCACAAAGTTTTGTACGTCCGCGGCGGTGGCTCCGTCGAGCACGGCCCGCCGGGCCCCCTCACGCGAAGCGTTGGTAATGACTTGCTGGACCATCACCGCCCGCCCAATTTCGATCATTCCCAAGACCATCAGAAAGAACACCGGGGCCACCAGCGCAAATTCAACGGCAGCGGCACCTGTTCGTTTTCTTCGGCATAACCGGCAAGGTTTGTTCAGCCCGGGTTTCTTACTCATCGCAACTTCTCCAGCGAGCAGTGCTTGCAGCGTCAAATCGAGGAAGCGCTAAAGGAGCATCCCTGCCCAGGCGAAGTACGCGATCGTGCCGATCGCGATCGGAATCCCATAAGGCAACAACATCATCGAACTCTTGCGGTCTGCCGCGATGGCAGCCAGCTGCTCGGGATCGCGAACGGTGCCGATCTCGTGCAGGATCATCCAAAACTGCGCGCGGTGCTTGTGCCAGACGCCTCGCAGCACCACCATGGCCACGGCGATCACTCCGCCGATTACCGCCGACAAGCAGAACGCGTAAAACGTGTTCGTCGTCCAGACCCAAGCTCCTACGCCGGCCAGCAGCTTCACGTCGCCGGCGCCCATGCCGCCGATCGCGTAGGCGGGCATCAAGAGGGCCAGTCCGACCACGGTGCCCAGCAGGCTCCAGAGCAGTCCTTCCCAGCCGAAAGCCGCCGTGCTGTAGATCCAGCCGCTGGCGATCATCGGAAAGGTGATCCAGTTGGGAACTTTCAGTTGCAACCCGTCGATCACCGCAGCCACGACGAGCGTGACCGTCACGAACCAAATGGGCCAGTTTTCCACCATCGCCGCTGCGATTCCTTCGAAATCAAACATCTTGTTGTGCCTTTCTCAAACCCCTCCGGGCATACCGCGACGCCGTGCTGAAGCAGCGACCGCCCCGCCAAGCTGATTGCGCACGAACGACGAGAACCGTGCCGTCGCGGGCGACTCGGCAGCGAACTACAGCTTCAGAGCGGTGAACCAACCCATCATCACCGCCACCACGGTGGCGAAATAGATGATCAGCTGGGACGCGCCCGCCATCGTTTCCGCAGGAATGCCAGGGTACATCGATCTTTACCCGTGTTCGAAAAACTGTCGGCCGCGGAGGCGACTCCCACGAATCGCCCGGGCGGTCATGCCCGCCCGACCTATCGATCCGCATGCCTACTCAAATCTAGGTCGCAAAACGGGGCGGGGTCGGGTGGCGGTGCGGATTTTTCCGCCCCTAACGAACGATCCCCTCGGCACCGCAGAGGGCACCGAGGGGATGCGTTGTCCGGTCTGCGACAAGCGGCCCACAACCGTGGAGCCCGACTTGCCGCAAGTGTGAATCCTAACGAACCGTCGGCATTAGCTGCCGCCGATCGAGTTGGCAACATTGGTGAACGTCGTGTTCGCGTTGGTACCGATCGAGTTGATCGCGGTCAAGCACACGATCACGATCAGCGCCAGCATCACGGCATACTCAACCGCGGTGGGGCCGTCTTCCGAGACGAGGAAACGCTGCACCTTCTGAGCAAACTTCTTCATCACTCTTCCTCCAAAATCGGCACCAGCCAGCTGGCGGCACCCTTTATATGCCGGGAACCCGGCGGACATGTGAGTTTCCTTTTGAATCGCTCGGCTTCCGTCCCTGCGAGGAGTGACCAGCGGCCTGCTGCCTCGACACTGAAACACTAGGTCACATTCCCGGTCAGTCAAACCAATCGCTTTAGCAAATCTGGAAAAAGTTTGACGAGTCGCAAATTGTCGAATCGAAGAGGCATCCCCCGTCGCGAAATTGCCGCGGCTCAAGGTCGTCGCAACGTCCAAGGCATCACGCCGACGACCTCACGACCGGCATAATCGTCGCAATAGAGCGCCGGTGCGATAGTCGATCCGCGATCGTCGCCAACGCTCGCGACGGCGCGTGCCCGATCGGCGAAACCGATCCACCACACGGTTCCGACGTCGTGGCGGGTCACGTCGTGGCGAGTTGTATCGCGGGTTTGCGCGACGCGCGTCGTCTCGCTGTCTTCATCGGTTTCGAATCGGTGCACGCGAATCCGCGGATTCTTGTGGGCGAGATAGGCCAGCGGCCAGTAGTGCCACCAATCGTCGGCCACGATGTCGATCGTGCCGTCCGGCGAGTGGGCCGCCGCAAGCTGCAGCGAAGCCAACTTCGGCTCGACCGGTGCCGTGCGAAAGGCCGCGTGCGATGTTCCGCCCGTGGTGCGGAAGTGAACGTGGTAGTGCAGGGCAAAACCGACCAGCAACAGCCAGGCACACGTCGGGGCGACCCACCGTGCGGCGCGTCGCCCTTGGTCGTTCGCTTGCGTTAGCCACCACTCGATGCCCAATGCGAGAGCGAGCCCGCCCAGGGCCAGCAGGCAAACGCCGTAACGTTCGAAGTGGGGGCGAATCGCTTCCGGACCCGCGATGAGAAAGTACACCGCGAAGCTGGCCAGGGTTCCGGCGGCCAGCACGCCCGTTCCGACGTGGTGCGTGGTGCGGAAGTATCGCCAGCTGCCCCACAGCGCCGCTCCGAGCAGCGCGCCGGCGAAGACTCGGTACACGATCGTCGACGGCGCCGAGAGATCGGTAAACGAGCCGGGAATGAACTGATAGACCGAGATGCCGGCGAAGAGATCGACCAGCGCCACCAGGAAGGTGCCCGATTCGCCCGGTGTGATCAGACGTCGCGTGGCGATTTCGCACCAGGGCCAGAGCAACCACAAGGCCAGGCCTGTCGCGGCCGCGGCCAGTGCGAGGACCACGTGCTGTAGCCGTCGCGCCGTGAGTTGCCGCCACACGTCGGCCAGTTCGCCGCGGTAAACCCAGGTGGCCGCAAAGACAGGCACGGGGACCACGAAGATGTTCGTCGGATGGACCAAGATCGACATCGCCTGCACGGCGGCCGCCAACAGCAGCCAGCAGCGGCGCCAGTCGGGTTCGCGGACCGCCAATAGCGACAGGTAGATGACCGGCAACGTCGCCAGCAGCGACTGACTCGCATCCCAGCCAAACCGCGCGTAGGCGATGTTGAGCGGCAGCACGGCGAAGAGCAACGTCGAGATCGTTGCCGCACGACGGCCGAAGACGCGGCCGCAGAGCCAATAGTTCACCGCCAAAGCCGCCAGTCCACTCAGCAACGCCGGCAGACGCAAGAGGCCAATCGACGGTGGCAGCCAGGTGTGCAGCAACACCGTCGGCCAAAACAAGAACCAGTTGATCGGGTTGCCAGTTGGCGTGCGCCACTGCACCGACTCGACCGGTTCGTTGCCGTCGCCGGCGAACCCATCCAAGAATCGCTGCGCTTGCACACCCATCCAGGCTTCATCGCCATTGACGCCCGGCACGTGATCGATCTGCCAGCCGCGCAGGAAGACGGCGGCCGCCAGGATCAGCGCGACGTGCGCGACGGTCGACCAGCGCGCCGGCCGGCGGGTCTCGGCGTTCTCATTCTCGGGCGATGGATGCATCGTCTTTGGCCGTTTCTGGGGGGTTCAGTCAACTGTATGCCACGACGGGCACGGGTGTCGGGGCTCGCGATCAGGGGTCACGGCCGCAGGATCGATCGCATCGGTACGATCGCGACAATCGGCACCGCAAGCGATCGCCAGCGGCTGCCAATAAAGCGGAGCCGATGACCCGTCGCCGAGCTATCTTTGCTCAGGAAACGCGCGGACTGGCGACGGCCAGCCTGCGTTTCCGCCCACCCCAAGTGTCGGCCGCTCGCCGCAGCCGATCCCGCCCACCGTCATGAACTACCGCGATCGAATTCTGGACCGCCTCGCCGCCGCGCGCGTGTGGGGTTATCACGCCGACCAGCCGGCCGCCAGCGAGCCGACCGCCACGGCCGCCCTGGCACTCTCATGCGCCGGTCGCGATGCCGCTGCCCGGGCGGCCCTCGACTGGCTGGTGCGCGTGCAGGGCAAGGATGGCAGCGTCGGCGTGACCGCCACCGAGGCGCTGCCCGCCTGGCCGACCGCGCTGGCTGTGTTGGCCTTCGCGGCTGCCGGAAATCGCTACGACGGGCGTCGCCAACTGGGAGTCGACCATTTGCTGAGCATTCGCGGGACTCCGGTCGACCGCAACGAACAGATGGGGCACGACAGCACGTTGGTTGGCTGGCCTTGGGTCTTGCCGACACACAGCTGGTCGGAGCCGACGGCGCTGGCGCTACTGGCCCTGCGGGCGGCGGGTCACGGCCGACACCCGCGCGCCGACGAAGCCACGCGGTTGCTCGTCGATCGTCTGCTTCCCGCCGGCGGCTCGAACTATGGAAACACTCGCGTGCTGAATCAGATGTTACGTCCGCACGTGATGCCGACCGGCGTCGTGCTGTGGGCCCTAGCCGATCGACAAGCCGCGGACTCGCGGATCGGGCTCTCGCTCGACTTTCTCACGACGGAGCTTGAGGTGCCCACGTCGGCGGTGGCCCTCGGCTACAGCGTGCTGGCCCTTGCCGCCCACGGTCGCGATCTGGGCGTGGCCCGTCGTGCCTACCAGGAGGTCGCCGCGCGTCATCTGCAGCAGCCGGCCGCTTCGCCGTGGAAACTCGCGGTGTTGGCGCTGGCGGCCTTGGAAATGGAGCCGAGTTCCTCACTGCGGCGGCCCACGCAAGTCATCGCCGAAGGAGCGTCGTCATGAGCACGGCTGTCCATCCCAATTCACCGCCAGCCAAGTCGGACGGTGGCCGCGCCGACGACCTGGCTTCTGCCCGCCTGGATCGGCGTACGCTGCTGTTGGCCAGCGGCGCCGCGGTCCTCGGTCTCGGCGGACTCGCATTGGCCCGACGTGCTTGGCGCGATTCGACCTCGACGTTCGTGGCGGCGGGTCAGCGCTACGACGGCACGCTGGTGCAAACGATTCGCGACGGCCTGGCGGCCTGCGACTTGGATACCCGCGCGCTGCGGGGTCGCCGCGTGTTGCTCAAACCGAATCTGGTCGAGCCCGACCGCTCCGCCCCGCACGTGACGACGCATCCGGCGATGGTGCTGGCCGCGGCCGAGGTCTTTCGCGGTTTCGGGGCCGAGGTTGTCGTGGGCGAAGCGCCCGGTCATGTTCGTGATACGGAGATTGCGCTGTTGAACTCGGGCCTGGGCGAGGCGCTCGCCGGAGCCGAGCTGCGATTTGCCGATTTGAACTACGAGCCGGTTCGCTGGGTGAAGAACGCGGGCGGGCAAAGTCCGCTGGCCGGCTTCCACTTTCCGCAGAGCATCGTCGAGGCTGATCTCGTCGTCTCGATGCCGAAGATGAAGACCCACCACTGGGTCGGCATGACCGGGGCCATGAAGAATCTCTACGGCACGTTGCCCGGCATCAAATATGGCTGGCCGAAGAACGTGCTGCACTTCGCCGGCATCCCGCAAACCGTGGTCGACATCAACGCCTCGCTGCCCAAGACGATTGCGATCGTCGACGGCATCACCTGCATGGAAGGCGATGGCCCGATCATGGGCTCGCCGAAGGAGATGGGCCTGGTCGTGATTGGCACGAATTCGACCGCGGTCGATGCCACACTGGCCCGCATGATGCAGGTCGACCCGCGACAGATCAGTTACCTGGCGCTCGCCGAGCATCGTCTGGGCCCGCTCTGCCCGAAGCGGATCGAACAGCGGGGCGAGCGATGGCAACATCACGTCGACCCGTTCCAGATTCTCGACGTGCCGCACCTGCGTGGCCTGCGTCAGGATCAAGGCGAGAAGGTCTCGCACCTGGTGCCGCCGGTCATGCCTGCGCTGCCGGGTCGCTGTCCCGGCCTGGCGCGAACGATGAGGGGCACATGCTAGACGGGGCACCAATGCAGCATTCGCGTCGCGGGGTCGGCGAGCGCCCGTTAGCCTGGCTGACGGCGGCGCTTTGTGGCGCGCTGTTGGTGGCCCTGGCCGCGCCGCTGCTGCGGGGCGAGGTCTATGTGGGCGATGACCTGGGAGCGTTTCATCTGCCGCTGCGGGCGTTCTACGCCGAGCAATTGCAGGCGGGCGAGCGCTTCGACTGGTGGCCCCAGCTGTTCGGCGGCATGTACGCCAGCGGCGAAGGCCAACTGGGCGGATACCACCCGTTGCATCTGGCGCTCTACAAACACCTGCCTCTGCCGGTGGCCTTCAATCTCGAGGTGTGGCTCAGCTATCCGGTAATGCTGGTAGGCACGTTCCTCTGGCTACGTCGCCGTTTGCGAGGCACAGTGCCGGCCCTGTTCGGCGCGATGTTGTTCGCCTTCTCGGGCTTCAACTTGTTGCACCTGTTTCACGTCAACGCGATTGCGGTCGTGGCGCACATTCCGTGGCTGCTGCTGGCGATCGACATCCTGCTGGGCGACGCGAGCCGCGCGAGCGATGGCCCTTCTCGACGTCGCCAGCTGGCCTGGGCCTGGCTGGCGATCGCCCTGTTGACCGGCTCGCAACTGCTGCTGGGCTATCCGCAGTATGTGTGGTTTTCGCTGCTGGCCGAGGCCGCCTACGCGGGATTCGTTGGGTTTGGCTCGCGCGCCGCCTGGGCCGGGACGTGCACCACCTGGCTCGGACCGCTGCGTCTGCTGACGGCCAAGGTGACCGGCCTGATGCTCGGCGGACTGCAACTGTTGCCGACCTACGATACGTTTGCAACGTCCGCGCGGCAGTCGGTCGAAAGCGGATTCGCGGAGACCTATTCGCTGCACCCGTTGAACTTGATTCAGTTGGTGGCGCCCTACTTGTTCGAGACCCGCGTCGTGGGGCAGAACACCCACGCCCTGGGACTCTATGCCGGGGCGGTGCCGCTCATGCTTATCGTCTACTTGTGGACCGAGCGAAATCGGCTGGGACGCTGGCGACCGTTGGCCGTCGCGGTGGCCTGCTTCGGCCTGTTCGCATTGATAATGGCGCTGGGTCGATTCGGCTATCTCTACCGGCTGCAGATGTGGCTTCCGGTGGTGGGCAGCTTTCGGGCGCCCTGCCGCATGATCGTGCTGTTTCACCTGGCGACGGCCGTGCTGGCGTCGATTGCCCTGGCCCGGATGTTTGCTTCACGGCGCGTGGCGAGTGATCGGGAAGGCGGCGCGACGAGCATTTCGTTTCGCCCCTATCTGCTGGTGATTGCGGCCAGCCTGGCCATGTTGCCGGTTGCTAACTTGCTTTGGCCGCAACACACGGCGGCGCTGCCGCTGACGCTCGTCGGCCCGGTGCTGATCGCGCTCGCCGCGGGACTCGTCTATCATGCCGTGCGCGGCGGACGGGGATCGTCGTGGGCGATGGCCGGTTTGTTGATGCTCGCGGCGGCCGACTTGGGCACCTACGGAATGAGCTACTCGGTCTGGCCGCACACCGCGACCTGGCAGGAACATCTCGCCAACACCGCGACGCCCTCTGCCACGCCGGGACGCGTGGCCCTGGAATTGCCCGACCGACACGGCACGCTCCGTCACGGCAACCACGTCACGCTGGCGGGCGTTGCGCGGTTGCACGGCTACGCCGGTCTGGAACCACAGCGCAGGCTCGACTATCGACAATCGAACGCGCTGCGGGCGGCGGGCGTTGCTTGGGCCTTGCCGCAGGTGGTCGAGCAGATGTTCCCACCCGACGAGGAAGACGAAGCGGAAGTGAACGAGTCGGAGGCGGTCGGCCCGTCGGACTCGGTTAGCGAATCTGTCGAGGAAGTTTCGGCGCCCCGCGAGGCCGACGTTGCCGGGCCGTTTGTTGCCCTGCCGGTGCCGGCGCCCCGCTTTCAGCTGGTCAGTCGCGCGTTTCAAAGCGAACGTCCGGCTTGGGACATTCGTCGCATCGACGTGACCCGCGCCGCCCTGGTGGCGACTCCGCTGGAACTCGAGGGAGGTCCACCCGGCATGGTGCACGTCGTGGCCGACAAGCCGGGTCGCCTGTGGCTCGTCACCTCGTGTGTCGCGCCGCGATTGCTGGTTACCAACGAGTCCTTTCACGCCGGCTGGCGAGTGCGGGTCGACGGTGTCGACTACGAGCCACTCCGCGTCAACGGCGACTTCCTGGGTGCGGTTGTACCGGGTGGAACGCGTCGCGTGGAGCTCGAATTTGCCCCGGTAAGCCTGACCCACGGGCTGCGAATGTCGGCCTGTGGCCTAGGTTTGTGTGGGATCGGATTTCTGCTGATTCGCCTGGGCCGCCGCCCTCGGCGGCATATCGATTCGGCGAATTGACAGACCGGTGGCCAACCGCCTCCCGCAAGAAGAGCCAGAACAACCAAACCTCAACGACGATTCAAGAACGATCAGAGACTCGAGTCCGACCATGAACGCCACCACCACGACACCGAACGAGCGACCGGCCGACGCGCTGCTAAGCGTGGTGCTGCCGGTCTACAACGAGCGGGAAGTACTCGAAGAGTTGCTCGGGCGGGTGGGCACCGCGGCGGCCGCGTGTGGATCGCGGTATGAGATCGTGTTGGTGAACGACGGCTCGCACGACGGCAGCGGAGAGTTGCTCGACGAACTCGCCGCAGGGGACCGCCACCTCCGCGTCATTCATCTGTCCCGCAACTTCGGACATCAAGCGGCCGTGCAGGCCGGCCTGGTCGCGGCCCAGGGCGACGCGATCGTGATGATGGATTCCGATTTGCAAGACGCGCCCGAGGCGATTCCGCAATTCTACGCCGAATGGCAAGCCGGCACCGACGTGGTGTTCGCGGTGCGGACCAAACGGAAAGAGAACGTCATCAAACGGCTGCTGTTCGCGGGCTTTCATCGCCTGCTCAGCCGCGTTGCCACCACGCCGATTCCCGCCGACGCCGGCATCTTCGGCCTGGTCGACGCCCGCGTGAAGCGGGAGATCGTGGCCCTGGCGGAGCGCGATCGCTACCTGCCCGGCTTGCGTAGCTGGGTCGGCTTCCGGCAGCGGGGCGTGGTCGTGGAACGGCTGGCCCGTTACGACGGTCGTCCGCGTGTTTCACTGGCGGGATTGTGGCGGTTGGCGAAGACGGCCGTGTTTGGCTTCTCGTCGTTTCCGCTGTTCGTGTTTCACGTGATCGGCTTTGCGGCCCTGTTCGTGTTCGTGACGCTGAGCAGCTACGCCTTGTTCTGCAAGCTGTTTACCGACCTGGCCATCCCGGGCTGGACGTCGCATGTATTGTCGGCCAGCTTCTTCGGAGCGCTGAACGCACTGGGTATCAGCATTCTGGGCGAGTACGTGATTCGCATCTACGATCAGGTGCGGGGCCGGCCGCTCTACCTGGTCTCGCGGACCGTGAACGTCTCGCCGGCACACGCGATCGCTGCTCCGACGGGGACGCCCGCGAATGTGGCGCCCGGGGCTGCGGCTCCCTTGGTGAGCATCACCCCGAGCCAGGACGTGGCGTCGCAACAAGAAGCGCTCCTGCACGAAGAGGCGGAGCGGTTCTACGACGCTATCTGCCCGCCACTCGATTCGCCGACCATCTTCACGGTCGCCGATCCCCGCGACTGAGTCGCCCGGGCAGCGAGCCAAAGGTCACGCAGGGCCCATGGCGAGCGAGCCGCCCCCAGGCACAAGAGCGGGGCGATGAGCGAGCCCCAGTACTGATTGATCGGCTGGCCGACCACGGCGAAGAGCACGAGAAAGAGCAGCGTTACCAGGGCCGTGCGTCGGCCAGTGTCGCTCGACCAACTGGCCAGTCCCAGCATCGCCAGCGGCAGGTAAATGGCACTGACCCATTGCGGCAGCGTGAGCAGAAAGCCGTTCATCTGGGCGAGCGAAACCAGAAAGGCCAGGCCGCCGAAGCGGACCCAGCCGTCTTCGTGAGCGGTCGCGTCGGGCGTTTGCAGGGCCATGACGTTCCAGACATGCCAGGCGAAGTAGACCGCGTAGGCCGCCAGGCCAGCCGTCCACAGGGCCGCTTCCCGCCATCGCCGCTGCCAAAGGGCATAGGCCCCTTGGAACACGCAGTAGGGTCCCGCCAGGTCGCGCATGAAGAGGGCCGCGATGCCACTGGCCACACCGAGCTTCGTGCGTCCGCTGCCGAGGGCCGCTACCGAAATGGTCAACAAGGCTCCGGCCCAGAGCATCGGCATCACGTACAACTCGCCGAGCCAACAGGGAAGCAGGGCCCCGATCAGGAGCAGCATGCCGACCAGGCTGACACCGAGACCGCCCTCGCGCACCAGGAAGGGAAAGCTCATCAGCAGCGCGACGACCGCCAGACCACCCAGCAGAACTTTACCCCAAACCGGATGCGGCAGGTTGCCGATCAACCACATCGGCAAGGGTGTGCGCCAGTTGAAGGCGCTACGGGTCGGGTAGCCGCGCTGGCGGAGCTCTTCGCTGGCGACCACATAATACGACTCGCCGGCCGCGATTCGATCGACCTCGGCACGATACAGGGCGACATCGCCCGGTCCACGGTGGGGTTTGTCGGCAAAACCTTGGGCCAGCGGCGAGAGACTCACCACAAGCGCCAGCAGGACGAAGGCGAACAGTGCCGCCAGGATCGCGCGGGCAGGCCAGGCCGCCAGGCGGGCAAAGGGCGTCGTGCAGGACATCGCGTCGGTGGTGGGCGGGCTGGTCGTGGACATGGCGGAGCGGGACGACATCGCTGAGCTGGGATTCGCGCGTCAAGTCGTCTCGAGGGCGGCCGTCGCGGACGCTTCGCGGGACGCGGCAGCGGACGGCGGCA
>QQVE01000037.1 GCA_003389325.1 Planctomycetota bacterium
GGGCGAGGCTCTCGTCGCAATCGGGCAGCAACACGAGCCAGCAGGGATCGTCGGGCACCAAGAACGCATTGGGCCACTCAAAGGCCTCGGCAATCAGACTCAGGAATTGCTGGACAAACTCCTCCGGGAGCGCCATCGTCGACCATTCCTCCAGGACATCTTCTCGCCGTTGTGACAAGAGGTGCTCCACGGAGAGGCGACCACGAGGAATGTGAGGCGACAGCAGAAGAGGAAGTCGGTCATCGAGCCACTTCCAGACGGAACCGAAGAGGGTCTTCGGTTTCCGTTGGGCCTCAATCTCGTCGACGACGTGCAGGGGGGGGAATCGACATCCAGATGCCCGGCCTGGCGTTACGGGTTTGCCAAGGTTATCGCGGTTCCATCATACATATTGCGGTTCCATCATATTACGGCTCCATCATGCAGCCCTTGGGCGGCACTGGCTCTGCCCGTGCTTCGCGCCGCGCATGGCCGCGCGAGCTTGGCCATGGCACCCTGTATACGTTCATCGGCGTTGGCTGGCTAGCAGGTGAGCACCACCCGTGTAACGAGATCTCCCCGACCCCGTGCCCAGAGACCCGCCCCTAAAGATACTGCTGGTACGCCGCCACGGCCAGCTCGTCGCAACGCTCGTTCTCTTCGTGGCCCGCGTGTCCGGCCACCCACTCGTAAGTGAGCGTGTGCCGCGCGATCAACTCGTCGAGCTGCTGCCACAGATCGACGTTCTTCACCGGCTTGCGGGCGCCCGCCGGTCCCCGCTTCCAGTTGTTCCGTTTCCAGTTGGGCATCCACTCGGTCAGGCCCTTGCCGACGTACTGGCTGTCGCTCACCAGGCAGACGGCCGTCGGTCGCTTCAGCGCCCCTAAGCCCTCGATCACCGCCATCAGCTCCATGCGGTTGTTGGTCGTCTCCGGCTCGCCGCCCGAAACTTCCTTCCGCTGCCCGGTGGCCAGGTGTTCGAGGATGAAGGCCCAACCGCCCGGCCCGGGATTTCCGCTACAGGCCCCGTCGGTGTAGAGCCGGACTTCGACATCTTGTTCGGTGGCTGACATGCTTCGGCGCGGCGGGACCGCGGGCTTGGGTGGGGCAGTTGTAGGGGGAAAGGGCGGAGATGCAGTAGGCGGGGATGCAGGCGGCGGGGCAGCAGGGCAGGGGGGCGAGCGGTCAGACCGGCTCTTCGGTCGATTGCACGCGGATTCGTTGCGGATCGAAACGGAGCGGCCGACTTAGTTCGTCGAGTTGGCTGGTGAGCGTCGAGTCGAGGCGCGGCTGCTCTTCGCGGACGATCGGAATCGTGACCGTAAAAGTACTCCCTTTGCCGAGCTCGCTTTCCAGGCCGATCTCGCCGCCGAGCAACTTGCAAAGTTCCTTGACGATCGACAGCCCCAGGCCGGTGCCGGAATACTCGCGGGTCATCGCGTCGCCGGTCGACAGTCCGGTCGGTCCCTGGCGGAACTTCTCGAAGATCGCCTGTTTGTCGTCCTCGGCGATGCCGACGCCGGTATCGGTCACGACGAGCTGCAGCTCGTGCCGCGTCGGCTGTCGGGCCGCGACGGTGATCTGGCCTCCCTCGGGCGTGAACTTGATGGCGTTGGAGAGCAGATTGCTGAGCACCTGCTGCAGCTTCGACTGATCCTGGTGCAGCTCGGGCAATCCTTCGGCGACGTCGGTCGTGACGTCGATGTTCTTCTTTTCGGCCAGCGGACGGGCCATGTCGCATTGGGCGGAGACGACCGGCTCGATGGGGAAGTCGGTCAGGTTCAGCTCCATCTTGCCGCTTTCGATCTTCGCCAGATCGAGAATGTCGTTGATCATGTCGAGCAGCAGCCGGCCCGAACGCTGAATGTTCTGCACGTAGCGGCGTTGCTTGGCGTCGAGCGAGTCGATCGAATCGAGCACGTCGGAAAAGCCGATGATGCTGTTCAGCGGGGTCCGCAGTTCGTGGCTCATGGTGGCCAGAAAGTCGCTCTTCAGTCGGTTCATCTCGAACAGCCGCATGTTCGTCTGGGCGAGCTGATCGACCTTGGCGTCCAGGTCGTCGTTCAAATCGCGGAGCTCCGTGGCCGAGTCCAGGATCTTCTGCAACATGCGATTGAAGGCCACGGCCAGCTCCTCGAACTCGTCGCCGGTCTGAATCTCGGCGCGCAGGGCGGTGTTGCCCTGGCTAATCTCGTCGCTGACGTCGCGGAGGTGCCGCAGCGGCTTGACGATGACATAGCGCACGATGACGTACAGGGCCACCATCGCCAGGAAGACGGTGATAAAGGCGATGGCGATCAGCCAGGCGTAGTTTTCGCTCAGCGCCGCCTCGACTGCCGTGGTGGGAATCTTGATCTGGACGATCGCCTGCAGGTCGCCCTCGGCCAGATTCTGATTCAGGTTCATCTGCTTGTGGCAGTTTACACAGAGCGAGCTGCTGAGAAACTGCGGCTCGTAATAGACGTACTCGTCGTCGTTGCGAAAGGCGTAATAGGCCGGTTCGGCGAAGTACTTCTTGGCCGGCAAGCTGGTGCGCAGTTGGGTCTCGATGTCCTTTTCGTCGGCGCCCTCGGCGCTCTCGCGTTGCATAGCCAGAAACCGCTGCTTGTAGGCCTCGATTTCTTTGGCGGTCAGTTCGCGATCCTCGGCCCATGTCCACCGTTCGAGCAGTTTCTCTTCCAACTCGTTTTGCGGAACGCGCTCGCCGCTGGGGTCGTTCTCCGGCAGGCGAATCACGCGGCGTTGATAGTTCTCTTCGTCGATCGGTGCGGCGACCCCTTGCACGTTAAAGCTGGGATCGAGGGCCTTCCAGTGGTCGGTCAACACGGCCGTATCGACCAGCAGCCGACAGGTGTCCGGGTTCTGCTTCCAGACGATCTCTTCGGTCACGCGGCCGTACCAGAGAAAGCAGCCGGTGATCAGAAAGAACAGACAGACGCCGAACAGAATGCGGCACTTCCGCTCCAGGTTCGTTTCGCCCAGCACGCGTTTGACAGATCGATAGGACATGGTGAAGAGTTCGTGGCTCGCCTCGGCGGCCCAGTGCCGCGGCCAACCCGCTTGTTGCTCTGGCCGAACGTGCGAGGCGAACGACACCCCCCGTTCTTGTTACCGACCGCGTCGGCCCTCTTTCGCCACTTCTTCCCAGATTCTAAGGCACCCGCGCACCGCGAGCCAGGGCAAAGCCGCAGCCACGGACCCCCGATGTCGGCCGATAGCAGCCGTGGGAACTCGTGCCCGCTGCGAAGAATACGTGGCGATGCCGTGGCGATGCCGCGGAGAAAACGACGCGATTCGACCCGGCCGCCGCGCGGACTACAGCATATCGAGCGGGTCGACGTCGACCACCAGGTGCACATCGTCCGGCGGTGCTACTTCGGCGGTGGCGCCGGCGACCACCTCACGGAGCGCGGCCGCTTCGACGCCCTGCAGCTGGATCGCGAAGCGATACTCGCCCCGCAGCTTTGCCAGCGGCGCCGGGGCCGGTCCGACGATTCGCGCGCCCGCCGCCAGACGACCGTCCTCTTCTTTCAAACGGTTGACCAACTCCGCGGCGAAGGCGGCGGTCACCGCCTCCAACGGACCCCGCGCCACCAGGCGAATCATGTGGGCAAACGGCGGATAGCCCAACTTCTTGCGCAGCGGCAACTCGCCCGCCGCAAAGGCCAGATAGTCGTGACGCACCGCCGCCACCAGCGCCGGGTGATCGGGGTGGCCCGTCTGCACCAGCACGCGACCCCCTTTCTCGCCGCGACCGGTGCGGCCCGCCACTTGGGTGATCAACTGAAATGTTCGCTCCGCCGCGCGGAAGTCGGGCAGGTGCATCGCCACGTCGGCGTTGATCACCCCGACCAGCGTGACGTTGGGGAAGTCGAGTCCCTTGGCGATCATTTGCGTGCCGAGCAGAATCTGCACTTCGCCGTGGCGAAAGCGATCGAGCGCCGCCGCGTGACTGCCCGGTCGCTGCATCGTGTCGGCGTCCATCCGCAGGGCCGCATACTTGGGAAACCGCGCTTGCACCTCCGCCTCGAGCCGCTGCGTGCCGCGGCCAAAATGCTCGATGCCCTCGTAGTCGCACTCGGGGCAGCGGTGCGGCGTCGGCTGCTCATAATCGCAGTAATGACACAGCGCGCTGCGGTGCTGGCGGTGAAACGTCAACGCGATCTCGCAGTGCGGACACTCGAGCACGAAGCCGCAGGCGGGGCACTGAATGTGCGTGGAAAAGCCCCGCCGGTTTAGCAGCAAGATCACCTGGCCCCCTTCGCGGAGTGCGGTCTCCATTGCCGTGGCCAGCGGCCGACTGATCGCACCCCGCGAAGCGCGATCGTGGCGCTCGGTGCGCAGATCGACGGTCACCACCGCTGGTAGCGGCCGGTCGTAAATTCGCCGCGGCATCTCGACCAGCCGATCGTCTTGGGCCTGCGCCCGTGCGTAGCTTTCCAACGACGGCGTCGCCGAGCCCAGCACCAGCGGCACGCCTTCACGCCGCGCGCGCTGCCGGGCGACCTCGCGGGCGTGGTAGCGGGGGGCCGACTCTTGGCGGAACGACGACTCGTGTTCCTCGTCGATTACGATCAGGCCCAGCTGCGGCGTTGGGGCGAACACGGCGCTACGCGCTCCGACGACGACGGCCACTTCGCCGGCGGCAATCTTCTGCCACTGCCGATGCCGTTCGACGTCGCTGAGGTGACTGTGCAGTACTGCGACCTTGCCAAAACGGCTGCGGAAGCGGCGTTCGGTCTGCGGTGTGAGGCTGATTTCCGGCACGAGCACGATCGCCTGTCGCCCAAAGCCGACGACTTCCTGAATCGCCTGGATGTAGACCTCGGTCTTGCCGCTGCCGGTCACCCCGTGAACCAAGATCGTCTCGTGCTCGCCGGCGTTCAGCGCCGCCAGAATGTGATCGAGCGCCGCCCGTTGATCGGGGTTCAGCTCCAGCGGGGCTTCGATCTCCGTGGTCGCCGCGGGCGATTCTTCTAGGGCCACGCGGCGCGTTTCGCTCCGCACCAGGCCTTTGCGCCGCAGCGCGGTGATGGGGGCCTGGGTACAGTCGGCGGCGGTGGCCAGTTCGGCCGGAGTGAGCGGTTGCCGGCTGGCCGCCAGATGGTCGAACGCGACCGCCTGCTTTCGCGCCAGCTTCAGTTCGCCACGTCGCGCGGCAATCTCTTCGGGCACGTGCAAGAACGTCGTGAGTCGCGTGCCGGCCTCGGCCCGCACGCCGGCCGGGACCACCGCGTCGAGCACCTGACCCCAGGGGCAGAGATAGTAGTCGGCCATCCACCGCGTCAGTTCCAGGATGGCGGGCGAGAACAGACTGCGGGCGTCGACCACTTCGTCGATCGCCTTCAAACGGCGCTCGGCCGTGCGATGTTCCAGGGCCACACAGTAACCCGTCGCCGCGCGATTGCCTCGGCCCAAGGGAACCCGCACACGACAGCCGACCGCCAACCGCTCGACGAGCTCCGCCGGCACCGTGTAGTCGAGCGGCCCGATGGGTCGCTGGGGAATGACGACGGTGGCGACGCACTGCTCGGTCGCGTCGTCGACTTCCCAGGCGGGCTCGTCCGTGTCGAATAGCGTGCGTTGCGGCTGGGCCATGCTGTGTCGTGCCGATCCGTCGTCAGCGTAGAAGACGACCGCGACCAGTTCCAACTGGCCCACGATGACGACGGCGAACCGTTGCGACTGGGGCCAGCTCCAACTGGCCGGCGGTGCCGTCGACCGCTACGATAGCAATCGCCTCACCCGATCAACAAGTTCCCCGGCATTCCGGTTCCACCCCGACCTCGCGAATCTTGCGTCCCACGATGCGACTCGGTCTCTTTGGCGGCAGCTTCGACCCGGTGCACTACGGCCATCTGCTGCTGGCCGAGTGTTGTCGCGAACAGTGCCGGCTCGACCGCGTGTGGTTCGTGCCCGCGGCGGTCGCCCCGCACAAGCGAGACCAGGCGGTCTCGACGCCGGACCAACGAGTGGAAATGCTCAAGTTGGCCATCGCCGGTCACCCCGGCTTCGAGGTCTCGGACATCGAGCTGCAGCGGGGTGGCGTCAGTTATACGGTCGACACGCTGCGCAGCGTCGCCGCCGAGCAGCCCGCGGCGGAGCTGTTTCTGCTGATGGGAGCCGACACGCTGGCCGACCTGGTCAACTGGCACCAGCCCGACGAGGTCTGTCGACTCGCGTCGCCGGTCGCGGTGGCGCGGGCCGACGAGCCCCCGCCCGACTACGACTTGTTGGCGAAGTTGGTCGACGCCGAGCGGTTGGCCAAGTTTCGCGAGCTGTTGGTCTCGATGCCCCAGATCGAGCTGAGCAGTCGCGAGCTGCGGGCCCGCGTGGCAGCCGGCGGCAGCATCCGCTATCGCACACCGCGCGCGGTGGAGAAGTTCATCGAGGCCGAAGGCCTCTATTGTGACTAGCAGCGGCGTGGATGTGTCGGAACAACGGTAGCCCGAAACGTGAGTGGGACGCGGCGTGCCACTTCTGGCTGCTTGTCAGCCAGTGCGGTGAGAACGCGTGTCTTGGCACGCGCATGGCCACGCGAGCGTGGCCATGGCACCCCGGGGCCACGAAGGGGTCCAAGTTTTCGGTCAGTGCGCTTTCCGAGAGGAGGAATCGAGCGGCCGAAAATTGGACCAGACCCCGGGATGGCGCCGGGGCATCAGGCTCGACCAGTGCTTCGAACCGGCATGGCCACTCTGCGCGTGGCCAGGGCATCCCGGGCAGGTACCTGCCCCACCTACGCCGACTTCCGCACGCCCAGGTAGCGGGCCAGCTCGGGCACCAGCGCGAGCTGGTGAATGTTCGGCTCGCCCAACAGGGCCGCCGCCACCAATTCCAGTTGTTCCGACGCGTCGCTGGCCACGTCGAGGAACAGCCACTTCTGGCCGGCGACGGTACAGGCGCCCCCACCGCCGTCCAAATGTTCCTCGCGAATCTGGTAGCCCAACTGCGTCGCCACGGCGCGGGCCGCCTCCAAAAGCTCGACGGTATGCATCCCAGCTTCTCCAAGCGCCAAAGTTCCCGACCGAACTCCTTTCGGCCGCGGGGATTGTAGTCGGAACGGCTATAGCGGCACAGGCAGATTCGACGATATCTCCATTGCATCTAAGTGGCTCCGCCGTAACAAGTTAAGGCGTTCGCGTCGGGCAAGCCAGAGAGACCAACAGCAACCAGGTAATCTAGAGCCAACTTGCGGAGTAGGTGATGCAGTCGGGCGGCCCCCAACAAACCCCCTCACTGGCCGAGCAGGTCGAGCTGCTCAAGCAGCAGCTCGCCGATGCGCAGAAGATGGCCGCCCTGGGCGAGTTGGTCAGCACGACCACGCACGAATACAACAACGTGCTGATGACGGTCATCAACTACGCCAAGATGGGCCTGCGTCATAAGGACGACGCCACGCGGCAGAAGGCCTTCGAGAAGATTCTCAACGCAGGCAATCGGGCCGCCAAGATCACCAACGGCATCTTGGGCTTTGCCCGCAATCGCAGCGGCGACTTCGAACCGACCGACATGGTCAAGCTGGTCGACGACGCCCTGATTCTGCTCGAGCGCGAGATGAACAAGTATCGCATCTCGATCGAGCGCCGCATCGAAGAGAACCTGCCCGAGGCGGTCGTCAACACGAATCAGATTCAACAGGTGCTGCTGAACTTGTTGATCAACTCGCGTCAGGCGATGGAGCGGGGCGGACGGATCGTGATCAAGCTGGCCTTCGACGAGCCAGGCGGCATGATCGAGCTGACGGTTCGCGACAACGGGGCCGGCATTCCGGCCGAGAAGCTGCCGCACATCTTCGATCCCTATTTCTCCACGAAGTCGGGCCCCGACGAGACCGGCAAGGGAGGCACCGGCGTGGGTCTCTCGATGTGTCGCGAGATTATCGAGGCCCATCGCGGCAAGATCCAGGTCGCCAGCACCGTGGGCAAGGGCACCGCCTTCACGCTGAAGCTGCCGGTCGCCAAGTCGACGCCGGTCACCTCGCAGCCGACCGTGACCCTGGGCATTCAGCAGAACACCTAAGTCGCGCCGCGGTTTGCCCGGGCCGCTGGCTTTGCCAGTGCGCCGGGTGCCACTAGCTGCTTGTCAGCCAGTGCGCCGGTATCGTGGTGCGGGTGGCATGGCCACGCTCGCGTGGCCATGCAGATGGCGAATCGGGATCGCTTGGATCGTACATCGATCCTGTCCCGCCAGTGCCCTAGTGCACGTGCGCGACCTGGGCCATGCGCTTCTGCAACCGACCCAGGATCTCTTGCTCCAGGGCAAAGTCGCGACCCTGCGGAATCCAACCCAGCGAGTCGGGCGAGACATTCAGTTGCTGACCACGGCGGTTGAGGGCGTCATCGTTGCGCAAGTTGTTGAGGCTGAGCGTCGAACCCTCAGGCGCGAGCACGTCTTCCAGCTCCTTCTGCACCTGCACGTCGACCAGGAATCCGAACTCGACCGGAATGATGCGGATCTGCGCCGTGCGGCGCATCGACTGCAGCGTGCTCTCCAGCCGTTCGTAGGTCGTCACCGTGTCGCGCCGCCACGGCTCGAATTGCGTCGCCCCGGTCAGCGGATAGGTGTCGATGCGACCCTCGGTCACCACGTCGGCCACATAGCGGACGCGTTCCTCGCGAGCGATCTCGAAATAGTCGTCGACGATGTCGACCAGGTTCTCGTAGAGGAACTCGGGATCGCTGCAGGCGACGTGGGCCGGGTTCTCGCCGAACTCGACGTAGCTCGGCGCGAGCATCTCTTTGGGCGGTCCGTGCAGCAGCTTGGGCGGGTGTTTCACCAGCGGCGGCAGACAGGGCACGATGATGCCGCAGCAACCGCTCGTGGCCAGCGTCGCGCAGAGCACCACGACTGTCCACAGCGTGCGCAGGTCTATCGCGTAGGGCAAACCGGCGGCGCGCGGCGTGGCACGCGAGGCGCTCGAACTGACGGGCGAGGCGGACATGGCGATGTTGCGTGGCCGAACGGCCGGGTAACGAACGGAAGCGGTCCGCGC
>QQVE01000011.1 GCA_003389325.1 Planctomycetota bacterium
GTGGCCGATCTCGAATAGATGCCTGAGCGCGCAAGCACGCAGCTCGCCCAAAAAACCGTCGCACCCCGCGTTCCACGACAAACCAACCGACTTGACAACCCAGCGTTCATAGATGCCATGCTCACGCCCCGCGTGAGCATGCCCGTTTGGTCAAACTCCACGAACCGCATCGCGTGCCCATTGCGGCTGCATGGCACGCCGTCCCGGTTGTGCGATCTCGAGGCGACCGTGATATGACAAAGGACGAAATACGATCCGTCTTGGTTACATGTCTTTCTCCCGAAATACCTGGCTTCCAGCCACCTACCGATCTGGAATGGCAGTCTTTCGAAAACCGATTCTCTTGTCGGTTTCCATCGGAAATGCGGGACTTTATCGATTTGATGGCAGAGTATGCGTTCCCCGGTGACATCCTGAACGTAGGGGCGGGACCGAATAACGGAAACGACACGGTTGAACTTGCGTACGATCTTGAAATCAAAGAGAACCCGACCTGGTCAGCGGAAATGGTCCCATTCTATTCGATCGGCAACGGAGACTATTTTTGTGTTTCGTCTCTACAGTGTCCCGACTCACCGGTCTACTATTACTATGCCGAGCGTGGGCGATTCGAGGAGTATTCACCTAGTTTCGAGAAGTGGGTCTTGGACCTGCCGCAGTTCTTGGCATAGTCATTTTCGAACGCGTGCGTGAGCATGGTCGCGACGGCCGAACGCAAACATCGCATGCTCACGCGAGCGTGAGCATGGCACCCAGCCCCCGAAACAAGCACCGTAGTCCCCTTTCGGCACCCGCACATGCCGCGCATCATCACGCTCACCACCGACTTTGGCACCGGCAGCCCGTACGTGGCGGCCATGAAGGGCGTCATTCTCTCGATCAATCCCGACGTGACGTTGGTCGACATCACGCACGACGTGCCGCATCAGGACGTGCGGCAGGGGGCACTCGTGTTAGCCGATCATGTGCGGTGGTTTCCCAACGATACGATCCACGTCGTGGTCGTCGATCCCGGGGTGGGCAGCGAGCGAAAAATCATCTACGCTCACCTGGGAGAACACCATTTTGTCGCTCCGGATAACGGCCTGTTGAGCCGTTTGGCGCTTGAGACCCCGCCCTCTACAATCATTACCGTCGCCGAGCCGCAGTATTGGCTGCCAACCGTGTCGGCGACGTTTCACGGGCGCGATATCATGGCCCCGGTCGCGGCGCGGCTCAGCCTGGGCCTCGATCCATCGCGGCTGGGACCGGTGCAACAGAACCTCGAGCGGCTCGACTGGACGGAGGCACGCGTGGCGGCGAACAAGATCGAAGGAACGGTGCAGTCGATCGATTCGTTCGGCAACCTCATCACCGATATCACGTCCGACGCCCTGGCCGACACACCGCGCGGGGAAGAAGTCTCGATTCTTTGCGACGATCACGAGACCCACGGCATTTTCAAGACCTATTCCGACCAGCCCGAGATGACCCTGATCGCCCTGGTCGGTTCCAGCGGCAAGCTCGAGTTGGCCATCGTCGGCGATAGCGCCGAGATCATGTTAGGCATCACCGTGGGCACGCCGGTCGTCGTGTCGTGGTGAGCCGCGAGGCGGACCCTATCATGCTGAAACCGCCGGCAGGCGCCGAACCCACGCGCGACCAGCTCGAGCGCTGGGACCGCGAGATCGTCTGGCACGCCTTCACCCAGATGGCCGAGTACGAGCCGCTGATCATCGAGCGGGCTCAGGGCACGACGCTGGTGGACATCGACGGCAACGAGTATCTCGACGGCGTGGCCAGCGTGTGGTGCAACGTGCACGGCCATCGCCATCCGCGGCTCGATGCGGCCATTCGCGAGCAACTCGACCGCGTGGCCCACGTCACGTCGCTGGGCACCTCGAACCCCACCACGATCAAGCTTGCCAAACGGCTCACCGAATTGGCGCCCGAGGGGCTGGGGCACGTGTTCTTTTCCGACGACGGAGCCACGGCCGTCGAAGTGGCCCTCAAGATGGCCCTTCAGTACTGGCGGCAGCGCCAGGATCCGCGGCCCGACAAGACGGTGTACGTGGCCCTGGGCGACGCCTACCACGGCGACACGCTGGGCAGCGTCAGCGTCGGCGGCGTGGAGCGCTTTCACGCCATGTTTCAGCCGCTGCTGTTCGAAGTGTTGCGCACTCCCGCCCCCGATTTTTATCGCCTGCCCGAGGGAGTGACGCGCGAGAACGCTACCCAGCACTATCTGCGAGCGCTCGAGAAGCTGTTGGCCGAGCAGCACCAGCGCATCGCCGCGCTCGTCGTCGAGCCGCTGGTGCAGGCCGCCGCCGGCATGCGGATGCACCCGGTGGGCTACGTGCGGGGATTGCGCGAGTTGACCCGCCGCTACGACGTGCTGCTGATCGCCGACGAAGTGGCCGTCGGTTTCGGACGCACCGGCAAGATGTTCGCCTGCGAGCACGAAGACGTCGCGCCCGACTTTCTCTGCCTGGCCAAGGGCTTAAGCGGCGGCTACATGCCCGTGGCCGCCACGCTCACCACCGACGAAATCTGGCAGGCCTTTCTCGGCTCGTACGCCGACTCGAAGACTTTCTTCCACGGGCACACCTACGGTGGCAATCCGCTGGGCTGCGCCGTCGGCCTGGCCACGCTTGAGGTATTCGACGAAGAGCGGACGCTCGCGAACCTGGTGCCCAAGATCGCCCGGCTCGAGCAGCACCTGGCCCGCATCGCCGAGCACCCCCACGTGGGCGACGCGCGTCAGTGCGGCATGATCGCCGGCATCGAGTTGGTCGCCGACAAGCAAACCCGCGAGCCCTTTCCCTGGCACGAGAAGCACGGGCATCGCGTCTGCGAGTGGGCCCGCACGCAAGGCGTGCTGGTGCGTCCCCTGGGCAACGTGCTGGTCGTGATGCCGCCCTTGTCGGTCAGCCTCGACGAGCTCGACCGCATCTGCCAAGCCATCGAAGGCGGCATCGTCGCGGTCACCGAAGCGTAGTCGCGAACCACCGCACACGGCCCGAAGCAACACACCAGCCCGAAGCGCGAGCGAGGGTTTTTCGTTTCGGTTGGAGTCGCGCAACCCTCGCTTGCGATTCGGGCTGGGACGAGGACCCTCGCTTGCGCTTCGGGCTGGTACGAGGAGCACGCTCGCGACTACTGCGCTGACGAGGCGAAACCGTTAGGGCCGACGGCGATCGGCGAGCCTGCCGGAAGGGGAAAGGCGGCGACCCGATAGCCGAGCCGGTAGAGTTCGTCTTTGAGCTTGCGGAACTCCGGAAAACTGTCCGGGTAGGTGAAGATCGTGATCGTGTAGATGTCCGGCGAGATGATTTGCAGCGTCCGCCGAAATTCGGAGTTTGCCCCTAGCGCCTCGTCCATCGGTTCTCCGAGAAAACTCGAGACCGGCAGCAGCTTGATGGCGGCAAGTTGAATCACGGCGCCGTTGCCGACGTTGCGGCGCGTGATCATGTATTGCAGCCGAAAGCCCTCGACCGGTCCCAGCGTGTCGACCAGGTGCGACTCGGACTGCATGCGGTTGGCCGCCGAGCGCAGCGCGTCGGGCAGTTGGTCCATCAGCACGCGATGCGGCACGTAGGCGATGCGGCCGTGGGCCAGGCGGAAGCATGCCTGGTCGCCGTCGACGTTCTGGCCGATGGGCGTGGGACGATTCTGGATCGTGACGGTCTCGGGCGCGGCGTCCGCTTCGGCCTGTTGGGTGGCCGACTCCAACTTGGCCAGCTCGTCCCGCGCCATGGCAAGTTTCAACTCCGCGTCGAACTGTTCTTGAGTCTGCTCCTTGCGGTCCTTGCGGCGGCGCTCGAATTCCTTTTCCACGGCCGCCATTAGCGTACTCAGGTGGTCCCGCTCGATCTTGCGAAGCTGCGCCTCGCGCTTGACCGATTCCATCTGCGCGGCGATTTCGCGCACGTGCTGATCCAGCTTCGAAGCTTCCGCACAGGCGGAGAGAAGCCGCGGGTTGGGCTCCGCCGGAGGCACCTCGACCACGGCGGTCTTGGCGCGCTCGCCGACGACCATCACCAGGATGATCAGAATCCCGACGATGTTCGTCGTGATATCCAGGAACGAATCGTTCCCGGCCGCTTCGGGTTCAGCTACCTTGTGTCGTGCCATCGTGCTTTCGTTCTCATCGCGTCGACGGGGCCGTAGTCGGCTTGCCGGCGGTCGCCGGCGCGTTGCGCTGTTTGACGTCGAGTCCGCTCCCCTGGAGCAGGGCCTCGATTTCGGAATAGCGCTGTGCCCCGCCGGGTTTGACTTCCAGGACCAGCGTCGGCTTCCAGTACACGCCGCGCCCGGCCCGCCCCCAACTCTGTGTGTGGTCCCACACGGCCGCCACCAGTTCGTCGATCATTTCGCGGGCGTCGCCCTCCAGCGGAATCTCGCGCTGGCGCTGCGTGCGCGAATCGGGTACCACCACGAGGCGGTCCGGATAACACAGCACGAGAATGGGGCGCGACGCCGCCACCGAATTGTCGGCCGACTGGGGTAGAGCCCAATCGCGGGGCCGGTTGAGCTGCTTGTGCGTGGGAAAGCTGACGTCGGCCCGCAATTGGGAGTCGCTCTGCTGGGGCATGGTCGAGTTGCCGTGTTGCGGTCTCAGGTTCGGATCGTGCTCGGCCACCGGAGGCCGCCGCGAGCCCTCGGGGCAATCGCAGGCACTGTTCGATGGTGAGGAAGGCGAGGCCTGGCTGGCCGAGTGCCCGTGCGTGCTGGGGCTTGCGGCCGTTTGCGCGGAACTGCCGCCGTAGCTGCCGCCCACCGTGGGCAGGTCGATCGGTGGATCGTCCTGCGCGACGTTGCCGCCGCTGCCCGAGTTCGGCTCGTCGCCGGGATTCGTGATCGCGTGCTGCTGCGAGGTTCCGCGGCCGTAGCGCGAGCCGTCGGCGCTGGGCGCGCCGCGTGCGCCGTCGGATGGCGAGTTCGGATTGCCAGGCAAACCGTCCTTGCTGGCCACGTCGCCGGGCCCGTCGCCGCCCCCGCCGCTGGCCAGGCGGTCGGCCGGTGGCTGGGCCGAGCCATGGGGATACCGACCCGAGGGCGCGTCGTCACGTCCGAAGGTGCCCGGCGTGCTGCCGCTGCGGCCGAATCCGCTGCCGGTCGCAGGCTCGGGCGACGTCCCCCCGAGCTCGGCGTAAGGATCGCGCAGTTCGCCGCCCGCACCGGCGCCTCGCTCATCGGAATCGGCAAGGCCGCGGCCGGCGGGATCGCTGCCTTGATCGCTGAAGCCGCCGGCGCGCGAGTCTTGCCGAAAGCCGTCGCCGCCCCGGTCCGGTCCCAATCCAGTTCCTTCGCCACCCTCGGCAAGCCCCTGGCCGCCGGGCTCTCGGCCGAAGCCGTCGCCGTCGCCTGCTTCGTCCGCATAGCCGCCGTCTCCGTATTCGGCCGGACCGCTACCGCGTCGGTACCGATCGCCGTAATCGTCGCCTCCACTCCCCCAATCGTCGCCCGGGCTGCCGGAGCCCGGCGCCAGCTCGAAGCCGCCCGACTTGCTGGCCCGATAGACGGACTGCGAGCGCCGCCGGGCGCCGCGCGTGGCCATCGTGTACTTGCGGTAGCGCCGGGTGGTCTCCTCCACGACGCGCTCGGACAGTTCGGCCAGGTGGGGATCGGGTTCGGGAAACTCCAGATCCCAATCGTCGTCGATCAACTCGTAGCCGAACTCGCTCCCCCACGATTCCAGGGCCACTCGGGCCGCATAGAAGGCGACGATGCCGTCGGGACGCACCAACAGCAGCGGATACGGCTCCTCGGCCAACGCGACGCCGCGCGCACGTCGGGCCAGGTACTCACGCTGCGCCCGCACCGCCGCGGCCAGCGGATTGCCCGGGCCCAGAGCCCCGAGAAAGTCGCCCAGCGGCACCTTGACGCCCTCGGGCTGCAGGATCAGCGCGTCGGAGCGGCACTCGATGTAGATCGGGCGCCGCCGGGTCGTGCTCTGCGCCTGGTAGGGCACGATCGAATAGTTGACGCTCTTGTGCTTGCCCTGCTGCTGGGCGTCTGCCAGCGCATCGCGCGCCGCTTCGAGCTGGCGCTCGGTGTCTTCCAGCTCGGCGAGCAGCCGCTCTTTCTCGGCTTCCGTGTCGCCTTTTTTGTCCAGCTCGGCCACGGCCCGTTCCATTTGCTCGAGCTTCTTTTCCAGCCGCCGCTGGTGATCTTCGATGTGCGCGAGCTTCAATCGCTCGTCGGCCAGTTGTTCCTCGGTCTTGGAACGAGCGACGCGCAGATGCCCGATGCGCCACTCGAGTTCTTCAAGCTCGAGTTCGTCGTCCGCGCTGCTGGCGCGCGCCTTGGCCTCGGCGACTTTGCGGGCCTGCTCCTGCCCATGGCGGGCAAAGGCGTGCAGCAGCACGACCAGCGCCCCCATCGTGCAAATCAGGACCGCCAGGAACGGGAACATCTGGATGCCCAGCGGCTTGGCACTTCCGCGCCTGCTCATGCAGCCTGGCCTTTACGCGGGTTTCCCTGGAGATCGACGCGCGGTACGTCGCCCGATTGTCCGAGCCGCGCGCTGAGCAATCCGATGGCGGCCGACAGCGAGATCACCGTTTCCTCGAAGTGTTTGGCGCCGGCCAGGGCGGTCAGGTTGCGATTCAATTCGGTCTCGAGCCGGGCCACCTGCTCGGTGGCTCCCACCACTTGCAGCAGCAACTCGCCCTGTTTGGCGAGCTCGCGCTGCTGCAACGTGACGGATTCGGCGTTTTGCAACAGCGCCTGCTGCACGCCTTCCCATTGCTTGCGGTTGGCGGTCAGTTGCGTTTGTTCGGCCTCGGCCAGCGCAGCGGCATGCTCGCGCAGGCTCGACGAGAGCGCCGCGGTCAGCGCCTCCTCGATTGTGTGCTCCGTGGCCGCCGTCTGCTCGGCCCACTGCTCTTGCGCCGCGCGCAGGCTCTGTTGCCACAGCTCGGTCTGCCGCACCACGAGTTGGTCGAGCGAGCCGAGCACGGTTTCGGCGATCCGCCGCACCGTGGCCACCTGCGGGTCGTTCGACGTAGCGATATCTTCGAACCGTCCGACCAACTCGGCGCTGGTGCGATCGTCGACCTTGGACAACAGCCGCGACTCGAACCGCTCGACGAAATACTTGGCAAACATCAGCACGATCGACAGCGACAACGACAAGGCCGTCGTATCGAACGCCACGCCCAGCCCCGAGGTAACGCCCGAGAGCGAGTCTTCGAGTTCCTTGGGGCTCAAGTTGCTCACCGCGCCGGTGATACCGATGATCGTGCCCAAGAAGCCCATGATCGGTACGGCCCAAATGACGAACCACACCAGGGCGTACGACGACTGCATGCGCGAGGCGTCGAGATCGGCCAGGTAGCGAATTTCGTCGTCCAGCCCGGCGGCCGAGTTTTTGCGATAGACGAATTCCAGCGCCTCGCGCAGCCGCCGCACCAGGTAGCTTTCCTGCCATTCGTCGGGCTGGTGCGACAATCGCGCCAGCAGCGTTTCGCAGTGCGACACGTTTTGCCCGCCCTGCGGAATGGCATCCAGCAGCGGGGCCGACAGAATGCGAAACTGCCTGGCCAGGTCGAGCGTCTTGAGCAGCAAGGCCGCCGCGCCAATGAAGAACATGGTCGTGGTGACGTACTCGGCCCAGTGACTCGCGAAGTACCGCACCACGAAAGGATTCGACCAGTAGCCAAAGTGAATCGGCGCGTAGAAGATGGCCGTGGCCAGCGACCCCCACACGACGGGCGACCAGACGATGGCGCGGGCGATGCGGTTGGCTTGATTCACCTCAGGACTCCTTGCATGGTGCTGGCAGTTGGCGCGCAGCAGGGCGCGTAATGGCGATGTCCTTAAAATCGGACTAATCGCTACACTTTATGAACCCAAAGTCGGCCATCGCCGCCGCGCCCGTTTGTGCCAGCATCTCGGTTTCGCCGCCCTGTTTAGCCCGAAGCCACCGGCGACGGCGCGTCGCGGCGCTCGGACGATGCCGCAGAAAGCCGCGGCGAGTATCAATTGGGGCAGGGCGCGTATCCTTCAAAGGAGACAACGCCACGACGAGAAAACGCGCCGTCGCCGGTGGCTCCGGGCTCAACGGTTCGCTGACCGGCACAACGCGCAAGATTTCCCCAAAGTACCGGCCGGGGGCGGCCGATAAATCAGGGTACACTTGCCGCCGCAAGAACATGGCCGCCGGGCGAAGCGAACCCGTCGCAAGAGACGTCCGGCGCCGCGATTTTCCCAGGGGGGACTGACAGTCCGGAGCAGGTCCACAACGGACCTCCCGGACTGTTCTTGTTTAATCCCGATACGTCGCGAAGCAGCGCGGCGTTTCCCACAGCACCGTCTCCACGATCGGCACGCCCTGCGCCTTGGCGTGCTCGTGGATCAGCCGGGCGATGTTCTCGGCGGTCGGATTGACGTCGACCAGGTACAGCGGCTCGCCCAGCTTCGTCAGCACTTCGACCGCCGGATCCTCGCGGTGCAGGATCATGCGGTGATCGAGATTCTCGTCGATCCAGTTGCTCACCAGGCGCTTGATGTCCGAGAAATCGACGACCATCCCGCGCCTGTCGAGCTCGGCGGCTTCCACCGTGATCACGGCCCGGCCGTTGTGGCCGTGCAAGAACTTGCACTTGCCGTCGTAATTCAACAGGCGGTGGCCGTAGCAGAAGTCGATCTGACGCGTGACTCGAAACATGGGTGAGAAGCCCCCTTTGTCTAGGTAACACTCGGCGCAGCATCGCTGGCATAGTCGGTCGGATCGTCGACGCCGGCGGAGGTAAACGCCCGCCGGCGCTCGGCGCACTTGTTGCAAGCTCCGCAGTGTTCC
>QQVE01000038.1 GCA_003389325.1 Planctomycetota bacterium
TGCCCTGGTGCAAGATCGTCGCGCGCTCATCATCACCTGGTGCGATCGCGATCCGCTCGCCGCCCACTTTCGCGCGGCCCAGCGCCGCGGCGGGCGACTGCCGGTGGCGATCTTCTTCGGCGGTCCGCCGGCTTTGGCGCTATTGGCTTCTCCGGCGTGGCAGCTTGGCCGCGACGTTTACGCGGTGGTCGGCGGCCTGGCCGACGGCACCTTCGAAGTCGCCACCTGCCGCACGCATCCGCTGCTGGTTCCGGCCGAGTCGGAACTGGTGATCGAAGGTCAGCTCGACACGTCCGATGCCGCGCACGAGGCCCGCACCGCCACGCTCGAAGTCGAGATGATCACCCACCGCACCGGGCCGCGGCTCACCGCGCAGGTGCCGGGCGGACCCGCTGACGAGCCGGCTCAGCTCCGCCGCACGGCTGCCCGCCTGGCGCTGCCCCGCTTGCGAGCCGGCCACCGGGCGATTCGCAAGCTCGTCTGCCCCGACTGGGCGGCGGGTGAGGTGCTCTTGGTGGCAATCGAGAAACGACACGCCGGCGAACCGCGCGAGGTGGCCGCCCTGATCGCGAGCGACGCGACCTTCGTCAGGCTGCGGTTCCTCGTGCTCGTCGATGACGACGTCGATCTGGCCGACGAACGCCAGGTGTGGCAGCGTGTCGCCAGCGAATGCCGTCCCACGACGGACGTGATCGGCTCGCCGCACGCGCTCGGCGACGAGGTCCCGGCCATGTTGGCATTCGACGCGACTCGTCCGTGGCCGGAGGTCGATCGGGCCGGTCGCGACCGGCAGACGTCCGTGGAGCAGATACGCGAACTGGTAACAGCCCGCTGGTCCGAGTACGGTATGCCGTAGCGCCGCCGCGCGGTGGACGGTTGCGCCCTGTTCAGGTGGTTCGTGCGGCGACTTATGATCGACCACAAGTACATCTATCTCCTGCTGGGAGTCGCCTTGTTGGTCGTGTGGGTGGCCTTCTACGTGCTGCGACCCGACATGCACCTGAAGCTGTGGCGAACCAGCGTCGTGGGCGCGGTCGCCGGACCGCTCGCCGAGTTCTGGTACTTCGACGATTACTGGCGCCCGCCGATGCTGCTCGATCTGCATTTCTTCTCACTCGAGGACGCCCTGGTCGGCTTCTGCATCGCAGGCATCGCAGCACTCGTGTACGACGTCGTGTTTTGCACGCAACTCACTGGTGGCGTGCCCCGCTATCGTAACACCTTCGCCTGGTTCTTCGTGGTCGGCATGATCGGGCTGACCATCACCTCGCGCACCTTCGAAGTCAACTCGATGCTCGCCAGCAGCGTGGCCTTCTTCGGCTTTGCGGCGATCATGATCGCGCTGCGGCCCGAGCTGCTCTCGGTTTCGCTGCTATCCGGGTTCTTGACCGTCGCGGTGCTGCTGCCGATCTACTTCGTGTTGTTCGACGTGGCCGCGCCCGACTACTGGCCGTCGCACAACAAGCTGAGCGGCACCTTGGTCGACCTGACGCTGCCCGGCAGTAGCATTCCGGTGCTGGAGCCGGCCTGGTATTTCACCTGGGGCATGCTGGCAGGGATCGCCTACGAATTTGCCGGCGGACGCCGCAAAGTGCCCCGGCCGCAGCCAGACGCCGCGGCGAATACGAGTGGGGGTTAATACTCGCCGGGCGGTGCGGTTGCTACACTACGCTAACCGCACTACACGAACCCCGTTGCGCCCTGTTTTGATGAGTCCCAGCACGACTACCTCCGCACCGCAGGACGTCGACTCTCAAGAGGAGTTTGATGGCCGCGCCGCCGCCCCGATCGACGCCTCGACAGAGCCGGTCGACAAGTCGGAAGTTCGCGTGCGGCGGATGTTCGGCGAGATCGCGCCCCGCTACGACTTCCTCAATCACTTGCTGTCGCTCAACGTCGACCAATACTGGCGGTGGCGCACGGTGCGCTGTGTGCCGCCGGTGGGCGATGCACCGGTGCTCGATGTTTGTACGGGTACGGGCGACCTGGCCTTTGCCTATGCCCGCCGCGCTCCGCAGACTCCGGTCGTCGCGTCCGACTTTTGTCCGGAGATGCTGGACCTGGGCCGACAGAAGAGCCGTCGTCGGGGCACCGATCGACAGATCACCTGGGTCGAGGCCGATTCACAGGCCTTGCCGTTTCCGTCCGACAAGTTTCAGATCGTCTCGGTCGCGTTCGGTCTGCGCAACGTGACCGACACCATGGCGGGCCTGCGCGAGATGACCCGCGTCTGTCAGCCGGGCGGACGCGTCGCCGTGCTCGAGTTTTCCACACCGACGTGGCAACCGTTTCGCGCGGTGTACGGTTGGTACTTTCGCCATGTGCTGCCACGCATCGGGCAAATGTTGTCGCGAAATCGCGAAGCGGCTTACAATTACTTGCCCGAGAGCGTCGGCCAGTTTCCCCAGGGCGAACAACTCTGCCAGCGGCTGCGTGAAGCGGGACTGGTCGAGGTCACCCATCGGCCGCTCACCTTTGGCGTGGCGACCCTCTACCTCGGTAGGAAACCGCTATGAGCAAGAGTATCGTCGTGGCCATGACCGGAGCCAGCGGTGCCATCTACGGCGTGCGGCTGTTGGAGGTGCTCGTGGCCGCGGGCTACAACGTCCACCTGACGATCAGCCCTTCGGCGCAACTGGTGCTCGAACATGAACTCGAGATCAAGGTCGATCTGGACGACTTTCAGGTCAGCCAGCTGCTGCTCGGCGACGCGGCCGGGACCTCGGACAGCAAACTCAGCATGCTGCGTCAGGCGGCCGGCATTTCGACCAGCGACAGCAACGTACTGTCGTTCGACGTCGGCTCGCCCGGCATGATCGAGTATCACCATCATGAAGATTACATGGCCCCGATCGCCAGCGGCTCGCACCAAACCGCCGGCATGGTCGTCTGCCCTTGTTCCGGCGGCACGCTGGCGGGCATCGTCAATTCGCTCTCGGGCAATCTCGTGTTGCGGGCCGCTCAGGTTCATCTGAAGGAGCGACGTCCGCTGGTCGTGGTGCCGCGCGAAACGCCCCTCTCGACGTTGCAGCTGGAGTGTATGCGGAAGGCGTCCGAGGTCGGCATCTGTGTGTTGCCCGCCTCGCCCGGCTTTTACCACGGGGTGACCACGATTCAGGACCTGGTCGACTTTGTGGTGGGCCGCATTCTCGACCAGTTGAAGATCGAACACGGTCTGGTGCGTCGTTGGGGAAGTTAACCACCGCCGTACCTCGATCGACAATCGAACATGTTCGCCTCGCTTCGCAAACTGCTCGAGCTGGTTCGCTTCAGCCACACGATCTTCGCGTTGCCCTTTGCGCTGTTGGCCGCGGTGATGGCCTGGGAAGTCAGCCGCGCGGAAGGCGGTCCCGCGTGGCGATGGCGAGAACTGCTCGGCATCCTGATCTGCATGGTCACGGCCCGCAGCTGGGCGATGACCGTCAATCGCATTGCCGATCGCCGGCTCGACGCGACCAATCCGCGGACCGCGGGTCGCCATTTGCCCGCCGGGTTGCTGAGCCTCTCGACGGTCGTCGCCTTTGCGGTGGCCTGCGCCGTGGCGTTCGTGGCGGCGACGCTCTTGTTCTTGCCCCAAAATCCCTTGCCGGTTTATCTCGCGGTGCCGGTACTGGCGTTTTTGGCCGGCTACAGCTTCACGAAGCGATTCACTTCGCTAGCCCATTTTTGGCTAGGTGCGGCGCTGATGCTCTCGCCCATCTGTGCCTGGATCGCCATTCGCGGACAACAGGTGCTGGCCGATCCGGCCGACCTGCTGCCATCGCTGGTCCTGGGCGGCGGGGTCCTGCTGTGGGTCGCCGGTTTCGATATCATCTACGCCTGTCAGGACGTCGAGGCCGATCGCCGCGCCGGACTGTTCAGCGTGCCGAGTCGACTCGGTGTGCCGGCGGCCCTGCGGGTGGCGGCCGTCTGCCACCTGGGCACGGTCGGCCTGTTGGCCCTGTTAGCGGTGGTCGGCGGTTTCGGTTGGATCTACATCGGCGGCGTGGTGTTGATCGCCGGGCTATTGGCCTGGGAGCATTGGCTCGTGCGGCCCGACGACCTGTCGCGGGTCAACATCGCCTTTTTCAACGTGAACGCGGCGGTCAGCATCGGCATCTTCGTGGTCGGCTCGCTCGACCTTTGGCTCGCTCGGTTTTGAAACCAATCGGTCGACCCTGAAACGACGCAGTCAACCCTGAAACTCGGCTCACCCACAACTCGCGACGAACTCGACAGGAACGCTCGGTGATGATTTCCACGGCGGCCCCGCAGCTTCAGCGCATCTCGGACAAGGTTCACGCCGGCGAGCGGCTCACCTTCGACGAGGGGCTCTATCTCTATTCGCCCGAGGTGCCGCTGGGCGAGCTGGCCGTGCTGGCCAACCTGGTTCGCGAGCGCAAGAACGGCAACCTCGCCTACTACAACATCAACACGCACCTGAACCCGACGAACGTCTGCGTCTATCGCTGCTCGTTTTGCGCCTTCCGCGCCGACCTGCGCGACGAGAAGGGCTACCTGATGAGCGACGAGCAGATTCTCGACCGCGGACGCGAGGCCTCGGAAAACGGCTGCACCGAGATGCACATCGTCGGCGGGCTGCATCACCAGATGAAGTACGACTGGTATCTGAACGTCGTCCGCATTTTGCACGAGGCCTATCCGCGGCTACACCTGAAGGGCTGGACGGCGGTCGAGATCAACTGGTTCGCCCATCTGACGAAGCGCTCCTATCGCGAGATCCTCACCGACCTGGTCGAGGCGGGTCTGGGCAGCATGCCCGGCGGTGGGGCCGAGATCTTTCACCCCGAGGTCCGCGACCAGATTTGCGAGCACAAGGCGGACGCCACCAACTGGTTCGAGATTCATCGCACGGCCCACGAGCTGGGGCTGCGAACCAATTGCACGATGCTCTACGGTCACATCGAAAAGCCCTATCACCGTATCGACCACCTGGTACGGCTCCGCGAACTACAGGACGAGACCGGCGGCCTGCAGACCTTCATCCCGCTGGCCTTCTTGCCCGAGAACACGGGGCTCGATCACATCCGTCGGCCGTCGGCGGTCGAAGATCTGCGGACGATGGCGATCAGTCGGCTGATGCTCGACAACATCGACCACATCAAGGCCTACTGGATCATGCTCGGCATCGGCGTGGCGCAAACCGCCTTGGCCTATGGCGCGGATGACCTCGACGGCACGGTCCGTCACGAGTTGATCTATCACGACGCCGGGGCCGACACGCCGGAGATTCTCTCGGTCGAAGACATCCGCCGGCTCATCGAAGAAGCGGGCCGTACGCCGATCGAACGCGACACGATCTATCGCGAGGTGATTCGCGACGGGGCCGACTGGCGCGTCGGCGAGCCGATCGAGGTGGGAGCGTAACGCTACCCCACGTCGCCCAGGTCGAGCACCGCGCCGTAGCGCTTCAGCAACATCCGCCGCAGCCGCTCGTGCGGATCCGAGGCCAGACCCGGGTCGGCCGCCACCAGTTGATCGGCGTCGCTGCGGGCCTGGCACACCACTTCCGCATCGCGCACCAGGTCGGCAACCCGGAGCGGCGGAATGCCATGTTGCCGCGTGCCGAATAACTCGCCCGGCCCCCGCAGTCGGAAGTCGATCTCGGCCAGCTCGAAACCGTCGGTCGTGCCGACAAAGGCCTCGAGCCGCTCGCGGGCCTCGTCGGTGGCCGCGTCCGAGAACAGGCAGCAGAAGCCCGGTTGCTTGCCGCGGCTCACCCGACCGCGCAGCTGGTGCAGCTGGGCCAGGCCAAAGCGCTCCGCGCCTTCGATCGTCATCAGCGTGGCGTTGGGTACGTCGACCCCGACTTCGATGACGGTCGTGCTGATCAGCACCTGCGTGCGGCCCGCGCGAAAGTCGGCCATGGCCGCGTCCTTCTCGCTGCTCGACATGCGGCCGTGCAGCGTGTCGAGTTGAAAGCCGCGCAGCTCGCCGGCCGAGAGCGTCTCATGTACCTCGGTCAGATTGGCCAACTGCCAGTTGTCCGACTGCTCGACCAGCGGCGTGACAACATAGGCCTGGCGACCCTCGCGCAGCTTGCGCCGCAAGAAGTCCCACCACTGGGCTCGCTTCTCCTCGTCGGCCAGATAGGTGTGGACCGGCTGCCGCCCAGGCGGCGACTCGCGCAACGTCGAGATGTTCATGTCGCCGAACAACCCCATGGCAATCGTGCGGGGAATCGGTGTCGCGGTCATCACCAGGTAGTGCGGCTCGCCCCCCTGTTCGCGCAGGCGGGCCCGATGGCGCACGCCAAACTTGTGCTGCTCGTCGATCACCACCAGCCCCAGTTTGGCAAATTCTGCGCCCGACTCGACGATGGCGTGCGTGCCGATCACCACGTCGACCTCGTGCGCGCGAATCTTCTCCAGCAGTTGGTCGCGCGCCTTGCCGCTCTGCGAACCGGAAAGCAATTCGGTGCGGACGTGGCTGGCCGCAAGAAACTTGCCGAACACCTCGGCATGCTGTCGGGCCAGCACCTCGGTCGGCGCCATGATGGCCACCTGTTGCTCGTGGGCCACGGCCAGCAGGGTCGCGTACAGCGCGACAACCGTCTTGCCGCTGCCGACGTCGCCCTGCAACAGGCGATTCATCGGCCGCTCAAGCGCCATGTCGGCGGCAATCTCCTCGATCACCTGGGCCTGGCCCGCGGTCAGCTCGAAGGGAAACCGCCGGCGAATGCGGGCGTCGATCTTCGCCGTGGCCGGCAGCGACGGGGCGACGGCCGAGCTGACCAGCCGCTCGCGGCGCAGAGCCAAGGCGAGTTGCAGCACGAGCAGCTCCTGATAGATAAAGCGGTAGCGGGCCCGCTCGAGCCGCTCGCGATCGGTCGGCGCGTGTACCTCGCCAATCGCCTCGTGAATCGGCATCAAGTCGGCCTGTTCCAGGTAGGCCTGGGGGAAGACCTCGTCGACCGCGTCGCGGCAGAGCTCGACGCAACTGGCGATGACCTTGCGCATCTGCGGCTGCGAGATGCCTTCGGTCAGGGGATAGACCGGCAGGATCTCGCCGGTCAGGGCCGCCGGTTCGTCTTCGTCGCCGAGCACCTGCACACGGGGATGGGCCATCTCCCACCGCATGCCCCGCAGTCGCACCTTGCCGGACAGCAAGACCCGCTGCCCTTCGGCAAAGCGATGCACCATGTACGGCTGGTTGAACCACAGCGCGCGGACGTAGTCTTCGCCCTGGCGGACCAGCACGCCGAGCATCGACTTGCCCGGGGCGGTGTTGCGCATGTCGACTTCTTCGACGACGCCGTGGATGCTGGCCAGCTGATCTTCTTCGAGCCGGGCGACGTCGGCCAGCTCGGGCGTGTCTTCGTAGCCGCGGGGAAAGAAGAACAGGGCGTCGCTGGCGTAGTGCAATTCGAGCCGCGCGAGCGTGGCGGCCCGTTGCGGCCCGACGCCTTTGACGAACTGCAGCGGGGTGGCGAGCCGCTCGGCCTTGCCGCGGGGCTGTTGCGTACTGTCGGCGGCAGTGGACATGCTGACATTATACGGCCCGCGGTGGCGGTGCCCAGCAAGCGGGGCTGGCCGTTGCCAGAGG
>QQVE01000007.1 GCA_003389325.1 Planctomycetota bacterium
TCGAATTGATGACGAAGCCGTTTGGCAAAACGCTCTACCGATACCGTCGTCAAATCGAGCGTGAGTTCGGAAACCTGACAAACTTCGGCGGAGGACTGACATGCCTGCCACCCTGGGTTCGCCGATTACCCCGCGTACGAAACTGGTTGCATGCCAAACTCCTCATAAACGCCGCAAGATGGTTCAAAAACCACCCCGACACGCCAGCACTTGCATAATGCTGTGGCGCTTCGGGCTGGTGTCAGGGTCGGCTGGGATGCTAACACCTAAAGTATTAGGTTACTCGTCTTGACAGGGAGCGTGCTTCGCGGCACAATGACCTAAGTTATTAGGTCGCACTGCGGCGAAAGGAGCTTCCCTTGACGGATCGCAACCCCTCGGGCCGCGAGCTGGAGATTCTCAAGATCCTGTGGGAGCTGGGGCCTTCGAGCGTGCGCGAGGTGCACGAGCGGATGTGCCCCGACGGCGAGCTGGCCTTCAACACCGTGCAGACGCTGCTGCGGATCATGGACGACAAAGGGCTTGTGCGCCACCAGCGCCGCGGCCGCACGTTCGTCTACACCCCGACGCACACGCGCGAGCGCGAGACGTCGCGGCTGTTGGCCAAGGTGTTCGACGGGGCGCTCGACCAGTTCGTCGTCAGCCTGATCAATTCGCAGGACATCTCGGCTGACGAGCTGAAGCGGCTCGAAAAGCTGATCGCCGAGGCACGTAAGCGGAAACAAAAAGCCAAACCGCGTTCTAGGGGGAGATAGCGATGACCTGGTACGTCGTCGTGTTTGAATTGTGGTTCGAGGTCACCGTCTCCGGCTGCGTGCTGTTGTCCCTGGCCTGGCTGGCCACTGCCCTGCTCCGCCAACCGGCGCGCCAGGTGCGCGTGCTGCAGTTGGCACTGGTCGGCCTGCTGGCCCTGCCGCTGCTGGCCCTGCTGCCCGGCCTGCCGCGCCTGAACGTCTTGCCCACGCTCGCCCAACACACGCCCACGACGCCGCCCTCGAACGAGTTGCCCGCTGAGTTACCCTTGAAAGTGCCAAACGATCCGGCTGACGAGTCGGCGTTGCCCAACGCGCTCATCGACGAACCCTCGCCACCTCCCTCACCGATTCCGCCCATCGAAGAGTCGCCCCCTCCCGCACTCGATCCCCCAACGCCGGCTGCCCCCGAGCCCATCACTTCCGAGCCCGAACCCCGCGCTCCCGTTCCCTCCGAGCCCGCGCCCCCGGTCGAAGAAGTGCCCCCACCCGCAATTCCGCCGGCCGTGCAAGAGACCACCCCGCCCGCGCCCGACGAACTCCCTCCGGCCGAGAGCACTCCCGTACCCGAGCCGCCGCGCGCCCAAACTCCGCTTGCCCCCGCCCCTCCAACCCCTAACCCCCAACCCCTAACCCCTTCTCCTACCGACCTTCGCCTCTGGATCCCCGCCGCCTACCTGACAGGCGTCGCCTCGATGCTCCTCTGGTCCGCCCTGGGCGTGTTGGCCGTGTGGCGGTTGGTGCGTCGTTCGCAACCGGCCGACCAGCGCGTGCGCGAACAACTGCGCGGGCTGGCCGGCCCCGCGGGCGATCGCGTGCGGCTATTGATTTCCAATCGTGCCGCGCAACCGTGTGCGTTCTTCTGGCGGCGACCCACGATCGTGCTGCCCGATTTCCTGCTTGCCGCCGGCCGCGAGGCCGAGTTGCGGTTTGCCCTGGCGCACGAGTGGTCGCACGTGGCCCGGGGCGACATCGGCACGTGGCTGCTGGCGGGCCTGGTGCGCATCGTGCACTTCCATCAGCCGCTCGTGTGGCTGCTGCGCGAGCGGTTGCGACTGTGCCAGGACTACCTGGCCGACGCCGCGGCCGCCGGCACCGGCACCGCCGAAGACTACGCCGAGTTTCTCACGCTCGCCTCGCGCCGCGTCCGACCCCGGCTCACTCCCGGTCTGGGCATCGCCGGCCGCCGCTCGGACTTGCACAGGAGAGTCGTCATGCTCGTCGACAGCACGAACCCCCTGGAACGCGTCACCTCCAAACGCTTCAACCTGCTGGCGGCGTTGGCCGCCTTGTGCATCGTCGCCGTCGTGGCCCGGGCAGGGGTGCAAGAGAGCAACGAAGGCGAGAAAGCCTCGCCCGACGTCGCCACCGACCGTGCGGAGCGGTCCGACATTAATCCGTCGCCCGCCGTGCTCCACCCGGCCCTGCTTCCCGAGCGGATCGCCGAAGCCGGTCAAAGGCACGCGGCCATCCAGCAGGCCCTGCGCGACGATCCGCTTATCCGCCGACTGCGCGAAATCTTGCAGGAGCATCTCGATCAAGAGAACACCGCCGGCACCGCGCTCGACCCCACGCGCGAAGAGCGCAAGGAAACCGAAGAGCATCTCGACTCGCGCGAACGCACGGTCGCGCACGTGACACAAGCCGCCCTAGAGTTTGCCGACGATCCGCAAATCGACGAGCTCGCTCGCCAGCGAAGCAAACTCTTGAACAGGTACGCCAACGCAGGCGAGGCGGATACCCAGAACGCGATCGTGCAATGCGAGGGCAAGTTACTGCGGCGCGCCGCCGAGTTGCGGGGGAAGGCTGGCCGCGGCAAGGAAGCAAACGATACCTTGTCGGCCGCGAATGGCGTGAGCTTCATGGTCGATCAGGATGGCATTGTTTACCGCGAGGCACCCGATCCGGCCACGGGCCAACGGCGCCGCCAGGCGCTTGGCCAGATTCATGCCCGCTTCGCCGACGCGCCGAATTCGCAACAAGGCATGACGTCCCAGGCCCACGCCAGCCGCCTGGCCGAGGCCGTCCGCTCCGATCCGGTGGCGGCAGCCAGCGGCGATGCGTACGTCGACGCCGAGCGCATTGCCGAGGCGGTTGCCGGTTCGATGCCGCGCTTGCGTCCCAAGTCGCACGCCGAGCAGCGGGTCCAGGCCCGGCAAGCCCGCGTTCGGGAGGTGATGGCCAAGGCCCTCTGGTTCGAAGACGATCCCATGATGGCTGAGTTCCTGGATCGGCGCCGGTCGCTCTTGCATCAATTCGCTGCCGAGGACAATGCCGCCCAGCGAGCCGTACTCCTCCTTCAAATTTCCCACGTCGAGCAAACGATGGAATGGCGCTCCGGCGAGCTGGAGAAACATATCCTCGCTGCCCTGACCGAGCGCGAACAAGCGCAGGCGACCGAAGCATCGGACGACCAGCCATTGAAAGACGCCGCAAAAAACGCAGGCTCCGCATCCCCGGCTTCGTCCGCCCAGCAGGCAGCCTTACAGCAGGCCATCGAGTCTGATCCGACTACGCAGAAGCTAAAGCGTCAGTTGAGCCTCTACCAAACTGCGTGGGCTTGCGCTGACAATCCGGGCGAGCTTGCTCGATTGACTGTCGAACTCAATCGGTCTCGCGACCGCCTCGAGCAGAAGATCAAGGAACGCGGGTCAACTCTGTCGCTCATGCTACAGCAGGGCGGCCAATCGGACAGGCCGGTCGTTGAACAACAGATCGCGCAAGACCCGCTGCTCGAGCAGCTTAACCACGAACAATCGATCCGAGAAAACTTGCTCGTACTCCTGCAGGCTCCTCCCGGAAACGCGTACGCGTCGTCAGATCGCCGGATTGCCGAGGCCCTGATGAAGCAGATGCGCCGCATCGAATCCCAACTCGAATTCCGCGAAGCCGAGCTTCGGCTGACGACGCTTCCGCTGCAACCCGGCGATCGGCTGCGGGTGCAGATCATCGGCGCGCTGCCGGGAGTCACCCCGTCGATCGATGCTGCCGTCGAGGCCGACGGCTCGTTGCGGCTCAGCGGTCTGCTCGGCAAGCCGGGCCCGCTGACGATCGCCGGCAAGACGCTCGACGAAGCCGAAGCGGTCATCCAGCAGCGCATCGCCGAAGCGTTCCCCAACGACCAGGCCTTCGTGCTCGTCCGCCCGGCGCTGCCCGAAATGCCGGTTCAGCTCGACCCGAAAAGCACAACCCCGCGTGCTCATGACTCGCCCCCCTTCACCGGCACGATCCGCCCCGGCGACGTGTTGAACATTCAAATCCAAGGCGGCATACCCGGCATTGAAAAGCCGGCAGGCGTGGTCGAGCCCGACGGCAACGTGGCGATCGGCGTCGCGTACGGCGATGCCTCGCGCGTGAACGTCGGCGGCAAGTCGCTGATCGAGGCCGGCCAGGCGATCGAGCAGCAGTTGAAGAAGGTCGTCAAGGATCCCCACGTGCAAGTGACCTACCAGCGGCACGATCCGTCCATCGCCGCCCCGGGCCAGGCGCCCGCTGTGCGCTCGCCGCAGCCGTCCACCTCGGCAACGTCGCGCCGGGCCCGCTTCACCGGTACGATCCGCCCCGGGGACGTCGTTCGCGTGGAACTCAGTGGAGGTCTCCCAGGCGCGGAGATGCCGGAACTGACAGTCATGCCCGATGGTAGTCTCCCCTTGCACATAGCGTACGGCCCCAGACGCATCCAGGTCGGCGGCAAGACTCTCGCCGAGGCGGAGCAGGCGATCGATCAAGCGCTCAAGGCCGTCGTCAAAGACCCGCACTCGCAAGTCACCTACGTGCGGCACAACCCCGACATCGCCGCCGCGCCCGCTGAAGCAGCGCCCGACGCTGAGCCGACCATTCTCCAGCCGCTCGATACGGTGGAACTCATCCTGCCGCTCAAGCCGCACGTCCACAAGTTCTTCAGCAATGGCAAACTGATCGACGCATTCACTAGCGATATGCCGCTGCTCTCGGGCACTTACGTCATCGAACCCGACGGAAGCATTCCCTTGCCGCAGGGCCTGGGGCGCGTGAAGATCGGCGGGCTCTCCGAGGACCGGGCCGGCGAAGCGGTGCGCGAGCATCTGGCCGAAATGTCGTTCACTCGCACGGCCTTGCCCACCACCCGGATTCTCAAGCGGGGCCGCGCCGTCTTTCCTGACGATCGCCAGCCGGCCGCGGACTACCAAATCCGCCCCGGCGCCAAGCTGCTGATTACCCAGACAGCGATGTCGCAGGCGTTCGACAAGCCGGTCACCGACGAAGGTACGCTAGAAGGAAGCAAGGATGATTGGCACGATTGGCCCGACGTGAAGGTCGAGGGACTGACGCTCAGCGAAGCCCAACAGGCCCTGCGCAAAGCCTGGAAGGGGAAGTTCAAGGGCATGACGGGCAATGGGTTGGTCGACGAGTCGGTCGAGTACGGCTGGACCGTCACCCTCGGCGGTTGGCGCGAGGAAGCCGATCCGGCGGTGATCGATCGCATCGAGCATCGCGACGCGGCCGACTTGCAGCGGCTCCAGCGCGAGCTGGAGGAAATGAAGGCCATGATCCGCCAATTGCAGGAGTAGCGGCCCCTGAGGCTTGCAGCTTTGGCCTGGCACCTCGCCGCCGGGTATAACGACCTGGGAACGACATTCGGAATCCAAGTCCTTTGCCAGCCTATCGCAATGCCCCGCGCGGCTCGCTCGCCCCGAGTTGAATCGAAAGTCCACACGCCCGGCTCCTGGATTGTCTGGTTGGGTGGCGGACTGTTTCTGGCCATCGGCATCTATGGGGTGCTGTACGCCGATCGGATTGCAGCGGAGCAAGTCCGGTTTGTCCAACGGTTCTTCGGGGCCTTTGCGGTCCTGGCGATTCTGGCGCTGTTGCCCGCTGTGTGGAAAGCTTTGCGGCCGACCTACGTGCGACACGCGGCCGCCGACGAGTTGCCCGATGTGCCGCGCGAGCCGCTCGCGCTGGATTGGACGATGGGGAACCAGCAGGTCATCTACGAGTTGATTCAAGGCGACGACGGCTGGGAGTATCGCCGCCGGCCGAGCCTGTGGCACAACGAAAACGCCTTCTTGTGGATCGTCGGGCTCGCGGGCTTCGCCACTTGCACGGCGCTGGTGACCTGGGGCATCCACGACCGCGTGCCCAGCCTGCTTGTGGCGGCGGTCATCAGCAGCTTCGCTGTGTTGTTCGTCGGCATGCCCGTGCTGTGGCTGGTGCTGCTCGTGCACCGCGCCTCGTCTCGGCTGCACGTGCGGCTGAGAATTCCGACCCGCGGTGACGTCGAATTCAAAGGGCCGCTGCTGACCGACCCGAGCGATCCCTCCCCGCGAGGTTCTTCGCCAGATCCTTGCAGCATCCAGCACCTGGCGATCCCCACCGAGACGATTGTCGCGGTGCAGCTTTGCCCGTGGTACGACGTGCGGCGGGGCGAACGAGACGACATCCGCCATGCGGTGCAGGGGCTGCTCGTGCTTTCGACCGACGCGCAGCACGTCTACCGTCGGCTCCCGCTGCTGCTCACCCAGAACCACGCCGGCGCCGCGCGGCTCATGCAGCGCACCGCCGACGTGCTCCAAGTCCCCTACCTCTTCCACGCCGACGCGCCCGGCTGGAAGGCCGAAGTGCAGCGACAGCAAACAAAAAAGAGCAAAAAAAGGGGACATCACTGATTAATTGTAGGACGCCTCCCGCTGGTGTACATTGGTCGCATGCCGCGAACTGCCCGGGCCGTCGAAGCGGGGTTGATCTACCACGTGCTCAATCGTGGCAACGGTCGCATGCGGTTGTTTCACAAGCCCGAAGATTACCAGGCCTTCGAGCGCGTGCTCGCCGAGGGCCTGGAGCGCTATCCCCTCGACCTGCTGGCCTACTGCGTCATGCCCAATCACTGGCACCTGGTCGCGCGGCCGCACACCGTCGAGGCCCTGGGCCGGTGGCTCGGTTGGGTCGGCGTGACCCACGTCAGGCGCCACCACGAGCACTATCGCCGCCGCGGAGGCGGCCACCTCTACCAAGGCCGCTACAAGAGCTTTCCCGTGTCCAGCGACGAGCATTTTCTCACGCTCTGCCAATACGTCGAAGCCAACCCGCGGAGGGCCAAGCTGGTAGATCGGGCGGAGCGCTGGCGGTGGAGCAGTCTTTGGCGGCGGCTGCACCGCGCCGACGGGCCGCCGCTGGTCGCGTGGCCGGTGCGACGGCCGCGCAACTGGCTCGATCGGGTCAACGCGCGGCTGCGGCCCGAAACGCTCAAGCAACTGCGAGAGTCCGTGCAGCGAGGCCGCCCGCTGGGCGACGCCGATTGGGTGCAACAGACGGCGGCACGGCTAGGCCTCGAGTTCACGCTCCGCGGCCCAGGCCGCCCGAAGAAGGGAAATCAGTGATGTCCCCTTTTCGCTTTCAACCAGTACGGAGGCATGAAGGCCGAAGAGGCCAAGCGGCTCAAGGAGCTGGAGGACGAGAACCGCCGGCTGAAGCACCTGGTGGCCGACCTCTCGCTCGACAACCAGATGCTCAAGCACATCGCG
>QQVE01000003.1 GCA_003389325.1 Planctomycetota bacterium
TCCGGAACCTGGCAGGTAGGCGCTCTTGTCGGTGGCGATGGCCAAATCGTCGCTGGCGTTGATGGCCGTGCTGAAGCCGTCGAACTTCGATCCGTTGTAGAAGATCTGGCGTCCGAGGACCTCGGTGGGATTGACCGCTGCCGCGGTCAGCACGACGTCGTTGCCGTCGCCGCCGACATACGAGACGGTAAAGCCTTGCCCGTCGATGATCACGCCGGCGCCCTCGGGAAGACCGGCAAAGGTTCCGCTCACGGGGTCGGCACCATCGTTGTCCACAATCGTGAATTGCTGACCCAGTGTGGGCACGAATCCGCTCGACAGTGACCCCTCGAAGGTGGCGCCGCCGAGGTTGACCGTGCCGCTCACCTCCAGTTTCGAATTGATCACCGAACTGGCCGAGATGTCGTCCACGGTCAACTGGAACGGAACGTTGATGTTCCCGTTGAGCAATCCCTCGTCGCCAAGAATGGCGTATCCGATAACCTCCGACAGGTCGAAGTTCCCGTCGTCGCCCAAGGAGAAGGGCACGCCGGGGGCCAGCAGGTTCAGCGACAGCGTCGTGTACGTAGAAGAATTCAGCGTCGTCATCGGAGACGTCCACAGCGAGATGTTTCCGCTGATGTCGACAAGCCCGAACAGGAAGGCCTCGGATTGATTGGCGGCGCCCACCTTGGCGACGATGTCGAGCTTCGTGTTCTGGCTGATGTCCGTCGGCTCGAGGATGTACGTGCCGGGATTGTTGGGATCCTCGAAGCTGTTGGTGCCGAAGGCCAGCACCAGGGGACCGTTGACCGCAGCGTTTCCGATCACCAACTGCCCGGTGCCGTCCTGCACCACCTCGCCCGCCTGCCAACTCGTACCCGAGGGCGTGGTCGTCGTTCCATTCTCCGGAGCCGGCGGCAACAACAGGAACGGGTAGTCGAGCGGATCGTTGAAATCGAATATCGGCGTGTTGCCCGTCTGCCCGCTAATCAGCGGCGTGAAGGTCGACGATCCGCTAAGCGTCACGTTGCCGCTGGCCAGGACGTCGGAGTTCGCCGGCGCGAAGGCAGCGGGGCTGGTGTTGTCGACTACCAGAAACTCGCTGTCGGGGAACCCAGGCGAAAGCGTTCCGGTGCCGGTCGTGACGATGGGATCGGGTATCTGCAAGTGACCTTGCAGGATGGTTCCGTTGCCGACGATCACGCCGGTCGCGTTGCCGTTGATGTCGACCCGATCGATTTGGGCGATATTGGGCACGCTGTCACCGGGCGCGACGACCTGGCCGACCTTGATTCCCGTTTCGAATCCGGTGATCGACGTCGTGCCGCCGATGCCGAAATTGACGGAGTTGTTTTCGCTGGCCGAGTTCTCGGCCAGGATGCCCACCGATCCGGCCACGCCGCTGCCGGGCCCGGTAAACTTCGAGGCGGTAATCACCGGCAGCAGGAAGTCGTCGGTCGTGGTGTTCTGGATCTGCATTCCGATCTTGGCACCCGCCGAGACGAACCCTGCCACCACGGGCTGGGAGTAATTCACGTACAATCCGGTCGCGTTGTTGGCCCCGTTAAAGACGGCCTGGTTGGCGTCAAAGCCGACAAACTGTGCCGTGGGGATGAGCAGAAAGTTCAGGTCGATGCGTCCGTCGGCAAACGAGACCGAGTACGCCCGCTCGACCGCGTCGGTGACGGTGTTGCCGCGCATGCCCGACTGGTTTCGCGCGTTGGTATTCGAGCCGAAGCTGCCGGGGCCAAAAATGCCCGAGGCCATGCCCACGCCGGCATTGGTGACACTGCTGTCGACGATCTGGCCGTTGTCGTTGTTCTGAATCAGAATGCCGACTCGATCGAGCCCCTGCGAACCGCTCGGGCCGACGTTGCTCACCGACGACGTCCAGACCGAGTTGTTGCCGATCGTCTGGCCGCTTGCGCCCGAGAGCGTGATGCCGTGCCACCAGGTGTTGGTGATCGTTACATCGCGGATCTCGAAGTTTGTCGTGCTGTGCGCGCTGCCAAAGTTGAAGACCGGCAGGTTGCCGTTGCGCAGCGACGCGTAGTCGCCGCCGTTCTGCGTGTCGTACAGCGTGGTGATGCCGTGGTGATAGTGCAAGCTGCCGCCCAGGGCGCCGTTGCCGTTCCCATCGAGCTTGAGATCCCGGATCGTCACATTGGGTGAGTAAAGGATGATGCCCGAACGCGTGCCCACGCCGAAATTCGTCGGATCGGTTTGCGCGGAGGTCGTCTCCGGCACGATCAACGTCTCGGCCAGGTTCGGATCGGCGCCGGAAAGCGTGAGGGGGCGGTCGATGACAATATCCGATTCCTGGTAAGTGCCCTCCAGCAGAAAGAGCTCCCCGCCCGCGTCGGTCTGCTGGACGGCATCATAGATGTCATCCGCAAAAGGCAGGCTGGTCCCGTCGACCGTGCCGAACCCGTCAACGCCGTACTCGACGAAGATACCGCCAGGATTAATCGTATCGTTCGCGTTCGTGATGAAGTCGAACTGTTCGACCGGGTTGCCCGGATCGGACACATTGACCCAGTTGTCGCTGTAGTAGACCGTGGCCGCCAGCATCTTGCGGTCTTCCAGTACCTCAAGGTGCACGCGCTTCGACTGCCGCCGCGCTGGCGTGCGCGCGCTGGCTAAGAGTCGTTCGAACGCAGCGGTAGGTGTGACGCGGTTCATGGAGATGGTCCCTGTACCTGAAGGACGGTGAGTGGTGCACGTTCCGAAGCGCGAGATAAGGGCATGCGTCAACACAGCGGCAAGGACGCCCCGCCTAGAGCACTCGCGGAAATCATTAAATGACCCGCAACCCACAGTGTCAACTGTCTTTCACGGATTTTGCATAAAAACGCGCACCGGATAGCTAGTCGTTCGCCGCCGCCGCGCGAGCCCTTGCCGCGACCGCGCCGCAGCGCCCGACCGCGACCCACCAAGTAGCATCGGTGGAACCCTAAGCAAACGGGAACCAGAGCGCCGACTCGCGGCTGCTCAGCGCCATTGGAGTGCCTCGGCACGTGTGTGGGTCGCGCGAAAGAAACGTGCCCGCGTGCCTGGTGAGAAAGACGACGCTAGGCCGCGCCGGTCGAGCGCTCCTCGGCGGGCTCCTCTTCTGAAAGCCCGGGCTTCCAATGCCGACCAGCTAGCTGCGGTTTAAAGTCGTCTTCGCCTGCCAGTTTGGCGATTTCGACTAGAAACAACCGCGTCAGTTCTTGCAGGACGTTCTTCTCCTGCAAGGCGTTCTTTTCGCCGTCGCGCTCATAGTATGAGGACAAGTCGAGCGGCTCGCCCACCGTAATGCGTGCCTTGCCGGGCATGAACAGGCTGCCGGTGGCCGTGCCGTCGTACGGCACGCCTTCGACAAAACAGGGGATGACCTTCACCCGAGCCTTCAAGGCAATCAAGGCGGCACCGGGGCGCCCCGGCAGCAGCAACTCGCCGGTCATGTTGACGCGGCCTTCGGGAAACAGCCCCACCAGTCCGCCGTTTTGCGCCAGCCGAATCGCCATTTTCGTGGCGGCCGTGTCGATGCCGCCCCGGTTGACCGGAATCACCGTGACCGCGCGAAAAGCCCAGGAGAACGCGGGCATTTCGTAGTACTCGCGGGCCACCATCCAGTGCACGACCCGATCCGTGCACAGTTGCACCATCATCGGGTCGACGCCGCTGATGTGATTGCACACGATCACCGCGCCTTCGTTGTCGGCGACGTTCAGCCGCCCGTTCACTTCCGCCCGCCACAAGATGCGTGCCATGAGCAGGTTGAACAGCCACATCAGGGCCTGCACGAACGTGAACCGCGTTCGCTTCCAGGCAACCACGATCCACACGACCAGCAACACGGCCAGCGCCGAGACGACCGCGCAGGCTGTCCACCATTGCTGATCCATGCGCTCACCGATGCCACGAGAGTCAAGACAGAGACGACAAGAAACTATATCTTGGAACTCTGATCGAGGCGAGGCGAACCCGCCCCCGGCGGCGGTCCCCAGCCGTCCATCAGCGGGCGCGAATCCGGGGCGTCTCCGCCCACGCAACCACCCCGTGGGGACGGCCATGATTCTGGGTATCGTCAGCGACACGCACGGCCACGTCGAATACACCCGGCAAGCCGTGCGGATGCTCGAAAGCTGCCAGGTGGAGTGCGTGATCCACTGCGGCGACATTGGATCGCCGGCGATCGTCGAGCTGTTTCGCCCCTGGCCGGCGCACTTCGTCTGGGGCAACGTCGACAGCGAGCACGACGAGCTGCGGGCCGCGATCGCCGCCACGGAGCAGTCATGCCACGAAGACTTCGGCGAACTGGAACTGGCGGGCCGGCGAATCGCCTTTCTGCACGGCGACGACTCGCCGCGCCTCCGCCAGGCGATCGAGTCGGGCCGCTACGATCTCGTGTGCCACGGACACACTCACCGGGCGGATTGCCGCCAGGTAGGTTCAACGACCGTGCTCAACCCCGGCGCCCTCTATCGCGCGCAGCCGCATTCGTTGGCCATCGTCGAGCTGCCGCAACTCGAGATCACGCACGTCTCGGTCTAGCCGCGAACGATCGGACCGCCGTCGCTCAACCGGCCAACCGGGTGATGCGGTTGATCGGCACGATGACTTCCGACGGCTGTGGCCGCTCGCGATACTGCATGAGGTACGCGTCTTCGGTCGTGTCGTCGTAGAAATCGCGCAGCACCGAGACGGCCCGGAAGCCCATGCTGCGGAAGAAAAGCTGCGCCGGCAGGTTCGTTTCGCGCACTTCCAGAGCGATCCGCGTACGGCGCTGGCTGGAGAGTTTGCCCACGAGCTTCGAGAGCATCTGCGATCCCACTTGCCGCCGGCGAAAGTCGTCGGCCACGGCAAAGTTCAGCAGGTGCAGCCGCGTGCGGTGCAGCTCGTAGATCATGAAGCCGACGACGCGGTCTTCGTGCTCGGCAACCATCCCAATGCAGTTGCGCTGCCGCAGGCAACGGATGAAGTCTTCTTCGCTCCAGGGGAACTCGAAAGCATGGCCTTCGATCTGGAGCACCTCGCCCATGTCGCGCCGGATCATCCAACGAATGTGGACGCGCAACTGCTCCTGCTGCTGGGGATTCATTTCGGCCTCCTGCCTTTGAACGCCGGACGTCGCCGACGCTTGATATCCGCACTTCCCCCTTGGCCCGCCTCCAACCGTCGTTCTGCGCGCGGGCGATTCATTTCCCCACGAATGACAACCTCGAAGCGGCGCGGGTACGGTACCAAAAACTTCCGAGGCGTGCCAAGGCGAGCTCTACGCCCAACGTCAACTACGCTTTGCTATGGCTGCTGCGGCACGTTCGACGCATTCGGCCATTGCCGACCCGGGTCTCCGGTACTGACTATTTTATCGGTCCGCGCAGACGGTGCGCTTTTGCCTATATTCAGCCGACCCAACCGGCGACCCTCTACTTGCGAAGCGGATTGCTGCGAAATGCCGTCGGGTTGGCCGCGGCGGCCGGACGGGCAAATCGCGTGGCCCGGATCTCTGGAGACGGCCGCAGCGATCGCGGCTGGCTCGATCCAACGCGAAGCGGATTCACCCGCCCCGACGGCGATGCTTCGAGTTGGTCAGGCGCTTCCTCGCGGTTGACCTGTTCCGACACGGACTCCGAATCGGGTACCCGAGGCCCGGGCGACACGGCCACCGGTGCTCGCTGGGGTTGTGCTGGCAGCAGCTCTGGCTGCTCTTGATCGACCAAGAGCATTGGCGGTGCATCGTCGTTGCTAGCTCCCGACTGACCCAAGCCCGGCAGCGGGCTTACGCCCGGTTCGGGATCGTCCTGAAACGGGTCGCCCGGGTCGTCCGAGGGTGCCGGCGAATCTTCCAACGGAAAGTTCGGAAACGGCGCCGGATCCTGCGTGGCGGGCCCTTGCGGCAGGTCCGATTCGGTCTGCGGCGACTGACTCGGCTGCCCCGACTGGCTCGGGGGCAGTGGCGGTACCATGCCCGGAAGATCGTCCGGCGGCGTGGGCGGCGCATCGTCCATCGACGGCGTCGGCAGCGGTTCTTCGAATGGCAAGTCGTCGGGCGTCTCACTTCCGAAAGGCGGAACCAGGGGCGACTCGTCCGCCGGAGGCGTCGGCGGCGCACTGTCGAACGGCGGAACCAATTCCGACGGCCCTTCCCCCGGCTCGCTGGGAGTGGTCGGCAGTTCCGGCAAGGTCTCCGCCGGAGTTTCCTGCTCGACCGCCGGCGGCGGCACTTCTTCGGCGTCGGCCGGCTCCACGTGATCGGTCGGCCAACGCCGCC
>QQVE01000022.1 GCA_003389325.1 Planctomycetota bacterium
TCGGTGAAACACACCTTCTTTTTTGGCCGCCGGCAGGTCATGTTCTTGGTTTTCAGTCGATGGGTGCCGGGGTTTCCGCCCCAGACGCCAGCAACATCGGTTCCCCGCGAGATGAACCAGAACCAGGAGACCCGCAATGGCCAATCAGCAACGCGACCCGGCGAAAGAAGCCCGGTGGCGAGACGCGCTCCAGCGACAGACCGAAAGCAACCTCTCCGTGCGGGCGTTCTGCCAGGCAGAGGGGCTGAGCGAGGCGTCGTTCTTCGCCTGGCGGCGTGAGATCGCCCGGCGTGACGGTGAAGGGAAGCCGCCGGCGACTTCACGTCGTGTCCGTTCACGTCCACCGCGAAAGACCAACGGTCGACGGCAACGGACCGGCACGTCGCAGGCGAAGACCAACGGCCGGCCGGCGTTTCTGCCGGTGGTTCTCGACGCGGGCCACGAGCACGATGCGGGCAGCCTGGTTCTCGAGCTGCAAGGCGCGCGGCGGCTGCGGCTCCCCCCTTCGATCGAACCGGCGCGGCTGGCGGCGATCGTGCATGCCCTCGAAGCGGGGCCGTCCGTCGAAAGCGGAAAGGCGCAGCGATAATCGGCGCGAAGGCCAACACGCAGGGCGTGCAGATCTACCTCGCCACCACGCCGGTCGACATGCGGAAGAGTTTTGACGGCCTGGCGGAAGTCGTCCGCAGCTTCCTGGGCCACGACCCGCTCTCGGGCAGCCTGTTCGTGTTCCGCAACCGGGGCGGGCATCTCGTGAAGATTCTCTGGTGGGATGAGGGCGGCCTGGCGATCTACTACAAGCGGCTGGAACGGGGCGAGTTCCCATGGCCACGGACCAACAAGCCGGCCGTCGAGATCACCCGCGAGGGGCTGCTGCGATTGCTCTCGGGCCTGACGGTGCAGCGTCGCGAAGTCGCGTAAAAAAAGTTTTCTTTTTTCGCGAAGTGGGCTGGCGCGATTGGGCGGTGCCCGTTACAACACGGGCATGACGGTTGCCGTTGATAAATTGCCGAACGATGTGGCTGCATTGAAGCAGTTCATTGTCGAACGAGACGCCGAAATCGAACGTCTCAAAGCCGAGCAAGAAGCCACCATCGCTGCGGAAGTCGAAGCCCGGATCGACGAAGCCGTCCAGGCCGCCGTGGCCGCCATTCTGCGTCGCTACTACGGCCCCCGCTCGGAGAAGTTCGACCCGCGGCAACTCTTGCTCTTCGGCCAGCAGGTCGACACCGCCCCGCTTGATGAGGCGAGCATCGGCGACGAGGCGGGCGAAGAGCTGGTCACCCGCCGCATCAAGAAGCGCCACAAGCATGGCCGCTCGCCATTGCCGGAACACCTCGAACGAATCGAGATCGAGCACGATCTGGACGAGGCTGAAAAACCGTGCCCGGCGTGTGGCTGCGAGCGGTGCCGCATCGGGGCCGAGGTGAGCGAACAGCTGGAATACTTCCCGGCCAGCTTCAAGGTCCTCAAACATATCCGCCACAAGTACGGCTGCGCGAAGTGCGACGGCGACGGTTATGACCCGAACATCGAGTCGGCAAAGAAGCCGCCCCAACCGATCGACAAGGGCTTGCCCGGTCCGAGCCTGTTGGCCTACGTGATCACGAGCAAGCTGGGCGACCACCTGCCGCTTTATCGGCTGGAACGGATCTTCGCCCGGCAGCAGGTCGAAGTGGCCCGCAGCACGATGTGTGCCTGGATGCGTGCGGCGGGCGAGCTGGTCACACCGCTCGTGGACCTGATGACCGCGCGGGTTCGTGCTTCGCAGGTGATTCATACCGACGACACGCCGGTGCCGGTGCAATCGCCGGGACAGAAGCAGTGTCGCCAGGGCCGCATCTGGTGCTACCTGGGCGACGCGGCGAATCCGTACACGGTTTACGATTACACGCCGAGCCGCTCCCGCGACGGCCCAGCCAAGTGGCTCGACGGTTACGCGGGTTACTTGCAGGCCGATGCCTACGGCGGTTACGACGGGATTTATGCCCCGGGACTGGCTCATTTCTCGAGCGCAGACGGTGGCCCCGGTGCGCCCGTTGCCACGAAAAATGTGCCTGTCCCCCTGCCGGCGAACTGCGTCATTGAAGTCGCCTGCTGGGCCCATGCGCGGCGGAAGTTTTACGATGCGCAGGACTCGGACGAAGAGCGGGCCACGCAGATGCTGCGCTTGATCGGCCGGCTCTACGCGATCGAGCGCGAAGTTAAAGACGCCGACGAAGCGGCGCGGCTGGCCGCACGGCAAGAGCGGAGCGTGCCGATCCTGGCCGAGATCCAGCGTTGGCTCGATCGCGAGCAAGAGGTGGTGCTGCCCCGCAGCCCGCTGGGCCAGGCGATTACCTATGCGCAGAACCAGTGGGCCGCGCTCTGCACGTTTACGACGCGAGGGTTTTTGGCCATCGACAACAACGCGTCGGAGCGGGCCTTGAAGCGGGTGGCGATCGGCCGCAAGAATTGGCTGTTCGCCGGCAACGACGCGGCGGCGGCGAATCATGCGCGGCTCTGGACGCTGATCGCGTCAGCCGAACGCCACGGCCTCGACCCGCAGCGGTACCTGACGAGCGTCTTGGCGAAGTTGCCGCTGCTGGCCACGACGGAAGAACAGCCCGCCGACGCAATGCCCGCCGGCTCGTCGAAGCCTGAAGTCGCAGCCGAAGACCTGAAGCAGTTCCTGCCCGACGTGTGGAAGGCGGAAGACGCGGCGGAGGCGGTGCCTCCGGTGCCTTCAACGGCGTAACGAATCAGGCGCTCGCACCTTTCGGGCTCGGTGGGCGTGCCGCCAACTGTGCTTCACCGA
>QQVE01000017.1 GCA_003389325.1 Planctomycetota bacterium
AAGAGAACTTTCAGGCCGCCATCGAGGTCATGGAAGAAGGCGTGCAGGCCACGGGCGGCGCGATCAAGGCCCGCGAGTATCTCGAGGACATGCAGGTTCTGGAATACAAGCGAAAGTTGCTGGTCGCGGAGCGTCGCGCTCGGGATGAAGTCAAAGCGAACCAGACCGCCGCCGAAAAGAGCACGAAGGCCCAGGAGCTCTTCAAGCGGATGAAGCGGGAGCTGAACCAGCGGGAGCTGGAAATGTTCGCCGGCCGTTGCGAGCGGAATCCCTCGCTGCACGGGTTGAAGTATGAGTTCGGGCTGCGTCTGAAGCGGGCCGGCAAGTACAACGAGGCGGTGACCCAGTTTCAGGAGGCCCGGGCTGAGCCGCGCAAGGTGGCCGCGTAGAATCTGGAAATCGGCGAGTGTTTTCAGCAGATCAAGCAGTACAAGCTGGCCATGAAGGCCTACGGCGAGGCGGTCGAATCGGCCGGCCACTGGGACGAGGCGGTCAAGAAATTGGCGCTCTATCGAGCCGGCTGGCTGGCCAAGGGCCTCAAAGACTACGAGACCGCGGACCGCTACCTGACCGAGTTGGCCGGGCTCGACTTCGGCTACAAAGACGTCTCGGCCTTGCTGGATGAGGTCTCCAAGCACCGCGAAAACGGCGATTTGACGTTGTAGGTGCCGGGGAATCGGCTGCTGGAGTCCGTGACGAAATCGCCGCCCCTGTTCGCCGCCAGGGGTCCGCGGCCGCTCGAGCCGGCTGGACAGTCGGACCCCGATCGATCATCATTATCGGTTTGCCTGAATCGTGCCGGTCCCCGCGCCGGCGTTGCACCCCCGACTTCGCGCTCCCCCTACCTCGCGTTTACGGAACCGATGCCCAATACCGCCAGCGCCAAGAAACGTCTTCGTCAGAACGCCAAACGCCGTCAACACAACCGTGGCATCAAGTCGACGGTCCGCACACAGTTGACCCGGGTCCGCGCCGCCGTCGAGGCTGGCGACCTGGAGACGGGCGAGGCGGAATTCAAGGTGGCCGTGAAGAAGCTCGACAAGGCGGCCGCAGGTCGCGTGATTCACCCCAACGCGGCAGCCCGGCTCAAGTCGCGTCTCTCGAAGAAGATCAAGCTGGCCAAGGCATCTTCGTAGCGACACCGCTCGGCTCTGCATCCGTCGACGCGGTCGCGATCTTGCCGCCGCACTCGCTCGCGGCTGCTCACCACACGATGGCCTCGGCGTCGAACACCGGTCCCTCGACGCAGGTCCGCTTGTAATCCCACTCGCCGTCTGCGTCGCGCACCTTGGCGACGCAACTGAAGCAGATGCCGATGCCGCAGGCCATCGGCGTTTCCAGCGAGATCTGGCAGGGGACGCCGAAACCGGCGGCCAGTTCGCACACCGCTTCCATCATCGGCTCCGGACCGCAGCAGACGATCCGCACGCGCTCCTCCATCGCCTGACCCGCCAGCAGCAGCTGCAGTTCTTCGGTGACCAGACCGTGGTGACCGGCCGAGCCGTCGTCGGTGGCGACGCGAACCTCGAGCCCGACGGCTTCGAAGTCGGCCACGCCCGCCAGCAGATCGGCGCTACGCGCCCCGTAACACAACGTGGCCCGCACGACCGGTTGGCAATCGCGGGGCGGGTCGCCGTAGGTGCGATTGCCCAAGTGCTCCTGGGCCAGCGCCATGAATGGTGTCTGCCCGATGCCGCCGGCGACCATCACCAGGTGGTCGCAATCTTGCGGCGCGAAGCCGTTGCCCAGGGGCCCCCACACCTCCAGCTGCTGACCTCGCTGGAAGTGGGCCAGGCAACTCGTCATCTTGCCCATCACCAGGTACACGACGTCGATGCCGATCGCCCGGCCGGCGTCGTCGAGGACCGTGTCGTACAAAGCCAGCGGCCGGCCCAACAAGGGGTCGTCACAGTCGGCCAGTCGCATCATCAGAAACTGGCCTGGCAAGATTCGTCGTGCCATCTCGGGGCAATGGAAACGCACTCGATACGTGTCGCGGGCAAGTTGGACGTTCTCGACCACGGAGACCCGCTCGAACACGGCGCGATCGGCGTAGAACTGGGCGTGCAAGGGATTGGTCACCTGCGACCTCCTGTCGTGCGTCCTGCTGCCTTCCGGCCCCCGGGGCCCTTCTTTCCGTAGCTCTTCTTGCCGTAGCCTTTCTTTGCGGAACCGCCTTGCGCGCGGCCTTTGGTCGCGGAACCGCTGCGCTTCCGGCCCCCATTGCCCGTGGTGGCGGTGGCTTTGCGCGGCGTTCGTGCCATCGAGGCCGCGCTGGCGGCTGTGGTCTTCTGGCCCGCGCGCCCTGCCACGCGGCGCCCTGCCGGACGTGCCTCGACCGCCTTGCGCAGGCGGGCGACTTCGGCTGGCGTGAGCGATCGCACCCCGCCCTGCGGCAGGTTGCCGAGTCGCAGCGGGCCGATTGCGACTCGCTTCAGCCGTTGAACCTTGTTCCCCAGTCGCGCCAGCATTCGCCGGATCTCGCGGTTCTTCCC
>QQVE01000029.1 GCA_003389325.1 Planctomycetota bacterium
TGTGCTGGAAAAGCGGTGCTGGGCAAGTCGCGCAATAGAAACAGAAGCGGTCGACTCGTCATTCCACGGTAGTCGATTTTCGCGGTGGGGAGAAGCGGGCCGGGCGTGGTGCGCCGTCGCCGTCTTCCTTGGACTTCTTTGTGCACCGTTTGCTCGTCCGCTACAATCGAGCCCACATCAAGTCAAGTTGCGACGTGCGGGGTACGGGCAGGGAGCTCGTGCCGCGCTCGCGCCCGGGAAGAGGCCACCGGGGAGCGACGTGACCAGCGGCGAGAGTGCGCAACACGATCGGGCTGAGGCCAGTCCGGCGCCCACGGCGTCCGACGGGGCCGACGCCGAGACACGCGTTCCCGACGACGTGATTCCGGCGGGCCAGCTGCCCGCGCTTCAATACCGCGACCTGCCCGAGCCGGTTTCGCTGCGCCGCATGATCGGGCCGAGCATCATTCTGGCCGGACTCGCCCTGGGCAGCGGCGAGTTCATCATCTGGCCCAAGATCACGTTTCACGTGGGCTTTGTCTTCTTCTGGGCCTGCCTCGTCGGGGTGACGATGCAGTACTTCATCAACATGGAGATCACCCGCTGGACGCTGGCCACCGGCGAAAGCGCGATCACGGGCTTTTGCCGCATGTCCCGGCATTGGGGTTGGATTCTACTGGCCTGCAATCTGCTGCCTTGGTTCATTCCGGCCTGGTCGACGGCGGGAGCGGAACTGCTGAGTTGGCTGCTTTGGCCGGAGGCGGCTGCCGAAGCGAATGTCGCCGCCGCGGTCACCGCGACGGCCACGACCAACGCGGCGACGGGTGCCGCGGTCGAAGCGGTGTCGCCGGTCGCGGCGCCCTATGTCGGGCCGCTGGCGATTGCCAGTCTGTTGCTCTGTGGCTTGATCCTCACGGCCGGCCCGGTCGTCTACGAGACGGTCGAGAAGGCGCAACTGCTGCTGGTCGGGTTGATCATGATTCTGGTCGTGGTGTTGGCGGCCACCTTTGTCCGCGGCGACGCGGTGGCGGCGCTGGTGGGTGGCCTGTGGACCAACGCGGGGGTGCCGGAAGTGGGCAGCGGACCCAACGATCCGATCGACGCGATGATGTTGCTCGGCGCGCTGGCCTTCGCCGGCGTCGGCGGCACGCTCAACCTCGGGCAGAGCAACTACATCAAAGACAAAGGCTACGGCATGGGTCACTACATCGGCCGCATCACGAGTCCGCTTACCGGCCAGGCGGAGGCGCAGACGGAAATCGGTTACCACTTTCCCGACACGCCCGAGAATCGTGCCCGTTGGTCTCGCTGGTGGCGGCGGGCGTCGGTAGAGCACTTCCTGAGCTTCTTTGTCACTTGCGTGATCTGTCTGGCCCTGTTGTCGCTGTTGACCTACAGCGTGTTCTATCAGAACGGACAGCATGTCGACGCGGCGTTTGCCGAGAACAAGGTGGCGGACCTGAAGTTTATCTATCATCAGGCGACGCTCTTGGGCGGTTCGTTTACCTCGCTCTTCTTGTGGATGGGCGTGGCGATTCTGTTTACGACTGAGTTGTGTGTGCTCGACGCCACGAGTCGCATCACGGCCGACCTGATCAAGGTCAACTGGCTGCGCGACAACCCGACCTGGACCGAGAGTCGCCTTTATGGCGCGGCGTTGTGGTCGATGATCCTGGGCGGGTCCGCGCTGTTGCTGTGGCAGGGGACCGGCGTAAGCGGCTTTCGACTGGTCAAGGCCGCGGCGGCGCTCAACGGCGTCGTGATGTTTCTGTACTGCGCGGCACTGCTGGTGATGAATCGAAGTCGTCTGCCGCAGGCGATTCGCATCCCCTGGCCACGCCAACTGATCATGGCGGCCACGACAATCTTCTTTGGCTTCTTCGCCGTCTGGGCCGTCGTCGAACGGGTCGGGAAGTTCTTGGCGGCCGACTGAAGTTCGCCGCCGCCGAAGTTACCCACACTTCGCCCGACCGCCCGCCGGCTGCTGCGGTTTGCCCAAACGCTATCGACCCGTCAGGCGTCAAACTCGAGTGGGCCCGACGCGCACATCGTCGCGTCGCTCCTGGGGATGGTGTGTCGGGGACGTGCCGCGATCCGTTTACGGCCAGTGTCATCGACGGATAGAATGAGGGGTGCCGCCAGCACGGTTTTCACGGTGTTTTGCCAT
>QQVE01000052.1 GCA_003389325.1 Planctomycetota bacterium
CCGAAGCGGCGGCCACGCCCAAAGACTACGCGTTTTGCGATTTGTTGGTCGTGGGTGCCGGACCAGCGGGACTCTCGGCCGCCATCGCCGCTGCCGAGACCGGTCTCGACGTGCTGCTGGTCGACGACCAACCGCGACCGGGTGGATCGCTGCAATGGGCCTGGCGTTCCAACGAGGCGGCCTATGAAAAGTTCCAGCAGTTGCTGGCTCGGGCGGAGTCGCTACCGAATCTTAGGATCCGCAGCGGCACTCAGGCCGCCGGCTGGTATCCCGATCATTGGGTCGCCCTGGTCGATGCCCAGCGGATGACGAAGCTGCGGGCCCGCGCGATCGTGGTCGCCACCGGGTGTTTCGATTTGCCGGCCGTGTTCCAGAACAACGACCTGCCGGGCGTGATGCTCGCCTCGGCCGCCGCGCGGTTGATGCACTGTTATCGCGTGCGGCCGCTCCAGCGGGCCGTCGTGCTGACGGCGAATCGGGCCGGTTACCAGACGGCGCTCGACCTGATGGCCGCGGGAACGCAGCTGGCCGCTGTCGTCGATCTGCGCGCTGACGGCGAATCGGGCGCGGTGCTGACGGAGCTTTACAAACAGAACGTGCCCGTGCTCTGCGGCCACGGCATCTACGAGGCGGTTCCGACGTTCAACAAGCAGGCGGTCAAGGCGGCGGTGGTCTGCCCCCTCGATGCCGAGGGTCAACTGCAGACGGAGCACGCGCGGCGGTTCGCCTGCGACGGGGTGGTGGTCGGCGTCGGCTACAGCGCCAACGTGGCGATCGCGGCCCAGGCGGGCGTGCGGTTCCGCTTCGACGAAACGATTCAACAGCTGGTGCCCCGCGAGCTTCCGGCGGGAGTGTTCGTGGCGGGTCGGGCCAACGGTCGTTTCGAACTCGACGCGCAGCTTGCCGACGGGACCCGGGCCGGGCTGGCGGCCGCGTCCCATTTGGGCAGCCATACGGGAGAAATTGCCGCAGTGCCGCCCCACGCCGGCGAGGCGCCGAGTCATCCTTTCCCGATCTTTGCCCACCCCGGCAAGAAGAACTTTGTCGACCAGGACGAGGACTTGCACCTGGCCGACTTCGCCAACGCCCACAAGGAAGGTTACGACAGCATCCAGCTGATGAAGCGCTACGCCACGGTCGGCATGGGTCCGAGTCAGGGGAAGTTGGCCAACGACCTGGCCGTTCGCATCCTGGCCCGGCTCAATGGGGCGAGCATCAACGAAACGGGAACCACCACGTCGCGGCCCTTCTACCAGCCGGTGCCGATGAGCCACCTGGCCGGTCGCCGATTTCATCCACAGCGTCGCACGCCGCTTCACCAGTGGCACGTCGCCCAAGATGCCGAGATGTTCTATGCCGGCGCCTGGCAGCGGCCCGAGTACTATCGTCGCGAGGGAACCAGCCGCGAGGATTGCATTCTCAGCGAGGCCGAGAATGTCCGCCAGCGGGTGGGCATGATCGATGTCAGCACGCTCGGCAAACTACAGATCCGGGGCCCCGATGCCGCACGTTTTCTGGAGGCGATCTACACCGGTAACTTTGCCAACCAGCAAGTCGGACGACTTCGCTATGGTGTGGCTTGCGACGAGACAGGCGTGGTGATCGAAGACGGCATCGTCGCGCGACTGGCCGAGAATTTCTTCTACGTGAGCGCGACCAGCGGCGGGGCGGCGGCCTTCTATCGCGAGATGCAGCGATGGGCCTTGCTGCTCGGCCACAACGTGACGCTTCACAATGCGACGGGACA
>QQVE01000013.1 GCA_003389325.1 Planctomycetota bacterium
GGTGAAGCGGCGTGCGACGCTGTGGATGAAATCGGCGACCGGCCAGGTGGCTCATCGGCACCGGCTGGTAGAAGGGCCGCGACGTGGTGGTTCCCGTTTCATTGACGCTCGCCCCATTGAGCCGGGCCAGGATGCGAACGGCCAGGTCGTTGGCCAACTTCCCCTGACTCGGACCCATGCCGACCGTGGCGTAGCGCTTCATCAGCTGGATGCTGTCGTAACCTTCCTTGTGCGCGTTGGCGAAGTCGGCCAGGTGCAAGTCCTCGTCCTGGTCGACGAAGTTCTTCTTGCCGGGGTGGGCAAAGATCGGGAAAGGATGACTCGGCGCCTCACCGGCGTGGGGCGGCACTGCGGCAATTTCTCCCGCGTGGCTACCCAATTGGGACGCCGCGGCCAGCCCGGCCCGGGTCCCGTCGGCAAGCTGCGCGTCGAGTTCGAAACGACCGTTGGCCCGACCCGCCACGAACACTCCCGCCGGAAGCTCGCGGGGCACCAGCTGTTGAATCGTTTCGTCGAAGCGGAACCGCACGCCCGCCTGGGCCGCGATCGCCACGTTGGCGCTGTAGCCGACGCCGATCACCACCCCGTCGCAGGCGAACCGCCGCGTGTGCTCCGTCTGCAGTTGACCCTCGGCATCGAGGGGGCAGACCACCGCCGCCTTGACCGCCTGCTTGTTGAACGTCGGAACCGCCTCGTAGATGCCGTGGCCGCGGAGCACGGGCACGTTCTGTTTGTAAAGCTCCGTCAGCACCGCGCCCGTTTCGCCTTCGGCGCGCAGATCGACGACAGCGGCCAGCTGCGTTCCCGCGGCCATCAGGTCGAGCGCCGTCTGGTAACCGGCCCGATTCGCCGTCAGCACGACGGCCCGCTGGAGCGGTCGCACACGATAACAGTGCATCAACCGCGCCGCGGCCGAGGCGAGCATCACGCCCGGCAGGTCGTTGTTCTGGAACACGGCCGGCAGATCGAAACAACCGGTGGCGACCACGATCGCGCGGGCCCGCAGCTTTGTCATCCGCTGGGCATCGACCAGCGCAACCCAATGATCGGGATACCAGCCGGCGGCCTGGGTGCCGCTGCGGATCTTGAGATTCGGAAGCAACTCCGCCCGAGCGAGCAACTGCTGGAACTTCTCATAGGCCGCCTCGTTGGAACGCCAGGCCCATTGCAGCGATCCACCCGGTCGCGGTTGATCGTCGACCAGCAGCACGTCGAGACCGGTCTCGGCAGCGGCGATGGCGGCCGAGAGTCCCGCTGGTCCGGCACCCACGACCAACAAATCGCAAAACGCGTAGTCTTTGGGCGTGGCCGCCGCTTCGG
>QQVE01000026.1 GCA_003389325.1 Planctomycetota bacterium
AGCAAAACGGACCACCGCTGGTTCCGCGAGACATCAATCTCGGTGTCGAGACGATCGCCGAGCGGCTTCACGCCAAGTCGCTCGTGGAGATGGTCGAGCGTCGTGGCGGCGTCCTCGACCAGGTCGCGGTGGCGGACGCAAATGGCTCGCGACGACGAGGCGACCGCGCGCTCGATCGCTTCATGGGCCCGCAGCCAGTAGTCGGCCAGCACGGTGACCTTGCCGCCTGGGAAGAGTCGTGCGGGGTCGAGATCCGCCGAGTTGGCGACCGACACGCAGCGAAAACAGCGATCGTCCTCCGGCGGCAGGTAGTGCCGCACGTTGTATTGGCGCTCGAGCCGCATCCAAAGGAATTGCGTGCTGAGGACCGTGCTCCGTAGGTCACGACTGGTAACAACCAATTCGGCGTCGGGAAACAGGGCCTTGAGGAAGGGTAGCTTGTTCCAGAGGTGCGGGTTCTTGCCCAGGAAGCGATGTTCGCCTGCGGCGCGCTCTTGTCGAAAGAGAGCGTCGAAGGCGGACCGCGTCTGTTCGCGCACCGCATCGGTCGCTGCCGTCGCATCGGCCGGTAGACAATGCTCGCAGGCGAGCCGTGGCACACCCAATGAGACGCGCGTTGCCGTGTGCCAGGTGGTCGACATCTCGGTGCCTTCGTCGTGGACCCAGCAAATCTCGGGATGGTCGCCCAGGCACTTGGCCAGCAGCGTCGTGCCACTGCGAACCGTGCCGACGATGAAGATGGGGCGTTGGAGCGAAGCGGGCGCAATCATGGCGTTGCCGGAACGGGAGTCGCCGCGGGAGAAAAAGAACGAATCGAGACCGCGGAGAATACCGAAACGGCAACGGCCCACCCAGACCACTTGGCGGGCCGCTGAGCCGACGTGAGAAGTGCTAGCGAGCCTCAGTCTCGGCCGCTTACGCGATCCGCCGCCTGCGGGCCGCGACCAGGCCAAGGGTGCCCAGGGCCACCGTCCAAAGCACGAACGTGCTCGGCTCGGGCACCACCGGACCGCTACTGAGTACAACCAGGTCGAACGGCACCAACGGAGCGCCAAGGAAGCGACTCACCTGGTTGACCGTTAGCAAGGCCTGCAAGCCAGCGAGGTCCAAACCGGTCGGGAAGACGAACCCGATCGAACCGGAACCCGGCGTCAGGGCGGCTTCTTCCAGTTGCGAAGTCAGGGCCGTGGCAACGCCGGCCAAGATCGGCGTGTGACCCGCGGGCAGGAAGCTGTTGGTGGCGTTCTGCAGGCTGTAACCGATGATCGACGAGCCATCGAAATCGA